>NZ_JAGIOB010000001.1:0-1469981 GCF_017876495.1 Microlunatus capsulatus | reverse complement strand
ACTACGCCGACGGCCTGGTGGGGCTGCGCGCCGACCTCGACGCGCTGCCGATCGGGGAGCGCACCGACCTGCCCTTCGCCTCGACCGTGCCGGGGGTGGCCCACGCGTGCGGCCACGACGTGCACACGACGATCCTGCTCGGCGTCGGGCTGGTGCTGGCCCGGCTGCGCGACGAGGACCTGCTGACCCGCGGGGTCCGGCTGATCTTCCAGCCCGCCGAGGAGACCAACCCCGGCGGCGCCGTCGACGCGATCGAGGGCGGGGTGCTCACCGACGTCCGCGAGGTGTACGCCCTGCACTGCGACCCGCGCACCGACACCGGCCGGATCGCCCTCAAGACCGGGCCCATCACCTCCGCCGTCGACCAGGTCCGGGTGACGCTGACCGGCACCGGCGGGCACACCTCGCGCCCGCACCTGACCCAGGACGTCGTCGGGGCGCTCGGGGCGCTGGCCACGCAGGTGCAGCTGCTGCTCTCGCGCCGGGTGGACCCGCGCAGCGGCGTCTCGCTGATGTGGGGCCGGATCCAGGCCGGCTCGGTCGCCAACGCCATCCCCAGCTCCGGGGAGATCGAGGGCACCCTGCGCGCGCTCGACGTCGCCGGCTGGCAGCAGGCCAAGGAGCTCGTGCCGCAGCTGTGCGCCGAGGTGGTGCGGCCCTTCGGCGTCGAGGTCCAGGTCACCGTCAACGACGGCGTGCCGCCCGCGGTCAACCACGTCCGCGGCGTCCGCCGGCTCACCCGCGCCGCCGAGGAGATGCTCGGCCCGCACGGGGTGACGACGACCGAGCAGTCGCTGGGCGGGGAGGACTTCTCCTGGATGCTGCAGCAGGTGCCCGGCGCCCTCGCGCGGCTCGGCGTCCGGCCGCCCGGGGCGTCCTCGACCCCCGACATCCACCAGCCCAACTTCGTCGCCGACGAGCGCTGCATCCCTGTCGGCCTGCGGGTGCTGGCCGACGTCGCCTCCTCCGCGGAGCGCCCCGGCATCTGAGGGCGCTCCGCAGCAGCCTCAGAGGTCGACGACCCGCACTCCCATGTTGACCGGGATGGTGACGGTGTAGCGGCGTGTGCTGCTCTTGGTCGAGGTGCTGGTGACCTCCTTGACGTCGGCTTTGACGTACCCGTAGGTGCGCTGGCAGAGCACCGACTCGTGCGACCTGAGCACGACGCTGCCGCCCGCGGTGGTGGCCTGGCTCGCGCTCTGGCTGACCGAGCTCGTGATGTCGATCGAGGTCGAGGCTTCCGCGACACCGAAGACCTGTGCCTTCACGCCTGCCGTCAGGGAGATGGAGCCGGTGGTCGTGCGCGAGATCGACTTCGTGAAAGAGCAGTGCATCGTCACCTTCTTCGACGACTTGTTCTCGAGCGAGACCGACTCCACGACCTTGAGGTGCTTCTTCACGTTCGACACCGTGACGCATCGGCTGGAGCCGGTACCACCCTGACAGCGGGTGGCGGCGGCGGCGGGGGGAGCGGTCAGCAGGGCGACAGGGCCAAGGGCCGTTCCCAGGACGACCAAGCCGGCAAGGAGCTTCTTCATCGGACCTCCGGAGTTCGTCGGGGCCGCGCTGGCCTCCGAGTGGTCGCGATCCCACCACCCTCGCAAGGTCCACGTCTGACGACACGCTGAGAGCCGGCGCCCGTTCCTCTCAGCCCGGGGGCTCGCCGAGCGTGCGGGTCGGCGGTGCCGGAGCCGGTATCGTTCGTGCACGGCGTGTGAGGCAGCGGCACGAGGATGCCCCGCTGCTCGCGCCTCCCACCGCACATCTGTCGCACCCTGGAGGTCCTCGGTGAAGAAGTCCTTGTTCGCCGGTTCAGCGCTCGGCGCTGCCGTCCTGCTCACCCTCGGCGCCTGCGCCGAGGCCCCGGGCACCGCCGAGCCCGGCGCCAGCACGAGCGCCAGCGCCGGCGCGAGCGCCAGCGGCGCTGCCGCCGACTTCAAGGCCTGCATGGTCTCCGACTCGGGCGGCTTTGACGACAAGTCGTTCAACCAGACCTCCTACAAGGGCCTGACCGACGCCGCCACCTCGCTGGGCATCCAGACCGGGCAGATCGAGTCGAACGCCGACGCCGACTACGCGACCAACGTGCAGTCCATGATCGACGCGAACTGCAAGATCATCGTCACCGTCGGCTTCAAGCTGGCCGACACGACGCTGGCCGCGGCCAAGGCGAACCCCGACGTCGACTTCGCCATCGTCGACTCGAACGACCCGAAGTTCGCCGGCGTCGAGAACCTCAAGCCGCTGGTCTTCAACACCGCCGAGTCCAGCTTCATGGCCGGCTACCTCGCCGCGGGCATGTCGCAGACCAAGAAGGTCGGCACGTTCGGCGGCCTCAAGATCCCCACGGTGACGATCTTCATGGACGGCTTCGCCCAGGGCGTCGACTACTACAACGAGAAGAAGTCGGCCGACGTCGCCGTGCTCGGCTGGGACGTCTCGAAGCAGGACGGCCAGTTCACCGGCGACTTCGAGGACCAGAAGGGCGGCGCGAACACCGCCGGCAACCTGATCAGCCAGGGCGCCGACGTCATCCTCCCCGTCGCCGGCCCCGCCGGCCTGGGTGCGCTGCAGGCCGCCAAGGCCAGCAGCGGCAAGGTCAACGCGATCTGGGTCGACACCGACGGCTGCGTCAGCGCCGAGCAGTACTGCCCGCAGATCATCAGCAGCGTCTACAAGGGCCTCGACGTGTCGGTCACCGACGCGATCAAGGCCTCCCAGGACGGCAGCTTCAGCTCCGAGCCCTACGTCGGCACCCTCGAGAACGGCGGGACCGGCCTCTCGCCGTTCAACCAGTTCGACTCCAAGGTCCCGGCCGAGCTGAAGACCGAGCTCGAGACGATCAAGACCGACATCGAGTCGGGCTCGATCACCATCGAGTCGAAGTCCCAGCCCAGCTCCTGAGCCCCGTCGATCGGGTGGTCCACCGGCGCCCCGGCGCCGGCCGGGCCACCCGATCGTCTCGTCCGGGGCCGGTGGCCCCGTGTGGAAGGATCGCGACGTGACCGACCAAGCCCCGGGCCTGCGCCTGCGCGGGATCACCAAGCGGTTCGGCTCGCTGGCCGCCAACGACGCGATCGACCTGGACGTGCTGCCGGGGGAGATCCACTGCCTGCTGGGGGAGAACGGCGCCGGCAAGTCCACGCTGATGAACGTCCTCTACGGGCTGCTGCAGCCCGACGAGGGCGAGATCACCGTCGACGGCCGGCCGCAGGTCTCCCGCAGCCCCAAGGACGCGATCGCCGCCGGGATCGGGATGGTCCACCAGCACTTCATGCTCGTCCCGGTCTTCACCGTGGCCGAGAACCTGGTCCTCGGCCAGAACGCCGGCGGGCTGCTCAACATGCGCCGCGCGCGGCAGACCGTCCGCGCCCTCTCCGAGCGCTACCGCTTCGACGTCGACCCGGACGCCGTCGTCGAGGACCTGCCCGTGGGCGTCCAGCAGCGGGTCGAGATCCTCAAGGCCCTGGCCGAGGACGCCCGCTACCTGATCTTCGACGAGCCCACCGCCGTCCTCACCCCGCAGGAGATCGACGAGCTCATCGCCGTCATGCGCTCGCTGCGCGACGAGGGCAAGGCCATCGTCTTCATCACGCACAAGCTGCGCGAGGTGCGCGCCATCGCCGACCGGATCACGGTGATCCGGCGCGGCCGCGTCGTCGGCACCGCCCTGCCGAGCGAGTCCGAGGGCCACCTCGCCGAGCTCATGGTCGGCCGCGCGGTCAGCCTGGTCGTGGACAAGGCCCCCGCGCGGACGAGCCCGGAGCCCCGGCTGGTCCTGCAGGGCGTCTCGGTCGCCAGCCCCGGCGGCACCCTGGCCGTCCGCGACCTCGACCTCGAGGTGGCCGGTGGCGAGATCGTCTGCGTCGCCGGCGTGCAGGGCAACGGGCAGACCGAGCTGGCCGAGGCGCTGCTCGGGCTGGCCCCGCTGACCAGCGGCACGGTCCAGCTGGACGGCCGCCCGCTGCCCACCGGCTCGCCGCGCGACACCATCGAGGCCGGCGTCGGCTTCGTGCCCGAGGACCGCCAGCACGACGGCTTCGTCGGCAGCTTCACCGTCGCGGAGAACCTCGTGCTCAACCACTTCGCGGACGCGCCCTACGCGCGCGGCATCGCCCTCGACCTGGGGAGCATCCGCCGCAACGCCGACGAGCGGGTCGCCGAGTTCGACATCCGCACGCAGTCCGTCGACACCCCGGTGGCCTCGCTGTCGGGCGGCAACCAGCAGAAGGTGGTGCTGGCGCGCGAGCTCTCCCGCCCCCTGTCGCTGCTGGTGGCCAACCAGCCCACCCGCGGCGTCGACGTCGGCGCCATCGAGTTCCTGCACCACCGCCTGGTCGCCGAGCGCGACAAGGGCACCGCGGTGCTCATCGTCTCGACCGAGCTCGACGAGGTGGTCGCGCTCGCCGACCGCGTCGTCGTCATGTACCGCGGCCGCATCGTCGGCACGGTGCCGCCCAGCACGTCGCGCGAGGTCCTGGGTCTGATGATGGCCGGGGTGCCCGCCGAGGAGGCCCTGGCCAGCGCCACCTCGACCACCCGGTCCGAGGAGGACGCGGCCCTCGAGGCCGCGCTGGAGGAGGAGTCGTGACCACGACCGAGACCGCACCGGCGCCCGGGGGACCGGCCACGCCCACCGCCAGCCGCCGGCCGGCCCGCCGCTTCCCGTGGACCGACGTCGTCACCACCGCGGCCGCGTTCGTCCTGGCCTTCCTCGTCGGCGCGGTGCTGATGATCGTGTCCGACACCGAGGTGCGCAGCACCTTCGCCTACTTCTTCGCCCGGCCCGGCGACGCGCTGGGCGCCAGCTGGGACAAGGTGAGCGGCGCCTACGCGGCGCTGCTGCAGGGCGCGGTCGGCGGTTACGGCCCGCTCACCCAGTCCGCCGCCCAGGCCGCCCCGCTGATCTGTGCCGGGCTGGGCGTCGGCCTGGCCTTCCGGGCCGGCCTGTTCAACATCGGCGCGCAGGGCCAGGCGATCCTCGGGGCGATCGTGGCCGCCTACATCGGCTTCGCCTGGCACCTGCCCCCGGGCGTCCACCTGCTGGTGGCCCTGCTCGGCGGCCTCGTCGGCGGCGGGGTGTGGGGCGGCGTCGTCGGCTTCCTCAAGGCCCGTGCCGGCGCCCACGAGGTGATCGTGACGATCATGATGAACTACATCGCCGTCGGCCTGCTGTCCTACCTGCTGACGACGACGGCCTTCCTGCGGCCCGGCCGCACCGACCCGATCTCCCCGGTCGTGGACTGGAACGCCACCTTCCCCCGGCTCGAGGGCGGCCAGCTGCACCTCGGCTTCGTGCTGGCGCTGCTGGCGGCCGTCGGGGTGTGGTGGCTGCTCGACCGCTCCACCACCGGCTTCGCCATCCGCGCCGTCGGGGCCAACCCGCACGCGGCGGCCACGGCCGGCATGAGCGTGGCCCGGACGACGATCATCACCATGGCCCTCGCCGGGGCTCTCGCCGGCCTCGCCGGGGTGCAGGCCGCCCTGGCCCCCAGCGCCAACGGGGTGCCGGTGCCGCTGTCGGCCGGCCTCGTCGGCTCGGTCGGCTTCGACGCCATCACCGTCGCCCTGCTGGGCCGCTCGCGGCCGCTGGGCATCGTGCTCGCCGGCCTGCTGTTCGGCGCGCTGCACGCGGGCGGGCTCTCGATGCAGAGTGTCGCGGAGACCCCGCTGACCCTGACCACCGCGCTGCAGGCGCTCATCGTGCTGTTCGTCGCGGCGCCCGCCCTGATCGCGAAGCTGCTGCCCTGGCTGCGACGGCGTCGCCTGCGGCCCGTCGGGCCCGCAGCGGAAGGAGGGCTCGCGTGAGCTCCGTCCTCGACCCCGCCCCTGCGCCCGCCCCCGGCCCCCGCGCCGACGGCCCCGGTGCCGGCGACGGCTCCGCCGGCCGCGTCGAGTCCGCTGAGCGCCGCCGGCAGCGGATCTCCACCGGCGCGCTGATCGCCCTCGTGGGCGTGCTGCTGCTGGTCAGCCTGGGCTCCACCAGCGGCACGGCCCGCTTCGCCCTGTCCAACGCCTTCGACGAGGTCCAGCTGCCCACCGTCGGGCTGCCGGGGCTGCCCACCGTCGCCGTCTGCGCCGTGGTCTGCCTGGCCGCGGCGGCGGCGTTCCTCTCCGGGCGGCTCCGCGGCCGCGCCCCGGCCCTGGCCGGGACGGTGGCCGGGCTGGCCGTCGTGCTCGGCTTCCTCACCTGGGCCGCGGCCGGTCGGGACCTGCCCTTCCCCGTCAGCAACCAGCTCGCCGGGACCCTCGCCCTGGCCACCCCGCTGGTCTTCGGCGCCCTGTGCGGCGTGCTCTGCGAGCGCGCCGGCGTCGTCAACGTCTCGATCGAGGGCCAGTTCCTGTCCGCGGCCTTCGCCGCCGCCGTCGTCGGCAGCCTGACCGGCTCCGTGCCCGCGGCCATGCTGGCCGCCGTCCTGGCCGGGCTGGCGATGGCCGCCCTGCTGGCTGTCTTCTCCATCAACTACCTGGTCAACCAGGTCGTCCTCGGCGTCGTGCTCAACCTGCTGGCCGTCGGCATCACCGGCTTCCTGTTCGACCAGCTCGTCCAGCCCGCGGCCGACCGCTACAACTCCGCGCCCGTGCTGGAGACCCTGCCCATCCCGGTGCTGTCGCAGATCCCCTTCTTCGGCAGCGTGCTGTTCGCCCAGACCGTGCTCGCCTACCTGGCGGCGGTCTCGGTGCTGGCGGTGTGGCTGCTGCTCTACCGCACCACCTGGGGCCTGCGGGTCCGCGCCACCGGCGAGCACCCGGAGGCGGTCGACACCGTCGGCATCAGCGTCAAGACCATGCGCTGGTCGGCCGTGCTGGTCGGCGGCCTGTTCGCCGGGCTGGGCGGCTCGTTCTTCACCCTCGCCTCCACCGGCTCGTTCTCCAAGGAGTTCACGGTCGGCAACGGCTTCATCGCCCTCGCGGCGGTGATCATGGGCCGCTGGCGGCCGGTGCTGGCCACGCTGATGTGCCTGTTCTTCGGCTTCGTCACCCAGATGGCCTCCCAGCTGCAGACGCTCAGCACGCCGATGCCCAGCCAGTTCCTGCTGGTGCTGCCCTACGTGGCCACGATCATCGCCGTGGCCGGCCTCGTCGGGCGGGTGCGACCACCCGCCGCCGACGGCGTGGCGTACGAGAAGTGAGCGCCCTGGACCGGGAGGGCGCAGCCGCGCCGTCCGGCATCGACTGGGAGCTCCTCCGCGCCCGCGCGCGGGAGATGACGGCGCTGGCCTACGCGCCGTACTCCGACTACCAGGTCGGCGCGGCCGCGCTGGTCGACGACGGCCGGGTGGTCGTCGGCTGCAACGTCGAGAACGCCGCCTTCGGCGTCACGCTGTGCGCGGAGTGCGGGCTCGTCTCGGCCCTGCACGCCAGCGGCGGCGGCCGGCTGGTCGCCTTCGCCTGCGTCGACAAGCGCGGCCTGGCCCTGATGCCGTGCGGCCGCTGCCGCCAGCTGCTGTGGGAGAACGGCGGGCCCGAGTGCCTCGTCGACACCCCGCAGGGCGTCCTGCCGATGACCGCGGTGCTCCCGCAGGCCTTCGGGATCGACCAGCTCGACGCCGTCGACCGGCACCCCGACACCCCCGCCTGACCCGCAACGCCACCGAACCCGAGGACCCCCATGACGCTCGCCCCCGACCTGCTGCGCTCGCTGCCGAAGGTCTCCCTGCACGACCACCTCGACGGCGGCCTGCGGCCCGCGACGGTCTTCGAGATCGCGGCCGAGATCGGCCACCCGCTGCCCGCCGACAGCCCGGAGGCGCTGGGTCGCTGGTTCGCCGAGTCGGCCAACTCCGGCTCGCTGGTCCGCTACCTCGAGACCTTCGACCACACCATCGCCGTCATGCAGACCCCGGAGCACCTGCGCCGCGTCGCCCGCGAGTTCGTCGAGGACCTGGCCGCCGACGGCGTCGTCTACGGCGAGGCGCGCTGGGCGCCCGAGCAGCACACGCGGTCCGGGCTCACCGAGGCCGACGCCGTCGAGGCGGTCCGCGACGGGCTGGCCGAGGGGATGCTCGTCTGCGCCGACCGGGGACAGCGGCTCCAGGTGCAGCAGCTCGTCACCTCGATGCGGCACGTCGAGCCCTCCACCCGGATCGCCGAGCTGGCCCTGGCCTACCGCGACCAGGGCGTCGCCGGCTTCGACATCGCCGGCGCCGAGGACGGGTTCCCCGCCGAGCGGTTCCTGCCCGCCTTCCAGCTGCTCAAGCAGGCGAGCTTCCCCTACACGATCCACGCGGGCGAGGCGGCCGGCGTCGACTCGATCTGGGGCGCGCTCCAGGTGTGCAGCGCCAACCGGATCGGCCACGGCGTGCGCGTCGTCGAGGACATCACGACCAACGACGACGGCTCGGTCACCCTCGGCCGGCTCGCGGCCTACGTCCGCGACCAGCAGATCCCGCTGGAGCTCTGCCCCTCCTCGAACGCCCAGACCGGCGCCGTGGCCTCGCTGGACGAGCACCCCTTCGCCCTGCTCGACGGGCTCGGCTTCCTGGTGACGGTGAACAGCGACAACCAGCTGATGAGCGGCACCACCCTCAGCCACGAGATGGGCGTCCTCGTCGACCACCTCGGCTTCGACCTCGACGGCCTGGAGCGGGTCACCCTCAACGCCGCCGCCAGCGCCTTCCTGCCCTACCCGCTCCGCGAGGAGCTGATCGACGACGTCATCCTCCCCGGCTTCGAGGCCGCGCGGGGCTGAGCTCCCACCGACGTGTCAGAACTGCTGTCGGTCAGGACCGACGTCAGTTCTGACAACTCGGCCCCCGGCCGGCGTCAGGTGCAGTGCCGCAGGATCACGAGCGTCAGGACGCGGGCGCAGGTGAGGACCTCGGCCAGCGGGACCCGCTCGCCGGGGCCGTGGGCGGTGCGGATGTCGCCCGGGCCGTAGTGCAGGGTCGGGATGCTGGCGCCGGCGTAGAGCCGGAGGTCGCTGCCGTAGGGGGCGCCGCGCTCGGTCGGCGGCGGACCGCCGGCCACCGCGGAGTGCGCCATCCCGACGACGTCGCGCAGCACGTGGCCCGAAGGCAGGTGCCCGCCCGCGAACTGGCCACCGGGCCAGGTCACCACGGGCGGGTGGTCGCGCAGGAACGGGTCGGCGCCGGCCGCCTCCGCGACCGCCGCCTCCAGCTCGGCCCGCGCCGTCGCCGGGTCCTCCTCGACGCGCAGCCCGTAGCGGCCCTCGGCCACCAGCCGGTCGGGCACGCTGCTGGGCCAGTCCCCGGCCCACAGCCGGCCGACCGAGAGCGGGTAGGCGACGGGCAGGTGCCGCAGCAGCGGCTCCGGGTCCTCGTTGCGCCGGTCCTGCAGGGCGGCCAGCGCCCGGTGCAGCCCGAGGTAGCCGTCGACCGCGGAGACCCCGACGTAGGCCGTGCTGCCGTGGGTGGCGACGCCCGGCACCTCGATCCGGAAGGTGAGCGCGCCGGCGTTGGCCGTGACCAGGTCCAGGCCCGTGGGCTCGGGGATGACGCAGGCGGCGCCGCGGTGGCCGCGCTGCAGGGTGGCGAACGCGCCCAGCCCGCCGTCCTCCTCGCCGACGACGCAGTGCACGGCGAACGGCCGCACCAGCTCGACGCCGCTGGCCCGGACGGCGGCGGCCGCCGCCAGCACCGCGGCGAGCCCGCCCTTCATGTCGTTGCTCCCGCGGGCGACGAGGTCGTCGCCGTCGAGGACGGGGGTGAACGGGTCCGAGCCCCAGGCGTCGAGGTCCCCGGGCGGCACGACGTCGACGTGGGCCTGCAGCACCAGCGCGGGCACCGGGTCCTCGCCGTCGCGGCCGCCGGTGGTGCCGACCAGGCCCCACGCCTCGGCCCGCTCGACCTCCTCGCCCGGGTGGCCGGGGTGCGCGCGCAGGGTGTGGAGGTCCAGCGGCCAGTGGTCGACGTCGTGGCCGAGGTCGGCCAGCCGGCGGGCCAGCAGGGCCTGGATCTCGGCCTCGGCCGCGCTCCCGCCGACGCTGGGCACCGCGACCAGCTCCTGCAGGGTCGCCACCGCTGCGCCGTCGTCGAGGGCGGCGAGCGCGGCGGACTCGGCGGGGGTGAGCACCGGCTCAATGTAGTGGCGCTGACGCCTAGGCTTCCCCCATGAGCTCACGCGTGCTGACCGCCGTCGCGTGGCCGTATGCCAACGGCCCGCGCCACATCGGTCACGTCTCCGGATTCGGGGTCCCGTCCGACGTCTTCTCCCGCTACCAGCGGATGATCGGCAACGACGTCCTGATGGTCTCCGGCACCGACGAGCACGGCACGCCGATCTCGGTGCAGGCCGAGCGCGAGGGGATGACGACCCGCCAGCTCGCCGACAAGTACAACCGGGTCATCGTCGACGACCTGCAGGGCCTCGGGCTCTCCTACGACCTCTTCACCCGCACCACCACGCTCAACCACTACGCCGTCGTGCAGGAGCTGTTCCTCGGGCTGTGGAAGAACGGCTACGTCGTCCCCAAGACGACGATGGGCGCGGTCAGCCCGTCGACGGGCCGGACCCTGCCGGACCGCTACATCGAGGGCACCTGCCCGATCTGCGGCTACGACAGCGCCCGCGGCGACCAGTGCGACAACTGCGGCAACCAGCTGGACCCGGCCGACCTCATCGACCCGCGGTCGCGGATCAACGGCGAGACGCCGAAGTTCGTCGAGACCGAGCACTTCTTCCTCGACCTGCCCGCGCTGGCCGGCTCGCTGGGGAAGTGGCTGGGGGACCGCACGGACTGGCGGCCCAACGTCCTCAAGTTCAGCCAGAACCTGCTGGCCGACCTGCGGCCCCGCGCCATCACCCGCGACCTCGACTGGGGCGTCCCGGTGCCGCTGGACGGCTGGCGCGACCAGCCGATGAAGCGGCTCTACGTCTGGTTCGACGCCGTCATCGGCTACCTGTCGGCCTCGGTCGAGTGGGCGCGCCGCACCGGCGACCCCGACGCCTGGCAGCGCTGGTGGATCGACCCGGAGGCGCTCAGCTACTACTTCATGGGCAAGGACAACATCGTCTTCCACTCCGTCATCTGGCCGGGCATCCTGCTCGGCCACAACGGCGAGGGCGACCACGGCGGCAGCACCGGCCCGCTGGGTGAGCTCCGGCTGCCCGACGAGGTGGTCTCCAGCGAGTACCTGACGATGAGCGGTGCCAAGTTCTCCACCAGCCGCAACAAGGTGATCTACGTCGGGGACTTCCTCCGCGACTTCGGCCCTGACGCGCTGCGGTACTTCATCGCCGTCGCCGGGCCCGAGACGACGGACTCCGACTTCACCTGGGACGAGTTCGTCCGCCGCACCAACTTCGAGCTGGCCAACGAGTGGGGCAACCTCGTCAACCGCTCGGTCTCGATGGCCCACAAGAACAACGGCGCGGTCCCGACGCCGGGCACCCTGACCGACCTCGACCACGCGCTGCTGACCACCGCCCGCGGCTCCTTCGACGTCGTCGGGGAGCTGCTGGGCCGCAACAAGCTCAAGGCGGCGATGGGTGAGGCGATGCGGGTGGCCGGCGCGGCCAACAAGTACCTCTCCGACGCCGAGCCCTGGAAGCTCAAGGACGACCCGGAGCGCCGCGACACCGTGCTGCACACCGCCCTGCAGGTGGTCAGCGACGTCAACACCCTGATGACGCCCTTCCTGCCGCACGCCGCGCAGAAGGTGCACGAGGCCCTCGGCGGCAGCGGCGTCTGGGCGGCCGAGCCCGAGGTCCGCGAGGTCTCCGAGGAGGGCGGCCCGGACTACCCGGTGATCATGGGCGACTACGCCTCGGAGCAGGCGCGCTGGGCCAGCCGGCCGCTGGAGCCGGGCCGACCGCTGGTCAAGCCGACGCCGCTGTTCGCCAAGCTGGACGAGAAGCTGGGCGCCACCGGACCCGACTGGGCCCCGATCGAGTCCTGAGGGCCCCGCCGGTTCCGCCGGTTCAGCCGGCCGGCAGCTCCAGCCGGTGCACCCGCGCCATCCCGTCCACCCGCCACCGGCTCGTCGGGGTGGGGTAGGCGCGCGTCGTCAGGCTGCGGCCGTCCGCCGCGAAGGCCTCGACCAGGCTGCCGTCGACCAGCACCCGGACCGCCCCGCCGGCGGCGAAGGCCGGGTCGAGCACGAGCTGCTCGTGGTCCCCGTCGGCCAGGGTGAGGCCGACGGGCCCGTCGGCCAGCACCTCGAAGGCCTGCTCGGCGAACGGCCCGGCCGCGTCCAGCACGGCCCCGCGCAGCGCGTCCAGCTCCCGGGCCGGCCGGCTGGTCAGCACCCCGTCCACCAGGCCCAGCTCGCGCGGGCAGGTGAGCAGCCCGGCCCAGCCGGCGTCGGCGACCTGCTCGACGCTGCGGCCCAGCTCCCAGGACCACCCCCACAGCAGCACCCGGTCGCCGTCGGGCAGCAGCTGCGGGGCGTAGAAGGCGGGCCCCTCGTCCAGCACGCCGCCCGTGGTGGGCACGAAGCGCAGGCCGGCGCCGGCGGGCTCGAGGTCGCCGACGAGGTAGCGCACACCCGACAGCTCGCCCTCCCCGTCCCCCACGGCCCGCCACAGCGACAGCACCAGCAGCCAGCGGCCGTCCAGCCGGACGAGGTTGGGGCACTCCCAGATCTGGGCGTCGGCGACGGCCGCGGCCACCGGGTCGTCGTCGGTCAGCAGCGGCCCGAGCGGCTCCCAGCGGCGCAGGTCGTCGCAGCCCCACAGCAGCAGCCGGGGCCGGCCGTCGCGGCCGGAGCCGCCCGCCCCCTGGACGCCGTAGCGGCGGCCGTCGACGGTGAGCACGAAGGGGTCGCGGACGTCGGTGACGGCCGGGTCGTCGGGCGCGGGCACCACCGCCGTCGTCCCCTGCTTCCACTGCCGCAGCGTGCGGTCGCTGGTCGCCAGCAGCACCTGGGCGTCGGAGGCGTGAGCCGTCACCGCGCTGTAGACCGCGGTGGGCACGCCGTCGTCGTCCACCAGGCAGCCGGTCCAGCAGCCGGCGGCGTCCGGGTGGCCGGGCCGGGGGACCAGCGCGACCGGCTCCTCGGTCCAGCGCAGCAGGTCGGGGGAGCTGACGTGGCCCCAGGCGATCTCGCCGTGCACCGGGGCGCCCGGGTTGTGCTGGAAGAAGACGTGCCAGGTGCCGTCGACGTGCGCGAGCCCGTTCGGGTCGTTCAGCCAGCCCCGCCGCGGACGGGGGTGCAGCACGGGGGCGGCGAGGTCGCCGTGGTCGTCAGAGGTCACCGGTGGTCTCCGTCCAGGGTCGGGAGCGCCAACCTACGGCGTGACCCGCCCCGTGAGCACGAGCGCCCGCCACGACGACGCCGCCCGGCGCCCGTGGCCCGGGTCCACCCCGACCAGGCGGCCGCCGACCAGCCTCGTCGTCTCGTGCCGGGCCGTGACGTCCAGGTGGGTGCGGACGGCCAGCTCCGGCGGCACCCGGAACTCCTCCTGCGACCAGTCGTAGACCGAGCTGTGGCCGTGCACCTGGCTGAAGGGCAGCACGTGCTCGACCCAGCCCGGGACCAGCTCGGTGGCCGCCGCGGCCCAGACCGGCCCGGCGGCGCGGTGCGGCCGGCGCCCCGTCAGCATGTGGCCGGGCCGGAACAGGGTGGCGTCCTCCCGGCCGGCCAGCGCGTCCAGTCCCGCCGCGGCCGCGGTGGCGTCGGCGGGGGCGCCGAGCTCGGCCCAGAACCCGGCCGTCAGCCCGGCGTGGGTGACCAGCAGCTCGTCCTCGTCGGTGCCGACGGCGGCGGCGACCCGCATGGCGCCGTCGGCCCACCAGCGGCGCAGCACCTCCCGGACGTCGGGGTCCAGCCGCTCCGGCCAGTCGAAGAGGGGCTCGCCCAGGTACTGGGCCTCGTGGTTGCCCACCAGCTGCACCCACTGCCGCGGCTGCGTCCTCAGGTAGTGGTCGGCCAGCGCGACCACCCCGGCCGAGTCGGGGCCCCGGTGCACGAGGTCGCCGACCTGCACGACCGTGAGGTCGTCGGGCAGCCGGCCGGTGGCCGGGTCGGCGCCCAGCCGCACCAGCTCGGCCGCCAGCGCCTCCCGGTGCCCGCCGACGTCGCCGACGACCGCCACCCGCCCGTCCGCCCCGGGCTCCCCGCTCACGACGGCGGCGGCGAGGCCCAGGCCTCGACGGGCACGTACTGGGCGACGTTGTCCATCCGGCGCTGCACCGACGCGACCTCGCGGACGGCCTGGGCGATGACGCTGCGGTCCAGCGGGGAGACCTGCTCCATCCGCAGGACGTCGGTGGGCCGGGCGCCGCGCTGGTGCTGGCGGACCTGGTAGCGCAGCCGGAGCCGCTGCAGCACCTCGAACACCTCGACGAGCGTCTCGCCCTGGGCCTGGGGCAGCATCGCCGAGCCGGCGGCCGCGCGCAGCCGCTCGGTGGTGGGCAGGGCCGCCGACCCGACGCTCAGCGCGGCCCAGCGGGCCAGGTTGACGATGGGCAGCACCGCGTGGTCCTTGACGTCGAAGCTGCCGCCGCGCCGGCCGAGCAGCCCGCGGGCCGGCGGCTGCTTGGCCCGCCGCGCCAGCGACTCCTGGAGCAGCAGCCGCATCGTCCCGGGGTGCCGGCGCAGGTCGCTGAACACCGCGGCCGCGGCGGGCAGGCCGGGGTCGCCGTGGATGGGCCGGGCGTCGACCAGCAGCGAGGTCATCACCGCGCCCTGGTTCTCCGCCGGCCGGGCCAGCCACTCCCGCGCCGCCTGCCGCCAAGCCGTGTTGGTGCGGGCGAAGGGGGACCGCTCGGCGCTGGCGCCGTGCTCGTCGCCGTTGATCCCGGCCCGGGCCAGCACCCGGCCCACCTCGGCGAAGACGGCCCGGTAGCGCTCCAGCAGCTCGGGGTCGGTCGCGTCGTCGAAGGCGACGGCGGAGTCGACGTCGGAGCTCAGCACCGCCTCCCGGCGGCCGTGGCTGCCCAGGCTCAGCCAGGTGAAGGCGTCGGCCGAGAGGCCCGGGTGCTGCTCGACGACCAGGGTGAGCGCCCGCCGGACGACGGCGTCGACCAGCGCGGAGTGCACGGCGACGACCTTGTCCGAGGCCAGCCCGCGGCGCAGCAGGTCCCCGAGCACGCCGGGCACGGTCCGGGCCCGCAGCTCCAGCTGCTCGGTGCTGGCGGCCCGGCGCAGCTGCTCGTGCACGGAGACGCCCGCGGTGGTGGGGGAGACGGCGAAGTCGCGGGGGGAGACCACCCCGCGCAGCACGCCCGCCCGGTCGGTGACCAGCAGGAACTCCGCCTCCCGGTCCAGCAGGAGGATCAGCGCCTCGGCCGCGGAGTCGCCGAGCACGGCCGTCGGGCCGGCGGGGTCCATCACCGCCGCGGCGGGGGTCTGGTCGGAGCGCCCCGCCAGCAGCACCCGTTCCCGGAGCAGTGCGTCGGTGACGAGGCCGTAGCCGCCGCCGCGGGGGTCGTGGACGGCGGCGTAGCCGGCACCGGCCTCGGTCATCAGCCGGGCGGTCTCGGCGACCGTGGTCGTGGGGCCGACGACCACCGGGGGCCGCACGATCAGCTCGTCGACGGTGCTGTAGGCCGGGGCGGGGGCGGCCGGGCGGCCCGCGGCGGAGACCTGCTCGGCCAGGAACCGGGCGCCGGGCCGGGACGCGAACGCCGGGGCGACGACGGAGGCGGGGATCCGGGCGACCGTGGCCTCGCCGGCCGCCACCGCCCGCGGCCCGACCGCGCGCTCGGTGAGCATGGAGGAGAAGCCGAAGACCCCGCCCGGGCCCAGGTGCTCGTCGGGCGGCCCGTCGAGCGCGTCGGCGCGGTTCCACAGGTCCACGGCGCCGGCGATGACGAGGAAGACCGAGGCCGACGGCGCGGTGAACGCGTCCTGCACCAGCTCGCCGCGGTGGAACCGGGTCACCTCCGCGGCGGCCGCCACCGCGCGCAGCGGCTCGGGGCCGAGGGCGTCGAAGGGCGGGTAGCCCGCGAGCAGCGCCGTCAGGTCCTCGCTCACCACGTCGGCCATCCTCCCAGCCCCAGCCCGCGGCGGGGTGCGCCCGGCCCGGCCCTCCCGTCGCGGGAGGGCCGGGCGCGGGCGGCGACGCGGCTCAGACGACCGAGCTGTCGTCGGGCTCCAGGCTGTCCGGGGTCACGTCGCGGCCGTAGGTGGGCCCGTCCTCGGACCAGACGGCCTTGAGCCGGTCGCCGGTGTTCGCGACGACCTTGGGCTTCACGACCTGCCAGCCGATGGTCAGGGCCACCACCAGGACCGGGATGCCCAGCACGACGACGAGGAAGGTCGTCTTGTGCCAGAACTCGTCGGAGGACTGCCAGCCCGACACCGCCAGGCCGACGATCACCAGGGCGAGGAAGACGAGGCCGATGATGCTCGTGTAGGGGTGGCCGGGCATCTGGAACGGGCTCTTCTCGATGACCCCGAGGTTGACCAGCTTCCGCAGCCGCAGCTGGCACAGGAAGATCGTCGCCCAGGTGAAGACGACGCCGATCGACGCGGCCTCCAGGGCGATCTCGAAGGCCTCGGCCGCGAAGTAGTTGAGCAGCGCGCCGAGGACGTAGACCACCGAGGTCATGACGATGCCGGCCCACGGGACGCCCGAGCGGCTCATCTTGAGGGTGAAGCCGGGGGCCTGCTTGGACATGCCCAGGCTGCGCAGCACGCGGCCGGTGGAGTAGAGGCCGGAGTTGAGGCTGGAGAGCGCGGCGATGATGAGCACGACCTGGATGGCGGTGCCCATCCAGCCCAGGCCCAGCCGCTCGAAGACGGTGACGAACGGGCTGGTGCCGGCCTGGTAGTCGTCGGTGGGCAGCATGGAGACCAGCAGCAGGATCGAGCCGCAGTAGAAGACGCCGATCCGGAAGATCACCGCGTTGACGGCCTTGGGCACCTCGCGCCGCGAGTCCTCCATCTCCCCGGCGGCGACGCCGACCATCTCGATGGCGGCGTAGGCGAAGACCACCCCGGACATCACGAGGATCGGCCCGTACCAGTTGAAGTCGCCGGCCGAGGGCCAGAATCCGCCCGGGTTGCTCCACAGGTTCGAGAAGCCCGCCTTGTGGCCGCCGATGTCGAAGCCGCCGATCACCACGACGAGGCCGACGACGAGGAAGACGACGATGGCGCCGACCTTCGCCACCGAGGCCCAGAACTCGAACTCCCCGAACGCACGGGCCGAGAGCAGGTTGACGGCGAGCACGACGGCGAGCGCGACGAGCACCGACAGCCAGGTGGGCAGGTCGGGGAACCAGTACTGCATGTAGAGCCCGACGGCGGACAGCTCGGCGATCCCGGTGAGCGCCCAGTTGAGCCAGTAGAGCCAGCCGGTGATGAAGGCGGCGCGCTCGCCGAAGAACTCGCGCATGTAGGAGACGAAGGCGCCGGAGGTGGGCCGGTGCAGGACCAGCTCGCCGAGGGCGCGCATGAGGAAGTAGGCGATGACGCCCACGAAGGCGTAGCTGAAGAGGAGGGCGGGCCCGGTGCTGTGCAGCCGGGAGGCCGAGCCGAGGAAGAGGCCGGTGCCGATGGCTCCGCCGATGGCGATCATCTGGACCTGCCGCCGGCCGAGCGTCTGCTTGTAGCCGACCTGTTCGGCGTCGAGCGCGTGCGGGGGGTTCTCGGTCTGGGTCATGCGTGCTCCCTCGAGTGGTCGACGTGCAGCGGGGCGCGCGCCTCGGCGTGGCCGGGCGCGGCCTGGGGGTGGGGGTGACGCCGCCGGGGCGGGGGAGACGGCGTCGTCGGCGCTCAGGAGGGCTGCCGACGTCGACGCTATCCAGCCCGACGC
The DNA here is from genome assembly GCF_017876495.1 of Microlunatus capsulatus. Classification (NCBI taxonomy): domain Bacteria; kingdom Bacillati; phylum Actinomycetota; class Actinomycetes; order Propionibacteriales; family Propionibacteriaceae; genus Microlunatus; species Microlunatus capsulatus. Next base: position 1,452,314 of record NZ_JAGIOB010000001.1, on the reverse strand, counting down.
ACGCCTCACGTCGACGGCGTTACGGTGATGTTAAGCCTTGCTATCTATGCGGTCGAGCCCCCGCGCCCGGTGCCGGCGGGCGGTGCGCCGGCCAGCGGCGCCGGCCCCGCCCGGCACCGCCCCGGCCCCCGCTCGCCCGGTCGCCCCACCCTCGGCCCCCGCACGTGGCCGAGGGGCGGAGCCGGGTCGTCCGTCGGGCCGCCCCGGGGGGCGGGCAGCCGGCGGCCCACGCTACGCCGCGGTCGGCCCGCCCGGGTGCGGTGCTAGCATTTACATAGTCTTACTAAGTAAACAGGGAGGCCCACCCATGCCCCGCAGCAGCACGCCGCCTGCCACGTCGTCGACCGGCAACAGCGCCGGCACCACCAGCACCGCCGGGGCGCCCGGCGGCGGCGGGGCCGGACCGGGGGAGCGCGGCAGCATCCTGCGCCAGCCGCGCGCGGTGTGGGCCGTCGGCTTCGCCTGCGTCATCGCCTTCATGGGCATCGGCCTGGTGGACCCGATCCTGCCGGCGATCAGCGCGCAGCTCGGGGCCACGCCCGCCCAGACGATGCTGCTGTTCACCAGCTACCTGCTGGTCACCGGGCTCGCCATGTTCGTCACCAGCTGGGTCTCCAGCCGGCTCGGCGCCAAGCGCACCCTGCTCGTCGGGCTCGTGCTCATCGTCGTGTTCGCGGCCCTGGCCGGGGCCTCCAGCAGCGTCGACATGGTGATCGGCTTCCGCGCGGGCTGGGGTCTCGGCAACGCGCTGTTCATCTCGACCGCGCTCGCCACCATCGTCGGGGCCGCCGCGGGCGGCGTGGACCACGCGATCATCCTCTACGAGGCGGCCCTGGGCCTGGGCATCGCCACCGGGCCCCTGCTGGGCGGGCTGCTCGGCGGCATCTCCTGGCGCGGCCCGTTCTTCGGCACCGCCGTGCTGATGGCCGTCGGCCTGCTGGCCATCGCCCTGCTGCTGCCGCGCACCCGGACGGCCACGCCGCGGGTGCCGCTGTCGGCCACCGTCGCCGCGCTCCGGCACCCGGCGCTGCTGACGCTGGGCCTGGCCGCCCTGTTCTACAACTACGGCTTCTTCAGCCTGCTGGCCTACACCCCGTTCCCGCTGGAGCAGGCGGCGCGCGCCGCGGGCTCGACGGGCTTCGGCGCCCACGAGCTGGGCCTGGTCTTCTGCGGCTGGGGCCTCTGCCTGGCCCTCACCTCGGTCTTCGCCGCCCCCGTCCTCACCCGCCGCTTCGGCCGGCAGCGCGTGCTCCGCGCGGTGCTGGTGCTGCTGGCGGCCGACCTCGGGGTGATGGCCTGGCAGGTCCACGCCTTCGTCGTGCTCGTGGTGGCGACGGTCGTCGCCGGGCTGTTCCTCGGGGTGCTCAACACGGTGCTCACCGAGTCGGTGATGGAGGCCACCGAGCTGCCCCGCAGCGTCGCGTCCTCCACCTACTCGGGCATCCGCTTCGTCGGCGGCGCGGTGGCGCCGGCGGTGGCCGGCGTGGTCGCGGCCCGGCTCGACGCCGCGGCGCCGTACGCGCTGGGGGCGGTCGCGGTGCTCGTCGCGGTGCTCGTGCTGGTCCTCGGCCGGCGGCACCTGCGGGTGCTGGACGCCGAGCCGGTGCCCGGTGCCCGCGACGAGGCGGACGTGCTGACCGCCGCCGACGCCTGAGGGGGAGGCCCGACCCGGGCGCTGCGGCGGCCCGGGCCGTCGGTCCGCCGGGTACGGTCGGGGCAGCACCACCGACCGCTGGAGGAGACGCGCCATGGGCTGGGCCCGCACCGAGAAGAAGGCCCTGGTGGACACCTTCCGCCGGACCGACCCCGACGCCCCCACGCTGTGCGAGGGGTGGGACGCCAAGCGGCTGCTCGCCCACCTCGTGCAGCGCGAGCAGGACCCGCGGGGCACCCTCGGCGACGCCGTCGCCAAGGCCGGGCCGGGGCACGAGAAGCACCTCGGCCGGCTGGCCGGGTCCGCGTCCACCCCGGAGGGCTGGTCCGGGCTGATCGACCGGTTCGTCGCCGGCCCCCCGCGGTGGTCGCCCTTCAGCTGGGCCACCGAGCAGGTCAACGGGCTCGAGTACGTCATCCACCACGAGGACGTCCGGCGTGGCGCCGGCACCGCCGCTCCGCGGGAGGTCCCCGCCGCCCAGGCCGACACGGTCTTCCGCCAGCTGCCGCTCATGGCGCGGCTGACCTTCCGCCGCTCCCCGGTCGGGGTGGTGCTGGCCCGGCCCGGCGGCGCGACCGCCGCCGTCCGCAGCGGCACCCCCGCCGTCACCGTGACCGGCGAGCCGGTCGAGCTGGCGCTGTGGGTCAGCGGCCGCCGCGCCGCGGCCCGGGTCCAGCTGTCCGGCCCGCCCGAGGCCGTCGCGTCCTTCGAGGAGTGGCTGACGACCCAGGGCTGACCGCCCGGCGCCCGGGCCCGGGTGGTCCGGGCTCGGGCGGGGTCGGGCTCAGGCGGGGGTCGGGCTCAGGCAGGGTCGGGGCGGACGGCCTCGGCCAGCGCCGCGGCCAGCTCGTCGCGGGTGAGGCGCGGGCCGTAGCCGGGGGTGCCCGGCTCGATCCGCCAGGTCTCCGCCAGCGCGTCCACCTCGAGGGCGTCGAAGCCGATCTCGTCGACGAAGGCCGCCACCTCCGCCCGCGCCGCCGCGTCGTCGCCCGCCACCACGAGGGCACGCCGTCCGGGCGTCCCGGCCGGGGCCGCGTCCCCGAGGATCTTCAGCGCCTCGATGTGGTTGAAGGCCTTGACGACGTGCGCGTCCGGGACGAGGTCGGCGAGCAGCTGCGACGACGTCGTCCGCTGCTGGTCGAGCGCCTCGACGTGGCCGTCGCGCTGCGGGTAGTAGTTGTTGGTGTCGACGACCGTCCGGCCGGCGAGCCCGGCCAGCGGCAGGTCGCCGATCGCGTGCAGGGGCACGGTGACGACGACGAGGTCGCCGGCGGCCGCCGCCTCCGCCGCCGTCGCGGCCCGGGCGCCGTCACCGAGCTCGGCCACCAGGTCGACGAGCGTCTCGGGGCCGCGGGAGTTGCTCACCACGACCGACCAGCCGTGCGCCGTCGCCGCGCGGGCGAGGGCGCTGCCGATGTGGCCCGCGCCGACCAGGCCCAGCGTGCGGGACGCGGTGCCGTCGTCGGCGGTCGGGGTGGGAGGGACGGGGGTCGGCTCGGCGCCGGTCAGGTCGGAGTTGCTCATGTCCGGGCAACGGCGCCGTCGGGCGCGGCATTCCCCGCCCGTCGGGCGCGCTCAGACCGGGATGGTCCAGGTGAGCAGCAGCCCGCCGTCGGGGGAGGAGCCGAGCTCCAGCGTGCCGCCCAGCTCCTCCGCGCGCTCGCGCTGGACGGCCAGCCCGCTGAGCGCCACGCGGGCGGGCATCCCGACGCCGTCGTCGGCCACGGTGACGGTGAGCAGCCGGCCGTCGGTGACCAGCCGCACCGCGGCAGCGGACGCCTCGGCGTGCAGGGCGACGTTGGTGACCGCCTCGCGCAGCACCCCCTCCACCACGGCGGCCACCTCCTCGCGGAGCACCGTGTCGAGCGGCCCCTCGACCCGCAGGGTGGGCGTGAACCCGAGGACCGGGGCCAGCTCGGCGAGCACCGCTGCCAGCCGGGAGCGCACGGAGGCGGTCGCCGCCCGCGGGGTCTGCAGCTCGAAGATGGAGGTCCGGATGCTGCGGATCGTCTCGTCGAGGTGACCGACGGTGGTGCCGAGCCGGCTGCTCACCACCGGGTCCTGGACCGCCCGCATGGCGCCCTGCAGGGTCAGGCCGACGGCGAACAGCTTCTGCACCACGTGGTCGTGCAGGTCGCGGGCGATCCGGGCCCGGTCCTCCAGCACGGCCAGCTGCTGGTGCTCCCGGCGGGAGGCGGCCAGCTCCAGGGCCAGCGCGGCCTGCCCCGCGAAGCCGGCGGCCATCTCGACGTCGGCGTCGGTGAAGGGCTCGGGCGTGCTCCGCACCACCACGATGGCGCCCTGCACCTGCTCGGCCCCCTGCAGGGGCAGCGCCATCACGTCGGAGACGGCGATCAGCGGCCGCACCCGCGTGTAGATGCCGCGGAGCTCGTCGTCCGAGCCCCGGGCCAGCACCCCGCGGCCCTCCTGCATCGCCTGCCAGGCGATGCTGCCGTCGACGCGGTAGCGCATCTGGTGGAACTGCTCGGCGGCCTGGCCGCAGCTGACGGCGACCATGAGCATCTCGGGCTCGTCGGGGTCGGGGACGACGATGCTCACCGTCTCGGCCGGGGCCAGCCGCTGCACGGTGGCGGCGATGTCGCCGAGCACGTCGTCGGGGTCGACGTCGCCGGCGAGCAGCCGCTGGCTGATCTCGGCCGAGGCCCTCAGCCACTCCTGGCGCCGGTGCGACTCGGCGTAGAGCCGGGCGTTCTCGATGGCGATGCCGGCCGTGGCGGCGAGCGCGGTCACCAGGCTCTCGTCCTCGGCGGTGAACCCGCTGCCGCCGAGCCGGTTGGCCAGGAACAGGTTGCCGTGCGTGCTGCCGGCCGAGCCGACGGCGACGCCGAGCAGGGAACGGACGCCGGCCTCGGTGGCGGTGGTCGCGACGGGGCCCGGGAACCACCGGCGCAGCGGCAGCGGGCTCTCGGGCACGACGCCGGAGAGGCCGGCCGGCGTCCCCTCGCCGTCACCGGGCGCACCGGGCCGCAGGTCGGTGCCGCTCTGGATGAACTGCTCCAGGGTGCCGTGCGGACCGACGACCTCCAGCACCGCGTACTCGGCCTCGACGACCTTGCGGGCCGACTCGACGATCAGGCGCAGCAGGCTGTCCAGGGACAGCTCCGCGACGATGGCGCGGTTGGCCACGACGAGGCTGCGGAGCCTCTCCTGGGTCTGGCTGCTGGTCGCCGGCTGGCTGCTGGTCATGCACATCTCCCGGGTCGTCCTGCCGCACCGGAATGCGGTTCTCCGACGGCCGCGGGACCCCCCGGAAATGCGCGCCGTCGGGGATGAGGATAGCCGAGGGCGGACCATTCCCCGGCCATTGTCAGCCCTTCTCCGCCGCACCCGGAAATGCGTGCCCGACGGCTTCTCAACCGGGCAGCGGGATGCTCCACCGCACCAGCAGCCCGCCCTCCGGCGCCCGCTCCAGCTCCAGCCGGCCGCCGCGCTGCTCGGCCCGGAACCGCAGGTTCGACAGGCCGCTGCGCCGGGCCGAGGGCCGCAGGCCCACCCCGTCGTCGGCGACGGTCAGGGTCAGCGTGCGGGCGGCGGTGACCAGCCGGACGGCCACCGCGCCGGCCCGGGCGTGCTTGGCCGCGTTGGTCAGCGACTCGCGCAGCACCGCCTCCACCTCGTGCCCCAGGCTCTCGTCCACCACCGTGTCCAGCGGCCCGTCGAAGGAGAGCAGCGGGGCGAAGCCGAGCACCGGCGTCATCTCCCCGAGGACCCGCATCACCCGGCTCCGCACCGAGGCGCCCGGCAGGTTCGGCTCCTGCAGCTCGAAGATCGACGTCCGGATGGTCCGGATGGTGTCGTCGAGGTTGTCGACCGCCCCGGCCAGCCGCCGGCGGAGGTCGGCGTCGCCCACCATGGTGGCCGTGCCCTGCAGGGTCAGGCCGGCGGCGAAGAGCTTCTGCACCACGTGGTCGTGGAGGTCGCGGGCGATCCGGGCCCGGTCCTCCAGCATGGCCAGCTTGTGGTGGTCGGTGCGGGCGTCGGCGAGCTCCAGGGCCAGGCCGGCCTGGCTGACGAAGCCGTCCGCCAGCTCGAGGTCGTCCGGGCTGAAGGGCTCGTCGACCATCCGGACGGCGACGATGGCCCCCCGCGGGCGCCCCGTGCCCTGCAGGGGGAGGGCGACGACGTGCCGGATGGCCGGGAACGCGCCCAGCTCGCCGATGGCGGCGACGCGCTCCTCGAAGCCCTCGAGGACCCGGCTGCGCTCCTCCTGCATGACGCGCTGGACCTGGCTGCCGCGGACCGGCACGCGCAGGCCGCGCAGCCGGTCGAGGCCCTCGGCGCCGCCGCCGTCGACGACCTCCATGACCAGCTGGTCGGGGTCGTCGGCGGCGGGCAGCAGGATGGCGACGGCGTCGGCGCCGGTGAGCCGCCGCACCGAGGTGGCGACCTCGGCGAGCACCGGGCCCTCGTCGACGGAGGCCAGCAGGCGGTGGCTGACCTCGGCGCTGGCCCGCAGCCAGTCCTGGCGGCGCTGGGACTGCGCGTGCAGCCGGGCGTTCTCGACGGCGATGCTGGCGGTGGCGGCCAGCGCCGTCACCAGGTTCTGGTCCTCGGCGCTGAACTCGGGCTGGCCGATCCGGTTGGTGAGGTAGAGGTTGCCGTAGACCGAGCTGGCCGAGCGGATCGGGACCCCGAGGAACGAGTCGATGGGCGGGTGCCCGTCCGGCACGCCCGAGGAGCGGGGGTCGTCGGCGAGCGCCCGCAGCCGGATGGGCTCGGGGCGCTCGAGCAGCGCTCCCAGCAGCCCCCGGCCCTTCGGCAGCTCGCCGATGGTCTCCACCACGTCGACGTCCATCCCGCAGTGGATGAACTGCTCGAGCAGGCCGTCGCGGCCGACGACGCCCAGGGCGGCGAACTCGGCCCCGACGATCTCGCGCGCCGACTCGACCACGCGCCGCAGCAGCCCGTCCAGGGAGAGCTCCGCGACGATCGCGTGGTTGGCCTCCACCAGCTTCTGCAGGCGGACCTCAGGAGAGTCCCGGGTCGCCTCGGTCCCGTCCAGCACGTGCACTCCTCAGCTTCCGTTCTCCCCGGCCGAGTTCTGCTGCTGACCCCCCGCATCAACGCCCGCGCCCGTGGCGCGTGACCTCACCCTACGGTCCCGCGCAGAAGCGGGACAACCGAGCCCCGGGTCGGCGGGAAACGGTTCCGGGCGCCCCGCGGGGAGAGGGAGGAACGTTATTCGAACGAGACCAGAAACATGCCCGGACCTGAGCCCCGGGGCACTTTTCCCGGCGTGGGAAAAGGCGCGGAAAAGCGGGCTGGGCGGCTCAGGACCGGGGGCGGCGGGCGGCCTCGACGGCCCGGGTCGCGGCCGCCATCGAGACGGGCCGGCAGCCCTGGGCGAGCGCGTGGGCCCGGATGCCGGGCTCGGCCCGCCACAGGGCCAGCCCGCGGCGGACGAGCACGACCAGGGGCTTGCGGCGCTCGGCGACGTCGCGCAGGAAGCGCCGCAGCATCGTCGCCGTGCGGGAGCGGTCGAGGTAGACGGCGTCCATCGGGACGCCGCTGGCCCGCAGCGGGCCGACGACCTCGGGGGCGAAGACGCCCTCGGCGACCAGGACGGGCGAGCCGGCGAGGTCGACGACCCGGTGGCCGCGGCGGCGGCTGGCGCCGATGTCGTAGACGGGCACGTCGGCCACCCCGGTCCGGCACAGGCGGACGACGGCGGCCACGGCCGCCTCCCGGTCCCAGGAGCGCGGGTCGTCCCAGTCGACGATGCCGAGCGTGCGCGGCAGGCCGGGGTGGTCGCCGTCGTGGTAGAAGTCGTCGAGGTTGAGCCGGGGGCAGCCGGTGGCCAGGGCCAGCCGGGACTTCCCGCTGCCCGACGCCCCGGCCAGCAGGATGACGGTGCCGACGGGGTGGTGGTCCGGCGGAGGGGCCGCGGCGCCGGCCGGGGAGGTCGGGTGGTCGGCGGCCATGCGCCGATCCTACGGGCGCCGTCCCGCGCGTTGCGCGGCCCGGACGGGGCGGACGTCGACGACGTGCGGGGGACCGGTTCCCCGCGCGGGCGTCAACTTCAGGTAACGCCCGGCGCGCCGGGCGGGGGCGCGGCTAGGCTGGGCGCGGCTCGGGGTGAGTTCTAGGAGCGCGTGCATGTCCCGACCCCCCCGACCCCTCCTCCCGCTGCTCGTCGCGCTCGGTGCGGTGGCCGCCCTCGTCGCCGCGCCCGGCGCGCGGCCCGCAGCCGCAGCGATCAGCTGCTCCGACCTCAGCACCCCGGTGCTGCACCGGGTCAAGCCCGCCAGCGGAACCGGCCTGCTGACCACCTCGACGAACGAGGCCGCCCGGGCCGGCAGCGCCTACGGCTTCACCGACGACCGGGGCGCCGCCTTCCGCGCCGCCGCGACCGCCCGCCCGGGGCTCGTCGGCCTGCACCGGCTCTACTCCGCCCGGTCCGACGACTTCCTCTACAGCGCCGACGCCGCCGACGTGCGCGCGGCCGAGGAGCAGGGCTACGTCGACCAGGGCGTGCGCTTCCACGTGTCCGCGACGGCGTCCGCCTGCCTCACCCCCGTCGAGCGGTGGACGCGCGGCGGCCGGCACCAGATGGTGACCAGCCCGGCCTCGACGACGGCCCTGGCCGCGGCCGGCTGGCGCAGCGAGGGCGTCGCCTTCTGGGCCCGTCCCGTCGCCGTGCCCGCCACCGGGTCCGCCGGGCTGGTGAGCAGGCCGATCGCGACGACGACCGGCACCACGTTCTCCTTCGCCGCCGTCCCGGACACCCAGATGGAGGTGATCAGCGCGGGCGACACCCGGTTGACCAACCGGTCCAGCTGGGTCCTGCAGCAGAAGAAGATGAGCTTCCTGCTGCAGACCGGCGACCTCGTCAACTGGGACACCCCGGGCCACGAGCAGTGGGCGCACGCCAAGCGCGGCCTGGCTCCGCTGGAGAAGGCGGGGCTGCCCTACACCTTCGCCGTCGGGAACCACGACACGATGGCCACCGGCGTCGGCGGCAGCGCCCGCGACGCCACCCGGAGCAACGCGCTGCTGCGCGACACCGAGACCCTCAACTCCTACTTCGACGCCGCCGACTTCCGCGGCGTGGGCGGCGTGTTCGAGCGGGGCAAGGTGGACAACGTCTTCACGATGTACACCGCCGGCGGGCTCAGGTGGATGGTGCTCACCCTCGAGTTCTGCCCGCGGGCCTCGGTGGTGGCCTGGGCGAAGAAGGTCGTCGCCAGCCACCCGGACTACAACGTGATCATCTCGACGCACTACTACCTGACCAAGTCGGGCGGCATCGGCACCACCAACGCCGGCTACGGCGACACCAGCCCCGAGTACGTCTGGAAGAACCTCGTCCGGCCTTACCCCAACGTGAAGTTCGTCTTCTCCGGCCACACCGGCAAGGCCCGCAAGGCCCGCGTCGACACCGGCGCGAAGGGCAACAAGGTCTACTCCTTCCTGACCACGATGCACGACCGGGACACCAACCCCACCCGCGTCGTCACCATCGACACCAAGGCCCGGACCCTGAAGACCAGCGTCTACGCGCCGGCGACGAAGAAGACCTGGTCGGCCTACACCGAGACCCTCAAGGGCCTGACCTTCGTCAAGTAGGTCCGCTCCGTTCGAGGGGTCTCGCATGCGGGGTCGGGCTGGTCAGACAGCCCCGATGAGTGCTGAAGAACCGTCGCCGACGGGGGCCCAGATGTGTGGTTCTTCAGCACTCGCGCCCGCGGCGCCAGTTGCGCTGCCCACCGCTGCCTGAGCTCGTCGAAGGCCCTTCGACAGGCTCAGGGCGCGAAGTCGGGTCTGACGGCCAGCGGCGGTGAGTGCTGAGAAACCGTCGCCGACGGCGACCCTGATGTGCGGTTGTTCAGCACTCGCGCCTCGCAGCGCGTGTGGGCACCAACTGCGGGAAGACGACGGGCGGAGCGAGGTCCGGGGCTGTCGTCCTCCCGCAGTTGCGCTGCCCACCACTGCCTGAGCTCGTCGAAGGCCTTTCGACAGGCTCAGGGCGCGGTCGCCGGTCAGCTGAAGGCGTTCTCGCCGGTGAGGGCCTGGCCGATGACCAGCTGGTGCACCTCGGAGGTGCCCTCGTAGGTCAGCACCGACTCGAGGTTGTTGGCGTGCCGCATCACCGGGTAGTCCAGCGTGATGCCGTTGGCGCCGAGGATGGTGCGGCACTCGCGGGCGATCTGCAGGGCCTCGCGGACGTTGTTCAGCTTGCCGAGGCTGATCTGGCGCGGCTCCAGACGGTGGTCGTCCTTCAGCCGGCCCAGGTGCAGGGCCAGCAGGAAGCCCTTCTGCAGCTCCAGCGCCATGTCGGCCAGCTTCGCCTGGGTGAGCTGGAACGAGGCCAGCGGCTTGTCGAAGATCTCCCGGGTGGCGGCGTAGTCCAGGGCGCTCTCCAGGCAGTCGCGGGCCGCGCCCAGGGCGCCGAAGACGATGCCGAACCGTGCCTCGTTGAGGCAGGAGAGCGGCCCGCGCAGGCCCGTGACCCCGGGCAGGACGGCGTCGGCCGGCAGGTGCACGTCCTCCAGCACCAGCTCCGAGGTCACCGACGCGCGCAGCGAGAGCTTGTGGCCGATGGCCGGTGCCGAGAACCCGGGCGTGCCGGTGGGGACGACGAACCCGCGGATGCCCTTGGCGCCCTCGGCCTCGTCGGTCGCGGCCCAGACCACGGCGACGTCGGCGATCGAGCCGTTGGTGATCCACATCTTCGTGCCGTTGAGCAGCCAGCCGTCGCCGTCGCGCTTGGCCCGGGTGCGCATGCCGGCCGGGTTGGAGCCGAAGTCGGGCTCGGTGAGCCCGAAGCAGCCGACGAGCTCGCCGCGCGCCATCCCCGGCAGCCAGACCTGCTTCTGCTCCTCGCTGCCGAAGGCGTGGATCGCGAACATGGCCAGCGAGCCCTGCACCGAGACCATGCTGCGCACGCCGGAGTCGCCGGCCTCCAGCTCCAGGCAGGCCAGGCCGTAGGAGACGGCGTTGGTCCCCGCGCAGCCGTAGCCCTCCAGGTGCATGCCCAGCAGGCCGAGCGAGCCGGCGTCGGACAGCAGACCGCGGTCGATCTCGCCGCGCTCGAACCAGCCCGCGACGTGCGGCTTCACCCGGGTGGTGACGAAGTCGCGGACCGCGGCCTGCACGTCGCGCTCGTCCTCGCTGAGCAGGTGGTCCACACCCAGCAGCTCCAGGGGGGTGGTGCGGGTCATGTCCGTCCTCCGGTGGTGGTGGTGTCATCAGGGGGTCCGGGCCTCGCGGCCAGGGTGAGCGCGGCGAGCTCGATCTCGTCCTCGTCGAGCAGTACGTGCGCGGCCGCGGGTCCGAGCGGCACGAAGGAGTCCGCACTGGCCACCCGGGCCAGCGCGCCGTCGTGGCCGTGCTCGACCAGGGCCGTGACGACGCCCTCGCCAACGCCGCCGGCGTGCCGGGTCTCGTCGACGACCAGCACCCGGCCCGACGCCCGGGCGGCGGCCAGCAGGTCGTCCAGGGGGAGCGGGGCGAGCCAGCGCAGGTCCAGCACCGCGACCCGGAGGCCCCGGCCGCTCAGCCGGCGGGCCACCCGCAGGCTCATCAGGACCCCGTTGCCGAAGGTGACCAGCGTCAGGTCGGGAGCGCCGCCGTCCTCGGGCGGGTGCAGCCGGGCGCGGCCGACCGGCACGTGGCCCGCGTCGTCGGCGCTCAGCCAGCCGCCGTCGCCCGGCTCGTGCAGGTCGCGGCGGTGGTAGAGCGCGATCGGCTCCAGGAACACCGCCACCGTCCCGTCGGCGGCCGCCGCGGCGACGCAGGTGCGCAGCATGGCGGCGGCGTCGTCGCCGCGGCTGGGGCAGGCCAGCACCAGGCCGGGGATGTCGCGGAGCACGCCCAGCGCGTTGTCGTTGTGGAAGTGCCCGCCGAACCCGCGCTGGTAGGCGAGCCCGGCCACCCGGACCACCAGCGGGTTGGGGAACCGGCCGGAGGAGAAGAACCGCAGGGTGGCGGCCTCGCCGCGCAGCTGGTCCTCGGCGTTGTGCAGGTAGGCCAGGTACTGGATCTCGGGCACCGGCACCAGCCCCGCGAGCCCCGCCCCCAGCGCCATCCCCAGGATCGACTGCTCGTCGAGGACGCTGTCGAAGACCCGCGCGGCGCCGAAGCGCCGGGCCAGCCCGCCCGTGACGCCGTAGACCCCGCCCTTGACGCCCACGTCCTCGCCGAAGACCAGCACCCGGCGGTCGGCCTCGAGGATCCCGGCCAGGGCGGCGTTCACGCTCTCGGCCAGCGTCCGCCCGTCCCCGGGCCCGGGGGGAGGCCGGTACGCCTCCGCCGCCCGCGCCACCCGCTCGGGCCGGCGCGGGGCGAGCGGCGCCATCACCTCCGGTGCGGACCCGAGCCGCCGGCCACCGCGCAGCCGGTCCGCCTCGGCGTCGACGACGGCCCGGGCGGCGGTGTAGCGCTCCAGCAGGGCGGCCGGGGCGACGCCCCGCCCGGCGAGCACCCGCGCGGTGCCCAGCAGCGGGTCGCGGGCGTAGTCGGCCTCGATCGCGCGGGGGGTGCGGTAGCTGACCTCCGCGTCGCTGCCGGCGTGGCCGAGGAAGCGGACCGTGCGCAGGTGCAGGAAGAGCGGACGACGCCCGCGCCGGACCCGTGCGGCGGCGTCGCGGATCTGAGGCCAGGCGGCGCCCGGGTCGTCGCCGTCGACGGCGACGTAGTCCAGGCCTGGCCGGGACCCGTAGGCGTGCTCCACCCAGCCGGCCGGGGTGGGCACCGAGATGCCGTAGCCGTTGTCCTCGCAGACCAGCAGCAGGGGGACGTCGAGGCCGCGGTGGGCGGCGTTGAGGGCGGTGCCGACGGCGCCGGTCAGCGTCGAGTGGTTGGCCGAGGCGTCGCCGAAGGACGCGACGACGACGGCGTCGCGCGGCCAGGGGCACGCGACGCCCAGCCGGTGCGCCCGGTGGAGGGCCAGCGCGAGCCCGACGGCCCGCGGCAGGTGCGAGGCGATGGTCGAGGTCTGCGGGATGACGGCCAGGTCGGGGTGGCCGAACACCTTGTGCCGGCCACCCGCGATGGGCTCGTCGGCCAGCCCCATCAGCCCCTGCAGGACGTCGCGGACGGGCGTGCTGCCCGGCACCTGCGCCGCGCGCGCCGCGTAGAAGCCGCCCGAGCGGTAGTGCAGCAGCGCCGGGTCGGTCGGCCGCAGCGCTGCCGCGACCAGGGCGTTCGCCTCGTGCCCCGCCGAGCTGATCGTGTAGAAGCCCTCGCCGCGGGCCTGCAGCTCGCGGGCCACGAGGTCGAGGTGCCGGCTGGTCGCCTGCGCGTCGAAGATCCCCTCCCACCATTCGAGTGCCGAGGTGTCAGAACTGAGATCGGTCCTCACCGTCCTCACTTCTGACAACTCGGACAGGGCGGTGCGGGTGGCGGCGTCGAGCGGGTGCACGGGACTAGCCGGGCAGCCGGAAGGTGGTGTCGGGGACCAGCTCGACGACGTCCATCTGGGCCTTCTGCAGCCGCCCGGAGTAGTCCCAGTTGACCGACTGCCAGCGGGTGAACTGGTCGAGCACCCAGATGCCGGACTGCCGCGAGCCGTTGCCCGACTTGCCGTTGCCGCCGAAGGGCAGGTGGGCCTCCGCGCCGGAGGTCGAGTTGTTGATGCTCACCATCCCCGCGCCGATCCGGTCGCGGAAGGTGAAGGCCTCCGTGGCGTCGGCGGTGTAGATCGCCGACGACAGCCCGTAGCCCGGGGCGTTGGCCAGGTCGACGGCCTCGGCCAGCGTCTCGTAGGTCGTGACGCCGATGACCGGCCCGAACGTCTCCTCGTCGAAGAGACGATCACCCGGGCGCACCCCGTCGACGACCACGGGGTGGTAGAACAGGCCTGCCGCCGGGTCGCCGACGAAGCCGGCCCGGGGGTTGTCAGCCGTGATCCGGCCCTGCGCCCCGCGGACGCGGTGGTGCGGCTGCACCCAGGTCAGGTACTCCTCGTAGCGCTCGGCGAACTTGGCGTCGAGCAGCGGCCCCATGAGCACGTCCTCGCGCGGGTCGCCGACGGCCGCGCCGGCCACGGCGGCGTCCAGCCGGCGCAGGAACTCCTCGTGCACCGACGCGTGCACGATGACGGTGCCCAGCGAAGTGCAGCGCTGGCCGGCGGTGCCGAAGCCCGAGAACAGGGCGCCCTCGACGGCCAGGTCCAGGTCGGCGCTGGGCGTCACCACCAGCGGGTTCTTGCCGCCCAGCTCCAGGCACGCGTTCTGCAGGTGCCGCCCGGTCAGGGCGCCGATCTCGCGGCCGACGGGGGAGGAGCCGGTGAAGCCGACCTTGTCGACCAGCCCGGCCTCCAGTGCGCGGGCCAGCCCCTCCGACGTCGCCGCGCCGTCGGCGTGCACGACGTTGAAGACACCGTCCGGCAGGCCGCCGCCGCGGACGAACAGCTCGTGGAAGGCCGCGCTGACCACGGCGGAGTACTCCGCGGGCTTCCAGACGACGGTGTTGCCGGCCAGCAGCGCCGGCACGATGTACCAGGACGGGACCGCGACGGGGAAGTTGCCGGCGGTGATGATCGCGACGGCGCCCACGGGCTTGCGGAAGGTGAACAGCTGCTTGTCGGGCATCTCGCTGGGCACCGTCTGGCCGTAGAGCCGGCGGCCCTCGCCCAGGAAGAAGTCGCAGGTGTCGACGATCTCGCGGACCTCGCCGAGGGCCTCGGCGTAGGGCTTGCCGATCTCGTCGGTGACCAGCCGGGCCAGCGCCTCGGCGTTGTCCTCGACCAGGCGGCCGATGTGGGCGATGGCCCGGCCGCGGACGGGGGCGGGCACGGCGGCCCAGCCCTCCTGCGCCTTCCGGGCGGCCTCGGCCCCGGCCACGAAGGTGTCGGCGCCGGCCAGCACGACCTCGCCGACCACCCGGTCCAGGTGCGCGGGATTCGTGCTGCTCACCGTCCGGCCGCCGGGCACGGGGGAGCCCGCGACGACGCTGCTGACGGGGGCGGGGCTGGCGGGGGTGCTCATCGGGCGGACTCCTGGAGCTGGCGTGCGGGGGCGGCGGTGCGGGCGAGCGAGCGGCCGAAGGCGGCGACTGCCTCGTCGACCTCATCCTCGGTGATGGACAGGGCGGGACGGAAGCGGACCGACCGCGGGCCGCAGGGCAGCACGATGACGTGCTCGACGTCGTGCAGGTCGGCGACGAGGGCAGCCCGGGTCGCGGTGTCGGGGAGGTCGCAGGCGACGAAGAGCCCGCGGCCGCGGACGTTGTCCACCAGGCCGTGCGCCTCGGCGTGCGCGCGCAGCCCGGCCTGCAGCCGCTCGCCCTTAGGTCCTGCCTGCTCGATCAGCCCCTCGGCCTCGATGATCTCGAGCAGCCGGCGCGAGCGGACCATGTCGGTGAGCCCGCCGCCCCACGTGGAGTTGATCCGGCCCGAGACGGTGAAGACGTTGTCGGGCACCTCGTCGACCCGGCCGCCGCCCATCACCCCGCCCACCTGGGTCTTCTTCGAGAACGCGACGAGGTCCGGCTGGACGCCCAGCTGCTGGTAGGCCCAGGCGCTCCCGGTGGTCCCGACGCCGGTCTGGACCTCGTCGAAGACGAACAGCGCGTCGTGGGCGTGCACGATGTCGCGCAGGGCGGCGAAGAACTCGGCCCGGACGTGGTTGTCCCCGCCCTCGCCCTGGATCGGCTCGGCGATGAAGGCGGCGATGTCGTGCGGGTGCGCGGCGAACGCCTGCCGGGCCTGCTCCAGCGCGTGCTGCTCGGCGGCCTCGACCTCGGCCAGGTGGTCGGCGAGCGGGAAGCGGACGGCGGGCACGTCGATGCGCGGCCAGTCGAACTGCGGGAAGCGGTCGGTCTTGCCGGGCTCGGTGTTGGTGAGCGAGAGCGTGTAGCCCGAGCGGCCGTGGAAGGCGTGGGTCAGGTGCAGCACCTTGGTGCCCAGCCGGCGGTCGCGGCCGGCGGCCTCGTTGTGCCGGCTCTTCCAGTCGAAGGCGGCCTTGAGCGCGTTCTCCACCGCCAGCGCCCCGCCCTCGACGAAGAACAGGTGCGGCAGGGCCGGGTCGCCCAGCACGCGGACGAAGGTGGCGACGAACTCGGCGTAGGCCGTGGTGTACATGTCCGGGTTGGCCGGCTTGTTGGCGGCGACCTCGGCCAGCTCGGCCAGGAAGGTCGGGTCGTCGGCCAGCCCGGGCGGGTTGATGCCCAGGGGGGCCGAGGCGAAGAACGTGTAGAGGTCGAGGTAGCGCTCGCCCGTGCGGGCGTCCACCAGCCGCGAGCCGCGGCTGCGCCGCAGGTCGACGACGAGCTTCATCCCGTCGGTGAGGACGTGCCGCCCCAGCACCTCGTGCACCTCGGCGGGGGAGACGTGCGTGCGCTCTGCCATGGACCCTCCTGACGACAAGATCTGCGGCCTCGTGCCACCGATGGCGGAGATACTAGCGCCGATCAGCAGAAGGGCCGCACATCTGGTCGGACATCAGCCGTCGACGCCCGACCAGACCGCGCGCACCGTGCCGAGGGCGTCGGCGAGGGGCACCGACCGCTGGCGAGCCAGCCGGACGAAGCGCTCGGCGGCCCGGCGCAGCTCCAGGTCGACGGCCTGCCCGTCGCGGACCCGGGTCCCGCTGGCGCGGCTGGTGGTGAGCAGGCCGGCCGCCTCCAGCTCGGCGTAGGCCCGGGCGACGGTGCCCGTCGCCACCTGCAGGTCGCCGGCGAGCTGGCGGATCGAGGGCAGCCGGTGACCGGCGGCCAGGGTCCCGCTGCGCACCTGGTCGGCCAGCTGGGTCCGGATCTGCTCGAACGGGGGGACGGCGCTGGCGTGGTCGACGGTGATCAACGGCCGCTCCCCACCTGCTCCGCGGCGACGGCCACGGGTGCGGGGGCGGCGGTCGTGCCCAGCGCCGCGGCCACCGCCCCGCCGACGGCGACCCCGCCCAGCAGGAGCAGCAGCGCGCCCAGGACGGCGACGACGGCGGCGCCGGTGGCCGCGGCGCCGAAGCCGTCGACGCCGTTGAGCGCCATCCCGGCGGCGGTGCGGTGGACGGCCGAGCCTCCCACCGCGAGCACGCCGCCGGCGTAGCCCAGCAGGGCCGCGGTGGCCATCCGGCTGACGACGCGGGTGCTGGCGGTGCGCCACCGGCGGTCGGCAGCCTGCAGGCCCGGACCGGGCAGGGCCGAGGTGGTGGCCACCCGGTGCAGGGCCAGCCAGGCCGCGGCCAGCAGGAGCAGGGCGACGACGAGCACGGGGAGGCCGTAGTAGCCGCCCGGGAAGGGGCTCGCGGTGCCGGTGACCACGCCGTCGGCCGAGACGGCCGTGAAGGTGCGCCGGCGACCCTGCGCGTCGGGCGAGGCGAGCGCCGCGCCGGCTCCGAGGGCGACGACGAGCACGGCGCCGGCCAGGGCCGGGACGGCGAACGGCCGACGACCGGCGAAGGACCAGGGGTGGCGCCGGTCGAGGGAGCCGCTGGTGGCCGGGGCGGGCGGGCGGCGGGCGGCCGGGACGGCGCTGAAGACCAGCAGGCCGGCCGACGCGGCGAGCCCGGGCGCCACCGCCAGGGGGAGCCCGAGCCACCCCGGTCGGGCGCCCTGCAGGGCCAGCAGTCCGACCGCCGTCGCCGCCGCGGCGACCAGCCCCAGCAGGGCGCGGGAGCGGGCCCGGCCCGTCGTCGTCCGGACGGCGTCCGCGGACGCCGCGTCCAGCGGGGCCAGGGGCTGCTCGCGCCGCCCCGCGGTCGCCGCGCTGACCAGCGCCCCGCCGAGGAGGGCGAGCAGGAGCAGCAGCAGAAGGGTGGGTCCGGTCATGGTCGCTCCTGGGCTCGTGTGGTGACCCAGTGGTACACCAGAACCGGCTGGTGTGTCCACCACCTGCTACACGAGGAAGGCGCTCAGCCCTCGGCCAGCGCCCGCCCGCGGAGCTCGGGCAGGGCGGTCGCCGCCGCGGCGGCCAGGACGAACACCCCGGCGAAGACGCCGAAGACCAGGCCGGTGCCGCCGGCCCCGCTCAGCAGGGGCACGCACAGGGGGGCGACCACCGAGGCGATCCGGCCGACGCCCGCGGCCCAGCCCGCCCCGGTGCCGCGCAGCGAGGTGGGGTAGAGCTCCGGCGTCACCGCGTACAGGGCGCCCCAGGCGCCGAGGTTGAAGAACGAGAGCAGCATCCCCGCCGTCAGCACCGTGGCCGTGCTGCCCGCGCCGGCGAACAGCGCGGCCGCGGCGGCCGAGCCCACCAGGGCGGCGACGAGGGTGCGGCGCCGCCCCCAGCGCTCCACCAGCACCGCCGCCACGGCGTAGCCCGGCAGCTGGGCGAGGGTGATGAGCAGCGTGTAGCCGAACGAGCGGACCAGCGAGAACCCCGAGGCGTAGAGCAGGCTGGGGAGCCAGATGAAGGCGCCGTAGTAGGAGAAGTTGACGCAGAACCAGACGGCCCAGAGCGCGGCCGTGCGCCGGCGGAGCGGTCGTGCCCACAGGGCGGCCACCCGGCCGCCGGTCGCCGCGCCGGCGGCCTCGGCCGGCTCGTCGGGCTCGGGCGGGGCTCCCGCGGCGCGGCGGCCGTCGGCGGAGTCCTCGAAGCGGCGCACCACGCGCTCGGCCTCGTCGTGGCGGCCCGCCGACTCCAGGAAGCGGACGGACTCCGGCAGCCCCAGCCGGACGACGACGGCGTACAGGGCGGGCACGGCGCCGAGGGCCAGCGCCCAGCGCCAGCCGTCGTCGCCGCGGGGGACGACGAGGAAGCCGATGAGCGCCGCCAGGGTCCAGCCGACGGCCCAGAACGACTCCAGCACGACGACGACCCGGCCCCGGATCCGCGCGGGCGCGAACTCGCTGACCAGCGTGGAGGCCACGGGCAGCTCGGCGCCGAGCCCGAGGCCGACGAGGAAGCGGAAGACCAGCAGGGCCGCCAGCGACCAGGACAGCGCGGAGACGCCGGTCATCAGCCCGTAGGCCAGCAGGGTGAGCGCGAACACCTGCCGCCGGCCGAAGCGGTCGGCGAGGAGCCCGCCCACCGCCGCCCCGATCGCCATCCCCACGAAGCCGATCGAGGCGATCCAGGACGCCTCTCCGGGCGTCAGCCGCCACTGCACGGTGAGCTGGGCGATGATGAACGAGACCAGCCCGACGTCCAGCGCGTCGAGCGCCCAGCCGGTGCCCGAGCCCACCAGCAGGCGCCGGTGCTCGCGGGTGAACGGCAGGACGTCGAGCCGCTGGGCCCGCGTCGGGCTGCTGCTGCGGGTGGTCACGGGGGTTCCTCCGGGGTGCGGGACGTGGCTGTCAGTCGACCTGCAGCTCGCCCATCGTGTCCCAGCCGCTGCCCTCGACCTGACGGCTGACGATCCGTGGCGTGCTGGCCAGGGCCGGCCGCATCTCCTCCATGGCGCGGGCGAAGTGCGGGCTGCTGACGTGCGGGCCGGCGCCGTCGTCGGTGAAGGCCTCGACGAGGACGAAGACGTGCGGCTCCTCGAGGCTGCGCGACCACTCGAACCAGAGGTTGCCGGGCTCCTGCCGGGTGGCGGCGGTGAAGCCCGCCACCAGGTCCGGCCAGCGCTCGGTCCAGTCCGGCGTGGTCTCGAACTTCACGACGATGAGGTACATCGGGGCTCCTCTGCTCGGGCGTCGGGCCCCCGGCCGCTCAGAGGCCGAGGGCGGTGCTCATCTCGGTGCGGACCTGCGCCATCCGGTCCCGGGCGCGGGCGCGGGCGGCGACGAGGTCGGCCGTCGGGTCCTCGCGGACCTCCAGGTAGCACTTGAGCTTGGGCTCGGTGCCGGAGGGCCGGACGACGACCTGGGTGCTGGCGCCGCGCAGCAGCACGGCGTCGGTCGGGGGCAGCGCGGCCGAGCCGGGGGCCAGGTCCTCCACCACGACCGGCTCGCCGGCCAGGGTCGAGGGTGGGGCGGCGCGCAGCCGGGCCATCGCCTCGCCGATCAGGGCGAGGTCGGCGACCCGGACCGACAGCTGGCTGGTGTGGTGGACGCCGTGCACCCGGGCGATCTCGTCCAGCCGGTCGGCCAGCGTGCGGCCGTGCGCCCGCAGCTCGGCGGCCAGCGCCAGCACCCGGACGAGGGCCGAGATGCCGTCCTTGTCCGGCACGGCCTGCGGGTCGACGCAGTAGCCGATGGCCTCCTCGTAGCCGAAGGCCAGGCCGGGGACCCGGCCGATCCACTTGAAGCCGGTGAGGGTGGCGACGAAGGGCTGGGCCGACGCGGCGGCCAGCCGGGACAGCAGGGTGCTGGAGACGACCGAGCAGGCGTAGGTGCCGCGGACGCCGCGGCGCAGGGCGTCGTCGCCGAGCAGCGCGCCCAGCTCGTCGCCGGACAGCATCCGCCAGCCGCCGTCGACGACCACGGCCGCGGCGCAGCGGTCGGCGTCCGGGTCGTTGGCGACGACGAGGTCGGCCCCGGCCGCCTCCGCCTCGGCGAGGGCGAGGTCGATGGCGCCCGGCTCCTCCGGGTTGGGGAAGGGCACGGTGGGGAAGTCGGGGTCGGGCTCGGCCTGGGCGGCGACCACCCGCGCGGCGGGGAACCCCGCGGCCGCGACCACCTGCTCGACCAGCGCGCCGCCGACGCCGTGCATCGGGGTGTAGACCCAGCGCAGGTCCCGCGGTGCGTCGGCGTGGACCAGCGACGCCACCCGGTCGCGGTAGGCGTCGAGCAGCTCATCGCCGACGACCCGGTAGGCCGGGCTGCGCGGGACGTCGGCCAGGTCCCCGGCGGCGACCCGCGCGATCTCCGCCGCGATCTCGGCGTCGGCCGGAGGGACGATCTGGGAGCCGTCGCCCAGGTAGACCTTGTAGCCGTTGTCCTGCGGCGGGTTGTGCGAGGCGGTGACGACGACGGCCGCGGCGCAGCCGAGGTGCCGGATGCCGAAGGCGACGACGGGGGTGGGCGTCGGGGCGGCGGTCAGCAGCGTCTCGAAGCCGGCCGCGGCGAGGATCTCCGCGGTGTCGCGGGCGAAGACGGCCGACCCGTGCCGCGCGTCGTAGCCGACCAGCACCCGCTGCCCGCCGGCGTCGTGGGCGAGCAGGTAGCCGGCCAGCCCGGCGGCAGCCTGGCCGACGACGACGCGGTTCATCCGGTTGGGCCCGGCGCCCAGGGCGCCGCGCAGGCCGGCGGTGCCGAAGGCGAGCCGGCTGCCGAAGGCGTCGGCCAGCGCGGCGCGGGCGTCGGCGTCCCCGGACCGGGCGCGGTCCAGGCGCTCCTCGGCCTCGGCGCGGGTGGCCGGGTCGGGGTCCTGCGCGGTCCAGGCGGCGACGGTGCGGGCCAGGTCGTCGATGGCGGAGTCGCTCACGGCTGCCCCCGCCTCAGAGCGCCGCGCCGAGCCCGGCCAGCAGGCGGCTCAGCTGCGGGACGGCGGCGCGGCCGGCCTCCAGGACCTCGGCGTGGTGCAGCGGGGTAGGGGAGATGCCGGCGGCCAGGTTGGTGACCAGCGAGATGCCGAGCACCTCGAGACCCGCCTCGCGGGCGGCGATGGTCTCCAGCGCGGTCGACATGCCGACGAGGTCGCCGCCCAGCACGCCGGCCATCCGCACCTCGGCGGGGGTCTCGTAGCTCGGGCCGGGGAACTGGACGTAGACGCCCTCGGCCAGCTCGGCGTCGACTGTCCGGGCCAGGTCGCGCAGCCGCGGGGCGTAGGCGTCGGTCATGTCGACGAAGCGTGCCCCGACCAGCGGGGTGGCGGCGGTGAGGTTGACGTGGTCGCGGATCAGCACGGCCGTGCCGGGGGACCAGGCGGGGTTCAGCCCGCCGCAGCCGTTGGTCAGCACCAGGGTGCGGGCGCCCGCGGCGGCGGCGGTGCGGACGCCGTGCACGACCTGGGCGACGCCCTTCCCCTCGTAGTAGTGCGTCCGGCCGGTGAACAGGGCCGCCACCTTGCCGCTGCCGGTGCGGACGACCCGCAGCTCGCCGCCGTGCCCGACGACGGTGGGGGCCGCGAAGCCCGGCAGCTCGGCCAGCGGGCAGCGGCCGAGGACCTCGCCGAGGTCGTCGGCGGCCGCGGACCAGCCCGAGCCCAGCACGAAGGCCAGGTCGATGCTCTCCAGCGCGAAGCGGTCGCGGAGCGCCGCGGCGGCCTCCTCGGCCAGGGCGTACGGGTCAGTCGACATGGCGGCAGCCTACGGGGGCGCCGCGGGGGACCGGCCGCGGCGGTGGTCGGCGTCCCGGGGCCCGGCCGGGGTCACCAGCCGCTGGTGCAGGGCCGGCCGCGCAGCTCGGTCAGGTAGTCCTTCGGGGCGCCGGCGGCCTCGGCCGCGTCGGCGAGGATGCCGAGGGTGCGCGCGCTGGGCACGCCGCCCTCGAAGTCGTGCAGGACGTAGACCCAGGCGGCCAGCTCGCCCTCCAGCGTCTCGACGCGGACCCGCACCTTCTCGTACAGCCCCGAGTTGGCGCTCTCCCAGATGTCGAGGGACTGCTCGTCGGGCGCGGTGACGTCGTAGAGGCCGACGAAGACGTGCTCGTCGGGCTGCTCGACGACGGTCGGCAGCGGTCCGTCCCAGCCCTCCCCGCCGAACGTCAGCCGCCAGCCCTGCAGCCAGCCCGTGCCCCGCAAGGGGGAGTGCGGGCAGCGCTCAGCCATCTGGGCGGGGTCCAGGTTGCTTCCGTAGGCGGCGTACAGCACGAGCAGGAGGCTATCGGCCGTGCATGGAACACTGGACCGGTGACTCGCGTGGTGATCGTCGGTGGTGGACCCGGTGGGTACGAGGCCGCCCTCGTCGGCAGCCAGCTGGGCGGCGAGGTGACGTTGATCGACACCGACGGCCTCGGCGGTTCGGCCGTGCTGACCGACTGCGTGCCCTCCAAGACCTTGATCGCGACGGCCGAGGTGATGACGGAGGTCCGCGCCTCCGCCGAGCTGGGCCTGCGCTTCGGCGACGCCGAGAGCGGGCACGCCGACGCCGTCGTCAGCGTCGACCTGGCCGCGGTGAACGCTCGGGTGCTCGACCTGGCGCGCAAGCAGTCCGACGACATCTGCGAGCGGATCCAGCGTGAGAACGTCGAGCTGGTCATCGGCCGCGGCCGGCTCGACGGGCCCGACCGGGTCGTCGCCCAGACCGCCGAGGGCGAGCGCAGCTTCGACGCCGACGTGGTCCTGCTGGCCACCGGCGCCCGGCCGCGTCAGCTGGCCTCCGCGCAGCCCGACGGCGAGCGGATCCTCAACTGGACCCAGCTCTACAACCTCACCGAGCTGCCGGAGCGGCTGATCGTCGTCGGGTCCGGCGTCACCGGCGCCGAGTTCGCCAGCGCCTACGACGCCCTGGGCTCCGAGGTCGTGCTCATCTCCTCCCGCGACCGGGTGCTGCCCGGCGAGGACGCCGACGCCGCCCAGGTGCTGGAGGACGTCTTCGCCCGCCGCGGCCTGACGGTCCTGCAGCGCTCCCGCGCCGAGACCGTGACCCGGGACGGCGACTCGGTCACCGTCACCCTCAGCGACGGCCGGGAGGTCGTCGGCTCGCACTGCCTGGTGGCCGTCGGCTCGATCCCCAACACCTCCGACATGGGCCTGGCCGAGTCCGGCGTCGAGGTCAGCGACGCCGGCTTCATCACCGTCGACCGGGTCTCGCGCACCTCGGCCCGCAGCGTCTACGCCGCCGGCGACTGCACGGGCGTCTTCGCCCTCGCCTCGGTCGCCGCCATGCAGGGCCGGATCGCCATGTGGCACGCGCTCGGCGACGCCGTCTCCCCGCTGGACCTCAAGACCGTCTCGGCCAACGTCTTCACCGCCCCCGAGATCGCGACGGTCGGGGTCAGCCAGACCCAGGTCGACGCCGGCGAGGTGCAGGCCCGGACGGTGACCCTGCCGCTCCGGGGCAACCCGCGGGCCAAGATGCAGGGCAGCCGCGACGGCTTCGTCAAGCTGTTCTGCCGCAGCGTCACCGGCATCGTCATCGGCGGCGTGGTCGTGGCCCCGCGGGCCAGCGAGCTGATCTACCCGGTGGCCATCGCCGTCGCCGAGCGGCTGACGGTGGACCAGGTCTCCCAGTCCTTCACCGTCTACCCCTCGATGACCGGCTCGCTGGCCGAGGCCGCACGCCGGCTGCACGGCACCCGCTCGATCATCAGCTGAGCTGATCCCTCCCCCTCGCGCCCCGGCCCCGCTCCCTGAGCCTGTCGAAGGGTCCCCGACAGGCTCGGGCCACGGGGAGCCGGTTGCCCCGCCGGGTACCTTCGGGGCCGTGAGCGTGCTGCCCGACGTCGACGCCGCCGCGGCGGTCGCCGACCTGCTGCGCGGCCGTCGCTGGGTCGCGCTGACCGGGGCGGGGATGAGCACCGACTCCGGGATCCCGGACTACCGCGGGCCGACGTCGGTGCGGGCCACCCCCATGCAGTTCCAGGAGTTCGTGGGTTCGGAGGAGGCGCGGCGCCGGTACTGGGCGCGCAGCTACCTCGGCTTCCGCCGGATCGGGGAGGCCTCGCCCAATGCCGGCCACGTCGCGCTCGCCGAGCTCGAGGACGCCGGCCTGCAGGGGGTCCTGACCCAGAACGTCGACGGCCTGCACGCTGCCGCGGGCAGCCGCACGGTGATCGACCTGCACGGCCGGATCGCCGACGTGGTCTGCCTGGACTGCGGCGACGTCAGCGCGCGGCTGGACCTGCAGCAGCGGCTGGCCGCGCTCAACCCGGACCTCGACGAGCCGCCCGTCCTGGAGCACGCGGAGCTCAGACCGGACGGCGACGCCGTCGTCGAGGACTGGACCGGCTTCGTGCTCGCCGGCTGCGAGGGCTGCGGCGGCCGGCTGAAGCCCGACGTCGTCTTCTTCGGGGAGTCGGTGCCCAAGCCGCGCGTCGAGCAGGCCTACGCCCTCGTCGACCGCGCCGAGGTGCTGGTCGTCCTGGGCTCGTCGCTGACGGTGATGTCGGGGCTGCGGTTCGTCCGCCACCAGACCAAGGCCGAGCGCCCGACGGTGATCGTCAACCGCGGCGCCACCCGGGGCGACCCCCTGGCCACGCTCAAGCTGGAGCGGGGCTGCTCGGAGACGCTGACGGGACTGGTCGACCGGCTCTGCTGGCGCTGACCGGGGGTTCTCCCCGGGAAGTCAGCGCTCGACGTCCTCGAGACACCCCTCAGGGGCGGTGCGGACGGTCGAGCGCTGGATCCACAGGGGCGGCGGCTCAGTCGCCGCCGAAGAGCCCGCCGAACATCTCGCCGATGCCGTCGCCGATGCCCTCGAAGCCCTCGCCGATCCCGTCGCCGAGGCCTTCGAGGCCCTCGCCCAGCCCGCCGAGGCCCTCGCCGACACCGCCGAAGACGTTGCCCATGCCGCCGAACAGGAAGCTGCCGATCAGCATGCCGGAGAGCATGTCGCTGCCGCTCCAGCGGCTGTAGTAGCCCTGCGCCCAGGGGGCGTAGGCCTGACCGCCCTCCCAGTAGGGCACCCGCTGGGCGCCGACCTGGACGGTGCGGATGTAGGGGTCGGCGCCGGCGAGCACGCGCTCGGCGTCGGCGGGGCAGGCCGGGATGGCGCGCTGGGCGCCCCCGGGCGGGGCCCACTGGACGTCCTGGGACGACGGTCCGTGGGCGGGGTTGAAGAAGCAGGGCGGGCGCTTGGCCGGCAGCGGCCGGTCGGCGACCCGGGCCTTGACGCAGGCGACGGCGTAGCGGCCGTCCTCCAGGATCTCGGTCACGTGCTTGATCTCGTCGGGCTTCTGCACCGCGTCGAGAGAGCTCTTCGCGTCCTCGTAGGCGTCCAGGGCGCGCTGGTAGTCCTGCTGCATCGCCTCGTCCAGGGGGTGCCCGGCGACGTCGACGTCGAGCCGCTGGAGCTCCTCGCCGAACTTGGTGACGTCCTCGTCGGCGGCCCGCTTGGAGGTCGACAGCTGCGTCTCCAGCTCGGCCCGCCGGACGGCCTCGCGCTGGGCGATGGCGCGCCGGCGGTACAGCGACGCGCCGCCCACCACCAGGAGGACGATGACGATCAGCACCAGGAATTCACCCACGGTCCCAGTGTGCCCCGCGGCTCCGCGGAGCCCTCATCGGCGTCGGGGTTCTTACCCCTTTTTCACGCGTCCGCGGGCACCGGCGGCCGACCCGCTCAGGCGTCGACGATGTCGCAGAGGGTGGAGCCGCTGGTGACCGTGGCCCCGACCTCGGCGGTGAGCCGGGCGACGACCCCGCTGCGGTGCGCGGTCAGCGGCTGCTCCATCTTCATCGCCTCGAGGACGACGACGAGGTCGCCGCTGGCCACGGCGTCGCCCTCGGCGACGGCGACCTTGACGATGGTGCCCTGCATCGGGGAGGTGAGGGCGTTGCCCGACGGCGCCTTCGCCGCGGCCGCACCCCCGCTGCGCCGGGTGGGCTTGCGGCCCCCCGCGGCCGGGGCAGCGCCGGTGCCCGCCCCGAGGCCGGCGGGCACGACGACCTCCAGCCGCTTGCCGCCGACCTCGACGACGACCCGGGTGCGCTCGGCCGGCTCGGCGCTGCCGGCGGTGCCCGCCCAGGGCTCGATCGCGCCGGTGAACTCGGTCTCGATCCAGCGGGTGTGCACCCCGAAGACGCCGTCGGCGGCGGTGAAGGCCGGGTCGTCGAGGACGGCGCGGTGGAAGGGCACGACGGTCGGCATGCCCTCGACGACCAGCTCGGCCAGGGCGCGGCGGGAGCGGGCCAGCGCCTCGGCCCGGTCGCGGCCGGTGACGACGACCTTGGCCACCAGGGAGTCGAAGGCGCCGGGCACGGTCATCCCGGCCAGGTAGCCCTCGTCGACGCGGACGCCGGGGCCGGACGGCGCGCGCCAGGCGGTCAGCGTGCCGGGGGCGGGCATGAAGTTCCGGCCCGCGTCCTCGGCGTTGATGCGGAACTCGATGGAGTGGCCGCGGACCTCCGGGTCGTCGTAGCCGAGCTCCTCGCCGTCGGCGATCCGGAACATCTCGCGGACGAGGTCCAAGCCGGTCACCTCCTCCGAGACGGGGTGCTCGACCTGCAGCCGGGTGTTGACCTCGAGGAAGGAGATGGTGCCGTCCTGGCCGACGAGGAACTCGCAGGTGCCGGCGCCGACGTAGCCGGCCTCGCGCAGGATCGCCTTGGAGGCGCTGACGAGCCGGGCGCGCTGGTCGTCGGTGAGGAAGGGCGCGGGCGCCTCCTCGACCAGCTTCTGGTGGCGGCGCTGCAGCGAGCAGTCGCGGGTGGACACGACGACGACGCTGCCGTGGGCGTCGGCCAGGCACTGGGTCTCGACGTGCCGGGGGCGGTCGAGGTAGCGCTCGACGAAGCACTCGCCGCGGCCGAAGGCGGTGACGGCCTCCCGCGTCGCGGACTCGAACAGCTCGGCGATCTCGCCCATCTCGCGGGCCACCTTGAGCCCGCGGCCGCCGCCGCCGAACGCGGCCTTGATGGCGATGGGCAGGCCGTGCTCCTCGGCGAAGGCGATGACCTCGGAGGCGTCGGCGACCGGGTCGGCGGTGCCGGGCACCAGCGGGGCGCCCACGCGCTGGGCGATGTGGCGGGCGGCGACCTTGTCGCCGAGGTCCTCGATGGCCGAGGGCGGCGGGCCGATCCAGACCAGGCCGGCGTCGCTGACGGCGCGGGCGAAGTCGGCGTTCTCGGCCAGGAAGCCGTAGCCCGGGTGCACGGCGTCGGCGCCGCTGCGGGCGGCGACGTCGAGGATCTTGGCGACGTCGAGGTAGGTCTGCGCGGGGGTGTCCCCGTCCAGCGCGTAGGCCTCGTCGGCGAGGCCGGCGAAGAGGCTGTCGCGGTCGGCGTCGGCGTAGACGGCCACGCTGCCCAGGCCGGCGTCCTTCGCGGCCCGGATGACGCGGACGGCGATCTCGCCACGGTTGGCGATGAGCACCTTGCGAATTCCCACGGATCCTCCTCGGGCGTCGTCGACCGGCCGGCGCTGGGACGCGGCTGGCGGCCCGCCGCGGCAGGGAGCACCTGCGACCGGGCCCGAGGAGTCTAGGACATGGGGCTCCCGCCCCGTCGGCGCGCGGCCCCCTCCCGCAGCCGACGGCTCAGCCGGCGAGGCGGACCGCGTCGCCGGGCCGGAGCTGGGCGGCGGCGTCCGCGGCCGCGGGCGTCAGCACCGCCAGCACGGGGTAGCCGCCGGTCACCGGGTGGTCGGCGCCGAAGAGCAGCGGCTGGCCCGACGCCGGCACCTGGACCGCCCCGCGGACGAGGCCCTCGGAGGGCAGCTCGTCGGTCACCGCACGGGTCAGCGCCGGGCCGGACAGCCGGACGGCGACCCGGTCGACGTCGGCGGTGACGGCCCAGACGGTGCCCAGCAGCGTCGACCAGGCGTCGCCGGTGAACCAGTCGCGGCGCGGTCCCGGTCGGACGTCGAGCACGGTCACCGGCGCCGGGGCGGGGGCCCGGTCGGCGTCGGGCAGCGGTCGGGTCGGGTCGCCCACGGCCAGCACGTCGCCGACGGCGAGCGGGGCGGGGCCCAGGCCGGCGAGCACGTCGCGGCTCCGGCTGCCCAGCACCGGGGCGACGACGAACCCGCCGCGGACGGCCAGGTAGCTGCGCAGGCCGCGCGCCGGCCGCTCCACGTGCAGCCGGGCGCCGGCGCGGAGGACGACGGTGGTGTGCGAGGCCGTCGGGGTGCCGTCCACCCGCACCGTCGTCGGCGCGCCGGTGACGGCCACGAACAGCGTCGCCGTCGCCCGGACGACCAGCCCGCCGAGGGTGACCTCCAGCGTCGCCGCACCCTCCTCCTCACCGACCAGCCGGTTGGCCAGCCGGTGCGCCGCCCGGTCCGCGGCGCCGGACGGGGAGACCCCGAGGTGGGCCAGCCCCGGCCGGCCGAGGTCCTGCACGAGGGTCAGCGGGCCCGGGGCCTCCACGACCAGCGCGCCGCTCACGCGACCTCGAACCGGACCCGGGTGCCGGGCTGCAGCAGGGCCGGGGGGTGAGCCTCGAGGTCCCAGAGGGTGGTCGCCGTCCGGCCGAGCAGCTGCCAGCCGCCCGGCCCGGGGCGCGGGTAGACCCCGGAAAACGGCCCGGCCAGCCCGACCGCGCCCGCTGGGACGCGTGTCCGCGGCGTCGGCCGGCGGGGCACCCGGAGCCGTTCGTCGGGGCCGACGAGGTAGCCGAACCCGGGCGCGAACCCGCAGAAGCCGACCGTCCAGGTCTGGCCGGTGTGCGCGGCGACCACCCCGTCGGCGCCGAGGCCGGTGAGCGCCCCCACCTCGTCGAGGTCCTCGCCGTCGTAGACCACGGGCAGGGTGACGAGCGGTCCCGACGCCGTGCCCGTCGGCGCGGCCGGCAGGGTGAGCAGGAGCTCGCGGGCGTCGGCGGTGAGCGGCGCGGCCAGCCGCAGCAGCAGGGTGCGGGCCCCGGGCACGACCTCGACCACCGCGGGCACCGCCGCCCGCACCCGCGGGGCCAGCCCGACGGCGTCGGCGAGGTCGGCGCACTCCAGCAGGACGGCGTCGTCGCCGTAGCCGAGCAGCCGGCGGGCCACGGCTCAGCCGCCGGCGGGCGCGACGAACGGGGCGACGGCGATCCCGGCCGCGGCCAGCGCCGCCCGCACCGTCCTGGCCATCGCGACGGCGCCGGGGGAGTCGCCGTGGGTGCAGAGCGAGCCCAGCCGGCCCTCGCGGGCGACGGCGACGGCGCGCTCGGCGGCCTCGTCCGGGTCGTGCAGCAGGGCGCCGGGGAGCCGGCGGTCGACGAGGCGGCCGTCGTCGGTGTAGGCGCGGTCGAGGAAGTGCTCGCCGACGCCCCGCAGCCCGGCCTCGCCGGCCAGCCGGAGCAGGGCCGAGCCCGGCAGCCCCAGCACCGGCAGGGTCGGGTCGTAGGCGGCGACGGCGTCGACGACGGCGCGGGCCTGGCCCTCGTGGTCGACGGTGGCGTTGTAGAGGGCGCCGTGCGGCTTGAGGTAGGCCACCCGGCCGCCCGCCACCCGGGCGAGGCCGTCGAGGGCGCCGAGCTGGTAGAGCACGGCCGCGGTGAGGTCGTCGGGCGCCATGTCGAGGAAGCGCCGGCCGAAGCCCGCGAGGTCGGGGTAGCCCACCTGGGCGCCGATCGTCACCCCGGCGGCGACGGCGGCCGCGCACGTGCGCTGCAGCGTCAGCGGGTCGCCGGCGTGGAACCCGCAGGCGACGTTCGCGCTGGTCACCACGCTCAGCAGGGCGGCGTCGTCGCCCAGGGTCCAGCGCCCGTAGGACTCGCCGAGGTCGGCGTTGAGGTCGACGCGGGTGCCGGCGGAGGTGGCCACGCGGTCATCATCCGGTACGCGCCCCGGTGGCCGGGCCTAGGGTGGCGGCCATGATCGTCGCCGCCGCGGTCGCGGCCGTCCTCGCCGCCCTGCTGCACGGCTACATCTTCGTGCTGGAGTCGCTGCGCTGGGAGGACCCGCGGACGCGCCGGGTCTTCGGCACGACGGCGGAGACGGCCGCCGTCACCCGGTCGCTCGCCTTCAACCAGGGCTTCTACAACCTCTTCCTGGCCGTGGTGACGCTGGTCGGGGTGCTGCTGCTGGGTCCCGTCCCCGACGCCGGGGTGGCGCTGGTGGCCGCCGGGACCGGCTCGATGCTGGCCGCGGCACTGGTCCTGCTGCTGTCCGACCGCAGCAAGGCCCGGGCGGCGCTGACCCAGGGAGTGCTGCCCGCGCTGGCCCTGGTCGTGCTGGTCGTCGGGCTGCTGGTCTGAGGCCGGGCCCGGGTCGAGCCGGGCCGATACCCTGAGCGCGTGGCCGACCTGGACCCGGTGACCCCGGACGAGAAGGACTGGACCTGGACGCTGACCCGGCGCTGCGAGGACTGCGGTCTCGCCGCCGGTGAGGTCGACCCGGGCACCGTCGCCGAGCGGGCCTTCGTCGCGGCGGAGGAGTGGGTGCAGATCCTGCAGTCGCACCCGGCCGTGGAGGCGCGGCCCGCGCCGCGGGTCTGGTCGCCGCTGGAGTACGGCTGCCACGTCCGCGACGTCTACCGGATCGCCGACGCGCGGATCGCCTCGATGCTCGCCGAGGACGCCCCCCGCTTCCCGAACTGGGACCAGGACGAGACGGCGGTGCTGGAGCGCTACGCCGACGCCGACCCCGAGGGGGTGGCCGCCGAGCTGGAGGACGCCGCGCAGGTCCTCGTCGCCCGCCTCCAGGGCGTCGCGCCGGCCGACCGCGCGCGGACCGGGCTCCGCTCCGACGGGGCCGAGTTCACCGTCGCCAGCCTGTCGCAGTACGTCCTGCACGACGTCGTCCACCACCTCTGGGACGTCACCGGGCAGCAGGACGGGGCGGCCTCGCTCCTCGAATGAGACCGCCCGTCCGGCGTCGGGTCAGCGGACGTCGACGCAGTCGGCCCCGCTGGTCGCCCTGGCCGTGGTCGCGCTGCCGGGGAAGACGAAGCGGTAGCAGCCGTCCCGGCCGGCCGTGACCGTGGTGGCGATCTTCCCGCCGCTGCCGCTGGTGGTGGTGCGGACGGTGGCCCAGGAGCCACCGGTGGGCTTGAACTGGAGTCGGACGGCGCGCTTCGTGTAGCCGGCGTAGCGCAGCGTCTCCCAGTTGGCGCGGGTGAGCGTGCCCTTCACGGTGACCGGCCGGCCCTTCGTCACCGGCTCCGGCGAGGCGTCCGCGGTGAGCCTCGCGGCGCGCAGCAGCCGGAAGGTCGGTCCGTCGTCGCCGAGGGTCTGGCCGTCCCAGCCGACGTAGATGCTGGTGCGGAAGGTGCCCGCGCCGGCGTTGGGGAAGGCGCCGGGGTTGATCCGGGCTCCCGTGCGGTACGTGGTGACGCCTCCGGCGGTGCCGACCGCGTCCATCTCGAGGGTGTCGACGTAGTCGGTGGCGGTGAAGACGTCGGTGGCGACCCGGCTGACGGCGCAGCCCCGGGCCCGGACGGCCACCTCGATCTCGACCCCCTTCGGCTTCGTGGTCCCGAGGACCACCGTCCCGGGGTCGACGGAGGCGTGGACGAGCTCGGGGGCGGTGCACGGGGCGGCCGACGCGGTCGGCAGGGCCAGCAGCGGGGCGGCCAGGATCGGGAGGGCGGCGAGGGCGGTCAACGGTGAGCGCATGGTGGCGGTCCTTCGGGTCGGAGTGGTCTGTCCGGGGACCCAGGAGCCGCAGGGGCGGGGGTTGATACACGTCCCGGGCGGCTGCCGCCGCCCGGGACGTGCCGTGGGTCAGCGGACGTCGACGCACTCACCCGCGCTGGTGACCGGGGCGACGGTCCTGCTGCCGCGGAAGACGACGCGGTAGCAGCCGTCCTTGGTCGCCTTGAACGCGGCGGAGTAGGCGCCGCCGGCCTTGGTGGTGACGTTCTTGACCTTCTTGTAGGTCCCCTTCGGGGTGCGGAACTGCACCTCGACGCGCTGCTTGGCGTAGCCCGTCGAGGTGCCCGCCTCCCAGCGGGCGCGGCTCAGCGTGCCCTTGACGGCCAGCGCCTTGCCCTTGGAGATCTTCCCCTTCTTCAGCGCGGCCGAGGTGGCGTCCGCGCTCAGGTCGGCGTCGGCGAGGACGGAGACCTTGGTGGAGCTCGACGCGGCGGCCGCGCCCTTGGCGTCGAGGTCGCCGGCGGAGGCCGCCCAGACGCTGCGGGACTTCACGGTCCACGTGCCGGCGTCGCCGTCCTCGAGCTGGTCGGCGCTGAGGTCGAGGCCGCCGAAGTAGTAGGTCGTCGTCGCGTTGCCGGCCTCGGCGCTCAGCTCGAGCACCGCCGAGCCCTTGGTCGGGGAGGTGACCAGCGCTGTGACCGCGCCGATCGCGCACCCGTGGTGCTGCACGGCGACGACGACGTCGAAGCCGGTGGTGCCGCTGGAGTCGACGACGACGGTGCGCGGCTCCACCTGGGTCGAGGTCTTCGGCGCGGTGCAGGTCGCGGCCGAGGCGGGCAGGGCCGTCGCGGCGAGGGGGGCGGCCAGGAGCACGGCGGCCGTGAGCAGCGGGGTGAGGCGCATGGGGGTTTCCTTCGGCGGGGCCCTCGGGGGAGAGCCGGTCCCCTCCACGCTAGGGAGCCGCGCGAGAGCCGGCCAGAGGCGTCGGACCCGGGCCGGACGGCACGGGCGCGACCGGAAATGGGCTGGCCGTCGGTCCTCCGGCTGCGGTGGGATGGTCGGGTGATCCCGCAGGACTGGACGCCGGTGCACCGGCCGGAGGACTCCGAGCTCGTCGGCTACCTCGTGCCCGGCGACGCCGGCAGCACGCCCGTGACCCTGTTCGGCCACCCGCTGGGCGGCCCGGCCGACGACGACGAGGCCGAGGAGCTGCTGCGCCGCCGCGGGCTGGCCGTGCTCGCGGACCCGTGGTGGCTGGACGGCGCGGCCGACGAACCGGTCCGGGTGCAGATCCTCTCGGCCGACCGGACCGGGGTGGTCGTGGCCCGGGCCGACTTCGGCTTCGTCAGCCACGACGCCGAGCGGTACCGGCTGCCCGTCCCGACCGACCGGCTCCGGCCGCTGCGCTGATCGGGGCTGGCCCGGGCGCAGTGGCGACTTCGGGGTCGAACTCGACCCCGGAGTCACCAGGCGCCGGGGCTCAGAGGGGGAGCTTGCGGAACAGCGGGCGCGGCACGTGCCGCAGCCCGCTCATCACGAAGCGCATGGGCTTGGGCACCCAGACGAGGTCGCGCTGGTCCTGCACCCCGGCGAGGACGGCGTCGGCGACGTCGTCGGCGGTGACGGCCAGCGGGGCCTCGGACAGGCCCTCGGTCATCTTGGTGCGGACGAACCCGGGGCGGACGACGAGGACGTGGACGCCGTGCTCCCGCAGCGCCTCGCCGAGGCCGAGGAAGAAGCCGTCGAAGCCGGCCTTGGTGGAGCCGTAGACGAAGTTGGAGCGGCGCACCCGCTCGCCGGCCACGCTCGAGAGGGCGACGATCCGCCCGTGGGCCTGGGCGCGCATCCTGTTCCCCAGCAGCACGCCGAGGTGCACGGGGGCGGCGAAGTTGACCTCGGCCAGCTCGAGGGCGAGCTCGGGATCGGTCCAGTCGGTCTCCGGGTCGCCGAGCAGGCCGAAGGCCAGCACCGCGACGTCGACGTCACCACCGGCGAACGCGGCATCGACGGTCGCCGCGTGCGAGGCGTGGTCCCGGGCGTCCAGGTCCACCTCCTCGACCGCGCAGCCGAGCGCGCCCAGCTCGGCGGCCGCGGCGCTGCGCCGCTCGCCCGGCCGGGCCGCCAGCACCACCCGCAGGCCGGCGCCGCGACCGGCGTAGCGCCGGGCCACGGCCAGCGCGATGTCGGACGTGCCGCCGAGCAGCAGCAGGGACTGGGGGGTGCCAAGGGCGTTGATCATCGAGCTCCTGTACGGGTGCGTTCTGCGGGTCGGCCGGATGGCCGGGGCTCAGAGGTGGAGGCGGCGGGCGAGGTCGGAGCTGAGCACGCCGGCCGGGTCGACGTCGCGGCGGACGGCGAGGAAGTCGTCGAGCCGGGGGTACATCGCGCGGAAGGTCTCGGCGCCCAGCCGGGAGTCCTTGGCCAGGTACACCCGTCCGCCGGCGCCGATCACCTCCTGGTCGAGGGCGTCGCACAGCCGGTCGAGGCCCGGCTCGATCGGCAGGTCCACGGTCAGCGTCCAGCCCGGCATCGGGAAGGACAGCGGCGCGGCGTTGCCCGGGCCGAAGCGCTTGAGGACGTTGAGGCAGGACAGGTGGCCCGAGGTGACGATCATCTCGAAGCAGCGGCGGAACGCCTCGGCCTCGGTGAAGGGCACGACGAACTGGTACTGCAGGAAGCCGTGCGAGCCGTAGACCCGGTTCCACTCCGACACGATGTCCAGCGGGTGGAAGAACTGGGTGATGTTCTGCAGCTCGCCGGTGCGGTGGGCCGGGGCCTTGCGGTACCAGAACTCGCTGAAGGCCGCGGCCGTCAGCCGGTTGACCATCCGGTTGGGGAAGACCTCGGGGATGGTGCCGAACGAGGGGGCCACGAACCGCAGCGGGTCGCGGCGCTTCTTGGCGTCGAGGTCGGCCAGCGGGGTCTTGTCGCCGCGGGTCAGGACGGCGCGGCCCATGTGCTTGCCGCGGGTGACGGCGTCGAACCAGGCCACCGAGTAGGTGTAGGCGTCGTCGCCCTCGCTCATCTTCGCCATCAGGTCGTCGATGTCGCTGCAGCGGTCGGTGTCGACGCTGAAGTAGGCGGTCTCGGTGCGCTGCACGGCCACGGTGGCGCTGAGGATGATGCCGGTCAGCCCCATCCCGCCGACGGTGGCCCAGAACAGCCGGCCGGCCTCGTCGTCGCCGGGGGTCAGCGTGCGCACCTCGCCATCGGGCGTCAGCAGGTCGAGGGACAGGACGTGGTTGCCGAAGCTGCCCTGGGTGTGGTGGTTCTTGCCGTGCACGTCGGCGGCGACCGCCCCGCCGACCGTCACCTGGCGGGTGCCGGGCAGCACGGGGACCCACAGCCCGAACGGCAGCAGCGCCCGCATCAGCTGGTCGAGGCTGACGCCGGCCTGCACCGTCACGGTCGCGGGCTCCGACGCGGCGTCGACGGCGAGGATCTGGTCCAGCGTGGTCAGGTCCAGGGTGACGCCCCCGGTGTTCTGGGCCGCGTCGCCGTAGCTGCGGCCCAGGCCGCGCGCGGTCACGCCGCGGTCGCCGGCGGCGCTCAGGGCGGCCAGCACGTCGCCGGCCGAGCCGACCGGGGTCAGCCGGGTGCGCGCGGGTGCCGTCCGGCCCCAGCCGTGCACCTCGGTCAGCCGGGGCCGGGGGACGGGGGCGGTCCCGGCGGCCAGCGGGCCGGTCGGGGTGGTGCCCTCGCCGTCGAAGCCGGTGGGGAAGGCGGGGAGGACGGTCATCAGAAGACCGCGAGAGAGATCGTCACGAGCCACACCAGTCCGATTCCTTGTAGTACGTGGTCGTGCAGGACGACGTCTTCGGGCTCACCGGCGTTGCCGGTGTCCACCTCCAGCGCGTACTGCAGCAGACCCAGCGTGAACGGCGCGATGGAGATGGCCGTCCAGGGTAGCCCGAGCGCGCCGTCGCCCCCGTTGTCGAAGGCCCACAGGCTGTAGGAGATGAGCACCATCACCGCGGCGAGCATCCAGGCGAAGCGCAGGTAGGACTCCGAGTAGCGGGTGAGGCTGCGCCGGGTGCCGGCCTCGGCCCCCACCGACTTCAGCTCGGAGTAGCGCTTGCCGGCGATCATGAAGAACGAGCCGAACGCCGCCACCAGCAGGAACCACTGGCTGAGCGCGGTCCCGGTGGCCACGCCGCCCGCGATGGCGCGCAGCAGGAAGCCGCTGGCCACCACGGCCAGGTCGACGACCGGCAGGTGCTTGAGGAAGGCCGAGTACAGCACCTGGACGACGAGGTAGACCGCCAGCGTCAGGCCCAGGGCGCCGGAGGTCCAGAAGCCGAGGGCGAAGCCGAGCACGCCCGTGACGGCGGCGAGCAGCAGCGCGGTGGAGGGGCTCAGCTCGCCGGCGGCGACCGGCCGGAACCGCTTGCGCGGGTGCAACCGGTCCTCCTCGACGTCGCGGACGTCGTTGACCAGGTAGACGGTCGCGCTGATCAGGCAGAACGAGACGAAGGCCAGCAGGCAGCCGCGCAGCACCTCGGGCTCCAGGATCCGGCCGCCGGCCAGCGGTGCGGTGAGCACCAGGACGTTCTTCACCCACTGCCGGGGCCGCATGGCCCGGATCGCCGCGGGGACCTTGCTGGTCCGGAGGGCGAGCGGGGAGGTCTCGGTCGTCACGACGGAAGGCTATCGGGCCGGGCACCCCTCCCCGGTCCCGCCGCGGCTAGGCTCGGGCACCGTGCGCAGGCTCTGGGCCCCCGGCGGTCCGGGTCGGTGGCTGGCTCCGCTGGCCCTCGTGCTGGTGGTGGCCGGCTGCGGCGCGGCGCCCGGACCGGGCCCGCAGCGCCCGGCGAGTTCCGCGCCGACGCCCGCGTCCGAGCCCTCGCCGGTGGTGCCCGCCGACGGCCTCGCGCTCCGAGCCTTCGGCTACACCTCCGGCCCGCTCGACGCCTTCTCGCTGCCGCGCAGCGCGGTGCTCGTCACCTCTGTCGACCAGCCCGACAACGTCACCGCCGTGCTCTCGGCGCCCTCGGCGGCCGACGTCGCGGCCTACCTGCGCCGCGCCCTGCCCGCCGCCGGCTTCACCGTGACGGCCGGCGCCGAAGGACCGGACCCGACGCTGACCTTCACCGGCCGCGGCTGGGCGGGCAGCGTCACCGGGGCCGACGGGGCGACGGCGGTGCTGCTCCGCCCCCGCTGAGCGGGCGGGTGCGGCGTGGCCGCGCTCACCACGGCGGCGAGCCGGTCCAGCTGGGCGTCGGACATCCCCCGGTCGGCGGGCAGGTAGACGACGCCGGCCATCGCCTCCCGGGCCGCGGCGCAGGCCGGGTCCAGGGCGACGAGGGTCGAGGAGCCACGGGTCAGGTCGAAGCCGGCGGCCCGGCCGGCGGCGACGAGGGCGTCCGGGTCGTCGGCGACGACGGCGAACAGCCAGTGCGTCCGCCGCCCGGCGCTGCCGCCGAGGACGCGCACGTGCGGGCCCAGCGCGGTGCGGAGGCGCTCGCCCGCCCGCGCCCGCTGCCGGACCCGGGCCCCGTCGTCGTGCCCGAGGCGGTGGGCGAGCAGGGCCAGCAGGGCGGCGCTCGGGCGCCGGCGCAGCTGGCCGAGCAGGTCGGCGTCGGCGTAGCCGCGGCTGAGCCGGCGGACGACGGCGTCGTGGTCGCCCCCGCGGACCGACGCCAGCCGGACGAAGTGCGGGTAGACGGCCGGGTGGCCGATGACCGCCATCGCGGCCCCCCGCAGCAGCCGCGCCGCGTGGCTCCGGGTCCGCTGCAGCGGCCAGTCCTGCTGCCGGCGCCGCATCGCGTCGCGGAGGACGGGGTCGCGCACCAGCAGGACGCCGCCGCCGAGGCAGGTGAGGGTCTTGATGGTGCCGAAGCTGTGCAGGACGACGTCGGCGTGCGGGCCCAGGGCGCGGTCGCGCCCGTCGTAGGCCTCGGCGCGGTCCTCGACCAGCAGCAGGCCGTGCCGCCGGGCCACGGCCGCGAGGTCGGCGAGGTCGTCGGCGGCGCCCAGCAGCTGGGCGTGCAGCAGGGCGCGGGTGCGGGGGGTGAGGGCCCGGGCGAGCGCGTCCGGGTCCAGCCGGAGCGTCGCCGGGTCGACGTCGACGACCACGGGCACGTAGCCGTGGGCGCGGACCAGCACCGGCAGGTGCGGGATGGTGACGGCCGACAGCAGCACCTCCGAGCCGGCCGGCCAGTCGACCGCGGCCAGCAGCAGGTCCAGCCCGCTGCGCGCGGAGAGGGTGGCGACGACCGACGCCGACGGCGTCCAGGCCGCGGCCAGCCGGGCCTCCACCGCGGCCCGGTCGTGGGGGCGCAGGCACGCCGCCAGCCCGCGGGCCAGGTCGGCCGCCGTCAGGTCCAGCCGCTTCCGCGCGACGCGCACCGCCGTGGTCATCCGCCCTCCTCGTCCCGCCGCGGGGTGCGGCCGGGCCGTCAGTCTCGTGCGGGCGCGGAGGCCGCCGCCAGGGTCGACGGGACCCCGGCGGTCAGCCCGTGGGCGGCTCCGCGTCATCCCGCGGGTGGACCGACGCTGGTCGGGTGCCGCGGCGGGCGCCGGCGGTACGGTGGCGCGGAAGCCGTGACCGCCCCGGACCTCGCCCCCGCGAGCCGAGCCGAAGGACGACCGCATGCCCGACGTGCCCCCCGGCGGCCCCACCCCCGTGGACCCCTTCATCCTGCGCCAGCTGGGCGCCGAGACGCAGGCGCGCGCAGCCGGCACCGAGGCGCCGGTCTCGACCGCGACGGGGGCGCCGGCCGCGCTGCTGACCGCCCTCGCCGCGGCCGTCGACGAGCTGGCCCCGACCCTGGTCGCGGCCTCGCACGACCTCGCCGAGCACCCCGAGGTGGGCTACGCGGAGCACCGCTCGGCCGCCGCGCTGGCCGACCTGGTGGAGAGCCGCGGGATCGCCGTCACCCGGGGCGCGTTCGGGCTGGAGACCGCGCTGGCCGCCGAGGTGACCGGGACCGGCGACGGCCCCACCGTCGCCCTGCTCTCGGAGTACGACGCGCTGCCCGGGATCGGGCACGGCTGCGGGCACAACGTCATCGCGACCGCCGGGCTGGGCGGGTTCCTGGCCCTGGCCGCCGCCCGCGACCGGTGGGCGGGCCGGGTCGTCTGGCTGGGCACGCCCGCCGAGGAGGGCGGCTCGGGCAAGGAGCACATGGCCCGGGCCGGCGCCTTCGACGGCGTCGACGCCGCCGTCATGGTGCACCCCTTCAGCTACGACCTGGCCGAGTCGGTCTTCCTCGGCCGCCGCCAGCTGCGCGCCACCTTCACCGGCATCACCTCCCACGCGTCGGCGCAGCCCTTCATGGGCCGCAACGCGCTCGACGCCGTCAACCTCACCTACACCGGCGTCGCCCTGCACCGCCAGCAGATGCCGCCGAGCGACCGGGTGCACGGGATCATCACCGACGGCGGCGAGCGGCCGAACGTCATCCCGGAGCGCGCGGAGATCCTGTTCTACCTGCGCAGCGAGTACCCGCAGAGCCTGAAGATCCTCAGCGCGCGGCTCGCCGACATCACCGCCGGCGCCGCCCTGATGACCGGCTGCTCTGTCGAGCTGAGCTGGGACGACGCCCCGCCCTACCTGCCGCTGCGCACGAACGGGCCGCTGGCGCAGGCCTGGAACCGCCGCTACGGCGAGCGCGGGCACACCATGGTCGCGGCCGGCGTCGTACCGAGCACCTTCGCCGGCTCCACCGACTTCGGCAACGTCTCCTACCGGGTGCCGGGTCTGCACGCCATGGTCAAGATCGCCGGCGCCGAGGTCTCGCTGCACAC
The DNA here is from genome assembly GCF_017876495.1 of Microlunatus capsulatus. Lineage (NCBI taxonomy): Bacteria > Bacillati > Actinomycetota > Actinomycetes > Propionibacteriales > Propionibacteriaceae > Microlunatus > Microlunatus capsulatus. The sequence goes on along the minus strand of NZ_JAGIOB010000001.1, from coordinate 1,413,069 downwards.
CCGGGAGTTCGCCGCCGCGGCGGTCACCCCGACCGCGGACGCCGTCGTCGCCGACGCGGCCCACGGGCTGGCCGCGGTCGCGGCGGACTACCTCGCCGACCCCGCCCTCCGGCGCGCCGTCGCCGACGACTTCGCCGCTGCCGGGGGAGCCCTCGACGTCCCCTCCTACTTCACCTGAGCCGGGCCGGGCCGCCCGTGCGGCGCGGGTGAGCGCGGCCCGGCCGGCTCCGCCCTCTAGGCTCGGGGTCCGGCACCCGACCAGGAGAGGTGGAGCCGACCGTGGCGATCGTGCACCACCTCGAGCGCTACCGCGTGATCGCGGAGACGCTGGCCCGGCACGGGCTCGGCGTGCTGCTGGGGGCCTCGGGCGTCGAGCGCTACATCCCGTTCCACCGCAGCCTGGCCCGGGTGGCGCACCGCTCGCAGCACAGCTACTCGACCGCGGCGCACGTCCGGCTGGCCCTGGAGGAGCTGGGTCCGGCCTTCGTCAAGCTGGGTCAGCTGCTCTCGACCCGCCCCGACCTGCTGCCGCCGGCCTACCTCACCGAGCTGGCCAAGCTGCAGGACGCGGTGCCCCCGGTGCCGCAGGCCACGATCCGCCAGGTCCTCGAGGCCGAGCTCGGCGGCACCGTCGAGGCGATGTTCGCCAACTTCGACCTCACCCCGCTGGCCAGCGCCTCCATCGGCCAGGCGCACGCGGCGACCCTGCACGACGGCACCGAGGTCGTGGTCAAGGTCCGCCGCCCCGGAGCGGTCGAGCAGATCGACGTCGACCTGGAGATCCTGCAGAACGTCGCCGCGCAGGCCGCCCGCCGCTGGGAGGACGCCGCCGACTACGACCTGCCAGGACTGGCCGAAGAGTTCGCGCGCACGCTGCGGGCCGAGCTCGACTACCTGGCCGAGGGCCGCAACGCCGAGCGGTTCGCCGAGAACTTCGCCGACAACCCGGGCGTGCACATCCCGAAGGTCTACTGGGACACGACGACGTCGCGGGTGCTCACGCTGGAGCGGATCAGCGGGCTCAAGGTCAGCGACCTCGCCGCCCTCGACGCGGCCGGCATCGACCGGCCGGCGCTGGCCGCCCGGGCCACCGAGGTCGTCGCGCAGATGATCTTCGACGACGGCTTCTTCCACGCCGACCCGCACCCCGGCAACCTCTTCATCGAGCCCGACGGCCGGATCGGCCTCATCGACTTCGGCATGGTCGGGGTCGTCGACGCCGAGCTGCGGGAGCGGCTCGGCATCCTGCTCGTCGCGCTCACCCGCAAGGACCCGCACCGGATCGCGTCCGCGCTGGCCCGGCTCTCGACGTCGACCCAGCGGGTGGACCTCGGCGAGCTCAGCCGCGACATGCAGGCCGTCGTCGCGCTCTACGACGACCGGCCGCTGGCCGACATCGCCGTGGGCAAGCTGATCCGGGAGATCCTCTCGGTGATGCGGCGCCGCCACCTGCAGCTGCCCCGGGAGTTCTCGCTGGTGCTGAAGATGGTGGTGATGACGGAGGGGATGGGCGTCTCGCTCGATCCGTCCTTCAACATCGAGGAGGTGCTCGGCCCCTACGCCCAGCGCCTGGTCGCCGCGCGGTACACGCCGGCCTCGGTGGCCCGGCACCTGGCCGACGCCGGCGTCGACGCCCTGGAGATCGCCACCCAGCTGCCCGTCCAGCTCCGCCGGCTGCAGGCGATGCTGGACGAGGGCGGCCCCGAGGTGCACCTGCGCACCGGCGACCTGGAGCCCATCGTCGAGCGGCTCGACTCGATCTCCAAGCGGGTGGTGCTCGGGGTCGTCGGCGTCGCCGTCGTCCGCGGGGTCGTGGAGATCGTCACCAGCACGCGGCGCCGGCGCAGCGCGCCGGGCCGCTGAGCCGGGCCACGGTCAGCGGCGGACGGCCGCCCGGCTGAGCAGCTCGAGGGTGGCCTCGCGGGCGGGGGAGCGGTCGGCCGGGTCGTGCTCCGAGGAGCCGGCGACCGGGTGCACCATCACCTCGTCGACGCCGAAGCGCCCGGCCAGCTCGGTGAGCTGGGCCAGCGCCGTCTCGGGCGTCCCGACCACCCAACGGGTGAGCATCTGCTCGGCCAGCGCGGCGTGGGACTCGGCGAGCACGGTGCGCTCGGCCTCCTCCACGCTCAGCTGGGCCTTGAGCTCGCCGCCGGTGCGCAGCGCGACCATGGCCAGCAGCTGCGGACGGGCGAGCCGCTCGGCCTCCTCCTGCGTCTCGGCGACGACGGCGTTGACGGTGAGGAAGGTCTGCGGCGCGGCCAGCTGGTCCGAGGGCCGGAAGGACGAGCGGTACAGGTCGATGATCTGCGCGGTGCCCTCACCCGAGAAGTGGTGCGCGAAGACGTAGGGCAGGCCCTTGGCCGCCGCGAGCCGGGCGGAGTAGTCCGACGAGCCCAGCAGCCAGACCGCGGGGACGCCGGCCGCCTGCGGGGTGGCGCGCAGCGGGTAGCTGCGGCCCTGCAGCTGCAGGCCGACGCCCTCGGGCGCCAGCATGGCCAGCACGTTGTCGACGACCTCGTCGAAGCGGTTGGCGTCGGCGGTCTCGGGGCCGTTGTGGCGCAGCGCGTAGCTGGTCACCGGGTCGCTGCCGGGGGCGCGGCCGATGCCGAGGTCGATGCGGCCGGGGTGCGCGGCCTCGAGGAGGGCGAACTGCTCGGCGACCACGAGCGGGGCGTGGTTCGGCAGCATGATGCCGCCGGAGCCGACCCGCATCGTCGACGTGGCCGCGGCCAGCATCGCGATGAGGACGGGCGGGTTGGTCGAGGCGACGGCGGCCATGTTGTGGTGCTCGGCCACCCAGTAGCGCTTGGCGCCGGCGGCCTCGGCGACCCGGGCCAGCGCGATCGTCGCCCGCAGGGCCTCGGAGGTGGTCTGCCCGGCACGGACCGGGATGAGGTCGAGGACGGAGAGCGTCAGCGGCCGGTCGCCGTCCGCGGTGCCCTCCCGCGTCGGAGGTCCGGAGGTGGAGTTCAGCAGCGTCGTCACCCCAGGGCCAACCGGCGGCCGGGGAGGGCTATTCCCCGGCGCCGGTCGGCCCGGCCGGCTCAGGCGTCGGTGCGGCCGGCGCCCGTCGGGTCGTCCATCCCGTCGGTCCGCACCCCAGCGGTGCCCGGGGGCAGCGGCGCCGGGTCCAGCGGGTCGACCGAGGCGACCGGGGTGGCGGGGGCCTCGGTGGCGTCAAACGCCGTGTCGACGGGCTGGGTGTCGACGGGCTGGGTGTCGACGGGCTGGGTCTCCACCGGCGCCGGGGTCACCGGGACCTCGTCCGCGTCGTCCTTGCGGCCGGCGGCGACGGCACCGGCGGCGACGGCGGCCGCGGCGGCCGCCACCCCGACGCCGGCGGCGACGGCCTTGCCGGAGACGCCCGCCTTGCCGTCGTCACCGCGGGAGGCGGCGGCGTGCTCGACGCCGGGGGTGCCGACGTGGCCCTCGCCGGCGACGGTCCCGCGCCAGGCGCCGGTGGCGTAGCCCTCGGACTCGACGAACGCCTTGAAGCGCTCGAGGTCGCCCTTGGCCTGCCGCTCGACGACGTCGAGCGCGTCGCCGACCTTCTCGACGACGCCCTCGGGCTCGTACTCGAGGAAGAGGTTGACCCGGGTGCGGCCGCCCAGGTCCTCGAAGGTGACGGCGCCCGCGTTGGTGGCGCCCTCGGTGGCGGCCCAGGCGACGCGCTGGTCGGGGACCTGCTCCAGCACGCGGGCGTCCCACTCGCGCTTGACGCCGGCGATCTCGGCGACCCAGTGCATGCGGTCGTCGCCGAGCTGGGTGACGCTCTGGACGCCGCCCATGAAGTGCGGGAACTCCGCGAACTGCGTCCACTGGTTGTAGACCGTGCGGACGGGGAGGTTGACCTCGATGGACGTGTCGACGGTGGTCGTCATGTCGCTCCTTCGGCTCTGAGGGGTGGTGCTTCCACACCTCCCCGTACCCCTCGCCCGCGCGGTCACACCGCCGTCAGCGCCGGGCGCCCGCCTCGAGGACGTCCTTGGCGATCCGCGCGAGGGTGACGGCCCCGACCGCGCGGAACGGGTGCAGCGGGTCGGGGTCGACCGAGCCGGTCGGCCCGCCCAGCTCGGTCGGCGCCAGGGCGCTCATCACCACGTAGGCGTCGTGCGGGTCCCAGCCCCGCTCGTCAACGAGCACCGAGAACAGCGACTCGTACGCCATGGTGACCGACTCCTGGACGGGGTCGCCGAGCCCGACGCAGACGTACTCGGTGCCGGTGTCCAGCTGGGGGCCGCGGATGCTCCGGCCCTTGACCACGTCGACGCTGACGGTCGCCCGGCCGGCGATCTCGACGGCGACGAACGAGGACTCCCCTCGCGCCATCACCGCGTGGATGTCGCCGACGCTCAGCAGCGCCCCGGGCACCTGCACGGGCAGGTAGACGGTGGTGCCCGGTGCGGCGTCGGTCAGGTCCATGTTGCCGCCGGTCGGCAGCGTCGGCATCACCGTCGAGCCGTCCCGGTCGGCCGGTGCCACCCCGAGGCAGCCGATCATCGGCGCGACCGCGCAGTCGATGGTCGGCGTCAGCTGCGCCCGGCCGTCGCGGACCGGGATGCGGCGGACGAAGAACTCCGGCCCCATCCGGGCGGCCAGCGCGCCGGCCCCCGGGATCGAGACCGACCAGCCCTGCTCGGCCAGCGCGATGGCGTGGATCGTGACGGCCAGGACGTCGCCCGGCTCGGCGCCCTCGACGAACACCGGCCCGGTGACCGGGTTGATGGTCGCGGTGACCTGCGCGAGGTCGCCGAACTCCTCCATCTGGGCGTAGGCGAGGTCGTCGGTCTCGAAGGTGATGCGGTCGCCGGCACCGGCGCGCACCGTCAGCACGGGCGGCTGCGACGCCGAGAACGCGGCGGCGGCGAGGTCCTTGGTCAGCAGGTGGTCGGTCATCGGACGGGTCCCGCCTCGGCGTCGCGGGCCGGGACGGACTCGGCCTCGCGGAAGGGGTCGGCGGCGTGCTCGGCGAGGACGCCGGTGCCCTTGCGGACGTAGTAGAGCAGGACGAGCGCGCCGATGCCGAGCCAGATGACGCCGCCGATCTTGGCCAGCGGGTCGGCGTTCCACAGCACGAAGCCGATGATCGCGAAGCCCAGCACGGGGACCACCCAGTGCAGCAGGACGTTGCTGCTGCGCCGCTTGACCGCGTAGTAGCCGACGACCGAGACGTGCAGCAGCAGGAAGGCCGTCAGGGCCCCGAAGTTGACCAGCGCCGAGATGACGTCGATCTTGCCGACGAAGAACAGGCCGAGCACCAGCGTCAGGCCGCCGACGACGAGGATCGCGCGCTGCGGGGCCTTCGTCTTCGGGTTGATGTGGGCCAGGAAGCGGGGCAGCCGGCCGTCGCGGCTCATCGAGAACAGCAGGCGCGAGGTGGCGCTCTGCGCCGCGACCGCGTTGGCGATGCCGACGGCCAGGGCGTTCATCGCCAGGAAGGCGACCTCCCAGCCGCTGCTGCTGATCGAGCCGACGATGGAGAAGAAGGCGTTGTTCGCCTCGTCCTCGCCGAACTCGGTGACCCCGGGGACGAGCATGGCGGCCAGCCAGGTCTGGGTGACGAAGAACAGCGCGACGAGCACCAGGCCGGTGATCATGGCGATGCCGGCGGAGCGGCGGCCGCCCTTGGCCTCCTCGCTGAGGGTGGCGATGCCGTCGAAGCCGAGGAAGCTGAGGACGGCGATCGAGAGCGCGGCCGCGGCCAGGCCGGGGGTGAAGAGCTCGGCGTTGAACAGCGGGGTGGTGGTGAACTCGGCGCCGCCGACGCCGCGGGAGATCGCGACGACGGCCATGATCACGAAGATCACGACGAAGACCAGCTCGGCCGCGAGGAACAGCCGGTTGACGATCGCGGTGAAGGAGATGCCGACGTAGTTGATCGCGGTGTTGACCAGCAGGAACACGACGATCCAGACCGGCTTGGGGACGCCCGGGAAGATGCCGCCCATCGACTCGGCGGCGAAGACGTAGAGCAGCGTCGGGACCAGCAGGTAGTCCAGCAGGATCGTCCAGCCGGCGAAGAAGCCCAGCACGGGGTGCAGGCCGCGGCCGACGTAGGAGTAGACCGAGCCGGCGATCGGGAACGCCTTGGACATCTGGGCGTAGGACAGGGCGGTGAAGATCATCGCCACCAGCCCGATCAGGTAGACCAGCGGCACCATGCCCTTGGCCTCGTTGTAGACGACGCCGAAGATCGCCCACGGGGCGATCGGCACCATGAACACGAGGCCGTAGACGATGAGGTCGGTGGTGGAGAGCGTGCGGTTCAGCTCCTGGCGGTAGCCGAACTCGGCCAGGTCACGAGACCCCTGGTCGGTGGGGTGAGCGGTCATGGGACGTCCTTCTCGAGGGCGGGCAGGGTGGTCACCGGTCGCTCGACGTCGGGTCGGCCGGTGCGGGTGGGGCCGGGTGCTGCGGTGGCGGGCGCGCGGGAGCGCGTCAGTCGTGGTCGCGGAGGAAGGCGCCGACGACTCGGCGGAACTCCTCGGGCTCCTCGACGTGGGGCATGTGGCTGGACTCGGCGAAGACGTGGCTGCGGACGTCGGGGATGCGCTCGACGAAGGGCGCCCACACCTCGGGCGTCGCCTCGTCGTAGCGGCCGGCGACGACGAGGGTCGGGACGCCGATCCCGCCCAGCCGGTCGACGACGCTCCACTCCTGGAGGCTGCCGATGACGTGGAACTCGCTGGGCCCGTTCATCGTGTGGTAGACGGTCGGCTCGGCGTCGATCTGGGCGAAGCTGTCGACGACCTCCTGCGGCATCGGCTGCACCCGGCAGACGTGCCGGGCGTAGAAGACGTCGACGGCGGCGTGGTACTCCGCCGAGTCGGTCGTGCCGGCCTCCTCGTGCTCGGTGAGGGTGCGCTGCACCTCCGCCGGCAGCTGGGCGCGGAGCCCGTTCGCGGCGGCCAGCCACAGCGGCATCGAGGCCGGGCTGTCGCAGATGGTCAGCGAGGCGATGCCGGCGTCGTCGGCCAGCACGACCTCGGGCCCGAGCATCCCGCCCCAGGACTGACCCAGCAGGTGGAAGCGCGACCCGATGCCCAGGGCCTGCACCACGGCCCGGAGCTCGCGCACGAAGAGGTCGACGGTCCAGAACCCCGGGTCGGCGTCGGGCAGGTGGGTGCTGCGGCCGCAGCCCAGCTGGTCGTAGTGCACGACCGCCCGGCCGTCCTGGGCGAGGTCGGCGATCCGCAGGGTGTAGTCGTGCGCCGCGCCCGGACCGCCGTGCAGCACCACCAGCGGCGCCTGCTCGGCGTCGGGGTCGAGGCGGCCCGTGACCCGGTACCAGGTCCGGTGGCCCTCGAACTCGACGTGGCCGGTGGTCACCGGCGGCTCTCCTAGACTGCTCATCCCTGCCCTCCCGAGGAGCGGACACCCGTTCGCCGCGCAGTCAAACACGTCAAAGGTGTGGTCACAATACCTTTAGAGCCGGAGGACCACCTGGTGGACGCCGACGCCCCGGGACCGGGGCCCGACCCCGGCCTCGTCGGCCTCACGCGGGCCACCATGGCGGGCAGCGTCGCCGAGCGCCTGGTGACCGCCATCGCGGTCGGCACCTACTCCCCGGGCGAGCGGCTGCCGCCCGAGCGCGAGCTGGCCACCCGGCTGGCCGTCAGCCGGGTGACCGTGCGCCAGGCGCTGCAGCGGGTCACCGAGCTGGGCCTGGTCGAGTCCCGCCGTGGCCGCGGCGGGGGCACCTTCGTCACGGCGGTGGCCTGGCACGAGGTGGCGCCGGAGGAGGCCCGCCGGACGCTGGAGGTCGAGCTGCCCCGGCTGCGCGAGCTGTTCGACTACCGCTGCCTCGTCGAGGGCATGATCGCCCACGCCGCCGCCCGCCGCCGGACCGCCGCCGACGTCGAGCAGCTGCAGGCCGCGCTCGAGGAGTTCCGCCGGACGGGGGAGGACATGGCCGTGGCCCGGGCCCTGGACCGGCGGTTGCACGGCCTCGTCGGCGCGGCGGCCCAGAACCGGCACCTGGTCGCCCTCAGCGCGCACCTGACGACGGCGGCGACGCTCGGCTTCGGCGCCGAGCCCTACGAGCCCGACTTCTTCGTCCGCGCGCTGCACGAGCACGAGGAGCTGATCGGGGCCGTCGTGGCGGGGGACGCCGCGCGCGCCCAGGAGGTCGCGACGGCGCACTTCGCGCTGACCTACGTGACGATGGAGCACAGCCTGCGCCGGGCCGTCGAGGGCTGAGCCCGCCCCTGCGGGGGCGCACGGCAGGATGGGTGGGCACCCCGTCGACGAGGAGGATCCCGTGCCCAAGACCACGAAGTCCGGTGAGCCGATCGAGGACGAGCTGCCCAGCACGCTGCAGCGCTCCGACGCGAAGGCCCAGGCCACCTACGCCAAGACCCACGACTCCGCGCTGGAGAGCTACGACGGCGACGAGCGCGCCGCCAACCAGGTGGCCTTCGCCGCCCTCAAGCACACCCACGAGAAGGTGGGCGACCACTGGGAGCCGAAGGCCGAGAACGGGCCCTCCGACGCCCAGGCGGAGGGCGACCGCAGCACCGAACGGGAGACGGCGGGCGGCGTCGACGCCAACGCGTCGAAGAAGCACCTCTACGAGCTGGCCACCCGGCTGGAGATCAGCGGCCGCTCCACCATGAGCAAGGACGAGCTGGTGGCGGCGCTGCAGAAGGCCAACGACCGGGCGAGCGCGCGGGCGCGCAAGGACGCGGCCGGCTCGTGAGCCCGGACGTCCGCCCGCACCAGCTGGTCCTGCTCGGCGCGACCGGCTTCGTCGGCCGGCTCACCGCCCAGCACCTCGCCCGCTACGCCCCGCCCGGCCTGCGCGTCGCCCTCGCCGGGCGCTCGGCGGACCGGCTGGCCGCCGTCCGCGACGAGCTCGGCGGCTCGGCCGCCGACTGGCCGCTGGTGGTCGTCGACGTGTCCGACGCCGACGCCGTGGCCGACCTCGCCCGCTCGACGCGGGTCGTGCTGAGCACCGTCGGGCCCTACCTGCACCGCGGGCTGCCCCTCGTGCGGGCCTGCGCCGAGGCCGGCACCGCCTACGCCGACCTGACCGGGGAGACGCTCTTCGTCCGACGCAGCATCGACGTCGCCCACGACGCCGCGCGGGCCTCCGGGGCGCGCGTCGTGCACGCCTGCGGCTTCGACTCGGTGCCCTCCGACCTCGGCGTCGGGCTCACCGCGGCCCGCGCCGCCGCCGACGGGGCGGGGACGCTGACGCAGACGGTGCTGCACGTCCGCTCGGCGCGCGGCGGGGTCAGCGGCGGCACCGTCGACTCGCTGCGCCAGCAGGTGCTGGAGATGCGGGCCGACCCCGACGCCCGGGCGCTCGTCGGCCGGGCCGACGCCCTCGTCGACCAGCCGCGCCGACGCGCGCGGTCCGTCCAGGGCCGGCACCGCCCCGTCAGCCGCGACCCCACCACCGGCGTCTGGCAGGCGCCGTTCGTCATGGGCTCGTTCAACCGGCAGGTCGTGCTGCGCAGCGACAGCCTGGCCGGCTTCCCCTACGGCCCGGAGTTCCGCTACCGCGAGGTCGTCGACACCGGGCGGGGCCCGCTGGCCGTCGCGGCGGCCGCCGCGCTGGCCGGGGTCACCGCCGCCCTGGTCGCCGGGCTGTGGACCGCCCCGGGCCGCGCGGTGCTGGACCGGGTGCTGCCCGCCCCGGGCACCGGTCCCGGGGAGCGCACCCTCGCAGGGGGCCGGTTCCGCGTCGAGGTCGTCGCGGGCACCACCAGCGGCGCCCGCTACCGGACCGTCGTCAGCGCGCCCCTGGACCCGGGGTACCGCGGCACCGCGGTGATGCTGGGGGAGTCCGGGCTCAGCCTGGCCCTGGACGAGCTGCCCGCGGCGAGCGGCGTGCTCACGCCGATGACGGCGCTGGGCCGCACCCTGCCCGACCGGCTCCGGCGGCACGGCTTCGTCCTGGAGACCGAGCGGCTGCCGGGCTGACCCCGGGCCACGGCGTCAGCGCGGCCGCAGGACCAGCAACGAGACCGACGGCAGCGGCAGGTCCACGACCAGCGCGACCGTGCCCTCCTGGGGCGTGACGTCCCGCGGCGGGGCCAGGGCCTCGAGGCCCTGCCGCGCGTGCAGGGCGGCCAGCTGCTCCGGGGTCGGGTCCTGCGGCGAGCCGAGGTCGCGCCAGACGCTGTGCGCGTTGCTGTGCTCCGCGTCGACCCGGTGGTGCTCGAGGCTGTACCGGGCGGCGTCGAGGCCGGTGACGGCGACCTGGACGGGCGTCGCGTGCTCCGCGGTCCGGTACTGGTCGTCGGTGTGCCGCCAGACCAGGACCGCGACGGTGCCGTGGTCGTCGCGGCTGGCCAGCACGTCGACCTCCTCCGGCATGCTGGCCCCGCCGACGGCGTCCAGCGCCGTCACCGGCCACGCCGCCGACGAGCGGGCGCCCAGCCGCCGGGAGCCCAGCAGCGCCAGCATCCGGTAGGCGTTGAGCAGCGGCTTCTCCACCCGGCCGGCGGTGAGGAAGGCCCGGGTGCCCTCGAAGTAGCGCTCGCCCTCGAAGTAGAAGGCCCAGGCGGTGGCCTGCTCGACCCGCACCGTCTCGGTGTCGTCGAGGTCGAGGACCTTCTTCATCAGCTTCACCTGGAACACCGGGTGGTACTCGGTGTTCTGGAAGCCGAAGTTCGCGTTGTCGTAGACGCCCTGGTGGGCCGGCACCCCCGCGTCGCACTCGTCGACGACGGCGGGCAGCCCGCGGTACTCCTCGAACTCGGCGACCACCCGCAGCAGCCGGCGGATCTCGAACAGCATCTTGGTGGCCGAGGGGCTCTGCTGCTCGGGGGCGGGTCCGCCGGTGGGGCCGTAGACCCGCCAGGGCGTGAAGGCCGAGCCCTTGGTGTGGAACGAGACGAAGTCCACCGGCGTACCGCGCTCTGAGGTGTGGGCGAGGAAGCCGCGGAGGAAGTCGACGCCGCCGCCGGTGACCGCCGGTCCGCCGACCCGGGCGCGCGGCAGCACCCGGCGGACGGCGGCAGCCGTGACGTCGTAGAGGGCGTGGAACTCCTCGGGCGTGCCGCGCCAGTAGAAGATGTCCGGCTCGTTCCACAGCTCCCAGAGCCAGCCGTCCACCTCCTCGGCGCCGTAGCGCTCGAGGCAGTGCTGCGCGTGCGCGGCGACGAGGTCTCCCCAGCGGCCGAGGTCGCGGGGCGGGTAGGCCCAGGCGCCGGCCTCGTAGCTGCTGTAGACGGTGGGGCTGTCCTGCAGCACCAGCTCGGCCGCCCGGTCGGGCAGCAGGTCGCGCGGGGTGAAGGCCAGCTCGACGAGGACGTGGTGGCCGGCGCCGACGATCGCGTCGTAGACCTCGTCGACGATCGTGAAGTCGTAGGACGGTCGGCCGTCGGCGTCCTCGTGGTAGACGTTGCCGCTGCCCCAGTGCGGCAGGCCGAACCCGGTGCCCGAGCAGAAGACGTAGTGCGGGCGGACGAGGTAGGGCCCGCCCGTCAGGTCCCCGAACGTCTGCAGCAGCCGGCGGCCCGTCGGGGTGGCGGTCCAGTTGATCTCGTCGTAGCCGATGCTCTCCCAGATCCGCCGCAGCGGGCCGCGGTCGTCCTGCGCGTCCACGGTGACGGCGGCCGCGGTGACGTGCGGGGCGGTGGGGTCGCTGGGCGCGGCGGAGGGGAACGGGCTGTCACCGGCGGAGCCGGTGCCGGGGTCGTGCCCGCCGGCGGAGCCGGTGCCGGGGTCGTGCGCGCCGGCGGCCGGCGGGCCCGCGGTCACCGCGGGGTGCCGCCGCTCGCCCAGAGGTCGGTCCACTGCACGTCGAGGTCGAGGAGCAGCTCGCGCAGCAGGGGCAGGCTGAGGCCGACGACGTTGTGCGGGTCGCCCTCGACGGCGGTGACGAAGGCGCCGCCCAGGCCGTCGACGGTGAAGGCGCCGGCCACCTGGAGCGGCTCGCCGGTGGCGACGTAGGCGGCGATCTCGGCGTCGCTGACGTCAGCGAAGTGCACCCGGGTGGAGGCGACGGCCCCGCGGGTGCGGTCCGGCTCGCCGCGGGCGATGAGGTGGTGGCCGGTGTGCAGGACGCCGGAGCGGCCGCGCATCGACCGCCAGCGCGCGGTGGCCTCCTCGGCGGTGCCCGGCTTGCCGTGGGGCTCGCCGTCCAGCTCGAGGACCGAGTCGCAGCCCAGCACGAGCAGCGGACGGCTGCCCCTCGGCGGCGGCAGCGTGGCCGCGACCGCCTCGGCCTTGAGCACCGCCAGCCGGCCCGCGAGGGCGGGGACGCTCTCGGCGGTGACGACCTCCTCGTCGACGCCGGAGACCACCACCTCCGGCTCGACGCCGGCGGCCCGGAGGGTGGCCAGCCGGGCGGGGGAGGCCGAGGCCAGGACCAGGCGGGGCGGCGTCATGGGCGTCAGCGTAGCCAGCGGACGCGGGTCCCCGACCGGCCGCTTCGCCCGGCAGGGGCGGTGGCTACGGTGACGGCCATGGACTACGTGAACCTCGGAACGACGGGCCTGCAGGTCTCGAGGATCTGCCTGGGCTGCATGAGCTTCGGCGAGCCGGAGCGCGGGAACCACCGCTGGACGCTGCCGGAGGACGAGAGCCGGCCCCTGCTGCGCCAGGCCGTCGAGGCCGGCATCACCTTCTTCGACACCGCGAACGGCTACTCGGCGGGCAGCAGCGAGGAGATCGTCGGCCGCGCCCTCGCCGAGCTGCTGCCGCGCGAGCAGCTGGTCCTGGCCACGAAGGTCTTCGGCCAGATGGCTGATGGCCCCAACGGCGGCGGGCTGTCGCGCAAGGCGATCCTGTGGCAGGTGGACGAGAGCCTGCGCCGGCTCGGCACCGACTACATCGACCTCTACCAGATCCACCGCTGGGACCCGCGGACGCCGATCCTGGAGACCCTCGAGACGCTGCACGAGCTCGTCCGCTCGGGCAAGGTCCGCTACCTCGGCGCGTCGTCGATGTGGGCGTGGCAGTTCTCGAAGGCGCAGTACCTCGCCCGGATCCACGGCCTGACGCCGTTCGTCTCGATGCAGGACCACTACAACCTCCTCAACCGCGAGGAGGAGCGCGAGATGCTGCCGCTCTGCGCCGACCTCGGCGTCGGGGTGATCCCGTGGAGCCCGCTCGCCCGGGGCAAGCTGACCCGCCCGTGGGACGAGAGCACCGCGCGCAGCGAGACCGACGAGTTCGGCAAGAAGCTCTACCGCGAGGAGGACCGCGGCATCGCCGAGACCGTCGCCGCGATCGCCGAGGAGCGCGGCGTGCCGCGCGCGCAGGTCGCCCTCGCCTGGGTGCTGGCCAACCCGGTCGTCACCGCGCCCATCATCGGCGCCACGAAGGCGGGCCACATCGACGACGCGGTGGCCGCCGCCGACCTGGTCCTCACCGACGAGGAGAAGGCCCGCCTGGAGGAGGGCTACCAGCCCCACGCGGTCGCGGGCTTCTAGCGCGGACGTCCCTCCTGCCTCGAGAAGGAGGCCGTGCGGCTCGAGAGGCCTCCACGAGCGGCAGGACCTCCTTCTCGCGCGGAGCGACGCGCCAGCGGTCGCGGGTGCGGTCCCGGGCGAGGGCGTGGGTGCGGGCGGCCCGCAGGCGGTGGAGCAGCTGGGTGCGGTGGCGGACGAGGTCGGCCCTGTCGACGCGGGTGACGAAGAGGCCGGTCCGCTCGAGGAGCTCCTCGCGGGCGTTGTCCTCGCGGTGCTGGTCGACGTCGCGGTGGCCGCCCCGGCGGGCCGCCGTGGTCCACGAGGCGCCGTCGTACTCGAGGACGAGGCCCGCCTCCTCGTCGAGCAGGTCGGGGATGCCGACGACGGCGCCCGACGCGTCGAGGACGGTCGGGTTCACGAGGGGCTGGGGGTACCCGAGGTTGAGCACATAGGCCATCCGCAGCCGTGACTCCCACGGGCTGCGGGCCCCCGTCGTCGCGAGCGCGACGGCGCGGCGGGCGCCGACCACGCCCCGGGAGCGTCCCGCTCCCTCCACGCCGGCGACGAGCTCCGCGGGGGTCACGAGCCCGGCCGCGAGGAGGAGGTCGAGCGCCACGACCGCCTCGGTGACGTCGGGTGCCCACCGCGCCAGGTCGACGGCGGTGCGCACGGCGGAGGTCACGCGGAGGCCCGCCACCACGACGGAGGCCACCTCCTCGCGCGCCTGGTGGTAGCGCAGCTGCGCGCTGTCGCGCCGGTGCAGACCGGGTGGCAGGTGGACCGGCACGGGCCGCGGCCGCAGCGTGTGGTCGTCGAGCCCGTCCATGAGGTCGACACCCTGGACGAAGGCGGCCGCCCAGCCGCCGATCACCGCCCCGGGCGGGAGCGCGCTCGCCGCGTCGAGGATCCGCTGGGTGGGGGTGAGGGCGACCTCGGCGGTGGGGACGTAGAACCCACGCGTCGCCCGCCGCCACCGGGGCCCGTCGAGGACGTGCCGGGTCGCGCCGGTGCCGAGGAGGTCGCGCGCCGCCCGTGGCGCCACCGCCGACCGCAGCTCCCGCTGGAAACGCCCCACGCGCCCACCGTGCCCCGCCCGCACCCCGTCAACACTCTCGTCCACAACCCTCGCGGTCGAGAAGGAGGTCGGCGCGCTCCAACGCGTCGTCCGACCGGGAGGGCCTCCTCCTCGGCGGCCGAGCGGCGAGCGAGAGGTGGGGTCAGCGGGGTCGGGCCGAGGCCACCCAGGCGCCGGGGCCGGGGGTGAGGGCCGGGCGGCCCTGCCGGGCGGCGACGGCCCAGGCCGAGGGCGCCGGGGGCGGGGCGGGCGGCGCGGAGGCCGCCGCGGCCGCCGTCAGGACCACGACCACCGCCGCGAGCTCCTCGGCGCTCGGCGCTCCCGCGACGACGCTGATCGCCGGGGGAGCGTCCTGCTCGGCGCTCACAGCGGGATGTTCCCGTGCTTCTTGGGCGGCAGGGTCTGCCGCTTGGTCCGGAGCAGGCGGAGGACCCGGGTGATCTCGACCCGCGTCTCGTGCGGGCTGATCACGGCGTCGACGTAGCCGCGCTCGGCGGCGACGTAGGGGTTGGCCAGCTCGTCGTCGTACTCGGTGATCAGCTCGGCGCGGCGGGCGTCGGGGTCCGGGTGCCCGGCCAGCTCGCGCCGGTGGAGGATGTTGACCGCGCCCTGGGCGCCCATCACCGCGATCTGCGCCGTCGGCCAGGCCAGGTTGAAGTCGGCGCCGAGGTGCTTGGAGCCCATGACGTCGTAGGCGCCGCCGTAGGCCTTGCGCGTGATGACCGTGACGAGGGGGACCGTCGCCTCGGCGTAGGCGTAGATCAGCTTCGCGCCGCGGCGGATGATGCCGTTCCACTCCTGGTCGGTGCCGGGCAGGAAGCCGGGCACGTCGACGAATGTGAGCACCGGGATGTTGAAGGCGTCGCAGGTGCGGACGAACCGGGCCGCCTTCTCGGAGGCGTCGATGTCGAGGCAGCCGGCGAAGTGCAGCGGCTGGTTGGCCACCACGCCGACGGAGCGGCCGTCCACCCGGCCGAAGCCGATGAGGATGTTCGGCGCGAACAGCTCCTGCACCTCGAGGAAGTCGCCGTCGTCGAGGACGCGGCGGATCACCTCGTGCATGTCGTAGGGCTGGTTGGGCGAGTCGGGGATGAGGGCGTCGAGGTCGCGGTCGTCGTCGGTGACCGCAGGGGACGGCTCGTGCTCGACGACCGGCGCCTCCTCGAGGTTGTTCTGCGGCAGGAAGCCGATGAGCGCCTTGACGTAGTCGATGGCGTCGGCCTCGTCGGCGGCGAGGTAGTGCGCGTTGCCGGACTTCGTGTTGTGGGTCCGGCCGCCGCCCAGCTCCTCCATCGTGACGTCCTCACCGGTGACGGTCTTGATCACGTCAGGGCCGGTGATGAACATCTGCGAGGTCTGGTCGACCATGACGACGAAGTCGGTCAGCGCGGGGGAGTAGACGTGCCCGCCGGCGGCCGCGCCCATGATCAGCGAGATCTGCGGGATCACGCCGCTGGCGTGGGTGTTGCGGCGGAAGATCTCCCCGTACAGGCCGAGCGAGACCACGCCCTCCTGGATGCGCGCGCCACCGCCCTCGTTGAGGCCGATCAGCGGGCAGCCCGTCTTGAGGGCGAAGTCGATGATCTTGACGATCTTCTCGCCGTACACCTGGCCGAGGCTGCCGCCGAAGATCGTGACGTCCTGGCTGAACACGCAGACCGGCCGGTCGTCGACCGTGCCGAAGCCGGTGACGACGCCGTCGCCGTAGGGGCGCTTCTCCGCCATCCCGAAGGCCGTCGAGCGGTGCCGCGCGAACTCGTCGAGCTCGGTGAAGGAGCCCTCGTCGAGCAGCAGCTCGATCCGCTCGCGGGCGGTCAGCTTGCCCTTGGCGTGCTGCTTCTCGACGGCGGCGGCGGACCCGGCGTGGACGGCCTGCTCGATGCGCTGGTCCAGGTCCGCGAGCTTGCCGGCGGTGGTGTGGATGTCCAGAGCGGGGTTGGCGTGGTCCATAGGCGGCACCCTAGCCAGTTCCGGCGCGGACCCGCGCCGCGGTCGAGCCGTGGCCGCGACGTCGGCGGGCGGTCCCGGCGGGCTAGGGTCGCCGCGTGCGGGGTGCGAGGTGCTGAGCGGGGACGTGCTCGACGCGGGGGTGCTGCGGCGCGAGCTGCTCCGCCCCGGCGGGCTGTGGAGCGGCGTCGACGTCGTCGAGCGGACCGGCTCCACCAACGCCGACCTCGCCGCCCGGGCGCGGGCTGGCGCCCCCGGCGGGACCGTGCTCGTCACCGACTTCCAGGACGCCGGCCGCGGCCGGCAGGGCCGGACCTGGGTGGCCCCGCGCGGCACCAGCGTCGCGATGTCGGTGCTGCTGCGGCCGGCCGACGTCGACCCGGCCCGCTGGACCTGGCTGCCGCTGCTGGCCGGGATCGCCGTCGTCGAGGGCCTGCGCCGGACCGCCGACGTCCCCGCCCTGCTCAAGTGGCCCAACGACGTCCTGGTCGACGGCCTCAAGGTCTGCGGCATCCTCGCCGAGCGGGTGGAGACCCCCGACGGGCCGGCGTGCGTCGTCGGGGCCGGGGTCAACGTCTGGCTGGCCGCCGACGAGCTGCCGGTGCCGACGGCCACCTCGCTGGCCCTGCTGGCGGAGCAGCGCGAGCCCGGCTCGTGCCCGCCGTCGCGGAACCTCGTCATCGCCACGGTGCTCGCGGCCTTCGAGCTGCTGTACCGGCGCTGGGAGGTCCTCGACGACGACGCGCCCTTCGCGGCGTCCTACCTGCGGCGCAGCGACACCCTCGGCCGGCAGGTCCGGGTGCACCTGGCCGGCGACGTCACCGTCGAGGGCCGGGCCGAGGCGCTGGACGCCGACGGCCGGCTGGTCGTCCGCACCGCCGAGGGCCTGCGGACCTTCGGGGCGGGGGACGTCGTCCACCTCCGGAGCTGAGCCGTGACCTCCGCGGCGGAGGTCTCCATCGGGTCTCGGTGGCCTGTCGGATTGCGCGGATGTCAGCGCGGGTAGTTAGCCTTCCGAGATCACCGCGGTCGGGCCGCTCGGCGGAGCCGGTCGCGGTCGCCCGTCCGACGACTCTGGAGCTCTCCCGCTGTGCGACCCCGAAACCGTCTGATCCCGGCCCTCGTCGGCGCTCTCGCGCTGGCCCTGGTGGCCCCCGCGCTGGCGCTCGTGTCGCCCGCCCCGTCCGTGCCGGAGGCCGCCGCGGCCACCGACACCTACAAGGTGGCGCCCGCCCTGGTCTTCAACGACCCGACCGGCAGCCTGGCCAAGCACCGCCGGATCATCGACAAGGTCGAGGACGCGATCGACCACGCGCCGCCCGGCTCGCGGATCCGGATGGCGCAGTACCTCTTCGACCTCGACAGCACCGCCGACGCGCTGGTGCGGGCCTACGCCCGCGGGGTGGACGTCCAGCTGCTGATCGACGACTACCCCATCTCGCCCCAGACCCAGCGGATGCGCAAGACGCTCGGCACGAACAAGAAGGCGAAGAGCTACGTCGCCCGCTGCGTCAACAGCTGCATGTCCAGCAGCACCTCGGTGATGCACGCGAAGTTCTTCCTGTTCTCCCAGTCCGGGGTGTCGAAGACCATCTCGATGGTCAGCTCGGCGAACCCCTACACGGGCAACAGCAGCGTCAGCTGGAACAACATGCACATCCTCGTCGGCGACGCGAAGATCTACGCCTCGCTGGACCGCTACTTCACCGACATGCTGGCCGACCGCGACCAGCCGAACTACTACCGCACCACCACCAGCGGGAAGAACAAGCTCTACTTCTTCCCCCGGCTGGCGGTGAAGGGCACGGCCGACGTGCCGATGCTCGACGTGCTGAACAACGTCCGCTGCACCGGGATGTCGAAGTCCTACGGCAGCGAGGGGCGCACCGTCGTCCGGGTCGAGCAGTGGGGTTGGAGCGCGGCCCGGCTCGACATCGCCCGGCGCGCCTGGAAGCTGCACGACTCCGGCTGCAAGGTCTCGGTGATCATCAACAAGTTCAACATCAGCCCGAAGGTCCTGCAGGTGCTGCTGAAGCCGAGCGCGCGCTACGGGCAGATGACGGTCTACGACGCGGGCATCGACCAGAACAAGAACGGCAAGCGGGACAAGTACATGCACCACAAGGTGCTGATGGTCAACGGCCGCTGGTTCAGCCAGAGCAAGAAGGTCGTCTACACCGGTTCGGCGAACTTCACCGGCACGGCCCTGCTGGCCAACAACGAGATCATCATGCGGGTCCTCGACAACGCGACCTACGACGCCTACTACAAGAACTTCAACTACATCCGGAACAACTGGACCAAGCGGATCACCAAGGCGCCGCCGGTGCCGGTGGCCACGGCGAAGAAGTCGGTGGCGGCGCAGGTCGAGCGCTCGCTGGAGACCCGTCTGGCCACCGCGCCCGACACCGTCGACCCGCTGCAGGTGCCCGTCGACCCGGCGCAGGACCGGGCCCGGCTGGCGCCCACCGCGCCGGGCGCGGTCGAGCCCGGCGGGGGTCGCTGATCGCTCGAGGACCACGGCCGGGGTGGAGCCCTGTGCCACCCTGGAGGTGTGGGACTGCCGCCGAAGCTGCTCGGGACCGACGAGTACGAGGTCCTGCACACGCGCACGCACGCCAAGGCGATGGTCCTGCCGGCGCTCGCGCTCGTGCTGGTCGGGGCCGGCGTCGGGGCCGGGGCCGCGCTGGTGCCGGGGGACTGGCGCCCGGGCGGGCAGGTGGCGATCGCCCTGCTGGGCCTGGTGCTCGCGGTCTTCTGGACCGTCCTGCCCTTCCTGCGCTGGCGCACCACCACCTACACGCTGACCAACCGCCGGCTCGTCACCCGCAGCGGCATCGTCAGCAAGACCAGCAAGGACCTGCCGCTCAGCCGCGTCAACGACGTCTCCTCCGAGCGCAGCCTGTCCGACCGGGTGCTGGGCTGCGGGACGCTCAACGTGCAGACGGCCAGCGAGGCCGGGGTGATCGCCCTGGTGGACGTGCCGGAGGTCGAGCACGTGCACCAGACCATGACCCAGCTGCTGTTCGGGGCCGACGACGAGGGCTGGCCCGCGCACGCCTGAGCCGCGGCCGGCCTCGCGCGCCGGCGACGGGGAGCCGCGCCGCTACGATGTCCGCGGCCGGCCGGTCGCCGACGGCCGGGACGCACCGACCCCGAGGATGCACGCCGTGGCCGACGACCTCCCGCTGCCGCAGCCCGTCGAGCTGCCGCTGGGCGAGCGGACGAGCCCGCTGGGGCTGCGCACCCAGCTGGTGCGCTTCGTGCTCACCGGGGGCCTGTCGGCGGTCGTCGACTTCGGGCTCCTCGTCACCCTGATGGCCCTCGGGCTCGGGCACACCGGCGCCAAGGCGCTCTCCTTCGTCGCCGGCACCACCACCGCGTACCTCATCAACCGCCGCTGGACCTTCCGGGCGGAGCCGTCGAGGCGCCGGTTCGCGGCCGTCGTCGTCCTCTACGCCGTCACCTTCGCCCTCCAGGTCGGCCTGTTCAGCGTCCTGTTCGACGCGCTCACCGACGCCGGACTCGGCCGGCTCGCCGTCCAGGTGGTGGCCTTCGTCGTCGCCCAGGGCGTCGCGACGACGGTCAACTTCGTCGTCCAGCGCGGGCTGATCTTCCGGCTGCGCTGACGGCGGCCCGCGGGCACCGCGGGCGGGACCGGCCGGCCCGGTCGCGGCGGCTAGGCTTCCGGCCCGTGACCACCCCTGCTGCTCCCGGCCCCCGCCCCTTCGTGGTGGGCATCATCGGCGGCGGCCAGCTGGCCCGGATGACGTACGCCGCCTCCATCGGGCTGGGCGTCGAGGTCCGGCTGCTGGCCGAGGGGCCCGACGTCTCGGCCGCCGGCGTCGTGCACGACGTCACCGTCGGCGACTACACCGACCCCGCCACCGTCAAGGCCTTCGCCGCCCGCTGCGACGTCGTCACCTTCGACCACGAGCACGTGCCCGGCGGGCTGCTGCGCGAGCTGGAGGACGACGGCGTCGTCGTCCGGCCCGGGGCGGCCGCCCTGCTGCACGCGCAGGACAAGGCGGTGATGCGCGAGCGGCTGACCGCGCTGGGGCTGCCGTGCCCCGCCTACCGCGTCGTGGCCGACGAGGACGCGCTGGTCGCCTTCGGCGACCAGCAGGGCTGGCCGGTGATCGCCAAGACCTCGCGCGGCGGCTACGACGGCAAGGGCGTCTGGAAGCTCGGCTCCGCCGCCGACGCGGGCCTGCCCTTCGCCGACCTCGCACCCGGCGTGCAGGTGGTGGCCGAGGAGTTCGTCGACTTCGCCCGCGAGCTCAGCGCCCTCGTCGTCCGCTCGCCCTCGGGCCAGGCGGTCGCCTACCCGGTCTCGGAGTCGGTGCAGCGCGACGGCGTCTGCGTCGAGACCGTGACGCCGGCGCCCGGGCTGGACCCCGACCAGGCCGTCGCCGCCGAGCTGCTGGCCCTCACCGTCGCCCACGAGCTGGAGGTGGTCGGGCTGCTCGCCGTGGAGCTGATGCAGCGCCGCGACGGCAGCGTCGTGGTCAACGAGCTGGCCATGCGCCCCCACAACACCGGGCACTGGACGATCGACGGCGCCCACACCTCCCAGTTCGAGAACCACCTGCGCGCCGTGCTCGACCTGCCGCTGGGCGACCCGGCCACCCGGGCGCCCTGGACGGTGATGGCCAACGTGCTGGGCGGCACCGTCGAGGACCTGCCCTCGGCCCTGCTGCACTGCTTCGCCCGCGACCGCCGGCTGCGCGTGCAGCTGTACGGCAAGTCCGTCCGGCCGGGGCGCAAGGTCGGCCACGTCACCACCTACGGCGACGACCCGGCCGAGACCCGCAAGCGCGCCCGGCACGCCGCCGCCTACCTGATGGGGGACCCCGATGCCTGAGACCGAGACCGCCCGGAACGAGACCGCCGGCGCGCCCCGCGTCGGGATCGTCATGGGCTCGGACTCCGACTGGCCCGTGATGGAGGCCGCCGCCGCGGCCTGCGCGGAGTTCGGCGTGGTCTACGAGGCCGACGTCGTCTCCGCGCACCGGATGCCCGACGCGATGCTCGCCTACGGCCGGACGGCGCACGAGCGCGGCCTGCAGGTGATCGTGGCCGGCGCGGGCGGGGCCGCGCACCTGCCGGGCATGCTCGCCGCGGTCACCCCGCTTCCGGTCATCGGCGTGCCCGTGCCGCTGCGCCACCTCGACGGCATGGACTCGCTGCTCTCGATCGTCCAGATGCCGGCCGGGGTGCCGGTGGCCACGGTCTCGATCGGCGGCGCCCGCAACGCCGGGCTGCTCGCCGTCCGCGTCCTCGCCGCCGCCGACCCGGCGCTGGCGCGCGCGATGCTCGCCTTCCAGGAGGACCTGCGGGCGGCCGCCGAGGCCAAGGGCGCCCGCGTCCGCGGTGCCGTCGCCGGGGCCTGACCCGTGGCCGCGCCCGGTGAGGCCCTGGCCGGGGTCGGCCTGCTGGGCCGCGGGCTGGGCCTGGTCGCCCGTCGGCCGAGGCTCTTCCTGCTGGGCGCGCTGCCGCCGCTGATCACCTCCACGCTGTTCGTGCTCGTCCTCGTGCTGCTGGTGCGCCGCGGCGACGTCGTCGTCGACGCGCTGACCGGCTTCGCCGACGGCTGGGCGCCGGGCCTGGCGACGCTGGTCCGGGTGCTGGTGGCGGTCGCCCTGCTGGGCGGGGTGGTGCTGCTCATGGTCATCACCTTCACCACGCTCACCCTGACGCTGGGCGCGCCGCTGTACGACCTCATCTCCGAGTTCGTCGACCGCGAGCTGCCGGGGCCGCCGACGCCGGCGGAGGAGGGCTGGACCTCCTCGCTGGGCCGCGGGCTGCGCCAGTCGCTGGCCATGGTCGCGGCCTCCGCCGGCTGCGCCGTCGCGCTGTTCGGGGCCGGGTTCGTCCCCGTCGTCGGCCAGCTGGCCGTGCCGGTGGTGTCGGCGCTGGTCGGCGGCTGGCTGCTGGGCGTCGAGCTGGTCGGCCCCGGGCTGGAGCGGCGCGACGTGCTGACGCTGCGCGGCCGCCGGGCGCTGATGCGCCGCCGCCGGGCCCGGGTGCTGGGTCTGTGCGTGCCGACCTTCCTGCTGCTGGCGGTCCCGTTCGTCGGCGTCGTCGTGTTCCCCGTGGCCACCGCGGCGGGCACGCTGCTGGCGCGGCAGCTGCTGGGGGAGCCGACGGCGGAGGCGTCCCCGCCCGGCTCCTCAGCCGGCTGAGGGGACCGGGGCCGTGCTGCCCCGCACGACGAGCCGGGGCGTCGAGTCCAGGTGCGCGGCGGGCGGCGCGCCCTCGAGCAGGTCGAAGAGCCGGCGCGCGACGTGCGCGCCGAGGCCCATCACGTCGTGGCTCATCGCCGAGAGCTGCGGGTGGGTGATCTCGCACAGCGTGGAGTCGTCCCAGGCCAGCACGCTCACCTGCGACGGCACCGCGACGCCCAGCTCGGCGAGCGCCGACAGCGCCGCGACCGCCATCAGGTCGTTGTCGAACATGATGGCCGTGGGCGCGTCCGGCCCCTCGAGCAGCGCGCGCGTCCCCGTGCGCCCGCCCTCGGCGGAGAAGTCCGCGACATGGATCCGGCCGACCGCCCCGTGCGCGGCCGCGGCGGCCAGGAAGGCCCGGTCGCGGATCTGGACGTGGCTGAGGTCGTCGAGCCCGCTGACCCGGGCGATCGCGACGTGCCCGAGCCCGACGAGGTAGGCGACCGCGGCGTCCATCGCGGCGGTGTCGTCGGTCCAGACGGTGGTGGAGGCGGCGGTGACGCTCGGGTCGGCGACGAAGACGGCGGGCAGCTCCAGCGCGGCCAGCAGCGGCAGCCGGGGGTCGTCGACGCGCACGTCGACGACGACCACCGCGTCCACCCGGCGCTCGGAGGTCCACTTGCGGTAGGTCTGCAGCTCGCTGTCGAGGTCGACGCACACCTGCAGCAGCAGGGCGTAGGAGCGGGTGCTGAGCACCGACTCCAGGCCGGCGACGAACTCCATGTAGAAGGGCTCGTTGGCCAGGGTCCGCGGGTCACGGGCCAGGACCAGGCCGAAGGTGTCGGTCCGCGACCCCGACAGCAGCCGCGCCGTCCGGTTCGGCGCCCAGCCCAGCTGGTCGGCGACGGCGAGGATGCGGGCCCGGGTCTCGGCCGAGACGCCGGGCCGGTTGTTCAGCGCGTAGGACACGGCGCCCTTGGACACGCCGGACCGGCGGGCGATCTCGTTGATCGTCACGCGGTTCACGCTGCGGCCTCCCTGCTGCCTCGGTGCCGCCAATGTACCGACTGAACCGGTTTTGGTAGCGTCGTCCGCGACGGGACCACCCGACAGCGCCCACCCCAGCGGGACGTGGGAGGGTCGGGGACGGACCCACCCCCAACGAAGGAGGACCATGAGCGACCAAGACCTGTCCGTGCAGCTCTACACCGTGCGGAACGCGCTGGCCGAGGACTTCGACGGCACCCTGGAGCGCATCGCCGGCTTCGGCTTCACCCAGGTCGAGCCGTTCGGCTTCACCAACTTCCTGGACGGCCTGCGCCGCCTCGGCGAGCACGGCCTCACCGCTCCCACCACCCACATGGGGCTGGTGGTCGACGCCGACCTGGACGCGATCTTCGCCGCCGCCGTCGAGCTGGGCATCGGCACCGTCATCGAGCCGGCCGTGCGCGCCCCGCACTGGCAGGACGTCGACGGCATCAAGGCCACGGCCGACAGCCTCAACGCCGCCGCCGCCAAGGCCGCCGAGCACGGCCTCAAGGTCGGCTACCACAACCACTGGTGGGAGATCGAGAAGGACTTCGACGGCCAGCACGGCCTGGAGGTCCTCGCCGCCCACCTCGACCCCGGGGTCGTCCTCGAGGTCGACACCTACTGGGCCCACGTCGGCGGCGCCGACGTCCCCGCCCTCCTGCAGCGCCTCGGCGACCGCGTCGTCGCCCTGCACGTCAAGGACGGCGACGGCAGCCGCGACAACAAGAAGCAGGTCGCCGTCGGCTCGGGCTCGCTGCCCGTCTGGAGCTTCGTCGACGCGGCGCCCGACGCCCTGCGCGTCGTCGAGCTCGACGACAGCGAGGGCGACATGCTGGACGCCGTCCGCGACAGCCGCACCTACCTCACCGCCGGAAAGGGAGCCTGACCCATGACCACCACCCCCACCCCCCGCACCGGGCCCGTCGGCATCGGCATCATCGGTGCCGGTGTGATCTCCGGGACCTACATCGAGAACCTGACGAGCTTCGCCGACACCCATGTGGTGGCGATCGCCGACAAGATCACCGAGAAGGCGCACGCCCGCGCGAAGGAGTTCGGCATCGTCGCCTCCGGCGACAACTCGGTCGTCCTGGACAACCCGGACGTCGAGCTCGTCGTCAACATCACCACCCCCGACGCGCACGCCGAGGTGGCGGCCCAGGCCATCGCCGCCGGCAAGCACGTGTGGAACGAGAAGCCGCTGGCGCTGGACCGCGAGGCCGGCCGGGGCACCATCGAGGCCGCCGAGAAGGCGGGCCTGCGGGTCGGCTGCGCGCCCGACACCTTCCTCGGCAGCGGCCTCCAGAAGAGCCGCGAGC
The DNA here is from genome assembly GCF_017876495.1 of Microlunatus capsulatus. NCBI lineage: Bacteria > Bacillati > Actinomycetota > Actinomycetes > Propionibacteriales > Propionibacteriaceae > Microlunatus > Microlunatus capsulatus. The sequence goes on along the minus strand of NZ_JAGIOB010000001.1, from coordinate 1,388,162 downwards.
TGCTGGAGTCCGGCGTCATCGGCACCCCGCTGACCGCGCTGGTGCTGCTGCAGAGCCCGGGCCCGGAGTCGTGGCACCCGGACCCCGCCTTCCTCTTCCAGTACGGCGCCGGCCCGCTGTTCGACATCGGCCCGTACTACCTGACGGCGCTCACGCAGTTCTTCGGCCCGGCCCGCAAGGTCGCCGCCACCGCCTCCAAGGCGCGGGAGACCCGCACCATCGGCTCCGGCCCCAAGGCCGGCGAGGTCTTCGACGTGACCGTGCCCAGCCAGTACTCCGCGCTGGTGCAGTACGAGTCGGGCCAGTCGGCCACGATGATCTACTCCTTCGACTCCGCGCAGACGCGGACGCTGCTGGAGATCACCGGGACCGAGGGCACGATGCTGGTGCCCGACCCGAACATGTTCGAGGGCGAGATCGCCGTCCGGCGCTTCGGCGAGGACGAGTTCACCGTCGTCGCCGAGACCACGGCGCAGTCCTCGCGCGGCACCGGCGCGCTGGACATCGCCCGGGCCATCCGCGAGAACCGGCCGCACCGCGCACAGGGCACGCAGGCGTTCCACGTCCTCGACACGATGGTCGCCATCGCCGAGTCCGGCGAGCGGGGCGAGTTCGTCTCCGTCGACAGCACCTTCGAGAAGCCGGCCCTGCTGCCCGAGGGCTGGGACCCCAAGGCCGCCACGGTCTGAGCACGTCGACGCCCGGTCACCCCTCGCGGGGTGGCCGGGCGTTGTCGTGCCCTGAGCCTGTCGGAGGGCCTTCGACAGGCTCAGGCCGCGGGGACAGGCTCAGGCCGCGGGGACAGGCTCAGGCCGCGGTGGTGCGGTTCCCGTTCCCTGAGCTCGTCGACGCTACTGGCCCACCACGTCGTTGACCGAGCGGAGCACCGGCTTCGTGGTGAGGGCCTCGTCGTCGAGGGCGGGGCCGGTGACGGCGAAGGTGTGGCTCTGCCCGGCCAGCAGGGTGACCAGCCCCGAGTCGACGCGGGCCGCGGGGTCGAGGCGGTCGGGGAAGAGCATCAGGTCCTTGGCCAGAGCCGCGGCGGTGACGGTCACGGTGCAGCCGCCCGCAGCGTGCGCGACCTCCACCTCGTAGGCGCTCTCGGCGTCGACCAGCTGGAGCTCGGTGTCCTCGACGAAGTAGCCGAAGGCCGTCGTCATCCCCTCGGCCTCGGCGGTCAGCACCTCCGCCCGCGGGTCGGCCGGGGTCAGCAGGTCGGCGTCGAGGACCACCGCGACCGCGGAGCGCGGGTCGAGGTGGAACGGCACCCGCTGCTCGGCCAGCACCGTCGAGCCCGCGCCGGTCGAGCGCCGGGTGAGCACCAGCTCGCCCTCCCACACCTCGTCGCTGTCGTCGTGCGCCACCAGGGTGTGCACCGGCTCGCCGTGCTCGTCGGGCCGCGGCTGGAAGGTGGCGAACCGGTCGGCGTTGACGCGGCGGAGCGCGTACCAGAGCGGCTTGCGGATGCCGTGGCTGTCGACGGCGGCCCACGAGACCACGGGCCAGTTGTCGTTCAGCTGCCAGACGACGGCGCCGCGGTTCAGCGGGTAGAGGCTGCGGAAGTGCTCGACGCCGAAGGCCACGGCCCGGGCCTGGTTGAGCGAGGTGAGCCAGTGCCAGTCGTCCATGTCCGCGCGGCCGGTGGCATCCCCCGGACCTGACGACACGCCCCAGCCCGGGAGGTGCTCGCCCAGCCCGCGCTCCAGCTTGAGGTTGCCCAGGTGCGCCTTCTGGTGGACGAGCATCTGGGGCCCGTACGGGTCGAGGGGCTCGTCGTGCACCACCGAGGTCAGCGTCGACCAGGCGGCCGGGCCCTGGAACCCGAACTCGGAGACGAAGCGGGCCGGGTAGTCGCGGTAGTGGCTGTAGTCCCGCTGGTTCCAGACGTCCCAGATGTGCATCGTGCCGTGCCGGTGGTCGTTCGGGTGGGCGTACTTCACGAAGGAGTATGGGCTGCCCGGGCTGTAGGGCGTCCGCGGGTCCAGCTCGGCGACGACCGCCGGCAGCACCTCGGTGTAGTAGCCGTCGCCCCAGCTGCGGCCCGCGAGGGCGGTCCGCCAGCCCCACTCGACGTAGCCCCAGATGTTCTCGTTGTTCCCGTTCCACAGGACGAGGCTCGCGTGCTGGGACAGCCGGGTGACGGCCTCGCGGGCCTCGGCGACGACCTCGCTGCGCAACGGCTCGTCCTCGCTGTAGGCCGCGCACGCGAAGAGGAAGTCCTGCCAGACCAGCACGCCCGCCTCGTCGCAGGCGCGGTAGAAGTGCTCGCTCTCGTAGATCCCGCCGCCCCAGACGCGCAGCAGGTTCATCCCCGCCGCCACGGCCTCGGCCACCCCGGCGCGGTAGGTGTCCTCGGTCAGCCGGGTGACGAGCGCGTCGTCGGGGATCCAGTTGGCGCCCTTGACGAACACCGGCTCGCCGTTCACGGCCAGCACGAACCCCGTCCCGTCGACGTCCGGCTCCGTGGTCAGCGTGACGGTGCGGAAGCCGACGCGGCCCGACCAGGTGCCGAGCCTCCCGGTCCCGGCGGCCACCTCGACGGCCACGTCGTGCAGCGCCTGGGCGCCGTACCCGCGCGGCCACCAGGCGGCGACGTCGGCCGCCCGCTGCACGACCACGACGGAGGGCTGGCCCGGCTGCGCGACCGCCTGCGCCGCGTCCCCGCCGAGCCGGACGGCGACGGTCACCGGCTCGGTGGCACCCGGCGCCCACTGCAGGTCGACGTGGGTCTCCAGCACGCCGTCGGTGCCGTCGAGGGTGGCCAGCGGGCGGACCGCGGCCAGCCGCACGCCGCTCCAGGACTCGATCCCGATCGACTTCCAGATGCCGGCGCCGGCGAGGTCGGGACCCCAGTCCCAGCCGTACTGGCTGGCCATCTTGCGGAGCGCGTTGAAGGGGTGGCCGTAGGCGCGGGGCCGGTCGCCCAGCTCGGCGGCCAGCCGCTCGGCACCGGTGACGGGGGCCTCGAAGCGGATCTCGAGGGTGTTGGTGCCCTCGACCAGGACGTCGGTGACGTCGACCCGGTGGGTGCGGTGCTCGTTCGCGGTGCGGGCCACCTCGGTGCCGTTGACCAGCACGGTCGCGAGGGTGTCGAGCCCGTCGGCGACGAGCTCGTGGTGGTCCTCCGGGCCGCCGGTCCAGGTGAGCTCGGCGCGGTAGGACCAGCTGGTGCGGCCGATCCAGGCCAGCTGGGCCTCGTGGTCGGCGTCGAAGGGGTCCGGGATGAGACCGGCGGCCAGCAGTTCGGCGTGCACCTCACCCGGGACGGTCGCGGCCACCGGTCCCTCGCCCACGGCGGCCCAGCCGGCGGGGACCGGGTCGAGCGCGGTCAGGGTCCAGGCGGTCCCGCCGACGGAGTCCAGGGAGGTGCGGCGGAGGGCGCGCGGCGTCGCGGGCGTGGGGTTCGCAGTCACCCCCGGCACGTTACTTGACCGGTTCAGCGACGCTCAAGACACCGCTGGGCGGGCCCCTCAGTCCTCCGCGACGCCCAGGCCGGCCAGCTCGAGGTCGGGGTGGTTGCGACGGACCGTGGCCAGCCGCCAGGTGTTGGGGAACAGGGCGATCGTCGTCCCGTCCGAGCCGGTGGCCACCTCGACGTTGCTCTCCGAGCCCAGCACGTCCTGAGCCGCGGGCACCGTGCGCTGGGCGACGGTGTGCGCCAGCGGCTCCAGGCTGACGGGGCAGTTGAACTCGTGGGTCATCCGGTCGGCGACCACCTCGTACTGCATCTGGCCGACGGCGCCCAGGATTGGCTGCTGCGGCCCCCGCAGCTGCGAGGTGAGCAGCTGGATGACGCCCTCGCGGTCCAGCTGGCTGAGGCCCTTGTGGAACTGCTTGTGCTTGCTGGTGTCGCGGGCGTTGACGACCTGGAAGTGCTCGGGCGCGAAACGGGGGATGGGCGGGAACTCGACGTGACGGTCGAGGTAGAGGGTGTCGCCCGGCCGCAGCGCGTTGGCGTTGACCAGGCCGACGACGTCGCCCGGCCAGGCGAGGTCGACGGTCTCCCGCTCCCGGCCGAAGAACTGGTGGGCGTACTTGGTGGCGAACGGCCGGCCGGTCGGCTGGTGGGTCAGCGTCATGCCGCGCTCGAAGAGGCCGGAGCAGACCCGGATGAAGGCGATCCGGTCGCGGTGCGCCGCGTTCATCCCCGACTGCACCTTGAAGACGAACCCCGAGAAGGGCTCGTCGACGGGCCGGGGCTCGCCGGCGGTGTCGCGCCGCGCCTCCGCGGCCGGCGCGTGCTCGACGATGACGTCCAGCAGCCGGCCGATGCCGATGTTGAGCACGGCGGCGCCGAACAGCACCGGGGTGGTGGCGGCGGCCAGGAAGAGCTCCTGGTCGTGGCCCTCCAGCAGGCCGATCTCGTCCTGGGCCGTGCCCCAGCGTGACCCGACGAGGGCCTCGGCCTCCGACGGCGCCACGAGGTGTTCCTCGGCGATGGTCGCGCCGCCGGCGGTCCGGGTGAACTGGGCGAGCTCGCCGGTCCGCCGCTCCACCAGGCCGGCGAAGTCGCCGGCGATGCCGACCGGCCAGGTGAGCGGGGTGGGGACGAGGCCGGTCCGGGTCTCGATCTCGTCCATCAGGGCCAGCGCGTCCAGGCCCGGGCGGTCCCACTTGTTGATCATGGTGATGACGGGGAGCTTGCGGCGGCGGCAGACGTCGAACAGCTTCATCGTCTGGGCCTCCAGGCCCTTCGCCGCGTCGACGAGCATGATCACCGAGTCGACCGCGGCCAGCACCCGGTAGGTGTCCTCGGAGAAGTCGGCGTGGCCGGGGGTGTCGACGAGGTTGACGACGACGCCGTCGTGCTCGAACTGCACGGCGGCCGAGCTGATCGAGATGCCGCGCTGCTGCTCCATGCTCATCCAGTCCGAGACGGTGGCCTTGCGGCCCGCCTTGCCGTGCGTGGCGCCGGCCCGGCCGATGGCGCGGGCGTGCAGCAGCAGGGCCTCGGTCAGGGTCGACTTGCCGGCGTCGGGGTGGGAGATGACGGCGACGACGCGGCGCCGGGCCGCCTGCTGGGCGACCTCGCCGGCGTCGGGCAGGGCAGCGGTCGCGGTTTCGAGCACCGCACGACTCTACCCGCCGGGACCGCCCGGGGACGGGTCAGCGGGCGGGGCTCAGCGGGAGGCGCCGGGCGCGGCCGGGCGGCGCGTGAGCTTGTCGATCGTGGCCTGGTCGGCGCCCAGCCGGCGCAGCGACGAGGCGAGCTTGCGGGTGGCACTCACCGACTGCACGGCGGGCCGGGTGATGACCGACGCGCGCGCCTTCTTGATGTTGCCGGGTGACATGGGTGTCGCCTTCCCTCCGGGTGCCCTGGATCCTACGCCTCAGCCGGCCTGGGAGAGGAGGGCCTGACCCGTGAAGTTCAGCAGGCCCAGCACCTCCTCGCTGCTCAGCGAGGCCAGCCGCCCGTCGGGGCCGTCGAGGGCGAGGCAGCCGACCACCCGCGAGCGGGGGCCGGAGTCGTCGATGATCGGGGAGGCCACGACGACGGCGTACTTGTCGCGCAGGTCGAGGTACTCGTCGTGCTCGAGCCCCATCCGCAGGTCGTCGGGCACCTGCCGCCACTCCTCGGCGCTCGGCTGGCCGAGGTCGGCCGACATCTGCGCGAGGTCCACCGCGACGACCTCGCCCTGGGTCACGCAGGCGCCGATGACGCCCTTGCCCGGGCGCCAGGCGACGTCGGAGCTGACCGGTCGGCGGGAGGCGCGGACGCGGTGCACCCGGCGGAGCCGGGAGCCCCACGGCCACCACCAGCGCCGGTCGGACCGGTAGACGGCGATGCCGAGGTCCCGGAAGTCCAGCCGGGGCCGCACCTGGTCGACCACCGCCCACAGCGTGGCGGTCAGGGTGATCTCGGCCAGCTCGCGGCGCCGGCCCAGCCGCCGCTCCCGCCAGTCGCGCCAGGCGGCGCCGACGGTGGCTACCGCGGCCAGCGTCGCCGAGGTGACGATGCACGCCACCACCACCGCCGTCGGGACGGCGACCAGCTCGGCGCCGTCCAGTCCCAGCACCACCGCGGCCACCGCTGCGAGCAGCGCCGCGACCGTCTTCACCACCGCCCTGCTCATCGGCCTGCTCCTCGCTCCGTGCTGCCCGAGCCGGGGGAGGAACGGGCGTGGGGAACGCTACGAGCCCGCACTGACAGGCCCGCCGCTCCTCCGGGGAGCGCGGGGGAGGGGAGCGGTCAGCGCACGTACTGCTGCAGGTCGGAGGTGTCGCCGCGGGCCAGGTCGCTGAACATCGCGGCGGCCTCCTTCTCGTCCCAGAGCACGGCCGAGCCGGCCGACGTCGAGGCGTCGGGATCGGAGACGGGGACGGTGAGGGTCAGCCCGCCGCCGGCCGCCACAGTCCGCATGGCCAGCGCCAGCGTGCCGACCTGCCAGAGCGAGGTGTCCTCGCCCAGCCGGACGGAGCGGGCCGAGGCCGTGCTGAGGCGCCAGTAGCGGACCGGGTTGAGCACCGTCGCGGGGGAGGCGGCCTCCCCCGCGACGGCGGCCAGCATCTCCCGCTGCCGCTCGACCCGGCCGAGGTCGCCGCGGGGGTCGGCCTTGCGCATCCGGACGTAGCCGAGCGCCGTGGTGCCGTCGAGCTCCTGGCAGCCCTTCGGCAGGTCGAGGTGGCTGTCGCGGTCCTCGATCGCCTTCGGCAGGCACATCTCGATCCCGCCCAGGGCGTCGATGACGTTGACGAAGCCGCCGAACCCGATCTCCAGGTAGCCGTCGACCCGCAGGCCCGTGCTCTGCTCGACGGTCTGCTCGAGCAGCGGGGCGCCCCCGAAGGCGAAGGCGGCGTTGATCTTGTTCTCCCCGTGGCCCGGGATGTCGACGAAGGAGTCACGCGGGATGGACACCAGCGCCGGCTCGCCGCCGGGCGGGACGTGCAGCAGCATGATCGTGTCGGTGCGCTGGCCCTCGGTCTTCCCGGTGCCGAGCCGCTTGCGCTCGGCCGCGGTCAACCCCTCGCGGGAGTCGGAGCCGACGAGCAGGAAGGTCTGGCCCGGCTGGTCACCGGGCCGCTCGCCGGCGGGGGCGTCGTCCACCCGGCCCACCTGGCTCCAGGCGTACGCCGGCACCCCGACCAGCCAGGCGAGGGCCAGCGCGACGAGCAGGGCCAGGGCCCGGACGGCGTTCCGCACGGGGTGCCGACGGCGGGGCGGTCGGCCGCCCGGTGCGGTGGGCGGGGCCGGGGGCGGTCCGGCGGGACCCTGCGGACGACGGCCGGGCGGCGGCGTCCGCGGCGTCCGGCCCCAGCCCGGGTCGACGCGTCGGGGGTCGGGCGGCGGCGCGGCGGGCCGGTCCCAGGAGGGGGTGGGCGGTGCCGCGGAGGGGTCGTCGGCGGCGGGCGGGAGCACGCGCGTCGGCTCGGGCCCGGGCGGCCGCGGGGACCGGCCGTAGAGCCAGTCGAGGTCCTCGTCGCGGCTGGGCGGCATGTGCCGAGGGTAGCGGGAGGTGCTGTCCGCGGAGCCTGTGAAAGGCCGCCGTCCCGGCGTGGCACGGGCTCGGTGACCGGCGGCCGTGGCCATACTGGCTGCGACCTGCCGGGCCCTGCACCCCTACCGTCGGACACGCAGCCGCGCCGGGTCGCCTTCCCCGAAGCAGACGAAAGGCTCCCAGGTGTCGAGTAGCACCGCGGAGGACGCACGGCACCTCCCGACCACCCTGCACACCCCCCAGCAGCGCAGCGAGCGCGTCAAGCTGCGCCGCGGCCTGACGTTCCTCGGCATGACGCTCGTGCTGCCCGGCTCGGCGCAGGTCGCGGCGGGCAACCGGGCGGTCGGCCGGCTCGCCCTGCGGGTCTGGGCCGGGCTCTGGGCGGTGCTCGTCCTGGTCGCGCTGCTCGCGCTGGTCTGGCGCGGCGGCGCCATCACGCTGCTGACCAGCGGCGTCACGCTCCGGCTGGTGCAGGTGGCCCTCGTCGTCCTCGGGATCGGCTGGGGGCTGCTGTTCCTCGACGCCTGGCGGATCAGCCGCCCTCCCGAGCTCGCCCGGCGGCACCGGCTCGGCTTCGCCGTGCTCAACCTGGCCCTCGTCTTGACCGTCGTCGGTGGGCTGCTCGCCTCGGCCTCGATCGTGTCCTCCCAGCGCGACCTGGTGGCCTCGGTCTTCGCCGGCGGCGGCGACCAGGAGGTCAAGCACGGCCGGTACAACGTCCTGCTGCTGGGTGGCGACGCCGGCAAGGACCGCGTCGGGCTGCGGCCGGACAGCATGACGGTGGCCAGCGTCGACGCCGAGACGGGGCGCACCGTGCTGGTCAGCCTGCCCCGCAACCTCGAGGACGTGCCGTTCCCGGAGTCCTCGCCGCTGCACGCCCAGTTCCCCGACGGCTACACCTGCGCCGACCACTCCTGCATGCTCAACGCCGTCTACACCTACGCCAGCGAGCACCCCGAGCTGTACCCCGGTGTCCGCAACCCGGGGGCGCAGGCCACCGTGGAGGCCGTCGAGGGGGCCACCGGCCTGCAGATCAACTACTGGGCGCTCATCGACCTCAAGGGCTTCGAGGACCTCGTCGACGCCGTCGGCGGCATCACCATGGACGTCTACCGCCGGGTGCCGATCGGCGGCGGCAGCAGCAAGATCTACGGGTACGTGGAGGCGGGCAAGAACCGGCACCTCGACGGCCGGGAGGCGCTGTGGTTCGCGCGGTCCCGCTCGGACTCCAGCGACTACGACCGGATGGTCCGGCAGAAGTGCGTGATGAACGCGATGCTCGACCAGATGGACCCGGCGACGGTGCTGACGAACTTCAACAAGATCGCCGCCGCGGGCCAGGAGGTGGTGGCGACCAGCGTGCCCACGTCCGAGCTGGGGACGATGATGGACCTCGCCCTCAAGGCCAAGAAGCTGCCGACGTCGAGCCTGGCCGTGGTGCCGCCGCTGATCCAGCCCGGCGCCCCCGACTTCGACGTCATCCGGACCGCGGTCGCGGACAAGATCGCCGCGTCGGAGGCCAAGGACGACCCGGAGCCCGCCCCGGACGCCGCCAGCCCGACCGCCGGCGGCACCAGCACCGCGGCCCCGAAGCAGAAGAAGCCGGCCGCGAGCAAGGGCGCCGACACCGACGACCTGACCGCGGTCTGCTCGGCCTGACCGGAACCGGCCGGGGCGCGGGCGCGTGCTCCGGCCCGGACCGGCCGCGGCTGACAGGATGAGCGGATGAGCGCACGCAGCTGGCCCGGGGTCAGCGTCGTCATGCCCGTGCTGAACGAGGAGCGGCACCTCGCCGCCGCCGTGGGCCGGGTCCTCGACCAGCAGTACCCCGGCGAGCTGGAGGTGCTGCTCGTCGTCGGACCCAGCCGTGACGCGACCCGCACGATCGCCGACGAGCTGGCCGCCGGGGACCCCCGGATCCGGGTGGTCGACAACCCGGCCGGCCGCACGCCGCACGCGCTCAACCTCGGCGTGGCCGCGGCCCACCACGACGTCGTCGTCCGCGTCGACGGGCACGGCGAGCTCACCAACGGCTACATCGCCCGGGCCGTCGAGCTGCTGGAGGAGACCGGCGCGGCCAACGTCGGCGGCGTGATGGACGCCCAGGGCCGCTCGGCCTTCGAGCAGGCCGTCGCCTCGGCCTACACGACCCGGCTGGGCCTGGGCGGCTCCGCCTTCCACCTGGCGGGCTCGCCCGCGGGGGAGGCCGAGACGGTCTTCCTCGGGGTCTTCCGCAAGGAGGCCCTGCAGGCCGTCGGGGGCTTCGACGAGACGATGCACCGGGCCCAGGACTGGGAGCTGAACTACCGGCTGCGCGGCAGCGGGCGGCGGATCTGGTTCTCCCCGGAGCTGCGGGTCACCTACCGCCCGCGCTCGTCGCTGCGGGCCCTGCTGAAGCAGATGTACGACACGGGCAAGTGGCGCCGCGAGGTCGTCCGGCGGCACCCCGAGACGGCGAACCTGCGCTACCTCGCGCCGCCCGCCGCCGTCAGCGGGATCGCCGTCGGCACCGCCGCCGGCGCTCTGGGGCTGGCGACCGGCTCCCGGCTGCTGCGGCTGGGCCTCGCCGCCCCGCTGGGCTACCTCGCCGTCGTCCTCGCCGGGGCGGCCACCGCCGGGCCGATGCCGGCCCGGGCCCGGGCCTGGCTGCCGGTCGTGCTGGCCGCGACGCACCTCTCGTGGGGCTCCGGCTTCCTGGTCGGGCTGCGCCGCCGCCGCCCTTGAGCGCTGCCCGGGGGTCCGGCGGGGTGCCGGACGGGGAGCGGCGACGGGTCTTGACCGTTTGTCCGTACATATCGTTGACAGGGCCGCGACCCAGGCCCTAGGTTCGACGCGGACCGGGGCCACCGACCCCGCTCCGCCGAGGAGAGCCATGAGCAGCGACGCCCACGCCGTCCCGCAGCCGCCCGCCGGACGGGCGGGCGGACCGGCGGACGCACCCCTGGAGGTGCTGACCTTCGGCCGCGCCGGCGTCGACATCTACCCGCTGCAGGTGGGCGTCGGGCTGGAGGACGTGCAGACCTTCGGCAAGTACCTCGGCGGCACCACGGCCAACGTCGCCGTCGCCGCCGCCCGGCTGGGCCGCCGCGCGGGCATCATCACCGGCGTCGGCGACGACCCCTTCGGGCGCTACGTGCGCCGCGAGCTGCGCGACCTCGGGGTGAGCGACGCCCACGTCGTCACGAACACCACCTACGCGACACCGGTGACGTTCTGCGAGATCTTCCCGCCGGACGACTTCCCGCTGTACTTCTACCGCAAGCCCACCGCGCCGGACCTGCAGGTGCGGCCCGAGGACCTCGACCTGGACGCCGTCCGGGCCACCGCGCTGATGTGGCTCTCGGTGAGCGGTCTCAGCGAGGAGCCCAGCCGGGCCGCGCACGCCGCCGTCCTCGAAGCGCGCGACCGACGGCCGTTCACCGTCCTCGACCTCGACTACCGGCCGATGTTCTGGGAGACCCCCGGCCACGCCAGCGAGCAGGTCCAGAAGGTGCTGCCCCAGGTCACCGTGGCCGTCGGCAACCGCGAGGAGTGCGAGGTGGCCGTCGGCGAGAGCGACCCGGAGCGGGCGGCCGACGCGCTGCTGGCCGCCGGCGTCGAGCTCGCGGTGGTCAAGCAGGGCCCGAAGGGCGTGCTGGCCAAGACGCGCTCGGGGGAGCGCGTCGAGAGCCCGCCGATCCCCATCACCCCGCTCAACGGCCTGGGCGCCGGCGACTCCTTCGGCGGGTCGCTCTGCCACGGGCTGCTGGCCGGCTGGCCGCTGGAGCAGGTGCTGGCCCGGGCCAACGCGGCCGGGGCCATCGTCGCCTCCCGCCTGGAGTGCTCGACCGCCATGCCCACCGGCGCCGAGATCGAGACCCTGCTGGCCGGCGGCGACCCGAACGCCGGGCTCGACGCCGCGCACGCGGTGCACGTCGGGCTCGCCCGGTGACCGCGCTGACCGCCCCGGCCCGCACCCCGGGCTTCGTGGGCTCGGTCGCCGAGATCAACGAGGTCCGGGCCCGCGAGCCGCAGCGGATCGCCCGCCTGCTGGCCGAGCGCCGGCGTCGCGCCGACGTCTTCGGCCCCGACGGCCGGCTGATGGTCGTCGCCTGCGACCACCCCGCCCGCGGGGCCCTGGCGGCGGCCGGTCGGCCGACGGCGATGAACGACCGGCACGACCTGCTGGAGCGGCTGGCGACCGCGCTGGCCCGGCCGGGCGTCGACGGGCTGCTGGCCACGGCCGACATCGCCGAGGACCTGCTGCTGCTGGGCGCGCTGGAGGACAAGCTCGTCTTCTCCTCGCTGAACCGCGGCGGCCTGCAGGGCGCGTCCTTCGAGCTGGACGACCGGCAGACCGGCTACGACGTCCGAGGCACCGTCGAGGCCGGCTTCGAGGGCGCCAAGATGCTCACCCGGATCGACCTCGACGACCCGGGCACCGTCGCCACCCTCGAGCAGTGCGGCCGCGCCGTCACCGAGCTGGCCCGCGCGCAGCGGATCGCGCTGGTCGAGCCCTTCCTGTCCCGCCGGGTCGGGGGCGCGGTCGTCAACGACCTGTCCGCCGACGCCGTCATCAGGTCGGTGCACATCGCCCAGGGCCTGGGCGCCTCCAGCGCCTACACCTGGCTGAAGCTCCCCGTCGTCGAGGAGATGGAGCGCGTGATGGACGCCACCACGCTGCCCACCCTGCTGCTGGGCGGCGACCCCGCCGGCGACCCGGACGCCACCTACGCGCGCTGGCAGGCGGCGCTGGCCCTGCCGTCGGTCCGCGGCCTGGTGCTGGGCCGCACGATGCTCTACCCGGCCGACGACGACGTGGCCCGCGCCGTCGACACCGCCGTCGCGATGGTCCGGTGAGCACGGTGAGCCGCTACTACCTGCCCGCCGGCTCGGCCGCCCGCGACGGCTACGACCTCGAGGTGACCCCGGAGTCGGCGGCCTGGGGCTACTCCAGCCTCCGCGTGCTGACCCTGGCCGCCGGCGGCACCCGGACCGTCGCGACCGGGGACGCCGAGGTGGTCGTGCTGCCGCTGAGCGGCGCGGTCGACGTCGCGGTCGACGGCGTCCGCCACGCCCTGCACGGGCGGCCCGACGTCTTCGCCGGTCCCACCGACCTCGCCTACCTCCCGGTGGGCTCGGTCGCGACGCTCGCCTCCGCCGCCGGCGGCCGCTTCGCCCTGTGCGGGGCGCGGACCGACCGGGTGCTGCCCTTCCGCTACGGCGCCGCGGCCGACGTGCCCGTCGAGCTCCGCGGGGCCGGGCCGTCCAGCCGGCAGGTGCGCAACTTCGCCACGCCCGAGGCGCTCGACGCCGGGGCGCTCATCGCGTGCGAGGTCATCACGCCGGACGGCAACTGGTCCTCCTACCCGGCGCACAAGCACGACGAGACGACCGCGACCGAGTCCGAGCTCGAGGAGATCTACTACTTCGAGGTCGCGCCCGGCCCGCACGGCGAGCCGGGGCTGGGGTTCATGCGCACCTCGTCCTCGCCCGGGCACCCGATCGAGGTCCTGGAGGAGGTCCACGACCGCGACACCGTGCTGGTGCCGTTCGGCTGGCACGGCCCCTGCGTCGCCGCCCCCGGGCACCCCCTGTACTACCTCAACGTGATGGCCGGGCCCTCGCCCGAGCGCGCGTGGAGGATCTCCGACCACCCGGACCAGACCTGGGTCCGCGGCACGTGGGCCGACCAGCCCGTCGACCCCCGACTCACCGCAGCGAAGGAAGGCTGAGCATGCCCCGAACCGTGAACCTGACCGTCGCCCAGGCGATGGTCAAGTTCCTCAGCGTCCAGCACTCCTCCTCCGACGGGGTGGAGGAGAAGCTGTTCGCCGGCTGCCTCGGGATCTTCGGCCACGGCAACGTGGCCGGCTTCGGGCAGGCGCTGCTGCAGGCCGAGCTGGCGCGTACGGGGGGGCGCGGGGGGGTCGTCCCCCTCGGGAACGACACCGAGGAGCCCGACGCGCTGCCGTACGTCCTGGGGCGCAACGAGCAGGCGATGGTGCACACCGCCGTCGCCCACGCCCGGATGAAGGAGCGGCGGCAGACCTGGGTGGTCTCCACCAGCGTCGGACCCGGCGCGACCAACATGGTCACGGGCGCCGCGCTGGCCACCATCAACCGGCTGCCCGTGCTGCTGGTGCCGGCCGACACCTTCGCCGACCGGGCCGCGTCGCCGCTGCTGCAGGAGCTGGAGCAGCCCTCCGCCGGCGACGTCACCGTCAACGACTGCTTCCGGCCCGTCTCGCGCTACTTCGACCGGATCTGGCGGCCCGAGCAGCTGCCGTCCGCGCTGCTGAGCGCGATGCGGGTGCTCACCGACCCGGCCGAGACCGGCGCCGTCACGCTCTGCCTGCCCCAGGACGTGCAGGCCCAGGCCCACGACTGGCCCGTCGAGCTGTTCGAGCGGCGGGTCTGGCCGATCGCCCGGCCGCTGCCCGAGCGCGCGGCGCTGGAGCGCGCCGCCGAGCTCATCCGCTCCGCGCGCCGGCCGCTCGTCGTCGCCGGGGGAGGGGTGCACTACTCCGGCGCCACCGACGCCCTGGCCGCGTTCTGCGACGCGACCGGCATCCCCGTCGGGCAGACCCAGGCCGGCAAGGGCACCCTCGTCTTCGACCACCCGCAGTGCCTCGGGGCGGTCGGGGCCACCGGCACCACGGCCGCCAACGCCGTCGCCGCGGAGGCGGACCTGGTCATCGGGATCGGCACCCGCTACTCCGACTTCACCACCGCCAGCCGGACGGCGTTCGCCGACCCCGACGTCCAGTTCGTCAACGTCAACGTCGCCCGGATCGACGCCGTCAAGCACGCCGGGCTCGCCGTCGTCGCCGACGCCCGCGAGACGCTCGAGGCGCTCACGGCGCTGCTGGCCGGGCACGCCGTCGACGAGGCCTACCGGTCCCGGTACGCGGCGCTGGACGCGGAGTGGGACGCCGCCGTCAGCGCCGCCTACCGGCCGGCGACGTCGGGGTCGGAGGGCCGGCTCACCCAGGCGGAGGTGATCGGGGTGGTCAACGAGCTCTCCGACCCCCGTGACGTCGTCGTCTGCGCGGCCGGCTCGATGCCCGGGGACCTGCACAAGCTGTGGCGGACCCGCGACCCGAAGGGTTACCACGTCGAGTACGGCTACTCGACGATGGGCTACGAGGTCGCCGGCGGGATCGGCGTCCGGCTGGCCTGCCCCGACCGCGACGTGTTCGTCCTGGTGGGCGACGGCTCCTACTTGATGATGGCCACCGAGCTGGCCACGGCGGTCCAGGAGGGCGTCAAGATCATCACCGTCCTCGTCCAGAACCACGGCTACGCCTCCATCGGCGCGCTGTCGGAGTCGCTGGGCTCGCAGCGGTTCGGCACCCGCTACCGCTACCGCGACCCCGCCTCGGGCCGCCTCGACGGCGACGTGCTGCCCGTCGACCTGGCCGCGAACGCCGCGAGCTTCGGCCTCGACGTCGTCCGCACCACCACCGTCGCCGAGCTCGCCGACGCGGTCACGGCGGCCAAGGCCTCCGAGCGCTCGACGGTCATCCACGTCGAGACCGACCCCCTGGTCAGCGCCCCCGACTCCGCGTCCTGGTGGGACGTGCCGGTCAGCGCCACCTCGACGCTGTCCTCCACCCAGGAGGCCCGCCGCACCTACGAGGCGCACAAGACCGCCCAGCGGCCCTTCCTCCGCCCCACCCGCTAGCCCCCGTTCCCCACCCTCCCCACCCCAGCGACGACGCAGGAGACGCAGTGGCATCGACCCTCACCATCGGCACGGCCCCCGACTCGTGGGGGGTGTGGTTCCCCAGCGACCCGGCGCAGGTGCCGGCCAGCACCTTCCTCCGCGAGGTGGCGGAGGCGGGCTACGAGGCCATCGAGCTGGGGCCCTACGGCTACCTGCCGACGGACCCCGAGGAGCTCCGCGGCGAGCTCGACCGGTACGGGCTCTCCGTGCTCGCCGGCACCGTGTTCTCCCGGCTGCACCAGCCCGACTCCTGGGACTTCACCTGGCGCCAGGTCACCGACGTCGCCGCCCTCACCCGGGCGGTCGGCGGGCAGCACGTCGTGGTCATCCCGGCCATGTACCGCGACGAGAAGACCGGCGCGCAGCTGGAGAGCCCCGACCTGACGGCCGAGCAGTGGGAGCGGCTGACGTCGCAGACCGACGAGCTGGGCCGTCGGGTGCGGGAGGAGTACGGGCTGGCGCTCCAGTTCCACCCGCACGCCGAGAGCCACGTCGGCTACCAGCCCGACGTGGAGCGGTTCCTCGAGTCGACCGACCCGGCCGCGGTGAACCTGTGCCTGGACACCGGTCACATCGCCTACTACGGCGGGGACTCCGTCGAGCTGATCACCCGCTACCCGGAGCGGATCGGCTACGTGCACCTCAAGCAGGTGGACCCGGCGGTCATGGAGGTGGTCCGCGACAAGGACGTCGTGTGGCCCGAGGCCGTCCGGATGGGTGCGATGACCGAGCCCCCGCTGGGCGTGCCGGACATGCCGCCGGTCCTCGAGGCGCTGGCCGGGCTGGGCCGCGACCTGTCCGGGATCATCGAGCACGACCTCTACCCCTGCCCGCCGGACCTCCCGCTGCCCATCGCCCGGCGCACCAAGGCCTACCTGTCGGCCTGCAGCGACGTGCAGCTCGCGATGGGGGAGATCCGATGAGCGCCGCGCCCGACGAGGCCGGCCGGGCCCCGCTGGCGGAGCTGCGGGTGGCCGTGCTCGGCGTCGGGGTGATGGGCACCTTCCACGCCGAGGCGCTCAGCACCCGGGTGCGCGGGGCGCGCGTCACCGTGGTCAACGACTGGTCGGCCGAGCGCGCGGCCGTCGTGGCCGACCGGGTCGGCGCGCGGGTGGTCGAGGACCCGTTCGAGGCCATCGCCGCCGACGACGTCGACGCGGTGCTGGTCGCCAGCCCGGGCGCGGCCCACGACGCGCAGGTCGGCGCCTGCCTCGACCGCGGCCTCCCCGTCCTCTGCGAGAAGCCGCTGACGACCGACGTCGCCTCGGCCCGCGCGCTCGTGGAGAAGGAGCGCGCCCTCGGCCGCCGGCTGGTCCAGGTCGGCTTCATGCGCCGCTTCGACCCCGAGTACGTCGCGCTGAAGAAGCTGGTCACCGACGGCGACCTCGGCAACCCGCTGATGGTGCACTGCACCCACCGCAACCCCCACGTGCCCGAGCACTTCAACTCCGAGTTCATGATCAGGGACTCGGTCGTGCACGAGGTCGACGTCGCCCGTTTCCTGCTGGACGAGGAGATCACCAGCGTGCAGGTGATCGCGGGGGTGGCCACGGCCAGCGCCCCGGCCGGCACCCACGACCCGATGCTCGTGGTCTTCAGGACCGCGTCGGGCCGGGTGGTCACCGACGAGATCTACGTGCGGTCCGGCGTGGCCTACGAGGTCCGGACCGAGGTCGTCGGCGAGCGCGGCAGCGCCACCATCGGGCTCGACCAGAACCTCGTGGTCCGGCGCACCGACGGGCGCTGGGGCGGCACCCTGACCCCCGGCTTCGTGGAGCGCTTCGGCCAGGCCTACGACCTCGAGCTGCAGCGCTGGGTCGACGCCGCCCGGCGCGGGACCGTCGACGGCCCCGGGGCCTGGGACGGCTACGCCGCCGTCGCGGTCTGCGAGGCCGGGGTGGAGGCCGTCCGCACCGGCGCCGAGGTGCCCGTCGTCCTCGAGCCCCTCGACGGCGCGCCGGCCGCGCCGCCCGCGGGCGTGCGCGCCCCCGACCTGGAGGCCGCGCGGTGAAGCTGGCGCTGGACCCGCAGATGTTCTTCGCCACCCATCGCGTCCACGAGCTGCCCGACCTCGTCGCGAGCCTGGGTTACGCCTGGATGGAGCTGTCGCCGAAGGCCGACTTCCTCCCGTTCTTCCGGCACCCCCGGGTCGATGACGCCGGGGTGCGGAGGCTGCGGAAGGTGGCGGCCGACGCGGGCGTCGGGATCGCCTCGCTGCTGCCGGTCCAGCGCTGGTCGGGTCCGGGGGAGGACGAGCGGCAGGCCGCCGTCCGGGCCTGGCGGCGGACGATCCAGATCGCCGTCGACCTCGGGGTGGACACCCTGACGAGCGAGTTCAACGGCCGGCCCGAGGCCGCGGAGCACGCCGAGGCGCAGTTCCTGCGCTCCTTCGACGAGCTGGCGCCGGTCCTCGAGCGCGAGGGGATCAGCCTGGTCCTGGAGCCGCACCCCGACGACTTCGTCGAGGACGGCCTCGACGCCGTCGGCCTGGTCCGCGGGCTCAACCGGGACTGGGTCGGCTTCCTCTACTGCACCCCGCACGCCTTCCACCAGGGCCACGACGCGGCGACGGTGATCGCCGCGGCCGCGGAGAAGGTGCGCTACGTGCACCTGGCCGACGCCTTCGACCACACGGCGTCGCACGGCCTGCGCTACATCACCAACCCGCCCGGCAACGCCGTCCGGGTCCACCAGCACATGGAGCTGGGCCGCGGCGAGGTCGACCACGACGCGGTCTTCGCCGCGCTGGCCGACGTCGGCTTCGACGGGGTGGTGTCCAGCTGCGTCTTCGGCTTCGAGGAGGACGCGCGCGGCATCTCCGAGCGCCAGCGCGACAAGGCTGTGGCGCTGATCGAGAAGCACGTCGGGAACGGTGCCGGCACTCGGCTCCTGCCCGCCGCCCACTAGGAACGACGAAGGACAACACATGGCATCCACGCTTCACCACTGGTGCAACGGCACCTCCTTCGAGGGCACCGGAGGCCGGTTCTCCGACGTGACCAACCCGGCGACCGGCGAGGTCAGCGCGCAGCTGGCCCTGGCCTCGTCCGAGGACGTGAACACCGTGGTCGCGGCTGCGGCGGCAGCGTTCCCCGGCTGGCGTGACACGTCGCTGGCCAAGCGGACGCAGGTGCTCTTCGCCTTCCGCGAGCTGCTCAACGCGCGCAAGCCCGAGCTGGCCGCGATCATCACCGCCGAGCACGGCAAGGTGCTCTCCGACGCCCTCGGCGAGGTGAGCCGCGGCCAGGAGGTCGTCGAGTTCGCCTGCGGCATCCCGCACCTGGTCAAGGGTGCCTTCACCGAGAACGCCTCGACCCGGGTGGACGTGCACTCGGTGCGCCAGCCGCTCGGCGTCGTCGGGATCATCTCCCCGTTCAACTTCCCGGCGATGGTGCCGATGTGGTTCTTCCCGATCGCCATCGCCGCCGGCAACACCGTCGTGCTCAAGCCCAGCGAGAAGGTGCCGACGGCGGCGCTGTGGATGGCGCAGCTGTGGAAGGAGGCCGGCCTGCCCGACGGCGTCTTCAACGTGCTGAACGGCGACAAGGTCGCCGTCGACGGCCTGCTGACCCACCCCGACGTCGCCTCGGTCTCCTTCGTGGGCTCGACGCCGATCGCGCGCTACGTCTACGAGACCGGCACCCGCCACGGCAAGCGCGTGCAGGCCCTCGGCGGGGCCAAGAACCACATGCTCGTGCTGCCCGACGCCGACCTCGACCTGGCCGCGGACCAGGCCGTCAACGCGGGCTACGGCTCGGCGGGGGAGCGGTGCATGGCCATCTCGGCCGTGCTGGCGGTCGAGCCGGTCGCCGACGCGCTGGTGGAGAAGATCCGCCAGCGCACCGTCGGGCTGCGGACCGGCGACGGCACCCGGGGCTGCGACATGGGCCCGCTGGTCACCGCGGTGGCCCGGGACCGGGTCGCCGGCTACGTCGACGCCGGGGAGGCCGCCGGGGCCACCCTCGTCGTCGACGGCCGGGCCGTGCAGCCCGACAGCGAGGGCGAGGGCTTCTTCGTGGGCCCGACGCTGTTCGACCACGTGACCACCGACATGAGCATCTACACCGACGAGATCTTCGGCCCGGTGCTCGCCGTCGTCCGGGTCGGCTCCTACGCCGAGGGCGTCCGGCTGATCAACGAGAACCCCTACGGCAACGGGACGGCCATCTTCACCAACGACGGGGGCGCGGCCCGGCAGTTCCAGAACGAGGTGAGCGTCGGGATGATCGGCATCAACGTGCCGGTGCCGGTCCCGATGGCCTACTACTCCTTCGGCGGCTGGAAGAACAGCCTGTTCGGCGACAGCCACGCCCACGGCGTCGAGGGCGTGCAGTTCTTCACCCGCGGCAAGGTCGTCACCACCCGCTGGCTCGACCCGAGCCACGGCGGGCTGA
This sequence comes from Microlunatus capsulatus, assembly GCF_017876495.1. NCBI lineage: Bacteria > Bacillati > Actinomycetota > Actinomycetes > Propionibacteriales > Propionibacteriaceae > Microlunatus > Microlunatus capsulatus. The sequence goes on along the minus strand of NZ_JAGIOB010000001.1, from coordinate 1,368,624 downwards.
ACCTGGGGTTCCCGCAGAACGAGTGAGGCGACGGGCGGCGGCTCAGGCCTCCGCCCGCTCCTCCTGCGCCAGCCGGTCCAGCGTCGCCGGCTCGGCGGGGCCGTCGACGACGACGCTCGACCCGCCCGCCACCAGCGGTCGCAGCACCGCGGCCAGCGCCGTCGCGAAGGGCCCGGTGGGGCGGACCAGCCGTCGGCCCGCGGGTCCGGCCGCGGCACCGGCGTCGACGAGCCCGGCCTGGCTGAGTCGTCGCTCCGCGTCGGACCAGGCGGGGCCGTCGGCGGGCTGCCGGACCGCGGGGTAGACGTCGGACTGCCCCCGGACCTCCAGGGAGTAGTCGAGCACCGGGGTGGGCAGGGGGGTGCCGAACGGCAGGCCCAGCGGGTGCAGCGAGCAGGCGACGACGTCGACGCCCGCCGCGGCGGCCGGCTGCCAGTCGGGGCCGGTGACCACGAGGGCCGCGTCGCCCGGGTCCCCGCCGACGCCGACCTCGGCGCCCACCTGCCAGCAGGCCAGCTGCCAGACCGCCGTCACCCAGTGGCCGGGGGCGGCCTCGGCCAGCGGCAGCGCGACGACGTCCCCGGGGGTCACGTCCAGCTCGTCGAGCAGGTGGCTGGTCTTGTCGACCCAGTTGAGCAGGGTGACCGCCGAGAGCTCGGTGCGGGCGCCGGTGCTGGGCTGGTACCAGGTGAGCAGCGGCTCGGCCCCGGCCGTCAGCGCTCGACGGCGGAGGAGGGCGCTGACCGTGTCGCTCATCGGGCCACCGTAGTGGCCGACGACGGCGCGCCGTCCGTCGCGGGCGCGCGACACCGTGCCGTCACGCCGTCTCGCTAGGGTGCCGCCATGCGCTACGTCCTCATCATGGCCGGCGGCTCCGGCAAACGGCTGTGGCCGCTGTCGCGCCAGGACATGCCCAAGCAGCTGCTGAAGGTCCTCGGCGGCAAGAGCCTGCTCCGGATCGCCTACGAGCGGCTGGAGGGGCTGGTGCCGCCCGAGCGGGTGCTGGTCTGCACGGGGGCCGACTACGCGCACGTCGTCGCCGAGGAGCTGCCCGAGGTGCTGGCGGAGAACATCCTGGGCGAGCCCGAGGGGCGCGACTCCCTCAACGCCGTCGCCTGGCCCGCGGCGGTGCTGGCGGCCCGCGACCCGGAGGCCGTCGTCGCGGTGGTCACCGCCGACCAGATCATGCACCCCGTCGAGGCCTTCCAGACCGCCCTGGCCGAGGGCTTCGCCGTCGCCGAGGAGGACCCCGGCGCCCTCGTCACCTTCGGCGTCGTCCCCACCTCCGCGCACACCGGCTACGGCTACCTGCGGCACGCCGACGCCCTGGCCGGCCACCCGGACGTGCACACCGTCGCGGAGTTCAAGGAGAAGCCCGACCTCGCGACGGCGCAGGGCTACCTGGACTCCGGCAGCTACTGGTGGAACGCCGGCATGTTCGTCTGGCGGGCAGCCACCCTGCTGGAGCAGCTGGCGCAGCTGCACCCCGACACCCACGCGCAGGTCACCGCACTGGCCGCGGAGCCCGACCGGCTCGCCGAGATCTACCCGCGGCTGCTGAAGATCAGCGTCGACTACGCGGTGATGGAGCCCGCCAGCCAGGGCCGCGGCTCCGGCCACGTCGTCGCCGTCCGGCTGCCGATCACCTGGCACGACGTCGGCGGCTTCGCCTCCCTGTCCGAGCAGCTGCCGCGCGACGCGCAGGGCAACGCCACCCAGGGCGTCAGCGTGCTGGTGGACGCCCGCGACAACCTCGTCATCAACCACGCCGAGGACGGCCGGCTGGTCGCCGTCGTCGGGCTCAGCGACACCGTCATCGTCCAGACCCCGCAGATCACCCTCGTCTGCCCCGTCAGCGAGGCCGAGCGGATCAAGGAGCTCGTCGCCGAGGTGACGGAGCGGCTGGGCCGCAGCTACGCGTGATCTTGGACCTCGCTCCGCTCGGTCGCGGATCCCGCTCGGGTCCGCTGCCTTCCTCCCTCCTCGGCAGGACGAAGAGCGTGTCCTGCCGGTCCGGTCGTCCAGGCAGCGGCGCGGGATCCGGGTGCCCCTCGGGTTGAGCGCGTGGGGCGCTGAGCGGCTGGCTGGTCGTTGCGCGGCCTGAGCTTGTCGAAGGCCCTTCGACGGGCGCAGGAGGCGGTGGGACGGCCAGCGGCGCACGCATCTGCGGACTTCCGCCATCCCTGCCGGCCCTGCGCCTGTCGTCCTCCCGCAGTTGGGGGGCGTGGCCGCCCGCGGGCTGCGAGTGCTGAGGATCTGCACCTCTGGGCGCCCCTTCGGCGCGGTCTTTCAGCACTCGCTGAGCTCGAGCGCACTCGGCGGCGCGACCACGCACTTGCTGCGGGCATCCGACACCCCTGCCGGCTCAGCGTCTGTCGTCTTCCCGCAGTTGCGCGCGTGGCAGCCCGCGGGCTGCGAATGCTGAGAATCTGCACCTCTGGGCGCCCCTTCGGCGCGGTCTCTCAGCACTCGCCGAGCTCGGGCGCACGCGGCCGCCCGGTCACGCACTAACTGCGGGCTCCCGCACCCCTGCCGGCCTGGCGCTTGTCGTCCCCCGCAGTTGCGCGCGCGGCCGCCCGCGGGCTGCGAGTGCTGAGAATCTGCATCTCTGGGCGCCCCTTCGGCGCGGTCTTTCAGCACTCGCCGAGCTCGGGCGCACGCGGCCGCCCGGTTACGCACTAACTGCGGGCTCCCGGCACCCCAGCCGGCCTGGCGCTTGTCGTTCTCCCGCAGTTGCGCGCGCGGCCGCCCTCGGGCTGCGAGTGCTGAGAATCTGCATCTCCGGACGTCTCTTCGGTGCGGTCTTCCAGCACTCGCCGAGCTCGGGCGGCCGACCCGACCCGACCCGCGAGCAACCCCGGGTCAGGCGCCGTTGGGCTCGGGGGAGTTGACGACGGGGTACTGGGTCATGAAGTCGGCGATGGCGGCACCGCTGACCTGGCCGCAGGCCTGGCGGACGCCCTGCTGCTTGGTGGTGTCGGCGGGGTTGGCCGGGTCGGCGGTCCAGCGGGTCAGGACGACGTCCTTGCCGTCCGGGAACGGGCCGCCGTCGGCCTCGGACCAGGGGGCGGCGATGAACTTGTCGGCCGGGTCGTAGTCGTCGCTGCCGAAGGTCTTGGCGATGTCGCTGAGGGTGTCGACCTGGTCCTGCGGGGCCTCGGCGCGGTACCAGACGACGGTGTAGCCGTGCTCGAGGTTGTGCACCAGGGTCTCGACCTGAGGGCGGTCGGCGGTGGAGTAGAAGTGCTTGGTGAACGGGGCCGGGGTGGCGTAGTGCGGACCCGAGTCGGGCGGGAACCGGTCGTAGGTCACCTTGGTGCCCTCGGCGACGTGCTCCTGGTTGCCGGTGGCGGGGTTGCTGGCCGCGGGGTCGCAGCCGGCCGCCGAGGCCGCCGGGCCGAAGTCGGTGATGGTGGCGTTGCGGGCCTTGTAGTCGTCGACGAACAGGTAGACGGGGTAGGCCAGCAGGGCCAGCGCGAGCACGCCGCAGATGGCGAAGAGGCCGATGGTGCGACGGCGCTGCTCGGCCTTGCGGGCGGCCTCGAACGAGGCCAGCCGGTCCCGACGGCTCGTGCCGGGCGCGGGCGTGGGGGACTTGGCCACCGGTACTCCTCCAGGGCCCACCAGGTGCGCGGGGGCGCGGTGGGGTCGACGGTTCGCGGGCGGCACGGGGCGGGTGCCCCGCGCGCCGGGGGCCGAGTCTAACCGCTGGACCTGGGCCGACGGCCCTCCGCGAGCGGCCGCCGGCGCCGTCCCCGGGCGGTCAGCGCAGGTCGGCGGCCAGCAGCGCGCGGACCAGCGCGACGGCCTGCGGGCCCAGCGGCTCGCCGTCCGGACCGGTCCCGGCCAGCACGGCGGCGGTGCGCTCGGGCTCGTCCAGGGCGACGACCTCCTCGTACCGCTCCGGCTGGCCGGTGGCCGTCAGCGCCGCCAGCAGCACGGCCTCCCGGGCGCCGCGGGAGAACATGTCCTGGCCCGGGTCGCGGACCAGCGCGCGGGCGGTGCCGTCGGGCCCGCCCACCGGCTGCACGAGGTGACCCAGGCCGCGGACCACCGCGACGGGACGGCCGGCCAGCTTGCCCTTGACGAGGTCGGCGGCCCCGGCCACCTCGTCGGCGACGGCCATCGCCGTCACCTTGAGGTCGTTGCCGTAGCCGTCCTGCCGGCCGGCGTAGCGCTCCAGCACGCGCAGCCCGGCCGCGCCGATGGCCTGGTCGGTCTGCCCCTCGCGCCAGGCCCGGCCCGCGGTGTCGGAGACGACGACGGCCAGCGCCAGCCCGGTCCGGGCCGCCAGGGCGGCCAGCAGGTCCGCGGCGTCGGCGTCGGGGTCGGCGGGCAGCACGAGGACCGTCCCGGCCGCGACGTTGGAGGCGTCGACGCCGGCCGCGGCCAGGGTGAGGCCGTGCCGGGTGCGGACGATCCGGGTCGGCCCGCGACGGGCGACGGTGCGCACCGTCTGCTCGTCGACCGCGGCCTCCCGGTCGGCGCCCGGGCGGGCCAGGCCGGCGGCCTTGCTCAGCACCTTGGAGGTGACGACGACGACGTCGCCGTCGACGAGGGGCCCGTGCGGGTCGGCCGCGACGGTCCGCAGCACGAGGTCGGCCAGGTCGGTGCCGACCACCACCTCGCCGGCGCCGTCGGGGGCGAAGACGGTGATCACGCGGGGGGGGCCGACCCCGTCGGCAGCCGGTCGAGGGCGTGCCGGACGAAGGCGGCGGTGGCGTCGGCGTCGGCCATCACGAGGTCGGTGGTGGTCACGGCGAGGCCGCCCCGGCGCACCGCGTCGGCCGAGCCCGCGTCGCGCTCGTCCATCACCCAGAGGTCGAGCACCCCGCCGGCGTCCCGGGCGCCGTAGTGCAGCCCGACGGCGGCCGCGTCGACCTCCACGCCGATCGCGGGCAGCAGCCGGTGCGCCATCCCCAGCACCGGCGCGCCGCCGAGGATGCCGGCGAAGCCGACCACGGGGGCCGGCGTCGCCCGGAGCGCGTCCCGGAGCCCCGGCACGGCGAGGATCGGGCCGATGGAGACGACGGGGTTGCTGGGCGCGACGAGCACGAGGTCGGCGCCCGCCAGCGCGGCGAGCACCGCGGACGTCGGCCGCGCGGCGTCGATCCCGACGCGGACCACCTCCAGCGCGTCCGGGGCGGCGCGCAGCCGCACCCAGTACTCCTGGAAGTGCACGGCGCGCCGGCCGGCGGGGGAGCCCGGGTCGGCGATGACGACGTGGGTCTCGACGCGGTCGTCGCTCATCGGCAGCAGCCGGATGCCGGGGTCGGCGGCGAGCCAGCGGGCCGTCAGCGCCTGCGTGACCTCGGTCAGCGGGTAGCCGGCCTCCAGCATCTGGGTGCGCACCAGGTGGGTGCCGATGTCCAGGTCGCCGAGGGAGAACCAGCTGGGCTCCACCCCGTAGGCGGCCAGCTCGCCCAGCACGTTCCAGGTCTCCCCGAGCCGGCCCCAGCCGCGCTCGTCGTCCCCGCCGCCGCCGAGGGTGTACATCATCGTGTCCAGGTCGGGGCAGATCCGCAGGCCGTGCATCGTGATGTCGTCGGCGGTGTTGCCGATGACGCTGATGGTCGCCCCGGGGTGCGCCCGGCGCACCCCCTGCACGAACCTCGACCCGCCCACGCCGCCCGCCAGCACCACGATCTGCACCGGCCCAGTCTCCCAGGCGCCGGGCGGCCGCCCGACCCCGCCCGCGGCCGGTCCCGGCGCGGGGGCGGGCCGCACTAGGGTGCCCGCATGGAACGGGTGCAGCGCTGGCGCGAGCCCGCGGTCGTCGTCGTGGTGCTGGTCCTGCTGGTCCGGCTGGTGCTGGTGGCGGCCTTCGCGGTCAGCACCCTGCGCCTCGGGGTGGGCGCCGCGCCCGACGCGGCCTACCTGGCCAGCCGCCAGCTCGCCGACCCGACGCCCTACGTCGTGCTCGCGGCGCTGGTGCTGGCCTGCCACCTCCGCCCCGCCACCGCGCACGCCCGGACCCTGTCCGCGGTGGCCGCCGGCGTCGGTGGGGTCGGCTTCGTGCTGGTGCTCGCGCTGGCCGTCTACGGCTACACGACCTACGCCGCACCCTTCAGCCAGCTCGACCTCGCCGACCGGCTGGACGCCGCCGTCGTCCCGCTGCTGGCGGTGGTCCTGCTCGTCGCGCTGGCCGCCCGGCCCGCACCGGCGGCGGCCGGTGCGCTGGAGCGCGGCCGGCCGGCCGACGTCGCCGACGGCGCACCGGCCGCCCCCGCCCCCGACCCGGCGCTGGAGCCGACCTGGACCCCGGACGCGGCCGCCGGCGCGGCGTGGACCACGGCGGGGGAGGCGGCCAGCGGGCGTCCGGCCACCGGATGGGGCACCCCGACCGGCACGGGCTGGGAGGTGCCGCGGGCCCTCGACGCGTCAAGGACTGACGAAAGCCGCGCTGACCAGGGGGATCACCCACCCGCCGACGAGGGCGGGCACCCGTGGGGCCGGCCCGTCCAATAGCACGTCAGGGGTCCGGCGTACAGCGGGCGCTATAGCAGGTCCGCACTTGACGAACCGGTATTGACGGGCATGTAATTCCACCAGTGTCATTCGCCGTACCGGCCCGGCGCCCGTGCTCAGGTCCCCCGACCCGCACAGGACGTCGGTGGGGGCTGCCGGGGTGGGCGGGCGACCGAGCCGACGCCCTCACGGCCCGCGAAGTCGTGGTGGTCCGGCTCGACACACATTTGCGGGGTCGAGGAGGCACAGATGCAGGAACTGGCACAGCTCATGCCGGAGCTGGTGGACGAGAGCGACGACGAGGGTCTGCTCGGCTGGCAGGAGCGCGCGCTGTGCGCCCAGACCGACCCGGAGGCGTTCTTCCCCGAGAAGGGCGGGTCCACCCGCGAGGCCAAGAAGGTCTGCCTCTCCTGCGACGTCCGCGGTGAGTGCCTGGAGTACGCGCTGCAGAACGACGAGCGCTTCGGGATCTGGGGCGGGCTGAGCGAGCGCGAGCGGCGCAAGCTCAAGAAGCGCGCGGTCTGAGGTCCCCCGGCGAGCGCCCGCGTCCGTGGTGACGCACGGCTGCATCGCCTAGGGTAGGGGCCGCCCGACCGGGCGCCCCGGCCCGCCGCACCCCCTGCGGGAGCGCGCTGACCAGGGGAGACACCGACCACGCAGCAGGGGACAGCGCTCAGCGGATGGACAGCTCGACGGGTGGCGGACCGCGCACGGACCGACGGCGGAGTGGTGAGGACGACGCCTTCGCCGCTCTGCGCTCGGGTCCCTTCGGCGGCTCTGCTGACGACTCCGACCCTTGGTCCTGGGCCGCGCAGGAGCCCGTTCCCCCGGCTGAGCGCGACGTCTCCTCGGCCCACGTCACCGCCGTCCTGGTCGCCTTCGATGCGGCCCGCTGGCTGAGCGCCACCCTCGACGGCCTCGAGGCCCTCACCCGTCGGCCCGAGCGGCTCATCGCCGTGGACAACGGCAGCGACGACACCACCGCCACCCTGCTGGAGCGGGCCCGCGACCGCGGCCTGCTGCACGCGGTCTACCGCGGCGAGCTGGGGCGCGGCTTCGGCGACGCCGTCCGCTCCGCCCTGGAGCAGGACCGCACGGCCACCCTCGAGGACAGCGGCACCCGGCTGCTGCGGCCCGCCAGCGGCCACGAGAGCCGCTGGCTGTGGCTGCTGCACGACGACGCCGTCCCCGCCCCCGACGCCCTCCAGCAGCTGCTGGCCCACGCGGTCGGTGAGCGCCTCGACATCACCGGACCCAAGCTGCTGCTCCCGCGGCGGCGCCAGGCCGGCCAGCAGATCAGCGAGGTCGGCGTCAGCATCTCCGGCACCGGCCGCCGCGAGCTGGGCGTGGACGTCGGCGAGATCGACCAGGGCCAGCGCGACGAGCCGGCCGAGCGGCTCGGCGTCTCCACCTGCGGGATGCTGCTGCGGACGGCGGTCTGGAACGACCTCGACGGCCTCGACCCGGCGCTCCCCGTCTTCCGCGACGGCGTCGAGCTGGGCTGGCGCGCGCACCTCAACGGCTACCGGGTCGTCACCACCCCGCAGGCGGAGATGACCCACCGCCAGGTCGGCCGCGCCGGGCTGCGCCCCCGCGGGGTCACCGGCCGCCGGCCGGGCCGGCTCGACCGGCTGCTCGGCATGCTCGTCGTCGCCGGCCACGCCCCCGCCCGCGCGCTGCCGCTGGTCTGGCTGCGGCTCGTCTGGAGCTGCCTCGTGCACGCGGTCGGCTACCTCGTCGGGAAGGTGCCGGGCCGGGCGCTGGACGAGGTGCTGGCGCTGGGCTCCTTCGTCGCCCACCCGGGCCGCCTGCGCGCCCTGCGCCGGCGGACGGCCACCATCGAGCCCGCGCCGGGCACCGCCGAGGTCGTGCAGGCCCTCCGGCCGCCGTGGTGGAGCAGCCTGCGGGTGGCGGCCGAGGCCGTCAACGGCGCGCTGTCGGACCGCTACCGCTCGGTGGCCGGGGAGGTCGAGGGCACCAGCCTCGACGAGCTCACCGGCGACGACTTCAGCACCGTCGCCGAGGACCGCACCCGCAACCCCTGGCTGAGCCCGGTGGTGCTCACCCTGCTGCTCCTGGTCGTCGCGAGCCTCGTCGCCGCGCGCGGCGTCCTCGGCACCGGGTCGCTGGCCGGCCCCGCCCTGCTGCCCGCCCAGGACACCCTCGGCGCGCTGTGGGCCTCGGTCTGGGACGCGGTGCCGGGGGCGCCCGGCCAGTCCAGCCCGCCGTGGCTGGCGCTGGCCGCCGTCGCCTCGACCGTGCTGGCCGGCCGGCCCGAGTGGTTCACCACCCTGATGGTCTGCGCCGTCGTGCCGCTGGCCCTGCTCGTGGCCTACCCGGTCGTCCGCCGGGTGGTGGCCGACCGGCGGCTGCGGCTCTGGGTCGCCCTCACCTACGCCCTGCTGCCGGCGCTGCTCGGCGGCACCAACCAGGGCCGGCTCTCGCTCGGCGTCGTCGCGCTCACCCTGCCGCTGCTGGCGGCGGCCGTGCGCGCCCTGGTGCTGCGCCGGGTCCGCACGCCCGAGGCCTGGCGGGGTGCCTGGGGCTCGGGCGTCGCCCTGCTCGTGCTCGTCTGCTTCGAGCCGTCGCTGATGGCCTTCGCCCTGGTCGCCGGGGCCGCCGGCGCGGTCGCCCTGCGCCGCAGCCCGCGCAAGATCGGCCGGATCGGCATCGCCCTGGGCCTGCCGCTGGTCGTGCTGCTGCCGTGGTGGCCCAGCCTGATCCTCGAGCCCGGTCGGCTGCTCGTCGGACCGGACGCCGCACTGCAGGGGGCACCGCCCGCCGCCGAGGTCTGGCAGCTGGCGCTGGGCCGCGACGTCGGTCCCGGCCTGCCCCCGCTCTGGCTCGGCGCCGTGGTCTTCGGCGTGGTGTGGGCGCTCGCCCTCGGCGGGCTGGTCCGCCGGGCCGACCGCAAGCTCGTCCTCGTCTGCTGGTCCGCCGCGCTCCTCGCGCTGGCGCTGGCCGTCGTGCTCTCCCGGCTGGTCGTCGCCGTCCCGCCGCTCGGCACCGAGGTCCGGCCGTGGGTGGGCCCGCAGCTGCTCATCGCCTTCGGCGCGCTCGCCCTGGGCGGCGCGGTGGGCGTGGACGGGCTGACCCGCGACGTCGGCCGCCGCAGCTTCTCGCTGCTGCAGCCCGCCGCGGTCCTCGGCGGCGTGGCGATCGCCGTGGTGACCCTCGGCGGCGCGGCCTGGTGGGTGGGGGCCGGCGTCGCCGGTCCCGTCGACCGGGTGGGCCTGGACGCGCTGCCGCCCTATGTCCGCAACGCCATGGTCGGCGACACCCGCACCCGGGTGCTGGCCGTGGACCTCGCCGGCGACGACGCCCGCTTCTCCGTGCTCGCCGACCGCCAGCTGCGGCTGGGCGACGCCGACCGCGGCGGCGCCTTCGGCGGCTCGGCCGCCGCCCAGCAGGAGGCCCAGGACCTCGTCGTCCGCCTCGTGGCCGGGACGGCCGACTCCGACATCGCCCCGCAGCTGGGCGCGCTCGGCGTCGGCTACGTGTGGGTCCAGGGCGCCACCGAGGAGGAGCGGGCGCGGATCGACAACACCCCCGGCCTCGGCGCGGCCAGCGGCGACGACGGCGCGACGGTGTGGCGCCTCGAGCCCGCCGTCAGCCGCAGCGTCCTCGTCGACGGCGCCACCCGGACTCCGGTCGCCGGCGGCTCCGCCGTCGTGCCGCCCGGCGGGGAGGGCCGCCAGCTCCTGCTGGGCGAGGCCGTTGACCGCCGCTGGGAGGCCACCCTGGACGGGCAGCCGCTCGCGCGCGTCGACGCCGGCTGGCAGCAGGGCTTCGCGGTGCCCGCGGCGGGGGGCCAGCTGGTCTGGTCGCTGCCCTCGGTGTCCCACTGGTTCCTGCCGGCCCAGGGCCTGCTGGTGGCCGTCGCGTGCGTGCTCGCCGCCCCGGCCGTCCGGCGTCCCGAGGTCCGGGACCCCACGAAGTCGGCCCGCCGGGCCGCGACCCTGGCGGAGGTGGGCTGATGTCGGACTACAGCGGAGAGCGGATGCGCGACCGTCGCGGCGTCCGGACGGCCGTGGCCGGCCTCCTGGTGGCCCTGGCCCTGGTGCTGGTGCTCGGCGGCGGCAGCCTGCTGGGCGCGCGCAGCGCCGCCCCCACGACCGCCGCCGGCCTCGTCGTCGGCCGGACCAGCGCCGTCTGCACCGCCGGCGCGGCGGACACCCTGCCCTCGCCGACCGCGACGCCCACCCCGGGCGGGAGCACCAGCGGCGAGCCGGGCGGCAGCCCGACGCCGTCGGACCCCGCCCCCAGCCCGACGCCGTCGGCCTCGCCGTCCGCGTCACCCACCCCCTCGGCCAGCGCCTCCGCTGACGGCGACGCCCCGACCAGCACCGTCTCGGCCGTGGCCGCGGCGCAGGGCGCGGCGTCGGGCACCGGCTCGCTGACCGGCGCCCCGCTGGCCGGCGGCGCCGGGGACCTCGAGGTCACCCAGCCCGGCAGCGGCGCGGTGCAGACCGGCGTCGGCGCCCCGCTGCTGCTCACCGGCGAGGGCGCGCTGGCCACCGCGGGCAGCGGCGCCGTCACCAGCCAGGAGGACGGCGGCGAGACCGCCGGCCTGATGGCCGCCCCGTGCCTGGTGCCCGGCACCGAGCAGTGGTTCGTCGGGGTCGGCTCGCGCGACAGCGACCGGACCGAGCTGGTCCTCAGCAACCCCGACGACGCCCAGGCCGAGGTCGACCTCCGCTTCTTCGGCCCGCAGGGCCGGGTCGTGGTGCCGGGCAGCCCCGGGGTGGTCGTCAGCGGCCGCTCGTCGCGGGCCGTCTCGGTCAGCAGCCTCGTCGACGCCGACGGCCCGCTGAGCGTGGCCGTCCGGGCCAGCGAGGGCCGGGTGAGCGTGGCCGCCCGCCGCATCCGCACCGACGACCTCAGGCCCGCCGGCGCGGACTGGCAGGTTCCCTCGGTCGCCCCCGGTCCCGCGGTCGTCGTGGCCGGGGTGCCGGGCGACGTCGGCGCGCGCTCGCTCGAGGTGGTCAACCCCGGGCCCGACCGGGCCTCGGTCTCGGTCGAGGTGCTGGGCCTCAGCGGCCCCTTCGCCCCGGCCGGTGCCGACGTCGTCGAGGTCGCCCCGGAGAGCACCGCCAGCGTCGCGCTGGAGTCGGGCCTGGCCGGGGAGTCGGCCAGCGTCCGGCTCAGCAGCACCACCCCGGTCAGCGCGGCCGTGGTCTCCACCAGCAGCCGCGAGGACGCCCAGGCCGACCTCGCCGTCCAGTCGGCCCTGCCGCCCCTGGTCCGCCAGGGGGTCAGCGCCGTGGGCGCCGGCAGCGGGTCCACCGCGGCCGAGCTCGTCCTCAGCAACGGCGGTGACGCCGACGCCCAGACCTCGTTCCGCGAGGTCAGCTACACCGGCGTCGTCCTCCGCGAGGACGACATCCTGCTGGCCGCCGGCGGCACCGCGACCCGGCGGCTCACCGGCACCGGCCCCAGCTACGTCGTGGTGGACGTGCCCGACGGCTCCTCGGTCGTCGGCTCGGTCATCCTGACCCAGCCCGAGGGCGACGTCGCGGGCCTGGCCACCCTCCCGCTCACCTCGCCCGACGTCGCCAGCCGGGCGCCCTCGGTCGAGCAGGACCCCGCCGTCGCGCGCTGAGCGCGGGCTCGCGGAACGCAACGCCCCGCGCCCTCACCCGCACCCTCAGCCGCACCCGCTCCCTGAGCCTGTCGAAGGGCCTTCGACAGGCTCAGGCCGCGGTGGTCTGCTCAGCCCGCGGGGTCGCGTCACGCTCCCTGAGCTCGTCGAAGGGCCTTCGACGAGCTCAGGCCGCGGAGGTCTGCTCGGGCCGCGGGGTCGCGTCACGCCCCCTGAGCTCGTCGAAGGGCCTCCGACAGGCTCAGGCCGCGGACTCGGCGGACGCGCTAGTCGTCGTCCTCGTCGCTCAGCCCGTCGGGGTCGAGCTCGTCGACGCTGCGCCCGGTGAGGGCGGCGAGCTGCTCGACGACGGTGCGGTGCACCAGCAGCGCCAGCCCGCGGCGGCTGCTGGCCCGGTGCTCCAGGGGGCGGCGGTAGACCACGAGCTGGGCGGGACGGTCGGCCGTCGCCTCGACGGCGAGCGCCAGCGGCACGTGCGGGCCGGTCCACGACGGCTCCAGCACGGGCACCTCCTCGATCCCGAAGGCGACCTCGGCGACCGCGTCGGGGCAGGCCCGGGCGACCCGCTCGACGGCGGCGTGCACCGCCTCGTGGAAGGCCTCGGCCGGGCTGGCCGGGCGGGGCGGGTTGGCGGGCCGGCCGGCCAGCGGCGACGGGGCGGCGAGGGGGCCGCGCAGGCCCCGGCCGTGGCGGTCGCGGCGGCGGTTCGACATGGCGGCCACTCTAGGCCGCCGGGGCCGCTCCGCCGGCTGCGCGACCGGCCACGCGAGCCTCCCGGGCGCCGGGGCGGGCGGCGGGTAGCGTCGCGCAGGTGAGGTCACGAAGGTGTTCGCGGTCGGGGTGCTCGGAGCCGGCGACCTCCACCCTGACCTACGTCTACAGCGACTCGACTGCGGTGCTCGGCCCGCTGGCCACCCAGGCCGAGCCGCACTGCTACGACCTGTGCCGCACCCACGCCACGGCGCTGTCCGCGCCGCGCGGTTGGGAGGTCATCCGGCTCGCCGCCGACCCCGACCCGCGGCCCAGCAGCGACGACCTGCTGGCGCTGGCCGACGCCGTCCGCGAGGTCGGGCTGTCCTACGACCCGCCGCCGCCCGGCGAGGAGCCGGCCCGGACCCGTCCCGGGATCGTCGAGCTGCGCCGTCGCGGCCACCTGACGGTGCTCGCCGACCCCGACGCCTAGACCGGCGCGCGGCGGTGACGCGGTCCCACGCCGGGGCTCGGTCGACCGGGGACGTCACGACGTCCCCGTATGATCCGCACCGATGATCACCGAGGGAATCTTCAAGGCCAACGACATCCGCGGCGTCACCGAGGGCCCCGACCCCGAGTGGGACGAGGCGGGGGCGACGGCCGTCGGCGTGGCCCTGGTCGCCGTGCTGGGTCTGGGCGCCGGTGACCAGCTGGTGCTCGGCCGCGACATGCGGGTGAGCGGTGAGCGGATGTCCGCCGCGTTCACCGAGGGCGTGCTGAGCCGGGGCGTCGACGTCCTCGACATCGGCCTGGCCAGCACCGACGAGCTGTGGTTCGCCTCGGGCCGGCTGGACCTGCCCGGCGCGATGTTCACCGCCAGCCACAACCCGGCCGCCTACAACGGCGTGAAGTTCTGCCGGCCGGGCGCGAAGCCGATCGACCCGGCCCAGCTGGTCGAGATCGCCCGGCTCGCCCAGGGCGCGCAGCCCGTCCCCGCCGCCACCCGCGGGACCCGCACCGAGCAGGACCTGCTGCCGGCCTACGCCGAGCACCTGCTCTCCCTCGTCGACCTCACCGGGATCCGCCGGCTGACGGTGGTCGCCGACGCCGGCAACGGGATGGCCGGGCACACCCTGCCCGCCGTCCTCGGCACCCTCGACCTCGACCTGGTCGGCCTCTACACCGACCCCGACGGCACCTTCCCGAACCACCAGCCCAACCCGCTGGAGCCGGAGAACCTCGTCGACGCCCAGGCCGCGGTCCGCGAGCACGGCGCCGACCTGGCCCTGGTCTTCGACGGCGACGCCGACCGCTGCTTCGTCATCGACGAGCGCGGGGAGGTGGTGACGCCCTCCACGGTGACGGCGATGATCGCCCGCTCCGAGCTGGCCCGCGAGCCGGGCAGCACCGTGGTCTGCAACAAGATCACGTCCTGGTCGGTGCCCGAGATCGTCCGCGAGCTGGGCGGGGAGATCGTCATCACCCGGGTCGGCCACACGTTCGTCAAGGCCGGGATGGCCGAGCACGGGGCGATCTTCGGCGGCGAGCACTCCGCGCACTACTACTTCCGCGACTTCTGGGGCGCCGACACCGGCATGCTGGCCGCGCTGCACGTGCTGGCCCTGCTGGGACGCTCCGACGAGCCGCTGTCGGCCCTCAGCGCCGAGTACACCCGCTACGTCCCCTCTGGCGAGCTCAACTCCACCGTCACCGACGCGCCCGCCGCGATCGCCCGGGTGGAGGAGGCCTTCGCCGGCCGCGGCACGGCCGACCACGTCGACGGGCTGACCGTCGCGGGGGAGGACTGGTGGGTCAACGTCCGGCCCAGCAACACCGAGCCGCTGCTCCGGCTGAACGTCGAGGCGCGGACGCAGGACATGATGGAGTCCCTGCGCGACGAGGTGCTCGCGCTCGTCCGCCGCTGACCCCGGTCGCGCGGACCGCGCACCGCCGGGCACCGACCGCACGACCGAAGGAGAACGATGGCTGTCGAGCTGGCTCCCGAGCTGCTGGAGATCCTGGCCTGCCCCCACTGCCACGGCGCGCTGGCCGTCGACCACGAGCGCGAGGAGCTGGTCTGCCTCGCCGCCGACTGCGGTCTGGCGTACCCCGTGCGGCAGGGCATCCCCGTGCTCCTCATCGACGAGGCCCGCCGGCCCGACGCCGGCTGACCCCGTGTTCGAGGACTCGCTGCTGGAGGACCGCTCCGCGCTGGAGGGCGCCGACGCCGTGCTGCGCCGGCTCGCCGAGGCCGGCGCCCGGGTGCGCCGGGAGGCCGCCGACGCCGAGCGGCCGCTCGCCACCCTGACCGACGACGTCCGGCCGCGCGCCGTCATCGCCGCCGGCTCGGAGGCGCGGCTGCTGCGCGCGGTGCTGGAGCCCGTCTGCCCGGTGCCGTTCGTCGCCTGGCCCGCCCACGGCCTGCCCGGCTGGGTCGGCGCGCTCGACCTCGTCGTCGTGATGGCGAGCGACGGCGCCGAGCCGGGCGTGGTGGCCACGGTGCACGAGGCCGTCCGCCGCGGCTGCCAGCTGCTCATCGCCTGCCCGCCGGCCTCGCTGGTCGCCGAGCACGCCGCCTCGCGCTCCACCGTGCTGCTGCCGACCTCGGCCGCCGACCCGCTGTCGGCGGCGGTGGTCACCCTCGCCGGGCTGCAGCGCCTCGGCCTGGGGCCGGTCGTCGACCCGCAGGCCGTCGCCGACGCCCTCGACCAGGTCGCCGCCGACTGCTCCCCGTTCCTCGACGTCTCGGAGAACCCCGCCAAGGACCTCGCCGTCAGCCTGGCCGAGGCCCAGCCGCTGGCCTGGGGCGGCACCGTGCTCGCCGCCCGCGCGAGCCGTCGCGTCGCCGAGGCCCTGCGGGCCGCGAGCGGGCGCGCCGCGCTGGCCGCCGACGCCGACGAGCTGCTGCCGATCCTGGAGTCCCAGGTCCCGCGCGACCCCTTCGCCGACCCCTTCGAGGACGACGCCGACGCCGACCGCCGGCCCGCCCTCGTGCTGCTCGACGACGGCAGCCAGGACAGCCTGGTCCGCCGCGACCTCAACCGGCTGCGCGCCGCCGCCGAGCACCAGGACGTGCGGGTCTGCACCGTCAGCCAGCACCACGGCTCCGACGTCGAGCGCTACGCCCACCTGCTGCAGACCGGCATGTTCGCCGCGGTCTACCTGGCCGTCGGCCTCGGCCGCTACGTCGACCTCTGACCCGCTGCCCGGCCTCCGGCGGAGCCGTCGGCGGGTCTGAGAGGATCCGGGCGTGAGCACCGAAGGTGGGACCAGGGCCGTCGTGGCCGCGCTGACCGCGAACCTCGCCATCGCGGCGACCAAGTTCGGGGCCTGGGCGCTGACCGGCGCCTCCTCGATGCTGGCCGAGGCCATCCACTCGGTGGCCGACTCCGGCAACCAGGTGCTGCTGCTCGTCGGCGGCAAGCGGGCCCGCCGGGCGCCGACGGCCGAGCACCCCTTCGGCTTCGGCCGCGAGCGCTACGTCTTCGCGTTCCTGGTCTCCATCGTGCTGTTCAGCATCGGCGGGGTCTTCGCGCTCTACGAGGCGTACCACAAGTACGAGGAGATCCAGGAGGGCCACGGCAACGAGCTCCTCGACAGCCGGTGGTGGTGGGTGCCGCTGGCCGTGCTGGCCGCGGCGATCGTCGCCGAGTCGCTGTCGTTCCGGACGGCGGTCCGCGAGGCCAACAAGTCCCGCGGGAAGCAGAGCCTCGGCCGCTTCGTCAAGAGCGCCAAGGCCCCCGAGCTGCCCGTCATCCTGCTCGAGGACTTCGCCGCGCTCGTCGGCCTGGTCTTCGCGCTGTTCGGCGTGGGGCTCACGCTGCTCACGCGCAACGGGCTGTTCGACGTCGTCGGCACGGCGATGATCGGCCTGCTGCTCGTCGCCGTCGCCATCTCGCTGGCCTACGAGACCAAGAGCCTGCTGCTGGGGGAGTCCGCCGGGCCGGAGGCGGTCCGGAGGATCGAGGCCGCGATCACCGGGACCCCGGGCGTCGAGGGGCTCATCCACATGAAGACGCTGCACCTCGGTCCGGAGGAGATCCTGGTCGCCGCCAAGATCGCGGTGCCGGCCGCGGAGACCGCCGGCGAGGTCGCCGAGGCCATCGACGCGGCCGAGCGGGCCATCCGCGAGGCCGAGCCGATGGTGACCGCGCTCTACCTCGAGCCGGACGTCTTCCACGCCGACTACACCCCCGCGCCGCGGCCCGAGCGGCCGGGTGCCCCGGCGCACTGAGACCGCCCCGCGGCACAGGAGGACGCTGTCGGCGGGAGCCCCTACGCTGGGCCCCATGGACTACCGCGTCGCAGATCTGACCCTGGCCGACTTCGGCCGCCTCGAGATCAAGCTCGCCGAGCACGAGATGCCGGGTCTGATGGCCATGCGCGAGCAGTTCGGGGAGTCGAAGCCGCTCACCGGCGCCCGGATCGCCGGGTCGATCCACATGACGACCCAGACCGCCGTGCTGATCGAGACCCTCGTCGCCCTGGGCGCGGAGGTCCGCTGGGCCAGCTGCAACATCTTCTCCACCCAGGACCAGGCCGCCGCGGCCGTCGTCGTCGGCGACGGCACGCCCGAGGCCCCGGCCGGCTCGCCCGTGTTCGCCTGGAAGGGCGAGACGCTGGAGGAGTACTGGGAGCAGACGCTGGAGATCCTGCGCTGGCCCGACGGCAAGCTGGCCAACATGATCCTCGACGACGGCGGGGACGCCACCCTGCTGGTGCACCGGGCGGTCGAGGCGGTCAAGACCGGCCAGGTCCCGCAGGCCGAGGACGACGACCCCGAGGAGCTGCACGTCATCATCGCGCTCATCAAGCGCACCCTCGAGGAGGACGTCGACTGGCTGGCCATCGGCAACGCCATCCAGGGCGTCACCGAGGAGACCACCACCGGCGTGCACCGGCTCTACGAGATGTTCCGCGGCGACCAGCTGCTGTTCCCGGCGATCAACGTCAACGACTCGGTGACCAAGTCCAAGTTCGACAACAAGTACGGCACCCGGCACTCGCTGATCGACGGCCTGAACCGGGCGACCGACGTCCTCATCGGCGGCAAGACCGTCCTCGTCTGCGGCTACGGCGACGTCGGCAAGGGCTGCGCCGAGGCGCTGCGCGGCCAGGGCGCCCGCGTCATCGTCACCGAGGTCGACCCGATCTGCGCGCTGCAGGCGGCCATGGACGGGTTCCAGGTCACCACCCTGGAGGAGGCGCTGCCGCTCGTCGACATCTTCGTCACCGCGACCGGCTGCCTCGGCGTCATCACCGCCGACCAGATGGGCCGGATGAAGAACCAGGCGATCGTGGCCAACATCGGCCACTTCGACAACGAGATCGACATGGCCGGGCTGGCCAAGCGCCCCGACGCCACCCGGGTCCGGATCAAGCCGCAGGTCGACCAGTGGGTCTTCGACGGCGGCACCGACGGCGAGCGCTCGGTCATCGTGCTCAGCGAGGGCCGGCTGATGAACCTCGGCAACGCCACCGGCCACCCCAGCTTCGTGATGAGCAACTCCTTCACCAACCAGGTGCTGGCCCAGATCGAGCTCTACACCAAGCCGCAGGAGTACCCGGTCGGGGTCTACACCCTGCCCAAGCACCTCGACGAGGCCGTGGCCCGGCTGCACCTCGACGCGCTGGGGGTCAAGCTCACCGAGCTGACCGACAAGCAGGCCGACTACCTCGGCGTGCCGACGACCGGGCCGTTCAAGTCCGACCAGTACCGCTACTGAGCCAGCCCGCAGGTCCCGGACGGGGCCGGACGCCGTCGTCCGGCCCTCGTCCCCGCCCGTGCCCGTCGAGCAGGTCAGGGAGTCGTCGATGAGCACCAAGGTCGCGCTGGAGCACCGCACCACCTACCGGTTCGACCGGAGCATCGGGATCGGCCCGCACGTGGTGCGGCTGCGGCCGGCACCGCACACGCGCACCCCGGTGAGCGCCTACTCGCTGACGGTCAGCCCGGCCGACCACTTCGTCAACTGGCAGCAGGACCCCTTCGGGAACCACCTCGCGCGGCTCGTCTTCCCGCACCCGGCCGACACCCTGGAGATCACCGTCGGGCTGGTCGCCGACCTCGGCGTCATCAACCCCTTCGACTTCTTCGTCGAGCCCTACGCCGGGACCTTCCCCTTCGCCTACGACGACCAGCTGGCCCGTGACCTGCAGCCCTACCTCGGCACGGCCGCGGCCGACCCGGTGCTGGCCGGCTGGCTGGACCGGGTGCGCAGCGGGCTCGAGGGCCGCTCGACGATCGACGTCCTGGTCGCCCTCAACAGCGCGGTGAACGGTGACGTCGCCTACTCGCTGCGGATGGAGGAGGGCGTCCAGACCCCGGCCGAGACCCTCACCCGGGCGGTCGGCAGCTGCCGCGACTCGGCCTGGCTGCTCGTCACCGCGCTGCGGCACCTCGGGCTCGCCGCCCGCTTCGTCTCGGGCTACCTCGTGCAGCTCGCGCCCGACGTGCCCGGCGCGGGCGGCCCCGCCGAGGACTTCACCGACCTGCACGCGTGGGCCGAGGTGTTCCTGCCCGGGGCCGGCTGGATCGGGCTGGACCCCACCTCGGCGCTGTTCGCCAGCGAGGGCCACATCCCGCTCGCCGCCACGCCCGAGCCGTCCTCGGCGGCGCCCGTCACCGGCGCCACCGACCCCAGCGAGACCACGTTCAGCTTCTCCAGCAGCATCACCCGGGTGCACGAGGACCTGCGGGTCACCCGGCCCTACACGCCCGCCCAGGTGGACGGGATCTCGCGGGTCGGCGCGCTCGTCGACGAGCGGCTGGCCGCCGCCGGGCTGGAGCTGACGATGGGCGGCGAGCCCACCTTCGTCGCGCTCGACCGGCCGAGCGCCCCGGAGTGGACGGTGACGGCCGACGGCGCCGACAAGCGGGAGCGGGCCGACCGGCTGGCCCTGCGGCTGGCCGAGCACTACGCCCGCGGCGGGCTCGTCCAGCGCAGCCAGGGCCGCTGGTACCCCGGCGAGGACCAGCCCCGCTGGGAGATCGGCCTGGTCTGGCGCGCGGACGGCGTGCCGCTGTGGGCCGACCCCGCCCTGCTGGCCGACCCGCAGCAGCGCACGGCCGGCGACGACGCCCCGGCCCGCGCCGCGGCGCTCGCCGCCCGGCTGGCGACCGAGGCCGGGCTCCCCGCGACGCAGGCGCAGCCCTGCTACGAGGACCCGCTCGCGGCGCTGGCCGCCGACCTGCGCCAGCCCGTCGGCCCGCGGCCCGGCCAGGACCCGCGGACGGCCTCCCCGGCGCTGGCCGCCGACCTCGACGCCGCCGCGACGGACCCCGCTGCCTGGGTGCTGCCGCTGGTCCCGTCCTGGTTCGGCGGCGCCTGGTCCAGCCCGGTCTGGCGGACCCGCCGCGACCGCGTCGTGCTGGTGCCGGGGGACTACCCGGCCGGCATGCGGCTGCCGTTGGACTCCCTCTCCTGGTCCGACCGCGAGGGTCCGGGCGAGGCGTCCTACGTCGCGCCCGACGACGTGCTGGCCGAGCCCGGCGAGGGGCTGCACGCCGTCGTCGCCGACCCCGACGAGGTGCCCGCCCGCACCGCGCTGGTCGTCGAGCCCAGGGACGGCTCGGTGCACGTCTTCCTGCCGCCGCTGGAGCAGCTCGAGCGCTTCGTCGAGCTGGTGCGGCTCGTCGAGCGGTGCGCCGCCGCGCTGGGCACCCCCGTCGTGCTGGAGGGCTACGGCCCGCCGCCGGACCCGCGGGTCCGCACCCTGGGCGTCACCCCCGACCCGGGCGTCATCGAGGTCAACCTGCACCCGACGGCCGGCTGGGCCGAGCTCGCCGAGGTGACCCGCACGGTGCACCGGCTGGCCGCCGAGCAGGGCCTCGGCACCGAGACCTTCGCCCTCGACGGCGGGCACCGCGGCACCGGGGGCGGCAACCACCTCACCCTCGGCGGCCCGACGCCGGCCCGCTCGCCGCTGCTGCGCCGGCCCGACCTGCTCGTCAGCATGCTCACCTTCTGGCAGCACCACCCGTCGCTGTCCTACCTGTTCTCGGGCCGCTTCGTCGGCGCCACCAGCCAGGCGCCGCGCGCCGACGAGGGCCGCCCCGACGCGACGTACGAGCTGGAGACCGCCTTCGCCGAGATCGCGGCGCTACCCGCCGACGACCTGCGGCCCTGGCGGGTCGACCGCTCGCTGCGGAACCTGCTCACCGACCTCACCGGCAACGCGCACCGGTCGGAGTTCTGCGTCGACAAGCTGTGGAGCCCCAACGCCACCCGCGGGCGGCTGGGGCTGCTGGAGCTGCGCGCGTTCGAGATGCCGCCGCACCCGGACATGGGGCTGGTCCAGGCGCTGCTGGTCCGCGCCCTGGTGGCCCGCTTCGCCAAGGAGCCCTACGCCGGCCCGCTGGTCCGCTGGGGCCCGGCGTTGCACGAGCGCTTCCTGCTGCCGCACTTCGCGCTGGCCGACGCCGCCGAGGTCGTGGCGGACCTGCGCGCGCACGGGCTGGACGTCGACCCGGCCTGGCTGACCCCCTTCGGCGAGTTCCGCTTCCCCCGGATCGGCGAGACCACCGTCAGCGCGGCCGACGGCAGCCCCGTCCGCGTGGAGCTGCGCCAGGCCATCGAGCCCTGGAACGTGCTGGGGGAGGAGGCCAGCTCCGGCGGCACCGCGCGCTACGTCGACTCCTCGACCGAGCGGGTCCAGGTCCTCGTCGACGGCTTCGTGCCCGAGCGCCAGGTGCTGACCTGCAACGGCCGGCCGGTGCCGCTGGCGCCGACCGGGACGAGCGGCCAGCACGTCGCCGGCATCCGCTACCAGGCGTGGACGCCGTGGTCGGCCCTGCACCCGACCCTGGAGGTCGACGCCCCGCTGCACCTCGACGTCGTCGACCGGGCGAACGGGGTCGCGCTGGGCGGCGTGACCTACCACGTCGTCCACCCGGGCGGCCGGTCCTACGCCCACCCGCCGGTGAACGCGGCCGAGGCCGAGGCCCGGCGCGCGCGGCGGTTCGAGCCCTCCGGGCACACGCCCGGACCGGTCGACGTCGCCGCCCTCGACGCCGAGGCCGGCGCCCGGGCGGCCCTGCCGCAGGAGCACCCGCTGACGCTGGACCTGCGCCGGCGCCCCGCCGCGAGCGGGGTGCGGTCCCGGTGACCGTGCTCGGCCGCTACCTCGCCACCGCGGGGCAGGGCGATGTGCTGACCCCCGAGCCCGGCTTCGACGAGCTCGCAGCGCCCGACGGCACCCCGCGCCGCGGGTGGCGCGGGCTGCTCGAGGGGCTGGACCGCTTCGTCGATGGCGACCTGGCCCACGCCCAGCGCGAGGTGGCCCGGCTGCTCGAGGACGACAACGTCACCTACACCCCCAGCCCGGGGTCGGCGGTGTCGGTGGTGGACGACCCGGCCCCCGTCGCGGCGACGGCGCTGGCCCAGCCGCGGCCCTGGCGCCTGGACCCGGTGCCGCTGGTGCTCGACGACCGCGAGTGGGCGGTGCTGGAGGCCGGCGTCGTCCAGCGCGCCGAGCTGCTCGACGCGGTGCTGGCCGACCTCTACGGCCCGCAGCGGCTGCTCGCCTCCGGCGACATCCCGGCCGCCGCCGTCCTCGACCACAGCGAGTACCTCCGGCCCGTGGTCGGGACCGAGGCGCTGGAGAGCCAGCGGCTGTTCCTCACCGCCGCCGACCTCGGCCGTGACGCCGCGGGGGACTGGAAGGTCCTCGCCGACCGCACGCAGGCGCCGTCCGGGGCCGGCTTCGCCATGCAGAACCGCCGGGTCGTCTCCCGGGTGATGCCCGAGCTGTACCACGCGGCGAACCTGCACCGGCTGACGCCGTTCTTCCAGGCGATGCGGACCGCGCTGGTCGAGTCGGCCCCGCCGACGGTGGAGGACCCGCGCGTCGTCGTGCTGAGCCCGGGACCGCACAGCGAGACCGCCTTCGACCAGGCCTTCGTCGCCTCCCTGCTCGGCTTCCCGCTGGTCGAGGGCAGCGACCTCACCGTCCGCGACGGCCGGGTCTGGCTGCGCGGCCTGGGCCGGCGCGAGCAGGTCGACGTCATCCTGCGCCGCGTCGACTCGGTGTGGACCGACCCGCTGGAGCTGCGCCCGGGCTCGCGGCTCGGCGTCAGCGGACTGCTGGAGTGCGTGCGGCAGGGCAGCGTCAGCGTCGTCAACACCCTCGGCTCTGGGATCCTCGAGAACCCGGCGCTGCTGCCCTTCCTGCCCCGGCTCAGCGAGCGGCTGCTGGGGCAGCCGCTGCGGCTGCCCTCGGTCGACACCTGGTGGTGCGGCGACCCGGCCGGCCGTTCCCACGTGCTGGCGCACCTCGACGAGCTCGTCGTCCGCCCGATCACCCGCGACGCCGGCCGCAGCGTCCTCGGCTCCGCGCTCACCGCCGCGCAGCGCGAGACGCTGCGGGCCCGGATCGACGCCGCCCCGCACCGCTTCGTCGGCCAGGAGGTGCTGCCGCTGTCCTCGGCGCCGACGACGGTGGCCGAGCGGCTGGTGCCGCGCGACGTCGTGCTGCGCTCCTTCGTCGTCCGCAGCGGGACCTCCTACACCCCGATGCTCGGCGGCCTGGCCCGGGTGGCCGACCAGGCCGGCGACCGGCACGGCCCGCTGGTCACCGCGCCCGACGGCGGGCTGGCCAAGGACGTGTGGGTGGTCAGCAGCGAGCCCGTCGTGGCCAGCCGCGTGGTCGTGCCGCGCCGGGCCGTCCCGCACACCCGGCACCCGAGCGCGCCGGCCGCGATGGTGCCGCGCGTGCTCAGCGACCTCTTCTGGTTCGGCCGCTACGCCGAGCGCGCGGAGGACCTGCTCCGCCTGGTGCTGGCCACCCGGACCCTGGCCATCGAGACCGACCTCGACACCACCCACGGGCGGGCGCTCGAGGTGCTGCTGCAGGCCGTCACCCACGTCAGCACGGCCTACCCGGGGTTCCTCGGCCGGGCCGAGCTGATGCCCGAGCTGCGGGCGATGCTGCTGGACCGGCACCGCTCCGGGACGGCGGCCCAGGCGCTGGCCTCGTTGTCGATGGCGGCCCAGGGCGTCCGCGACCAGCTGTCCGAGGACGTCTGGATGGTGCTCGCGGAGGTGGACCGGGCGCTGGCCGCCCTCGCCGCCAACCCCCACGACCAGGGGCTGCAGCTGGTCGACGTCAGCGAGCGGGTGCTGTCGGGGCTGCTGGCCCTGGCCGGCATCATCAGCGAGAACATGGTCCGCGACCCGGGCTGGTTCATGCTCGACGCCGGCCGCGGGATCGAGCGGGCGCTGCAGGTCGTCGCCCTGCTGCGGGTGACGGTGGTGCGCGAGCGCGCAGCCGACACCGACCGGATGGTGGCCGAGGCGGTGCTGACGGCCTCGGAGTCGATCGTCACCTACCGGCGGCGCTACCGCGGGCGCTCCGGGCCCGAGGCCCTGGTCGAGCTGCTGGTCGTCGACCAGCACAACCCGCGCTCGGTGGCCTACCAGCTGGCCCGGGTGCTCGCCGACCTGCAGGCGCTGCCGACCACCTCGCCGACCGCCCGGCCGCTGCGGCTGCTGGAGACGCTCGTCGAGACGGTCCGGACGGCCGACCCGGACGCCCTCGTCGCCGCCGACGGCGACCGCCGGCCGGGCCTGGAGCGGTTCCTCGCCGAGCTGCACGACCAGCTCCGCGACCTCTCCGACGCCGTCCGCACCCAGTACCAGCAGCAGCCGCCCACCCAGCAGCCGCTCTCGGACACCTCGAGCTGGGGAGGGACCCCGTGAGGACCTACCGGATCCAGCACAGCACCACCTACACCTACGAGGCCGACGTCACCGCCAGCTACGGCCAGTTCCACCTGCGCCCGCGCGACCTCGGCTGGCAGCGCTGCCTCAGCCACGAGATCACGGTCGCGCCCGGGGCGGACGACCTGTTCGTCCACGACGACCTCTACGGCAACGCGAAGTCCTACTTCCACGTGACGCAGCCGCACCGCGAGCTCGTGGTCACCGCCGTCAGCCACGTCGAGGTGGGCGTCGGGCGCCCGGACGAGGAGCACCTCGCCGTGCCCTGGGAGCAGGCCCGGCCCGCCGTCCGGCCCGAGCAGCCGGACGCCTGGTCGGCCACCGACTTCACCTTCCCCTCGCCCTACGTCGAGGTGCCGCCCGGCGTCGAGGAGTACACCCGGCAGTCGTTCACCCCGGGCCGGCCGCTGGGGGAGGCCGCGGTCGAGCTCATGCACCGCGTGCACGACGACTTCACCTACAAGTTCGGCTCCACCTCGGTGGGCACGACGGTGAGCACCCTGCTGGAGCGCCGGACCGGCGTCTGCCAGGACTTCTCCCACGTCATGCTGTCCGGCCTCCGCTCGCTGGGGCTGGCCGGCCGCTACGTCAGCGGCTACCTGGCCACCCGTCCGCCGCCGGGGAAGCCCCGGCTGGTGGGCGCCGACGCCAGCCACGCCTGGGTGGGCTGCTGGGTGCCGGGCGGCGGCTGGCTCTACCTCGACCCGACCAACGCCAAGGTGATCGACGAGTCCCACGCCACGGTGGCCTACGGCCGCGACTACGGCGACGTCCTGCCGGTCAAGGGCGTCATCTTCACCGAGTCGAAGTCCTCGACGATGAAGGTCTCGGTGGACATGGCCCCCCTGGATCTGCAGACGTAGTGACGTCAGGACGGCCTCAGAGCCGTCCGGTGCGCCACTGCGTCTGCAGAACCAGGGCGGCGCGGACCTCCTGCACGAACTCCTCGGGGTGGTCGCGCAGCATCGCCCAGGTGAAGCGGAGCACGCGCCAGCCGGCGCGCACGAGCGCGTTCTGCCGCCAGCGGTCGGACTCGAAGAGCGAGTCGTCGTCCTCGTGCAGCCGGCCGTCGATCTCGACGGCGAGCCGGGCGCCGCGGAAGGCGATGTCCAGGTAGTAGGTCCGCCCGGAGACGACGACGGGGAGGTTGGACCGCCACCCCGTCACGCCGGCCGCCCGCAGGAGCCGGTGCGCGCGACGTTCCGCCTCCGACCAGGGCTCGTCGCGGGAGTCGAGCAGCACCCGGGCGCGCTCCGCGTTGCCCGCGCGGTGCCGGGTCAGCCGGAGCGCCTCGTGCATCCCGGCCAGCGTGGCCGACCGGGTCCGCAGGGCGAGGTCCACCGCCTCGGCGCACGCCTCCGTCGCGAGCTCGACCGCCGTCAGCGCCGGGTCGGTCCAGCGCAGCCCGCCCCGCTCGACGACGAGCTCCGGCGGGATGCGGCGGCGCTGCCAGCGGTACCCGGGCTGGGGCCGCAGGCCGACCGGCAGCGCGGCCTCCACCACGGGCAGCGGGGCGGTGGGCCAGAAACCCAGGCGCGCGGCCGCGCCTCCGACGAGCACCGCGTCCGGGTGGGTGACGCAGACGGCGCGGAGGCGGACGGCCGGCTCACCGGCCTGCTCCGCGAGCGCGTAGGTGCCGGGGAGCAGGGGCACCAGCCGCCCCGACCGCAGCTGCCAGTCCAGGGCAGCGCGGTGCTCGGCCAGCTCCTGACGACGGAGGACCCCGCCGCCCGCGACCAGCGCCCGCCCGAGCTCCGCCTCGTCCACACCGGGAGGATCCGGACGTCAGCGGGCGGCAGGACGCCCCGAGGGTCGCCTGTGCAGGAGACCCGAGCGGGTCAGGCCCCTGTGGAGGAGCTCAGTCCTCGTCGTCCCCGCCCTCGGACATCCCGGCCCAGATCTCCTGGCACTCGGGGCAGACGGGGAAGCGCTCGGGGTCGCGGCTGGGGACCCACACCTTGCCGCAGAGCGCGACGACGGGGGTGCCCAGCACCATGGCCTCGGTGAGCTTCTCCTTGGGCACGTAGTGCGAGAAGCGCTCGTGGTCACCCTCCTCGAGACGCAGGTCTTCACGCTCGGCGACGCGCTCGTCGACGATCGTCTCGGCTCCCGGGCTCAGCTGCTGGCTCACGCGGTCAGTGTAGACAGCACGGCCACGGGGTGGAGGATTCTGCCGGGCTGGTGCGGGGGTGGTGGACTGGGCCGGTGAGCACCCCCGGCACCCAGGGCACCGACGCCGGACCGACGTCCCCGGGAGCCCCGCCCGCACCTCCGGTGTCCCAGCGCCGGCTCGTCGTCGGGGTCTGCGCGACCATCGTCGCCGTCGCCTTCGAGTCCATCGCCGTGGCCACCGCGATGCCGGTCGCTGCCCGCGACCTCGACGGCTTCGCCTACTACGCCTGGTCCTTCTCGGTCTTCGTCATCGGGATGCTGTTCTCCACCGTGGTCGGCGGCCGCCTGGGGGACCGGATCGGCCCGGCCCGGCCGCTGCTGGTGGGCATCGTCGTCTTCGCCCTCGGCCTGGTGCTGGCCGGCTCCGCCACGACGATGGGCCAGCTCATCGCCGGCCGCTTCGTGCAGGGGCTCGGCGGTGGCGTCCTCAACGTCTCGATCTTCGTCTGCGTCGCCCAGGTGTTCGCGCCGCAGGACCGGCCGCGGATGTTCAGCTACATCTCCACCGCCTGGGTGCTGCCGGCCTTCGTCGGCCCGCCCGTCTCGGCCTGGCTGACCCACCGGCTCAGCTGGCACTGGGTGTTCTTCGCCGTCCTGCCGCTGGTCGCCCTCGGCGGCGCCCTCGTGCTGCCGACGATGCTCCGGCTGATGCGCTCCTTCGTGCCCAGCGAGCCGGAACCGGGGGCCCGGCCACCCGCGCCGATCTGGGCGGCCGTCGTCGTCTCGCTCGCCGCGGCCGCGCTGCAGCTGGCCGGGCAGCGGCTCGACGTCGTCGCGCTCGTGCTGCTCGTCGCCGGCCTCGCCGGGCTGGCGGTGGGCCTGCCCCGGCTGATGCCGCCCGGCTTCCTGCGCTTCCGTCGGGGGATCTCCCCGGTCATCGTGGTCCGCGGCCTGCTGCCCGGCGCCTTCTTCGGCGGCGAGGCCTTCATCCCGCTGATGCTCGTCGAGCAGCGCGGCGTCGCCCTGGTCCTGGCCGGGGCCACCCTCACCGTGGGTGCCGTCGGCTGGACGACCGGCTCCTGGATCCAGTCCCGGCCCTGGCTGCGGCTGCGCCGCGACCGGCTCATCACCGTCGGCTGCTGCTCGGTCGCGCTGGGCCTCGCCTCGGTCGGCACCCTGGCCTTCCTGCCGGGCGTGCCGTTCTGGCTCGCCGGCGTCGGCTGGGTCTTCGCCGGCTTCGGCATGGGCCTCTCGGTCTCCAGCACCTCGCTGGCGGTGATGACCCTGTCGTCGGAGGCCGAGCAGGGCCGCAACGCCTCCTCGCTGAACCTCTTCGACGCCCTCGGCTCCAGCGTCTTCGTCGGCATCGCCGGCTCGCTGTTCAACGCGCTGCGACCCGGCGGCGACCTGCCGCTGACCTTCGGCGTCCTGCTGCTCTCGATGATGGTGATCGCGGTGCTCGCCGCCCTGGCCAGCCTGCGGATCGGGGTCGTCCGCAACGAGTTCGCGCCCCGCTGAGAGCCCGCCGGCCCCCGCGCGGGGTGCGGTCCGGACCGGTCCGGGGTCCTAGACTCTGGGGAATGTCTGCCCAGCCCGACCCCGCGTCCGCC
The DNA here is from genome assembly GCF_017876495.1 of Microlunatus capsulatus. NCBI lineage: Bacteria > Bacillati > Actinomycetota > Actinomycetes > Propionibacteriales > Propionibacteriaceae > Microlunatus > Microlunatus capsulatus. The sequence continues at coordinate 1,340,419 of NZ_JAGIOB010000001.1, read as the reverse complement.
GCGGGTGCTGCCGCAGCCATCGCCGCCTCCGGGCTGCCTCCCGCGTTCCCCGCCCGGGCCGCCTGGGGCACCGCCAAGAGCCTCCGGGCCTGGCAGGCGGCGGCGCTGCAGCGGTACTTCGACGAGACCCCCCGCGACTTCCTGGCCGTCGCCACGCCCGGCGCCGGCAAGACCTCGTTCGCGCTCACGCTGGCGCAGAACCTGCTGGCCCGGCGCCAGATCGACCGCATCATCATCGTCGCGCCGACCGAGCACCTGAAGACCCAGTGGGCCGAGGCCGCACACCGCATCAACCTGGCCATCGACCCGAACTTCGGCGTCAAGCAGGGCCGGACCAGCCGCGACTACCAGGGCATCGCCCTGACCTACGCCGGCGTCGCGGTGAACCCGCTGGCCCTGCGGATCCGGACCGAGGGCTTCAAGACCCTCGTCATCCTCGACGAGGTGCACCACGCGGGCGACGCGCTCAGCTGGGGCGAGGCGGTCCGCGAGGCCTTCGAGCCGGCCACCCGCCGGCTGATGCTCACCGGCACCCCGTTCCGCTCCGACACCAACCCCATCCCGTTCGTCCGCTACGAGGCCGACGGCGCCGGCGTGCTGCGGTCCAAGGCCGACTACGCCTACGGCTACGGCGAGGCGCTGGCCGACGGCATCGTCCGGCCCGTGCTCTTCATGGCCTACTCCGGTGACCTGCACTGGCGGACCAGCGCCGGCGACGAGATCTCGGCCCGGCTGGGCGGCCCGCTCACCAAGGACCTCGCCAGCCAGGCCCTGCGCACGGCCCTGGACCCGCAGGGCTCCTGGATCCCGGCCGTGCTCAAGGCCGCCGACACCCGGCTCAGCGAGATCCGGGCCCACGTCCCCGACGCCGGCGGCCTCGTCATCGCCACCGACCAGACGGCGGCCCGGGCCTACGCCGGGCTGCTCAAGGCCATCACCGGCCGCGCGCCGACGCTGGTGCTCAGCGACGAGCCGCAGTCGAGCAAGAAGATCACCACCTTCGCCGAGGGCGACGCCCGGTGGATGGTGGCGGTCCGGATGGTCTCCGAGGGCGTCGACGTGCCGCGGCTGGCCGTCGGGGTCTACGCCACGTCGACGTCGACACCGCTGTTCTTCGCCCAGGCCGTCGGCCGCTTCGTCCGCGCCCGCAGCAAGGGGGAGTCGGCGTCGGTCTTCGTGCCCAGCGTGCCGAACCTGCTGCTGTTCGCCTCCGAGATGGAGAAGGAGCGCGACCACGTCCTGCGGGCCCCGAAGGAGGTCGACGAGGCCGACCTGCTGGTGGAGGCCGAGCGGACCGAGAGCGAGCGCGACCTGCCGGAGGGGGAGTTCACCGCCCTGGGCAGCGAGGCCGACTTCGACCGGGTCGTCTTCGACGGCGCCGACTTCGGCCTCACCACCCAGTCGGGCAGCGACGAGGAGGCGGACTACCTCGGCCTCCCCGGCCTGCTGGAGCCCGACCAGGTGAAGGACCTGCTCCGCCGCCACCAGGCGAACCACCTCTCGCGCAGCCCCCGCGACGCCGCGCCGGCGCCGACCGTCAGCACCCACGAGGAGCTGCGGGCGCTGCGCAAGGAGCTCAACGGCCTGGTCGCCGCCTGGCACCACCGCACCGACCTGCCGCACGGCGTCGTGCACGCCCAGCTGCGCACCGAGTGCGGCGGTCCGCCCACCGCGATCGCCAGCGCCGAGCAGCTGCAGGAGCGCATCGACCGCCTCCGGGAGTGGGCCGTCACGGGGCGCCGGCCGGGCTGACGGCTGCCCGCGGCCGGACCGGCCGCTCCGGGCCGTCGGGTAGTTTGTGCCGTCCCGGCCGCCGCGCCGGGCGTGCGAGGGCCCTGCCACGCGATCCCGCTCCCGCTCCCGCTCGTCGGACCACCCCGAAGGATCCCGTGAAGATCTCCGTCATCGGCTGCGGCTACCTCGGGGCCGTGCACGCCGCCTCCATGGCCCAGCTGGGGCACGACGTGGTGGGCGTGGACGTGGACGTCGCCAAGGTCGAGGCCCTCGCCTCCGGGTCCGCGCCGATCTTCGAGCCGGGCCTGGAGGACCTGCTCCGCGCGGGCGCGGCGTCGGGCCGGCTGGCGTTCTCCACCGACGCCGCCGCCGTCCGCGGAGCCCGGGTGCACTTCGTCGCCGTCGGCACGCCGCAGCGCCGCGGCGAGAATGCGGCCGACCTCACCTACGTGGACGCCGCCGTCGAGGGCCTGCTGCCGCACCTGCGGCCGGGCGACCTCGTCGTCGGCAAGTCGACCGTCCCGGTCGGCACCGCGGCCCGGCTGCAGGCCCGGCTGGACGAGGCGGGCTCGGGCGCCACCCTGGCCTGGAACCCCGAGTTCCTCCGCGAGGGCTTCGCGGTGCAGGACACGATCAGCCCGGACCGGCTGGTCTACGGCGTGCCGCCCGGTCGACGGGGGGAGGAGGCCCGCGCGCTGCTCGACGAGGTCTACGCCGACGCGATCGGCCGGGACACCCCGCTGATCGTCACCGACTTCGCGACCGCCGAGCTGGTCAAGGTCGCCGCCAACGCCTTCCTGGCCACGAAGATCTCCTTCATCAACGCGATGGCCGAGATCGCGGACGCGGCCGGCGGCGACGTCACCGCCCTCGCCGACGCGATCGGCCACGACGCCCGTATCGGGCGACGCTTCCTCAACGCCGGCATCGGCTTCGGCGGTGGCTGCCTGCCCAAGGACATCCGGGCCTTCGCGGCCCGGGCCGAGGAGCTGGGGCGGGGGGAGTCGACCGCCTTCCTCAAGGAGGTCGACGCGATCAACCTGCGCCGGCGCCAGCAGATGGTCGACATGGTCGTCGAGTCCCTGGGCGGGGTGGTCTACCAGAAGAAGGTCGCCGTGCTGGGGCTGGCCTTCAAGCCCGAGTCCGACGACGTCCGCGACTCCCCGGCGCTCGACGTCGCCGTCCGCCTCAACGGCCTGGGCGCGCACGTGGTCGCGACCGACCCGGCCGCCATCCCCAACTCGCTGCGGATGCACCCCCAGCTGGGCTTCGCCACCGACACCCTCGACGCGCTGCGGGGGGCCGACGCGGTCGTGCTCGTCACCGAGTGGCCGGAGTACCGCGCCCTCGACCCGGTCGCCGTGGGCGGGCTGGTGTCGGCGAAGCTGGTGCTCGACGGCCGCAACGTCCTCGACGCCGGGGCCTGGCGCGCCGCCGGCTGGACCTACCGGGGGATGGGCCGGCCCTGACGGCACGGCCGGGCGCGCCACGTACGGGCCCGGCGGCGATCTGGATGCGTGAGCCTTCCCACGGGCCCCCGCCGTGTGAGGCCCGGAGGCGCGGGGTAGTCATGGAGGTCCGCACCAAGTCTCGAGGAGCTCCATGAAGACCAATGTCATCTCCCGCTCGCTGCACGACGTCGGCCTGTCGGCCTGGTTCGGCGGGACCCTCGCCAACGCGGTGGCCCTGAACCGCGCCGCCTCGGCCGCCAGCGACGCCCGCTCGACCGGCGCCGTCTCCAACGCCGGCTGGGACGCCTGGACCCCGGTCAACGCCGTCGCCATCGGCGCCCACCTCGTCGGCTCCGTCGGCCAGCTGCTCGGCAACCGCCAGCGGATCGCCGGCCAGCAGGGCGTCGGCACGATGTCGGTCGTCAAGACCGTCGTGACCGTCGCCGCGCTCGGCGCCACCGGCTACAGCCGGGTGCTGGGCCGCAAGGTCTCCGACCACGGCGCCGTGCCCGCCGCCTCCGGCACCGAGCCGGCCGCCAGCACCCCGCCCGAGGTCGCGAAGGCCCAGGAGCAGCTCCAGACGCTGCAGTGGGTCATCCCGGCCCTCACCGGCGCCCTGCTGGTCATCAGCAGCTTCGCCGGCGAGCAGCAGCGCCCCACCTCGGTCCTCTCGGGCGTGACCGACCGCCTGGGCATCGGCCGCTGACCCAGCGCCAGAGGGACGACCAGGGACCGTGCGGGAAGCTCCGCGCGGTCCCTGTTTGGCTCCACGGCCCGGGGGTACAGCAGTGACGGGACGGCGTTTACACCGTAAACACCGGTGACCGCGAGGTCGTCCCAGAAGGAGCACCATCGTGAGCCTGACCACTGACCAAGCACGCACGCTCGCCGGTTCCGGCGGGAACGTCGTCTCCACCGACGGCGGCAAGATCGGGGGCATCGGTCAGATCTACCTGGACGACGCGACCGGCGACCCCACCTGGGTGACCGCCAAGACCGGTCTGTTCGGCACCAAGGAGTCCTTCGTCCCGCTCGAGGGCGCCCGCGTCGACGGCGACGACGTCGTCGTCGGGTACGACAAGTCCAAGGTCACCGACGCCCCGCGCGTCGACCCCGACGGCAACCTGTCGCCCGAGGAGGAGGACCAGCTCTACGCCTACTACGGCCTGGGCAGCGGCTCCACCGGCGCCGGCTACGCCGACTCCACCTCCGGCACCCAGAGCGGCACCGGCACCGAGACCGGCATCGCGAGCGGCTACGTCGAGAACGCCTCCGACGCCGACTACTCCGAGACCGCGACCACCGGCGGCACCGGCGCCGGGACCGGCTTCGCCGCCGGCACCGGGACCACCACCGGCACCGACCGCGACGACGACCTCGGCACCACCACGGCCACCGACCGCGACCTCGACGACGACCGCACCCGCGGCGCCGTCGGGCACGACACCTCGGGCCCGACGACCGACGAGGCCATGACCCGCTCCGAGGAGCAGGTCACCGTGGGCACCACCCAGCGGGAGACCGGTCGCGCGCGGCTGCGCAAGTACGTCGTGACCGAGAACGTCACCCAGACCGTGCCGGTGAGCCACGAGGAGGTGCGGCTCGAGCGCGAGCCCATCACCGAGGGCAACCGCGGTGAGGCCTACGACGGCCCCGCCATCAGCGAGGAGGAGCACGAGGTCGTCCTCCACGCCGAGCAGCCGGTCGTGCAGAAGGAGGCCGTCCCGGTCGAGCGCGTGCGCCTCGACAAGGAGACGGTCACCGACACCGAGACGGTGTCGGAGGACGTCCGCAAGGAGCAGATCGAGCTCGAGGACGACGGCGACACGAAGCGCTGACCCCGGTCGTGTGAACCGGAGAACCTGCCGCCGCTCCCCTAGTGTGGGGAGCGGCGGCAGTCCCACGTCCGGGGCGCGGCCGAGCGGCCCGGCCCCGGCGGCACAGCCCCGCACGGACCACGAGGAGAAACACCATGAGCAGCGCAGTCAACCCCAGCACCGGCGACCGGCGCCCCGGCCCGACCGGCGGCGCGTCGAACCACCAGGAGCTGGTCGCCCGCCAGAAGGAGCAGTTCGGCGGCATGAAGTTCGGCTGCTCGTTCTTCGGCTGGCTCACCGCCACCGGGACGGCGGTCCTGCTCACCGCGCTGCTGGCCGCGATCGGTGCGGCGCTCGGCTACAAGGGCGTCCTCGGCACCCAGCCGGCCGACAGCGAGATCCGCACCATCGGCCTGGTCAGCGGCATCATCCTGCTGGTCGTCGTGCTGGTGGCCTACTTCGCCGGCGGCTACGTGGCCGCCCGGATGGCCCGGTTCAGCGGCGTCAAGCAGGGCCTCGGCGTGTGGCTGTGGGCCGTGATCTTCACCATCGTCGTCGGGGTGCTCGGCTTCGTCGCCGGCAACCAGGTCGACCTGATGAGCCGGGCCAACGGGCTGCCCCGGCTGCCCGTGAACAGCGACGCCCTCGCCGGCGGCGGGATCATCACCGTCGCCGCGATCGTCCTGATCAGCCTCGTCGGCGCCCTGCTGGGCGGCCTGGCGGGCATGCGGTACCACCGCCGCGTCGACCGGGCGGGCTTCGACGAGGCCTGAGCACCACCCCACGACGCGGCCGGCGCCGGTGGTCCCGACGGGACCACCGGCGTCGTCGCGTCCGCACCCGGTCGCGGCGACCGGCTAGCCGGCCGGCTGCACCGCCGGCCGCTCGTCCTCGCCGACGGTGACCTCGTCCTTGGTCTGCCCGCCCCGGTGGTCCCACACGTCGCGCAGCACCACCTGCACGATGCCGGCGACGGGGATGGCCAGCAGCGCGCCCAGCACCCCCGCCAGCTCGACCCCGACGAGGATCGAGACGAGCACGGCAAGCGGGTTGAGCTTCACCGTGCGGGCCAGGATCACCGGTTGCAGGACGTGGTTCTCCAGCTGCTGGTAGGCGACGAAGAAGATCGCGACGACGACCAGCGCCGGCACCGACTGCACCGCCGCCGCGACGATCGCCACCAGGGCCCCGACGGTGGCCCCGACCAGCGGGATGAGGTCGGCCACCGCGACGAACAGCGCGATCAGCCCGGCGAACGGGACGTCCATGATGCTGAGCACCAGCCAGGTGAGCAGCCCGCAGATCAGGCTGATCAGCAGGTTGCCGGAGATGTAGCCGGTGATCGACTTCGCGCAGTCGCCCGCCACCCGGCGCACCCGCTCGCGCTGCCGCGGGCTGTCGATGAGGTGAGCGTCCCGTCGACGACCTTCGGGCCCTCCAGCACCATCAGCAGGGCCAGGACGAAGACGGTGACCACCCCGGCGACCCCCGTCGCCACCTCGCGCAGCAGACCGGCGGCCGGCGTCGTCAGCCCGGTGACGAAGCCGCTGATCCGCTCCTGGTTCTCCTGCAGGTAGCCCAGCGCGTGGGTGCGCTCGAGCAGGTCGCCGACGGGTCCGCGACCGGCGCGGGCGTCCGCGACCAGGTCGGGCAGCCGGACGGCGAAGTCGGCCCCCTCGCGCGCCAGCGGCACCGCGAAGAGGGTCACCAGCCCGCCGACCAGCGCCAGCACGACGAGGAACACCAGCAGGGTCGCGAGCGTCCGGTGGAACCACGTGAGGTGCCGCTCGACCCAGTTGGTCACCGGGTACAGCGCGATGGTGAAGAAGACGGCGACGACGACCCAGACCAGGGTCCGGCGCACCTCGTAGAGCAGCAGCAGGGTCAGGGCGGTGGCCAGCACGAGGCCGATGGTGGCGAGGATGGTGCGCACCGGGACGGGCCGGCGCGGGTCCCCGAGGGCGGTGGACGGCATGCCGGGTCGCTACCCCGGAGCAGCCCTGCTCACCCCGTCGGCAGCGCCGCGGCGCGGACGCGCGGCCGGGCGCCGGGGCCGGCGAACCAGCGGCGGCACAGCAGCACCGCCATCGCCACCTCGACGACGTCGCCGGCGTAGTACATGACCACCGCGCCCGCCTGCGCGGTGGCCGCGTCGACGGCCGCCGGGGGCTCGGCCCACAGCGTCTTGGCCAGGATCCCGTGCGCGGCCAGCGCCACCACCAGGGCGACGGCGCGGTGCCGGTGCGAGCGCCGGTGGGGGAGCGGGTCGCGGCCCACCAGGACGGCGGCCAGCAGGTAGCCGGCCAGCACGAGGTGCAGGTGCACCGCCAGGTGGACGGCGGGCGCGGTGTGCGTCCAGCCCAGCAGCGGCGTCCGGTAGAGCAGCCACAGGCCGCCGAGGTCCAGCACGACGGCGACGGCGGGCTCGGTGAGCAGCCGGAGCGGGCGGCTGCGCAGCACGCCGCTCAGCCGCCGGGCGCCCGCCACCGGGAGGGCCCGCAGGGCCAGGGTGACCGGGGCGCCGAGGACCAGCAGCAGCGGGCCGAGCATCCCGACCAGCACGTGGGCCACCGCGTGCGCCCGGAAGTCGGTGTGGGCGGCGGCGGCGAGCGGACCGGTCGTCCCCGCCACCACCGCGGCGACCCCGGCCAGCCAGCAGGCGGTGCGCCCGGGCGGCCAGCTCCGCCGGCCGGCCTCGCCGCGGACGGCCACCAGGTAGCCCACCACCGCCGGCACCGCGACCAGCAGCACCAGCAGGGTGGTCGGGTCGGGTCCGTGACCGGCGTGCCCGTCCACCGCTCAGGACCCCGGCCCGGCCGGTGCCGGCCGGCGGTCGCGCCGGGCGACGAGGACGCCGGCCACCAGCAGGGCGACGGCGACGAGGTTCCAGGTGAGGTCGTAGGGCAGCAGGGCGACGTCGTAGCGGATCTGGTGCAGGCCCAGCAGCTTGTGCTGCACGGTGCCGTCGTAGAGCTGGAAGGCGCCGGTCCCCACCAGCAGCCCGCCCACCCAGCGCGCTGTCACCAGCTCGGCCCGGCGGCGGAGCGCCGCGAACCAGAACAGCCCGGCGACGACGGCGAACCAGCCGACGGCGTGGAAGACGCCGTCGGACACGAGGCCCGCCTCCGGCGTCGAGCGGTCGTAGAAGTGGTGCCAGTGCAGCAGCTGGTGGAAGACGGTCTCGTCGACGAAGGCCGCGACGCCCACGCCGACCAGGACCCCGGACCACCAGCTGGCGCGCGCCGGTGGTGTGCCGGTCCTGCGGTCCCGGCTGCTGCGCGCGGGGCCGTGCGCCGCGGTGCTCAGCGCGGGTCCGGGACGGGGGCGGGCGTTCGGTGCACGGGGAGGCTCCTCGGGTGGGGACGGGTGCCGGTCCGGGTACCCGGTCACCCGCTGGACCAACCCGGCCCGGAGGTCAGGAAGCCGAGCCCGTGCCCATCAGCGACTCGAGCGTGGCCCGCGCGCCGCGCTCGTGCAGGGAGCCGAGCACCGCGAGGTAGGGCTCGGTGAAGCCCGGCTCGTCAGCCAGGTCGCCGAACAGCCGCCGGTTGGCCACGAAGGCCAGCGGCTCCTCCTGCTGGCGGGCGGCGATCCCGGTGAGCTCCTCGGCCAGCCGGTCGACCACCTCGATCGGCTCGCCCTGCTCGTCGACGCCCTCGGCGTAGCGGGCCCAGCTGGCCACGACGGCCGCGGCGTAGCGGGTGCTGCGGCCGGCGGCGAGGTTGGTGCGGATGACGGGCAGCAGCCACTTGGGGATGCGGTCGGAGCTCTCGGCGCACAGCCGGGCCACGGTGTCGCGGACGGCGTCGTTGGAGAAGCGCGCGATGAGCTCGCTCTTGTAGACCTCGAGGTCCATGCCCGGGACGGGCGGCAGCGTCGGCGTGCCCTCGTCGTCCATGTAGGCGCGCAGGAACCGGGCGAACAGCGGGTCCTGCGCGACCTCGTGGACCAGCCGGAAGCCGGCCAGGTAGCCGAGGTAGCAGAGCGCCTGGTGGCTGGCGTTGAGCAGCCGCAGCTTCATCAGCTCGTAGGGCTCGACGTCGTCGACCACCTGCACGCCGACCTCCTCCAGCGGGGGCCGGCCCTGGGTGAAGCGGTCCTCCAGGACCCACTGGGTGAACGGCTCGCAGACCACCGGCCAGGCGTCGTCGAGGCCGAACCGCTCGGCGATCTGGGCCTTGTCGTCGTCGGTGGTGACCGGGGTGATCCGGTCGACCATGGAGTTGGGGAAGCTGACCTCCGCGCGCACCCACCGGCCGAGCTCGGGGTCGCGGAGGTCGGCGAAGGCCGAGAACACCTGCTGGGCCATGTGGCCGTTGCCGGGGATGTTGTCGCAGGACATGACGGTGAAGGGGGCCTGACCGCGATCGCGGCGTCGGGCGAGGGCCTCGGTGACCAGGCCGAACACCGTCGCCGGCACCGCACCCGGCCGCAGGTCGGCCACGACGGCCGGGTTCTCCGCGTCGAACTCGCCGGTGACGGGGGAGAAGTTGTAGCCGCCCTCGGTGACGGTGAGCGAGACGACACGGGTGGCGGGGTCGGCCATCTTCTCGACCACGGCCTCGGCGTCGTCGGGGGCGAACAGGTACTCGACGACCGAGCCGACGACCTTCGGGGTCCAGCTGCCGTCGGGGTCCTTGAGCACCAGGGTGTAGAGGCAGTCCTGCGCGGCCATCGCGTCCCGCATCCGCGCGTCGGAGGGCATCACGCCGACGCCGCAGATGCCCCAGTCGAGGGCGAGCCCCTGCTCCATCAGCCGGTCGAGGTACATGGCCTGGTGGGCGCGGTGGAAGCCGCCGACGCCGAAGTGCACGATCCCGGTGGTCACCGCCGACCGGTCGTAGCGGGGGACGGGCACCCCGAGCTCGCCGAGGTGGGCGCTGTCGAGATGGGTCAGGGCACCAGCGGTCATCGTCGACTCCTCGTCCGGGGGCGGGTCCAGCCATGTATAACGCAGCGACTGCCGGCCCGCCCACACCGGCGGGGCGCTCCCGGCCCCGCGCGCGGACCGGGTACGGGGGCTCCGCTCCCTAGGATGGGGGCGTGTCTGGTATCCCCGTCGGCAGTCCTCCGGTCCCGCCCGGCCGTCACGCGGCCCCGTCCGGCTGGTACGCCGACCCGCTCGACGGCGCCCAGGAGCGCTACTGGGACGGCTGGCAGTGGTCGCGCAACACCCGCGCCCGCGAGGGCGGCGCACCGCAGGCGCCCGCCGCGCCCGCGGTCCCGCCGACCGGCCCCGCCGGTGGCCAGGGCCAGCCCGGCCAGCAGCCGCAGCCGTGGGCGCCGCAGCAGCCCTGGTCGGGCCAGCCGGGGCAGCCCGGGCCGTCCGACGGCCAGGGCCAGCAGGGTTACCCGGGCCAGCCGGGCTACCCGAACCAGCCGGGCTACCCAAACCAGCCGGGCTACCCGGGCCAGCAGGGCTACCCGGGCCAGCCCCCGCAGGGCTACCCGGGCTATCCGGGCTACCCGCAGGCCTACCCGGGTCAACCGGTCGGCGGCCGACCGGGCCAGGCGGCCTACACCGCCGACGGGGTCCGCCTCGCCGGCTGGTGGTGGCGCGTGCTGGCGTCGCTCGTCGACTCGCTCCTCGTCGGCGCCCTGACGACGCTGGCCGTCCTGCCCCTGCTGCTGCCGGTCCTCGACCGGGTCTCGGCCTACTTCGCCGAGGTCGTGGCCGCGGCCGAGCAGGGCCTCCCGCAGCCGGTGCTGGACCAGCAGAGCCTCATCCCGACCGGTGACCTGCTGCTGATGTCGCTCGCCTCGGTCGCCATCACGTTCGTCTACCACGCCGCCTTCCTCCGGTGGCGGGCCGCGACGCCGGGCAAGCTGCTCTGCGGCCTGCGGGTCGTCCCGGTCGACCAGGGCCGCGCGACCGGCGGGCTCGACCTGCGCCGAGCCCTCGCCCGCGCCCTGGTCTGGGCCGCGCCCGGGCTGAACAGCCTGCTCGGGCTGTTCCAGCTGGTCGACGTGCTGTTCCCCCTCTGGCAGCCCCGCCGCCAGGCCATCCACGACCTGCTCGCCCGGACCCAGGTCGTCCGCCGCTGAGCGCCGGGGGAGCGCGGCGACGACAACGGTTTCGCAGCGTTCTCCGGCGAGGGTGCCGCGCCGCCGCGGCGTTGCTATGTTGTGCGCGGGCCAGGGCCGGGACGTGATCCCCCCGGGCCCCCCGCCTTCCCCGTCCTGACCGTCCGACCAAGGGTGCCCGTGCCTCGAGCGAGCCGTGTGCTGCGTCCAGCCTGCCTGGCCGCGCTCGCGCTGGTGTGCGCCCCGGTGCTGACGACCGGTCCGGCCCTCGCCGACCTCACGGACGGCACGCTGAGCGTCACCGTGGCCGTCGACCTCGACGCCGACGGCAGCTACGACCCCGAGACCGACGGCCGGCAGGCCGGCGTGCTGGTCACCGTGGCCGACGCGGGCGGCGGCACCGTCAGCGGGACCACCGACGAGGACGGCCGGTTCGTCGTCGAGCCGACCGCCGAGCTCGCCGGCGGGCGCTACTTCGTGACCGCGCAGGTGCCCGACGAGCTCGCCGTCAGCCCGGTCGGGCCCGGCGACTCCTTCGCCCCCTTCAGCTCCACCGTCGACGTCAGCGCCGGCAGCCAGTCGGTGACGCTCGGCGTCGTCGCGGCCGTCGCGACCGCCGAGCCGACCCCGGAGGAACCCGTGGTCGCGGCGGAGGAGGCCAGCGAGGAGCCCGAGCCGCCGGCCGAGGAGCGCCGGGCCGAGGCCGAGGCCCCGGCGCGCTTCGCCGTCGGCGACCGGGTCTGGTGGGACGCCGACGGCGACGGCCGCCAGGACGACGACGAGAGCGGCCAGGGCGGGGTCAGCGTCCAGCTCCTCGACGACGGCGGCTCCGTGGTGTCCACGACCAGCAGCGCGGGCGACGGCCGCTACCTGTTCGACGACCTCCCGGCGGGCACCTACGCCGTCCGCTTCGCCGGCCTGGACAGCGGCGCCAAGCTCAGCCCGGCGGGCGTCGGCGGCGGCTCGGGCGACTCCGACCCCGACTACACCGGGGTCACCCCCTCCTTCACCCTCGGCGAGGGCGAGCAGGGCGTGCGGCCCGCGGAGGCCGCCGACGGCGTCCGGGCCGGCTTCCTCAACAGCACCGTCGACGCCGGCGTCGCCCCGCTGCGGTTCGCCATCGCCTCGGTCGTCTGGCAGGACCACGACGCCGACGGCCTGCTCGACCCGTCCGAGCCGGCCGGCACCGCGAAGGTCGTGCTGCTGCGGGGCGGCGACGTCGTGGCCTCCACCACCACCGACCCGCAGGGCCGCTACCGCTTCACGGGGCTGCCGCAGGGCTCCTACCGGGTCCGGTTCGCCGACCTGGGCGAGCACCGGGTGCTGACCCGCCCGCACGTGGGCTCCAACCGCGCCCTCGGCTCGGCGCCGGACCCGCTGACCGCGACGTCGGAGGTCGTGCGGCTGGCCCAGGGCACCGCCGACCTGGTCCCGGGATCGGAGTTCGGGGACGTCGACGCCGACTTCGTGCTGACCGCGGTCAACGCCGGCACGGTCGGCAGCTACAGCATCACCAACGCCGTCTGGCGCGACCTGGACGGCGACGGCGTGCGCGGCCCGGGCGAGCCCGGGGTGGCCGGCATCCGGGTGGAGCTGCTCGACGCCGCCGGCGACCTCGTCGCGAGCACGACCACGGCGGCCAGCGGGCGCTTCAGCTTCGACCGGCTGCCCGAGGGCCAGTACCGGCTGCGCTTCCCGGCCCTGCCGCCCGGCCTGCACTTCACCACGCCGCGCGCGGGCAGCGACCCCGCGGCCGACTCCGCCGTCTACGGCAACGCGCTGACCGCCGCCATCAGCGTCGGCGCGGACAACCCGGTCGAGACCTCGGTGTCCGCGGGACTGACCACCTCCGCCTCGGCCGCGGCCGGCACGGTCGCGCCGCCGGTGACGCCGAGCAGCACCCCCGCGGTCGCCGCGGCCACGGCGACCGCCACGCCCGCCGCGGTCCTGGCCGGCAGCGGGACCAGCCCCCTGCTCGTCGGCCTGGTGGGCCTGGGCGTCGCCGCCGCCGGGGCCGGTGTGGTCCTGCACGCCCGCCTGCGGCGGCGCTGAGCCGTCCGGCTCAGCCCCTCCCCAGCACCCCGAGCGCCTCGAGGTCGGCCAGCGCCGCCCCGACGTCGGTGCCGACGGAGCGCAGCCGCCGCCGCACCCGGCCCGCCGTGGCCGCGTCCCAGCGGGCCAGCCCGGACCGGACCCGGTCGGGGTCGGCGGCCAGCAGGGCCGCCGCCTCCTCGGCCTCCGCGCCGTCCACGAGCGCCTCGACCAGCATCGCCAGGGCGAGCACGGCGAGCCCGGACCGCGGCGCCGCCGGCAGCACGGCGGCGAAGGGCAGGTCCGCCTCGACGAGCACCGACAGCCGCCGCGCGAGGGCGACGGGGTCGGTGCCCGGGCCGACGCCCACCCGGGCCAGCAGCCCGGCGGCCTCGACGACCTCGACGGCGCGGACCCAGCCCGGCACGTCGGGCAGCTCGACGAACACCTCGACGTCCTCGAGCGCGGACGCGGCGGCGGCGATCCGGGCGACCCCGCCGGCCGGGTCGTCCAGGTCCCGCAGCCCCGTCCGGACCGCCTCGACCCGCAGCCCGTCGGCGCTCCGGCCGGCGAGCGCGGCCACCCCGCCGGCCCCGCCGTCCACGTCGACGGCGACCGGCCAGGTCACCGGACCGGGCCGCGCGGACCGGGCGCGGCCGGTGGCGACCAGCGCGGTGTCGGGCACCACCAGGCGTCCGAGGACGTCGGCGTGCGGCCCGTCGCGGTGCACGGCGTGGGCGGCGACCACGGCCGCGGGGGCCGCGGCGGGGTCGGGCCGGTCGTCCAGCAGGTGGCGCAGGAGCGTTGTGGTGGGGGCGTCCATCTCGGCAGACTAGGGCGGGCCGGGCGGCGCCCGCCCGGCGGGGAGGAGGCCCGGTGACCACCACGCAGGGCTCGGGCGCCGCCTCCGCCCAGCTGGAGCGGGTGCGGGCGCTCTGCCTGGCCCTGCCGCGGGCGACCGAGCGACCCAGCCACGGGGGACCGGCGTTCTTCGCCGACCCGCGCTGCTTCGTCATGTTCCTCGACGACCACCACGGCGACGGGCGGCTGGCGCTGTGGTGCGCGGCCCCCGAGGGCGTGCAGGCCGAGCAGGTGGCGCTGGAGCCGGACCGCTTCTTCCGGCCGCCCTACGTGGGTCACCGGGGGTGGCTGGGCGTGCTGCCGGCCACCCTGGACGACGACGAGCTGGCCGCCGTCGTCCTCGACGCCTACCGCTGCACGGCCTCCGCGCGCGCCCGGCGCGAGCTGGACGCCCGCCCGGGCTGAGCGCTCAGCCCGCCGGCGCGGGGTAGGTGACGCCGGTCAGCTCCTCCGACGCGGCCCACAGCTTCGCGGCGAGCGCGCCGTCGCTCGCCGCGGCGCTGCGGCCGACCAGGGTCGGGTGCCCGCTCATCTCCCCGCGGCCGTCCGGGCCGACGTAGCTGCCGCCGGGCAGGTCGACGACGGCGGCGTAGAGGGTGGGCAGCGCACCCTGGGCGTCGGACTGGGCGAGGAACCGGTTGGCGAGCCCCACCAGCGAGCTGCGGAGCCGGCCGCCGCCGCTCTGCAGGTTGGTCGCCGCGTAGCCCGGGTGGGCGGCGACGGCCCTCAGCGGGGACCCGTCGGCCACCAGCCGGCGCTCCAGCTCGAGGGTGAACAGCAGGTTCGCCAGCTTCGACTGCCCGTAGGCGCCGTAGGGGCTGTAGCGCCGGCGCTCCCAGTTGAGGTCGTCCAGGGCGATCCGGCCCCGCCGGTGCAGGCCGGAGGAGACGGTGACGACGCGGTCGGTGAGGGCGGGCAGCAGCAGGTTGGTCAGCGCGAAGTGGCCGAGGTGGTTCGTGCCCAGCTGCAGCTCGAAGCCGTCGGCGGTCCGCTGCTGCGGCACCGCCATCAGGCCGGCGTTGTTGACCAGGACGTCCAGCGGCCCCTCCCAGGCGGCGGCGAAGCGCCGGACGGAGGCGAGGTCGGCCAGGTCCAGCTCGCGCACCTCGACGTCGCCCGGCATGCGGCGGGCGGCCTCCTCGCCGCGGCCGCGGTCCCGGACCGCGAGCACCACGCGGGCCCCGCGCGCGGCCAGGGCGGCGCTCGTCCGGCGGCCCAGGCCGCTGTTGGCGCCGGTGACCACGACGGTGCGGCCCGTCTGGTCGGGGATGTCGTCGGTCGTCCAGGGGCTCATGGCCGCCACTGTAGGTCGGCCCGCCGCCGGGTCAGGCCTGGTCGCGCACCGCGACGCCCGCCGCCGCGAGCTGGGCCAGGGTGGCGTCGAGCCGGTCGGGCGAGACCGCGGCCGTGAGGTCCAGCAGCACCGTGGTCGTGAAGCCCGCGGCCGCGGCGTCCAGGGCGGTGGCGCGGACGCAGTGGTCGGTCGCGAGCCCGCAGACCTCGACGGCGTCGACGCCGCGCGCGCGGAGGAGGTCGGCCAGCCCGCGGCCCTCGGCGTCCACGCCCTCGAACCCCGAGTACGCCGCGGCGTGGGCGCCCTTGTCGACGACGGCGTCGAAGGTCCGGCCGGCCAGCGCGTCGTGCAGCTCGGCGCCGGGGGTGCCGACCACGCAGTGCGGCGGCCAGCTGTCGACGAAGTCCGGGGTGGCGGAGAAGTGCGGGCCGGGGTCGACGTGCCGGTCCCGGGTGGCGACGACGGCCGCGTACCCGTGGTCGGTGCCCAGCAGGGCGTCGACGGCGGCGGCGACGGCCGAGCCGCCCGCCACGCCGAGGGCCCCGCCCTCGCAGAAGTCGCGCTGCACGTCGACGACGACGAGCGCCGTGCGCCCGCTCACCGGCCGGCCGCCGCGTAGGGGTTGCCCGGGGTCGCGCCGGCCCCGGCGTAGACGGTCTCGACGACCGGCTCGCCGCGGGACATCTTGAGCGCCTCGAGCGGCAGCTCGGCCCGCACGCGGCGGTGCCGCTCGCGCGCGGCCTCCAGGGGCTCCTTGCCCACGACCTCGCCGTCGACCACGAGCGGCACCAGCAGCTCGCGGTCGTCGGAGTCGTGCCGCGAGACCGCGCCGATGCCCACGAGCTCGGCCTCCGCGACGCCCTGGGCCGACAGCTGGCGGACGGCGTACTTGCGGCCGCCGACCGAGATCTTGTCGGCGCTCTTCTTGGCCACCGGCGTCAGCGGGGCGCCCGGCTCGTCGGACTCGGCCCGCGCCACCAGCTTGTAGACGAAGCCGCAGGTCGGGGCGCCGCTGCCGGTGACCAGGGCGGTGCCCACGCCGTAGCCGTCGACCGGGGCGCCGGACAGCGCGGCGATGGTGAACTCGTCGAGGTCGCTGGTGACGATGATCCGGGTGCCCGTGGCGCCCAGGGAGTCCAGCAGCTCGCGGACCCGGGTGGCCATCACGGCCAGGTCGCCGGAGTCGAGCCGCACCGCGCCCAGCCGGCCGCCGGTCAGCTCGACGCCGGTCCGGACGGCCGCCTCGACGTCGTAGGTGTCGACCAGCAGCGTCGTGTCCTCGCCCAGCGCGGCGATCTGGGCGGCGAACGCGGACCGCTCGTCGGCGTGCAGCAGGGTGAAGGAGTGGGCCGACGTGCCCCGGGTCGGCACGCCGTAGCGCCGGCCGGCCTCCAGGTTGGAGGTGGCCTCGAAGCCGGCCACGTACGCGGCGCGGGCGGCGGCGACGGCGGCCAGCTCCTGGGTCCGCCGCGAGCCCATCTCGATGCAGGGCCGGTCGCCGGCCATCGCCGTCATCCGGGACGCGGCCGAGGCGATGGCGGCGTCGTGGTTGTAGATGCTGAGCAGCACCGTCTCCAGGACGACGCCGGCGGCGAAGCTCGACTCCACCACGACGACGGGGGAGCCGGGGAAGTAGACCTCGCCCTCGGGGTAGCCCCAGATGCTGCCGTCGAAGCGGAAGTCCGCGAGCCAGTCGGCGGTCCGGTCGTCGACGACGTGCGCGCCGCGCAGGAACTCCAGCGACTCGGCGTCGAAGCGGAAGTGCTCCAGGGCCCGCAGCGCGCGGCCGACCCCGGCGACGACGCCGTAGCGACGGCCCGGCGGCA
The DNA here is from genome assembly GCF_017876495.1 of Microlunatus capsulatus. Lineage (NCBI taxonomy): Bacteria > Bacillati > Actinomycetota > Actinomycetes > Propionibacteriales > Propionibacteriaceae > Microlunatus > Microlunatus capsulatus. The sequence goes on along the minus strand of NZ_JAGIOB010000001.1, from coordinate 1,323,381 downwards.
GCCGTCGGGCGAAGAGCTCGAACACGCAGGGCCGGTCGGCCGTGCCCGCCTGCAGCGCGGCCTGCAGCATCGTCAGCTCGTAGTGGTCGGTGAGCAGGGCGGTCGTCGGGACCTCGCGGGGCCCCCACGAGGCCGGGGCGCCGAGCGCCGGTCCAGGGACGGTCACGGCCTCACCCTAGCCAGCCCGGTGCCGGTGTCGGGCAGGGCCGGGGTTTGCCATGATGGGGGGCATGTCCGGAACCGAGGGGGTGCCCGTCGTCCCCGCCGGGGGGACGGCCGTGGCCGAGCGTCCGCTCGAGCAGACGACCCCGCAGACCCCGTGGGTGACGATCGTCTGGGACGACCCCGTCAACCTCATGTCCTACGTCACCCACGTCTTCGTGACCTACTTCCACTACTCCAAGAGCAAGGCCGCGAAGCTGATGATGCAGGTGCACAACGACGGCAAGGCGGTCGTCTCCAGCGGCTCGCGCGAGGAGATGGAGCGCGACGTCGGCGCCATGCACGAGTACGGCCTGTGGGCGACGATGGACCGGGCCGATGACTGAGGGGCGCCGCGGCGGCCGGGCGGCCGCGTGAAGAAGTTCACCCGGCGCCGCGGGCTCGTCGGAACCTCCCTCAGCGGGTACGAGGTCGAGCTGCTGACGTCGCTGGTCGGCCAGCTGGTCGAGCTGGTCTCCGACGGGGAGCCCGAGCGGTTCGCCGAGCCGGCCCCGGGCGCCGACCCGTTCGAGCGGCTGGTCCGCGACCTGCAGGCCGAGCCCGACGCGCCGGAGGTCTCCGACGACCCCGTCCTGCGCCGGCTGTTCCCCAACGCCTACCCCCACGACGAACGGGCGTCCTCGGACTTCCGCCGCTTCACCGAGCGCGACCTGCGGGGCAAGAAGGTCGACGACGCCCGCGTCGTGCTCCGCGACCTGGACGCGACCGAGGGCGGGACGCACGACCTGCGGGTGGACCCGGCGGACGCCCAGGCCTGGCTGCGCACCCTCACCAGCGTGCGGATCGCCGTCGCCACCCGGCTCGGGATCACCGACGCGGAGAGCGCCGAGGAGCTGGCTGAGCTGCCCGAGGACGACCCGCGCAGCTACATGATGAGCGTGTACGACTGGCTGGGCTTCGCCCAGGAGACCCTGATCGCCGCGCTCTGAGCCTCCGGCGCCCAGGCCGCGGGCCGTCATGAGATCGCCGGCGACGGGAACACCCCTGTAACAGAAATCACAGTAGGGTCTCGCCATGACGACACCTGCGGTCGAGGACGTTTCCCAGCACAGCGAGCTCAAGCGCTCGATCACCGGCCGGCAGCTGTACTTCTACGTGGTCGGCGACGTCCTGGGCTCGGGCATCTACGTGCTCGTCGGCCTGGTCGCCGCGGCGGTGGGGGGCGCCTTCTGGATGGCCTTCCTCGCGGGTGTGGCGATCGCGGCCATCACCGGCCTCGCCTACGCCGAGCTGGTCACGAAGTACCCGCAGGCCGCCGGCGCCTCCCTCTACATCAACAAGGCCTTCCGCAGCCCGCTGCTGACGTTCTTCATCACCATCTGCATGCTCTCGTCGCAGATGGCCGCGATCGGCTCGCTGGCCTCGGGCTTCGTGCGGTACTTCAGCTCGGTGGTCGGGCTCTCGGAGGACTCCATCTGGGGTGCCACCGTCATCGCCCTGGTCTTCCTGGCGATCATCACCGCCATCAACCTGATCGGCATCTCCGAGTCGGTCGTGGTCAACGTGGTCATGACCTTCATAGAGATCAGCGGACTGGTCATCGTCGTGATCATCGGGGTCGTGGCCCTGGCCGAGGGCATCGGCAGCCCCAGCGTGCTGCTGGAGTTCAGCGCGGAGGGCTCCCCGGTCATCGCCGTGCTCGCCGGTGTCTCGCTGGCCTTCTTCGCCATGACCGGCTTCGAGAACGCGGCCAACGTGGCCGAGGAGACGATCAACCCCGAGCGCGCCTTCCCGCGGGCCCTCATCGGCGGCATGCTGACCGCCGGCGTGGTCTACGTGCTGGTCTCGATCGCGGCGGCCCTGGCCGTGCCGATGGAGGACCTCGCCGGCAACACGCTCCTCGAGGTCATCCGCGCCGACCTCTTCTTCATCCCGGCCACGGTCATGCTGGTCGTGTTCGCGCTGATCGCCATGGTCGCCATCAGCAACACGACGCTGGTCACGGTGGTGGCGCAGGCCCGGGTGCTCTACGGCATGGCCCGCCAGGACGTCGTGCCCTCGGTCTTCGCCAAGATCCACCCCGTCCGCCGCAGCCCCTACGTCGCGCTGGTCTTCGGCTTCGTCATCGTGTCCGCCCTGCTGCTGATCGGGGCGGGGATCCAGGCCAGCCAGTCCGAGCTGCCCGCGGACGACCGGCTCGACATCGTCGACCGGCTGGCCACCATCACGGTCGTGTTCCTGCTGTTCATCTACGCGCTCGTCATCGTCGCCTGCCTCAAGCTGCGCGGCCGGGACGAGAGCGAGCACACCTACCGCGCGAACACGCCCCTGCTGGTCGTCGGGATCGTCGGCAACCTCGCGGTGCTGGTCTACACCCTGATCGACGACCCCGCGGCGCTGCTGTGGGTGGCCGGGCTGCTGGCCGTCGGCCTCGTGCTCTTCCTGGCCGAGAAGTTCTTCGGCAAGCAGGACCGCCCCCCGGGCACCCGTCCGGGCGACCCGGAGGCCGTGCCCTCCACGACGAAGGAGCTCTGACCCATGCACTGCATCGTCACCACCGACGGCTCCCGCGCCTCCCTGGTCGGGGCCAAGCAGTTCAAGTGGATCGCCGACTCGCGCGAGATCACCGACGTGACCGTCATCGCCGTCGTCAGCCCGTTCGCGGCCGTGCCCTTCGCCAACGAGCTGGGGGAGCAGCGCCCCACGCAGCTGGCCGACCTCAGCTTCCAGCAGGAGGCCCAGACGGCGGTCGACCTCGTGGCCGCGGTCTTCGACGGGTGGGGGCCCGCGGTCCACCGGCAGGTCCGCAGCGGCTCGCCGGCCCAGGAGATCGTCCGGGCGGCCGAGGACCTCGACGCCGACCTCATCTCCATGGCCGCGGGCAGCCGGGGGCTCACCCCGACGATCCTGCTCGGCAGCACGGCGTCGCGGGTCCAGCACTCGGCGCCCTGCCCGGTCCTCATCTGCCGCCCGACCGCCCGCAGCGAGCGCGCGACCGCCTGACCGGGCGGTGGGGCGGGGCCCTACAGTCTCGACATGAGCGACGCGCTGGAGCTGCCCGACCTGCCTTTCCCGCTGACCCCGTCCGCCGGCTCGACCTGGCACCTGGACGAGGACGGCGCGGTGGTGGGGCAGGCCCCGCCCCGGACCGACCTCTACGTCAACCCCGGCGGGGCGGGCGCCGGTGACGCGGAGTCGCTCGCGAACGCCGTGACCCTGCTGGGCGAGCCGCCGGAGGGGGACTTCCAGCTCCGCGCCCGGGTCGCCGTCGACTTCGCCGCCACCTTCGACGCGGGCGTGCTGCTGCTCTGGCAGGACGCCACCCACTGGGCCAAGCTCTGCTTCGAGCGCTCGCCCGCGGGGGAGCCGATGGTGGTCTCCGTCGTCACCGTGGGTGTGTCCGACGACGCCAACTCCTTCGTCGTCGACGGGCGCTCGGTCTGGCTGCGGGTCTCCCGGGTGGGCCGCGTGTACGCCTACCACGCGTCGACCGACGGGGTGGACTGGGCGCTGGTCCGGGTCTTCACCCTCGGCGACGTCTTGGCCGCGCACCGCGTCGGGCTCGAGGCGCAGAGCCCGACGGGCGACGGCTGCACCGTCCGCTTCGCCGACGTCGTGTTCGTGCCCGAGCGGCTCCACGACCTGCGCGACGGCTCCTGACCGGTCCGCGCACCGGACACCGGTCTCAGTGCGCGGATGGACCCGGCGCCGGTGGACGCGCCACCTAGGCTCGCCGCCGTGCTGAGCATCGCCCGTGCCCACGTGGACGCCATGGTGGCCCACGCCCGCGCCGACCACCCGGACGAGGCGTGCGGCGTCATCGTCGGCCCGGCCGGCTCCGACGTCCCGGCCCGCTTCGTGGCCATGACCAACGCGGACCGCTCGCCGACCTTCTTCCGGTTCGACCCCACCGAGCAGCTGCGGCTCTACCAGGCGATGGACGAGGCCGACGAGGAGGTCGTCGTGGTCTACCACTCCCACACCGCCACCGAGGCCTACCCCTCGCGCACCGACATCGCCTACGCGGCCGAGCCGCAGGCCCACTACGTCCTGGTCTCGACGGCGGAGTCGGGCGCCGGGGAGGGTCCGGTCTCGGTCCGCTCGTACCGGATCGTGGACGGGCAGGTCACCGAGGAAGACCTGACCATCACGGAATAGGCCCTTCCGGGCAGGTGTTGGCACAGACGGCGAGCCCGGCGCAGGCCGGGCGGCGAGGAGAGGTAGGACCATGGCGGTAGAGGTGCGGATCCCGACGATCCTGCGGACGTTCACCGGCGGCGAGAAGGCCGTCCAGGGTGCGGGCGCCACGCTGGCGCAGGTGATCGACGACGTCGACAGCCGCCACCCGGGCCTCAAGGAGCGCCTGGTCGAGTCCGACGCCCTGCGGCGCTTCGTCAACGTCTACGTCAACGACGAGGACGTCCGCTTCGTCGGCGGCCTCGAGGCCGCGACCGCCGACGGCGACGTCGTGGTCGTGCTGCCGGCCGTGGCCGGCGGCGCCTGAGCCGAGGTCCCGACCCCGTGACGCGCTACCACTCGCTGGCCGACTCCGTCGGCAACACCCCCATGGTCGGTCTGCCGGCGCTCTCGCCGAGCAGCCGCGTCCGGCTGTGGGCCAAGCTGGAGGACCGCAACCCCACGGGGTCCATCAAGGACCGCGCGGCCTTCAACATGATCCGGGTCGCCGAGGCGTCCGGTCAGCTGAAGCCGGGCTCGACGATCCTCGAGCCCACCAGCGGCAACACCGGCATCTCCCTCGCCATGGCGGCCAAGCTCGCCGGCTACCGGATGATCTGCGTGATGCCGGAGAACACCTCCGTGGAGCGCCGCCAGATCCTCGCGATGTGGGGCGCCGAGATCGTCTCGTCCTCTGCGGCGGGCGGCTCCAACGAGGCCGTCCGGGTGGCCAAGCAGCTGGCCGCCGAGCACCCCGACTGGGTGATGCTCTACCAGTACGGCAACCCGGCCAACGCCGAGGCGCACTACCTGACGACCGGTCCCGAGATCCTCGAGGACCTCCCCGAGGTGACCCACGTCGTCGCCGGCCTGGGCACCACCGGCACCCTGATGGGCATCGGCCGGTTCTTCGCCGACAAGAAGCCCGACGTGAAGATCGTCGCCGCCGAGCCGCGCTACGGCGAGCTGGTCTACGGCCTGCGCAACCTCGACGAGGGCTTCGTCCCCGAGCTCTACGACCCGCAGTACGTCACCTCGCGGTTCTCCGTCGGCTCCCGCGACGCCGTCCGCCGCGTCCGCGAGCTGCTGGAGCGCGAGGGCATCTTCGCGGGACTGTCGACCGGGGCCATCGTGCACGCCGCGATGGCGCAGGCGGCCCGGGCCGAGAAGGCTGGGGAGTCCGCCGACATCGTCCTCATCATCTGCGACGGCGGCTGGAAGTACCTCTCCACCGGCGCCTACACCACCGACCTCGACGCCTCCGAGGACTTCCTCGACACCCAGGTCTGGGCCTGACCCGCTCGGCCGGCCTCACCCCCGCTCCCTGAGCTCGTCGAAGGGCCCCCGCTCCCTGAGCCTGTCGAAGGGCCCCCGCTCCCTGAGCCTGTCGAAGGGGCCGGGTCCGGTGCCGGTCAGGGCCGCTGGGCTCCCGCTCGGGGCAACCATCCGCGCCTCCGCAGGCTCCGGCGCTCCCGCCAGGCCCGTCCACGCCCCTCCACGGGACCGCAGCGGCCCTGACCGTCACCTCGGCGGTGGTGCCGCGCCCGCTCGCCGTTCCTCGAGGTCGTCGAGGGGCGCACCGTCGGCGCCCCCCGCTCCCTGAGCCCGTCGAAGGGACCCGCTCGGTCGATGAGCTACCCCCTGAGCCCTCGAAAGGCCTGGGTGCCTCTGGTCAGGCCGGGGACCAGCGGGGGTCGCGACCGGCGCCGCCGAGGACGCGGTCGAGGAGGGGCGCGTCGGCGGGGACGGGGTGGACCGGGCCGAAGAGGCCCTCGCGGGCGGCCGGGTCGTCGGGGGTCTGGCGGACGAGCTGCCAGGCGGCCTCGAGGTTGGCCGGGTCGACGGCGAAGGGCTGGCCGGTGGCGACGGCGAGGTCCCAGCCGTGCAGGACCAGCTCGTCGTTGGCCACCAGGCCCATCACCGCGGCGGGCATCTCGACACCGCCGGCGACGGCGAGGCCGGTCCAGGCCTCGGGCGCGCGCCAGGCGGCCGCGAGGGCGTCGAGGTGCCCGGGGACCCGGGCACGCCAGTCGGGCGGCAGGTCGAGGGAGTCGGGAGCGGGAGCGGTCCGGGTGGTCGGGCCGTCGACCTTCGCGGCCGCGTCGGTGAAGGCCTCGGCGAGGCCCAGCAGGTGGGCCAGCAGCTGGCGGACCGTGATCTGGCAGGGCGTCGGCCGGTCGAGGTCGGCGTCGCCGACGGTGGCGGCGAGCCGGGCGGCCGTCGCCGCGGGCGGGTGCAGGTCGAGCAGGGTCGTCTCCGCTGAGGTGGTGCCGGGTGTCGTCATGCCGGTCAGACCGGGACCGGCCCGTAAACTCACCGACCGTGACCGCCGCCGCAGCCTCGCCCGGGCCGGGCAGCGAGGCGCCGATCGGCATCTTCGACTCGGGGTTCGGCGGGCTCACCGTCGCCCGGGCCGTCATCGACCAGCTGCCCCACGAGGACCTCGTCTACCTCGGCGACACCGCGCGGGCGCCCTACGGCGAGCAGCCGATCGCCGACGTCCGCGAGTTCGCGCTCGAGTGCCTCGACCACCTCGTCGCCCAGGGCGTCAAGGCCCTCGTCATCGCCTGCAACTCCGCCAGCGCCGCCGTCCTGCGCGACGCCCGCGAGCGCTACGCCGTCCCCGTCGTCGAGGTGATCCTGCCGGCGGCCCGGCGTGCGGTCGCCGCCACCCGGAGCGGCCGGGTCGGCGTCATCTGCACCGAGGCGACGGCGACGTCCCAGGCCTACGACGACGCCTTCGCCGCCGCCCCGCAGGTCCGGCTGGAGACGGCCGCCTGCCCCCGCTTCGTGCCCTTCGTCGAGGCCGGCGTCACCGGCGGTCCCGAGCTGCTGGCCTGCGCCGAGGACTACCTGGCGCCGCTGCAGGCGGCCGGGATCGACACCCTCATCCTCGGCTGCACCCACTACCCGCTGCTGACGGGTGTGCTGTCCTACGTCCTCGGCGACGGGGTCACCCTGGTCTCCAGCGCCGACGAGTGCGCCAAGGACGTCTACGCCGTGCTGACCCGACGCGGGCTGACGCACGACCGGCCGCGGGAGGCCTCGCACCGCTTCCTCACCACCGGCGACCCGCAGGCGTTCGAGGGCATCGGCCACCGGCTGATGGGCGGGCTGGTCAGCGGCGTGGAGCAGTTCGCGTGAGGACGGGGGAGCCGGCGTGGAGCTGACCGTGGTGGGCTGCAGCGGCTCGGTCTCGGGACCGGACGCGGCCGCGTCGAGCTACCTGGTGCGGGCGCCCTTCGCGGGCGGCACCTTCGCCCTCGTGCTCGACCTCGGCCCGGGGGCGATGGGCGCGCTGTACCGCCACCTGGCGCCCGAGGACGTCGGCGCCATCGCGCTCACCCACCTGCACCCGGACCACTGCCTCGACGTCTGCGCGTTCTACGTGGGGGCTCGCTACTCCCCGACGGCGCCGTGGCCGCGCATCCCGCTGCTCGGCCCGCCCGGGACGCGCGAGCGGCTGGTCGCCGCCTACGCCGTGCCCGGCGAGGACGACCCGGCCGGCCGGCCCGCCGGCATCGGCGCCCACTTCGCCCACCAGGACTGGGCACCCCGCCAGCAGGTCGGGCCGTTCCGGATCGAGACCGCGCGGGTCGACCACCCCGTCGAGACCTACGCGCTGCGGGTCACCGAGGACGTGCCCGAGGGCGGCAGCCTGGTCTACAGCGGGGACACCGGCCCCTGCGAGGCACTGGTCGAGCTGGCGACCGGGGCCGACCTGCTGCTGGCGGAGGCCTCGTTCCGCGACGTCCCCGGCAACCCGCCCGGCCTGCACCTCTCCGGCCGGGACGCGGCCGAGGCGGCGCAGCGGGCCGGCGTCGCCGAGCTCGTGCTGACCCACGTCCCGCCCTGGCACGACCGCGACGCCGTGCTGGCCGAGGCCCGGCCGCACCTCGACGCCCCCGTCTCGCTGGCCGAGCCCGGGGCCAGCTGGACCATCGGTCCTCGCTGAGCGGTCGCCGCGCGGAAGTGTCGGCGGGGGCAAATAGAGTGCAGCGCATGACCTCACGAGCCGACGGACGCGACCTCGACCAGCTCCGGGAGGTGCGCTTCACCCGCAACTGGCTCAGCCAGGCCGAGGGGTCGGTGCTCGTGGAGTACGGCCAGACCCGGGTGCTCGTCGCGGCCAGCGTCACCGAGGGCGTGCCGCGCTGGCGCAAGGGCTCGGGGCTCGGCTGGGTGACGAGCGAGTACGCGATGCTGCCGCGGGCGACGAACACCCGCAACGACCGCGAGTCGGTCAAGGGCCGCATCGGCGGCCGCACCCACGAGATCAGCCGGCTGATCGGCCGCAGCCTGCGCGCCGTCATCGACTACAAGGCCCTGGGCGAGAACACCATCGTCCTCGACTGCGACGTCCTGCAGGCCGACGGCGGCACCCGGACGGCCTCCATCACCGGCGCCTACGTGGCCCTGGCCGACGCCGTCGCCTGGCTGCGCGGGCGCGACGCCCTGGCCGGGGAGCCGCTCGTCGACAGCGTCGCCGCGGTTTCGGTCGGCGTCGTCGGCGGGACGCCGATGCTCGACCTCTGCTACACCGAGGACTCCGCGGCCGACACCGACATGAACATCGTGATGAGCGGGGCCGGCACCTTCATCGAGGTGCAGGGCACCGCCGAGGGCGCCCCCTTCGACCGCGGCGTCCTCGACGAGCTGCTCGACCTCGGCACCGCCGGCTGCGCCGAGCTGGCCCGGCTCCAGCGCGCCGCCCTCGAGGCGAGCGTTGCCTAGCCCCGGGCCCGTCGCGCCCCCCGAGCCCGTCGAGGGGCGGGTGGTGCTGGCCACCAACAACGCGAAGAAGCTCACCGAGCTGCGCCGGATCGTCGCCGCGGCGGCCCCGGCCGTCGAGGTGCTCGCCCTGGCCGACGTCGCGCGGTACCCGGAGCCGGCCGAGACCGAGCAGACCTTCGAGGGCAACGCCCTGCTCAAGGCCCGGGCCTGCGTAGCGGCGACGGGCCTGCCGGCCGTCGCCGACGACTCCGGGCTGGCCGTCGACCGGCTCAACGGCATGCCCGGCGTCCGCTCGGCCCGGTGGTCCGGCGCCGAAGCCACGGACGCGAGCAACAACGCCCTGCTGCTGCGCCAGCTGTTCGACCTCGAGGGGCCGGAGCAGCGCAGCGGCCAGTTCGTCTGCGCCATGGCCCTGGTGCTGCCCGACGGGACCGAGCACGTCCGCACCGGGGTCATGCCCGGCCACCTGACCACCGCGCCGGCCGGCGAGCACGGCTTCGGCTACGACCCGCTGTTCGTGGCCCAGGGCCACGACCGCACGACGGCCCAGCTGGACCCGGCCGCGAAGGACGCCATCAGCCACCGCGGCCAAGCCATCCGGGCCCTCGTGCCCGTGCTGATCGACGAGCTGCGGCGGACCGCCGCACAGGAGGAGGTGCGGTGAAGACCTACCTGGACCTGGTCCGGCACGTGCTGGACACCGGGGTGCCCAAGGGGGACCGGACGGGCACCGGCACGCTCAGCACCTTCGGGTACCAGATGCGCTTCGACCTCGCCGCCGGCTTCCCGCTGGTGACGACGAAGAAGATCCACGTCCGGTCGGTGGTCGCCGAGCTGCTGTGGTTCGTCTCGGGCTCGACGAACATCGGCTGGCTGCACGAGCAGGGCGTGACGATCTGGGACGAGTGGGCCGACGCGGACGGCGAGCTGGGCCCGGTCTACGGGTCCCAGTGGCGCTCCTGGCCCACCCCCGACGGCCGGCACGTCGACCAGCTGGCCGCCGTCGTCGCGTCGCTGCGGTCCAACCCGGACTCGCGCCGGCACGTCGTGAGCGCCTGGAACGTGGCCGAGGTCGACCAGATGGCGCTGCCGCCCTGCCACACCCTCTTCCAGTTCTACGTCGCGCCGCCGCCGGCCGACGTGCCGGGCGCCCGGGGCCGGCTGTCGTGCCAGCTCTACCAGCGCTCGGCCGACGTCTTCCTCGGCGTGCCGTTCAACATCGCCTCGTACGCGCTGCTCACCCACCTCGTGGCCCAGGTCTGCGACCTCGACGTCGGCGAGCTGGTGCACACCCTGGGCGACGCGCACCTCTACGTGAACCACCTCGACCAGGCCCGCCGGCAGCTGGAGCGCGAGCCGCGACCGCTGCCGCGGCTGGTGCTCGACCCCGGGGTCGACAGCATCGACGGGTTCACGATGGCCGACGTCGTCGTCGAGGGCTACGACCCGCACCCGGGCATCAGAGCCCCGATCGCGGTCTGAGGTGGCCGGCGCGCAGGTGGTGGCCGTCGTCGCGGTCGCCCGCAACGGGGTGATCGGGTCCGGTCCGGACATCCCCTGGCACGTGCCGGGGGACCAGGCCCGCTTCAAGCGGCTGACACTGGGCCACCCGCTGGTGATGGGCCGGCTCACCTACGACGCCATCGGGCGTCCGCTGCCCGGGCGCACCACCCTCGTGGTCAGCCGCGACCCGGCCTTCGGCCCCGACGGCGTCGAGGTGCACCGCGACGTCGACGCCGCGCTCGACCGCGCGCTGGCCCTCGACGACGACCTCGTCGTGGTGGCCGGCGGCGGCCAGGTCTACCGCGCCGCCTGGGAGCGGCTGGACGCCCTCGAGGTCACCGAGGTGGACGCCGAGCCGGCGGGGGACGTCTTCTTCCCGGCGGTGGACCCGGCGGACTGGGTCGAGACGGCGCGGGAGCCGCACGAGGGGCACGCCTTCGTCCGCTACGAGCGCCGCCGGCCCGACGACGCGGGGTAGGCTGCCGCCCGCGCCGGAGTGGTGGAACTGGCAGACACGCAGGATTTAGGTTCCTGTGCTCCATGAGCGTGAGGGTTCGAGTCCCTTCTCCGGCACCCGCACCCCCGCGAGGTCAGGCGTCAGAGGCCGAGCTCGCGCCGCAGCTTGGCCACGTGGCCGGCGGCCCGCACGTTGTACTGCGCCACCGCGACGGTGCCGGCGCCCTTGCGGTCGACGTCCACCACGAAGGTCGAGCGGATGACGCCCTCCACGAGCTTGCCGTAGAGCAGCTTCTCGCCGTAGGCGCCGTACGCGCCCAGGGTCGCGCGGTCGGGGTCCGACAGCAGCGGGAAGGCCACCGACTGCTGGTCGCGGAACTCCGCGAGCCGGGCGGGGGCGTCGGGGGAGATGCCGAGGACGTGCAGGCCGGCCGCGCTCAGGTCGTCCATGGCGGCGGTGAAGTCGACGGCCTGGGTGGTGCAGCCCGGCGTCATCGCGGCCGGGTAGAAGTAGACGATGACCCGCTGGCCGGCGAAGTCGGACAGCGAGACCTCCTTGCCGTCGGCGTCGGGGAGGGTGAAGTCCGGGGCGGTGTCGCCAGCCGACAGTCGGGTCGTCATGGGCTCGACCTTAGCGGGGGTCCGCCCCGGTCAGGAACGCGAGGCCCGGCCCCGCCGCGGGCCGTGCGACGGCTCCCCCCGACCTGCAATACGCTGGCCCCTGACCCGGCGCCCGCCGGGCTCGTGACCGCACCTCCGAGGGGATCCTCACGTGGCCAGCAGCCGACCGGACCGGGACGCCGACCAGATCCAAGCCGACCTGGGGGCCACCCGCGACCGTCTGGCGGCCGCCGTCGAGGCGCTCATCGACCAGGTCCACCCGCAGCGGGTCAAGCAGCGCCAGGTCGAGGGCGCGAAGCGCTTCCTGCACACCGAGATCGAGAAGGCCAAGTCGCTCGTCTTCAACGCCCGCGGTGACCTGCGCACCGAGCGCGTCGGCATCGTCGGCGGGGCCGTGGCCGGAGCCGTCACCCTGCTCGTCGTGCTGCGCGGCGTCGTCCGCCGCCGTCGCGGCTGAGCCGTTGCCGAGCCCGGAGACGCCGGCGGCGGAGCCGCTGCCCCTGCGGATGCTGCACGACCGGGTCCTGGTGTCGACCGACGCCGAGGCCGGTGAGCGGCGCAGCGGGGGCGGCATCCTGATCCCGGCGACGGTGGCCATCGGCCGCCGGCTCACCTGGGGCCAGGTGGTCGCCGCGGGCAGCTCGGTCCGCGTCGTCAAGGTGGGGGACCGGGTCCTGTTCGACCCCGAGGACCGCGCCGAGGTCGAGGTGCGCGGCCGGGACTACGTGCTGCTGCGCGAGCGCGACCTGCACGCCGTCGCCGAGGAGCGCCGTCCCGACGGCCAGACCGGGCTCTACCTCTGAAACCCCTGCGGACCTCTGCGACCGCGTGACCGCACCGGTGGCGGGAAAGCGTTACCCCGTCCTACTGATCGGTAACAAATCGTGACCGGGGTCGGGGGAGTCGTGGTTTTGTGACGGAGATCATCTAGCCTGGCGCAGTGCACCAACGGATGGGTGCCATCTCGACAACGAAGTGAGGCCTGTATGACTTCCGCTCGTCCCGCGCGGCGCGTCCTGATCGCCGCTGCATCACTCACCGCACTGCTCGCCGCCGCCGCCTGCGGTGGCAGCGGCGAGACCCCCGCCGCCGGCGGTTCGTCCGCGCCGGCCGTGGACCTCACCAAGAAGGGCCCGATCGAGTACTGGCAGGGCAAGGACACCTCCGGCAACGTGAAGAACATCATCGCGGCCTGGAACAAGGACCACCCTGACGAGCAGGTCACCCTGCGCGAGCTGCCCGACAACGCCGACCAGCAGCGCCAGCAGATGATCCAGAACACCCAGATCAAGGACACCAAGATGGCTGTCCTGAGCGTGGACAACGTCTGGACCGCCGAGTTCGCCGCCAACGGGTACATCGTCCCGCTGCCGGCCGACCAGTTCCCGACCGACGACTTCGTGCCCGCGACGGTCAACTCCGGCACGTACTTCAACAAGCTGTACGCCTACCCGACGTCCTCCGACGGCGGCCTGCTGTACTACCGCAAGGACCTGCTCGACAAGTACGACCTGCAGCCGCCGACCACCTTCGACGAGATGAAGGCCGCCTGCAAGACGATCAAGGACGGCGAGGGCGACGCCAAGCTCAACTGCTTCGCCGGCCAGTACCAGAAGTACGAGGGCCTGACGGTGAACTTCGCCGAGGCCGTCAACAGCGCCGGCGGCGTCATCGTCGGCGAGGACGGCAAGGCGAACGTCAACACCCCCGAGGCCAAGGCCGGGCTCGACGCGCTGAGCGGCATGTTCGCCGACGGCACGATCCCCAAGGGTGCGATCACCTGGCAGGAGGAGCAGGGCCGTCAGGCGTTCCAGGACGGCGAGCTGATCTTCCACCGCAACTGGCCCTACGTGTACGCGCTGGCGCAGAAGACCGACGGCTCGTCCAAGGTCGCCGGCAAGTTCGACGTCGCCGCCCTGCCGGGCATCAGCGGCCCGGGCGTGTCCAGCCTCGGCGGGCACAACTTCGGCATCGCGGCCAACGCCGAGAACAAGGGCACCGCGGCCGACTTCATCAAGTACTTCGGCTCGGCCGAGGTCCAGAAGTCGAACGCTCTCGCCACGTCGGCGGCCCCGACCCGCTCGGCGCTCTACAGCGACCCGGACATGGTCAAGAAGTACCCCTACATGCCCATCCTGCTGAAGTCGATCGAGACCGCGCAGCCGCGGCCGAAGGCCGTCAAGTACGGTGACGTCACGCTGGCCATCCAGGACGCCGCGTACGGCACCCTGCAGGGGCAGCAGACGTCCGACGCCGCTCTCTCCGGCCTGCAGACCAAGCTCGAGGGCCTGATCCAGTAAGACGCAGTGGTTCCCGACGGATCCCGGTGCCGCCCAGCGGCACCGGGATCCGGCGCCTTTCGCAAGGGGAGGTAGGCAGCATGGCAACCGCAACCGCGGAAGCACCCGTCCGTCCGCCGTCAGCCGACGGACGCAAGCGGAAGAAGAACGCGCTCAGCGACGGGCAGGGCCGGCTGGCCTGGATCCTGCTGGCGCCGACGCTGCTGGTCATCATCGTCGTCGCGGGCATCCCCGTGCTGATGTCGATCCGCGAGTCCTTCTTCCAGACCAACTCCGGGGTCGACCCCACGACCGGCCTGGTGGCCGGCGGGGAGCGCTTCTCCGGGCTCGAGAACTTCACGGCCATCTTCAGCGGGCAGGACACCGTCAGCGGTTCCTACGGCCAGCTGGGCCGCTTCATCAACGCGTTCCTCAACACCACCTTCATCACGGTGGTGGCGGTGCTGGCGGAGACGGTCCTCGGCGTCGCGATGGCGCTGATCATGGCCAAGGCCTTCCGGGGCCGCGGCATCGTCCGCGCCGGCATCCTCGTCCCGTGGGCGATCCCGACCATCGTGTCGGCGCTCATGTGGAAGCTGATCTTCGACGAGGCCGGTGTCATGAACCGGATCCTGGGGTCGCAGATCCTCTGGCTCGCCGACGGCGCGTCGTCCTTCTGGGCCGTCATCATCGCCGACGTCTGGAAGACCGCCCCGTTCATCGGCCTGCTGACCCTGGCCGGGCTGCAGACCATCCCGGCCGAGGTCTACGAGGCCGCCAAGGTCGACGGGGCCACGGCCTGGCAGCAGTTCACCCGGATCACCCTGCCGATGGTGCGGCCGACCCTGGTGGTGGCCGTGCTGTTCCGCACGCTCGACACGCTCCGGATGTTCGACCTGCCCTACGGCATGATCGGGCCGGGCAAGTACCGGGTGGAGACGCTGTCGATCTTCGCCTACCTGGAGGCCAACGCCGGCCGGTACGGGCCCGCCGCGGCCTACGCCATCGTGCTGTTCATCTACGTCCTGCTCATCGCCTTCCTCTTCGTGAAGATCCTGGGCGCGGACGTCATCGGTGACAGCGCGCCGAAGAAGGCCAAGAAGAAGCGCGGCGACCGCGACGCCACCACCGGCGCCGTCCCCGCGCTGCAGCAGATGGGGGGGAACCACTGATGGCCACCGCTGTCGGCACCACGCAGCAGACCTCCTCGGACCAGGTCGCCGCCCTCTCGCACCCCAAGCGCAGCCGCAAGGCCCGCTTCGGGGTCGTGGCCAGCTACATCGGCATGGGCCTGATCGTGCTCTACTGCGTGCTGCCCTTCTACTGGATGATCGTCTCGTCGCTGCGGATCCCCACCGAGGGCCGCAGCACCGAGTTCATCCCCAGCCCGGTCTCGGTCGAGAACTACAGCGGCGTGTTCGCCGGCGGGAACAACTTCGGCCGGTCGCTGGTCAACTCCCTGATCGTCTCGGGGACGACGACGGTGCTCACCCTCGTGTTCGGCATCGTGGCTGCCTACGCGCTGGCCCGGCTGCAGTTCCGGGGCAAGGCCGCCGTGCTCTGGGTGATCATGGCCTGCTCGATGTTCCCGCTGATCATCCTGATCCCGCCGCTGCTCAAGATGTTCTCCTCCACGGAGCCGTTCACCTGGTTCCCGTACTGGGTGAACACCTACCAGTCGGTGATCATCCCGGGCCTCAGCTTCGGCCTGCCGCTGGCCGTGTGGAACCTCACGGCGTTCTTCAAGCAGCTGCCGGTCGAGCTGGAGCAGGCGGCCATGGTCGACGGCTGCACGCCGGGCGTCGCCTTCCGCAAGGTGATCCTGCCGCTCGCGGCACCGGGTGTGTTCACCACGGCGATCATCGTGTTCATCGGGGCCTGGAACGAGTTCCTCCTGGCCCTGACTTTCCTGCCCGACCCGAGCAAGCAGACCGCCACCGTGGCGATCAGCAAGTTCACCGGCGTCACCGGCTTCGACACCCCGTACGGCACGATCATGGCCGCCGGTGTGATCGTGACGGTGCCGCTGCTCATCGCGGTGCTGATCTTCCAGCGCCGCATCGTCGCCGGCCTCACGGCAGGTGGCGTCAAGTAGCCCCGGTCGCACCCCGACCAGCAGCCTGGCGCCGACGCGGACCCCCGCGTCGGCGCCAGTGCTGCGTCCGGGGGCGGACCGGTGAGCGCGGCACCGCCCGGCGGCTACTGGAACCACAACACCCACCACCACGGCTGGCTGCTGTCGGAGCTGCCCGCCCGCGTGGGGACCGCCGTGGACGTCGGCTGCGGGGACGGGCTGCTGCTGGAGCGGCTGGCGCCGCGCTGCGCCGAGGTCGTCGGCCTGGAGCCCGACCCGGCGACGGCCGAGCGCGCCCGCGCCCGGGCCCGGACGGCAGGGCTCGGCCACGTCCGGGTCGAGACGACCGGGCTGCTGGAGTGGCCGGCGGCGGACGGCTCCGTCGACGTCGTCTGCGCCGTCGCGAGCCTGCACCACCTCGACCTGGTCGCCGCGCTGGAGCGGGTCCGGCGGCTGCTGCGGCCGGGCGGCCTGCTCGTCGTGGTCGGGCTCGCCCGTGAGCAGGGCTGGGCCGACCACGTCGCCGGCGCCCTGGACCTGGTGGGAGCCCGGCTGCTGGAGGCCCGGCACGGCGGCGCCCGCGACCCGGGCGTGCCCGTGCGCGACGTCGCGCTCAGCCGCGCGGAGACCCGCGACGCCTTCCGGGCGGTCCTCCCGGGGGTGCGGCTGCGCCGCCGGGCGCTGTGGCGGTACGGCGCGGTCTGGCGGCGTCCGGTCTAGGAGCGCTCGACCGGGTGGGCGCCGCTGCGCTCGGGGTCGGGGTCGGGGCCCTCCTCGCCGACGGGCGTCGGCAGCGGCTGGGAGGCGCTGCGCGCGGTCCGGCGGTCCTGGTTCCAGCTCCAGAGCCGGTGCAGCTGGGTGACGAGGAGGCCGACCGAGACGGCGAAGGCGATCGCGACGACCATGGCCCAGACCGGGTGGTTGGCGATCCGGCCCCCGATGGAGCCGAGGGTGGCGTAGATGCCGGCCCACAGGGCGCAGGCGACGGTGTCGAAGAGCAGGAACTTCCGCACCGGGAACCGGGACAGCCCCAGCGCGACGATGACGGGGGTGCGGCCGCCGGGGATCAGCCGGCCGGTGACGACGGCGTTGAAGGCGTTGCGGGTGAGCGCGTCCTGGGCGGCGGTGACCCGGGTGCCGAAGCGGTGCCGGGCCAGCCAGGCCTGCAGCCGGCGTCGGCCCCAGCGGGCCTCGAGCAGCATGAGGGTGTCGCCGAGCACCGAGCAGATCCAGGTGATGAGGAAGATCAGGACGACGTTGAGCTCGGAGTGCGCCGCGTAGGCGGCGGCGCCGCTGACCATCTCCCCGGTCGGCACGAAGGGCACCGCGGAGCCGACCAGGACCGAGACCGCCAGCAGCAGGTGCGCCTTGAGCCCGTTCACGCCCTCACGGTACGCGTCGCCGCCGCCGCGACGGGTGAGGACCGGCCGTCGGGAGCGGGCTCAGCGCCCGGTCTCCACGTAGCGGTGCCAGGACTCCGTGCGGTAGCCGGTGCGCCAGCCCAGCGACAGGTAGAGGCCGTCGGCGCCGGTCTCGGAGTCGGCGTCGACCTCCAGGCCCACCCGGTTGCGGTCCCGGCGGGCGGCGTCGGCGATGACCGTGTGCAGCAGCGCCTTCGCGACCCCGCGGCCCCGGGCCCGGCGGTGCACGCCGATGTAGTCGACGTAGCTGCCGTAGCGGCCCCCGGCGTCGGGCGGCAGCACCGAGCTGATGAGGGCGCCGCCGACCTGCTCGGTGCCGTCGACGTCGACGAGGGCGATCCACCAGTGGTCCCAGCGGTGCCAGGGGTCCTCCTGCAGCCGCACGACGAACTCGGCGAAGCCCTCGCGGTAGGAGTTGAAGTGGTCGGCGAACGACTCCTCCAGCACCTGGTGCACCAGGTGCAGGTCCTCGGCCACCGGCAGCCCGTTGTCGTGCGCGCGGACGCGGCGGACCGTGACGCCCGGTCGCGCACCCGGCAGGGCGTCCGGCGCGGCCTCGGACGGGTCGACGGGCCGGCTCATCTGCAGCCAGGTGCGCACGCAGGCGTAGCCGGCCTCGGCCAGCCAGCCGCGCTGGCGGGCGTCGTCGGCCCGGCTGCCGGAGTCGAGCTGGGTCGAGGGCACCCGCCGCAGCGCGGCGACCACCCGGCCGGCCGCCTCGGCCCAGCGGAAGAGCGCGGCGGCGATCCGGTCGGCGTGCTCGGCGCCGGGCAGCACCATCACCTCGACCTCGGTCCGGCCGGCGGCCCGGTCGTGCACGACGGCCCACGCGACGGCGGCCCGGTCGGGGTCGGTGACCAGCAGCTGGCGCCGCGTCCAGGACGCCGGGCCGACGACGACGGCCTCGACGGTCGAGGTGTCGGCGGGCGCGGTCCCGGCGGGGGCGCCGTCCGGGGCGCGCCGGGTGGCCTCGCGCAGCAGGGTGAGGGTGGCGACGTCGGCGTCCCCGGGCGGACGGGCGGTCCAACCCGGGGGCAGGGCGTCCGCGTCCAGGGGGACGCCGAGAGTGCTCATCGGGACAGTCTCGCAGCCGGCTCGGGTAGGGACTCAGCCCGTCCAGCCGAGGAAGGCCTCCCCGGCGCTCAGCGCCCCGACCCAGACGAGGACCGCCACGACGGGCAGCGGCAGCACCCACCACGGGCGCCGGCGGAACCAGACCACCCCCAGCACCAGCAGGGCCAGCCAGGCCCCGACCAGCACGACGACGGCCCAGCCCGGCGCCAGCAGGCCCGCGCTGACGAAGAACGGCGCCAGCGCGAGCAGCACCAGCAGGGCGACGCCGGCGAGCACGTGACGGGTCGTCAGGGAGCGGTGCACGGAGCGCGGCCGCGGGACGGGGCTGTCCACGCCGCCAGTGTGGCAGCGGGCGGCCCCGTCCGCAGCCGGCGCGTCAGTCCCGCCAGCTGTGGCTGGGCTTCCAGCCGAACAGCTCGCGCATCCGGCTGCAGTCGAAGGCCGAGCGCGGGTCCTCGTAGTCGTCGGCGAACCGGTCGTAGCCGTCGTAGTGCTCGGCCATCAGCTCGCGCAGGCCGCGCTTCGCCCGGGTGTCGGCGGCGGCGATGAGGCAGACCTCGTGCCCGCTCGTCGTGCCCTCCAGGGCGGCGAGGTAGGCCGTGCCGACGTCGCGGGCGTCGATGTAGCTCCAGAAGTTGCCCCGGCTGATGCTCGGGTCCTCCCACTCGGCGGCGAAGCGGTCGTAGGTGTCCGGCGGGATGACGTTGTTGATCCGCAGGCCCACCCAGGCGGTGTCCGGGTAGCGGACGGCGAGGGAGTCCGCGATCACCTCGCTGAGGTACTTGCTGAGCGCGTAGGCGTTGGGGGAGGGGCGGCGCTCGGACTCGTCGAACGGGATCCGGTCCGGGACGGTGCCCTCGGTGAGCAGCCCGGTGGCCATCTCGCTGGAGGCGTAGACAAAGCGCCGCACGCCCGCGTCCCCGGCCGCCTGCATGAGGTGGTAGGCGCTGAGGGTGTTGTTGGTGAAGACGTCGACCTGCGCCTGGCCGCTGGGCGCCGGGTTGGCCGCGAGGTGGCAGATCCCCTCGGGGCGGAACTGGAACAGGGCGTCGTAGACCTTGCCGGCGTCGGTCAGGTCCACGCGGCAGAACTCCGCGGGCAGGTCCAGCTCGGGGCGGTCGACGACGTCGAGGTTGACGACGTCGTGGCCGGCCCCCGCGAGCGAGCGGACGACCCACTGCCCGGCCTTGCCGGTTCCTCCGGTGACGACGACACGCATGCAGGGCTCCTCGGGGTTCTCGGGCGGTGGTGCCCGTCGCACGGTAGCCGAGGGGGCGGGGGTCCTCGTCGGCGGTCCGCCCGCGGATGTCCGCCGAACGTGCGCTGCAGTTGGGTAACGGTCTCGAGCGCGTGCCGCGGCTCGTCCTCAGCCTTCCTAGGGTCATCCGGTGTCCTTCCCCGAGACCCCCGACCGCTGCCCCCGCCGGCCAGGGGGTGTCCGATGACCAAGCGATTCGTGTCCCCACCCAACTGGCCGGCATCACCCGCTGGCTGGCGTCCTCCTGCTGGCTGGCGGCCTGACCCACGCTGGGGTCCGGCTCCGCGTGGGTGGCAGTTCTGGCAGGAAGAGCAACGGTCGACGACATGGTTCGGCCGTCACCGGTTTCTGACCGTTCTGCTGGCAGCGCCGCTGGCACTGTTGGTGGCCCTGTTCTCGATCGGGGTCCTGGTCGGTGGACCGACCGCGGGTTCGGCGGGTGCTGCCCAACCTCCGGCAACGCGTCCCGTCAACGCCGTGGACGCGGCGGGGGCGGCGGAGACCCCTGCGGTAAGTCAGGACGAGGCGGCACAGGTTGCCGAGGCGGAGGCCGCGCGGGCTGAGGCGGAACGAGCGGAAGCCGCACGGGCGAAGGCTGAGGCGGAGAAGGTGAGAGCCGCCGAGGAGAAGGCCGCAGCGAAGGCGAAGGCGAAGGCGAAGGCGAAGGCGGAGGCGGAGGCGAAGGCGGAGGCCAAGGCGAAGGCGGAGGCCAAGGCGAAGGCAGAGGCCAAGGCGAAAGCCAAGGCGAAGGCCAAGGCAGCGAAGATCAGGGCCGCCGAGGAGCGGGCTGCTGAGGAGGCCGCCGAGCAGCAGGCGCTACGAGAGCAAGAGGCTGAGGCGCAGGCGCTGCGTGAGGAGGAGGCCGAGGACGAGGCCGTCGGGGACGAGAGCGGTGGCTGCACGGATGGATACTCGCCCTGTCTTCCGCCTGCATCGGACTACGACTGCTCGGGTGGGAGCGGCAACGGACCGGAGTATGTCGAGGGGACCGTTCAGGTCAGCGGAGCGGACCCTTACGACCTGGACCGGGATGGTGACGGGGTCGGCTGCGACTCCTAGCGACCCCGTGCTCGGGCGAGCTGATCAGAGCCGAGGACCGAGGGCCGGGGGCGTCCGGAGCGCCCGGGCGGCCTCGGCGACGGCGGCGGCCACCCGGTCGAGACCGGCCGCGGCCAGCCGCCACTGCTGCCAGTGCAGGGCCACGTCGAGGTGTGCCGTGGGGGCGAGCGGGCGCAGGGAGCCGGGCTCCAGCCGGTCGAGCTGCAGGTCGGGCAGCATGCCCCAGCCCAGGCCCAGCTGGAGGGCGCGGCCGAACTCGGCGGTGGCGGGGACGTGGTGCCGCGGCGGTGCTGTCGCCGCGCGGCGCGCCCGCCGCAGGTAGCGGTCCTGAAGGTCGTCCTTCTCGTCGTAGACCACCACCGGGGCGGCGGCCAGGGCGGCCGGGGTGGGGCCGTCGGGGAACCAGCGGGCCGCGAACCCCGGGGAGCACACCGGCCGGTAGCGCATCACGCCGAGCGGGCGCGACGAGCAGCCCGGCACCGGGGCGGCGGTGGCGGTGACCGCGCCGTGCGCGGTGCCCCGGCGCAGGAGGTCGAGGGAGTGGTCCTGGTCCTCGCGCAGCACGGTGAGCTGGACGTCGTCGGCCACCGTCGCCAGCCCGTCGAGGGCCCAGGTGTGCAGCGAGTCCCCGTTGACCACGAGGGTGATCCGCGGCGCGCTCCCGGCGGACGCCGGCGCCAGCTGGTCGGAGAGGTCGGCCGCGAGCAGCTCCAGCTGCCGGGCGAAGCGCACGACGGCCTCGCCGGCCTCCGTCAGCTCCACCGGCCGGACCCGGCGCAGCACCGGCCGCCCGACGGCGACCTCCAGCGCCCGGACCCGCTGGCTCACCGCGGACGGGGTGAGGTGCAGGAGGCGGGCGGCCGCGTCGAAGGTCCCCTCGCCGACGATCGCCGCCAGGGTCGCCGCCTGCTCGGGCTGTACCGTCACCATGAAGCGATCTTACGGTGCGTGCAGAACATGAACTGGTCTCATGCCTCGCAGGGCCCTACGGTCGTCCCGTGCTCCTCGCCTCGCTCTCCGGGTTCGTCACCGGCCTGTCCCTCATCGTCGCCATCGGTGCGCAGAACGCCTTCGTGCTGCGCCAGGGGCTCCGGCGCCGGCACGTGGCGCTGGTCGTCGCCGTCTGCGCCCTCTCGGACCTGCTGCTGATCCTGGCCGGGGTCGCCGGCATCGGGACGCTCGTCGAGCGGGCGCCCGCGGTGCTCGTCGTCGTCCGCTGGGCGGGGGCCGCCTTCCTGGTCGGCTACGGGCTGCTCGCCGCCCGGCGGGCCGTCCGCGGCGGCCGGCTGGAGGCGGCGGAGGACCGCCCGCTCAGCGCGGGGGCGGTGCTCGCGGCGGCGCTGGCGTTCACCTGGCTGAACCCGCACGTGTACCTGGACACCGTGCTCCTGGTGGGCTCGGTCGCGAGCGCGCACGGCGACCCCGGTCGGTGGTGGTTCGCCCTCGGCGCCGGCCTGGCCAGCATCACCTGGTTCACCGCCCTCGGCTTCGGAGCCCGCGCCCTCACGCCCGTGTTCCGCCGGCCCGGCGCCTGGCGGGTGCTCGACGCCGTCATCGCGGTGGTCATGCTCGCGCTGGCGGCGTCCCTCCTGCTTAGCGGCTAGCCCGAGGCCTGGCGCCGGGGACGGAGCCCCGGGGACGACAAAGCCCTGGCCGACCGGGAGGTCGACCAGGGCTGGTAGTGCGCCGCGAGGGAATCGAACCCCCAACCCGCTGATTAAGAGTCAGCTGCTCTGCCTATTGAGCTAGCGGCGCGCGAGGAGAAACATTACCAAACGCCGCCGGAAGGGTCGAATCGGGAGGCTCCGCCGGTCTCCTCCAGGACGGCCATCGCGGCGTCGTGACCGCCGAGCCCGCTCACCGCGCCCCCGCGGACGGCGGCCGCGCCGCAGAGCAGCACGCCGGGGAGAGCCGTCGCCACCCCCCAGCGCTCGGCCGCCGTGGCGGGCTGCGCGCCCTCCGGGAGCCAGGGCCAGACGAGGTCGCCGTGGAAGATGTGCCCGCCGGGCATGGACAGCTCCGCCTCGACGTCCAGCGGCGTCATCACCTCCACGCAGGCCCGGCCGTCGGCGTCGTGGGCCAGGCAGTCCTCCAGCGGCTCGGCGAGCACCGCCTGCAGGGACCGGAGTGCCGCGGCGCCCACCGCGGCGCGGGCGCCGTCGGGGTCGTCGACGAACAGCCGGGCGGGGGTGTGCAGCGCGAAGAGGGTGAGGGTGTGCGCCCCGGCGGCGCGCAGGTCCGGGCCGAGGATCGTCGGGTCGGTGAGGCTGTGGCAGTAGGCCTCGACCGGCAGCGGGTCGGGCAGCCGGCCCGCCTCGGCCTCGGCCCAGGCCTCGTCGAGCCGGGCGTAGCCCTGGGCCAGGTGGAGGGTGCCGGCGAAGGCCGTCGCCGGGTCGACCCCCGAGCGGAGGCGGGGCAGCCGGGCGAGCACGAGGTTGACCTTGGTCTGGCTGCCCTCGGGCCGCACGGCACCGCCGGACGCCAGGCCGGGCAGGGCCGCGGGGGCGCAGCCGACGAGCACGTGGGGTGCGGTGAGGGTGCTGCCGTCGGCCAGCGTCACGGTGGCGCCACCCCCGGGCTGCGGGGCCAGCCCCGTCACCCGGGCGCCGGTCCGCAGCTGGGCGCCGGCCCCGGTCGCCACCCGGACCAGCTCGGCGGCCACCCGACCCATCCCGCCCACGGGCACCTTCCACTCCCCGGTCCCGCGGCCGACGACGTGGTAGAGGAAGCAGCGGTTCTGCCGCAGGTCCGGCTCGTGCGCGCGGGCCGACGTGCCGATCAGGGCGTCGGTGAGCACCAGGCCGCGGAGGGCGTCGTCGGCCAGGCTCTCCTCGACCAGCGCGCCGAGCGGTCGCTCCACCAGCGCCCGCCACAGCTCCGGCTCCACCTGGGCCCGGACGTCCTCGAGCCGGGGGAGCGGGCCGGTCAGGGTGGGGGCGACGACGGCCGCGAAGGCGGTCAGCCGCTCCTCCAGCCGGCGCCAGCGCGGCTCGTCGTCGGGGGCGAGCGCGGCGAAGGAGGCCGCGGTGGCCGCGCCGGGCACGCGCTCGACGACGAGGGCCGCGTCGCCGACCGGGGTGCAGGAGGCGATCCGGCGCGAGGCCAGCTGGAGGTCCAGGCCCAGCTCGTCGACCAGCGACTGGGGGAGCAGCGAGACGAGGTAGGAGAAGCGGGAGAGGAGGGCGTCGACGCCGGGGAACGGCCGGCCGCCGGCGACGGCCCCGCCGAGCCGGTCGGCCGCCTCGAGGACGACCACGCGCCGACCGGTCCGGGCGAGGTAGGTCGCGGCGACGAGGGCGTTGTGGCCCCCGCCGACCACGACGACGTCGTACCCCTCCGGGCCGGTCGGCGTCACGGGCGGGCGCTCAGGCCAGCCCGCGGGTGGCGCTCAGCCGCTCCAGCTCGTCGGCCGTCAGCTCCAGGTCGGCCGCCTTCGCGGAGTCGGTGATCGACGCCGACCGGCGGGCACCCGGGATCGGGATGACGTGCTCGCCCAGCGACAGCTCCCAGGCCAGAACGACCTGCTGGGGGCTGACGCCGTGCGCCTGCGCCACCTCCGCGAACGGCGCGAAGTCCTCGCCGACCTTGCGGGCGCCGCCGCCGGTGCCGCCCAGCGGGCTCCACGGCAGGAAGGCGACGCCGTGCTCGCCGCAGAAGTCGAGCTCGTCCTGGGAGGAGCGGAAGCGCGGGGAGAACTCGTTCTGGACGCTGACCAGGCCGCCCTCGCCGAGGACGTCGATGGCCACCTGGATCTCCTCGACGTTGGCGTTGGAGATGCCGACGCTCTTGACGAGGCCCTCGTCCTGCAGGGTCTTGAAGTGGCCGATGACCTCGCCGTAGACCTTCCAGCGGTCGGGCCGGTGCCACTGGTAGAGGTCGATGACGTCGACGCCCAGGTTGGTCAGCGACTTCTGCACCGCCGAGCGCAGGTACTCCAGGCTGCCGTCGCGGCCCCACTGCTCGCCCTCGCTGCGGGTGATCCCGCCCTTGGTGCCGATGACGACGCCGGAGGTGTCACCGCCCCAGCTCTTGACGGCCTTGCCGACGATCAGCTCGTTGTGCCCCATGGTGTCCCAGGTGGGGCTGTAGATGTCCGCCGTGTCGATGAAGGTGACGCCGGCGTCGAGGGCCGCGTGGACCGTGGCGATGGCCTGGTCCTCGTCGGGGAAGGTGTTGTCGCTGTTCATGGAGACGGGCATGGCGCCGAGGCCGATGGCCGACACCGTGAAGGGTCCGAGTTTCCTGGTACGCATGGCGCGAGGCTAGCCAGGCCGCCGGCCGGCTCGGGGGGCGGGGCTACCGCGCCGAGCGGCGGACCGCCGCCAGCCGCTGCCGGCGCAGCTCGGCGATCTCGGGCCGGTCGAGCGGGGCCAGCGGCTCGTCGAGGGCGAGCTCGAGGACGTGGTCGGCCAGGGCCGGGTTGCGGGCGAGCAGCGGGCCGTGCGGGTAGGTGCCCACGACCGTGCCCGCCACGGCGCCCTCGGTGCCGTCGCCGCAGTTGCCCACGCCCACCTCGACGGTGGCCAACGGGGTGGCGCCCGGACCCAGCACCGTGTAGCCGCCGTGGTTCTCGAAGCCGGTCAGCCACTGGGCGTCGCCGTCGGCCTCGCGGCCCCGCCAGCGGCTGAGGATCTCCCCGACGGCCCGGACCGGACCGCGGGTGGTGGTCACGTCGAGCAGCCCGAGGCCCTCGATCTCGCGGTCGTCGGGGCCGTCGGCCACGGTGAAGGAGCGGCCGACGATCTGGTAGCCGGCGCAGACGGCCAGCACGGCCGCACCCCGGTCGACGGCCCGGTGCAGCCCGCCGTCGGCGCGCAGGGCCTTGACGGCCGAGATCTGGGCCGCGTCCTCGCCACCGCCCAGCAGGTAGACGTCGCCGGTGTCCGGCAGCGCCTCGCCGGGCTCGACGGTGGTGAGCACGGCGTCGAAGCCGCGCCAGGCCAGCCGCTTCGCCAGCACGGTGGCGTTGCCGCGGTCGCCGTAGATGCCCAGCAGCGACTGGTAGACCAGCACCACCTCGACCCGCCGTCCGGCGCCCTGCTCGAGGCCTCCCGCTGCCGTCATCAGACGCCTCCCATCTTCCGCAGCCGCTGGAACGGCGTGTAGGTCGCGATCACGTCGACCGGCTCGGGGTGGCCGGCGAGGGCCTGGGCCAGGTCGGGCACGGCGCGGAACTCGACGCCGGCGTAGGCGAGCCGGACCGCCAGGTCCTGGGCGCGCGGGCCGGTGGCCACGACCGTGCGGCCGGCCAGCTGCTCGTACTCGACGTCCCACAGCCAGGAGACGTCGCGGCCGTCGGCGGCGGCGGAGTCGATGGCCAGCACCACCGTCGCGCTCTGGGCCAGCGGCAGCGCCTCGGCCCAGCCCGCCGGGTTCTTGGCCAGCAGCAGCCGGGCCGTGGTGCCGCCCACCTGCATGGTGGCGAACCGGCCGGCCGGGGCGGTCACGGTGCGCATGCCGGCCAGCGCCGTGGCCGCGGGGACGCCCAGCAGCTCGGCGGCGGCCAGCGCGCAGGCCGCGTTGCTGACGTTGAAGGCGCCGGGCACGGAGAGCTCGGGCAGCCAGACCTGGCCGTCGGGCCCGACGATCGTGCCGTCCTGCACCCGGTAGGACGCCGGAGGCTGGCGCAGCTCGCAGCCGGAGCAGTGCCAGTCCCCGCCGGGCCCGCCGGTGTGCTCGGGCTGCTCGCGCAGCAGGGC
Organism: Microlunatus capsulatus; assembly: GCF_017876495.1. NCBI lineage: Bacteria > Bacillati > Actinomycetota > Actinomycetes > Propionibacteriales > Propionibacteriaceae > Microlunatus > Microlunatus capsulatus. Next base: position 1,296,865 of record NZ_JAGIOB010000001.1, on the reverse strand, counting down.
CGAGCCGCAGTTCGGGCACAGCGACGCGTCCTGGGTCCAGGTGCTGGCGGTGTCGACCCAGACGACCTCGCGCGCGGTCTCGGCCGCCCAGACGATCAGCGGCTCGTCGGCGTTGGCGACGACGACCGGCCCGTCCTCCCCGGCGGCCGCGAGCGCGTTGCGCCAGCTGCGGCCGAGGCCCTTGATCTCGTGGTGGCGGTCCAGCTGGTCGCGGCTGAAGTTCAGCAGCACCAGCACCTCGGGCCGGCCCAGCCGGACGACGTCGGCGACGACCCGCTCGTCGGTCTCGAGGACGGCGGTGGTCGCCCGCGGGTTCGCGCTGAGCGCGGAGGCGATGCCGAAGTGCAGGTTGGCGCCGTCGGCGTTGTGCACCAGCTGCGAGGCGTCCTCGCCGAGGTGGGCACGGACGGCGGCCGCCAGGAAGTGCGTCGTCGTCGTCTTGCCGTTGGTGCCCGAGACCATCGCGACCCGCTTGCCCTGCAGCAGCTTGGCCAGCGCGGCGGGGTCGAGCCGCATCATCACCTGACCGCGGATCGAGGCACCGGAGCCGCGGCCGGCGACCCGGCTCGCCACCTGGGCCAGCCGGCCGGCGGTCGTCGCGGCGAGCAGCCGGGCCCGACCGGCCCGCCGCACGGGGGCGGGGTGGGGGTGCTGCGGCGGGGGTGGGGCGGCCATGGCCCCATCATCGCCGGGCGGCCCGCGCGCGGTCGACGCGGCACGGCGGCACCGCGGTGTCGGCTCGCTCACGTCCCGGCCGGGAACGGCCGCTCCGGCTGGCTAGGGTGAGCACGACGAGGGGAGGGTGCCGTGGCCGGCGTGGCGTGGGTGTTCGTGGGCGCGGCGGCGGTGGCGACGCTGGTCGCCCTGCTCGTCTTCCTGGTCCCGCTGGGCCGCCGCGGCAGCGAGTCCCTCGGCACCCGCCCGGCCGTCGACGCCGGACCGGGCAGCCCGGCCGGCTCGCTGGCCCGCGGCTTCAGCTACCTGCACGTCTCGCCGCCGCCCGGCGTCCGGCGCGCCGGGGTGCACGACCGGCTGGCGCGGGCCTTCGCCCGCGTGGACTCCGTCGACCCGCACGAGGCGCCCCGGCGGATCGGCGAGGCCCTGCTGCAGGCCGGGCTCGCCGACGGGTCCGCCGCGACCCGCACCACCCCCAGCCCCGCACCGGCGGCCCCGGCCCCCGCAGACCCCGACCGGACCCGGCCCGACCGCGGCCCGGCCCCGCACCCGAGAGAGCCCGCATGAGCGAACGACCCGTCGGCACCGACCGCTACAAGGACCCGCTGCAGGTCTACGCCGAGGCGGACCCGCAGACCCGGGCGGTGATCGAGAAGGAGCTGGACCGCATCGACCTGCTCGACCAGCGCGACGCCCAGCTGAACGCCCGCGGGCTGAACTACGGCGTCGTCGTCACCCTCGCCTTCCTCGCCGCCTGCGTCTACCTGGTGGCCAGCGGGCACGGCGTCGAGGGCACCGTCCTCGGCGTCATGTTCATCGCCGCCCTGGTGGCGATCCTGGCGGTCGGCCGGCGGCGCTGACCCCGTCGGGGCGCCGGTCCTGGACAACCGGGGGCACGCCCACGAAGGTGGCCCCATGACCACCGACCGCCTGATCTCCGAGACGCCCGACGACGTCGAGCCCGCCGCCCCGACCGCGCTGGTCGTGGGCCACGACGGCTCGGACTGCGCCTCCCGTGCGCTGGGGACGGCGCTCCAGCTGGCCGCCGAGCTGGGCGCACCGGTCACCGTCGTCCGGGCCTGGTCGATGGTCACGGCGCCGCGGCCGCCCGGCTGGACCTTCGGCACCGTCCCCTCTACCGACGAGCTGGCCGCCGCCGTCACCGCCGAGCTGGAGGACGACGTCCGAGCGCCGGCCGCTGCGTTCCCCGGCGTCGAGGTCACCTGCCGGGCCTACCACGCGGGTCCGGTCCGGGCCCTCATCGACGCCGCCCGCGAGGCGCGGATGCTCGTCGTCGGCTCCCGGGGCGTGGGCGGGCTGCGCGAGATGGTGCTGGGCTCGGTCAGCGACCAGTGCGTGCGCTACGCCGCCTGCCCGGTGCTCGTGGTGCGGGACCGCGCCGAGGGCTGAGGGCCCGCACCGGCGAGCCACCGACCCCGGGGACGACGCAGCCCCCGACCGGGACCCGGTCGGGGGCTGTCGTGCGGATGGGGTGAGTGACGGGACTTGAACCCGCGGCCACCTGGACCACAACCAGGTGCTCTACCAACTGAGCTACACCCACCATCGCTGCCCGCGGATCCGGCGGAGGAGTCCGACGGCCACAGGGGCGACGACGAGTGTAACGGCCGCCGACCCGGATGCTGAAATCAGCGGGCGGGCGTCGCGGTGACCCCGGTCAGGGCGCCCCCGTGCCGGCTGGCGATCTCCTTGGCGGTGGCGCTGTCCGGGCCGGGCCGGGGGACGAAGACGGCGTCGCGGTAGTACCGCAGCTCCTCGATCGACTCCTGGACGTCGGCGAGGGCGCGGTGGTTGCCCGACTTGGCGGGGGAGGAGTAGTAGGCCCGCGGGAACCAGCGGCGGGCCAGCTCCTTGATGCTGGAGACGTCGACGTTGCGGTAGTGAACGTGGGCCTCGAAGGTCGGCATGTCGCGGGCTAGGAACGCCCGGTCGGTGCCGATGGTGTTGCCGGCCAGCGGTGCCTTGCGCGGGTCGGGCACGAACTCGCGCACGTAGGCCAGCACCCGCTCCTCGGCCTCGGCCATGGTCAGCCCCGTGGCCAGCTGCTCGAGCAGGCCCGACTTCGTGTGCATCTCGCGGACGAAGTCGCCCATCCGCTCCAGGGCCTCGTCGCCGGGCTTGATGATCACGTCCACGCCCTCGCCCAGGACGTTCAGCTCGCCGTCGGTGACCAGCGCGGCCACCTCGACGAGCGCGTCCCCGGACAGGTCGAGACCGGTCATCTCGCAGTCGGCCCACACCATCAGCTCACGCATCCCCCCACCCTACGGTCCGGGTCGGCGCCGTCCGGTCCGGCGGCGCAGGCGGGCGTGCGGGCCCGCCGCGTAGGCCGGCACCCAGCGGGCCAGCCAGCCCGAGCCGAGGATCGTCAGCCCACCCATCACCACCGTGGCGACGGCCAGCGGGGCGACGAGGCTGACGGCGCCGATCAGCAGCGGGCCGGACGCGTTGCCGAGGTCGGCGCAGAGCCGCCAGCCGCCGAGGAACTGGCTGCGGTGGCCGGCGGGGGAGGCGTCGGCGCCCAGGGTCATGACGATGCCGGCCGAGATCCCGTTGCCCAGCCCCATCAGGCAGGCGACCGCGCCGATCCCGACGGCGGTGCTGGTCAGCGGCAGCAGCACGAAGCCGAGACCCAGCACGACCATCGACGGCACCGCGACGAACACCCGGCCGAAGCGGTCCATGATCGCGCCGCCCGGGTAGAACAGCAGCATGTCGACCCCGGCGGAGACGCCGTAGATGATGCTGGTCGTCGCGGCGTCGAGCCCCTGCGACTCGGCCCACAGCGGGATGATCGACTGCCGCGTCGAGCGGGCGGCGGCGATCACCAGGACGCCCAGCCCGAGGGTCAGCAGCACGCGCCGGTGCTCGGCCAGCACCGACCAGACCGTGCGGTGCGCCACCCCCGAGGCCGCGCGGTCGGCGCGGCTCTGCCGGGTGATGTCGGGCAGGAAGGCCGTCAGCACGGCGGCCGACAGGCTCATCACCGCCGCGAACCCGTAGCCCGCCTGGATCGAGAAGGCCGTGACCAGCCCGGCCCCGATGAAGGGGCCGATGAACAGCCCGATCCGGAACGTGCCGCCGAGGGTGGACAGGGCCCGGGCCCGCATCCGGACCGGCACGGCCTCGGTCAGGTAGGCCTGCCGGGCCAGGCTGAACACGGCGCCGGCGAGGCCGGTGACCAGGACGGCGAGGGCCAGCAGGACGAGGGACTGGGCCAGGAACGCGCCCAGCAGGGCCAGGGCGTCGAGGACGCAGGCGCCGATCAGCGCCCGCTGCTCGCCGATCCGGGCGGCCAGCGCGCCGGCCGGCAGGTCGCCGATCAGCTGGCCGAGCCCGGCCAGGGCGACGACGAGGGCCGCGACGGTGACGCTGGCGCCGAGGTCGCGGGCCGAGAGGGCGACGAGCGGCAGGATCGCGCCCTGCCCGATCGAGACCAGCACGGTGGGCCCGTAGGCGGGGACGGCGAGCGAGCGCCAGCTGACCGACTCCGGAGGGGCGTGACCCGGGGACGGGGGCGGGGGAGGTCGGTCGGTCCCGGTCATGCGGCCGAACCTACGTCGCGAGGTCCTCCGCCGGACGACCCGCCGTCCCGGTCCCGCGCGGCGACCAGCGGCTAGGATGCCCGGACGGACGAGGGAGCCCACCGCTCGCCTGGCCCCCGTAGCTCAGAGGATAGAGCAGCAGCCTTCTAATCTGTCGGTCGTAGGTTCGATTCCTACCGGGGGCGCAGAAGACGACAGCCCGACCAGCTTCTCATCAGCCGGTCACTGGTTCGAATCCAGTCGGGGGCGCACCGGCTGTGACACGAGTGCTGCGAACTCGCAGATCCGGGGCCCGCTGCGCTGGGACGTCTCAGCACTCGCTGCGGCGAGCCGATCCGTGGTAGCAAGGGGCCACCAGGTCCCGGGGGGTCGAGCGCCTGCGAGCCGAGAGGTCGTCATGCCGCCCGCTTCCCGTCCCCGTCCGCACCTCACCCGGAGCCCGCGGGTCCGCGCCGCCCTCGTCGGGCTCGGCGTCGCCGCCCTGACGGCGGGCTGGCTGACTCCCGCGGGCGCGGCACCCACCAGCCCGTCGACGCCGGCCGCGCCCAGCGCCCCCACCGCCGTCGAGCCGGCCCCGGTCCCGGCCACCCCGGAGGTCCGCGAGCTCGCGGTGCCCGCCGTGGTCCCGGCCACCGGTGGTGCGGGGCGGTCGGCCAGCACCTTGCGGGCCCGGCCCGGCACCGTGCTGGCCCGGCTCGCGGCGACGCGCACGCCCACGTTCTCGACGGTCGGCGTCACCTGGGCGGCCGGCACCGACGCGCAGCCGCGCGTCGAGGTCCGGGTCCGGGCCGGCGGTGCCTGGTCGGGCTGGGAGGCCCTGGCGAGCGCCGACGACGCGGACGGGGCCGAGGCGGCGGGCGCGCGGCCGGGCACCGAGCCCCGCTGGTTCGGCGACGCGACCGGCGTCGAGGTCCGGCTCCGGGCGACGGCGGACCCGGTCGGCGCGACGGCCCCGGCCGACGTGCGGGTCGCGCTCGTCGACCCGCAGGTGCTGCCGAGCGACGCCGCTCCGACGGCGGTGGTGGTCCCGCCCCCCGCCGCCGCGCTCCGCGCCGCCGGGGCGCCGAAGCTCTCCCCGGCGCCGGCGATCGTGACCCGCGCCCGGTGGGGGGCCGACGAGAAGCTGCGCACGCTCAACGGGAAGCGCTGCGCGACGCCCGACTACGACACCACGCTGCGGGCGGCGATCGTCCACCACACCGCCGGCGCCAACCGCTACAGCCGCTCCGACTCGGCGGCCATCGTGCGGGGCATCTACGCCTTCCACACCCGCAGCAAGGGCTGGTGCGACATCGGCTACAACTTCCTCGTCGACCGCTTCGGCACCGTCTTCGAGGGCCGCTACGGCGGCGTCTGGGCCGTCGTCCACGGGGCGCACGCCACCCGGTGGAACGGCGAGACGGTCGGGGTCTCGCTGATGGGCAACTTCGACACCGGCCAGCCGACCGCCGCCATGATGACCAGCACCGCGAAGGTGCTGGCCTGGAAGCTCGAGGGCTTCTACCGCGACCCGCGCGGCAAGGTCACCCTGGCGGGCAAGCGCATCAACGTCATCGCCGGTCACGGCGACGTCATGCAGACCGCCTGCCCCGGCCGCAACGTCCGCTCCCGGATGGGCGCGCTGCGCAAGGCCGTCGACCGCCGGGTCGGCTCGTACCGGACGCCGATCTTCACGACCTGGCAGCGGCTGGGCGGGGAGAAGGGCGCCTTGGGCTCGCCCACGACGCCGGAGCGGGTGGTCGGGAAGGGCCGGGTCACCCACTTCCAGCGGGGCGACCTGCTGTGGAGCCCGACGACCGGGACCCACCGCGTCGGCGGCGCGATCCGGACCCGCTATCGAGCGCTCGGCGAGGCCCGGCACGCCCTCGGCTTCCCCACCTCCGACGAGCGGGCCGGCGTCCTGGGCTCGCGCCGGGTCACGTTCCAGGACGGCGTCATCTACTCCAGCCGGGCCTCCGGCACCGTCGACGTGCACGGCGCGTTCGCCCGCCACCACGCCGCGCTGGGGGCCGCGGTGTCCCGGCTGGGGCTGCCGACCGCCGCCCAGCACCGCGGCGCGGTCGCCGGCTCGCAGGTCCAAGCCTTCCAGCAGGGCAGCCTGTACTGGTCCCGCTCGACGGGGGTGCAGGAGGTGAACGGCGCCGTCTTCACCGCCTACGCCGGGCTGGGCGCCGAGGCGTCACGGCTCGGCCTGCCGGTCCGGGGCGACCACGCCGTCCCCGGCGGGCGCGCCGTCGACTTCTCGGGCGGGACGATCACCTGGGACAGCACCACCGGGCTGACCGCCGTCACCTACCGCTGACCCGCCGGCCCGGGAGCGGCCCGATACTGTGCAGCCATGGCGACCACGACGCTCCCGGGCGGGCCCACGCTGAGCTACCGCGAGTGGGGCCGTCCCGACGGAGCGGTCGTCCTGCTGCTGCACGGCCTGGGCAGCTCCAGCGCCAGCTGGCGCCACGTCGCCCCGGTGCTGGGGCAGCACTTCCGCTGCATCGCCCCCGACGCCCGCGGGCACGGGGAGTCGGAGTGGACGAAGGAGTACTCCCTCGACGCCCTGACCGCCGACGTCGCGGGCCTGATGGACGCGCTGGGCATCCTCGGCGCGATCCCCTACGGCCACTCGATGGGGGCGCTGACGGCCTACCAGCTGGCCGCCACCCAGCCCGACCTCGTGCGGATGATGGTGCTCGAGGACATGCCCCCGCCCGACCCGGCCGACCCGCCCCGCCCGATCCCGCGCCAGCCCGAGCCCGGCGCCGACCACGACTGGCGCGCCGAGATCGCCGTCCACCGCTGGCGCAACCAGCCGACGCCGGGCTGGTGGGAGTACGCCGACCGGATCGGCACCGAGACCCTCGTCCTCGGCGGCCTGCGCAGCCACCTGCCGCAGCAGCGGCTGCGCGACCTCGCCGAGCGGCTGCCGAACGGGCGCTACGTCGGCCTCGACCTGGACCACGCGATGCACGAGGACCGGCCGGGCGAGGTGCTCACGGTCGTCGAGCCCTTCCTCCAGCCCTTCGCCAAGTGACCCGGGGGCTGCCCGCCCGTTGGGTAGCCTGGCGCCATGTCGGTGGCCAGCAGCGAGAGGCGTGCCCCCGCGCGCGGTGACCGACGGACCCGCCGGGGACGGACGTCGGCCCCCGACGACCGCCGCGCGCTCAGCCGCAACGGCCTGCCCGCCGACGTCGACCCCTCGGTGCCGCTGCCGAAGCGGCTGCTGCGCAACCGGCTGTTCTGGGTCAGCGTCGCCGTGCTGCTCGGCTACGTCGCCTGCCTGCTGCTGCTCTACCGCCAGGTGGTCCCCGACCAGGAGGTGCCCGGCGGCACGATCCCGGGCCTGGGCACCGAGGCCCTGCCGATCGCCGCCCGCTACGCGGCGATCACCGCCGTCCCGCTCTCGCTCGTCTTCCTGTGGGCCGACCGCTTCCGCCCCCAGCGGATCTGGGTCTGGCTGATGACCTTCGGCTGGGGCGCCTGCGTGGCCACCTTCGTCTCGGCGCAGGTCAACACCTGGGCCGCGTCGCAGCTGAGCATCGCCGGCGACGGCGACCCCGCGACCGGGGCGCGGGCCGCCATCTTCGTCGCGCCGTTCGTGGAGGAGGCGGCCAAGGGGACCGTGCTCTTCTGGCTGGCCATCCTCATGCGCTACCAGTGGGTGAGCCGGCTCAGCGGGATCGTGCTGGCCGGGCTGTCCGGGGCGGCCTTCGCCTTCGTCGAGAACATCCTGTACTACGGCCGCGCCTACCGTTTCGCGGCGCGGACCTTCGGCCAGGTGCCGCCGCTGGAGGCCCTGCAGCAGCTGTTCGTGCTCCGCGGGCTCATCACGTTCTTCGGCCACCCGCTCTTCACCGCGATGCTGGGGATCGGCCTGGCCGTCGCGCTGCGCTCGAAGAGCAAGACGGTGCGGGTGGTCGCCCCGCTGGCCGGCTACCTGGCCGCCGCGTTCCTGCACATGGCCTTCAACACCACCGCCTCGCTGACCCAGGGCCGCAGCCAGCTCTTCGTCTACCTCTTCGTCGCCCTGCCCCTGGTGGTCGGCGTCGTCGTCTTCGTCGTCCGCCAGCTGTTCCGCGAGGGCCGGCTGATCCGCGACCGGCTGGTCGACTACGTGCGGGTCGGCTGGCTGCCCGAAGGGGACCCGGCGGCGCTGTCGCGGCTGCGCACCCGCAGCAAGGCCGTCTGGCACGCGCTGTTCCTCGGCCCCGACCGGCTGCTGGCCACCCTGCGGATGCAGCGCGCGGCGACGGAGCTGGCCTACCTGCGCGACTCCATGGTCCGCGGCCTCGTCGACGAGGCCGGCACCCGCCGCGAACGCGTCCTGCTGGCCCGGATCCGCTCGCTCCGGGCGGCCGCCGTCACCCAGCCCGAGGGGCGGGCCGCCTACCCGTCGCTCCGCCGTCGCCGGACGGCGGGGGCGCCGGGCGGCTACGCGCCGGCCAGCTACCCCGGGCCCGCGGGCCTCGGCGGCAACTACCCGGCTCCCGCGCTGACCGCCCGCCCGCCGGGTGTCCCGCCGTCGGCGTCGGCACCGCTGGGGCAGACTGCTACCCAGTACTCCGAGGTCGACCCGACCTGGAAGCCGCCCGGGGAGTAGCCGGCCGGGACGCAGTGGAGGAGGAGCCCGATGGCCAGCAGGCAGCCGACGCCGCTGGAGGCCGCGCTCGCCGAGCTTCGGGCCGTCGTCGCCCCCGTCACCTTCCCGCTCCCGCTGGCCCGTGCGGCCGAGCAGCAGCGGGCCGTCACCGAGATCACCCGGCAGCTCGACGACTACGTCCTGCCCCGGCTGGCCACGATCGACGCCCCGCTGCTGGCCGTCGTCGGCGGGTCCACCGGCGCCGGCAAGTCGACGCTGGTCAACTCCCTCGTCGGCCGCCGCGTCACGACGCCGGGCGTCATCCGGCCGACGACGCGGGCGCCCGTCCTGGTCCACCACAGCACCGACGCCCGCTGGTTCGCCGACGACCGGATCCTGCCCGGGCTGGCCCGCTCCACCGGCAGCCGCGACGACGCCCGGTCGCTCCAGCTGGTCACCGACGACTCGATCCCGCCGGGCCTGGCCATCCTCGACGCCCCGGACATTGACTCCGTCGTCAGCGAGAACCGCGCCCTGGCCGCCCAGCTGCTGGCGGCCGCCGACCTGTGGCTCTTCGTCACCTCCGCCGCCCGCTACGCCGACCAGGTGCCCTGGGACTTCCTGCACGCCGCCGCGGAGCGCAGCGCCGCCGTCGCCGTCGTCCTGGACCGGGTCCCGCCGCGGGCCATGGCGGAGGTGCCACCGCACCTCGGCCAGATGATGAGCGAGCGCGGGCTGGCCGGCTCGCCGCTGTTCGCGGTCCCCGAGACCGCGGTGGACGCCGAGGGCCTGCTGCCCGTCGCGGCCGTGCAGCCCATCCGCGGCTGGCTCGCCGCCCTCGCCGCCGACCAGAGCAGCCGGATCCAGGTGGTCCAGCGCACCCTCGACGGCGCGATCGGCGCCCTGGTCACGAGGACGCCGGAGCTGGCCACCGCCGTCGACGACCAGGTGGAGGCCCTCACCCGGTTGCGCGCCGAGGTCGACCATTCCTACGCCGAGGCCGTCCGCACCGTCCAGGTGCAGACCACCGACGGCACCCTGCTGCGCGGGGAGGTGCTGGCCCGCTGGCACGAGTTCGTCGGCACCGGGGAGTTCTTCCGCGCGCTGGAGCAGAAGGTCGGCTGGCTGCGGGACCGGGTCGTCTCGGCGTTCAAGGGCCAGCCGCCGGAGGTGGACAACCTCAAGGTGGCTGTCGAGTCGGGTCTGGAGTCGCTCATCCGCGAGGAGGGCGACGCCGCCGCCGAGCGGGCCGAGGCGTCCTGGCGGGCCAACGCCGCCGGCCGCGCCCTGCTGGAGCGCAGCCGCGTCGACCTCACCCGGGCCTCGCCCGACTTCGACCGCTCCGTAGAGCGGACCATCCGCGACTGGCAGGGCGCCGTCCTCGACCTCGTCGCCGACGAGGGGATGGGCAAGCGCTCCCGGGCCCGGTTCCTCGCCTTCGGCGTCAACGGCATCGGCGTCGCGCTGATGATCGTCGTCTTCGCCCACACCGGCGGCCTCGTCGGGGCCGAGGTCGGCGTCGCCGGCGGCACCGCGATCCTCGCCCAGCGGGTGCTGGAGGCCGTCTTCGGCGACCAGGCCGTCCGCCGGCTGGCCGAGACGGCGAAGGAGGAGCTCGACACCCGCGTCGAGGCGCTGATGGCCGCCGAGCTGCTGCGCTACCACGCCCTGCTGGACGCCGCGGCGCTCGACCCGGAGACCGCCGACCGGCTCCGCGCCGCCGCCGACGCGGTCCAGCGGGCGCGCGCCGACGGGCTGCCGACGGGCTCGACCGGGCCGGCGGACGAGCCGGCGCTGGCCGCGGCCGAGGAGCGGCTGGCCATCGCGCCGCCCACCGTCACCCAGGTGCCCTACGCCCCCGGCCTCGACGACTCCGACCCCGACGCCGACGTGCTGGACGCCGAGCTCGTCGAGCCGGCCCCGGTGCGGCGCGAGGACCGACGATGACGGCGGTTCGCTGATGGCGGGCAAGGGCGTCGCCCTGCTGCGGCGGCACGACGAGACGGCCCAGCTGGTCACCCGGGTCCGGGCGCTCGGCGAGGCGGCCGACCTCTGCGAGGGGCGGGTGGACGACGCCGCGGTGGCGGAGGCCCGGCGCGTCGTCACCCAGACCGACCGCCGGCTCGCCGTCTCCGGGGCCGCCACCGTCGTGGCCCTGGCCGGGGCGACCGGCTCGGGCAAGTCGAGCACCTTCAACGCGCTCACCGGCACCGAGCTGGCCACCGTCGGCGTGCGCCGGCCGACGACGTCGACGGCGCTGGCCTGCAGCTTCGGGGAGGACTCGGCCGAGGAGCTCCTCGACTGGCTGGCCATCCCGCGCCGGCACGCGCTGGAGGCCGACCCGCGGCTGGCGGCCGGTCTCGACGGCCTGGTCCTGCTGGACCTGCCCGACCACGACTCGACCGAGGTGGCCCACCGGCTGGAGGTGGACCGGCTGGTCCAGCTCGTCGACATGCTCGTCTGGGTCGTCGACCCGCAGAAGTACGCCGACGCCGCGCTGCACGAGCGCTACCTCCGCCCGCTCGCCTCGCACGTCGACGTGATGATGGTCGTCCTCAACCAGGTGGACACGCTGACCCCGGAGCAGCAGGAGCAGTGCCTGCGCGACCTCCGCCGGCTGCTGGCGAGCGAGGGGCTGGGTGCGGCCGAGGTGCTGGGCGTCTCGGCCCGCACCGGCCAGGGCCTCGACCAGCTGCGGGCACGGCTGGGCAGGCGGATCGCCGACAAGCGGGCCGCGGCCCGTCGGCTGGCCGCCGACGTCGAGGACGCCGCCGCCGGGCTGGTCCGGGCGTCGGGGGAGGAGAAGCTGCCGGCGCTGTCGTCGTCGACGGTCGACGCGCTGACCACCCAGCTGGCCCAGGCGGCCGGGGTGCCCGTCGTCGTCGAGGCGGTCGACAAGGCGTGGCGGCTGCGCGGCGGGCTGGCGACCGGCTGGCCGGTGCTCGCGTGGCTGGCCAAGTTCAAGCCCGACCCGCTCCGCCGGCTGCACCTGGACCGCCTCGGCAGCGGCGGCCGGCGCCGTGAGATTGACCCGTCCGGGGTGGGGCGCACCTCGCTGCCCGCGACCACCGGCGTGCAGAAGGCCCGGGTCGACACCGCCCTGCGCTCGCTGGCCGACACGGCCTCGTCCGGGATGAGCCGCGGCTGGGTCGACGCCGTCCGCGCCGCCGCCCGCTCGGGGGAGGGCCAGCTGTCCGACGCCCTGGACCGGGCCGTCGCCGGCACCGACCTCGACCTGTCGGGGCACCGGCGCTGGTGGCAGGCGGTGCGGGTGCTGCAGTGGGCGCTGGTCGCCGCCGTCGTGGCCGGGCTGGTCTGGCTGGGCTCGGCCTTCGTGCTGGCCTACCTGCGTCTGCCCCCGCTGCCCGACGTGCTCTGGTGGGGGCTGCCCGCGCCGACGGTGCTCACCCTGGGCGGGGTGGTCGCCGGGCTGCTGGTCGCCGCGCTGTCCCGGATCGGCGTCGTGGTCGGCGCCCGCCGTCGCGCCCGCCGGGCCCGCGCCGCCCTGCGCAGGTCCGTCGCCGCCGTCGCCGACCGGCTGGTGGTCGAGCCGCTGCGCCTGGAGCGGCAGCGCTACGACGACGCCCGCGCCGCCCTGGACCGGGCCCGCACCGCGCGCTGACCACCCCGCACCCTGAGCCTGTCGAAGGGCCGCCTGCTCGGAGACGCCCTGAGAACGCAGACGCAGTGACGCCCCGCGGCCCGCTGGGCACCCGATCCGGGCCACTGCGTCTGCAGAATCAGGGGGCGGGGACCGCGATGACCCGCCGCGCCGCCTCGACGGCGGCGGCCCGCTGCTCGGCGGGGGAGGAGATCTGGTCCTCGGGGCGGACCGGGGTCTGCACCCAGGCGTGCGCGATGGAGAACAGCAGCTCTAGCAGGTCCTCCGGCCGCCAGGCCGGGTCGACGACGCCGTCGCGCTGCGCCTGCTCCAGGGCCTCGACCTTGCGGCGCGGGGTGACGCCGGCCGGGAGCCGGTAGTCGATGCCCTCGAGCCGGGCCCAGGTCAGCATCCGCAGGTGCTCGGGGTGGCGGGCCGACTCGTCGAAGACCGCGCCCACGAAGCCCGCGACGTCGGCGGGGTCGAGGGCGACGGCCTCGTGGAACTCGGCGGCATCGGCGTCCAGCACCGCCTGGAAGAGCGTGGCCTTGTCGCCGAAGTGGGCGTACAGCCGCTCCTTGCTGGCGCGGGCCTCGGCGGCGATCCGGTCGACGCGGGCCCCGGCCAGCCCGCGCTCCGCGAACTCGGCCCGGGCGGCCAGCAGCACGCGGCTGCGGACGTCGGCGGTGGTCGCGGTCATGGACCCAGGGTAGACCAGCCGAACTAGTTCGTTTGACCAGCCGCGGGGTGCCCGCCTACGCTGAGGTCTCCGCCAGCTCTACCTGAGGGATCCCCGTGTCCGTTTCCACCCGTCCAGCCGTACCTGCCGACGGGACCGGACCCGCCGAGCCGGCGTCCGCCGCCCCCGCCGGCCGTCGTCGCTGGCTCGTGCTGCTCGTCGTCGCCCTCGCGCAGCTGACCGTCGTGCTCGACGCGACCATCGTCAACATCGCCCTGCCGGCGGCCCAGGCCGACCTGGCCATGACCGACGCCCAGCGCGGCGCCGTCGTCACCGTCTACGCCCTCGCCTTCGGCGCCCTGCTGCTGCTCGGCGGCCGGATCGCCGACTTCTGGGGCCGCAAGCGCTCCTTCGTCGTCGGCATGGCCGGCTTCGCGCTGGCCTCGGCGCTGGGCGGCGTGGCCACCTCGGGGGAGATGCTGCTGGCGGCCCGCGGGCTGCAGGGCGCCTTCGCGGCCCTGCTCGCCCCGGCGGCGCTCGCCGTCCTGTCGGTCACCTTCCCCTCGGGCCGTGACCGGGTCCGCGCCTTCGCCGTCTACGGGACGATCGGCGGCGGCGGGGCCGCGGTCGGCCTGGTGCTGGGCGGGGTGCTCACCGAGTTCCTCAGCTGGCACTGGTGCCTGCTGGTCAACGTGCCGATCGCCGTCGTGGCCATCGCCGCCGCGCTGCCGCTGCTCAAGGAGAGCCGCGCCGACGGCGACACCCGCTACGACGTCCCCGGCGCCGTGCTGGTGACGGCGGGCCTGGCCTCGCTGGTCTACGGCTTCTCCCAGGCCGAGGGCGGCTGGGGCCGCTGGGACACCGTGACGTTCCTCGCGCTCGGCGTCGTGCTGCTCGCCGCCTTCGTCGCCGTCGAGAGCCGGACCGGCCACGCCCTGCTGCCGATGCGCGTGCTGGCCGACCGCACCCGCGGCGGCGCGTACCTGGTGGCGGTCGTCGTCGGCGCCGCCCTCATCGGCGCGCTGCTCTACCTGACCTTCCACTTCCAGATCGTCTGGGGCATGACCCCGCTGCAGGCGGGCCTCGCGTCGCTGCCGATGACGGCGGCGATCATGGTCACCGCGCCTCTGGTGGCCAAGCTGCTGGGCACCGTCGGCCCCCGGGTCCTGATGACCGTCGGACCGCTCGTGGCCGCCACGGGCCTGCTGCTGATGGGCACCATCACCGTCGACGGCACCTACGCCGCCCAGGTGCTGCCCGGCCAGCTGCTGCTGGGCGTCGGGCTCGCGCTGGTGTTCGTGCCGCTGCAGAACGTCGCGCTGCTCGGGATCGAGGCCCGCGACGCCGGCGTGGCCAGCGCCGCCGTCACCGCCACACAGCAGATCGGCGGCTCCATCGGGACGGCCGTCTTCACCGCCGTCTACGCCGCCGTGCTCACCGGTGCGTCCGGCCCGCAGGGTCCCGACCCCGCCGCGCTCGTCGAGGGCTACGCGTGGGTGTTCCGCGCCGCGGCCATCGGCCTGGTGGCGGCGGCCCCGGTGGCCTGGTTCATGATCCGCGTCGACCGGCGCCGCTTCACCGCGGTCGAGCCGGCGCCCCACCTCGGCTGAGGCCGACCGCGCCCGGGGTCGGCCCGGCCCCGACGGCCTCCCGTCGAGGTCGAGCCGGTCCCGCACCGCTGGCATACTGGGCGGCTGCGGGCGCCCGACCAGGGTCTGGTCCCGCCCCGCCCCGCGCGGGCACACCGCACGACCCCGCACGCGACAGCAAAGGTCCGGCTCCTCATGCCTGAGTTCATCTACTCGATGCACAACGTCCGCAAGGCGCTCGGTGACAAGGTCGTCCTCGACAACATCACCCTGTCCTTCTACCCGGGCGCCAAGATCGGCGTCGTCGGCCCCAACGGCACCGGGAAGTCGACGCTGCTCAAGCTGATGGCCGGCATCGAGAAGCCCAACAACGGCGACACCATGCTGGCCAAGGAGGCGACGGTCGGCATCCTGCTGCAGGAACCGCCGCTGACCGAGGGCAAGACGGTGCTCGAGAACGTCGAGGAGGCCGTCGCCGACATCAAGGCGCTGCAGCGCCGGATGGACGAGCTGGGCGTCGCCATGGGCGAGCCCGACGCCGACTTCGACGCCCTGATGGCCGAGATGGGCGACGTCCAGACCGAGCTCGACAACCGCAACGCCTGGGACATCGACTCCCAGCTGGAGCAGGCGATGGACGCGCTCCGCTGCCCGCCGCCGGACGCGATCGTCGACGTCCTCTCCGGCGGTGAGCGCCGCCGCGTCGCGCTGTGCAAGCTGCTCCTCCAGCAGCCCGACCTGCTGCTCCTCGACGAGCCCACCAACCACCTGGACGCCGAGTCGGTGCACTGGCTGGAGGGCCACCTCAAGAACTACGCCGGCGCCGTCCTGGCCGTCACCCACGACCGGTACTTCCTGGACAACGTCGCCGAGTGGATCCTCGAGATCGACCGCGGCAAGACCCACCCCTACGAGGGCAACTACTCGACCTACCTGGACTCCAAGCGGGCCCGGCTGCAGGTCGAGGGCAAGCGGGACGCCAAGCGCGCCAAGATCCTCGAGCGCGAGCTGGAGTGGGCCCGCGCCAACCCCAAGGCGCGGCAGGCCAAGAACAAGGCCCGGCTGGCCCGCTACGAGGAGATGGCGGCCGAGGCCGACCGCAACCGCAAGCTGGACTTCGAGGAGATCAACATCCCGGCCGGTCCCCGGCTGGGCAGCACCGTCCTGGACGGCGACAAGATCGTCAAGGGCTTCGGCGACCGCCTGCTCTTCGACGGGCTCAGCTTCTCGCTGCCCCGCGCCGGCATCGTCGGCGTCGTCGGCCCGAACGGCGTCGGCAAGTCGACGCTGTTCCGGATGATCGTGGGGGAGGAGACCCCGGACTCCGGCGCCCTGCGCATCGGCGAGACGGTCAAGTACTCCTACGTCGACCAGAGCCGCTCGGGCCTGGACGAGAAGAAGAACGTCTGGGAGCTCGTCTCCGACGGCCTCGACTACATCAAGGTCGGCAGCTTCGAGGTGCCCTCGCGGGCCTACGTCGCCTCCTTCGGCTTCAAGGGCCCGGACCAGCAGAAGCCGTCCGGCGTCCTCTCCGGTGGTGAGCGGAACCGGCTGAACCTGGCCCTCACGCTGAAGATGGGCGGCAACCTGCTGCTGCTCGACGAGCCGACGAACGACCTGGACGTCGAGACGCTGCAGTCCATGGAGGACGCGCTGCTGGAGTTCCCGGGCTGCGCCGTGGTGATCTCCCACGACCGGTGGTTCCTGGACCGGGTGGCCACGCACATCCTGGCCTGGGAGGGCGACGACGAGGACCAGGCCCAGTGGTTCTGGTTCGAGGGCAACTACGCCGACTACGAGGCCAACAAGATCGCCCGGCTGGGTGCCGAGGCGGCCCGGCCGCACCGCGCCACCCACCGGCGGCTCACCCGGGGCTGAGGCTAGGGTCGGGAGCACCCGACCCGAACCCAGGAGAGCCCGTGCCCGACGTCCCGTCCGCGGACCTGCCCGACCCCGACCACACCACCCCGGACGGGGTGGACGACGCCACGGTCGACGCCCTCGGCCAGCTCAGCGAGGCGCTGGAGACGGTGGAGCGGGCGCGCGGGCAGCTCTACACGTTCCACCAGCTGACCGGTGAGGCCGACATCGC
This sequence comes from Microlunatus capsulatus, assembly GCF_017876495.1. Lineage (NCBI taxonomy): Bacteria > Bacillati > Actinomycetota > Actinomycetes > Propionibacteriales > Propionibacteriaceae > Microlunatus > Microlunatus capsulatus. The sequence goes on along the minus strand of NZ_JAGIOB010000001.1, from coordinate 1,280,090 downwards.
GCTGCAGGGCGCGGTCGACGCCCTGCGCGAGGCCGGGCACGCCGCGGTGGCGGACCGGATCGAGCGCGAGCTGGTGGGCCGCAACGTGCTGCAGGGGCGCTGGACCTTCCAGGTCGTCGAGGAGTACGACGACGGCTACTGGTCGCTCTTCCGCGCCCTGGAGAAGGACGCCCGCGACCAGCTCGCGGGCGGCCGTCGGCACCTCTTCGAGGCCCGGCTGAAGCAGGTCGGGCGGACGCGCGGTGAGACCGGGCACGAGGCGACGCCGGCCGGCTGAGCTCCGTGGTCGGTCGCGTGCGACGGGCCTGGCTACAGTGGCGCCGGACCCACCCACGACGCACCGAAGGACCACAGCCTTGAGCGACCTCGCACCCCGGCAGAACGTGAAGTTCGACCGCAACGGCACCACCATCAGCGGCTACCTGCAGCTGCCGCCCGGGGGCAGCGGTCCCGGGCTCGTCGTCATCCAGGAGTGGTGGGGGCTGGACGACCACATCGTCGCCCTGGTCGACCGCTACGCCGCCGAGGGCTTCGTCGCCCTGGCCCCGGACCTCTACGGCGGCCGGGTGACCCACGGCGCGGACGAGGCGGCCGAGCTGGCCGGCTCGCTGTCCGAGCCCGAGGCGGCGCGCGCGCTGGCCGGGGCGGTGGACTACCTGCTGGAGCAGGAGGCCGTCACGTCCGAGAAGGTCGGGGCCGTCGGCTACTGCATGGGCGGCGGCTTCGTGCTGCTGCTGGCCACCGAGCGCCCGGACTCCATCGGCGCCGTCGTGCCCTACTACGGCGTCGGCCACCTGCCCGGCTCCTACGCGGCGATCAACGCCCCCGTGCAGGGCCACTACGGCGAGCAGGACGGGATGTACCCCGTCGACCAGGCCCGCGCCCAGGAGCAGCAGATCCGCGACGAGGCGGGCGTGGAGGTCGAGTACTTCTACTACCCGGCCGGCCACGCGTTCGCCAACGACGACGACCACATGGGCACCTACGACGCCGACAGCGCCGCCCTGGCCTGGCAGCGCACCCTGGAGTTCCTGCACCGCCACGTCGGCTGAGCCGTCGTCGGGCCGGTCACCGCGGTGGTGGCCGGCCCGCTCGGCTCGCTCAGAGCTTCTCGCAGGCGATCCCGTCGCCGTCCCGGTCGCTCTCGTCGTTGAGCTCGTACAGCTTCTGGTGACGGAGGAAGTCGGTGACACGCTCGGTGGAGCCGCTGACCTGGTCGACGGCGCCGGGGAGCCCGACGCCGTGGGGGTGCACCTGGTTCAGCTCCGTGCAGTTGGCGTAGTCGACGAGCGCGACAGGCTTCGCCTTCTTCTTGACGGTGACGGTCACCTTCCCTGTCCCGCGGGTCACCTGCGAGGTCCCGCCGTACACGACGGTGTAGGCGTGCTTGCCGGCCTTCACCCCGCTGGCGGACCAGCTCGCCTTGCCCGCCTTCACCCTGAGGCCCTTCTTCACCGTCTTCGCGCCGTCCTTGATCGTGACGGTGCCACTGAGGCTGCGCTGGCCCGACGCCTTGACGGTCACCTTCAGCGCGACCTTCCCGGCGGCGGGGGAGCTCCCGGTGACCGTGACGGCCGGAACGGCCTTGGCGCGCACAGTGACGGCGGTGCTCCTCTGGACGGGCTTGGTGCTGCTCGTGCCGGCGTAGCGCACCACGTACGTGTGCCGTCCTGGCTTCAGGCCTCCCACCGACCAGACCGCCCGACCGCGGGCCAGCGTCAGCGTCTTCACCGTCCGCTCCCCCTCGTGCACGGTGACCCGCCCGCCGAGAGCCTTCGCGCCGCTGGTCAGCCGGACGGTCAGCGTCAGCCGGCCGACTGCCGGTGAGCTCGCGGAGACCGCGAGCGTTGCGGTGGCCCGGTCTCGCACGGTAGCCGTCACGGTGCGCGACGCGAGTGCGACCGCTGCCGTCCCGCTGTACTCGACGGTGTAGCGGTGCGCGCCGGGCACCAGCCCGGTCGACGTCCAGGTGGCCGTGCCCCGCGACAGGGCCGGCCGGGCGACCACGGAGCCGCCCTCGCGCACCAGCACGGTGCCCCCGCTCACGGCGGACCCGTCGTTCGTCACCCGCGCGGTCAGCACCAGCCGCCCGATGCCGGGGGACGAGGTCGTGACGGCGAGTGCTGCGGCCGCCTTGACCAGGACGGTGACCGTGTCCTCGGAGGGTGCCACCCGCTCCGTGCCGGCGTAGCCGACGGTGAGGACGTGCTGACCCGCGTCGAGGTCGGTCAGCCGCACGGCGGCGACGCCGCTCACGAGCGCGGCGCCGGCGGCCAAGGTGGTCGTGCCCTCGCGCACCTCCACGGTGCCGGCGTCGACGTCGTCGTCCGCGGCCCGGACGGTGACGGTGAGATCGGCCGAGCCCGGGGACCCCGGGCGGGCGTTCACGGCCGTGGTCGAGGTGATCCTCGCGACCGCGGCGGTCGCGTCGGAGTCCGCGGTGGCGGTGCGACCGTCGGGGGTGGTGCCCGTCGCGCGGACCGTCAGGATGGCCCCGACGTCGGCGACGCCGAGGACGAGGGTCGGCCCGGTGGCCTCCGGGACCGGGGCGCCGTCGCGGAGCCACTGGTAGCCCGTGACGACGTCGGCCAAGTTCCAGGTCGGCGGCTGCGCCGTGAGGGTCGAGCCGACGACGGGCGCGCCGGCGACGACCGGGGGAGCGGTCGCCTGGAGGGCTACCTCCTCGCCCTCCTCCGCCGCGACCACGCGGGCGGGGTCGGGCGGGGCGGCCAGGGCGGGCGGGGCCAGAAGCAGGGTGGCCAGCAGGGACGGGAGGACGAGGGCGAGAGCGCGCGCACGGGCAGAGCCGGCATGGGGGCCTGACGACATGGGGCGGAGTCTGTCAGGCCCTGCCCTCCGCCGTGCGGTCCGCGACGGATCCCTACTTCTTGACCGTGACCGCCACCTTCGCCGAGCCGCTCGTCACCTGCGAGGTGCCGGCGTAGACGACGGTGTAGGTGTGCTTGCCCGCCGTCAGGCCGGTCGCCGTCCAGGTCGCCCGGCCCTTCGTCACGGCCAGGCCCTTCTTCAGCGTCCTGCTGCCCTCCTTGACCGTGACGGTGCCGCCGAGGCCGGTCTGTCCGCTGGCCTTCACGGTGACCGCCACGGTCGCCTTCCGCGACGACGGCGAGCTCCCCTTCAGGGTGACGGTCGGCGTGACCTTGGCCTTGACCGTGGTCGTGAGGGTGGTCCGGGCGGGCTTCACCGCGCCGGTGCCGCTGAAGCTGACGGTGTAGGTGTGCGCGCCGCTGGGCAGGCCCTTCGCCGTCCAGCTGGCCCGGCCGGCCACGACCGGCAGGCCGCCGGCCACCGTGCGGGAGCCCTCGGTGACGGTGACGGTCCCGCCCGGCACCGGCGCGCCGGCCGCGTCGACCGCCACGGCGAGGGTGAGGGCGCCGACCGAGGTCGAGGTCGGGGTCACCGCGAGCGCGGCGGTGGCCCGGTCCTGCACGGTGACGACGGTGGTGACGGCGGCCGGCGCGACACGGGTCGAGCCCAGCCAGCGGACGGTCAGCGTGTGGTCGCCAGGGGCGAGGTCGGTCACCGACCAGGTCGCGCGGCCGTCGGTGACCGAGGTGGTGGTGCCCACCAACCGGCCGCCGTCGCGCACCTCGAGCCGGCCGTCCGGGGCGGACTCGCCCGCCGCGGAGACGACGACGTCGAGCGCCAGCCGGCCCGGGGCGGTCGAGCGGGGCTCGACGTCCAGCTCGGCCGCGACCGGCCCGCCCACGTCGACGGCCGCGGCCGTCGTCGAGGCGGCGCCCACGCGGGGGCCACCGGCGAAGCGGACGGTGTAGCGGTGGCTGCCCGGGCTGACGTCGGTCAGGGTGCGGTCGGCCCGCCCCGCCGTCAGGGCCACGCCCGGCGCGACCACGGTGCCGTCCTCGAGCACGTCGACGGTCCCGGTCGGAGCGGGCTCGGCGCCCGCCGTCACGGTGACGTCCAGCGCCACCTGGCGCTGGTCGGGCGAGGTCGCGGTGACCTCGACCGTGGCCGGCGCGCGCACCACCGACGTAGGGGCGGAGGAGACCGTGAGCGGGTCCCGACCGGGCGCCGTGCCCGTGACGGCCACGCTGACCCGCTCGCCGACATCGCCGGGTGCCAGCAGGAGCGTGGCGCCCGTGGCCCCGGGGAGCGGACCGCTGCCGCGGTACCACTGGTAGGTGGTGGTGGTGCCCGGCAGCGACCAGCCGGGCGCCGTCGCGCGCAGGGTCTGCCCCGCCAGCGGCGAGCCCTCGACGGTGACCGGGCCGGCCGCCTCCAGGGGGATGTCGGCGGCGGGGTCGAACAGCGTGACGGTGTAGCGGTACGGGGTGATCGGCTCGCCCCGCTTGAGGATGCCGGTGACGGTCACGGCGTAGGCGTCCGTGGCCGCGCCGGCGGGCCGCGCGATGGTGCCGACGTCGAAGACGAGCGAGCCGAAGGCCGCGTCGACCGGCGCCGGGCGGACGGCGAGGTCGCCGGCCGGTCCGCGGACGGCGACGGTGGCGCGGCTGAGGTCGTAGTCGGGGTCCCAGGTGGTGAAGGACCAGCGGCCCCCCGGCTCCAGCGGTCCGGGGACGTAGCCGGCCGAGGGCCAGCTCGTGTAGCGCGGGCCGGTGGTGAAGCCGCTGTCGCCGGCCACCCACAGCGCGTTGGAGCCGCCGACGGTCCCGTTGCCCATCGTCAGCGTGCGGGGTCGCTGCAGCCACCAGCGGTGCCCGGCCGCGAGGTTGCCCTCCCCGGCGTCGTCCATGTAGCCGCGGACGACGTCGGCGCCGCCGTAGCCCAGGGCGAGGTTCGAGCTGGCCGCGGCCTCGGCGCCGTCGCTGCTCCAGCAGGTCGACCGCGACGACGGGGTATGGCTCAGGGCGCCGTTGGCGTAGCCGATCAGGGCCGCCTTCTGGGCCTTGGCCGAGAAGCGGGCGTCGAAGGTCACGGGGCCGACGCCGCTCATGGCCCGGAAGTAGTTCACCAGGTCGCGGGTGGCGTTCTGCAGGACGACCGGCGTGCTCCCGGCGTCGCAGCTGGTCGTGGTGCCGGCCGCCGGTTCCGGGGCCCTCACCGCCACCGCCGGCAGGTAGACGTCGCGGTAGGCCGCCGCCACCGACGCGCGGTCGCCCGGGTCGACCGCGGCGGCCGCCGCCGGCGCCGTCCCCGCGGGTGCCGCCTGGGCCGGGGCGGCGTCCAGGGTCAGCAGTGCGGTGAGGAGCAGGGGGAGGCCGAGGGCCAGGGAGCGCGCGCGAACAGGGATGGCTCGGGGGATCGCCAACATGGCAGGAAGTCTGTCAGCGAAGCATCCCGGACACGCCGACGCGGACGCGAGTCAGGACCTTGGTCCTGCGAAGTCGGGACGGAAGGACCTGTCAGGGACGGGTGAGCAGCTCGGCCAGGGTGACGGCCCGGCGGCCCGCCAGCTCGGCCAGCTGCGTCCGGCAGGAGAACCCGTCGGCCAGCACGACGGCGTCGGGTCGCGCCTCGACGGCCGGCAGCAGGTCGTGCTCGGCCACCTTGACCGAGACGTCGTAGTGGCCCTTCTCGGCCCCGAAGTTCCCGGCCAGACCGCAGCACCCGCCGACCGTCGTCACCGTGGCCCCCGAGGCGGCGAGCAGGTCGGCGTCGGCCTTCCAGCCGATCACCGAGGCGTGGTGGCAGTGCGGCTGGGCCACCAGCTCGACGCCGCTGAGGTCGGGCGGTCGCCAGCCCTCGGTCCGGGTGAGCAGCTCGGCCATGGTCAGCACGCCGGTGGCCAGGTCGGCGACCCGCGGGTCGTCCGGCAGCAGCTCGGCGGCGTCGCTGCGCCAGACCGCGAGGCAGGACGGCTCCAGCCCGACGACGGGGGTGCCGGCGGCGACGTGCGGGTGCAGGACGTCGAGGGCGTTCAGCAGCTGGCGGCGGGCGCCGTCGCGCTGGCCCGTGCTGATCCAGGTGAGCCCGCAGCACGCGTTGCGCTCCAGGAGCTCGGGGGCGTAGCCGGCCTGGGTCAGCAGTGCCACCGCCGCCTCGACGCCCTCGCCGGTGAAGCAGTCGGAGAACGAGTCGACCCACAGCACGACGCGCCGCCCGCCGCCGTCCGGCACCGCGACGCGGTCGCGCGCGGCCCGGGTGGCGAAGCGGGGCAGGTCGCGGCGCTGGTCGACGCCGGCGGTCCAGCGGACGACGCGGCGCAGGCCGGGGGTGGCCATGGTGGTGTTGATCAGGGTCGAGAGCAGCCGGTGGCGGGTGATCATCCGGCCCCAGCGGGGCAGCCAGCCCAACGTGTAGTGGCTGCGCGGCCTGATCTTGCCCTTGTAGGTGTGGTCGATCACCTGCGACTTGTACGAGGCCATGTCGATGCCGGTGGGGCAGTCGCGCGCACATCCCTTGCAGGACAGGCAGAGGTCGAGGGCCTGGTGCACCGCGGGCGACTTCCATCCCATGGTGATCACCTCGCCGTTGATCATCTCCTGCAGCACCCGGGCGCGGCCGCGGGTGGAGTCCTTCTCCTCCCGCGTCGCCTGGTAGGAGGGGCACATGACGCCGAGCCCCGGCGTCGTGTTCGCCAGGCACTTGCCCACCCCGGAGCAGTTGTGCACCTCCTGGGCGAAGTGGTCGACCTTGCCCACCAGCTGCACCGCGCGCAGGTCGGCGTCGTAGGGGCGCGGGTCGACGAGGACGCCGGGGTTCATCAGGTCGTCGGGGTCGAAGGCCGCCTTGACCTCCCCGAACAGCCGGATGGCGTCCGCGGAGTACATCGCGGGCAGCAGCGAGGACCGGGCCCGGCCGTCGCCGTGCTCCCCGGACATCGAGCCGCCGTAGCGGGCGACCAGCGCGGCCGCGTCCTGCAGGAAGGCGCGGTGCACGGCGTCGCCGCCCGCGGTGGTCAGCGGGAAGTCGATCCGGACGTGCACGCAGCCGTCGCCGAAGTGGCCGTAGGGCAGGCCGTCGAGGCCGTGCTGTCCCAGCAGGGCGTCGAAGTCGCGCAGGTAGCTGCCCAGGTGCTCGGGCGGCACCGCCGCGTCCTCCCAGCCGGGGTAGGCCGGCGAGGCCAGGCTGACGCCGGCCAGCCCCGCGCCGTCCTCGCGGATCTTCCACAGCGCCAGCGCCTGCCGCGGGTCGTCGACGACGAAGCCGTCGAGCGCCTGCCCGTCGGCCAGCACCCGCTCGGCCCGGGCGCGCACCTCGGCCGGGTCGTCCCCGACGACCTCGACGAACATCCACCCGTCGCCGCGGGGGAGCGGCGGCACCGCGGACTCGCCGTGCGTGCGCCGGACGACCTCGACGATGCGCCGGTCCAGGCCCTCGGCGGCGGTCGGGCGGTGGGGGAGGATCGCGGTGGCGGCGTCGCCGGCGTCGGCCATCGAGGCGTAGCCGAGCGCGATCATCAGCTTGTGCGGGGCGTCGGCCACCAGCCGGACGGTCGCGCCGAGGATGACGCCCAGCGTGCCCTCGGTGCCGGCGAAGAAGCGGGCGACGTCGAAGCGGCGCTCGGGCAGCAGGTGCTCGAGGCTGTAGCCGGACACCTGGCGGCCGAAGCGGCCGAACTCGGTGCGGATGGTGCCGAGGTTCGCCCCGACCACCTTCTTCAGCGCGGTGAGGCTGGCGAACGCGTCGACGCTCTCGGTGCCGTCGAGCAGGATCCGCTCGCCGCTGCCGGTCAGCACGTCGAGGGCGACGACGTTGTCCGCCGTCCGCCCGTAGCCCAGCGCCCGGGGGCCGCAGGCGTTGTTGCCGATCATCCCGCCGATGGTGCAGCGGTTGTGGGTGGAGGGGTCGGGCCCGAAGCGCAGGCCGTGCGGGGCCGCGGCCACCTGCAGCGAGGACTGGACGACGCCGGGCTCGACGGTCGCCGTCCGGGCTTCGGGGTCGAGCGCGGTGATCGCGGTCAGGTGGCGGGAGGTGTCCAGCACCAGGCCGGGGCCGACGGCGTTGCCGGCGCAGGAGGTGCCGGCGCCGCGGGTGGTCACCGGCATGCCGGCCGCGCGCGCCGCCTCGAGGACCGCGACGGCCTCCTCGACGGTGCGGGGGTGGGCGACGGCCTGCGGGACGACGCGGTACAGCGAGGCGTCGGAGGAGTAGAGGGCGCGCGTCAGCTTCGTGGAGTCCAGCGTGTGCGCGACGCCGCGCCGGCGCAGCTGGTCCCGCAGGTCACCGACCTCGGGCAGCTCGGCGACCGGGTTCGGCAGGCTCACGGCGTTCGGCATGTCGAGTGCATGCTAGTCGGCGGCGCCGCGCCCGCCCGGTCCTCGCGACGGGGTGGACCGCCGCGGCCGCCGGCTCAGTCCTCGGTGGTGGCGAGGACGGCGCTGAAGCCGCGGCCGACGGCGGCGTAGTCCTCCGGCGTCATGGCCTCGACGAAGTGGCGGCGGACCGCCTCGACGTGGGTGGGGGCGGCCACCTCGAGCAGCCGGAAGCCCTCGTCGCTCAGGTGGGCCCAGACGCCGCGTCGGTCGGTCGGGCAGCTGGCGCGGTCGACCAGCCCGGCGTTCTCCATCCGGGAGACGGTGTGGGTCAGCCGGGAGCGGGACTGGTGCACGGCCTCGGCCAGCTCGGACATCCGCACCCGGCGGTCCGGGGCCTCGGACAGGGTGACGAGGATCTCGTACTCCCCGAGGTCCAGGCCGAACTCGCGCAGGTCGGCGTCGAGCCGCTCGGCGAGGCGGGCGCTGCCCAGCAGGTAGGCCCGCCAGACCTTCTGCTGCTCGACGTCGAGCCAACGGGGAGCGGTCTGGACGCGGGGCATGGCCGGAAGTCTAGCCCACAACTAGTTGACATTTCAACCAGTGCGGCTTACGGTGGTCTCAGTTGAAGCGTCAACCTGTGTCGGGCACCGTGCCCGCACCCGTCCCTCTCGAGGAGAGCACCATGACCGCAGAGCTCGTCGGAACCGGCCTGGTGGCCGGCACCTGGACCGTCGACCCCAGCCACTCCACCGTCGGCTTCACCGTCCGGCACCTGATGAGCAAGGTGCGCGGCACCTTCGCGGACTTCTCCGGCACGATCGTCACCACCGGCGACCCGACCGCCAGCACCGTCGAGGTCGCCATCACCAGCGCCTCGGTCACCACCAACAACGAGCAGCGCGACGGCCACCTGCGCTCGACCGACTTCTTCGACGCCGAGGCGGGCCAGCAGCTGGTCTTCGTCTCCACCGGCGTCACCGAGGGCCCGGACGGCCACGTCATCGTCGGCGACCTGACCATCAACGGCCGCACCCGCCCCGTCGAGCTGGCCGCGGAGTTCCTCGGCGTGGCCGTCGACGCCTACGGCGTCACCCGGCTGGGGGCCGAGGCCACCACCTCGATCAGCCGCAAGGAGTTCGGCGTCGACTTCAACGTCCCGCTCGAGGGCGGCAAGCTGCTCATCGGCGACAAGATCGACATCAGCCTCGAGATCGAGGCCGTCCTCGCCTGAGGACCACCCCGCTGAAGGGCCGGCCCTTCCGCTGCCGGAGCCTGCCCACCGCTGCCTGAGCCTGTCGAAGGCCCTCCGACAGGCTCAGGGCGCGCACGTCAGGGCGGGCTCACGTCGAGCGAGTCGACCGCGGCCAGCACCTCCTCGACGGTGACGGCGAGCAGCGCCGGGTCGGGCTGGTCGGTGAAGGGGGAGGAGCCGCGCAGCGCGGCGTGCGTGAGGGCGACGTGCGGTCCGGGCGGCGGGCCCCAGTGCTCCGGCGGGGCGGGGCCGAAGACCACGACCGAGGGGCGTGCGTAGGCCGACGCCAGGTGCCCGGCACCGGTGTCGGCCGTCACCACCAGCGCGGCCCCGGCCACCAGGGCGGCGAAGTCCAGCAGCGGGAGCCGTCCGGCGAGCACCGCGGCCGGGGGCAGCCCCGCCACCTCGGCCACCCGCCGGGCCCGCTCGACGTCGCGCTCCCCGCCGGTCACGACGACCTCCAGGCCGCGGCCGCGGAGCGCGGCCGCCACGGCGCCGAACCGCTCCACCGGCCACTCCCGGGAGCCGAAGGCGGCGCCGACGTGCACCACCGCCGCCCCGGGGTGGGGGCTCGGCAGGTCGGGGCGCCGCAGGGCGAGGTCCAGCGGGTCGGCCGGCATCCCGTGGGCGGTGACGAGGCTCGCCCAGCGCTCCCGCTCGTGGACGTCGTCGGGGTGCTCGGGACCCTCCCAGCCCGGCGCCCGCCAGCCGACCAGCCGCTGCGGCCGGACCGCCTCGCAGACCGCCCGGCTGCGCGGCCCGTGCCCGTGCAGGTCGACCGCCGCCTCCACCCGCCCCGGCGCGAGCTCCAGCGGGGCGAGCTCCACGGTCGGCAGCAGCACGTCGACGGCGTCGGCCAGCTCCACCACCGGCTCCAGCCAGGCCGATGTCGCCAGCACGACCCGCGCGTCGGGCCGGGCCCGGCGGATCCCGCGCAGCGCCGGCACCGCGACCAGCAGGTCGCCCAGCCCCAGCGCGCGCAGCACCAGCAGCTCCGGTCGGCCGTCCGGCTCACCCAGCCTGTCCACGTCGCCCTCCCGTCCCCGCGGCCGTCCGCCGCTCCTGCACCGCGTCGGCGAGCAGCGCCCGCACGTCGGCCAGCACCCGGCCCGGGTCGACGTCGCCGACGATCGACGGGTCGTGCTCGCAGCGCTCCGCCGTCCAGCCCGGCTCGGTGAGGTCGCGCCCGCACACCGGGCAGTGCGTGGTGAAGCCGACCTGGACCCGGTGCCGGCTGCGGCCGAGCGGCGCGGCGGTGACGACGTTGCCGACCCAGTAGACCCCGACGGTCCGGGTGCCGACGGCGGCGGCGACGTGCCGGGGCCCGGAGTCGTTGGCCAGCACGACGTCGGCCGACGCCAGCGTGCCCACCAGCGCGCCGATGTCCTGCTCGCCGGCGAGGGAGCGGACCCGCCCCCGGGGGTCGTCGACCGCGGCCAGCAGCGCCTCCGCCAGCCCGGCCTCGGCGGCGTCGCCGACCACCGCGACCCGGACCCCGTCCGCGACGAGCGCCCCGACCACCGCCGCGAACCGCTCGACCGGCCAGTGCCGCCGCGGGTCGCTGGCCCCGGGGTGCACGACCACGGTGGGCGGGCCGTCGAGGGCCGCGTCCCGCTGCTCCTGCTCGACCGGGCGCAGGTGGATCCGCGGCTCCAGCCCGACCGGCTCGGCACCGGCCAGGGCCACCACCTCCAGCCCGCGCAGCACCTCGTGCTGGAGGTGGAGGAAGGGGCGCCACCGCTCGAGCTCGGGGGCGTCGTCGGTCCGGCTGCCGACGGTGTGCCGCGCGCCCAGCCCGAGCAGGAAGGGGTTGGCGTTGCGGCCGCCGCCGTGCAGCTGCACCGCGAGGTCGTAGCGCTGCGCCCGGGCGTCCGCGAGGAACGTCGCCGTCGCCGCCGGGTCCTCGACGCCCGCCTGGACGCCGGGCCGGGCCGGCAGCGCCAGCAGCGTCCGGTACGGGGACGGCCGCTCGGCCAGCAGGGCGAGGTGGCCGGGCGTGCCCAGCAGCGTCAGCGCGGCGTCGGGGTACGCCGCCGCCAGGGCCTCCGCGGCCGGCAGCGACTGCACGAGGTCGCCGAGCCCGCTGCCCCGCAGCACCGCCACCCGGCGCACGTCGGGGAAGCGGGGAGCCGCCCGCCCCACCCAGGTGTTCTCGACCTCCACGCGTCCTCCCTCTCCTCGACGACGGGGATCCTGCCGCACCTCCGCTACGGTCCCTGCAGAGGGCTGCCGGACTTCTTCTCCTCCCGAGCAGTCGAGGCGAGGAGAAGTGGGTAGGAGGAGCAGTTATGGGTACCAACAGCTGGATCGGCTCCGCCGCCGCCGGTCGCGGGGCAGCCGCGTGAGCGCCTCCCTCGCCGACGTCACCGCGCTCACCCCCGACCTCCCGCTGGCGCTGCGGCACCGGGCGCCGCGGGTCGTCGTCGTCGGTGACGTGATGCTCGACCGCTGGTGGGTCGGCTCCAGCCACCGGCTCTCGCGGGAGGCGCCCGCGCCCGTCGTCGAGGTCAGCGGGCGGCACGAGGTCCCCGGCGGGGCGGCCAACACGGCGATGAACCTGGCCGCGCTGGGCGCTGACGTCCGGCTGGTCGGCCTGGTCGGGGCCGACGAGGCGGGCCGCACGCTCCGCGCGCTGCTGGAGCGGGCCGGCGTCGAGGTCAGCGGGCTGCTGGACTCACCCGACGTCGCCACCGTGACCAAGACGCGGGTGGTCGCCGACGACCAGATGCTGGTCCGGATCGACGACGTCCAGCCCCTGGCGCTGACGCCGGCCCTGGAGGACGACCTGGCCACCGCCACCGCCAAGGCCCTGGTCGAGGCCGAGGCGCTGGTGGTCTGCGACTACGACTCGGGCGTCCTGCTGCACGCCGTCCGGACCGCGTTCACCCGCCAGGCCCGCCCGCCCCTCGTGGTCGTCGACGCCCACGACGCCGCGCCCTGGTCGGCCCTGCGGCCCGACGTGGTCACCCCGAACGCCGAGGAGGCGTTCCGGCTGCTCAGCCGCTCGGTGCCCACCGACGGCACCCGGCTGGCCGCGCTGACCGGCGCGGCCGACGAGCTCCGCGAGCGCTCGGGGGCGGCGGCGGTGCTCGTCACCCTGGACCGCGACGGCTCGATGCTGCTGACCGGCGACGACGTCGAGGGCCGGCCGTTCCGCACCTCCGGCTCGCCGCGCGCCGAGAAGCAGGCGGCGGGTGCGGGGGACACCTTCGTCGCCGCGCTCACCCTGGCCCGCGCCGCCGGCACCCCGCTGCGCGTCGCGGCCGCGCTGGCGCAGGCCGCCGCGGACGTCGTCGTTCAGCGCTTCGGCACCTCGGTCTGCTCCACCGACGAGCTGGTCGAGCACCTCGGCGTGGGCGACGCCGCGCTCGACGAGGAGACCCTGCTGCGCCGGGTCGCCGCCGAGCGCGCGGCCGGCCGCCGGGTCGTGATGACCAACGGCTGCTTCGACGTCCTGCACCGCGGGCACACCACCTACCTGCAGCAGGCCGCGCAGCTCGGCGACGTGCTGGTGGTGGCGGTCAACAGCGACCGCTCCGTGCGCCGGCTCAAGGGGCCGGAGCGGCCGATCAACGGCGAGGCGGACCGGGCCGGCGTCATCGCCGCCCTCAGCTGCGTCTCCTACGTCACCGTCTTCGACACCGACACCCCGGTCCCGCTGCTGGAGCGGCTGAGGCCCGACGTCTACGCCAAGGGCGGGGACTACCGGCCCGAGGACCTCGTCGAGGCGGCGGTGGTGGAGGGCTACGGCGGCGAGGTGCAGATCCTCGGCTTCGTGCCCAGCCAGTCCACCACCGACGTCGTCGGCCGGATCCGGGCCCGCCGGGGCCAGCCGCTGGCGGACTGAGCAGGTCCCGGCCGCGGGTCAGCCGCGGGCGAGCATCCGGGCGATGTCGTCGGCGAACCGCACCTCGGAGTCGTCCTGGGGGTCGTAGCCGACGACCTCCCGGGCGTTGGTGGTGCTCCAGAACGTGCGCGCGTTGGCCGAGACGCCGTAGAAGATCTGGAACGGCACGCCGAACCGGTCGTCGACCGACGGGGCGTCGACCGAGCGGGTGAACAGCTGGGCGAGGTCGCGCGGGCTCACGTAGCCGGCGATGTCGCGCAGGTAGCGCTCCAGGGGGCGGTCGGCGAAGTCGGCGGCGTCGATCTCCCGCGGGGCGACGATCCGCACCAGCACCACCTCGACGGGGCGGCCCAGGGCGCCGCAGGCGTAGAGGAAGCCCATCGACTCGTACGCCGCCTTGGCCCAGCCGTACCAGGAGTCGGGCTTCGGGTAGTCCTCGGGACCGACGCGGTCGATCCGGTGCTCGGCCCAGGGCCGCTCGTACCACTTCGAGGCCTGGTTGGTGCTCGCGGCGACGACGCGGCGGACGCCGGCCGTGCGCGCCGCCTCGAGGACCCGCTGGGTCATGTCGACGTTGCGCCGCTCCTGCGCGTAGGTGGGCTCGCCGGCCGACGGCGCGTAGCCGCAGTGCACGACCGTGTCGACGCCGTCGACGAGCGCGAGCAGCTCCGCGTCGTCGGCCCCCAGCAGGTCGAGCAGCTCCACGCCCTCGACCCGGTGGCCGTCCCGGTCGGTGTCGCGGACGTCCACCAGCCGGAGGTCGTAGGCCTCCCGCAGGGCCGGCAGCAGCTGCCCGGCCACCGTCCCCGTCGCCCCGGTCAGCAGGACCCGTCGTCGCTCGGTGCTCACCGGGCGACCGTAGTGCAGGCCGCGACGGCTCGGCGCGGAGGTGCCGCAGCGGGCGCGGAACGGGTAGTCTGCCGCTTACCTACCGACGGGTAACTTCGCCCCGAGGGTGACGGGGAGGACGCGATGAGGCGCACCATCTTCGACGAGGACCACGAGGCGTTCCGCGACACCTGCCGCACCTTCGTCGACCGCGTGCTGCGGCCCGACCAGGAGAAGCACATCGCCGACCACGGCTTCGGCCGCGACGTCTGGCTGGAGCTGGGCCGCCTCGACCTGCTGGGCCTCAACGTGCCGGAGGAGTACGGCGGCGTCGGCGTCGACGACCCCCGGTTCACGATGGTGCTCAGCGAGGAGCTCTCCAAGCTGTCCTTCGCCTACCCCTCGTGCGTCGGCATCCACGCCGACTGCGTCGCGCCCTACCTCGTCGAGCTGGGCACCGAGGAGCAGAAGCGCCGCTGGCTGCCCCGGTTCTGCACCGGCGAGCTGGTCACCGCGATCGGCATGACCGAGCCTTCCGGCGGCTCCGACCTGGCCGCCCTGCGGACCACGGCCGTCCGCGACGGCGACGGCTGGGTGCTCAACGGCTCCAAGACCTTCATCACCAACGGCTGGTCGGCCGACCTCGTGCTGGTCGCCGCGCGCACCAGCCCGGAGAAGGGCGCCCGCGGCATCACCCTGTTCGCCGTCGAGACCGGGATGCCCGGCTTCGAGCGCGGCCGCAAGCTCGACAAGGTGGGCCAGCAGGAGTCCGACACCGCGGAGCTGTTCTTCGCCGACGTCCGGCTGGGCCCCGAGCAGGTGGTCGGGGAGGTCGACGGCGGCTTCGTCGCGATGATGGAGCGGCTGGTCACCGAGCGGATCGGTGCCGCCGTCTACAACCTCTCCCACGCCCGCCAGATCCTCGACGAGACGCTGGTCTACGTGCGCGAGCGGCAGGCGTTCGGCCAGCCGATCGGCTCGTTCCAGGCCAACCGGTTCACCCTCGCCGAGCTGGTGACCACGGCCGAGGTCACGCAGGCCTTCGTCGACGCGTGCGTCATGGAGCAGCTGCACGGCCGGCTCACCGCCGTCGACGCGGCCAAGGCCAAGTGGTGGACCGCCCAGGTGCAGAACGACATCCTCGACGCCTGCGTCCAGCTGTGGGGTGGCTACGGCTACATGAACGAGTACCGGGTGACGCGGGCCTGGGCCGACGCCCGGGTGTCACGGATCTGGGCCGGCTCGAACGAGATCATGAAGGAGCTGATCGGGCGCGACCTCGGGCTCGGCGGCCAGCCCGTGAAGGTGCGGGCCCACTGATGCCCGACGCCGTCGTCGTCGCCGCCGGCCGGACCCCGATCGGGCGCGCCGTCAAGGGCTCGCTGGCCTCCGTCCGCCCCGACGACCTCGCCGCCGGCGTCGTCCGCGGCGTCCTGGACCGGGTCCCGGAGCTGGACCCGGCCACCCTCGACGATCTCTACCTCGGCTGCGCGGAGCCGCGTGACGAGCACGGCGGCAACATCGCCCGCCGGGTCGCTGTCCAGCTGGGGCTCGACGGCGTCCCCGCCGCCACCGTCAACCGGTTCTGCGCCTCCAGCGTGCAGACCGCGCGGATGGCCTTCCACGCGATCCGGGCGGGGGAGGGCGACGCCTTCGTCTCCGGCGGCGTCGAGTGCGTGTCGCGCTACCGCGGCTTCGGCTCCGCCGGCGTCGACGCCCCCGAGAGCCACCACCCCGCCTTCGCTGCCGCCGCCGAGCGCACCCGCGCGACCGCGGAGGAGAACCGGCCCTGGCACGACCCGCGGCGCGACGGCGAGCTGCCGGACGTCTACATCGCGATGGGCCAGACGGCCGAGAACGTCGCCGGGCTGCGCGGCATCACCCGCCGCGAGCAGGACGAGTTCGCCGTCCGCTCCCAGAACCGGGCCGAGCAGGCCATCGCCGACGGCGTCCCCGAGGCCGAGATCATCCCCGTCACGCTCGCCGACGGGACCGTCGTCCGCACCGACGACGGGCCCCGGGCCGGCGTCACCCTCGAGGGCGTGTCCGGGCTGCGCCCGGTGTTCCGGCCCGACGGCACCGTGACGGCCGGCAACTGCTGCCCGCTCAACGACGGCGCGGCGGCCGTGGTCATCATGAGCAGCACCCGCGCGGCCGAGCTGGGGCTGACGCCGCTGGCCCGGATCGTCGCCACCGGGGTCAGCGCGCTGAGCCCCGAGATCATGGGGCTCGGGCCCGTCGAGGCCAGCCGGCAGGCGCTGACCCGGGCCGGGATGCGGATGTCCGACGTCGACCTCGTCGAGATCAACGAGGCGTTCGCCGTGCAGGTCATCGCCTCCCAGCGCGACCTCGGCATCGACCCGGACCGGCTCAACGTGCACGGTGGCGCGATCGCGCTGGGCCACCCGTTCGGCTCCACCGGCGCCCGGATCATGACGACGCTGCTGCACGCCATGGTGCGCCGCGACGTCCAGGTGGGCCTGGAGACGATGTGCGTCGGCGGGGGGCAGGGGATGGCCGTCATCCTCGAGCGGCTCTCCTGAGGTCACCGGGGGGACGTCGGCCCGGAGGCTGAGAATCGGCTGTGCACGGCCGCGCGGGCGGGGGAGCGGGCGCGGGCCCGATACGCTCAGGGCAAGCCCTCACCGCGGCAGGCCGAGCGTGGCGTGCGCCGGGGGCGCCCTTCTCACGCGAGGTGGAACACCATGACCGAGTCAGCGCTGCTGGCCTCCCGTCACCCCAGCGTCGCCGCGATGCTGGTCGACCAGGTCCGGGCCAAGGCCGGCCGCGAGGCGCTCCGGTACCTCGACGGCGACCGCTGGGTCTCCCTGACCTGGCAGCAGACGCAGGATCAGGTCTTCGACCTGGCGGCGGGGCTGCTCGCCCTGGGCATCGGCCCCGAGGACCGCGTCGCCATCGACTCCGGCACCCGGGTCGAGTGGATCCTCGCCGACCTCGCCGTGATGTGCGCCGGCGGCGCGACCACCACGGTCTACCCGAACACCCAGCACGAGGACGTCAGCTACATCCTCGGCGACTCCCAGTCCAAGGTCGTCTTCGCCGAGGACGAGCTGCAGGTCTCCAAGGTCCTCGACCACCTCGACGAGCTGCCCGAGCTCACCACCATCGTGCAGATCGACGGCACCCCCGCCCACGAGCGGGTGATCAGCTGGGCCGCCCTCGCCGAGCGCGGCCGCGAGCACCTGGCCGCGCACCCGCACGCCGTCGAGGAGGCCATCGCCCCCATCGGTCCCGAGCACCTCGCCACCCTGATCTACACCTCGGGCACCACCGGCCGCCCCAAGGGCGTCCGCCTCGTGCAGGACAACTGGACCTACCTCGGCGCCGCGCTCGAGGAGTTCGACATCATCGAGCCCGAGGACCTGCAGTACCTCTGGCTGCCCCTCAGCCACGTCTTCGGCAAGGTGCTGATCGCCGCCCAGCTGCGGCTCGGCTTCGCCACCGCCGTCGACGGCAACATCGAGCGCATCGTGGAGAACCTCGGCGTCGTGCAGCCGACGTTCATGGCCGGCGCCCCGCGCATCTTCGAGAAGGTCCGGGCCAAGGTGATGACCTCGGCCAGCGCCGGGGTCAAGGCCAAGATCTTCGACTGGGCCTTCGCCGTCGGCCGGCGGACGACGCCGATCCGGCTGGCCGGGAAGAAGCCGAGCGGCTTGCTGGCCGTGCAGTACGCGCTGGCCGACCGGCTGGTCTTCAGCAAGATCAAGGCCCGGATGGGCGGCAAGATCAGGTTCTTCGTCTCCGGCTCGGCCTCGCTGAACCGCGAGGTGCAGGAGTGGTTCTACGCCGCGGGGCTGCTGATCCTCGAGGGCTACGGCCTCACCGAGACCGGCGCCGCGACGTGCGTGAACAACCCGCGGGCGACCCGCTTCGGCACCGTCGGCCCGCCGCTGCCCGGCACGCAGGTGAGCATCGCCGAGGACGGCGAGATCATGATCAAGGGCCCGGCCGTGATGCGCGGCTACCACCACCTGGACGAGGCCACGGCCGAGGTCCTGCAGGACGACGGCTGGTTCGCCACCGGCGACATGGGCGAGCTGGATGATCATGGTTACCTGCGGATCACCGACCGCAAGAAGGACCTGATCAAGACCTCCGGCGGCAAGTACGTCGCCCCGCAGAAGGTCGAGGGCACCCTCAAGGCCGCCTGCCCCTACATCAGCCAGGTGGTCGTGCACGGCGAGGGCCGCAAGTACATCACCGCGCTGACCACCCTCGACCCCGAGGCCGTGGCGGGCTGGGCGTCGGAGCAGGGCGTCGAGCACGCCGAGGGCGAGGACCTGGCGCAGAGCCCGCAGGTCCGCACCATGGTCGAGGGCTACGTCGGCGCGGCCAACAAGCGGCTGGAGCGCTGGGAGACGGTGAAGAAGTTCGAGATCCTGCCCGGCGAGCTCAGCGTCGACGAGGGCGAGGTCACCCCCAGCATGAAGATCCGCCGCAAGGCGGTCGAGGGCAAGTACGCCGACCTGCTGGAGAGCATGTACGAGAAGGTCTGACGACCGCCGGCGGCTCAGGGCGCGGGGTGGTCGCTCAGGGCGCGTCGGCGAAGAGCACGGATCGGGCCTCGACCGTGCGGTCGGGGACCGTCGTCGGGGCCTCGAGGTGGACCGCGCCGCTGGGCAGCAGGCCCGCGGCGCCGTGGCGCTCCATCACCCGCCACTGGGCGGCGACGTCCTCGCCGGCGTGGGACGGGGGCAGCCGGCGCCAGAAGTCGAAGCCGCCGGACTCCACCAGGGCCGAGCGGCGGAACAGGGTGCAGGCCCCGACCCAGGCGATCTTGTACGGCAGCCAGCCGTCGCGCGGGACCGGCACCCGCTCGGCGACGTGCACGAGGTTCGCCGCGCCGTGCAGGGAGGCCCGGGCGATCGCCGGGCTGTCGTCGCGGACGCGCTCGGGCCGGACGGGGCCGTCCCAGGGCTCGAACGGCGCCTGGTGGTGCGGACGGCGGTCGTCGAGGAAGCTCAGCCCCATCGGGGCGCTGCCGACGAAGCCGCAGCCCAGCCGGTCCAGGGCCTCCGACATCCGGGCCAGCGTGCCCGGCTCCAGCCAGACGTCGTCGTCGAGGAACAGCACCTGGTCCGCCTCGGCGGTGTCCAGCAGGAACTGGCGGTGCTCGGCCAGCCCGCGGCGGGGCAGGTGCCGGAGCAGCCGGACCTCCCGGCCCTGGGCCCGCAGCACCCGGACCATCGCCTCGACGGCCGGGGCGCGGGCCGCGCTGCCGTCGTCGGACTGGTCGCTGACCGTGACCCGGAAGGGCGGGTCGTCCTGCGCGGCCAGGCCGGCCAGGGTGACGGCCAGCTCGGCCGGCCGGTCGACGGTCGGCACCAGCACGTCGACGACGGGCGGCACGCGCTCCACCGGCCGGGACCAGTCCTCCGACCAGCGGCGGGACGGCTCCGGACCGGACGACGCCATGGCTGCCCCCTCTGCTCAGCGGGGCCGGGCGACCCCTCCGTCCGCAGTACCTCTTCTGCTCCGGGCCAAACTTCTGGTCCGGGCCGGACTTCTGGCCGGATCTCGGCGCCGGCGGGCGGACGGAGGGGGTGCGCTCAGGTGCGCGGGCGCGCCTGCACGGCAGCGGTGACGGCCTTGGCGTAGGCCTTCTGCCCCGCCGCGTTCGGGTGGAAGGTGGCCGGGTCCAGCGAGGGCGGCGCCGTCGGGGCGAGCAGCACGCCGTTGAGCCACGGCGTGCCCGAGCCGCAGACGTTGTGGCTGGTGAAGGCGTCGGCGACGTCGACGTAGGTGGCCGGGACACCGAGGCTGCGGGCCTGGGCGACGCCGGCCCGCAGGGCCGCGTTGAGGCCGTCGGCCTTGGCGCGCACCCAGCGGACGTCGGCGCTGCTGACGTACAGCGGGGCGCCAGCGACGGAGCCGACCCGGCAGCCGTAGGCGTCGAAGCCGGTCAGCCCGAACAGCCGGGGGTAGCCGGTGACGTAGACCTTCGCGCGCGGGGCCTTGCGGTGCACCTCGGCCAGCACCGTCGCCAGGCTGACGCGGCCCGGACCGGTCGGCACCTTCCCGGCGAGCCCGGCGGTGGCCCCGGCGACCAGCGGCTCCAGCTTCTCCCGGCAGCCCGGGCGGCCCAGCACGACGCCCTGGAGCGCGGGGACGGGGGTGTAGGTGCAGGTGGCCAGCACCGGTGCGAAGAGGATGTCGTTGCCGCCGACGGTGAGCGTCACGGTCCGGGTGCGCCGGCTGAGGGCGGCGGTCTGGGCCGCCACGTCGTCGCCCGGGCGGAGGTCGGCGACCACGTCGCCGGTCAGCGCGCCGGAGCAGGCGACCGAGCGGACGCTGCTGACCGCCGGGTGCCGGCCCTCGTCGAGCAGCTCGGGGTAGGCCCGCGGCGAGCGGTGGCAGGTGGTGGTGGCCGTGTCGGTGCCGGCGCGGTAGGGGGCCAGGCCCTCCCCGGAGGCGAAGGAGTCGCCGAGGGCGACGGTGCGCCCGCCGGCCGGCGCGGCCTGGGCGGGGCCGGCCAGCAGCGTCGAGCCGGCGAGGGCCAGCGCGACGGTCGCGACGACCAGCCGGAGACGGCCGGGACGGGGAGCGGGGAGGGGGCCGGGGAGGGGAGCGGGGGCGCGGAGCGGCACGGAGGGTCCGATCGTCGTCGAGGACCGGTGCAGGGGCGCCGGCGCCTCAGCATGGCGGCGGCCCGTGACCGGCGCAAGGGTGTCAGCGCGGCGGCGGGCGGCGCTGCCGCAGGCGTCGCCCGGCCTCGACGTCACGGCGGTCCCGCGCCGCCACCTTCTCGCTGAGCCGGACGTCGCGGGGCTCCAGCACGACGCGCTCCTCCGCGGCCACCCCGGCGGCGAGCTGGCGCACCCGCTCGACCTCGCGGTCCACCTCGGCCCCCAGCAGCAGCGCGAGGTTGGACACCCACAGCCACACCAGCAGAACCACGAGCCCGGCCAGCGCGCCGTAGGTGCGCTGGTAGCCGGCGACGTGGCGGACGTAGAAGCCGAAGGCCAGCGAGCCGACGAGCCAGATGACGATGGCGAGCACCGCGCCGGGGCTCACCCAGCGCCGGTGGGGCGGCCGCACGTTGGGGGCCCGGGCGTACAGCAGCCCGACCAGCAGGGCCAGCACCGCGGCGAGCAGCGGCCACTTGAGCACCCCGACCACCCGCACCACCGGCGAGCCGACGCCGAAGAGGAACCCGAGCGCCTCGGCCACCGGCGCGGACAGCAGGAGCAGGACCGCGGCGAGCAGCACGAGCACGCCCAGGACCAGCGTCAGGCCCACCGTGCGGACCAGGCGCGGCAGGAGCGGCCGCCCCTCGCGCACCTCGAAGACCCGGTTGAGCGCGCGGCCGACGGCCAGCACGTAGATGGTGACGAACCACTGGGCGAGGACGACGCCCAGGACCAGGGTCACCACCCGTGAGGAGGAGGCCGCGAGGTTCTCCACCAGCGGCTCGACGACGCCGAGCGCCTCGGCGGGGACCAGCAGCCGGGCGACGACCAGCACGGTGTCGGTGGACCGGTCGCCGGCGCCGAGCAGGCCCAGCAGCGACACGAGGGCCACGAGCGCGGGGAAGACGGCGAGCACCGCGTGGTAGGTGAGGCCGGCGGCGAGGTCGTGGTCCTGGTGGCGCCAGAACCCGCGGCCGACGCGGCGGAGGGCGTAGAGCCAGGCCCTCGCGCTCACCGACCGCAGCGGGACGACCTCCCCGGGGGCGGGGTGGGGGGCGTGGTCGGGCACACGTCCTCCTCGGCCCGGCCCGGGTCGGCCGGGGCGCGCTCATCCTAGGGGCCGGTCGGGCGGGGGCCGTCTGGCAGCATGAGCCGGTGAGCCGGCACCGCTACCGCTGTCCGATCCGCTGGGGTGACCTGGACGCGCAGGGGCACGTCAACAACGCGGCGTTCCTCGACTACCTCCAGGAGGCCCGCGTCGACTGGCTGCTGGCCGGACCCCCGGAGATGGCGCACCTGCTGGACGCGGGCGTGCTCGTCGTCAGCCACCAGGTGGAGTACCTGGCCCCCGTCGGCTACGGCGAGCGCCCGCTGCTGGTCGAGCTGTGGGCGGACACGGTGGGTGCGAGCCGCTTCACCGTCGCCTACGACGTGTGGGACGGCGACGTGCTCGCCGCCCGGGCCCGGACCGGCGCCACCCCCTTCGACCTCGCCGGCGGCGGGCTGCGCCGGCTGGACCCGGGCGAGCGCGCCGGGCTGAGCGCGGTGCTGGAGCCGCCCCGGCCGCTGCGCCCGCTGCCCCGGACCGCCGTCGCCGAGCCGGCGTCGCACCACCCGCTGGCCGTGCGCTGGTCCGACCTGGACTCCTACGGCCACGTCAACAACGTCAAGTACTTCGACTACGTGCAGGAGGCGCGGATCGAGCTCATGCTCGCCACGCTGGACTGGCAGCCCGAGGACGTCTGGGTGGTGGCCCGGCAGGACCTGGAGTACCGCCGGCCGATGGACCTGCAGCCGGAGCCCTACGACGTCGTCACCTCGGTCAGCGCCCTGGGCACGCGCTCGTTCACCCTGGCCGTGGAGATCCGCAACCCGCGCGACGGCGGCCTGCACGCGACCGCCCGGACGGTGGTCGTGGGGGAGCGCCCGCTGACCCCGTCTCAGCGCACCGCGCTGGCCCGGTGGGCTCCGGAGGACCTCGCGGCCAGCCACTAGGGTGGCGGCCATGACCACCACCTCGGCGCCGAGCGACCAGACCCGATCCCTGCTGCTGCGCGAGCACGAGGTCGCCGTGCAGCCCGGCCCGGTCCCCGAGCCCGGACCGCACCAGGTGCTCATCGAGGTCGCCGCCGTCGGCATCTGCGGCTCCGACGTGCACTACTACGAGCACGGCCGGATCGCCGACTTCGTCGTCGAGGCGCCGCTGGTGCTGGGCCACGAGGCGTCCGGGACCATCCGCGCGCTGGGCAGCGCCGTCGACGACCGCGCCGTCGGCCAGCGGGTCGCGATGGAGCCGCAGGAGACCTGCGGCCGCTGCACCCAGTGCCTGGCCGGGCGCTACAACCTGTGCCCGCACGTCCAGTTCTTCGCGACCCCGCCCGTCGACGGCGCGTTCACCCAGTACGTCGTGCTGGACTCCTCGCGGGCCCACCCCGTGCCGGACAGCCTGAGCGACGAGGCCGCCGCGCTCATCGAGCCGCTCTCGGTCGCCGTCGCCGCCGCCCGCAAGGCCCGGATCGAGCCGGGGGACCGGGTGCTGGTCACCGGCGCCGGACCGGTCGGCCTGCTGTGCGCCGACGTGGCCCGCGCCCGCGGCGCCGCCTGGGTCGGCGTCAGCGACACCAACGACACCCGTCTGGAGGTCGCCCGCCGGCGCGGCGCCAGCCAGACCGCGAACGTCGCCACGGCCCCGCTGGAGAGCCAGGTCGAGGCCGTCGACGTCATCCTCGAGTGCAGCGGCGCGACCCCGGCCGTGCAGGCCGCGTTCGGCGTCGCCGCCCCGGCCGCGCGCGTGGTGCTGGTCGGCCTGGGCGCGCCGGCGATGGAGCTGCCCGTGGCCACGATCCAGGTCAAGGAGCTCGAGGTGACGGGCGTCTTCCGCTACGCCAACTGCTACCCCGCGGCCATCGGCCTGGCGGCCAGCGATGCCGTCGACCTCGACGGCCTGGTGACCGGCAAGTTCGGGCTGGAGCAGGTCGAGGAGGCGCTGACGGCGTCGCGCCGCGACCCGCACAGCCTCAAGCCCGTCGTCTACCCGGGTACCGAGCGCTTCTGAGCGACCGACCCTGACGGTGTGAGGAGTTCGACCGGGTACTCCCGGACGAACTCCTCACAACCCGGACGTCAGAGCTGGAGGCCGCGGGCCGCGCCCGCCGGGCCGTCCATCCGGTTGACCATCGAGTGGGCCGCGCGCTCCATGTAGCTCCAGAGCTCCTGCGACTGGGCCGGGGTCAGGTGCTCGAGGGAGTCGACGGCGTCGCGCATGTGCCGCAGCCAGCGGTCGCGCATGTCGAGGGTCACCTCGAACGGCATGTGCCGCATCCGCAGCCGCGGGTGGCCGCGCTGCTCGCTGTAGGTCGTCGGACCGCCCCAGTACTGCTCCAGGAACATCCGGAAGCGGGTCTCGGCCGGGCCGAGGTCCTCCTCGGGGTAGAGCGCGCGGAGCGGCGGGTCGCCGGCGACGCCCTCGTAGAAGCGCTTCACGAGGGCCACGAACGTCTCGTGCCCGCCGACGGCGTCGTAGAAGGTCTGCAGGGGCGGTGCTGGCTCGGTCATCGGCTCCATCATCCCCCACCCACCGGCGGCCGCTCCCGGACCGGTCGCCGCGCGCGAGGCTGCGGGCTGGCAGGATGAGTCGCGCCCACCCGACCTGCGTCGGTCGGGTCCGACCACACGAGGAGAAGCATGGCTACCGTCCGCACCGCAGAGGCCCACTGGGAAGGCTCGCTCATGGAGGGCCAGGGCGAGGTCGAGCTCGTCACCTCCGGCGTCGGCAGCTTCGAGGTCAACTGGGCCTCGCGCGCCAACGAGTCCGACGGCCGCACCAGCCCCGAGGAGCTCATCGCCGCCGCCCACTCCACCTGCTTCTCGATGGCCCTCTCGCACGGCCTCGCGCAGGCCGGCAACGCGCCGACCTCCATCGACACCACCGCCGACGTGACCTTCCAGGCCGGCGAGGGCATCACCGGCATCAAGCTGAGCGTCAAGGGCGTCGTGCCCGGCCTCACGCCGCTGCAGTTCGAGGAGGCGGCCCAGGACGCCAAGAAGAACTGCCCCGTCTCGCAGGCCCTGACCGGCACCACCATCACCCTCGAGGCCACGCTCGTCGAGGGCTGAGCCCTCGCCGCGGCCTGAGCCCGACCTCGCGCGCTGAGCCGAACTCCGCGGCCTGAGCCTGTCGAAGGCCCTTCGACAGGCTCAGGGCACGGGGCCGGCTTAGGGCGCGGGTGCCGGTGCGGGCTCCTCGACCACCGGGGGCCGGCCGGGCCCGCCCTGGGAGTAGTTCCCCACCCGCAGCACCTCGCCGTTGCGGACGTACCAGACGGTGCCGTCGTCGTCGCGGAGCGAGGTGACGCGGAGGCCGATGGCCTCCACCCGGCCCGACGCCTTCTCCATGTCGACCCAGTCGCCGACGCCCAGCTGGTCCTCGATGAGCATGCAGACGCCCGAGATCAGGTCCTTGATGATGTTCTGCGTGCCGAACGCGACCGCGACGCCGGCGACCGAGGCCCCCGCCACCAGCGTGGTGATCTGGTAGCCCAGCTCGGCCAGCACGGTCAGCGCCGTCACCAGCAGGACCACGAAGGTGACCAGGCTCTTGGCCAGGCTGCCCAGGGCGCCGATCCGCGCGTCCCGCCGGTCGGGCGACGCGTCCGGGGTCTCGAAGAGCACCTGAGCGGCCTTGAACCGGGTCACGGGCGCCCGGCGCACGGACTGCCGGACCGTCCGGTCGATCAGCCGGTGCAGGAGCGCGCGCGCCACCACGGCCACCAGCAGCAGGAACGCGATCCGCAGCGGGACGAACGCGGCGACCTCGGCCGGGGTGTCGGGGAACCAGGTGGGCATGGGGGCCAGCCTAGGGCGGCAGAACTGTCAGCCCCGGGACCGACAATCGGGTGGTGAGCGACCACGCCGTCGGCGAGGGTGGGCCCGTGCCCCGTCCTGCCGTGACCCCGACCCGCCCCGACGAGGGCCCGGGCCCGCATCCCGTCCAGGACGGGCCCCCGGACGCGAGGCTGCTGCTCGCCGTCGCCACCACGGTGCTGGCCTGGGCTTCGGCCTTCGTCGTCATCCGCTCCGCCGGCCCGCACTTCTCGCCCGGGGCCCTGACGCTGGGCCGGCTCCTGGTGGGCAGCGTCGTGCTCACCCTGGTCGTCGCCGGCCGCCGCAAGGTCCGGCTGGGCCGCCGGGAGTGGGCCCTCGTCGGCCTCATCGGGGTCGCCTGGTTCGGGGTCTACAACGTCGCCCTCAACGCCGGCGAGCAGCACGTCGACGCGGGCACGGCGGCCATGCTCATCCAGGTCGCGCCGATCCTCATCGGGGTGCTGGCCGGCCTGCTGCTGGGCGAGGGGTTCCCGCGGGCGCTCGTCGTCGGCGGCCTGGTGGCCTTCGCCGGCACGCTCGTCATCGGGATCGCGACCAGCACAGGCGACGCCGACGTCGTGGGCGTGCTGCTCGTCCTGCTCAGCGCGGTCGTCTACGCAGTCGCCATGGTGGCGCAGAAGGTGGTGCTGCGCCGGGTGCCCGGGCTGCAGGTCACCTGGCTGGCCTGCCTGGTGGGGACGGTCGCGACGCTCGTGTTCGCCCCGACGCTGGTCGCGGAGGTCCGGGTGGCGCCGACGTCGGCCCTGCTGGGCGTGCTGTACCTGGGCGTCGTGCCGACGGCCCTGGCCTTCTCCACCTGGGCCTACGCCCTCAGCCGGACCAGCGCCGGCCGGCTGGGCGTGACCACCTACGTCGTGCCGCCGATCGCCATCGGGCTGGGCTGGCTGTTCCTGCAGGAGGTGCCGGCGCTGCTGGCCGTCGCCGGCGGGGTGCTGTCCCTCGTCGGGGTGGCGCTGGCCCGCCGGCCGTCACGTCCCGCCGTCCCGGAGACGGCGGCCTAGGCCGTCAGGCCGTCCGCCGGTGCTGACCACGCCGAGCCAGCGGTGGGGGCGCCGTCGGCTCGGGGTGGTGGACGGCACCGTGCTCCTCCGGGTGGCGGTCGGGCGGGTCAGCGGTCGGGGCCGGGTCCGGGCTGGCAGCGCGGGCACCACCAGGTGCGACGCCGCTCGGGGTCGCCGGGCACCTCGGCGGCGACCTGGATGGTCGTGCGGCAGCGCAGGCAGGGCTGACCGCTGCGGCCGGACACCCAGTGGTCCTGGCCGCGTCGGCTGTTGCCCGTCGTCACCTGGTAGGCGCCGGGCACCAGGGCGGAGTGCTTGAGGGCCCGGGCGGCCAGCCGCAGGGTCGCCGGCACGTCGACCTCGCCGACCGGGGTCCAGGGGCTGTGCCCGCGGAGGAAGCAGAGCTCGTTGACCCACAGGTTGCCCAGCCCGGCGACGTTGCGCTGGTCGAGCAGCGCGGCGGCCAGCGGCCGGGCCGGGTCCGCGGCGAGGCGGGCGGCGGCCTCCGCCGGGTCCCAGTCCGCGCGCAGCGGGTCGGGTCCGAGGTGCCCGATGACCTCGTGCTCCTCGGCGGTGCGGACCAGCTCGACGACCGGCATGGAGATCCCGTAGGCGGTCGACCCGGCCGCGGTCTCCAGCAGCACCCTGACGTCGGGCAGCAGGTCGCGCGGCAGCCGGCGGCCCGGCCGGGTGACGGTCCAGGAGCCGTCCATCCTGAGGTGGGTGTGCAGGGTCAGGCCCGAGTCCAGCCGGGTCAGCAGGTGCTTGCCGTGGGTGTCGATCCCGGTGACGGCGTGCCCGGCGAGGTCGTCGGTCGCGTGCGCCGGCACCCGGAGCTCCCCGCGCACCAGGGTCTGCCCGACCAGCGAGGGCTCCAGCTTCCGGGCGACCTTGTAGACGCTGTCACCTTCGGGCACCGGGCCAGTGTCCTCGTCCGGGCAAGCCCCTCGTGCACGGGCAGGGGTGCACCGCTGGCTACGGTGAGCACCCCACCGAGCAGAGAGAACCGCATCCCGTGACCAGCACCGCCGCTCCCGACGAGACCGTCGTCGTCGTCGCCGTCTTCACCGCCGCCCCCGGGCAGCTCGACGCCCTGCGCTCCGCCCTCGTCGAGGCCATCCCGGCCGTCCACGAGGAGGAGGGCTGCCTGCTCTACGCCATCCACGACGCCCCGGACGACCAGATCTACATGCTCGAGAAGTGGACCAGCGCCGCGCTGCTCGACGCGCACGGCTCCGGCCCGGCCGTCGCCCGCCTGCAGGAGCTGACGGCGGGCCTCACCGCCGGCCCCACCCAGGTGCTCCGGCTCAGCCCCATCCCCGCCGGCACCGCGGAGCAGGGCCTCCTCTAGCCGTCGGCCTCAGTTCGGCGGCACCTGCCGCAGCGACGCCGCCGGCGCCGGGGCGTCGGCGGTGAGCGCGGCGCCGTGGGGCAGCGGCGCGCCGTAGTGCTGCAGCAGAGAGCCGGCGGCGTCCCAGAAGACGTCGTCGACGCCCGGCAGGTACCAGGCCAGCGTCGGCTCGCCCGGTCCGGCGGCTCCGCCGGCCCCGGCGTCGCCCCCCGCGGTGCCGTCGGGCCGGCCGTAGGGGTCGCAGCCCGCGCCGGTCGGGTCGGCCTGCGCCCCCAGCGCGTCGATCATCCCGCTGACCGCCGCCCGGCCCGCCTCCCCGCCCCGGGTGAACTGGGCGTACTGCGGGTCGCGCAGCGCGGCCGCCACCCGGGCGTGCAGCTGGGCCAGGTTGTCCAGGCCGGCCCGCATCCGCAGCCACTGGTGGCGTTGCCACTGGCCGTCGGCGGCGAACCGGCGCCGCAGCCGGGCCCCGGCCACCGCACCCCGCAGCGCCAGCGCGGCGATCCGGTCCCGGGGCATGAACAGGTTCGACCCGCCCTCGTCGGGGCGCTGGCGCACCCAGGCCACCCGGCCCTTCGACGCCGGCAGGAAGGTCTGCGCGGTGTCGCGCCAGTTGCGGGCCGTGTCCACCACGGCGGCCAGGAAGCCCAGCAGGCTGCGGCCCATCGGGGCGGCCACGCCGTGGGCGGCCTGCCGGTCGCTGGGCAGGTAGACGTCCTGGTGGCCGGCGCCGCGGGGGTGCGCGCCGAGGTTGATGCCCACGGTCGGCCAGCGCGGCAGGATCGCGTCGAAGAAGTGGATGGGGAAGTTCGAGGTCACCCCGCCGTCGGTGAACCACAGCTCCTGCACCCAGGTGCTGCCCGGGCCGTCGGCCGGTCCGGCCGGGTGGTGCAGCCGGCGGCCGTCCCGGCGCACCGGGGCGCCGAAGTCGTCGCGGACGACCGACGGGGCCGCCGTCCGGTAGAGGTGCAGGGCCTCGAACAGGCCGGGGAACGCCAGGCTCACCCGGACGGCGAACACGACCGGCAGGTCGGCCGCCTCCGGCAGCGGGTGCAGGTCGCCGAGCACGGCGCCGGTGTCGAGGTCGCGCCCGCCACGGAGCGGGGCGCCGGCGGTCAGGGCGTCGACGACGTCGGGCGGGAAGACCCCGGCCAGCTCCCCGCGGGACAGGTAGAGCTGCTCCCCGCCCGGGGCGAGCGGGAAGCGGTACGGCACCCGGTGCACCAGCTCGCTCGCCATCAGCTCCAGGTTGACCATCCGGTGGTCGGGGGAGGCGGCGGCCCGCTCGAGCGCCGCGGCCAGCGCGGCGGACCGGGGCCCGGCGGCGGTGTAGCGGGCGTCCCACAGGTGCCCGAAGCGCAGCACCTCCGTGGTGCCGGCCAGCTCGGACAGGCTGCGGTCGAGCCAGTCGACCAGGTTGAGCGGCACGGTCACCCGGGGCATGCCCATCAGCCGGGCGAAGCGGCCGTCGAGGTACCCGGTGCCGTCGGGGCCGGTGCTGCTGCCGGCCACCAGGCCGAAGCGGTGGCTCTTCGCCCGGCCGAGCAGCCGGAGCACGCTGACGGCGACGCCGGCCAGGACGACCAGCGCCCCGGCCAGCCAGGCGAGCACCGAGCGGGCGAGGCCCAGCCAGCGCCAGGTCTCCGAGACCAGCGGCAGGGCGACCACGACGAGCAGGCCGAGCCCGCCGAGCCCCAGCAGGAGGGCGGTGCGGCGGGCGACGGGCGGCCGGGGCGGGGCGGGTACGGGCTCGCGCAGCTCGGCGGGAACCGCCGGCGGCCGCGGGCGGCGCAGGGAGAGCAGCCCGGCCGCGAGCCCGAGGACGGCCACCGTGAGGGCGAGCAGCCACCCGGCGGCCACCAGGTAGGCGGTGACCGGGTCGGGGGCGGGGGCGCCCTCCACCAGCCAGGTGCCGACGGAGAGCAGCGCGGGCAGGACCAGCAGGAAGGCGAGGCAGACGGCGCGCACCCCGTCGCCGAAGCTGGTGGCGGCCAGCAGGGGCAGCGCCCAGGACCGGCCGCGCATCACCGCGGCCACCAGCCGGAACAGCGGCAGGGCCGTCCGCTTGGGCTTGAACAGCTGAGCGGTGCGCAGCTCGTCGGGGGTGCCCGCCGGGTCGTCGACCTGGGCCAGCCAGGCGATGACGTCGGCGAGCCCGGCGAAGCCGCGCCGGAGGTGGCCGTCGCGGGCCGGCTCGGGGCGCGCCGGGGCGGGCGGCTCGTCGCGCAGGTCCGCCGTGGCCCGGCCCACCTCCGCAGCCGCGGCGAACGCCGCCGCGATGGCGCCGGCCGAGGCGCCGCCGACGTTGCGCAGCCGGAAGTCGCGGGCGATCTCGCACAGGGCCAGCGGGTAGATGACGCCGCTGGTCGTGCCGCCCTTCATCGTGACGTCGATGCTGGCCCGCAGGTAGGCCTGCTGGGCCGGGCTCGCGCCCCCGACCGACCCGTCCCCGCGCCCGTCCGCCGTCCCGCCCGCCGGCGCCAGGGCTGCGGCGGGGGAGAGGTGCAGCACCGGCCGGAGCACCGGGTCGGCGTGCAGGGTGGCGGTGTAGGCGGCGGGGTCCCGCAGCCCGGGCCGGACCGGGCCGTCCGCCCACAGCCAGCCGGGTGGTTCCTCGCGGTCGTGGCCCGGCGGCAGCGGCGCCTCGGCGAAGGGCAGGTCCGGGTGCCCCTCGTCCAGCAGCCGTCGCAGCTCGTCCAGCGCCGCGGTCCCGCTCGTCACCGCCATCACCCACCCCCGCCCGGCCACCTCCGGCAGCCTCCCCCCAGGAGAGCACCGCAGGGCCTCCCGCGATACCCCTGGCGGGGGTCAGCGGCGCGGGGCGACCCGGCCGAGCAGGGCCCGGGTGGCCGCGACCACCGTCTCGCGCCGGTAGGTGAGCGCGTAGTTGAACTCGCGCTCGCCGTCGGGGCCGCCGCTGCGCAGGTCGCGGGCGAGCAGCGCGGCGCTGAAGTGCGGGCTGAGGACGGTGACGTCCCACTCGTCGGCCACGGGGTCGTCGGCGGCCAGCGGGGCGCCGCGGAGCCCGGGCGCCGGCTCGTCGCCCAGCCCCTCGCCCAGGACGCAGGTGAAGGCCGTGCCCGCGGCGAGCCCGGCGTAGCGGCGCGCGGTGTCGGGGGTGAAGTGCCGGGCGTGCTGGAAGGTCGCGCCGACCACGCAGGTGTCGCCGAGCCGTCGGGCCTCCCGCTCCAGCTGGATGCTCAGCTGCACCAGCAGCCGCTTGGTGGAGCGGCGCAGCGGCGTGCCCGCGGGCAGGCAGTCGAAGGGGGTGACCCGGGGTCCCGGCGGCACCGGGTCCGCCGACGTCGCCAGGGCCAGCGGCGCGACGTCGACGGCGTCCGGACCGGCGGGGTGGTCGGTGCCGCGGCCGAACAGCCAGCCCTGGCCGAGCGTCGCGCCCAGCGCCTCGGCGGCCCGCCGGTGCTGCTCGGTCTCGATGCCCTCGGCCAGCAGCAGCGCCCCGCTGCGCTCGGCGTAGGCGTTGACCGCGTTCATGATCTCGGCGACGGCCCGGTCGGGCCGCTGCTGCACCAGCCGGAGGTCCAGCTTCACCACGTCCGGCCGGACGACCTCGAGGAAGGCCAGCGACGCCGACTCGGCCCCGACGTCGTCCAGGGCCACGCCCCAGCCCAGCTCGCGGACCCGCTGCACCGTCTGCAGCAGCTCGGCGGGACGGGCGGTGAGCGCGCGCTCGGTGATCTCCAGCACGACCCGCAGCCGGCCGGGCGCCTGCGCGGCGAGGGCCACGAGGTCGTCGAGGGGAGCGCTCTCCAGCACCTCGGGCTCGACGTTGACGAACAGGGTGAGCGGGGCGACGAGGCCCTGACCGACGGCGCCGCGCAGCGCCGACCGGCGGCAGGCGGCGTCCAGCTCGGCGAGCAGGCCGTGCTCGCGGGCGGCGGCGAAGAGGTGGTCGGGCCGCTCCAGCGGGCCCACCGGGCCGCGGGCGAGCGCCTCGTAGCCGACCAGCCGTCCGGTGGCCAGCTCGACCAGCGGCTGGTAGACCGAGCGGATCCCGTCGTGGTCCAGGACCTCCCGCAGCGCCGTCGGGGCGGCTGGGGCCCGGTGGTCGGCGGGCAGCAGCGAGGTCATCGGGGTCTCCCAGGACTGGCGACGATCCCCGAGGCGGTCAGCCTAGGTGACGCCCGGGCGGCCGGGCGGTCAGGCCCGGCGGTAGGTGGCCCGGCCGGCCCAGAAGGTGGCGACCACCGGGTCGGGCAGGTCGCGCCCGTGCCACGGGTTGTTCCGGGACAGCGACGCCGAGCCGGCCCGGTCGACGACGGCGCGCGCGGCCGGGTCGACCAGCGTCAGGTTGGCGGGCTCGCCGACGGCCAGCGGGCGGCCCTGGCCGGTGAGCCGGGCGATGCGCGCGGGGACGGCGGACATCCGCTGGGCCACGTCGCCCCAGCCGAGGCGGCCGGGCAGCACCATCGTCTCGAGGACCACGGCGAGGGCCGTCTCCAGCCCGAGCATCCCCGGGGCGGCGTCGGCGAAGGCGTGCTCCTTGTCGTGCCGGGCGTGCGGCGCGTGGTCGGTGGCCACGACGTCGAGCGTCCCGTCGGCGAGGGCCTCGCGCAGCGCGGCGACGTGCTCGTCGGGTCGCAGCGGCGGGTTCACCTTGTAGGTCGGGTCGTAGCCGGCGACCTCCGCGGTGGTCAGCAGCAGGTGGTGCGGGGCCACCTCGGCCGTGACGTCGACGCCGCGGGCCTTGGCCCAGCGCAGCACGTCGACGGTCTCCGCGGTCGAGACGTGGCAGACGTGCAGCCGGGAGCGGGTGAGCGCGGCCAGCTGGACGTCGCGGGCGACGACGGTGGACTCGGCGACCGCCGGCCAGCCCGGCAGGCCGAGGCGCCCGGACAGCTCGCCCTCGTGGCAGCAGGCGTCCGGGCCGGCCAGCCGCGGGTCCTGCGCGTGCTGGGCGATGACGCCGTCGAAGGCGCGGACGTACTCCAGCGCCCGGCGCATCAGCCGGGCGTCGGTGACGCAGTGGCCGTCGTCGGAGAAGACGCGGACGCCGGCGCTCGAGCGGGCCATCAGGCCCAGCTCGGCCAGCTCGGCCCCGGCCAGGCCCTTGCTGATGGCGCCGACGGGGACTACCTGGGCGTGCCCGTCGCGCCGGCCCAGCGCGGCGACGTGCTCCGCGGCCTCGGCGGTGTCGGTGACGGGGTTGGTGTTGGCCATCGCCAGCACGGCGGTGAACCCGCCGCGGGCGGCCGCGTCGGTGCCGCTGGCCACGGTCTCGGCGTCCTCGCGGCCCGGCTCGCGCAGGTGGGTGTGCAGGTCCACCAGGCCGGGCAGGGCGACCAGGCCGTCGGCGTCCACCCGCTCGACGTCGGGGCCGGCCGTCGCCGGGTCGGCGAAGCGCCCGTCGCGCAGCAGCAGGTCGGCGCGTCCGGCGCCGAGCAGGTCGGCGCCGGTGACCAGCACGTCGGGCATCAGAGATCTCCTCGGGGGGTCGCCGGGGCGTCCTCGCCGCCCAGCAGCTGGTAGAGCACGCTCATCCGCACGGCCACGCCGGCCGCCACCTGGTCGAGGATCAGGGAGCTGGCCGCGTCGGCGGCGTCGGCGGAGATCTCCAGGCCGCGGTTCATCGGGCCGGGGTGGCAGATCGCCGAACCGGGCCTCATGCTGGCCAGCCGGGCGCGGGTGAGGCCGTAGCCGACGGTGTACTCTCGCGGCGTCGGGAAGTAGCCGCCCGACATCCGCTCGCGCTGCACGCGGAGCATCATCACGGCGTCGGCCTCGGGCAGCACGGCGTCGAAGTCGCTGCTGGTGGTCACCGGCCACGTCTCGACGCCCGAGGGCATCAGCGTGGGCGGGGCGACCAGGGTCACGTCCGCGCCCAGGGTCTGCAGCAGCAGCACGTTGCTGCGGGCGACGCGGGAGTGGGTGACGTCGCCGGCGATCACGACCCGCTTGCCGGCGAAGGTGTCGAGGTCCGGCTCGGTGGTGCGGAAGTGCCGGCGCAGGGTGAACGCGTCGAGCAGGGCCTGGGTGGGGTGCTCGTGGGTGCCGTCGCCGGCGTTGAGCACGTGCGCGTCGACCCACTGCGCGGCCTGGCCGGGGGCGCCCGAGGCGCCGTGCCGGATGACCAGCGCGTCGACGCCCATCGCGGCCACCGTCAGCACGGTGTCGCGCAGCGACTCGCCCTTGGAGACCGAGGAGCCCTTGGCGCTGACGTTGATGACGTCGGCGGAGAGCCACTTGCCGGCCAGCTCGAAGGAGGACCGGGTGCGGGTGGAGTCCTCGAAGAACAGGTTGACGACGGTGCGGCCCCGCAGCGCGGGCAGCTTCTTGACCGGCCGGGCCTGCACCTGGGCCATCTCCTCGGCCAGGTCGAGGATCGCCGAGGTCTCGGCCAGGCTCAGGTCGGCGGCGGACAGCAGGTGCCGCATCAGCGGGTCCCCTCCTCGTCGGGCGTGCTCAGCTCGGACCCGGCGCCGTCCCAGCCGGGGGAGATGGTGACCTCGTTGACCCCGTCGGTCTCCTCGAGCCGGACGCTGACCCGCTCGTCGGCCCGGGTGGGCAGGTTCTTGCCGACGTGGTCGGCGCGGATCGGCAGCTCGCGGTGGCCGCGGTCCACCAGCACCGCGAGCCGGACGGCGCGGGGCCGGCCGAGGTCGCCGAGGGCGTCCAGCGCGGCCCGGACGGTGCGGCCCGAGAAGAGCACGTCGTCGACCAGCACCACCACGGCGTCGTCGACGCCGACCGGCAGCCGGCTGCGGCCGACGGCCCGGGTGGGGTGGCGGCGGAGGTCGTCGCGGTAGAGCGTGATGTCCAGGGCCCCGACGGGGATGTCGACGCCCTCGACGTCGGCCATCGCGCGGGCCAGCCGCTCGGCCAGGGGGACGCCGCGGGTCGGGATGCCGAGGACGACGAGGCCCTCGGCGCCGCGGTTGGCCTCCAGCACCTGGTGGGCCATCCGGGCACAGGTCCGCTGGATCTGGTCGGCGTCCAGGACCAGGCGTGACGTGGTCGTCGCGGGCTCAGCCACCGACGTGATCCTCCTCAGGCACCGTGCGCGGGCTCTTCTCGCCCGCGACCCACGTACGTGTGACGGCGGGGCTGGCCCTCCCGCTACGGTAGGAGGGTGAATCAGCTCCTGAGCATGCTAGTGCCTCTGGAAACCCTGCCCGGCTGGCCGGAGGCCCCGAGCCCCTCGCTGCTCGAGGTGCTCGGCCTGCTCGTGGGGGCGCCGCTGCTGGTCATCGCGGTCATCGCCGTGCTCACCCGGGTGCACCACGCCGTCAAGGGCAACATGGGCACGCCCGCCGTGGCCAACCAGCCGATCTGGGTCAACGGCGAGCGGGTCGAGCCCTCGATCCAGAGCCAGCAGGCCCGCGAGTCCATCGAGGCCGGCCACCGGGCGGTCACGGAGGGGGCTGCGCAGGACGCCCAGGACGACGGCGCCCCGCAGGGCGGCCGGGCCCGGCGCGCCCAGCACGACGACGACGCGACGACGGGTGGCGCCGGTGCCCGCTGGTGAGGTGCTGGACTTCGTCGAGAAGCGCCGCCTGCAGCGCGCCGTCGAGGTCGCCGAGGAGATCTCCGGCCTCGCCTTCTCCGTCTACGTCGGGCCGGGCGAGGTCCCGGTCCGCCGGCACGCCGAGCGGCTGCACGCCGGCCTGAAGGACGCCGACGGCACCGTCCTGGTGTTCTGCGACCCGGCCGGCCGCTCCCTGGAGATCGTCACCGGCACCACGGCCCGCCGCGTGCTCGACGACTTCGACTGCCGCCTCGCCGCCGTCTCCATGCAGACCTCGTTCCTGACCGGCGACGTCGTCGGCGGCCTCGTCAACGGCATCCAGCAGCTGGGCCAGTCCGCCCGGCACCCCGAGACGCTGCACACCTCGCGCATCTCCTGACGCCCGTTCCCCCAGCCCAGGCCGTCGGTCCTCCCTCCCCTGAGCTCGTCGACGGGCCTTCGACAGGCTCAGGCCGCGGGTCCGGGCTCAGGCCGCGGTGGAGGCTCAGGCAGCGGCAGCCTCAGGTCGGCGAGCGCTGCAGGAACGCGTGCCACAGGTGGAGCGTGGCGTAGGAGCGGTAGGGCGACCAGGACGCCGGGTCGGCGGCGCCGAGGGCGGCGAGCTCCCGGCCGATGATCAGGTCGGAGACCAGCAGCACGTCGGGGACGTGCCAGACCCGCATCAGCACGTAGTCGGCTGTCCAGGGCCCGATCCCGGGGCAGGCCAGCAGGGCGGCGCGGGCCTCGACGGGGTCCAGCGCCGGGTCCAGCACCAGCCGGCCGTCGAGCAGCCGCTCCGCCACCCCGACCAGCGCGCGCCCCCGGGCCCGCGGCATCGGCAGCGTCGTCGGGTCCACCGCGGCGAACTGCGCGGGCGTCGGCCACAGCCGCTCCAGGCCGGGACCACCGCCAGCCGCGGGGGAGCCCAGCCGTGCGCTCAGCGCGGCCCCGTGGGTGCGCGCGGCCGCGAGGGAGATCTGCTGGCCGATGAGCGTCCGGACGAGCATCTCGGCGGGGTCCAGCACGCCCGGCACCCGCAGCCCGGGGGTGGCGGCCACCAGCCCGGCCAGCGCCGGGTCGCGCGCCAGGTGGGCGTCGACGACGGCCGGCTCGGCTGCCGCGTCGACGAGGTGCTCGACGCGCCGGACCGCCTCGCCGTGGTCGCGCGGGTCGGCGTCGACCGCCAGCGCGAGCACGCCGTCCGCCCACCGCAGGTCCAGCGTCGCCGGCCCGTGCGCCAGGCCCAGCGTCCGGGCGTAGCGGACCGACCCGTCGTCAGCCGTCGCCCCGATCTCCACCCCGGCTACCGCGTGCCGGAGCAGGAAGTCCAGCAGCGCGGCCCCGGCGAACGGCCCCGGGACGGCCACCTCCCGCGCGAGGTGCCGGCCCGGCTCGGCCGCCGTGCTCAGGCGGACCCGACGCGCTGGCAGGCCAGGGCGCGGACCGCCTCGTCGCGCCGCTCGAGGATGATCCGGCGCACCGACGGGGCGATCTCGGCGTCCGCGAGCCAGGCGTCCAGCTGCTCGAGGAAGGGCTGCAGGTCACCCGGCCAGGGGAAGAGGTTGCGCAGCGCGCTCTTGCGCAGCGCGACGCCCTTGGTGGCCCAGACCCCGCGGCTCGCCGAGATGTCCTCCGCCAGCTGCAGGTAGCGCTCCACGTAGGGCTGCAGCAGCGCGTCCTGCTGGCGCTGCCAGAAGCCGAGGCAGATGGCGCTCTGCTGGGCGTTGGGGATGGTGTCCTCGTCCACCGCGAGCCGCCACGCCTCGGCCTTGGCCTCGGCGGTCGGGCGGGCGGCGCGGGCACCGGCGGCCCGCTCCTGGCCGGTGACAGAGCCGTCGGCCCGCTCCTCGGCGGCGATCAGCGCCTCGTCGGCGCGGCCGAGGCCGGCCAGCCGGGCGACGACGGCCCAGCGGAGGTCCTGGTCGAGCTCGAGCCCGGCCGGCACGTCGCGGCCGTCCAGCCAGCCCTCGACCTCGGCCGCGCAGTCCTCGTCACGGGCCGCGCCGACGAAGGCGCGGGCCAGGGCCAGCTGGTGGTCCGAGCCGGCGGCGGCCTCGTGCAGCAGCCGGCGCAGGCCCTGCTGCCAGGTGGTCGCCGTCGCGGCGCGGGTGGCGGGCGGGGTGTAGCTGCCGGCCGTCACCGCGGCCTGGCCGAGCAGGTTGCCGACCACCGTCAGGTCCGTCTCGCGGGTCAGCCCGCGGAGCACGAGGTCCAGGTAGGCGTCGGCGGGCAGCGTCGCGTCGCGGGTCGCGTCCCAGAGCGCCTGCCAGCCGACGGCGCGCGAGAGCGGGTCGGGCAGCCCCGGCAGGGCGGCGAGCGCCGTCCGCGTCGAGTGCGGGTCGAGGCGGACCTTGCTGTAGGTCAGGTCCTCGTCGTTGGTGAGCAGCAGGTCGGGGAGCGGGCGCCCGACCAGGGCCGGCACGGGGGTGAGCTCGCCGCTGACCTCCACCTCGACGCGGTCGGTGCGGGTGAGGGCGTCGCCCTCGCGGGCGTAGAGCCCGACGGCGATGCGGTGGTCGCGCAGCGTCGGCCAGGACGCGTGCGCGGTCTGCCGGACCGCGGCGGAGGTGATCCGGCCGTCCTCGGTGCCCAGCTCGAGGGCGAGCAGGTTGACGCCGGGCTGCTCCAGCCACTGCGCCGACCAGGCGCCGAGGTCGCGGCCCGAGGCCTCCTCCAGCGCGCGCAGCAGGTCGTCGAGGGAGGTGTTGCCGAAGGCGTGCTCGGCGAAGTAGGTGCGCAGGCCCTCGAGGAAGGTCTCGCGGCCCACGTAGCCGACCAGCTGGACGAGCACCGAGCCGCCCTTGGCGTAGGTGATCTGGTCGAAGTTCGACTCCACGGCCTCGAGGTCGGGGATGTCGGCGGCCACCGGGTGCGTGGAGGGGAGCTGGTCGCCGCGGTAGGCGTTGGTCTTGAAGCCGTGCAGGAAGCGGGCCCAGACGGCCGTCTTGTCCTCGGCCAGCTCGCTGACGGCGAAGTTGGACGCCCAGGTCGCGAAGGACTCCTTGAGCCACAGGTCGTCCCACCAGCGCATGGTCACGAGGTCGCCGAACCACATGTGCGACAGCTCGTGCAGGATCGTGTCCTGGCGCCGGGAACGGGAGGCGGCGGTCACCCGGCTGCGGAAGATGTACTCGTCGCGGAAGGTGACGCAGCCGACGTTCTCCATGGCTCCGGCGTTGTACTCCGGCACGAAGACCTGGTCGTACTTGCCGAAGGGGTAGGGGAAGCCGAACTGGGTCTCGAAGACGTCGAACCCGTCGGTGGTGACGGCGAAGATCTCGTCGGCGTCGAGGTGCTCGAGCAGTGAGGCGCGGCAGTAGATCGCCATCGGCAGCTCGCCGGCCAGCGCCTCGTAGCTGGACGTGACGCTGACGTAGTCCCCGGCCACCAGCGCGGTCAGGTAGGTGGAGATCGGCTCGGTCTCGCTGAACCGGTGCCGGACGAAGCCCTCACCGGCGGGCTCGCGCTCCAGCGCGTGGCCGTTGGAGACCACCTGCCAGCCCTGCGGCGCGACGACGGCGATGGTGAAGCGGGCCTTGAGGTCGGGCTGCTCGAAGCAGCCGTAGACGCGGCGCGCGTCGGAGGACTCGAACTGCGTGTAGAGGTAGGTGCGGCCGTCGACCGGGTCGACGAAGCGGTGCAGGCCCTGCCCGCTGCGGCTGTAGCGGCAGACGGCGACGACGGTGAGCTCGTGCTCGCCCGGGGTCACCTCCAGCGGCAGCCGGGAGGCGGCGAAGGACGCCGGGTCCAGCGCGACGCCGTCGAGGCTGGCGCTGGTCACCGAGGACGCGATGAGGTCGAGGTGCGTCGAGCCCGTCCCGAGCCCGGTGAAGGAGAGGGTGGTGCGGGAGACGAACTCGCGCTCCGGGTCGGGCAGGCCGGCGCCGGACAGGTCCACCTCGACCGCGTAGCGGGAGGTGCGCAGCAGGGCTGCGCGGGCCTGCGCCTCGGCGCGCGTCAGGTTGTCGGGAAACATGCGGGCGATCTTGTCACGCGCTCCTGACACCGCTGTCGGGAGCGGGGCGCCGCTGGTCACCCGCTCGCGGGTCGCCGGTGCGGAACCGCTGAGCGGTGGGCCGTCGGAGGACGCGCGGCGCGCGACCCGTCAGCGGTTCCCGGGGTACCGCGGGTCCGGCGTCAGTCCCGGCCGCGCGCGGCGGCGGCGGACATCAGGCCGGTCCAGCTGCCCGGCGCCTGCAGGTCGTCGTCGAGGCCGAGCCCGTCCAGCACCGTGCCGGCCGCGCGGCGGGTCGCGGCGTCCCACGAGCCGGTCAGCTCGACGGGCTGCCCCCACAGGTAGCGGCAGACGGCCTGGACGACGTCGACCTGGACACCCGAGCGCGGGCTGAAGGTGGGGTCGCCGTCGCCGGAGCGGCCGTTGTCGACGTGCACGTGGTTGGCGTGCTGGGCGTCGTAGAGGTAGGTGAGCACGTAGGAGAACCGGGCGTGCAGGCCGGCGGCGA
Organism: Microlunatus capsulatus; assembly: GCF_017876495.1. NCBI lineage: Bacteria > Bacillati > Actinomycetota > Actinomycetes > Propionibacteriales > Propionibacteriaceae > Microlunatus > Microlunatus capsulatus. The sequence continues at coordinate 1,240,208 of NZ_JAGIOB010000001.1, read as the reverse complement.
GGGCCCAGTAGCGCTGCCTGGCCTCGTCCAGCCGGGCCCCGTCGAGGGAGCGCCAGCGGTCGTGGCGGCAGGACACCTCGGTGCCGTCGGCCAGCCGGACGCGGGCCAGGTCGAAGGCCCGGCCGGCGTGGTGCCAGGAGTCGCAGGCGGTGCCGCCGTCGGTCCAGCTGCCGTAGGTGCTGAGCTGCTCCGGCGGCGACGGCAGCACCGCGGCCAGCCCCTCGGCCCAGGTCCCCAGCCGGGCGTGGAAGGCGGCGTCGAAGCGGAAGGCGCTGCGCCGCCCGTCCGGCTCGTAGACCAGCGGCAGCCCGCCGACCGTGCGGTGGGAGCCCAGCGCGGAGCGCGGCACGCAGGTGGCGCTCTCCCCGCGCTCGGCGACCCCGCCGCCGAGGTCGGGCACCGCGCCGCAGCCCGCCAGGCCGGTGACCGCCAGCCCCGCGCCGAGGCCGAGCACGCGGCGACGGGTCAGCGGGTCGGGCACACGGCCAGGGTAGGGAGCACCCCAAGCCCGTCGTCGGCTCAGAGGCCGAGGAAGTCCTGCACCCGCGCGGCGAGGTCGGCGGCGCCCGCGTCGGTGGGGTGCAGCAGGTCGGCGTAGCGGGGCGGCTGCAGCGCCGACGCCTCGGCGAAGGTGTCGCCCCAGATCCGGCTGAGGTCGCAGAAGCCGATCCCGAGGTCGTCGGCGACGGCCGTCCAGCGGGTCGTGTAGTCCGCGTAGGTCGGCGTGCCGGGCCGGTACAGCGTCGGGCTGGAGACCGGCGGGAAGCACAGCGCGACGTCGCCGCCGGTGGCCTGCTGCCGGGTGACGAGGCGGCGCAGGTCGGCCTCGACGGCGTCCAGCGGCCGGCCCGCGTTGTAGTCGTTGGCGCCCAGCTCCACCAGCAGCAGGTCCTCGGCCAGGGTGTCGAGGAAGGGCAGCCCGAAGAAGCTCTCGCGCGCCGGGTCGTCGGGGCCGAGGAAGGTCTCCAGCGACTCCCCGGCCACGGCCAGCTCGTCGACGACGTAGGGGCCCGCGCCCGTCCCGGTGCCGACGGCGACCAGGTGCACCGGGCCGCCGCTAGCCCAGACCCGCACCGTGTGCCGGCCGGGGGAGCCGAGGTCGACCTCGCTGACGAGGTGGCCCGCCACCGGTCCGCCGCGCGGGGCGACGTCCGGTTCCGGGCCGCCGGTGAGGACGTTGCGCAGCGCGACCGGGGCGCCGCCGTCGACCGACACCAGCTGCTGGCTGCGGCCGCCCGGCTGGGCCAGCACCAGGGTGGTGGCGGTCCGGCCCTCGGCCGTCAGCTCGACGTGGGCGCGGGAGCCGTCCGGGCCGCCGTCGGGCAGGCCGGCGCAGGTCCGCCGGAACAGCCCCGCCGCGATCTTGGTCACCGGGCCGTGGACGACCAGCCGGGGGTCCCAGCCCCGGTTCTGCGCCGTCACCGGCCAGGCCTGCTGGTTGAGCAGCAGCCAGCCGGTACCGCCGTCGCCGTAGGTGCGGGCGAGGCTCTGCCGCAGCAGGCCCACGAGGCTGTGCAGCGGCTTCGGCGAGGAGCTGCCGGAGCCGAACGCGACCGAGTCGCCGAGGACGCCGATCCGGCGCGGCCCGGCCGGCGTCGCGGTCCGCAGCCGCTGCTGCCACGGCGCCGGTGCGGGCGGCTCGTCGCCGGTGCAGCCGCCGACGGCGAGACCGGCGGCCAGGGCGCCGCCCCAGCCGAGGAGCCGGCGCCGGTCCAGGCGCAGCGGGGGAGCGGGCACGGCGTCCACCCTAGGCACCGGGAGCCGTCCGGGGGCGCGGCGCAGCGCCGGTGGGGGCGTCGGCGGCGTCTGCCAGACTGCTGCCATGCGCGTACACATCGGCACCGACCACGCCGGCTTCGACCTCAAGAACTACCTGGTCAGCGCCCTCGTCGCGGACGGGCACGACGTGGTCGACCACGGGCCGGAGGCCTACGACGCCGAGGACGACTACCCCGTCTACTGCATCCCGGCGGCCGAGGCGGCCGTCGCCGAGCCCGGCTCGCTGGGCGTCGTCATCGGCGGCTCGGGCAACGGCGAGCAGATCGCCGCGAACAAGGTCGTCGGCGCCCGCGCCGCCCTGGCCTACGACCGCGACACCGCCACCCTGGCCCGTCAGCACAACGACGCGAACGTCGTCGCCGTCGGCGCGCGCATGCACACCGAGGAGGAGGCGCTGGAGCTGGTCCGGCTGTTCCTCGACACCCCGTTCAGCGGGGAGGAGCGGCACGCGCGGCGGATCGCCCTGCTCGCCGACTACGAGCGCGACCGGACGGCCTGAGCCGACCGTGCACGCACGACCGGGCCGGTCCCCGGGCGCACCGCCGGACCGGCCCCTAGGCGGACGTGCGGCTGGGTCGCCGGCCGTCGACCCGGGCCATCAGGTCGGCCAGCACCTCCACCGCCAGCTCCTCGTCGTCGGGGCCGGGACGCGACACGTCCCGAGCCCGCATCGCACGGTCGAGGGTGACCAGCCCGGAGACACCGTCCCGCCCGAAGTCGCGCGGCCATCCGTCGCGCCACTCGGACGGGTGCCCCCCGGGAGCTCCCCCGCCGTGCGTTCCCGAGGGCCTGGCCCCCGGTGCCCACGCACCACTCATGCGGTCCACGCTAGGCGCGCCCTCCGGGGCGGCCGGGAATCGAGACCAACTCGTTACCCGATGTGTCGCGCGCTCCGCGGGCGGGCGGCGCGGCCGTGAGCGGGCTCACGTTCCCCTGCGGCGCCGCGGAGGTCGGCGTCGCCCCGGACGGCACCGTGACCGCCGTCCTGCCGGGCGCCGGGCCCGAGCGGCTGGTCAGCGGCGGGCTGCTCGTGCACGCCGCCGACGGCACGCCCCTGGTGGCCGGACCGCCCGAGGTGCGGGCCGACGAGGACGAGCTCGAGCTCGCCTGGTTCTCTGGGTCGCTCGGCCTCGTCGTCCGGCACACCTTCGTCGCCGGCTGGGGGCTGCGGGTGGCGCTCAGCGCCCCCGGCGACCACGCCGTCGTCCTCGACGACCCGCTGCTGACCTGGCGGGTGCCGCCCGCGCGCCCGGCCTGGGCCCTCGCCGCCGGGGCCGCCGGGGCCTACGCCGTGCTGCCCGCCGACGGCACCGGTCCGCTGCTGGGCGGCGTGCTGCGCAGCGGCGCCCTGCCCGCCGTCGACGCCGACGGTCTGCACCTCGGCCCGGTGCGGCTGGAGCCGGGCGGGCGCTACGTCGTGCAGTGGCAGTGGGACCTGCACCCCGGTCCGCGCAGCCTCGGCCGCGGCCGGCACCCCGAGGTGCCCCGCCGGCTCGACCTCGTCGTCGACGAGGTGGTGGTCGCCGACGCGGGGGAGGACGAGGCGCTGGTGCTGGCCGGCGGGCTCGAGGCCGAGCACAGCCGGGGCCAGGTCGAGCTGAGCGCCGCCAGCCCCGGCCGCTACCCCGTCGAGCTGCGGTCGGCGCGGGGCACCACCGCCTACGAGCTGCGGGTGGGCCCGACCCTCGACGTCCTGCTCGCCGAGCGGGCGCTGGCCGCGCTGGACCAGCCGCGCACCTCCGCCGGCGTCGTCCGGCTGCCCGACGTCGACGCCGCCCTCGTCGTGCAGCGGGCGCTGGCCGCCGCCGTGCTGCCCGACATCGAGACGGCCGAGGAGGCGCTGGACCTGCGGACGGCGCGGCTGCCCGAGGACGACGCGCTGGACCCGCGCACCGTCGGCTACCTGTGCGGCGAGCACACCCGGACCCGCGACGCCGGCCTGCTGGACCGGGCGGAGCGGGCGGTGCTGGCCGCCCGTGCGCCCGAGCCCGGGCTGGGCCTCGCCGCCACCCAGCTGTGCCTGGCGCTGCTGCTGGCCGGCCGTCCGGTGGCCCCCGTCCTGGAGCACCTGGCCGGGCTGGCCGCCGCGGCCGACCGGCCTCCGGTGGCCGCCCCGCTGGCCGACCAGGCGGCGCTGCTGGAGCTGGAGGTCGTCACCGCCCGCGGCGGGCCGGACGGCGGCGGCGCCGGGTCCACGACGGTCCGGGACCGGGTGGCGGCGCTGGGCGGCTGGCTGGGCGCGGGGCTGACCGGGCGCGCGGTGCGGCCGGTGCCGGTGGACCAGCTGGCGCACCTCTGCGCCGTCCTGGCCCTGCTGCCCGAGCCGGCCGCGGCCGCGCACCGGACCCGCTGGGGCTGCACCGCGCAGGTGCTGGCCACGACCGGCCGCGCCCAGGTGCTGGAGCGGGTGGCCTGGGACGGCGGGCCCGCCGCTGGTCCCGCGCTCTCGTGGCTGCTGCTCGCCGCCCGCGCCGACTGACGCCCCGCCCCGCGAGCCCCCCGCGCACCGCGCCACCCGCACCGTCCGCCCGCCGCTCGGTGCGGGGCCGGCGCGGAGCGCTCTGCCACAGTGGCGGGGTGAGCAGCACGGCGGTGGTCCCCCCGGTCGCGACGTCCGGGACGGCCCCGCCGCCGGGGCGTCCGGGGCGGGCGCTCCGCCCCGGCAGGCGCTGGACCCGCTTCCCCTCGGTGGTCGCGCGGCTGCTGGTCCTCGGGGCGGTGGTGCTGGGCCTGCAGGCGCTGGCCCCCGGCGTCGGCTGGACCGACCTGCTCGTCGACGTCTACTCCACGCTCGTGCTGCCCGTCGACGGCGCCACCGTCGGCTTCGCCGTCTTCCTGCTGATCCTGGCCGGCGGGCTGGCGCGGCGGAAGCAGGCCGCGTGGGTGGTCGCGCTGGTGCTCTGCGGGCTGGCGCTGCTGGGGGACGTGGTGGGCGTCGTCGGCCTGGTCCGGGCCTCGGCGCAGGCGGGGGAGGGCACGGCCCTCCCGCTGCTGGCCCGGTTCGCGGTGAACCTCGCCGTGCTCGGTTGGCTCACCGCGTGCCTGGTCCTGCACCGGCGCGAGTTCGACGCCCGGCGCCCGCCCGGCCGGGTCCGCTCGGCGCTGCTCACCCTCGCCGTCGGGCTGGTGGCCACCTTCGGCGTCGCGCTGCTGCTCGTCACCGTGGTGCCGAGCGCGCTGGTCGCGCCGCGGGGGCGGTCCGCCTGGGTGCTGCGCCAGCTGGGCACCCTGGCCCTCGACAGCGGCGGCTCGCTGACCGGGCCGGTCCTGGTCGCGCCGCCCAGCTGGGTCAGCACCGTGATCGGGGTGCTGGCCGGGCTCAGCCTGCTGGCCGCACTCGTCGTCCTCATGCGCAGCCAGCGCCGGGCGTCGCTGATGACCGACGCCGAGGAGCCGCGCGTCCGCGCCCTGGTCGCCCGGTCGGGGGAGGACTCGCTGGCCTACTTCGCCACCCGGCGGGACCGGGCGGTCGTCTTCGCCCCCGACGGCCGGGCGGCCGTCACCTACCGCGTCGACCTGGGCGTCTGCCTGGCCGCCGGCGACCCGCTGGGCCCGCGCGAGCAGTGGCCGGCCGCCATCGACGCCTGGCGCTCGCTCTGCGCGACCTACGGCTGGACGCCGGCCGTCATCGGCGCCGGCGAGCCGGGGGCCACCGCCTACGCGCGCGCCGGCCTGCGGGTCCTGCGGCTGGGCGACGAGGCGGTGCTGCAGCCGCGTGACTTCCACCTCGACGACAAGGAGATGCGCCCCGTCCGGCAGGCCGTCCAGCGGCTGGAGCGGGCGGGCTACCGCACCCGCGTCCGCCGGCAGCGCGAGGTGCCGGCCGAGGAGCTGGCCGCGCTCGTCGGCCTGGTCGAGGCATGGCGCGACGCCGAGACCGAGCGCGGCTTCTCGATGGCGCTGGGCCGGCTGGGCGACCCCGCCGACGGCGACTGCCTGGTGGTCGAGGCGCTGTTCCCCGACGCCCTGGTGGACGAGCGGGGGGCCGTCGCCGGCCTGCTCTCCTTCGTGCCCTGGGGGACCGACGGCTTCTCCCTCGACCTCATGCGCCGGCACCCGCAGGCGGACAACGGGGTCACCGAGCTGATGGTCTGCGCCGTGCTGGCCGCGGGCCGGGAGCTGGCGCTGCGGCGGGTGTCGCTGAACTTCGCGGTCTTCCGCTCGGCCTTCGAGGAGGGCGCGCGGATCGGCGCCGGGCCGGTGCTGCGGCTGTGGCGGCGGCTGCTGCTGGTGGCGTCGCGCTGGTGGCAGATCGAGTCGCTGTACCGCTCCAACGTCAAGTACCGCCCGCTCTGGCAACCCCGCTTCCTCTGCTACGCCGAGACCCGCGACATCGCGCTGGTCGGTGCGGCGTCGGGCGTGGCCGAGGGCTTCATCGACCTGCCGGGGTTCCTCCGCTCGCGCTCCCGGCCCGCCGCGGTCGGCGCCGGCCCGGCCAGGTCGGCGCCCGCCGAGCCACCCGCGGACCCGGCGGCCGACCCCTCCGACGCCGGCGACGCCCGCCGGCTGCCGGAGCAGGTGCGGCAGCGGATGGCGGTCCGCGACGACCTGCTGGCCCGCGGGGTCGACCCCTACCCGCCCGCCTTCCGGCCCGCCCGGAGCCTGGCCGAGCTCCGGCTGGGCATGACGACCTCCGTGGCCGGCCGCGTGCTGGCCGTCCGCGACCTCGGCGGCGTGGTGTTCCTGCTGGTGCAGGACTGGAGCGGCCGCGCGCAGCTGATGATCACCCGTGAGGCGGCCGGTCCGGAGGCGCTCGCCGAGCTGCGCCGGACCGTCGGCCGCGGGGACCACGTGGGCGCCGAGGGGACCGTCGTCCTGTCCCGCAGCGGCGAGCAGTCTCTGCAGGTCACCGCCTGGCTGCTCACCTCCAAGGCGCTGCGGCCGCCGCCCGACCTCCGCACCGGTGTGCCCGACCCGGAGACCCGGGTGCGGCAGCGCTACCTCGACCTCACGGTCAGCCCCGCGGCGCGCGGCCGGCTGGTCGCCCGCTCGGGAGCGGTCCGGGCGGTCCGCGACACCCTGCACGCGCTCGGGTACCTCGAGGTCGAGACGCCGGTGCTGCAGACCGTGCACGGCGGCGCGAACGCCCGGCCCTTCCGCACGCACATCAACGCCTACGACCTCGAGCTCTACCTGAGGATCGCGCCCGAGCTCTACCTCAAGCGGCTGATGGTGGGCGGGGTCGACCGGCTGTTCGAGATCGGCCGGAACTTCCGCAACGAGGGCGCGGACGCCACCCACAACCCCGAGTTCACGATGCTCGAGGCCTACCAGGCCTACGGCGACTACACGACGATGCGGGCGGTCGCCCAGCAGCTCGTCACCGAGGCGGCGCGCGCGGTGACCGGGCACCCCGTCGTCGAGGGCACCGACGCCGCGGGCCGGCACCACGTCGTCGACCTGCTGGAACCCTGGCCCGTGGTCACGGTGCACGACGCCGTCGCCGCGGCCGCGGGGACCGAGGTCACCCCGGACACCCCGCGCGCGGACCTGGTGGCGCTGGCGGAGCGGCTGCACCTCGACCTCGACGCGCGCGCGGGCCGTGGTGCGGTGCTCACCGAGCTCTACGAGCACCTGGTGGAGCGGACGACCGGCCGGCCCACCTTCTACACCGACTTCCCGGCCGAGGTGTCCCCGCTGACCCGCCCGCACCGGCGCGACGACCGGCTGGCCGAGCGCTGGGACCTCGTGGCCTTCGGCGCCGAGATCGGCACCGCGTACTCCGAGCTGGTCGACCCCGTCCTGCAGCGCCGCCGGCTCACCGAGCAGTCGCTGCAGGCGGCGGGCGGCGACCCGGAGGCGATGGAGCTGGACGAGGACTTCCTCGTCGCCCTCGAGCACGCCATGCCGCCCACCGGGGGCCTGGGGATGGGCCTGGACCGGCTCGTCATGCTGCTCACCGGCACCTCGATCCGGGAGACCATCACCTTCCCGCTGGTCCGGCCGCGGGGCCGGGGGTGAGCGCCGCAGGCTCCCGGGGCTCCCTCCGGACCGCGCCGGGCCGTCCGGTCGCCGCCGTCGCCGGGCTCGTCACCGTGCTCACCTACAACACCTGGGCGGCCTGGCGCCCGCTCAACGGCCACGCAACCCTCCTCGACGGCTACCTCTCCGAGCTGGGCGCCCTCGACCAGCCGCACGACCTGTTCTTCCGCGGTGGCGACCTGCTGAGCGGCCTCCTCGTGGTGGTCGTCGGCCTGCACGCGCGGAGCCGCTGGCGCGCGCGCCGCGCCGGCACGACGAGCCGGTGGGAGGCGCTGGCCTGGGCCGGGCTGCTGCTGTTCGCCGTCGCCACCGTGCTCGACGCCTTCTGCGCCCTCGACTGCTCGCCCACCCTCGAGACCGCCTGCCGGGTCGCCGAGGAGCAGGGCCGGGTCTCCTGGCGGCACGCCGCGCACACCTGGACCAGCGTCGGCGCCCAGGTGGGGATCACGACGTCGCTCGTGGCCGGGTGGCTGGGTCTGGTGCGTCGTCCCGGCGCCCGGCACGAGCCCCCGACCCGACGACGGGTCGCGCTGGGCCTGGCCGTCGTCGAGGTCGTGGCCCTGCTCGTGCTCGTCGTGATGGACGGGCTCGGCGTCCCCGGGCTGGGCTACCCGCAGGCCGTGACGGTCGTGGCGGCGTCGCTGTGGTGCGCGGTCGTCGGGCTCGGCGGCCTGGACGCGCCGCCGTCGTCGGACCGGCGCGAGGCGACCCGAGAGCCTGCCGACGCCCTCGCCGGGCGGGTGCCGCGGTGAGCGACGTCGACGGGGTCCGCCGGCTCGCCGGGCTAGACGTCCGGGTCCGGGTGCAGGGGAGCGGCCCACCGGTGCTGCTGCTCGGCGGCTGCGGGGTGCCGGCCGAGCTGTGGGCGCCGGTGGTCGAGCGGCTGCCGGGCGCCACCGTCGTCCGGCTCGAGCGCGCGGGGGGCGGCGGCACCCGCTGGCCCGGCCGGCTGCCCGACCTGGCGGGCGAGGTCGCGGTGCTCGCCGCCCTGCTGGCCGAGCTCGACGGGCCGGCCGTGGTCGCCGCCCACTCGATGGCCGGGCCGCACGCCGAGGCGCTGACCCGGCTGCACCCCGACCTCGTCGCCCGGCTGGTGCTGGTGGACAGCAGCGTGGCCCGGGACCGCCCGCGGCCGCACCCCGCCGCCGTCGGCGCCGGCTGGCTGGCCCTGGCCCGGCTGGCCCGACGGCTGCTCCGGCTCGCCCCGGCCCGCCGGTTGGCGGCCGAGGTCGGCTGGCTCGGCAGCGCCCGGCAGACCCGCGTCCGGGCGGCGGCGGTGCGCGACGCCGTCCGCCGGGCCTGGTCCGACCCGGAGGCCGTGGCGGCCGTCGTCGCCGAGCAGTCGGTCGAGGCCGACCAGCTGGCCGCGCTCGACGCCGTCCGCGCCCGGGCGCCCTGGCCCGGCACCCCCGCCGTCGTGCTGACCGCGGCCGGTGACGGCGGGGCCGGCTGGGTGGCTGACCAGCGCCGGCTGGCGGGGCTGCTGTCGGCGTCGGTGGTTGTGGTGGAGGATGCTCGGCACCTGATGATGCTGGACTGCCCCGACGTGCTCACCGCTGCGGTGGGCCGCGAGCCCTGGAGGGACGAGCGACCATGACGAACCCGCCGAGCACCGGCGCCGGGGCCCCCACCGGACCCGGCCTGGTGGCCGAGCTCTGGTACCCCGAGGCGCCCGACCTCGCCGACCCCGGCCTGCTGGAGGCGCTGCGCGCCGTCCGCCCCGGGGCCGAGGTGCAGGACGGCTCGCTGAGCGTCCCGCACCCCCTCGACGACCCGGACCTGCCGCCGCTGGTCACCGTCGTGGTGCCTGGCTCCCCGCTGGGCGAGGACGGCAAGACCCTGCCCGACGTCAGCCAGACCTGGGACTGGGCGGGCGCGGAGGCCGCGCTCGCGCCGTGCCGGGCCTCGGTGCTGGTGACCGAGGTGCTGGCCGCCGGCCGCAGCGCCGCCGAGCGGGTGACGTCGCTGGGCGAGGTCGTCGCGGTGCTGGTCGCCCGCACGTCGCCGCGCGCCCTGCACTGGGCCCGCAGCCAGCGCGTCTCCGACCCGGCGACCTTCGGCGCCGGCGACGTCGACGGCGTGATCAACGTGCGGATGTTCAGCGACGCCCACGACGAGGGCGCGCTGGCGATGGACTCCCTCGGCCTGCACGTCTTCGACCTGCCCGACGTCCAGTGCCACTTCCGCGACCGGGAGCCGGGCGAGATCGCCGAGCTGCTGTTCGCCACCGCGATCTACCTGTTCGACACCGGCGACGTCATCGAGGACGGCAACACGATCTCCGGCACCGACGGCGAGGGCCGCTACGTCTGCCGGCGGGAGGCCTCCCTGCTGGACCCCGCGCGCCTGGTGCTCGACGTCGACCTCGGCGAGCCGTGGGCGGCCGGCCGGCGCGACCGCACGTCCTGAGGTGCGGCGGACCGACGTGACCTCCGCGCGGCGGGCGGTTGTGTGACGAGGCAGAGTGGAGCCGTGCCCGTCAGCATCCGATCCATCGAGACGGTGGTGCCCGAGACCGTCCTGGCCCAACCGGTGGTCCGGGACCTCTTCGCCGCCCAGCCCGGGCTGTCGCGGCTGCGGCAGCGGATGGTGGCCACCGTCTTCGACGCCGCCGCCATCGACACCCGGCACACCGTCCTCGCCGAGCTGGCCGGGGGCGGCACCCCCGGCGCGGGGTTCCTCGAACCCGCCACCGGCGTGCTGCGCCGGCTGCCGACCGGCCGCCGCAACGCCGTCTACCGGGAGGCGGCCGGTGAGCTGTTCACCGCCGCCGCCAAGCAGGCGCTGGCCGCCGCGCCCGGCGTGCTGCCCGCCGACGTCACCCACGTCGTCACCGTCTCCTGCACCGGCTTCTACGCCCCCGGCCCCGACATCGAGGTGGTCCGGGCGCTGGGCCTGGAGCCCTCCGTGCAGCGCTACCACGTCGGCTTCATGGGCTGCTACGGCGCGTTCCCGGCCCTGCGGGCGGCCGCGGACTTCTGCCGGGCCGACCCCGACGCGGTGGTCCTCGTCGTCTCCGTCGAGCTGTGCACGCTGCACCTGCGCAGCGCCGAGGACGCCGACACCCTGCTGAGCTGCTCGCTGTTCGCCGACGGCGGCGCGGCGGCCGTCGTCACCGCCCGGCCCGCCCCGCCCGGCACACCGCTGCTGGACCTCGACACCTTCGCGTCGGCGCTGGTCGTCGAGGGCGAGCACGACATGGCCTGGACGATCGGCGACGAGGGCTTCGAGATGGTGCTGAGCGGCCAGGTGCCGCGGCTGGTCGGCGCCCACGTGCGTGAGGCCCTGACGCCCCTGCTGGGCGCGGGCGGGGACGGCTACCCCGGCGTCGACCACTGGGCGGTGCACCCGGGCGGGCGCAGCATCCTCGACCGCGTCGAGTCCGCCCTGGGGCTGGGCCCGGACCAGCTGGCGCCGTCGCGGGAGGTGCTGCGCCGCTACGGCAACATGTCCAGCGCCACCGTGCTGTTCGTCCTGCGCGCCCTCCTGCAGGGGGAGCCCGCGGGCGCCGGCCGGGTCTGCGCGCTGGCCTTCGGCCCCGGTCTCAGCGTGGAGAGCGCCCTGCTGACCCGGCGGGACGCCTGATGGGGCCGCGCCGGTGAGCGTCGACCTGCGGCACCGCGACACCGCGGTGCTCGAGCTGATGGACGACCCGGACTGCGACGAGCAGGCGCTGCGCCGCACCTACGCCCGTTTCGGGCTGGTCAACCGGCTGGTCGCCGGCTGGCGACGGACCTACCGCGAGCTGCTGGCGCCCCGGCTCTCCGCCGAGCGGACGACGACGCTGCTCGACGTCGGCTTCGGCGGCGGGGACCTGGCCCGCGCGCTGGCCGGCTGGGCGCGGGCCGACGGGCTCCGGCTGGTCGTGGACGCCGTCGACCCGGACCCGCGCGCGCTGGCCTTCGTCCGCGACCGGCCCGCCACCCCGGGTGTCACCTTCCGCGCCGCCGACACCGCCGCCCTCGTCGCGGCGGGGGAGCGGTTCGACCTCGTCACCTCCAACCACCTGCTGCACCACCTCGACGCCGACGCGCTGGGCCGGGTCCTGGAGGAGTGCACCCGGCTGGCGCGCGGGCTCGTCGTGCACAGCGACCTGCGGCGCAGTCGGGCGGCCTACCTGGGCTGGTGGCTGGCCGCGCGGCCGGCGGCCCGCGACTCCTTCCTGCACACCGATGGGCTGCGGTCCATCCGCCGCAGCTACACCCCCGACGAGCTGGCCCGGGCGCTCCCGGACGGCTGGCGGGTGCGGCCGCAGGCGCCGTTCCGGCTGCTCGCCACCTGGAGCCCGCGTGGCTAGGCCGGCGCGGGCGCTGCTCCGGGCGGCCGGCACCAGCTACCTGGCCAGCTGCGCCCTGGGCGTCGGCGTCGCCACCGGCCGGCTGCGCACCGGCCGGGCGCGCTGGGTGCACCACGCGCTCTACGTCAGCACGGCGACGTTGACGGCGGTGGCGCTGGCGGCCGCGGGCCGGGAGCGGGCCCGGGCCGGCTGGTGGCTGCTCCCCGCGGTCGTCCCGCTGGCCGTGGTCCCGTACGCGGGCACCCGCTCGCGGCGCCACGTCGTCGTCGCGGCCTCGGCCGCACCCTTCTACGCGGCCGCCCTGGTCGCAGACCGGCGGTGACCATGGAGTTCCTCGACGTCGTCCGGCGGCGCAAGACCACCAACGGGCCGTTCCTGCCCGACCCGGTGACGCCTGAGCACCAGAAGCTGCTGATGGAGGTGGCGGGGCGGGCGCCGTCGCAGCTCAACAGCCAGCCGTGGCGCTTCGTCATCACCGAGGACCGCGGCGTCGTCGAGCAGGTGGCGGCGATCAGCGGCGAGAGCATGACCGAGGCGATGTCGAACGGCACGTTCTTCGAGCGCTACAAGCGGTACTTCCGCTTCAGCGCCGAGGAGATGGAGTCCCGCCGCGACGGGATGCTCTTCGACAAGCTGCCGGCGCCGCTGCGGCCGTTCACCAAGCAGGTGTTCACCGCGCGCGGCCAGCGGCTGATGAACACGCTGCGGGTGCCGCACACCCTGGGCGAGGAGAACCGCAAGCTGGTGGCGGGCTCGCCGCTGCTGCTCGGCGTGATGCTGGACCGCGCCGAGTACCGGCCCGGGGAGCTGTCGTCCTTCTACTCCGTGTTCAGCATGGGCGCGGCGATGGAGAACGTCTGGCTGACCACCGTTGAGCTCGGGATGGGCATCCAGTTCATCTCCTTCCCGATGGAGGTGCCGGGCCAGTGGGCGCGGATCGAGAAGCTCTTCGGCGTCCCCGACGAGCTGGAGCTGATGGCGGTCTACCGGCTGGGCTACCTGCCCGCCGAGCAGCGCCGACCGGCCATCGACTGGTCCAGCCACCAGCGCAAGCTGGTATCCCAGTACGTCTTCCGCGACTCCTGCGCCACCCCGCAGCAGGGCTGGGACGACGTCGGCCAGACCCCACGCTGACCCCCGCCCTGCGCCGGCCCCCGCTCCCTGAGCCCGCCCCTGCTCCCTGAGCCCGTCGACGGGCCGAGCCGTCGTAGGGCTCAGTCGTCCCCGGCCCGCAGCCGCCTCCGCGCGGAGAGCAGCTCCATCTCCGGGCGGGCGGCGACGCTGCGCTCGACGGCGTCGAGGACGTCGACGAGGTGCCCCTGCTCACCGGCCACCGCGACGACCCCGACGACGGCCCGGCGGTGCAGCTCGACGTGGTCCACCTCGGCGACGGCCACCTCGAAGCGGCGTCGGAGCTCCGCCAGCAGCGGCCGCACCAGGGAGCGCTTCTCCTTGAGCGAGTGCACGTCCCCGAGCAGCAGGTCCAGCTCCAGCGATCCCGTCCACATGGCCACCGGCCGATGGTAGGGCCGAGCTGTGAGGAGTTGAGTCGCGACTACCCGGTCGAAGTCCTCACAAGCCCACGGCCGACCGGTGGCAGACTGCCCGGATGGTGCTGCCGGCCGACGGACACGTCCACAGCGAGTTCTCCTGGGACGCGCTGGCGGGCTCGATGGAGGGGACCTGCCGCCGGGCCGTCGCGCTCGGCCTGCCGGCGGTGGTCTTCACCGAGCACGTCGACCTCACCCCGTTCCGGGCCGGCGCCCTGGTGGAGCGCTACGCCCCGCTCGTCCAGGACGGCCTGCTGGTCGCGCCGCGACTGGACGTCCCGGGCTACCTCGCCTCCGTCGAGCGCTGCCGGGGCCTGTTCCCGGAGCTGCGGGTCGTCACCGGGATCGAGGTGGGTCAGCCGCACCGGCACGGCGACGAGCTCGCCGCGCTGCTGGCCGCGGGGTCCGTCGACCGGGTGCTCGGCTCCCTGCACTGCCTGCCCGACGGCGACGCCTTCGCCGAGCCCTTCACCCTGGTCGAGCGCCGGCCCGTCGCGGAGCTCTTCGTCGAGTACCTGGCCGAGATCCCGCGGATGGTCGCGGGCTCGGACGCGTTCGGCGTGCTGGCGCACATCGACTACCCCGTGCGGTCCTGGCCCGCGACGGCCGGTCCGTTCGACCCGCGCGACTTCGAGGACGAGCTGCGGGCCGCGCTGGCGGCCGTCGCGGCGGGGGAGCGGGCGCTGGAGATCAACACCAAGCTGCCGCTCGACGACACGGTCCTCCGCTGGTGGGTCGAGGAGGGCGGGCGCCGCGTCACCTTCGGCAGCGACGCGCACGAGCCGGAGAAGGTCGGCCGCGGGCTCGAGGGCGCCGCGGCCAGGGCGGAGGCGCACGGCTTCCGCCCTGACACCCGGCCCGAGGACCCCTGGCTCCGCGGCTGACCCGGGGCATGACGCAGCACCGGGGAAGGGCGCGCGCGTCCGGTGGCCGAATGGTCTGAGGCCGGACCATTGACGGCTCGGGGCCCCGCCGACAGACTGTGCGCGACGTCGCCCCCTTCGATCGGAGCCCGCATGAGCGTCGACCACCCCGACCACGCCGACCTGGACGACGACGCCCGGCACCTGGCCGAGCTCGGCTACACCCAGGAGCTGCACCGCGGCATGTCCGCGTTCTCCAACTTCGCCGTCTCGTTCTCGATCATCTCGATCCTCGCCGGCTGCATCACCTCCTACGGGATCGCGCTCCGCTCGGGCGGCCCGTCGACGCTGGTGCTCGGCTGGCTCATCGTCGGCATCCTCGTGCTGGCCGTGGCCGGCGCGATGGCCGAGGTCTGCTCCCGCTACCCGACGGCGGGCGGGCTCTACTTCTGGGCCGGCCGCCTGGCCAAGCGGAACAAGCGCGAGTGGGCCTGGTTCACCGGCTGGTTCAACTTCCTCGGCGAGGTCGCCGTGACCGCGGCCATCGACTTCGGCTGCGCCACCACCTGGATGGCGTTCATGAACCTCGTCTGGGGCGTCGAGGCGACGCCGGGGCGCACGTTCGCCCTCTTCGTCGCGATCATCGTCGTGCACGGCCTGCTCAACACCTTCGGCGTCAACCTGGTCAGCCTGCTGTCCAACGTCTCCGCCTGGTGGCACGTCGGCGGTGTGCTGGTGATCGTCGGCGCGCTGTGGATCCTGCCCGAGAAGCACCAGTCGGTGTCCTGGACACTGACCGGCTTCCACAACGAGACCGGCTGGACCTTCCTGCCCTACGTCTTCCTCATGGGCCTGCTGATGGCCCAGTACACCTACACGGGCTACGACGCGTCGGCCCACGTCGCCGAGGAGACCAAGAACGCCTCCGTCGCGGCGCCCCGGGGGATCGTCACCAGCGTCCTGGTCTCAGTCATCGGCGGGTTCATCCTGCTGTACTCGATCACCGCCGCCATCACCGACCGCAGCGAGGCCGGCCTGGCCGCCCTGTCGGAGTCGGCGACCGGCCTGCCGCCCGCGCAGATCTTCCTCGACAGCCTGGACAACCCGACGGTGGCGAAGTTCCTGCTCTTCATCGTCTGCGTCGCCCAGTTCTTCTGCGGCATGGCCTCGGTCACCGCCAACTCGCGGATGTCCTACGCGTTCTCCCGCGACAAGGCGCTGCCGGGCTCCCGGATCTGGGCCAAGGTCAACCCGCGCACGGGCACCCCGACCAACTCCATCTGGCTGTGCGTCGCGCTGTCGGTGATCCTGGCCTCGCCCGCCCTGGTCAGCTCGACGGCCTACTTCGCCGTCACCTCGATCGCGGTGATCGGGCTCTACATCGCCTACGTGGTCCCGGTGCTGCTGCGCCGGCTCAACCGCGACTTCACCCCGGGCCCGTGGAACCTCGGCCGCTTCTCCGGCCTCGTCGGCTGGGTCGCGGTGGTCTGGGTCGTCATCATCTGCATCCTCTTCGTGCTGCCGCCGGTCTCCCCGGTCGACGTCAGCACCTTCAACTACGCACCGGTCGCGGTGCTCGTGGTGCTGGCCTTCGCCACCGTCTCCTGGTTCGTCGGCGGCCGGCACACCTTCATGCTGGCGGCGAAGGACGAGGCGACCAGCCCGGAGGCCGAGAAGGTGCTGGACAGCTGAGCGGGGAGCAGGAGGCCGGGCCGGGGCTGGCGGCCGTCGTCCTCGGCGCGGCGCGCAGCCGGCACGCCTTCGAGGACTGCGTCGAGCGGCTGGCCACGGCCATCCGGCTGGGCGTCTACCCGCACGGCAGCGCGCTGCCGCCCGAGCGGGAGCTCGCGGTGGCGCTCGGGGTCTCCCGGGCGACGCTGCGGGAGGCGATGGCCGGGCTCCGGGAGGCCGGGATGGTGGCCACCACCCGGGGCCGGGGCGGCGGCAGCGTCGTGCTGCACGAGCCCTCCACGCCGGGCCAGGGCGGCCGGGCCCGGCTGCGGGGCCGGCGCGAGGAGCTGCTGGACGGCCTCGTCTTCCGCCGGGTGGTGGAGCCGGGGGCGGTGCAGGTCGCGGCGGGGCGCACGCTGAGCGCGGCGGAGCGGGCGCTGGTGGTCGACTCGCTCGCGGCGGTGGCCGCGGCACCCGACGCGGCGGGGCACCGGCAGGCGGACTCCCGGCTGCACCTCGCGCTGGCCACGGTCACCGGGTCGGCCCGGCTGGTCGAGGCCGTGACGGCGGTGCAGGCGGGGCTGCACGACATGCTGGTGGCGATCCCGGTGCTCCGGGTCAACATCGAGCACTCGAGCGCCCAGCACGAGGCCATCGTGGCCGCCGTGCTGGAGGGCGACGGCGCCCGCGCGCGCCGGGAGATGGAACGGCACTGCGACGACACCGCCGCGCTGCTGCGCGGCCTGCTGGACTGACCGACGAGTGGACGAGGGACGAGGAGAGCGGACATGAGCCAGCTGAGGAACGACCGGCACCTGAGCGTGCACGACCTGCGACGACGCGTCGCCGAGGGCGAGCTCGACACCGTCGTGGTGGCCTTCACCGACATGCAAGGACGGCTGCAGGGCAAGCGGATGCACGCCGCCTACTTCGTCGACCACGTGCTGGAGGCGGGCACCGAGGGCTGCAACTACCTGCTGAGCGTCGACGTCGACATGAACACCGTCGACGGCTACGCGATGGCCAGCTGGGACTCCGGCTACGGCGACATGGAGTTCGCGCTGGACCTGCAGACGATCCGGCTGCTGCCGCACCTGCCGGGCTCGGCGATGGTGCAGTGCGACCTCGTCACCCTCGACCACCGCCCGGTCCCGCAGTCCCCGCGCACGCTGCTGACCACCCAGCTGGCCCGGGCCGCCGAGCGCGGCTACGTCGCCCTGGCCGGCACCGAGCTGGAGTTCATCGCCTTCCGCACCTCCTACGAGGACGCCTGGAACGCCGGCTACCGCGACCTCGCGCCGCTCAGCCAGTACAACGTCGACTACTCGGTGCTGGGCACCGCCCGGGTGGAGCCGCTCTCCCGCGCCATCCGGAACGCGATGTACGGCGCGGGGATGGACGTCGAGTCGGCCAAGGGGGAGTGCAACCTCGGCCAGCACGAGATCGGCTTCCTCTACGCCGACGCCCTCACCACGGCCGACAACCACGCCGTCTACAAGACCGCCGCCAAGGAGATCGCCGCCCAGCACGGGATGTCGCTGACCTTCATGGCCAAGTACGACCAGCGCGAGGGCAACTCCTGCCACATCCACCTCTCGTTCCGCGGGGAGGACGGCGAGACGGTCTTCTGGGACGAGTCGGGGAACGGCGGGAGGAGCACGCTCTACGACCACTTCCTCGCCGGCCTGCTGGCGACGATGGCCGACTTCACGCTGCTCTACGCGCCGAACGTCAACTCCTACAAGCGGTTCGCCGCCGGCTCCTTCGCCCCCACGACGATCGCCTGGGGCCAGGACAACCGGACCTGCGCGCTCCGCGTCGTGGGGCACGGGAAGGGCGCCCGGGTGGAGAACCGGGTCCCGGGCGGCGACGTCAACCCCTACCTGGCGCTGGCGGCGATGGTCGCGGGCGGCCTGCACGGCATCGAGCACGAGCTGGAGCTGCCGGCCGAGCTGACGGGCAACGCCTACACCTCGGGCCTGCCGACGGTGCCGCGTACGCTGCTCCAGGCCCGGGACGCCTTCGCCGGCTCCGCGGTCGCCCGCGAGGTCTTCGGCGACGAGGTCGTCGACCACTACACCAACATGGCCGACGTCGAGCTGGCCGCCTTCGACGCCGCCGTCACCGACTGGGAGCTGCGCCGCGGCTTCGAGAGGATGTGAGACCCATCTCCGAGAGCTTCACGCTGGTCGACCCCACCACCGCCCGCCCGATCGGCGACGTGGCGATGGCCGACCTGGCCCGCACCGACGCCGCGATCGAGGCCGCCGCGGCCGCCGCCCCGGCCTGGGCCGCCGTCACGCCGGGGGAGCGGGCCCGGCTGCTGCGGCGGTTCGCCGTCGTCGTCGACGAGCACCTGGAGGAGCTGGCCCGGCTGGAGGTCCGCAACGCCGGCCACACCATCGGGAACGCCCGCTGGGAGGCCGGCAACGTCCGCGACGTCCTCAACTACTACTCGGCCACCCCCGAGCGGCTGTTCGGCCGGCAGATCCCGGTGCCCGGCGGCATCGACGTCACCTTCCACGAGCCGCTGGGCGTCGTCGGGATCATCGTGCCCTGGAACTTCCCCATGCCCATCGCGGCCTGGGGCTTCGCGCCGGCGCTGGCGGCGGGCAACACGGTCGTCCTCAAGCCCGCCGAGTACACGCCCCTGACCGCGCTGCGGCTCGCCGAGCTGGCGCTGGAGGCGGGGCTGCCCGAGCACGTCCTCACCGTCCTGCCGGGCGCCGGGCCCGTCGTCGGGCAGCGGTTCGTCACCCACCCGCTGGTCCGCAAGGTCTGCTTCACCGGCTCCACCGCCGTCGGCAAGCAGGTGCTGGCCGGCTGCGCCGAGCAGGTGAAGCGCTGCACGCTGGAGCTGGGCGGCAAGAGCGCCAACATCGTCTTCGCCGACGCCGACCTCGCCAAGGCCGCCGCCGCGGCCCCGTCCGCGGTGTTCGACAACGCCGGCCAGGACTGCTGCGCCCGCTCCCGGATCCTCGTCCAGGAGTCGGTGCACGCGGAGTTCCTCGACCGGCTGCAGAGCGCCGTCGAGGCCTTCGTGGTCACCGACCCGTCCGACGAGGCCGCCGAGATGGGACCGCTGGTCTCGGCCCGGCAGCGCGACCGGGTGCAGGGCTACCTCGACGAGGTCGACGTCGCCTTCGCCGGCACCGCGCCGGACGGGCCCGGGTTCTGGGTGCCGCCGTCGGTGGTGCTGGCCACCGGCCCCGAGCAGCGGATCTGGCGCGAGGAGGTCTTCGGGCCCGTCGTCGCCGTGCTGCCGTTCGCCGACGAGGCCGAGGCCGTGGCGCTGGCCAACGACTCCGACTACGGGCTGTCCGGTTCGATCTACACCGGCGACCTCGGCCGGGCGCTACGGGTCTCCCGGGCCGTGCAGGCCGGCAACCTCAGCGTCAACTCCCACTCCTCGGTGCGCTACTGGACCCCGTTCGGCGGCTTCAAGCAGTCCGGCCTGGGCCGCGAGCTGGGGCCCGACGCCCCGCACGGCTTCACCGAGGAGAAGAACGTCTTCCTCAGCGACGGATGAGCATGATCATCTGTCCAACCGACCACGAAGGAGCAAGATCATGACCGGACGCGTGCAGGGCAGGGTGGCCGTGGTCACCGGGGGCTGCTCGGGCATCGGCCTCGCGAGCGTTCGCCGGCTGGCCGCGGAGGGCGCGCACGTCGTCATCGGTGACGTCGACGACGCCCGGGGACCCGTGGTGGCGGAGTCGGTGCAGGGCACCTACGTGCGCACCGACGTCACGAGCAAGGAGGACGTGGACGCCCTCTTCGCCACCGCCAAGGAGACCTACGGCGCGGTCGACATCGCCTTCAACAACGCGGGGATCTCCCCGCCGGAGGACGACTCGATCCTCGACACCGACCTCGACGCCTGGCGGCGGGTGCAGGAGGTCAACCTGACGAGCGTCTACCTGTGCTGCAAGGCCGCGCTGCCGCACATGATCGAGCAGGGCCGCGGGTCGATCATCAACACGGCCTCCTTCGTGGCGGTGATGGGGGCGGCGACGTCGCAGATCTCCTACTCCGCGTCGAAGGGCGGCGTGCTGTCGATGAGCCGTGAGCTCGGCGTCCAGTTCGCCCGGCAGGGGATCCGGGTGAACGCGCTGTGCCCCGGGCCCGTCAACACGCCGCTGCTGCGCGAGCTGTTCGCCTCCGACCCGGAGCGGGCCGCCCGTCGGCTGGTGCACGTCCCGATCGGCCGCTTCGCCGAGCCGGACGAGATCGCGAACGCCGTGCTGTTCCTGGCCTCGGACGAGTCCAGCTTCATCACCGCGAACACCTTCCTGGTGGACGGCGGGATCAGCGGCGCGTACGTGACGCCGCTGTGAGCCGCCCGGTGATCGGGCTCAGCGCCTACCGGGAGCAGGCGGCCTGGGGCGTCTGGCACGCGCAGGCCGACCTGCTCAACTCGCTGTACGCGCGCTCGGTGGAGGCGGCCGGCGGGATCCCGGTCCTGCTGCCCCCGCAGGCCGAGGACGGGGCGGGCGTGGTGGAGCGGCTGGACGGGCTGATCATCAGCGGCGGCTCCGACGTCGAGCCGGTCCGCTACGGCGCGGAGAGCGACCCGCGCACGCAGGCGCCGCGGCCCGACCGCGACGCCTGGGAGCTGGCCCTGCTCGACCGGGCGGCGGCGCTGGGCACCCCGGTGCTCGGCATCTGCCGCGGCCTGCAGGTGATGGCCGTGCACGCCGGCGGGACGCTGCAGCAGCACCTGCCGGACGTCGTCGGCCACGACGAGCACTCGCCGGGCGGCGACGCCTTCGGCTGGGTGCCGGTCGCCACCGCCGAGCGCTCGCTGGTCCGCACGCTCGTGGGCGCGGACCTGCAGGTCAACTGCCACCACCACCAGAGCGTCGCCGTGCACCCGGGCCTGGTGGCCACGGCCCACGCCGCCGACGGGACGGTCGAGGCCCTCGAGGACCCCGACCGGCCCTTCTGGCTCGGCGTCCAGTGGCACCCCGAGCACGGCGACGACCACGGCCTCTTCCGCGGCCTGGTGGAACGTGGGCTGAAGAGCTGAGCCGAGCCGAGCAGGGGAGAGACCCGGCGACGCCACCCGGCACCCGACGAACACGGCGGACCAGAGCGCCCGCCGCGTCCGAGCGGAGCGAGGACCATCAACACCGGCGGAGCCGAGGGTCGTCCTCGCTGAACGTGCGGACCGGGCCGGGGCCGGTGGTCCGGGTCTCGAAGCGGACGGTGACCCGGCCGACGCCGGAGCCCCAGACCCAGCCGGGGCCGTGCTCGTCGTGCTCGACGTCGGCGCCGGGGGTCCAGCCGGCCCGCCGCGGCGGCTCGGGCTCCTCGTCCGGCGCTGAGGTCGGCTCGGCGCCCGGGGCGGCGTCGGCCTCGGCGAGCGCCGGCGGGTCCTCGGCGAACAGGTCCTCCTGCAGGACGTCGGTCAGCCCGGCCACGCCGACGCCCAGCAGCCGTACGCCGTCGGTGACGTCGACGCCGGCCAGCAGCGCCTCGGCGACCGACGCGACGACCTCGGCCCGGTCAGTGGCGCTCAGCAGGGTGCGGGACCGGGTGATCGTGGAGAAGTCGTGCCGGCGCAGCTTGAGGGTGACGGTGCGGGCGAAGAGCCCGGAGGCGGTGAGCCGGCGCGCCACCGCCCGGGCGTCGCGGCGCAGGATCGCGGTGAGCTCGGCGACGTCGGTGAGGTCGCGCTCGAAGGTGTCCTCGGTGGAGATCGACTTGGCCTCGCGCTCGGCCTCGACGGGCCGGTCGTCGCGCGCGTGCGCCAGGGCGACGAGGGCGGTAGCGGCGTTGCGGCCCAGCACCTGGGCCAGCTCGTCGACGTCGACGTCCTGCAGGTCGCCGACCCGGTGCAGCCCGATGCGCTGCAGCTTGTCGACCGTCACCGGCCCCACGCCGGGGATCACGCCCACCTCCATCGGCGCCAGCAGTGCGACCTCGGTGCCGGGCTCGACGATCCGGCTGCCGTCGGGCTTGGCCAGCTCGCTGGCGATCTTGGCCATGAACTTCGAGGTCCCGACGCCGACGGAGGCGGTCAGCCCGTCCGTCGCCTCGGTGATCGCGGCGCGGAGCTCGTCGACCACGCGCTGCAGCGTGGCGGTGTCGTAGCCGGGGACGGACTCGGCGGCCCGCAGGTCGACGAACGCCTCGTCCAGGCTCAGCGGCTCGACCAGCGGGGACAGCGCCCGCAGCCGGGCCATCACCTGGCCGCTGGCCTCGCGGTAGGCGCCGAAGCGGCCGCCGAGGAACGCGGCGTGCGGGCAGCGCCGACGGGCCTCCCCGCCCGGCATCGCGGACCGGACGCCGAACACCCGGGCCTCGTAGGACGCGGTGGCGACGACCCCGCGGGCGCCGACCCCGCCGACGACGACGGGCTTGCCCCGCAGCGAGGGCTTGTCGCGCTGCTCGACCGAGGCGAAGAACGCGTCGAGGTCGAGGTGCAGCACGGAGGCCTCGGGTCGCACGGCCCCATCATGCCGCCCCGCGCCGCGGGCTCACTCCTGCGCCGTAGCCGCCCGATCCGGCCGGTGAGGCGACAACGTGTGACCTCGCGCGGTGAGTACGCCTCACCAGCTCACACGCTGTGCGGAGACAGGGCGCTAGGTTGCGGTGTGCCCCGCGACCTCGCCCTGGCCGTCCGGATCGCCGAGCGCCACGGGCTGCCCACCGCCCCGGCGCAGGAGGTGCGCGGCGCCGGCTCGGTCAACCACGTGGTGGTCCTCGGCCGTGGCGACGAGCGCGTGGTGGTGCGGTTCGCGCGCGAGCAGGAGCGCGGCGACGAGTTCGTCGTCGAGTCCTGGTGCCTGCGGGCGGCCGCGGCCGCCGGGCTGCCGGTGCCCGCGGCGCTGGCCGACGGCGTCCTGGACGGGGTGCCCTACGGCGTCCAGCGGTACGTCCCGCACCTCCCGCTGGAGCCGGCCGACCCCGGTCGGCTGTGGTGGACGCTGGGGGACTGGGCCCGGCGGACGGCGGACGTCCCGGTGGGCGACGACGCCCCCGACGCCCTGTTCACCCGGTTCGGCCGCGACCTGCCGGCCGCCTGGCAGGCCCACCTGGACTACAACCGCGCGGCGCTGACGGCTGAGGACCCGCTGCTCGGGCTCGGCGTCTACCCGGCCGCCGAGCAGCCGCGGCTGCACGAGCGGCTGGACCGGCTGGCCGCCACCCCGCTGCGGACCGGCCTCGGCCACGGGGACCTGGTGCCCCGCAACGTCCTGCGGGCCCCCGACGGCACGCTGGTGCTCATCGACTGGGGGACGGCCGCGTGCGGGCCGGTCCCGTTCGCCGACCTGCTCACCCTCACCGGCCACCACACCGACGACGACATCGCCAGCCCGGACCAGCTGGCCGCCTTCGCCGCCGGCTTCGGCACGACGCTGCCCGCGCTGCTGGCCCCGCTGGACGACGTGCGGGCCGTCGCCGTCCTCGACCGCGTCCGCTGGGCCCTCGACCGGCGCCCGGACCTCGTCGCCGGGGTGGCCGAGCGCGGTCGGCGCGACCTCGCCCGGCTGGCCGGCCGGCCGTGACGGACGGCCGGCGGCGAGACCCGGTGGCGGGACGCCGCCCGGCCGGGGAGGCTGGCCCGGCCATGGACGCCGCACACCTCCTCGCCGCCTACGACGCCCAGCTCCGCACCGACGCCGAGACGGCCGGAGCGCTCGACGTCGCGACCCTCGGCCCGCTGCTGCTGGCCACCTTCGCCGGGGGTCAGGGCTTCATCACCTACCGCGACCTCGGCGGGGGCGGGGCGGCGGAGGTCGCGGCGCTCGTCGCGGGCGCCCTCGACCACTTCCGCGGGCTGCCGTCGGTCGAGGAGGTCGAGTGGAAGGCCCGCGGCCACGACCACGCCCGCGGTCTGCCCGAGGCCCTGGCGGCGCACGGCTTCGTCGCCGGTGAGCCCGAGTCGGTCATGCTCGGCCGCGCCGCGCTGCTGGCCGCCGACGTCGCCCTGCCGGCCGGGGTCGCGCTCCGCCGGGTCCGCGCGGAGGAGGACGTCCGGGCGGCGAGCACGGCGCAGGACGCCGCTCTCGGGGAGCCCGTGTCGGCCCGGCGGGCCGAGGACCTGCTGCACCGGCTGGCCGCCGACGACGGGGTGGAGCTGTGGGTCGCCGAGTCCGGCGGCCGGGTGGTCAGCGCCGGGCGGCTCGAGCCGGTGGCCGGTAGCGACGTCGCCGGGCTCTGGGGCGGCGCGACCCTGCCGGGCTGGCGCGGCCGGGGGATCTACCGCGCGCTCACCGCCGCCCGCGCGCGCTCGGCCCTGGCGCTGGGCCGCACCCTGCTGCACAGCGACTCGACCGAGCTCTCGCGGCCGATCCTCGAGCGGGCCGGCCTGGTCCGGGTCACGAGGACGACGCCCTGGACCTGGCGCCGCTGACCCTCAGCCCTCGGGCTGGGTCCGCGCGGCCAGCCGGTCGTGCCGCTGCTGGGCCGCCTGCGCGCTGCCCAGCCCGAGGCCCTCGGCGACCTCGGCCCAGGTGAGCCCGCGGCCGCGGGCCATCACCAGCAGCCCCAGCTCGGTCTCGTCCAGCTCGGCCCGCACCTGGGGGAGCAGGGTGAGCGCGGCCCGCAGGTCGTCGGCGTCCACCCGGGGCTCGGCGTCCTCGTGCTGGGCCGTGCCGGCCGCGAGCAGCTCCACGAGGCGCACCGCCTCGTGCGGCAGCAGCGTCGCGGCCGGAGCCGTCCGGGCGCGGGCGGCGGGGGAGGCGGCGTGCCGTTCGGCGACCGCGACGAGGGCGGCGGGGGCCCGCCGGCGGCGTCGGTCCTCGGCGGTGGTGCGGGGTTCCTCGGTCATGCTCCGAGCCTCCACCCGTCAACAGATTGTTGTCAACAGCACGTTGACGTCCGATCGGTCGCGGCTGCGACCAGTGCGCCGCTGGTACGGCGGCCGGTCGGGTCCCGGCTGCTACCGTGGCGGCCTCGGGGACCGACACTGTGGCGCGCGCGCCCGAAGGAGCACCGGTGAGCCCCCGAACCACCCCCCGCCTGGCGTCCCTGGCTCTCGCCACGGCTCTCCTGGGCGGCGTCCTGTCCGGCTGCGGCACCGCCCCCTGGAACGAGGGCGACGAGCAGGCCGCCCCCGCCGCCCCCGTCTCCGCGACGCCGTCCGTCACCCCGAGCCCGACGCCCACGGCGAAGCTCGTGAACGACCTGGCGAAGGGGTCGGCGAAGCGGACCCTGACCGCCGGCGGGGTCGAGGTGGCCGTCACCTACTACTCCGAGCTGGCGCTGGACCGCTGGAGCCCCGAGGCCACCAAGCCGCTCAACGTGGCCCTCACGGCCTCCTTCCCCGACGGCAGCGAGCAGGACATCTACCTGC
Source organism: Microlunatus capsulatus (assembly GCF_017876495.1). Classification (NCBI taxonomy): domain Bacteria; kingdom Bacillati; phylum Actinomycetota; class Actinomycetes; order Propionibacteriales; family Propionibacteriaceae; genus Microlunatus; species Microlunatus capsulatus. The sequence continues at coordinate 1,214,762 of NZ_JAGIOB010000001.1, read as the reverse complement.
GCTCGGTCGAGGCCCGGGTCGACGTGGCGGGCGAGGACGGCCCGCTGCCGGCGGCCGAGCCGCTGACCGACCAGGCCGACGTCGACCCCGGGTACCTCGTCACGGAGCCGAGCTCCTACAGCGAGGTGCTGACCCTGCCGGCGCTGGACCCCGCCGCCCGCTCGGTCACGCTCAACCTGACCTACGAGCTGCTCGCCCAGAGCGCCCCGAAGTCGAAGCGTTACCTCAAGCAGACGGCCAGCGACACCCTGGAGATCGCGCTCGCCACGACCTAGGACCGACCCGAGCCAATCCTGAGGTACGGGACCCATACTTTTCCCAGCGCACAGCCGGGCGGACGTGCGGTCCCGTCGACGCCGTCCCTCCCGTCCCACCGCCGCGGTGCGCGCGGGCGGTGCGGCCTAGGGGTTGGTGGGGGCGATGAGTCGGGGCGCTCCCACCAGCCCCTTCCCGTTTCCCGGACCCGGGCGGAGAGAACTGTCAGCGGTGGGCTCTACGGTCGGCGCATGGAGCAACGGATCAGCGTGCTGACGCTCGGCGTGCGCGACCTCGAGACCGCCCGCCAGTTCTACGAGGACCTCGGCTGGCGGCCGCACCAGCCGGGCGACGGCGACGTCGTCTTCTTCCAGGTGGGCGGCTTCGTCGTCGGGCTGTGGGGACGTGAGCAGCTGGCGGAGGACTCGTGCGTCGAGGACACCGGCGGCTGGGGCGGCGTGACGCTCGCGCACAACGTCGCCGACCCGGCCGCCGTCGACGCGGTCCTGGCCCGGGCCGAGGCCGCGGGGGCGCGGATCGGCCGCCGCGGCGCGCCCACCTCCTGGGGCGGCTACGGGGGCGTCTTCGTCGACCCCGACGGCCACCCCTGGGAGGTCGCCCACAACCCGGGCTGGGTCCTCACCCCCGACGGGGCCACCCTCCTCGAGCCGCCGCCCGGCTGAGCGGGGGGCGCCCGCCACGGGACGGGTGCGCGGGCGCGCCCGCCGGGTGTCGGTAGGTTGACCCCGCGGCGCCGGGGTACCCCCTCGGGGGCGATGCTGCCCGCGCCCGCATCGAACGACCACAAGTGCAGAGGTTTGAGACATGGATATCTGGCCTGGAAGGCCCTACCCGCTGGGTGCGACCTACGACGGCAGCGGCGTCAACTTCGCGATCTTCTCCGAGGTGGCCGACAAGGTCGAGCTCTGCCTGATCGACGACGACGGCTCCGAGACCCGGCACGAGCTGGTGGAGGTCGACGGCTACGTCTGGCACGCCTACGTGCCGAACGTGCAGCCGGGCATCCGCTACGGCTACCGCGTGCACGGCCCGTACGACCCGGCGAACGGCCACCGGAGCAACCCGTCGAAGCTGCTGCTCGACCCCTACGCCAAGGCCATCGACGGCCAGATCGACGGCGACGAGTCGCTCTTCAGCTACCGCTTCGACGACCCGGACGCGTTCAACGAGGACGACTCGCTCGGCCACACGATGCTCTCGGTGGTGACCAACCCGTTCTTCGACTGGGGCCACGACCGCCCGCCGCGGCACGAGTACCACGAGACCGTCTTCTACGAGATGCACGTCAAGGGTCTGACGATGACCCACCCCGACGTGCCCGACGACGTGCGCGGCACCTACGCCGCCATCGGCCACCCGGCGATCATCGAGCACCTCACCTCGCTCGGGGTCACCGCCGTCGAGCTGCTGCCCGTGCACCAGTTCGTCAACGACTCCCACCTCGTCGACCAGGGGTTGTCGAACTACTGGGGCTACAACACCATCGGGTTCCTGGCGCCGCACAACGGCTACGTCAGCTCCTCGGCCATCGGCGCGCAGACCACCGAGTTCAAGGCGATGGTCAAGGCGCTGCACGCGGCGAACATCGAGGTCATCCTCGACGTGGTCTACAACCACACCGCGGAGGGCAACGAGAAGGGCCCGACGATCGCGTTCCGCGGGCTCGACAACGTCAACTACTACCGCCTGGTGGACGACGACAAGAGCCACTACTACGACACCACCGGCACCGGCAACAGCCTGCTGATGCGCAGCCCGCACGTGCTGCAGCTGATCATGGACTCGCTGCGCTACTGGGTGACCGAGATGCATGTCGACGGCTTCCGCTTCGACCTGGCCGCCACCCTGGCCCGGCAGTTCCACGAGGTCGACAAGCTGAGCGCGTTCTTCGACATCATCCAGCAGGACCCCGTGATCTCCCAGGTGAAGCTGATCGCGGAGCCGTGGGACCTCGGCGACGGCGGCTACCAGGTGGGCAACTTCCCGCCCCTGTGGACGGAGTGGAACGGCAAGTACCGCGACACGGTCCGCGACTTCTGGCGGGGGGAGCCGGCCGCGCTGGCCGAGTTCGCCTCCCGGATCACCGGATCCAGCGATCTCTACAACCACTCCGACCGGCGCCCCACCGCGTCGATCAACTTCGTGGTCGCCCACGACGGCTTCACGCTGCGCGACCTCGTGTCCTACAACGAGAAGCACAACGACGCCAACGGCGAGGGCGGCAACGACGGCGAGAGCCACAACCGCTCCTGGAACTGCGGCGTCGAGGGGGAGACCGACGACCCGGCGATCCAGGCGCTGCGGCTGCGCCAGCAGCGGAACTTCATCACCACGATGATGGTCAGCCAGGGCGTGCCGATGCTCGCCCACGGCGACGAGCTGGGTCGCACCCAGGGCGGCAACAACAACGTCTACGCGCAGGACAACGAGCTCTCCTGGGTCGACTGGGACCTCGACGAGGACCAGAAGTCGCTGCTGGACTTCACGTCGGCGGCGATCGCGCTGCGCAAGGCGCACCCGGTGCTGCGGCGCCGGCGCTTCTTCGGGGGCGACGCCGCCCGGGGCGGGCAGAGCGAGCTCGGCGACATCGAGTGGCTCCGCAACGACGGCGGCGCCATGGACGACGGGGACTGGAGCACCGGCTACGCCCAGAGCCTCATGGTCTTCCTCAACGGCGACGCCATCCCCGAGTCCGACGCCATGGGCCGCCGGGTGGTGGACGACCACTTCCTGCTGATGTTCAACGCCTCCGGCGAGGACATCACGTTCACCGTGCCGCCGGAGCCGTTCGGCAACCACTGGGTGGTCCAGCTCGACACCGGTGACGGCACCGTCGGCCCGGTCGCCGACGCCCCGTGGGACGCCGGGACCGAGCACGTCGTCGCCCCGCACTCGATGGTGGTGCTCTCCACCGAGGTGGTGCCCGAGTCCGAGCGCCAGGCGGCGAACGAGCGGGCGACGGCGGCGTCGGGCAGCGTGGCCAAGCGGTCGGAGAACCCGCCGCACGCCATCAAGCCCACCCCGGCCAAGCCGTAGGGCGGAGGCGCCGGGCGGGCGACCGCCCTCGTCAGGAGCAGGTGCCGACGGGCCGTGCTCCCGGGATCTCCCGGGGGCGCGGCCCGTCCGCGTCCCCGGCCGGTGGCGGTCCGCCGGTGGCCCTCAGCCGGCGGCCTCCGGCTGAGGGCCCTCGCGCCGGCGCCGTCAGAAGGCGTCGCCGGTCCGCCAGGCCATCTCCTGCAGCGTCCACGTGTTGCCGTCCGGGTCGCCGAACCAGGCGTAGCGCACGCCGCCGCCGACGTCGCTGACCTCCCCGACGTCGACCCCGCGGCCCCGCAGCTCGGCGCGGGCGGCCTCGATGTCGGCCACGACGAGGTGCAGCGCCTGGAGGGTGCCCGGGGCCATCGCCGAGATGGGGCCCAGGCCGGTGCCGATGACGACGGAGCAGGCCGAGCCCGGCGGCGTCAGCTGCACCACCCGCATGCCCGGCGCGGGCTGCACGTCGACGTCGAGGGCGAACCCGAGCTGCTCGGTGTAGAAGGCCAGGGCGCGGTCGACGTCGGCGACCGGCACGGGGACCAGCTCCAGCTTCATGTCCATGGGCCGACCCTAGGGCGCGTGGCCCGGCCGCGCGCCCGCCGCGCTCAGCCCACGTGCACGTGCGGCCGACGGCTCCGGTCGCGCTCGGCGCGGCGGAGCACCTCGCGCGTCACAGGCGCGATCTCACCACTGCCCAGCAGCAGGAACCGGGCGAGGTTGACGACCGGGTTGCCCTCGGTCCACTCGAAGTAGACGTGCGGCGAGCGCCCGGTCACGTCGCGGACCTCCAGCAGCAGCGCCGCGAGCGCGTTGGGCACCGTCGAGCTGGTCGCGGTGAGCACCCGGTAGCGGCCGTGCCGCACCTCGCCGTGCACCTCCAGCGTGCTCTGGAAGTCCGACGCGTCGGCCACGGTGATCTCGACGAGGACGACGTCCTCCTCGTCGCGCAGGTCGTTGTCGCGCAGCACCTGCCGCAGCTTCTCGCGGTACTCCCCGGCGTCGCGGCGGTCGGGCTCGTTCGGCACCAGCCGGATGGTGCGGCGGGCGCACTCGCGCAGGAAGCGCTGCGCGGTCGGGTCGAGCACCACGGCGTCCACCCGGAGCTCGAAGGCCCGGGTCAGCCGCGAGACCAGCGAGACGGCGACGATCGCGGCGATGAAGACCGCGGCGATCCGGACGCCGTCGGGGCGCTCCACCACGTTGGCCGCGGTCGTGTAGAGGAAGACCAGGGCGACGACGGCGAAGGCGACCGTCCGCTTGGGCTGCCGCGCGCGCCGGGCCGCCAGCGTCACCGCGATGGCCGCGGAGGTGATGAGGACCAGCACGCCGGTGGCGTAGGCGCCGCCCTGGGCGTCCACGTCGGCGCGGAAGATCACCGTGATGACGAAGGCGGCGGCGATGAGGATGAGCACCAGCGGCCGGACCGCGCGGGCCCAGTCCGGGGCCATCCCGTAGCGGGGCAGGTAGCGCGGGATGAGGTTGAGCAGCCCGGCCATGGCCGAGGCGCCCGCGAACCACAGGATGGCGATGGTGGACGCGTCGTAGACGCTGCCGACGACCCCGCCCAGGTAGGAGTGCGCCAGGTAGGCCAGCGCCCGGCCGTTGGCCTCCCCGCCGGGCTGGAACTCCGCCGCGGGGATGAGCAGCGTGGTGACGACGCTGCTGGAGACGAGGAAGACGCTCATCGTGAGCGCCGCGGCGGTCAGCAGCCGCTTCGCGCCGGCGATCCGGCCGCGGGGGTGCTCCTCGGTGTCCCCGGGGGCGCCCGCGATGTGCGGCATCACGGCGACGCCGGTCTCGAAGCCGGACAGCCCGAGCGCGAGCTTGGGGAACACCAGGAGGGCGACCGCGACCACCATCAGCGGGTCGGCGTGCGAGGTGGTCAGGGCCGCCTGCCAGTCGGTGACCACCGACGGCTGGGTGACGACGTGGTAGATCCCGACGCCGATGACCAGCACGTTGAGGGCCAGGTACACCCCGACGAGGCCGACGGCGATGCCGATCGCCTCGCGGAAGCCCTTGAGGAACACCGCGCCCAGCAGGGCCAGCAGCACCAGGGTCACGGGCACCTCGTGCCCCTCGAGCAGCGGGGAGAGGTGCGGGTTCTCGACCAGGTGGGCGGTCGCGTCGGCGGCCGAGAGCGTCATGGTGATGAGGAAGTCGGTCGCCGCGAAGCCCAGCAGCACCAGCACGAACAGCTTGCCGCCCCAGAACGACAGCAGCCGCTCCAGCATGGCGATCGAGCCCTCGCCGTGCGGGCTCTCCTGCGCCACCCGGCGGTAGACCGGCAGCGCGCCCAGCAGGGTGAGGGCGACCAGGACCAGGGTGGCCAGCGGGGACACCGCCCCGGCGGCCAGCGCCGCGATGCCCGGCTGGTAGCCGAGGGTGGAGAAGTAGTCGACGCCGGTCAGGCACATCACCCGCCACCAGGAGTGCTTCGTGCCGGTGTCGTCCGGGTGGGCGTGGGGTCCGGGGTGGCCGCGGCCGCGGTCGGGGAGGCCGTCCAGCAGCCAGCCGCGGACGGGTCCGCGGGCGGGCGCCGGGGACGGCGCCACGGGGGTCGGGGCGGCCGGCGGGGCCGTGAGGGTCATGCTGCTCCTGCGTCGAAGGACTCTGCCCCTCGACGCTAGGACGACCCGGCGCGCGGGCACGGGTTGTCGGCGTCAAGATCGCGTCAAGGTTCCCGGGCGGCGTAGAAGGCGAGGTGCGCGCGGGCCGCGGCGGCCCAGGTGTGCCGGCGGGCGAAGGCCTGGCCGCCGGGCAGCGGGCCCTCGTCGAGAGCCGCCCGCAGGGCCACCGCCATGCCCGCCGGGTCCGAGCCGTAGCGCACGTGCGGCCCGAACACCTCCGCCATCACCGGCAGGTCGCGGACGACGACGGGGACGTCGGCGGCCAGTGCCTCCATCGCCGCCAGCCCGAAGCCCTCCTGGGTGGAGACGAAGCCCAGGGCCCCGCAGCCGGCGACCAGCGACGGCAGCGCCGCGTGCTCGACGGGGCCGAGGACCTGCGGCACCACGCCCAGCGCGCGGGCCCGGTCGTCGAAGGCCGCCCGGTAGTCGCGGTAGTCGAAGAGGGTCTCCCCGCCCGCGACCACCAGCTCCAGCCCGGGGTCGTCGACCCGCAGCCGGGCCACCGCCTCCAGCAGGTCCAGGCTGCCCTTGCGCGGCTCGATCCCGCCGACGGCCAGCACGTACCGCTCGCCGACGCGGTCGCGCCAGTGCTGCTGCCCGGCGTGGTCCTGCGCCGCGGCCGCGAACCGCTCCGCCTCGACGCCGTTGCCGATGACGGTGGGGTGGCGCCCCCAGCCCTGCTCCACCTCGCGCGCCACCGAGGCCGACACGCAGACCAGCGCCGAGGGCCGGACGACGGCCCGCTCGTGGCAGGCGGCCAGCTCGGGGGTCGTGAAGTGGTCGAGGTGGTGGACGGTCCGCACGCACCGCTCCACCGCGTTCGCGCTGATGCAGTCCTGCGCGTGCACGACGTCGTAGGTCCCGCCCGCGGCGAGGTGGGCGTCGAAGGCGGCCCGGAGCGTGGCGATCGAGCGGACGATGCGCGCGCCCACGGCCTCGCCGTCCACCGCGGGGAAGTCGACGACCCGGACGCGGACGGCCGGGTCGACGGGCCGGAAGAAGTCGGCGTCCCCGCCCCGGCCCAGCGTCCACACGGTGACGTCGACGCCCAGGGCCGCCAGCGCCTCGGCCAGGGCCAGCGTGTGCACCACGCCCCCGCGCGGCTTCGTCGAGTAGGTGAGCAGCGCGAGCCTCATCCCGTGGCCCCCGGGACGGCCGCGCCGGGCGGGGCGGGGGCGTCCAGCCGGTAGGCGGCCGGTCGGCGCTCGGCCAGGTGGGAGAGCACCCGGCGGGCCCGGTCGACCTCGGCGTCGACGTCGAGGTCGGCGCGGGCCAGCGCGCCCTTGGACCAGGTGCGGGCCAGCACGTCGCCGCCCGGGCCCACGACCTTGGCCTGGCCGAGGAAGCGGAGGTCGCCCAGCACGCCGGTCTGGTTGGCCGAGGCGAGCACCACCTGGTTCTCGGCCGCCCGGGCCGCGTCGTACAGGTCGAACAGCCGGGACTGCCGGTCCTCGGTGATCCGGGCCGCCCGGTCGGTGACGCTGGCCGGCCAGGCCGACAGCGCGGCGACGACGCGGGCCCCGTCGAGGGCCAGGGTGCGCGTCGACTCCGGGAAGGTCTTGTCGTAGTCGACGAGCAGGCCCAGCCGGCCCACCGGGGTGTCGAAGGCGGCGAAGCGGTCGCCGGCCGCGTAGGCGAAGTGCTCGCCGGCGGGCTGGTGGACCTTGCGGTGGTGGCCGAGGAGCCCGTCGCCGCTGAGGCAGACCGCGGTGTTGTAGCGCCGCCCGTCGGCCTCCTCGCAGAAGCCGACGCAGAGCGTCAGCGGGCCGGCCATCCGCCGCAGCGCCGCCAGCTCGGGGCCGTCGAGGGCCAGCACCGGGGGCAGGTCGTCGCGGCCGGGGTGGCGCAGGTCGGGGATGTAGCCGCCGAGGGTGGCGCCGGGCAGCACGAGCAGGTCGAGCCCGTCGCGCCGGGCCGCGGCGACGATCCCGGCGAGCTTGGCCAGCGTGCGGTCCACGTCGCGGCCGAAGTGGCCCGCGACGGCGCCGATGCGGGTGAGCGCCATCCTCAGCCGAGCGCGGCCTGCGGCGTGCGGACCCGCGCGGCGAGGTGCTCGACGACGTGCGCGGCGTCGCGGTCGACGCCGGCGAACCGGCCCGAGCCCCAGGTGTGCAGCCACGGCAGGCCCAGGAAGTAGAGGCCCTCGACGGCGGTGACGCCGCGCTCGTGGCAGGGCTGGCCCTCGCCGTCGAAGACGGGCACCCGCAGCCAGCGGAAGTTGCTCCGGAAGCCCACCGCCCAGACCACCGAGGTGATGCCCTCCGCTGCCAGGTCCAGCGCGGTGCTCTCGGACTCCGGCCGCCACACCGGCACGTAGCGCGGCTCGGTCGGGGCGTCCAGGCCCAGCTTCGCGATGTGCACGTCGATCGCGTCCTTGATCGACTCGGCCACCGCGTCGGCGGCGTCCAGCGACGCCTCCAGGGTGGGGGCCAGCGCGAGACGGGTGCCGGTGCAGCCGAGCAGCCGGCCGTGCAACCGCATCCCGTCACGGGCGAAGGCCCGCAGGTCGATGTCGCGGCCGCCGTCGCGCCCGGTCACGTAGTGGTTGGTCTTCTCGCGCGCCGCCAGCCCGCCGGGCTGCTGCTGCACCGGCACGTCGTAGGTGCCCATGTCCTCCAGCCAGGCCACGCAGTCGCGGCCGCGGTAGAACCGCGCGACCCGGGGCGCCGAGCCGACGACGAGGTGCACCCGGCGGCCCTCCAGGTGCAGGTCCTCCGCGATCTGGGCGCCCGACTGGCCGCTGCCCACCACCAGCACCGCGCCCGGCGGCAGGGCGTCGGCGTGCCGGTAGGCCGAGGAGTGCACCTGCACGAGGTCCTCCGGCAGCCGGTCGGCCAGCCGCGGCACGTGCGGGTCGTGGTAGCCGCCGGTGGCCACGACGACGTGGTCGGCCCGCAGCACCTCGACGTCACCGCTCGCCGAGCGGGTGCTGACGAGGAACCCGCCGGACCCGTCCTGCTGCACCGAGGTGACGGTGACGTGCTCGCGCAGCGGCGGGTCGACCAGCGCCACGTAGTCGGCCAGGTAGGCGAGCACCTGCTCGCGGGTCATGAAGCCGTCGGGGTCGGGGCCGGGGTAGGGGAAGCCCGGCAGCCGGCACTGCCAGTTGGGGGTGACGAGGGTGAAGTGGTCCCAGCGGCTGTCCCGCCAGGCGTGGGCGGCGGTGTCCCGCTCCAGCACCAGGTGCTCGACGCCGTGCCGGGTCAGGTACCAGCTGGCCGACAGGCCGGCCTGGCCCGCGCCGACGACGACCACGGGCACGTGCCGGGGCGCGGCCGTGCTCACCGTGCCTCCCGCGCCGGTCGGAGCGCGGTGACCTCGACCTCGCCGGCCACGCCGGCGGCGCGCGCCTCGATGACCGCCAGGGATGCGGCCGCCCGGGAGCAGGGGACGCCGTAGCGGGCCCGCACCCGCTCGCTCGCGGTCCCCAGCGCCGTGCGGGAGCGGGCGAGGAAGTCCGCGACGGCGTACCGCTCGCCCACCTCCAGGTGGTCGTGCACGACCAGCGAGGGGGAGTAGCTGACCAGCTCGCCGCCGTCGGGCCAGCGCGTGGTGAAGGTCATCTCAGGCATAGGACGGCTCCGGCCGGGGCGCGGGCTCGTAGTCGCCCAGGACGGCGTCGAGCCGGTAGGCCGAGGGCCGGCGGTCGCGCAGGGCGTACATCCCGCCCCGCGCGCCGGCCAGCACGGCCGGGACGTCGACGGCGGCGGTGGCCAGGCCCGGTCCGACGCCGGTCGCGGCCAGCACCTCACCGCCCGGCCCGACCACCTTGGCGCTGCCGACGAACCGCAGGGAGCCGAAGGTGCCGGCCTGGTTGGAGGCCACCCAGACCACCTGGTTGTCCAGCGCCCGGGCGGCGTCGTAGAGGTCGTGGCGCTTCTTCCAGCGGTCGTCCTCCAGGTTCGCCGCCGTCGCCGTGCGGGCCGCCGGCCAGGCCGACAGCGCGGCGATGATCTCGGCGCCGTCGAGGGCGAGGGTGCGGGAGGCCTCGGGGAAGGCCTTGTCGTAGCAGATGAGCATGCCCATCCGGCCGACGGGGGAGTCGAAGGCCGCGAAGCCGTCGCTCGCGGCGTAGCAGAGGTTCTCCCCGAGCGGCTGGTGCACCTTGCGGTGGGTGGCCAGCACCCCGTCGCCGGTGAGGGCGACGGCGGTGTTGTAGGTGTCCGCGCCGGCGGCCTCGCGGATGCCGACCAGCACGAGCATGTCGCCCGCGAGCCCTGCGACCCGGCGGAGCTCGGGGCCGTCGAGCTCCAGGGCCGGCGGCAGGTCGCGGGCCCGGCGGGCGCGGGTCTCGGCGTCGTCGCCCGCGTTGCCGAGGCTGGGCAGGTAGCCGCCGAGGCACGCCTCGGGCAGCACCAGCAGGTCGGTGCCGCGCTCGCGGGCCTCGATGGCGATCGTGGCGATGGCGGCGTAGGCCTCCTCGAGGTCGCGCCCGAAGGCCGCCGAGACGGCGGTGATGATGGTGGTCGACGTGCTCGGTGAACGGCTCATGCGGGTCCTAGTCCGGTGACGTGGGGGGAGAGGGCCTCGGTGAGCCGGCCGTCGGGCCAGCGCAGGGAGACCCCGGGGGTGTCGTGCAGGGTGCCGCAGACCGCGGACGTGGCCGGGCCGGCGGAGGCCGGCTCGGCGCCCGGGGCGTCGGCGGTGAGCATCGCGAAGCCGGGGAAGCAGGTCAGCCAGTCCCCGGCGGTGGCGCCGGCGGGGCGCGGGACGTCGGCGACGTCCAGGGTGGCCCCGCAGCCGCTCGCCTCGGCGAGCATGCCGAGGGTGCCGACGACGCCGGCCATGCTGACGTCCTTGGCCGCCGCGGGGGCGGTGCGGGCCACGGCGGAGCCCATCGCCCGGAGCTCGGCGGTGGTCCGGCCGCTGGTGGAGTCCCACTGCTGCCCGGTGTAGCCGGCGCGCCAGCGGCCGCCGAGGTCGGCCGTCAGCCGGACGGCGTGACCGGGCCGGCCGCCGCCGCCGGGGACGGGGCGGTCCGTGCGGCCCAGCGCCGTCACCGAGAGCGCGGCGGGGACGCCCAGCTGGGTGTGCCCGCCCAGCACGGGGACGTCCCAGGCCCGGGCGGCCGCGGCCAGGCCGTGCACCACGCGGGTGGCGAAGGAGCGGTCGCGGGCCCCGAGGGCGTCGAGCAGGCCCACCGGCTCCGCGCCCATCGCGGCGAGGTCGTTGAGGTTGACCAGCACCGCGCACCAGCCGGCCCACTCCGGGTCGCGCTCCACCATCGAGGGCAGGACGGCGTCGGTGGCCGCGACGAGGTCGCTGCCGGGCACCGGGGCGCCGTCGTCGCCCCGGAAGCCGGGGCCGCCGAGGCCGGCCGCGCCGCCGCCGAGGGTGGCGAGGGTGGCACCCAGCGGGGCCTTGGTCCGGGCGACGAGGTCGGCGACCCGGTGGACGGGCCAGGTCATCAGCACGTGCGGGTGGCCGTGCACCTGCTCTTCGTCCAGCGCCCGCCAGCCCAGCCGGGTGAACAGGCGGGCGTTCTGCCGCTGCACGTGGGCGTCGAAGCGGAGCACCCCGCGGGCCTCGGCGTGGGCGCAGGCCGCCCGCACCAGGGCCGAGCCGACGCCCAGCGCGTGCCCCCGGGCGTCGGGCCGGACGGCCAGCCGGCTGCCGGTCCACCAGCCCACGTCGACGGCGGTGGCCGGGGCCAGCCGCACGGTGCCCAGCACGGCGCCGGAGCCGTCGCGGGCCACCAGGGTGAGGGCGCGGGCGTCGTCGTCGGCGTCGTCGCGGTCGTGCCGGGCGAACAGGCCCTGCTCCTCGACGAAGGTGGCGTGCCGCAGCCGGGCGGCCGCGTCCCGCTCGGCCGCCGAGACCGCGACGGCGACCGTGACGGCCGGCGCGGCGGGCGGGGCGTGCCGCGGTCCCCGGGTCAGCACCTCGACGTCGAAGGTCACCTCAGGCCCCCAGCGTCTTGAGCGTGCTGCAGGCGCCGCAGGCCGCGCAGCCGGCCTTCTGGCCGTCCGAGCCCATCCCCGCCGCCAGCAGCAGCCGGGCCACCCGGGCGGTGACGTCGGCCACGACCGCCGGGTCGGGGGCGCCGACGCCGTCCACCGTCGTGGCCAGGGTGCCGGCCAGCGGCCGGAAGGGCACGACGAAGGGGTAGACCCCCAGGGCGACCAGCTCGGCGGCGCCGGCGACCAGCTCGTCGGGGTCCTCGCCCAGCCCGACGATGAGGTACGTCGAGACCTGGTTGCGGCCGAACACCCGGACCGCCTCGACCCAGGCCGCCCGGTACTCGTCCAGGCTGACGGCCCCCTTGCCCGGCATCCAGCGGCGGCGGACCCCGTCGTCGAGCGACTCGACGTGGATCCCGATGGAGTCGGCCCCGGCCTCGCGCAGCTCGGTGATCGTGGCCAGGTCGCCCGGCGGCTCGCACTGCACCTGCACCGGCAGCCACGGCACGGCGGCCTTGACCGCGCGGACGCAGCGGGCGAGGTGGGTGGCCCCGCGGTCGCGGCCGGCGGAGGTGCCGGTCGTCATGACCATCTGCCGGACCCCGTCGTGCGCGACGGCCGCGGCCGCCACCTCGGCGAGGTCGGCCGGCTTCTTCACCGCGACGGTGCTGCCCGCGGTCAGCGAGGCCTCGATGGCGCAGAAGCGGCAGCGCTGGTCCTCGGCGTAGCGGACGCAGGTCTGGACGACGGTCGTGGCCAGCACGTCCGCGCCGTGCAGCCGGGCGATCTTCTCGTAGGGGACCCCGTCGGCGGTGCTGAGGTCGTAGAACCGCGGCCGCGGGACGAGGCCGACGTCCAGCCCGATGTCGGCGCCGTCGAGGGTGATCCGGCCCCGGTCGTCGAGCAGGTAGGGGCTGGTGTCATTGATCGGCAGCGCGGCGCCGAGGCCGTCGATCAGCAGGTGGCCGTCGTCGCTGGGTCCGGCGCCGGCCACCCGGCTGACCGGGGCCCGGCCGCGGACGCCCAGGATGGCCAGGTCGACGCGGGTGCTGGTGCTCATGGCTGCTCCTGCCTGCTGCGCGGCGGCCGGCTCAGACCATGTAGGTGGAGTTGATGATCGCGCCCTTGTTGGCGTAGTGGATGACGGCGTCCTGGACGTCCAGCGGGTGGCAGGGGATGACGCCCTCGATGAGGTCCTCCTCGCGGCCGCCGTGCAGGGCCAGGCCGAAGCGGCAGCAGAAGACCGTGCCGCCCTCGCCGATGAAGGTGGCGATGGAGTCGTTGAGGTTCTGCTCGCCCGGGAAGGCGGAGTCGCCGGTGGTGGGGAACCCGCGGGTGGCCAGGCAGTTGATGGAGCCCGGGCCGTAGAAGTAGAGGACCGACTCGAAGCCCTTGCGCAGCGCGCGGGTGGCCTGCAGCACCGCGACGAAGCTGACCGAGGACTCGTGGGCGATGCCGTGCACCAGGGTGAAGTAGGACTGGCCCTCCGACGCCTGGTAGTCGGGGAAGATCTTGGTGCCGCCGTAGATGCTGCTGCCCTTGGGCAGCGAGGGGTGGGGGATCTCGGTGAGGGACGTGGCGATGTTGGCGGTGATGGTCTCGTCGAACTGGGGCATGGCGGAGCCTCCTGGGGCGGGTGCGGGAGAGCGCGGAGCGGCTCGGCGGGCGCGGCGGGCGGACCGGGCGTCGACGCCCGGCCGGTCCGTCGGCCCTGGGGGAGGACGACCACGGCGCGTGCACCCCTGGTCCGGTACGTCCATCCTCGGCCCGGGCCGATGTCAGCGTGGTTACAGCCGGAACAAGCCCCGGTGACAGCGGTGACGATCTCGCGTCCGACGGCTCACCGCGGCGCGTGACCCCGGCGACGAGCGGTGAGGTCAGCCCGCCGGGGCTCCCCTGGCGCCCGCTCCGGGGACGGACGGGGTGGCCTCAGAGCTGGCGGTCGGTGAGCGCGATGGTCACGCCGACGCCGATCATCATCACGCCGCCGGTGGCGCCGAGGCGGGGCAGCCGACGCGGGTCGCGGGTGAGCCAGCCGCGGGCCGCGCCGGCGGTCAGCGCCCAGACGGTGTCGAAGGCCAGCCCGATCAGCAGGTGGATCAACCCGAGGACGAGGATCTGGCTCCAGACCGGCCCGGTGGCCGGGGCGGTGAACTGCGGCAGGACCGCGACGAAGAAGACCGCCGACTTGGGGTTGCTGACGCCGACGAGGAAACCCTCGCGCAGCGCCCTGCTCGCGGGGACCTCGGCGGGGGAGCCGGTGCCGCCCGTCGTCGCCGCGGCCGCCGCGGTCGCGCGGTGGCGGTGCCGGATGGCCTGGACCCCGAGGTGCACGAGGTACAACGCGCCCGCCGTCTTCAGGACGGTGAACGCGACCACGGACTGCGCGAGCAGGGCCCCGACGCCGGCGGCGACGGCGAGGACCTGCGGCACCATCCCCAGGGCGTTCCCGAGCACGGTGAGCAGCCCCACGCGTCGCCCGGCCGCCAGGGACCGGCCGATGACGAACAGCACGCTCGGCCCGGGGACCGCGATCAGGAGGGCCGCGGCGAGGACGAACGCGGCCAGGTTCGCGGCGGGGGGCATGGGCGGACGGTACCAACAGGTGGGCGGGAGCCGCTGGGTCCGAGGCCCGGGCGGGCCCGGCCCGCTCAGGCGGCGGGCAGGGTGGCGCCGGTCAGCTCCGCCGCCCGGGCCAGGAAGCGCTCCTGGAGGTCGACGTCGGTGGCGGCCGGGTTGGGCGCGCGCAGCTGGCGGCGGTGCAGGTAGCGGCCGGTCACCCGCGCCGCGTCGTCGTCGCTGGTGGCCAGCCACACGGAGGTGTCCGCGCCGGCGGGCAGCTCGTCGGTCGCGCCGGCGCCGCCCATCCGGGTCTTGATCCAGCCGGGGTCGACGGCGTTGCTCAGCGTGCCGGGCCGGTGCCGGGCGACGGCGAGGGCCAGCACGACGTCCCAGAGCTTGGAGTCGCAGTAGGCCTGCATGCCGTCCCACGGGCGGCGCGCGAAGTCGAGGTCGTCCAGGTGCGGCTCGCCCTGCGCCTCCAGGCCGGAGGTCAGGTAGACCAGCCGGGCGGGCGTCGGGGTGAGGGCGGTCAGCAGGTAGGGGGCCAGCACGTTGACCTGGAAGGTCAGCTCGTGCCCGTCCTCGGTGAGCCGGCGCTCGTCCTGCCCGCCGACGCCCGCGTTGTGCACGACGGCGTCGAGCGTGCCGAGAGCGCTCACCTGGTCGGCCAGCGCGCGGGTGGAGGCCAGCGAGCCCAGGTCGCCCACGACGACGTCGGCCGCCCCGGGCACCGCGGACCGGGCCTGCTCGGCCCGCGCGTCGCTGCGGGCGTGCAGCACGACCCGGTGACCACCGGCCACCAGGTCCAGGGCGGTCTGCCGCCCGATGCCGTCGCTCGAGCCCGTCACCAGCACCGTCGCCATCCCACCGCTCCTGTCCGTCCGCCCCGGCCGTCGGCCCGGGTCGCCCGCGGCAGCCTACGAGACGCGCCGACGCCGGCCGGGGGCGGTCACCTCAGGCGCTGGCGACGACCGGGACGTCGGCACCGCGGAGCCGGACCTCGTCCACGCCGCGGTTGGCCAGCTGGTCGGCGCGCTCGTTGCCCGGGTCCCCGGAGTGGCCCTTGACCCAGACCCAGGTGATGGTGTGCCGCGCCACCTCGGCGTCCAGCGCGCGCCAGAGGTCCTCGTTCTTCACCGGCTTCTTGGCCGAAGTCCGCCAGCCGTTCCGCTTCCAGCCGGGCAGCCAGTCGTTGAGGCCGTTCATCACGTAGGTGGAGTCCACGTGCAGGGTGACCGCGCACGGCCGCTTGAGGGCCCGGAGGGCCTCGATGACGGCCGTCAGCTCCATCCGGTTGTTCGTCGTCACCCGCTCGCCGCCGAACAGCTCGCGCTCGCGCTCACCCGACCGCAGCCAGGCGCCCCAGCCGCCGACCCCGGGGTTGCCCTTGCAGGCTCCGTCGCTCCAGATCTCCACCGCGTCCACGGCCCCATGATCGCAGGACCGGGCCGCCCGGCCGTCCGTGACGGACGGCCCCTTCCCGTGGCGGCCCGGCTGCGCGAGCATGAGCCGGTGAGCACTCTGGACGGGCAGCAGGTCGCCGACGCGGGCCTGGACGGGTGGGTGAACCTGCTGGGCGGGCTGCAGACCCGGGTCACGACGCCGGACTTCGCCGCCGGGCTGGCCCTGGTCGACGCCATCGGCGCGCTGGCCGACGAGCTGGACCACCACCCCGATCTCGGCCTGCGACCGGGCCAGGTGGACGTCCGGCTGCGCAGCCACGACGTCGGCGGGATCACGGGCCGCGACGTGCGGATGGCCCGGCGCATCACCGAGCTCGCCGCCGCGGCCGGGCTGCGGACGGCGGCCGCGGGTGTCACCCGTCTGGAGCTGGGGCTGGACAGCCCCGACCAGCGGGCCGTGGCGCCGTTCTGGGGTGCGGTGCTGGGGCTGGTGGACGAGGACGGCGGTGCCGACGAGCTGCTCGACCCGGCGCGGGCGCTGCCCACCGTCTGGTTCCAGGGCTCGGGTGCCGACGAGCCGCGGCAGCGCTGGCACCCGGACCTGTGGGTGGACCCGGCCGAGGTGCAGCCGCGCATCGACGCCGCGGTGGCGGCCGGCGGCACCCTCGTCGACGACGCGGAGGCACCGGCCTTCTGGGTGCTGGCCGACCCCGAGGGCAACCGGGTCTGCCTCTGCACGTGGCAGAGCCGCTGAGCCCGTCCCGCGCCCGGTGAGCGGCAGCCCCGCCAGCCGACGGGCCGCCCTGCTCCGCAGCCTGGGCCGGACCGGCAAGGCACGCCTGCGCGACCTCGCCGAGGAGCTCGACGTCTCGATGCCGACGGTCCGGCGCGACGTCGAGGCGCTCAGCCGGCAGGGCCGGCTGACCCGGCGGCACGGCGCCGTCGAGCTGGAGGACCGCAGCCGGCTGCCCCGGGAGAGCGGCGGCGCGATCGGGATGATGGTCTCGACCAACCGCTACCTGGCGCTGATCGGCCAGGCGGCCCGCCGCGAGGCCGAGCGGCGGGGCCACCGCTTCCTGCTCGAGCACGTCGAGGACGCCGAGGAGTCACGGGCGGCGACGGCCCGGCTGGTCGCGGCGGGCTGCGTGGGCCTGGTCTGCTCCCCGCAGTGGCGGACCGAGGAGGAGGCCGCGGAGCCGCTGCCGTGGCTGGCGGGAGCGGCCGTCCCCGTGGTGCTGGCGGGCCGCGACGTCGAGGCGGGGCACCCGCTCTTCGAGCTCGACTCGGTGATCGCCGACCACGCCTACGGGATGCGGCTCGCCATGGACCACCTGCAGCAGCTGGGGCACACCCGGATCCTGGCCAGCATCCGCGACAACACCCCGCCGGGCCGGCTGCTGCGCCGGTTCTTCGTCGCCGAGCTGCACCGCCGCGGGCTGCCGCAGCTGGGGGAGCCGCTGCTCACCCCCGAGGGGCTGGAGCCCGCCGACTTCGACGCCGTCGTGGCCGCGGTGCTCGACCAGCGCGCGACGGTCGTGGTCATGCACACCGACACCTCGGCCCAGGTGCTGGTCTCCGCGCTGCGCGCCCGCGGGGTCGACGTGCCCGGCCGCTGCTCGGTGGTGGCCTACGACGACATCGTGGGGCCGCGGGCCGAGGTGTCCCTCACCTCGATCTCCCCGGCCAAGCACCAGCTGGGCGTCGAGGCGGTCTCGCTCCTGCTGCGCCGCCACCTCCGGGCCCGGGCCGGGCTGGACCGGCCCCCGGTCGCGCACGTCCGGCTGCTGCCCGAGCTGGTCCTGCGCCGCTCGACCGGACCCGTGCCGACGCGGTTCTGAGCGTTCTGAGCGTTTGCGTTGCAAGCGCTTTCCCGCCGTCCCTAGCGTCGACCGGAGCTCGCCGACGAGCTGTCGACCTAGGAGCACCCCATGCCGTCCAGCCCCACCTTCTCCCGCCGGTCCCTCCTGCTCACCACCACCGGGCTGGCCGCCGCCGCGCTCGTGCCGGGCCTCGCCGCCTGCTCCTCCGGACCGGGCTCCGGCGCCACCGCCTCCGGGGCCGCGGTCCAGCTGCCCACCCGGCGCGCGGCGGCGCTGGCCGAGCCCGACCTGCCGGGCACGGCGTCCGGCGTCCCGGACGGCTTCCTCCGCTACCCCGCCGACCCGAAGCCCAGCGTCAGCGAGGCGCCCGGCACGGGTGCGGCCGTGACCGCGCTGCTCAGCAGCTTCGCCGTCGCCCCCACCAGCGCGCCGCGCAACGCCTACGCGGCCGAGCTGAACACCCGGCTGCGGGCCGAGCTCGCGCTGCAGGTCGTGCCGGCCGCCGACTACGCCGTCAAGCTCGCCACCACCGTCAGCAGCGGCGACCTGCCCGACGTGCTGGAGATGCTGCCCGTCCAGCCGCAGCTGCCCCAGCTGCTCGGCGCCACCTGCGCCGACCTCACCCCGTTCCTCGCCGGGGACGCCGTCCTCGACTACCCCAACCTCGCGGCGTGCACGCCGGACATGTGGCGCACCACCGTGTTCGACGGGAAGATCTTCGGGGTCCCGGTGCCGCGGCCGGTGCAGTCCGTCGCCCCGTTCGTCCGGACCGACCTGCTGGAGCAGCGCGGCCTAGACCCCGACGTCACCAGCTGGGAGCAGCTGCTCGACCTCTGCGCCGCGCTGACCGAGCCCAAGCGTTCGCGCTACGCCTTCAGCCTGGCCCCGGTCAGCTACCTGACGGGCGCGCTGGGCGGCATCGCCGACTGGGCCGAGCAGGACGGCACCTTCGTCCGCTACCAGGAGAGCCCGCAGTACCGGGAGGCGCTGGCGCGGTGCGCCGAGCTCAGCGGCAAGGGCTTCCTGCACCCCGACGCCTTCGCGGCCAACGCGACCGTGCTGGGCAAGCAGCGCCTGGTCGGCGGCCAGGTGGGCATCCACCCGGACGGCTTCTCGGCCTGGGGCTCGCTGGCCCGCTTCCTGCCCGCCGGCCAGCAGGAGGTGATCGGCGCCCTCCCCGTGGCCGGGTTCGACGGGGCGACGCCCACCTACACCGTCAGCGCCGGCTCCTCGAACTTCACCGTCATCCGCAAGGCCGACGAGGGCCGGGTGCGCGAGCTGCTGCGGATCCTGGACTACCTGTCCGCGCCGTTCGGCTCGGCGGAGTTCCTGTTCCGCAAGTACGGCACCGCGGGCGTCCAGCACACCGTCGAGGGCGGCAACCCGACGCTGACGAAGAAGGGCACCGACGAGGTCACCCCCGTCACCGAGGCGCTCGA
The DNA here is from genome assembly GCF_017876495.1 of Microlunatus capsulatus. NCBI lineage: Bacteria > Bacillati > Actinomycetota > Actinomycetes > Propionibacteriales > Propionibacteriaceae > Microlunatus > Microlunatus capsulatus. The sequence continues at coordinate 1,195,696 of NZ_JAGIOB010000001.1, read as the reverse complement.
CTACCACCTGGCCGACGGGATGAAGGTGGCCTACGAGGGGGCGCTGACCGGGATCACGAAGGCCAAGCACGCCTACGCCTCCGCGGCCGAGCCGGCCTACGTCCGCAGCGCCACCACGGGCCTCTACTCCGAGACCTTCGCCCGGCGCAACAACAACTTCGTCGCCATGATCACCGACGTGCAGAACGGGGTGATCACCGGCCGGCGGCCGCTCACCGACCTGGACGAGGCGCTGAAGACGTGGAACGACGGCGACGGGGCCACCATCAAGCGGGAGCTGGCCGCCGCGAAGGAGCAGCAGTGAGCAGCTACCGGCACGACCTGACCGGGTTCGTCGACTTCCTGGGGGAGTGGCTGCCCCGCTACGCGCTGGAGGGCACCGGGCGCTACGCCCGCCACCTCCACCGGGCCGACGTCGAGGCCGGCGTCCCCGACGCCTACGGCTGCGCGGACGCCGCCGGCATCCTCTACATGCTGGGCGCCCTGCCGGCCGGCGCGGACGAGCGGGCGGCGTGGGTGGAGAGCCTGCGGTCCTTCCAGGACCCGACGTCCGGCGTCTTCGCGGACCGGACGCACTCCGACCTGCACACGACGGCGCAGGTGACGGCGGCCCTCGAGCTGTTCGACGCCCGCCCCGCGCACCCGCTGGCCGTCCTCGCACCGGTCCTGGAGCCCGCCGCCGTCGCCGGCTTCCTCGACGGCCTGGACTGGGACCACCCCTGGCCCTCCTCCCACGACGGGGCCGGGGCGGCGGCCGCGCTGGCCATCACCGGGGAGGCCGGACCGGCCTGGTTCGACGCCTACTTCGCCTGGCTGGACGCCGAGGCCGACGCGGCCACGGGGCTGTGGCGGCGCGGCCGGATGCTCCCGGCGCAGGAGTGGCCCGGGCTGTTCTCCAACCTCGGCGGCTCGTTCCACTACCACTTCCTCTACGACTACTTCCGCCGTCCGTGGCCGCACCCCGAGCGGGTGCTGGAGACCTGCCTCACCCTGCTGCACGACTCGGCGGCCGCCATCGCCGAGACGTCGGTCGGCTTCGCCGAGATCGACCTCGTGTACTGCCTCAGCCGGGCCCGACGGCAGACCGACGTGCACTTCCGGGCGGCGGGGGAGGCGCTGGAGTTGCTGGCCGACCGGGTGGCCGCGCTGCTGGGGGACCCCGGCTACCTCGGCTCCGACGCCACCGACGACGTGCACGTCACCTTCGGCGCCGTCTGCACCGTGGCGGAGCTGCAGCGTGCCCTGCCCGGCAGCATCGCGACGCCCGTGCCGCTGCGGCTGGTGCTGGACCGGCGGCCGTTCATCTAGGCCGGGCCCGCGGCGACGCCGGCACCCGGCGGCGCAGGGCGGGCCGGGTGCCTCGTAGCGTCGGGGGCATGCGGCTGGTGACCTTCAACATCCTGCACGGGCGCAGCCTGCGCGACGGCCAGGTGGACACGGGACGGCTGGCGGAGGCGGTCCGCCGCCTCGACCCCGACGTCCTGGCCCTGCAGGAGGTGGACCGCGCCCAGGCCCGCTCCCACCACGCCGACCTCACCGAGGTGGCCGCCACCGCCATGGGTGCGGTCGACCAGCGCTTCGTCCCCGCGCTGGCCGGGACGCCCGGCGCGGCGTGGGCGCGGCCGTCGGACCCCGACGACCCGGGCTCGGCCGCCTACGGGGTGTCGCTGCTGTCGCGCTACCCGGCGACCGCGTGGCGGGTGCTGCACCTGCCGTGGGTGGCCCGGGGCTTCCCGCTGCTGCGCCGGTTCCCCACGCGCTTCGGGATGCACCACGAGGAGCCCCGCGCGGCCGTGATCGGGCGCTTCGAGACCCCGGACGGCCCGCTGACCGTGGCCACGACGCACCTCACCTTCGTGCCCGGGCTGGCCCACCTGCAGCTGCTGAGGCTGCGCCGCGCGCTCGCCGACGTGGCCGGCCCGGTGGTCCTGATGGGCGACCTCAACCTCGCGGGCCGCCAGCCGGAGCTGGTCACCGGCTACCGGTCGCTCGGCCGGCGCCCGACGATGCCGGCCGGTCGCCCCGCCCGCCAGATCGACCACGTCCTGCTGCGCGGCCGGCTGGGCCGGGTCCGTGCGGTCGAGAACCCCGAGCAGGAGCTCTCCGACCACCGGCCGCTGGTGGTCGAGCTGGGTCCGCGGCAGGGGTGACCGCCGCCGCCCGGCGGGCGCTGGCTAGGCTGAGCAGCCGTGCGCGGGGCGAGCGCGCCGGAACCGGCGCCGCCCCCGGACCACGAGGAGGACACCCATGAGCAGCGTTCCCACGATCGACCTGAACAACGGCCAGACCATCCCGCAGCTGGGCTTCGGGGTCTTCCAGATCGACCCCGCCGAGACCGCGGACGCCGTCCGGCAGGCCCTCGAGATCGGCTACCGGCACATCGACACCGCCGAGATGTACGGCAACGAGGCGGGCGTCGGCCAGGGCATCCGCGACGCCGGCCTCGACCGCGACGAGGTCTACATCACCAGCAAGCTGAACAACGGCTTCCACGAGCCCGACGACGCCCGCCGCGCCTTCGACCAGACGCTGGTCGAGCTGGGCACCGACCACGTCGACCTGTTCCTCATCCACTGGCCGCTGCCGACGCTGTACGGCGGCGACTTCGTCTCCACCTGGAAGACGCTGGAGGAGTTCTACCGCGACGGCCGGGCCCGCTCCATCGGCGTCTCCAACTTCCAGGTCAACCACCTGCGCCGGCTGGCGCAGGAGAGCGACGTGGTGCCGGCGGTCAACCAGATCGAGGTGCACCCCTACCTGCTGAACAGCGAGGTGCGGGCCTACGGCGCCGAGCACCGGATCGCCACCGAGGCCTGGTCGCCCATCGCCCAGGGCGCGGTCCTCGGCGACCCGGCCATCGTCACGGTGGCCGAGAGGCTGGGCCGCACGCCCGCCCAGGTGACCCTGCGCTGGCACGTGCAGCGGGGCGACATCGTCTTCCCGAAGTCCACGACGCCGTCGCGCATCCAGGAGAACTTCGAGATCTTCGACTTCGAGCTCACCGACGACGACATGGTGTCCATCTCGGCGCTGGACCGCGGCGACGCGGGCCGCACCGGCGGGCACCCCGACACGATGGACTACGTGCCGGCCTGACCCCGGCTCAGCGCAGCTCCCGACCCCCGTCGCCCTCCGGCGACGGGGGTCGTGCCGTCCCCGGGGCCAGCGGCCGGATGGTGCCGGCCAGCAGCGCGGCCAGCCCCAGCAGCCCGGCCGTCACGGTCAGCGCCCGCAGGACGCCGACGTGGTCGCCCAGGAAGCCGATCAGCGGGGGACCGGCCAGGAACGCGGTGTAGCCGATCGAGGCGACGACGCTGACCCGGCCCGCCGCCCGCCGCGGGTCGTCGGCCGCCGCGCTCATCCCCACGGGGAAGCCCAGCGCCGTGCCCAGCCCCCACAGCACGGCGCCCGCGGCCGCCAGCGGCAGGACGCCGCCGAAGACCACCAGCAGCAGCCCCACCAGCGCCACCAGGGCGGAGGCGCGGACGGTGGCGACCCGGCCGGAGCGGTCGATGAGCTGGGGGCCGAACCAGCGGCCCAGCGTCATCGCGGCCAGGAACCCGGCGAAGACCAGCGGACCCGCCACGGGCGGCGCGCCGTAGCCGTCCAGCACGGCGACGGCCAGCCAGTCGTTGCCGGTGCCCTCGGTGAAGGCCATGCAGAGCACGAAGACCCCGATCAGCAGGGTCCGGGGCTCGGTCCAGGCCGCCAGCGGGTGCCGGGCCGTGCCGGCGGCGTCCCGCTCCGGCTCGACCGGCGGCTCGACGGGGAGGAAGCGGCGGGTGCCCAGCGGCACGACGACCGCGACGACGACGGCGGCCGCCACCAGGTGCACCGCGACCGGGACGCCCAGCGCGACCATCGCGGCCCCGCCCAGCGCGCCGGCCACCGTGCCGACGCTGAACCCGGCGTGGAAGCGCGGCATGATCGCCACCCCCAGGCGCTGCTCGACGGCGGCGCCCTCGACGTTCATGGCGACGTCCCAGGTGCCGTTGCCGAAGCCGATGAGGAAGAGGCCGACGACGACGGGCGGGATGCCGGCCGGGTACCCGAGCGCGACCACGGCCAGCCCCGCCGCCACGCAGCAGGCCATCACCGTGACCGTGCGCGCCGTGCCCAGCCGGGTGACGACGACCCCGGCCAGCGGCAGCGCGACCAGGGAGCCCAGGGCGACGGCCAGCAGCACCAGCCCCAGCGTCGACGGGGACGCCTGCAGCGCGTCGCGGAGCTGCGGGATGCGGGAGGCCCAGGTGGCGAAGCCGAACCCGGCGCCGATGAAGGCGACGTAGGTCGCGTTCCGGGCGGACAGCACCGCGGGCGGGTGCGGGGTCGGGGTGCGCGTGGTGTCCATGTCCCGCGCGACGCTACCGGTGCGGCCCCGCCGCCCCTGCCAGGATGGGCGCGTGCGCCGCCTCCCGGTCCTCGACGTCGCGGTGAAGGTCGCCCTCGTCGCGCTGCTCGTGTCCGCGCTGGTCCTCCCCGACCTGTCCGGGGTGAAGGAGAAGGCGGGCACGGCGCGGCTGGTGGTCTACCCGCTGGGTCTCGCGGCCGTGCCGCTGTGGTGGTGGGCCTGGGGACGGCGCCGGGCGGTGCGGAGGGACCCGGTGGCCCGGCCCGGCTTCCCGTGGGCCGCCGACCTGCTCGTCTCGCTGCCCTGGCTGCTGGACACCCTGGGCAACCGGGCGGACCTGTTCGACACCGTCAGCTGGTGGGACGACGGGATGCACTTCCTCAACTGGGCGCTGCTCACCGCGGGCGTGCTGCTGGCCTGGGCGCCGCGCGGGGTGTCCCGGGCGCTCGTGGTGCTGGCCGGGCTGGCCTTCGGGATGGCGGCGGCGCTGGCGTGGGAGCTGGGCGAGTACGCCACCTTCCTGCGCACCTCGCCGGAGCTGCAGACCGCCTACACCGACACCCTGGGCGACCTGACGCTGGGCTCGCTGGGCGCCCTCGTCGGGGCCCTCGCCGTCGCGCTCACCCGGCCGCGGGCCGCGACCCCCGCGGGCGGGCGGGAACATCGCGGCGCCGGAACGGCTTGAGCACGGCGTGACCCAGGGAGCAGCCGAGCAGACCCGCCCCGCGCCGACGGCGGAGGTCGCCTGGACGCCCCGGCTGCTGGCCCTCGCGGTGGCCGCCGCGGTGGCCGTGGCCGTCATCTACATCCCGCAGTCGCTGCTCACCGACGTCGCGGCCGACCTCGGCGTCAGCCCGGGCGCCGCCGGCCTGGTGGCCACCGCGGTGCAGGCGGGCTACGCGCTGGGCATCCTGCTCCTGGTCCCGCTGGCCGACCGGGTGCACCCGCGCCGCCAGATCACCGTCCAGTCCGTCCTGCTGGCCGCGGCCCTGGCCCTGTCCGCGACGCTGCCCACCGTCGCCGCTGTCGCCGCCGGCTTCGCCGTCGTGGGCCTGGTGGCCAACATCGCGCAGGTCGTCATCCCGGCCGCGGGCCGGCTGGCCCCGGCCGCCCGCCGCGGCACCACGACCGCCACCATCGTCGGCTCCCTCTCGGTCGGCATCTTCGGCGGCCGGATCCTGGCCAGCCTGGTGGTCGAGAGCGTCGGCTGGCGCTGGGTGGCCGTCGGCTTCGCCGCCCTCGTGCTGGCCACCGTGCCGTTCACCCGGTGGGCGCTGCGCGACGCCGCCGTGCCGGCCGAGGCGGGCACCGGCTACCCGCGGCTGCTGCTCGACACCCTGGCGCTGGTGCGCCGCAGCCCCCAGCTGGCCCAGTCCGCGCTGCTGCAGTTCTTCGTCTTCGCCACCTTCAACTCGGCCTGGACGGTGATGGTGCTGCACCTGACGGCCGAGCCCTACGGCTGGAGCGTCCGCGCCGCCGGCCTGTTCGGGCTGGTCGGGCTGGCCGCGGGGCTGACCACTCCGCTGTCGGGGCGGCTCGTCGACCGGTTCGGCACGCTGCCCGTCGCCGGGGCCGCGCTCGCGGTGATGCTGGTGGCCATGGCCGCGGTCGTCGTCGACGCCGACCGGCTGGTGCCCTTCGCGCTCAGCATGTTCGCGGCCACCGCGGCCGGCCAGCTGCACCAGTCGGCCCACCAGAGCCGCGTGCTGGCCCTGGAGCCGGAGCGCGCGGCGCAGGCCAACACCGTCTTCATGTTCTTCGTCTTCCTCGGCGGCTCGGCCGGGGCGTTCCTCGGACCCGCGGCCTACGCGGCGGGCGGCATGGCGCGCGTCGGGGTGGTCTGCTGCGGGCTGCTCGTGGTGGCCCTGGCGGCCTGGGCCGTGGTCTCGCTCCGGGCCCGGCGGGCCGCGCCGGCGACGCGCTGAGAGGTGCTGGAGCGGGTGACGAGAATCGAACTCGCGTAGCCAGTTTGGAAGACTGGGGCTCTACCATTGAGCTACACCCGCAGGGCTGACGGACCCGGTCATCCAACCACACCGGGGACCGGCCGGGCACATCCGCCGAGGCCTCGCGGCCAGCAGCCGGGTCGGGGCGACAGGACTCGAACCTGCGATCTTCTGCTCCCAAAGCAGACGCGCTAGCCACTACGCTACGCCCCGCGACCGCCCGTCGTCGTGCACGGCGTCGAGGCCCGAGTGTAGGGCACCGGCCGGGGTCCTGCGATCGCGGTTTTGGCCCGCCCGGCCGCGCGGAAGTAGGATGACCGTTGCTCTAGACGAGCCGTGACCCGGGCGCTGTTCCGACGACGCCCTGGGACGAAACCCCAATCCAGGAGTGACAAGAGTGCCCAGCACTGTCGAGCAGCTGAGCCCCACGCGGGTCAAGATCACCGTCGAGGTGCCGTTCACCGATCTCAAGCCGAGCATGGACAAGGCCTACGCCGAGATCGCCAAGACCATCAGCATCCCCGGCTTCCGCCGCGGCAAGGTGCCCCCGATGGTCATCGACCAGCGCTTCGGGCGCGGCGCGGTGATCCAGGAGGCGTTCAACGACTCCTGGATGCGCTTCTACGGCGCCGCGGTGGCGGAGAACTCGCTGTCGCCGCTGACGCAGCCCGAGGTCGAGGTGACCAAGCTCGAGGACGGCGACCTCATCGAGTTCACCGCCGAGGTCGACGTCCGGCCCGAGTTCGACCTGCCCGACTTCTCCGGCCTGACGGCCACCGTCGACGCCCTCGAGGTGCCCGACGCCCAGGTCGACGAGCAGATCGACGTCCTGCGCAGCCGCTTCGGCTCCCGCGAGACCGTCGAGCGCGCGGCCGCTGACGGCGACATCGTCAGCATCAACCTGGTCGCCACCCAGAACGGCGAGGCGCTGCCCGACGCGACGGCGGAGGACCTCGAGTACACCGTCGGCTCCGGCCAGATGCTCGACGGGCTCGACGAGGCCGTCACCGGCCTCTCGGCGGGGGATTCGAAGACCTTCACCTCCACCCTGGTCGGCGGTCCCCTCAAGGACGAGCAGGCCGACATCGAGGTCACCGTCACCAAGGTGCAGCAGCAGGAGCTGCCCGAGGCCGACGACGAGCTCGCCCAGCAGGCGTCGGAGTTCGACACCATCGGCGAGCTGCGCGCCAGCATCGCCGACCGGCTGACCGCGATGGCCCGCCTCGACCAGGCCGGCCGCGCCCGCGACGCCGTCCTCGAGGAGCTCATCTCCCAGCTCGAGATCGACGTGCCGGAGAACATCCTGGCGTCGGAGACCGAGGCCCGGAAGCAGCAGATCAGCCAGCAGCTCGCGCAGGCCCAGCTGAGCCTCGAGCAGTACCTGACCGAGGCCGAGGAGGGGCAGACCGAGGACGAGTTCTGGGCCGACGTCGAGACCCGCTCCGTGCAGGCGCTCAAGGCCCAGATGATCCTGGACAAGGTCGCCGACGAGCACCAGGTGGGCGTCGACCAGAACGACCTGACCCAGCACATCATCCGCAAGGCCCAGCAGGACAACGTGCCGCCGCAGCAGGTCGCCGACCACCTGCAGGAGCACCCGCACCACATCGACGAGTACATGACGGAGATCCGTCGCGGCAAGGCGCTCGCGCTGATCGTCGAGTCGGCCACGGTGACCGACAGCGACGGCGCCCCCGTCGAGCTGGCGAACCTCCGTGAGGACGGCACGATCGGCGACCCGGCCGAGGAGACCGAGGCCGTGGAGGGCGAGGTCCTCGACGGCACCGCCCCGGTCGCCGAGGGCGACGGCACCACCACCGCCGACGCCCCCGTCGACGAGGAGGAGCAGGCCAAGGCCTGACCCACCGCCCCGCACCACCCGCAGAGCCCCCGTCCGGTCCCGGACGGGGGCTCTGCTGCGTCCAGGGGGTCCGTCCTGAGGTGGCGGGGCCAAGCCTGCGCCGATCCTGAGCCGGGGCCGACGTCGGCCACAGCCCGCGCCGAGGTCGGCCCGGCATCGTTCTCATCACCGGACGACGAGGGGGATCGCCGGTGAGCAGGGCCCCGCAGGGGCGGCGCAGGTCAGGGGGAGCGCCGCCGCACCGGAGCCCGGCGGACGGAGCGGCGACCCACGTCTGGGGGAGGGTCGGCGCCCGGTCGGCCGGGGCCCGGGCGGGCAGGGGAGCGGTGCACGGCAGGGACGGCCCACGTCAGGGGAGGGTCGCCCGCGCCGTCGCCGACGGGAACGGCGCGGCCGTGGCTCACGTCTGGGGGAGAGCCACCGCCCGCCGCCACCCGTGTCCGGGCGGGCCCCGGGCACGCTGCGCCGACAGCGAACAACGCGCGCGCTCACCCCGGGATGTCAGTCCTGCGGGGTAGGTTCGTCGACGTGAACGCACACTCTGAGTACCCAGGGCAGGCGGGCGTCGTCCAGCCCCGAGCAGCGAGCCGGAACGGCATCGGACTCGACGACAACGTGTACCAGGCGCTGCTGCAGAACCGCATCATCTTCCTCGGCTCCGAGGTCCGCGACGAGAACGCGAACGCGATCTGCGCGCAGATGCTGCTGCTGAACGCCGAGGACCCGCACCGCGACATCTACCTCTACATCAACTCCCCGGGCGGCTCCGTCGACTCGGGCATGGCGATCTACGACACCATGAACTGGATCTCCAACGACGTCGCGACCGTGGCCATGGGCCTCGCCGCCTCGATGGGGCAGTTCCTGCTGTGCGCCGGCACCAAGGGCAAGCGCTACGCGCTCCCGCACAGCCGGATCATGATGCACCAGCCCTCCGGCGGCCTCGGCGGCACCGCGAGCGACATCCGCATCCAGGCCGAGCAGTCGCTGCACATCAAGACCGTGATGCAGAAGCTGATCGCCGAGCACACCGGCCAGACGCTCGAGCAGATCGAGGCCGACTCCGACCGCGACCGCTGGTTCACCGCCGAGGACGCGCTCAAGTACGGCCAGATCGACCACGTCTACGCCTCGGCCGCGCAGATCCCCTCCACCCAAGCCCCGAACCAGTAAGGAGCGTGCGATGAGCAACGCATCGTTCGGCGCGCCCCGCGCTGAGGGTCAGCCGTTCGCGCCGACCATGGACTACTACATCCCGCAGTGGGAGGAGCGCACGTCCTACGGGATGCGGCGCATCGACCCCTACACCAAGCTGTTCGAGGACCGCATCATCTTCCTCGGCACCCCGATCTCGGACGAGATCGCCAACGCGGTGATGGCCCAGCTGCTGTGCCTGCAGCAGATGGACGCCGACCGCGACATCGAGATCTACATCAACTCCCCGGGCGGCTCGTTCACCGCGCTGACGGCGATCTACGACACGATGCGCTACATCAAGCCCGACGTGCGCACCGTCTGCCTGGGGCAGGCGGCCTCGGCCGCCGCCGTGATCCTCGCCGCCGGCACCAAGGGCAAGCGTCTCGCCCTGCCGAACAGCCGGATCCTCATCCACCAGCCCGCCACCGAGGGCGGCTACGGCCAGTCCTCCGACATCGAGATCCAGGCGCGCGAGATCCTGCGCATCCGGTCCCTGATGGAGGACATGCTGGCCACCGACACCGGCAAGAGCACCGACGAGGTCAGCCGGGACATCGAGCGCGACAAGTACCTGACGGCCGAGCAGGCCCTCGAGTACGGCATCATCGACGAGATCCTGACGTCCCTCAAGGCCGTCGACGCCTGAGCCCCACCGGGCAGACCCGGCCCGTCGACGAGGTAGTCCCTCGCCGTCGGGCCGGGTCCACCTGATCCACCGGCCGACCCGCGGGTCGGCCGGGCTGCACCACCGAGGAAAGGAACGGTCGTGGCACGCATCGGAGAGAGCGGCGACCTGCTGAAGTGCTCCTTCTGCGGGAAGAGCCAGAAGCAGGTCAAGAAGCTGATCGCCGGACCCGGCGTCTACATCTGCGACGAGTGCATCGATCTCTGCAACGAGATCATCGAGGAGGAGTTCTCCGAGGGCACCGAGGTGGGCCTGCTGGAGGAGCTGCCGAAGCCGCACGCCATCCGCTCCTTCCTCGACGGCTACGTGATCGGCCAGGGCAACGCCAAGAAGGCGCTCGCCGTGGCCGTCTACAACCACTACAAGCGCGTCCAGGCGCAGGCGGCCAACCCGGCCCGCCGCGCGGAGGACGACGGCGTCGAGCTGGGCAAGTCCAACATCCTGCTGATCGGCCCGACGGGCTGCGGCAAGACCTACCTGGCCCAGACCCTCGCCAAGATGCTCAACGTGCCCTTCGCCATCGCCGACGCGACGGCGCTGACCGAGGCCGGCTACGTCGGCGAGGACGTCGAGAACATCCTGCTGAAGCTGATCCAGGCCGCCGACTTCGACGTGAAGAAGGCCGAGACGGGCATCATCTACATCGACGAGGTCGACAAGATCGCCCGCAAGAGCGAGAACCCGTCGATCACCCGCGACGTCTCCGGCGAGGGCGTCCAGCAGGCGCTGCTGAAGATCCTCGAGGGCACGTCGGCCAGCGTGCCGCCGCAGGGCGGCCGCAAGCACCCGCACCAGGACTTCATCCAGATCGACACCACCAACGTGCTGTTCATCGTGGGCGGGGCCTTCGCCGGGCTGGACCACATCATCGGCAGCCGGGTCGGCAAGCGGCCGCTGGGCTTCAACAACGACTCCGCCACCCGGCGGCCCGAGGCGGAGGACCCCTTCGAGGACGTCCGGCCCGAGGACCTGGTCAAGTTCGGCCTGATCCCGGAGTTCATCGGCCGGCTGCCGATGATCGCCTCGGTCAGCCCGCTGGACCGTGACGCGCTGATCCGCATCCTCGTGGAGCCGCGCAACGCGCTGGTCAAGCAGTTCAAGAAGCTCTTCGAGCTCGACGGCGTCGACCTGGAGTTCAGCGACGACGCCATCGAGGCCATCGCCGACCTCGCGCTGCTGCGCGGCACCGGCGCGCGCGGCCTCCGCGCGATCCTCGAGGAGGTGCTGCTCAACGTCATGTACGACGTGCCGAGCAGCGACGACGTCGCCCAGGTGATCATCACCGCCGAGGTCGTGAAGGACGCGGCGCTGCCGACGCTGGTCCCGCGCGAGAAGCTCGCCAAGCGCGAGCGCCGCGAGAAGTCCGCCTGAGCGCTCCTGCTCCGACGCCGACCTGCTCGGTCACCGGCCCCGGCCGGCACCTCCCGCACCCGCGGGGCGTGCCCGCCGGGGCCGGTGCCGGTTCAGGCCCCGGCCTCCAGGTGCTCGAGGAAGTCGACGAGGTCGGTCCACAGGGCGGTCCGCGAGGCCGCCATCGCGTTGTTGGCGCCCGAGGGCCCCGGGAGCACGAAGGCGGGCACGCCGGCGACGGCCCAGTCCAGCTCGCCGTAGCCGCGGGGGAGCCGCTCGCCCGCGCCCCGGGCGTACCAGGTGGCCGCCGTCTTGCTGACGAACGCGACCACCCGCGGGGCGGCGGCGCGCACGGCGGCGTCGAAGGGTGCGCGGTGGACCAGCACCTCGGGCTCGCGGCCGGCCAGCTCCACCCGCTCGATCACGAGGTCGGTGAGGCCGACGCCGAGGGCGGGCAGGCGCTCGGCCCGGTCGGGTGAGAGGCGCTCGGCGACCAGGCCGCTGGCGTGCACGAGGGCCCAGAACTGGTTGCCGGGGCCCGCGTAGTACTGCGCCGGACGGCGGCCGCGGCCGGTGGTGCCGGCGACCAGCACCCGGAGCCCCGGGCGCAGCAGGGAGCGGTCGGGGGCGGTGCTCGTCGGGTCGGGTGTCGTCATGGTCGTGGCCATCCCACCAGACGGCGGCCGGGCGCCGGCCACGGACCCGTGCGCCCGTGCGCCGGCCGCCCGGCCGCGCGTGCCGGGGCTAGCCCGCCAGCCGCGAGGCGGCGCGGGGCAGCGTCGCGTACATCGGGTGCAGGGGTAGGCCCGTCGGGTCGTCGGCGCGGTGGGACCAGCTGTCGTCCTGGCCGGTCACCGACAGGGTGAGCACCAGCAGACGGCGTCCGGAGGCGACGGTGGCCGTCGCGTCGAAGGTCCGGAGCCCGGCCTCGAGGTCGGCGGGGCTGGCGCGGGTGACCTCGGTGAAGCGGGCGGTGCCCCGCGGGACGCGGACCCGGCGGGTCGGGGCCACCTGGACCTCGGCGTGACCCGGGTCGTCGGCCAGGGTGGCGGCGCAGCGCCGCAGGGACCGCTGGACGGCGGCGGCCGCCGCGGCCGCCCGGGCCCGGCTGTCGAACTCCACGACCACGGCCAGGGCCGCGCCCCGCTCGGCGTCGGGCAGGGTGAAGCTGCGCTCGGCCGTCACCGCGCGCGCACCGGGGTAGCGGTTGAGCGGGCGGGTCAGGCACGGCGACGGGCTGGTGGGCTCGGTCGAGCGCGTGGTCCCCTCCGAGACCCAGTCGCCCCGCTGGTGCCAGGACAGGGTCCGCTCCACGGGCAGGTGGGCGGCGGCGCCCGAGGGGCCGGCGGCGCTCGCCCCGACCGGCGCGACGATCGCGGTGGCGGCGGTGACGGCGAGAGCGCTCAGGCCGAGGGCGGCGGTGCGCAGGGGACGGACGGGCATGATGACCTCCGGGACAGCGGGTGTGCTTCGTGCGCTGTCTACGCCCGGGGCGCCGGTCGGGTTGCCCCGGACGCGGAACGGCCCGGACACCCGTGGGTGTCCGGGCCGTCCTGCGGGGCCGGGGGCGAGGTCAGCCGTTGACCGCGGCGGCGAGCGAGGCGAGGGAGGACTCCATCGCGTCCTCGCTGACCAGCGGGAAGCCGACCTTCTTGAGCAGCTCCTTGTCCGTGACGTGGGTCCAGTCGTAGGTCAGGGTGACGTCGGTCCGGTCGGAGCCGTCGGCCTTGAGCTCGTACATCCACTCCCACCCGGGCGGCTCGGTGCCGGCCGGGGCGGTCTTCCAGGCGATCAGGGTGTTGGGCTGGAAGCCGGTGACGTGGTTGTCGACCTGGTACTCCCCGCCCATGTGGGCGCCCTCCATGTCCATCCGGAAGGTGTCGCCCACCGCGCTGATGCGCTGGGGCTTCACCGCCGAGCGGAGGAAGCCGGAGCCGTCAAACTCGGTGTGCCGCTCGGGGTTGGAGAGCAGGTCGAAGATCTGCGCCGCGGGGGCGTTGATGGTCCGCGTGACCGTCTGCGTCGTCGTCATGGCGCCAGTCTGGCCGGTGACCCCTGAGCGCACGGCCACCGGGTCCCGTCGTGCACGACCTTTCCGCCAGGTGGACGCCCGCGGGAAGAGTCCGGCGCCGCACGGGGTTGGGACTGGTATGAAGGCCATCCTCTACACCGCGACCGGTGACCCGTCCGTCCTCCAGCTCGTCGACCGCGAGGTGCCCGAGCCCGGGCCCGGCGAGGTCCGCGTCAAGATCGCCGTCTCCGGCGTCAACCCCACCGACTGGAAGTCCCGCGCCGGCGGCGGCCCCGGCCAGGACCTGCCGTTCCCCGAGGTGACGCCGAACCAGGACGGCGCCGGCACGGTCGACGCCATCGGCGCCGACGCGGCCGACCTCGCCCCGCGGCTGCGGGTCGGCAGCCCGGTCTGGACGTTCCTGTCCCAGCACCAGCGGCCGACCGGCACGGCGCAGGAGTACGTCGTCGTCCCCGTCGAGCACGTCGTCGCCCTGCCCGAGGGCGTCTCGTTCGACGTCGGCGCCTCGCTCGGCGTGCCGGCCATGACCGCCCACCGCGCGCTCACCGTCTCCGAGCAGGGACCCTCACGGCTCGCCCCCGGGGCCCTGGAGGGCCGGACCGTCCTGGTGGCCGGGGGAGCGGGTGCCGTCGGGCACGCCGCCATCCAGCTGGCCCGCTGGGCCGGCGCCACCGTCATCACCACCATCAGCAGCGACGCCAAGGCCGCCCTCGCGACCGCCGCCGGCGCCCACCACGTGGTCAACTACCGCACGGGTGACGCGGCGGCCGAGATCTCGGCGATCGCCCCGGACGGCGTGGACGTCGTCGTCGAGGTGGCGCCCGGCCCCAACGCGGCGCTGAACACGGCCGTGCTGGCCAACCACGGGACCGTCGCCTACTACGCCAACAACAACGGCGACACCGTCACCCTGGACGTCGTCCCGACCTTCGCCAAGAACATCCGCTACCAGGGCCTGCTGCTCTACACCGTCGGGGAGGACGCCCTCGCCGTCGCGGCCGAGGACATCACCCGGGCGCTCGAGGACGGCGCGCTGCCGGTCGGCGAGGAGGCGGGGCTGCCGCTGACGCGCTTCCCGCTGGAGCGGACGGCCGACGCGCACGCGGCGGTCGAGGCCGACACCGTGGGCAAGGTGCTCATCGACGTCGCCGGCTGAGCCCTGGCTAGGCTCGGGCCCGTGGCAGGGGTGAGCGGGCGGCGGCGACTGGGGCGGACCGACGTCGAGGTCACCCCGCTGGGCTTCGGCGCCGCCGCGCTCGGCAACCTGTACGCACCGGTCACCGACGAGGACGCGCGGGCAGCCGTCGACGCCGCCTGGGACGCCGGGATCCGCTACTTCGACACCGCACCCCACTACGGGCTGGGGCTGTCGGAGCGGCGGCTGGGCGCCGCCCTGGCCGGGCGCCCGCGCGACCAGCTCGTCGTGTCCACGAAGGTGGGCCGGCTGCTCGTCGACAACCCGCACCCCACGGGCTCGGACATGGCGCACCAGTTCGCCGTCCCTGACGACCTGACCCGCGTCCGGGACTACTCCGCCGACGGCGTCCGGCGCAGCCTCGAGGCCAGCCTCGAGCGGCTCGGGCTCGACCGGGTGGACGTCGCGCTCGTGCACGACCCCGACGACGTGCTGGACCAGGCCGTCGCCGAGACGGTGCCCGCGCTGGTGGCGCTGCGCGAGGAGGGGCTGGTCGGGGCCGTGGGCGTCGGGATGAACCAGTGGCAGGCGCTGCACCGCGTCGTCGTCGAGACCGACCTGGACGTGGTGATGGTCGCGGGCCGCTGGACCCTCGTCGACCGCTCCGCCGAGCCCCTGCTGGCGGCGGCGCAGGAGCGCTCGGTGTCGGTGCTGGCCGCGGCCGCCTACAACTCCGGGCTGCTCACCGCGCCCTGGCCGGCCGACGACGCCCGCTTCGACTACGGGCCCGCGCCGGCCGGCGTGCTGGCGACCGCCCGTCGCTGGGCGCTCCGGGCCGAGCAGCATGGCGTCACGCTGCCGGACCTGGCCCTGCAGTTCCCGCTCCGGCACCCGGCGACCGCGGCGGTGGTCGTCGGGCTCCGCTCCCCGGTGGAGGTGGCGGCGGCCGCGGAGCGGCTCACCCGCCCCGTCCCCGAGGCGGTCTGGGCCGACCCGACGCTCTGACGACGTCCGGCCCGCCCCGCTCCCTGAGCTCGTCGAAGGGGCGACCCCCGCTTCCTGAGCCTGTCGAAGGGCCGACCCCCGCTCCCTGAGCTCGTCGAAGGGCCTCCGGAGCGCCGGGGTGACCCTTCGACAGGCTCAGGGCGCGGTGGACTCGGCTCAGGGCGCGGTGCACACGGCTCAGACTGCGGCGACGGCGTCCCGCAGGCCCTCGACCAGCGGGGTGGTGGGGCGGCCGAGGAGGCGGCGCAGGTCGCCCGTGCTGGTGTCGGCCAGCGTGCCCGCGGCGGTCCCGGCGTCGAGCGCGGCCACGAAGCCGGCGGTGCCCTCGTCGAGACCCGCGGCCGTCAGCGCGGCCACGTGCTCCTCGGTGCTCACGTCGCGGTACCCGACCGGGCGACCGCTGACCTCGGCCATCGCGGCGGCCAGCTCGGGGAGCGTCCACGCCACGTCGCCGGCGAGCTCGTAGACCGTGTTCTCGTGGCCGTCCTGGACGGCGACGGCGGCTGCGGCCTCGGCGTAGTCGCGGCGGGAGGCGCTGGCGATCCGGCCGTCGTGCGCGCTGCCCAGCAGCACGCCGGACTCCGCCGCCTGGCCGACCTGGGCGGCGTAGTTCTCGTGGTACCAGTTGTTGCGCAGCACGGTCCAGGCCAGCCCGGAGCCCGCGAGGACCTCCTCGGTCGCCTTGTGCTCCGGAGCCAGCACCAGCGTGGTCGTGTCGGCGTGCGGGGCGCTGGTGTAGACGACCCGGCGGACGCCCGCCGCGGCGGCGGCCTCGACGGCGTTGGTGTGCTGCTGGACGCGCTGGCCGACCTCGGAGCCCGAGACCAGGACCAGGGTGTCGACCCCGGCGAACGCCGCCTCGAGGGCCGCGCGGTCGTCGTAGGAGGCGACCCGGACCTCGGCGCCGGAGGGCACGACCTCGGCCGCCTTGGCGGCGTCGCGGACGACGGCGACGACGTCGGCCCCCCGCTCCAGCAGGGAGGCGACGACGAGGCGGCCGAGGTGGCCGGTGGCTCCGGTGACGGCGGTGGTGGGCATGGGGTGCTCCTCAGTCAGTTGAAACTTCTACTGACTGCGGCAACCCGCGGCCGCCGGGGGTTATTCCGCCGACCGCGGAGCCGCCGGCCGGGTCTCCTCGGCCAGGGTGACCCGGACGGCGACGGGGCCGTCGCCCGCGACCCAGGAGACGTCGCCGGTGATCCGGCCCACCGCGCGCAGGTCGGCCTCGACGTCGCGCAGCCGGGCGAGCGCCTCGGCCAACCCGGAGAACTCCGCGGCCGCGACGTCGGTCCGCATCGAGACCTTGGCCTGGGACTTCGCCCCGCGGATCTCGACCAGCGCCGTCGACACCGCGGCCAGCACCGCCGGGTCGCCGTCGGTCGCCAGCTCGGCGCGCGCCGGCCAGGCCGCCGTGTGGATCGAGCCGTCCTTCCACCACGACCAGACCTCCTCGGTGGCGAAGGGCATGATCGGCGCGAGCAGCCGCAGCATCACGTCCAGGGCCAGCGCCAGCGCCGCCTGGGCCGAGCGCACCGCCGGGTCGGTCACGTCGCCGTAGGCGCGCTCCTTCACCAGCTCGAGGTAGTCGTCGCAGAACTGCCAGAAGAACTGCTCCGCGGCCTCCAGCGCCCCGGTGTAGTCGAAGGCGTCGAACGCGGTGGTCGCGGCGTCGACGACGTCGGCCAGCGCGGCCAGCACGGCCCGGTCGACGGGCTCGGTGACGGCGGCCAGGTCGGGGTCGCTGCTGATCGCCAGCACGAACTTCGAGGCGTTGAGCACCTTGGTCGCCAGCCGGCGGCCCACCTTCATCTCGCGCTCGTCGAAGGGGGAGTCCATCCCGGGACGGGCCTTGGCGGCGCGCCAGCGGACGGCGTCGGAGCCGTAGCGCTCGAGGATCTCGGTCGGCACCACGACGTTGCCCTGGGACTTGCTCATCTTCTTGCGGTCCGGGTCCATGACGAAGCCCGAGATCATCGAGCGCACCCAGGGCAGGGAGCCGTTCTCGAAGTGCGCGCGGACGACGCGGGAGAACAGCCAGGTGCGGATGATCTCGTGCGCGTGGGTGTTGAGGTCCATCGGGAACGTGAGCCCGAAGAGCTCCGGGTCCCGCTCCCAGCCGCAGACGATCTGCGGGCTCAGCGAGGACGTCGCCCAGGTGTCCATGACGTCCGGGTCGGCCATGAAGCCGCCGGGGACGCCGCGCTGCTCGGCGGTGTAGCCGGTCGGCACGTCGGAGCTGGGGTCGACCGGCAGCGCCGACTCGTCCGGCACCAGGGGGTGGGCGTAGTCGGGCTCGCCGTCGGCGCTGAGCGCGTACCAGACGGGGAACGGGACGCCGAAGAACCGCTGCCGCGAGATCAGCCAGTCGCCGTTGAGGCCGCCCACCCAGTTGTCGTAGCGGTACTTCATGTGCTGCGGCACCCAGGCCAACTCGTCGCCGCGCGCGAGCATGACGGCCTTGAGGTCGGCGTCGCGGCCGCCGTTGCGGATGTACCACTGCCGGGTCGAGACGATCTCGAGCGGCTTGTCGCCCTTCTCGTAGAAGCTCGCCTTGCGCTGCGTCGGCTTCGGCTCGCCGTCGAGGTCGCCAGCGGCGCGGAGGGCGGCCACGACCTTTTCGCGCGCTGAGAACGTCGTCAGGCCGGCCAGCTCGTCCCAGTTCACGGCGTCGGAGAGCCACTCGGGCTTGTCCCGCAGCAGCCGGCCGTCGCGGCCGATGACCACCCGCGCCGGCAGCTGCAGCTCACGCCACCAGGTGACGTCGGTCAGGTCGCCGAAGGTGCAGCACATGACCAGGCCGGAACCCTTGTCGATCTCGGCCGCGGGGTGCGCCAGCACCGGCAGCTCGACGCCGTAGAGCGGGGAGGTGACGGTCTGGCCGAACAGGTGCGCGTAGCGCTCGTCGTCGGGGTGGGCGATGAGGGCCACGCAGGCCGGGATCAGCTCGGGACGCGTGGTCTCGACGTGCACCGGGCCGTCGGCGGCGTGGAAGGCGACGCGGTGGTAGGCGCCGGGGTAGTCCCGGGCCTCTAGCTCGGCCTGGGCCACGGCGGTCTGGAAGGTCACGTCCCACAGGGTCGGCGCCTCGGACATGTAGGCCTCGCCGCGCGCGACGTTGCGCAGGAACGCCTTCTGCGCCACCGAGACGGAGTCGTCGGAGATCGTCGTGTAGAGCGAGGACCAGTCCACGCTCAGCCCCACCCGGCGCCACAGGTCCTCGAAGGTGCGCTCGTCGACGTGGGTCAGCTCGTGGCACAGCTCCACGAAGTTGCGCCGGCTGACGGGCACCTGGCGCTTGGCGTCGGGCTTCTCGGGCGGGGTGAAGTCCGGGTCGTAGGGGACCGACGGGTCGCAGCGGACGCCGAAGTAGTTCTGCACCCGGCGCTCGGTCGGCAGGCCGTTGTCGTCCCAGCCGATGGGGTAGAAGACGTGCTTGCCGCGCATCCGCTGGTAGCGGGCCACCAGGTCGGTGTGGGTGTAGGAGAAGACGTGCCCCACGTGCAGCGAGCCGGAGACGGTCGGCGGCGGGGTGTCGATGCTGAACACCTCGGCGCGGGAGGACGGGCGCACGAAGGCGTAGGTGCCGGCGGTGCGCCACTGCTCCACCCAGCGGTCCTCCAGACCCTCCAGCGCCGGCTTCTCCGGTACCCGGGCGGCCTGCGGGTGCGCGACGGGCCGGCTGACGAGCGGTTCGGTGGTCACCGGTGAAGTCTAGGAAGGCTGTGCGCCGCGCGCACATCGGCGACGTCCACCGACCGGCACACGGGCCCGCAGGCGGCCCGAGGTGAGGATAGGCTTCCCTAACTCGTCCGCTCGCCGACCCCGGAGGTCCTGCCGTGCCCCTCACCCGCCGCTCCCTGCTCGGCTCGCTCGCCGTCCTCGGCGTCGCCGTCCCCGGCCTGACCGCGTGCGGGGCGACCGGCAAGGCCGCGGCCGGGGCCGACGACGCCGTCACCGGGACGTCCGACGGGCCGGAGGACGGCGCGTTCCCGGTGACCATCGCCCACAAGTTCGGCGAGACGACGCTGACCGAGCAGCCGACCCGGATCGTCTGCGTCGGGCTCAAGGACCAGGACGACCTGCTGGCCCTCGGGATCGTGCCGGTGGGCGCCTCGACGTGGCTCGAGCTCGGCCAGGGCGGCGTCATCGGCCCGTGGGCGGAGGCGGCGCTCGACGGGCGCCCCGCCCCGCAGGCGCTCGAGACCGCCGACGGCATCGCCTTCGAGGCCGTCGCGGGCCTGGCGCCCGACCTCGTGCTGGCGCTCTACGCGGGGCTCACCGCGGAGGACTACGAGAAGCTCAGCGCGATCGCCCCGGTCGTCGCCGCGCCGGAGGGGTTCGTGGACTACGGCATCCCCTGGGACGTCGAGGCCGAGGTCGTCGGCCGGGCGGTCGGGCGGCCGGCGCGGATGGCCGAGCTGGTCGCGGCCTCGAAGCAGGCCGTCGCCGACGCCGCGGCGGCCCACCCGGCCTTCGCCGGTCGGACCGCGCTGGTGGCCACGCCGTACGAGGGGATCTACGTCTACGGCGAGCAGGACCCGCGGACGCGGCTGCTGACCAGTCTCGGCTTCGTGCTGCCCGACGGGTTCGCCGAGGCGCTGGGGGACACCGGCAACACCTTCGGCGGCACCATCAGCGACGAGCGCGCCGACCTGCTCGACGTCGACGCCCTCGTCTGCTTCGCCGACGCCGGCGACCAGCAGCAGCAGATCGAGACCGCGGTCTTCCGCCGGTTCGCCGTGGCGCGGGAGGAGCGCGTGGTCTGGCTGCGCAGCGCCGACGCCGCCACCGACCCGTTCTCGTTCCTCACCGTGCTCTCCCTGCCCTACCTGCTGGAGAACTTCGTGGACCGGGTGGCGGCGGCGGTGGACGGCGACCCGGCCACGAGCAGCGAGCAGGAGGGCTGAGGCCTAGACTCGACAGGCCATGCCAGAGCCGCAGTCACACGCCCAGATCGTCGCCGCCCTCACCCGCCGCTGGCCCGAGCACCGGGTCGCGCCCAGCCTCGCCCGGGTGCAGGCGCTCACCGGGCTGCTCGGGGACCCCCAGCACGCCTTCCGGGTCATCCACGTCACCGGCACCAACGGCAAGGGCAGCACCTCGGCGATGATCGAGTCGCTGCTGCGCGCCACCGGTCTGCGGACCGGCCGGTTCACCAGCCCGCACGTCACCGCGGTCAACGAGCGGATCACCATCGACGGCGAGCCCATCTCCGACGAGCGCTTCGACGAGGTGTGGCGCGAGGTCGAGCCCCTCGTCGCTCTGGTGGACGAGCAGCAGCTCGACGGGGTCTCGATGACCTTCTTCGAGATCATCACCTGCATGGCCTTCGCGGCCTTCGCCGACGCCCCCGTCGACGTCGCCGTCCTCGAGGTGGGCCTGGGTGGCACCTGGGACGCGACGAACGTGGCCGACGGCGACGTCGCGGTCGTCACCCCGATCGACCTGGACCACACCCACCTGCTGGGCGGCACCGTCGCCGAGATCGCGGCCGAGAAGGCCGGCATCATCAAGCCCGGCGCGCAGGCGATCCTCGCCGGCCAGCCGGTCGAGGCGGCCGCCGTGCTGCTCGCCCGCTGCGCCGAGGTCGGCGCCATCGCCCAGCGCGAGGGGCTCGACTTCGGCGTGCTCGGTCGCCAGCTCGCCGTCGGCGGCCAGATGGTGCGGCTGAACGGTGCCGAGGGCCCGGTCGACGACGTCTTCCTGCCGCTCTACGGCGCGCACCAGGCCAACAACGCCGCGCAGGCGCTCGCCGCCGTCGAGGCGTTCCTGGGCCTCAAGGCCGTCAACCCCGACGTCGTCCGCGAGGGCTTCGCCCAGGTCATCTTCCCCGGCCGCCTCGAGGTGGTCCGGCGCGGGCCCGCCGTCGTCCTGGACGCCGCGCACAACCCGCACGGAGCCCGGGCCACCGCCGCCGCGCTGACCGAGGCCTTCGCCTTCAACCCGCTGGTCGGCGTCGTCGCCGTGATGGCCGACAAGGACGCACGTGGCCTGCTCGAGGTGTTCGAGGAGGTCATGAACGAGGTCGTGGTCACCCAGGTGTCCTCGACCAGCCGTGGGATGCCCGCCGACGAGCTGGGCGAGCTGGCCGCCGAGGTCTTCGGCCCCGAGCGCGTCACCGTCGCCCCCCGCCTCGACGACGCCCTGGAGGTGGCCGTCGGCCGCGCCGAGGCCGAGGGCGCCGGCACCCCCGGCGTCGTCGTCACCGGCTCGGTGGTGCTGGTCGGCGAGGCCCGCGCGCTGCTGGTCACCGACACCCCCGAGCCCGCCCCGACCCCGACCGACGACCTCGACGACGACTGGGCCGACGACGAGGAGGACCCCGACGGCGACGAGGGCGTCGACCCCTACGACGGCTTCCTGCCCGGGGCGGGGTCCCGGTGAACCTCAGCGCGAAGAACCCCATGCGGGTCGTGCTGCTGGCGATCCTCGCCTTCGAGGTGATCCTGTTCGGCCTGGCGATCCCGGTGATGATCCTCATCTCCGACGTCGACCCGCTCACCGCCGGCCTGTGCGCCGGGGGAGCGGCCCTGCTGGCGCTGGTCGCCGCCGCGATGATGCGCCGGCCCGCCGGCTACCCGCTGGGCTGGCTCACCCAGCTCGTCGGTCTCGCGCTGGGGCTGCTCACGACGGCGATGTACGTCGTCGGCGGGCTGTTCCTGGCCCTGTGGCTGATCACCTTCATCCTGGGCCGGCGGCTCGACGAGCAGGGTCGCACCCGACCCGCCTGAGCCGGCGCCGCCCGCAGCGCGGGCCGGTCGTCACCGCCTCCCGCTAGGGTGCAGCCCATGACTGCCGCCGCCGAGGTGCCCACCCAGCGCTCCTTCGTCCTGATCAAGCCCGACGCCGTGCGTCGCGGGCTGGTCGGGGCCGTCCTCAGCCGCTTCGAGAGCAAGGGGCTGACCGTCGTCGCCCTGCAG
This sequence comes from Microlunatus capsulatus, assembly GCF_017876495.1. NCBI lineage: Bacteria > Bacillati > Actinomycetota > Actinomycetes > Propionibacteriales > Propionibacteriaceae > Microlunatus > Microlunatus capsulatus. Next base: position 1,173,214 of record NZ_JAGIOB010000001.1, on the reverse strand, counting down.
CTCCGCCAGGTCAGCGAGGAGCTGGCCGACGCGCACTACGCCGAGCACCTGGACCGCCCGTTCTACCCGCCGCTGCGCCGCTTCATCACCTCCGGCCCCTCGGTCGCCCTGGTGCTGGAGGGCGACGAGGCCATCGAGGTCGTGCGGAGCCTCAACGGCGCGACCGACGGCCGCAAGGCCGCCCCCGGCACCATCCGCGGCGACCTCTCCCTCTCCAACCGCGAGAACCTCGTGCACGGCTCGGACTCCCCGGAGTCGGCCGCCCGCGAGATCGCGCTCTGGTTCCCCGAGATCGGCTGAGGCCCGGGTGCCGGTGAGCGGGTGGTGAGCGGGTCCGAGCCGGTCGTCGTCGTCGGGGCCGGCCTGGCCGGGCTGGCCTGCGCGCAGCGGCTGGTCGCCGCCGGGGTGGACGTCGTCGTCCTGGAGGCCTCCGACGGCGTCGGCGGCCGGGTCCGCACCGACGTCGTCGACGGCTACCGCTGCGACCGCGGTTTCCAGCTGCTCAACCCCGCCTACCCGGCGCTGCGCCGGGTCGTCGACCTCGACGCCCTCGACCTGCGGCCCTTCCGCGCCGGCGTCGTCGCGGCCACCGGGGACCGCCAGGCGGTCCTCGCCGACCCCCGGCGCGAGCCCGGCCTGCTGGGCCGCACGCTCACCGCGCCGCTGGGCTCCCTGCTCGACAAGGTGCTCTTCGCCCGCTGGGCCGCCACCGCGCTGCTGCCGGTGGGCCGGACCACCGGCCGGCCGGACCGGACGCTCAGCGAGGCGCTGGACCGCGCCCGCGTCACCGGCCCGCTCCGGAGCGGCGTCGTCGAGCCGTTCCTCGCGGGCGTGCTGGCCGAGCGCGACGGCTCCACCTCCGCCGCCTTCGTGGGCCTGCTGCTGCGCTCGTTCATCCTGGGCTCGCCCGCCGTCCCCGCGCTCGGGGTCGGCCGGCTGCCCGAGACGATGGCGGCCGGGCTGCCGGCCGGCACGGTCCGGCTGGGCACGACCGTGCACCGCGTCGACGCCCACGCCGTCGAGACCGACGGCGGCACCGTGGGCGCCCGCGCCGTCGTGGTGGCCACCGACCCGCCGACGGCGGAGCGGCTGACCGGGGTGCCCGCCCCGGCCATGAAGGCCCTCACCACCTTCTGGCACAGCGCCCCGGAGCCGCCCGGAAGAGAGCGCCGGCTGCTGCACCTGGACGCCGACCGGCGCGGTCCGCTGCTCAACTCCGCGGTGATGACCGACGTGGCGCCGGAGTACGCGCCGCCCGGACGGGCGCTGGTGGCCAGCACGGTGCTGGGCGCCGACGGCACCGCCGAGGCCGAGCGCGCCGCCCGCCGGCACGCCGGAGTCGTCTACGGCGCCGACCCCACCGGCTGGGAGCTGGTGACCACCTCGGTGGTCCCCGGGGCGCTGCCCGAGCAGCGCCCGCCGCTCGACCTCCGCCGCCCCGTCACGGCGCCGTCGGGGGTCCACGTGGCCGGCGACCACCGCGACACCGCGTCGATCCAGGGAGCGCTCGTCTCGGGCCGACGGGCCGCCGCGGCGGTGCTCGGCGAGGTCCGCCCGGCCTGAGGAGCGAGGGGGGTGCTCGTGCGGACCCGATAGGATTCCAGACCTGCCCCGCCCGCCCCCGACGACGGAAGGCCCTCCGTGACCCTCCTCATCGCCGTGCACTTCGGCGTGGGCCTGCTCGCCCCGATGCTCCTGCGCCGGCTGCGCTGCCGGGCCTTCTTCGTGCTGGCCCTCGCGCCGCTCGCCGCCTTCGTGTGGACCGTCCTGCAGGGCCCCGCGGTCCTCGGCGGCGCCGTGCTGACCGACGGCTTCCGCTGGATCCCGGCGCTCGGCATCGACGTCTCGTTCCGCCTGGGCCTGCTGCAGTGGGTGCTGATGCTGGTCGTCAGCGGGATCGGCGCGCTGGTGCTGTTCTACTGCCGCTGGTACTTCGGCGACGAGGCGCCGCCCACCCGCACCGGGGCCGTGCTGGTCGCCTTCGCCGGCGCCATGATGGGGCTGGTCACCTCCGACGACCTCATCGCGCTCTACGTCTTCTGGGAGCTGACGACGGTCTTCTCCTACCTGCTGGTGGGCCACAACCCGGCCTTCGCGGCCAACCGGCGGGCCGCGCTGACGGCGCTGATCGTGACGACGTTCGGCGGGCTGGCGATGCTCGTCGGGATCGTCCTGCTGGCCGTGCGCTACGACAGCTACAGCCTGTCCCGGGTGCTCGAGGGCGCCGCCGCGTCGGGCGTGGACTCCCCGCTGGTCGTGACCGCGGTGCTCCTGCTGCTCGTCGGCGCGCTCTCGAAGTCGGCGCTGGTGCCGTTCCACTTCTGGCTGCCGGGGGCGATGGCCGCGCCCACCCCCGTCAGCGCCTACCTGCACGCCGCCGCCATGGTGAAGGCCGGCATCTACCTCGTCGCCGTGCTGGCGCCGGTGTTCGCGGGCACCCCGGCCTGGCGGCCCGTCCTGCTCAGCCTCGGCGCCGCGACCATGCTGCTCGGCGGCTGGCGGGCGCTGCGGCAGTACGACATCAAGGTGCTGCTGGCCTACGGCACCGTCAGCCAGCTGGGCTTCCTCGTCGTGCTGATGGGCATCGGCACCCGGGCCGCCGCCCTGGGCGGGCTGGCCCTGCTCGTCTCGCACGCCCTGTTCAAGGCGACGCTGTTCCTCGTCGTCGGCATCGTCGACCACAGCGCCGGCACCCGCGACCTGCGCAAGCTGGCCGGCGTCGGCAAGGCCATGCCCGTCGTCGCCGCGGCCGCCGCCGTCGCCGGGGCCTCGATGGCCGCCGTCCCGCCCACCCTGGGCTTCGTGGCCAAGGAGGCGGGCTTCGAGTCGCTCACCTATCTCGTCGCGGACGGCGACGGCACCGGCTGGCCCGTGCTGCCCGCGGTGCTGCTCACCGCCGCCCTGGTGGTGGGCTCGGCCCTGACCACGGCCTACACGCTGCGCTTCTGGTGGGGCGCCTTCGCCACCTCGGCCAAGTGGGTCTACGTCGACCCCGAGGGCGCCGACGAGGACGTCCGGCCGCACCACCGGGTGCCGTGGGGCTTCGCCGCGGCGCCGGTGCTGCTGGCCGCGCTCAGCCTGGCCGGCGGCTTCACCGGCCACCAGCTGACGGAGGCCTTCGGCGGCTACGTCGAGCAGTTCTCGGTGGGGGAGGAGAGCCACGGCATCGCGCTGTGGCACGGCCTCAGCGTCCCGCTGCTGCTCTCGGCGCTGGCCCTGGCGGGCGGCGTGCTGCTGTTCTGGCAGCGGCACCTCATCGCCCGCGCGCAGTCGACGTTCCCGGCCGTGCTGGAGGCCGAGGAGGCCTACCAGAAGACGATGCGCGGCGTGGACCGGCTGGCCGTCGAGGTCACCGCCGTCACCCAGCGGGGCTCGCTGCCGCTCTACCTGGGCGCGATCCTGCTCGTGGTCATCGCGCTGCCCGGCGGTGCGCTGCTGGTGCTGCGCGACTGGCCGGACGGCGTCCGCGCCTTCGACACCCCGGCCCAGCTGCTCGTCGGCGCGATCATGGTCGTCGCGGCCTTCCTGGCCGCCACCTCCCGCGGCCGGCTGCGCGCGGTGATGCTGGCCAGCGTCACCGGCTACGGCGTCGCGGTGCTGTTCCTGCTCCATGGCGCCCCCGACCTCGCGCTCACCCAGACCCTCGTCGAGACGGTGACCCTGGTCGTCTTCGCGCTGGTGCTGCGCAAGCTGCCCAAGTACTTCACCACCCGGCCGCTGCAGGCCAGCCGCTGGTGGCGCCTCGTCGTCGCCGTGACCGCGGGCGCCGTCGTCTCGCTGGTCGGCCTGGTGGCCGTCGGCGCCCGGACCGCCGTCCCGGTCTCGGCGGCCTTCCCCGACGCGGCGTACACGTTCGGCTACGGCTACAACATCGTCAACATCACCCTCGTCGACATCCGCGCCTGGGACACCCTGGGCGAGATCTCGGTGCTGGTGGTGGCCGCGACGGGCGTGGCCAGCCTGATCTTCCTGCGCAGCCGCTACTCCGTGCTGCCCACCCGGCCCGCCGTCACCAGCGACACCGGCACCGCGGGCCGCACCACCTGGCTGCGCGGCGGGGAGACCCTGTCGCCGCTGCGCCGCTCGATCGTCTTCGAGGTCGTCACCCGGGTGCTGTTCCCGGTGATGATCGTGGTCTCGGTGTACCTGCTGATCGCCGGCCACAACGCCCCCGGCGGCGGCTTCGCCGGCGGCCTGGTGGCCGGGATGGCGCTGGTCATCCGCTACCTCGCGGCCGGCAGCCGCGAGCTGGACGAGGCCGCCCCCGTCGACGCCGGCCGGGTGCTCGGCGCCGGGCTGGTGCTCGCCGGGCTCAGCGCCCTGGCGCCGCTGCCGTTCGGCGGCCGGATCCTGCAGAGCTACGACATCAGCGTCGACTTCGGCCGGCTCGCCGAGGTGGTCACCCCGCTGGGCCCGCTCCAGCTGCTCGGCTCGCCCCACCTGGTCACCTCGGTGTTCTTCGACGTCGGGGTCTACCTCGTGGTGATCGGCGTCATGCTCGACCTGGCGCGCAGCCTCGGCTCGGGCATCGACCAGCACGAGGCCGAGGACCGCGCGCCGGCCCCGCAACCGGGCACGGGCACCCGCGCCACCGCGACGACGGCGCACCCCGCGGCCGTCGGCGCCGGACGGGAGGCCGGCCGGTGAGCCCCAACCTGACCCTCGTGCTGATCTCCGGCGTCCTCGTGGCCGCCGGGGTCTACCTGCTGCTCGAGCGCTCCCTCACCCGCATCCTCATCGGGGTGCTGCTGGCCTCCAACGGCGTCAACGTCATGTTCCTGGTGGCCAGCGGCGCGGCGGGCGGGGCGCCGATCATCGGCGTCACCGAGCCGCAGGACATGAGCGACCCGCTGCCGCAGGCCATGGTGCTGACGGCCATCGTCATCACCCTCGGCGTCACCGCCTACCTGCTGGCGCTGGCCTACCGCAGCTTCCAGATCAACGGCCACGACGAGGTCGCCGACGACGTCGAGGACGCCGCGATCCGCCGGCTGGCCGACGCCGACCTGGCCTCGGACTCCTACGACGAGGACGTCGAGGGCCACCCCGACGAGGTGGGCCAGGGCACCGCGGACGAGGAGGGCGAGCGCGTGCCCGCGCCCGACCCGGAGGCCGAGGACGCCCCGGAGGTGGAGCGTGGCGACGACGCCGAGCCGGCCCCGCCCGGGGAGCCGGACGCCTCCGCCGACCTCGCCGACGACGCCTCCGGGCCGTCCGACCCGCACCCGTCCGAGCCGCACCAGCCCGCAGGGGAGACCCGATGAACAACCTGGTGCCCCTGCCGGTCCTGCTGCCGATCCTCGGCGCCGGCCTCGCGCTGGCCCTCAACCGGCGGCCGCGCGCCCAGCGCGCGGTTTCCACCGTCGTCATGGTCGCGGTCGTCGCGGTCTCCGGCGCGCTGATGTACCTGACCGACCGCGTCGGTCCGATCGTGCTCTGGGTGGGCGACTGGCCGCAGCCGCTGGGGATCGCCCTGGTCGCCGACCGGCTGTCCGCGCTGATGCTGGTCGTCAGCTCGGTCGTGACGCTCATGGTCCTGCTGTTCTCGATGGGCGCCGACGAGGAGGAGCGCAAGCGCGAGACCCCCGTCTCGATCTTCCACCCGACGCTGCTGGTGCTCTCGGCCGGCGTCTCCAACGCCTTCCTGGCCGGCGACCTGTTCAACCTGTTCGTCGGCTTCGAGATGCTGCTGTTCGCCTCCTACGTGCTGCTGACGCTCGGCGGCACCGGGGAGCGGGTGCGCGCCGGCAGCACCTACGTCGTCGTCAGCCTGCTGTCCTCGACGCTGTTCCTCGTCGCCATCGCCGCCGTCTACGCGGCCACCGGCACCGTGAACATCGCCCAGCTGGCGCTCCGGCTGCCCGAGCTGCCCGACGGCATCCAGCTGGTCCTGCAGCTGATGCTGCTCACCGTCTTCTGCATCAAGGCCGCCGTCTTCCCCATGTCCGCGTGGCTGCCGGACTCCTACCCGACGGCGCCGGCCCCGGTGACCGCGGTGTTCGCCGGCCTGCTCACCAAGGTGGGCGTCTACGCGGTGATCCGCACCCAGACCGTGCTGTTCCCCGACAGCCACCTCACCGGCCTGCTGCTGTGGGCCGCGCTGGCCACGATGGTGGTGGGCATCCTGGGGGCCATCGCGCAGTCGGAGATCAAGCGGATGCTGTCCTTCACCCTGGTGAGCCACATCGGCTACATGATCTTCGGGATCGGCCTGGCCAGCGTCTCCGGCTACGCCGGCGCCATCTTCTACACCGCGCACCACATCACCATCCAGACGACGCTGTTCCTGGTCACCGGCCTGATCGAGACGCGGGGCGGCAGCACGTCGCTGAACCGGCTCGGCGGGCTGGCCGCGGCCTCGCCCGTGCTCGGCATCCTCTTCTTCGTGCCGGCCATGAACCTGGCCGGCATCCCGCCGCTGTCGGGCTTCGTCGGGAAGGTGGGGCTGCTGGAGGCCGGGGCCCAGCAGGGCGGCTTCCTGGCCTACCTGCTCGTCGGCGGCTCGGTGGTCACCAGCCTGCTCACCCTCTACGCCATGGCGAAGGTCTGGAACCGCGCCTTCTGGCGGCCCCGCACCGCCGAGCCCGACGCGCTCGAGCTGGTGGCGGGGGAGGAGGACAGCGGCGCCGCCGTCGCCCCCGGCACCACCAAGCAGGCGGCGGCCGCCCAGGAGCGCGCGCAGCGCACCCGGCTGCCGCGGCCGATGGTCGCCACCGCGACGGTCCTCGTGCTGCTCGGCGTCGGGATCACCGTCGTCGCCGGCCCGCTGTACGGCTACGCCGAGCGCTCGGCGGCCGACATCGTCGAGGGCGTCGCCTACGTCCGCGCCGTCCTGCCCGAGGGGGTCCGGTGAGCACCGGGCCCGACGTCGCCGCCCGTCCGCTGGGGCCGGGCCGGCCGCGCCGCCGGGTGAACCCGCCGGCCGTCGTCGTGCTGACGCTGGTCTGGGTGCTGCTGTGGGACGAGGTCTCGCTGTTCATCGTCCTCACCGGCGCGCTGCTCGCGGTGGGTGTGGGACTGGTCTTCCCGCTGCCGCCGATCGACCTGCACGGTCGGTTCCGCCCGGTGCAGGGCGCGCGGCTGCTGGTCCGGCTGCTGGTCGACGCCTTCCGGGCGAGCGTCGACGTCGTCGCCCTGGCGTTCCGGTTCGGCACCACCCCGCGCAGCTCGATCGTCCGCGTCCAGCTGCGCAGCCGGTCCGACCTCTACCTGACCCAGACCGCCGAGCTGGTCTCGCTGGTCCCGGGCACGATCGTGCTGGAGGTCCACCGGGCCACCAGCACCCTGTACCTGCACGTCCTCGGGGCCACCGACGACGAGGCCATCGAGACCGCCGTCGCGGCGGTGCTCGCGGCCGAGGCCCGGGTGCTGCGGACGTTCGGGTCGGCGGCCGAGGTGGCCGCGCTGGACGCGGGCCGGCCGCAGCCCGACCCCCACGTCGACGGAGAGGCGGCCTGATGGTCGACATGGTCGTGATGGTGATGGTGTCCGCCGGGGCGCTGATGCTGGCGGTCGCCGCCGTGCTGACGGTGGCCCGGATGTCGCGCGGGCCGAGCAGCCTGGACCGGGTGGTGGCCGCCGACGTGCTCATCGCCGTGGTCATCGCCGCGCTGGCGCTGGAGGCGATCGTCAACGACCACAGCACCACGCTGCCGGTCATGCTCGTGCTCTCCCTGCTGGGGTTCGCCGGCTCGGTGAGCATCGCCCGCTTCGTCGCCGACCGGGACAAGGCGACCCGCTGGGACGTCGAGAGCCAGCAGACCCCGACGGGCTCCGGCCCGGGGACCGGTCCGGGGGAGCGCGGATGAGCGCCGTCCTCGACCTCGTCGGCGCCACCTGCGTGCTGCTCGGCGCCTTCCTCTGCCTGGCCGCGGCGGTGGGCCTGGCCCGCTTCCCCGACGTCCTCAGCCGGATGCACGCGGCCACCAAGCCGCAGACGCTCGGGCTCATCCTCGTCGCCACCGGTGTCGAGCTGTCGCTGCGCAGCTGGGCGGCGTTCGGCACCGTGGTGCTCATCGCGGCCCTCCAGCTGACCACCGCCCCGGTCGCCGCGCACCTGGTCAGCCGGACCGTCTACCGCAGCAACCAGGTCCGCCGCGACCTGCTGGACCGCGACGACCTGGCCGAGGACCTCGCCGAGGCCGGCTTCACCCTGGGCCCCGTGCCCGAGGAGGGACGCGACGGCTCGGCCGACGGCCGTTAGCCTGGGACCCACCATGACTGCTCCCGCACCGGTCCAGACCGCCCCGGCCACCAGCGCCCCGGAGTCGTTGTTCCCGCGGCTGGAGCCGTTGCTGGCCCGGGTCAGCAAGCCCATCCAGTACGTCGGCGGGGAGCTGAACAGCGTCAGCAAGGACTGGGACGCCACCGAGGTGCGCTGGTGCCTCAGCTACCCCGACGCCTACGAGGTGGGGCTGCCGAACCAGGGCGTCGCGATCCTCTACGAGGTGCTCAACGAGCGCGACTGGATCCTCGCCGAGCGCACCTACGCGGTGTGGGCGGACATGGAGGCGCTGATGCGCGAGCACCAGGTGCCCCAGTTCACCCTGGACGCGCACCGCCCCGTCGGGGCCTTCGACATCTTCGGCCTGAGCTTCGCCACCGAGCTCGGCTACACCAACATGCTGACGGCGCTGGACCTCGCCGGCATCCCGCTGCACGCCGCCGACCGGCGCGAGCACGACCCGGTCGTCCTCGCCGGCGGGCACGCCGCCTTCAACCCCGAGCCCGTCGCGGACTTCATCGACGCCGCCGTCCTCGGCGACGGCGAGGAGATCGCGCTCAAGATCTCGGAGGTGGTGCGGGAGTGGAAGGCCGAGGGCCGGCCCGAGGGCCGCGACGGCCTGCTGATGCGGCTCGCGGCCGGCGGCGCCGTCTACGTGCCCAAGTTCTACGACGTCGACTACCTGCCCGACGGCCGGATCCAGCGCGTCGCCCCCAACCGTCCGGGCGTCCCGTTCCGGGTCACCAAGCACACCCTGATGGACCTCGACGCCTGGCCGTACCCGAAGAAGCCGCTGGTGCCGCTGGCCGAGACGGTGCACGAGCGCTACTCGGTCGAGATCTTCCGGGGCTGCACCCGCGGCTGCCGCTTCTGCCAGGCCGGGATGATCACCCGGCCCGTCCGCGAGCGGAGCATCGAGACGATCGGCGCCATGGTGCAGGCCGGCATCGAGGCGACGGGGCTGGAGGAGGTCGGGCTGCTCAGCCTCTCCAGCGCCGACCACTCCGAGATCGGCGAGGTGACCAAGCAGCTGGCCGACCGCTACGACGGCACCAACGTCTCGCTGTCGCTGCCCAGCACCCGCGTCGACGCCTTCAACATCGACCTGGCCAACGAGCTCTCCCGCAACGGCCGGCGCTCGGGCCTGACCTTCGCGCCCGAGGGCGGCTCGCAGCGGCTGCGCCAGGTGATCAACAAGATGGTCACCGACGAGGACCTCATCCGCACCGTCGCCGCCGCCTACGCCAACGGCTGGCGGCAGGTGAAGCTCTACTTCATGTGCGGCCTGCCGACCGAGACCGACGAGGACGTGATGGCCATCGCCGACCTCACCAAGCGGGTCATCGACACCGGCCGCGAGGTGAGCGGCCGCCGCGACATCCGCTGCACCGTCTCCATCGGCGGGTTCGTGCCCAAGCCGCACACCCCGTTCCAGTGGGCGGCGCAGTGCGACGCCGACGTCGTCGACGCCCGGCTGGCCAAGCTCCGCGGGGCCGTCCAGCACGACAAGCGGTACGCCAAGGCGATCGGCTTCCGCTACCACGACGGCAAGCCCGGCATCGTCGAGGGCCTGCTCAGCCGCGGCGACCGCCGCGTCGGCCGGGTCATCGAGGCCGTCTGGCGCGACGGTGGCCGCTTCGACGGCTGGAGCGAGCACTTCTCCTACGAGCGCTGGATGCGCTGCGCCGCCGAGGCGCTGGAGCCCACCGGTGTCGACGTGCCCTGGTACACCGTCCGCGAGCGCGAGTACGCCGAGGTGCTGCCCTGGGACCACCTCGACTCCGGCCTGGACAAGGACTGGCTCTGGGAGGACTGGCAGGACGCCCTCGACGAGGTCGAGGTCGAGGACTGCCGCTGGACCCCCTGCTTCGACTGCGGCGTCTGCCCGCAGATGGACACCAGCATCCAGATCGGCCCGACGGGCAAGACCCTGCTCCCCATCGCCCAGGTGACCTCCGGCCTGTCCTGAGCAACTGCGGGGAGACGGCACGGTCTGGCTCGAGCGGGCTGTCGTCCTCCCGCCGTTCCCGTCGTCCCCAGGTGGGAGCAGCGGCCCGGCCGCGTCCACAGGGGCGTCGCGGACCGGCCGACCTCGTCAGCGGTCCCGAGGATCTGGGCGTGGAGGTGGTCCTGGGGCAGCCGCGGCGGGCCGGCTACGAACGCGTGGCCCAGGGCGTGCACGTCCGGACGGCACGGCCCCTCACGCTGGTGGAGCGGCTCAGGGCGCTCGCCGTCGTGCTGCCGCCGACCGCGGTCTTCACCCACCTGACGGCGGCTGCCGTCCGGGGCTGGTGGTTGCCTCCGGTCGTCGACCCTCCCGTCTTCGTGGCCGTGACCGCGGGTGAGCGGTACCCCGAGCGCGCCGGGCTCCGGGTGGCCCGGCTGACCAGGGCTCCCGAGGTCGAGGTGGTGGCCGGCCTGCCCCTGGCCGCGGCGCCTGAGACCCTGCTGGCGCTGGCGCGGGACCTCGCACCCCTCGACCTCGTCCCGCTGGCCGACGCGGCGCTGCGGATCGGGGACTGCACGACCGCGGCCCTGGCCGCGGTGGCGGCCGGTCGACGACGAGGAGCTCCGGCCCTGCGCGCGGTGCTGCCGATCCTCGACGCGCGGTCGGAGTCGGCCTGGGAGTCGGTCCTGCGCCTGCTGCACCAAGCCGCGGAGGTCGACGTCGTCCCTCAGCACACGGTGCGCGACGACCGCGGCGGCTTCGTCGCCCGCGCCGACCTGTGGCTGAGGGGCACCCGACGCCTCCACGAGTACGACGGCGGGGTGCACCGCGAGGCCGCCCAGCACCGGCGCGACCTGGACCGCGACCGGCGCCTCGTGGAGGCCGGTTGGCAGCGCTGCGGCTACACCGCCCCCGAGGTGCTGTTCGGCGGGGCCCGGATCATCGCCTCGGCCGACGCCGTCCTGGGCCGGACCTGGGACCCGCACCGGCTCCGCGCCTGGCAGCAGCTGGTCTCCACCTCCCTGCACACCCAGGCCGGCAGAGCTCGGGTCGCTGCTCGCTGGCAACTGCGGCGAGACGACGGGCCGGCCAGGCCGTGAGGCCGTCGTCTGCCCGCAGTTGCGGAGAATGTCCGGGCAGAGGCGGGCCGGAGTGCCTAGGGTCGGGGCATGACCTGGGCCGAGATCACCACCGTCGACGAGCTGGAGCAGCTGGTGGGCACGCCCAGCGCGGCGGCGGTCGCCAAGCAGCGCGACACGCTGCACGCGCTGGACCGCGACTGGCTGGCGGCCAGCCCGTTCTGCCTGCTGGCGACGTCGGACGCGGAGGGCCGCTGCGACGTCTCGCCCAAGGGCGACCCGCCCGGGGAGCTCGCGCACGTCCTCGACGACAGGACGCTGGCCATCGCCGAGCGGCCGGGGAACCGTCGGGTCGACGGCTTCCGCAACGTCCTGGCCAACCCGCACGTCGGGCTCGTCTTCTTCCTGCCCGGCCGCGGGGACACCCTGCGGGTCAACGGCCGGGCCCGGCTGGTCCGGGACGCCCCCTTCTTCGACGACCTCGTGGTCAAGGGGCACCGGCCGCTGCTGGCCCTCGTCGTCGAGGTCGAGGAGGTGTTCTCGCACTGCTCGAAGGCGTTCCTGCGCTCGCAGCTGTGGGACCCGAGCACCTGGCACCCGGACGCGGTCGCCCGTCGGCCCGTCATCGCGCGGACCCTCGAGCGGCCGGACGCGTCGCTGGAGGAGCTGGAGGCCTACTACGGGCCGTCCTACGCCGCGAAGCTCTACGGCTGAGCCCCGCCCGCCCCGGGCGCCGGACCCCGTGCGGGGTCCGGAGCCCGGGACGCGCGGCTGCGCGGGACCGGGTCAGGCGCGGCCGGTGACGCCGATGTAGGTCGTCAGCCGGCTCGCCGGGTTCAGCAGGACCGCCGGCGCCAGGCAGCGGTCGGGGACGTCGAAGCGGCCCCTGACCCGGGCGTCGCCGTCGGCGTCGTAGGCGACCGGGCCGACGGTGTCGACCACGACGCCGCCGCAGACCAGGCTGGCCGACGCCGTCGTCACCGGGTTCGCCCCCGTGCTGGTGAGCACCAGGTCGCGGACCTTCACGTCGACCCGGCCGTCGGCCCAGACCTTCACGGTGCTGCGGCTGACGGTCCAGTCCGCGCCGCCCGGGCTGACCCCGGCCAGCACCGGGTCGGTGGTCAGGCTGCCGACCAGCGGCGCCGAGAGAAGGGGGCCGGCGGGCCGGCCCCGGTCGTGGTGGCGTCCGTCGTCGGCGACGGCCGGGGCGGCCGCGGAGGCGAGGAGCAGGGCGGTGGCGGCGCCGAGGGCGAGACGGCGGTGGGTGGTGGGCATGACGACCTCCTGGTCGACCGGTCACCGCGTCGGCGCCGGTCCTCGTGGGTGGGCGGGGCCCGTGCGCCCCGACCGCCCCGGGACCGGGTGCGGGCCGACGACGCCGTGGCTCCACCTCCCGAGACGAGACAGCCCGTGCGATGGTTCGCCGTCCCGGCCGCCGGATCGGCCGACGACCGGGACAGCGACGTCTCAGAGCGCCCGGACCGCCCGCACCGACGGTGCGAAGAAGTACTCCCCGCCCTCCATGGTCACGAAGTGCGAGACGGCCAGCTCGGGCCGGTCGCCCGGGTCGAGGGTGACCGGCGCGGCCCCGCGGAAAGGCGTCGTCGGGTCCGCCGACTGGCCGATCACCGGGTCGACCCCGCTGCCCGGGTGGGCGAAGGAGGGGTTGTCGGCCCAGCTCTGCTGGACGAACTCGAACTGGTCGGCGATCGAGGTGACGTAGCAGGCGAAGAGCAGCCCCCGCGCCTGCGCCGGGTCGCTGGTCCCGCTCAGCGCCTCGGCGTGGGTGAGCTCGGGCCCGAAGGAGATGCCGCGCCGCATCATCCGGTGGCTCTGGGTCCGCGCCTCGGCCAGCTCGACGGTCTCCGCCGTCGGCTCCGGGTCCTCGTCGAAAGGCGTGTCGTCGCGGGGGTACGTCTTGCGGACGTGGGCGGCGTAGGGGCAGAGGGTGCCGTCGCGGTCCTTGGCGAAGGTGAAGGCGTTCTCCTGCCCGGAGCCCTCGGCGAGGGTGGGGTTGTCGGCCGTCGGGCTCATCACCAGCGGCGCCCCGCTCTTCCAGCGGCCGACCAGTTGCGCGCCCATCAGCGTGGCCGAGACCGGGTTGTCCGCCGTCGAGGCGGTGACGGCGAGGGCCTTCACCGCCAGGTCGAACTCGGGCACCCGCTGGCTGAGCCGGCGGAAGACGAGGAAGGCGCCGTTGCGCATCATCGGCACCGGCGGCCGGGACACCGGCCCCCGCGTCGACACCTTCGGCCCGGCCGGGTTCTGGCCGGGGTAGCCGAAGACGAACTCGCCCGGCCACAGCAGCCGCTGGCCGGGGCCGCCGTGGTCGGGGTCGTTGACCGGGTCGGCGCTGGCGGTCAGCGGGTCGCCGCCCGGGGTCCGGCCGCGGACGCCCGGCTGGGAGACGCCGTCGGCGTAGCCGAAGTGCTCGTGGCCGTGCACGGGCTCGGGCCGGACGCTGCCGGCCTCCTCGTGCACCAAGCTCCAGCCTCCGGAGCCGACGGGCGCGAGGTGGAGGGCGACGGTGTCGTCGATCTCGGCGCGGGTGGCGCCGGTCAGCACGAAGACGCCGTCGACGGGCGCGGTCGGGCCCAGCACCGGCCAGTCGGCGGCCGGCGGGTCGGACAGCACGTCGGTGCGGCCGGCCATCCCGGCCCGGAACTCGGCCAGCTCGGGGGCGTCGTCGAGCCCGTCGACGCCCAGGGCGGTGAGCCCGGCGTAGGTGAAGGCGACGTTGAGGCCCGGCGTGGGCAGCAGGTCCTCGATGCCCGCCGCCCGGCGGCGGGCGATCTCGGCGCGCTGCTCCAGGACCTCCGCCGCCGTGGTGAGGGGCAGCCCCTGGACGAAGGGCACGAACAGGGTCGGGTCCTCGATGCGGAAGAAGAGCAGCAGCTCCTCGCGCTTGACCAGCCCGGGCAGGATGTCGCCCTGGATGACGCGGGTGTCCAGCGTCGGCTCGGCGTGCAGGTCACGGCTCATCGCCGCCTCCTCGGTGGGTTCGGGTCGGCGGCCCGGAGTCCGGACCGCCCTGTGCACCCAGGAGGTCCGGCGGGGGAGCGGTGATACCGCGGCGGCCGCCGCCGGGCCCAGTAGGGTGCTGGGCCATGGCCACTCGGACCCAGCCGGAGCAGCAGGCCCCGCCGGTGCAGAAGCTGCGGGTCCGCTACGCCAAGCGCGGCCGGGCGCGCTTCACCAGCCACCGCGACTTCGGCCGGGCCTTCGAGCGCGCCCTGCGCCGCGCCGGCGTCCCGATGGCCTACTCCTCGGGCTTCTCGCCCCACCCGCGGATCGCCTACGCCAACGCCTCGCCGACCGGCGCCGCCAGCGAGGCGGAGTACCTCGAGATCGGCCTCTCGGCCACCTGCGACCCCGCCCGGGTCCGGGACGCGCTCGACGCCGCCCTGCCGCCCGGTCTCGACGTGGTCGAGGTGGTCCCCTCGACGCCGGGGGCCCTCGCGGACCTGCTGACGGGCTCGGTCTGGGCCCTCGACCTGGCCGGGGTTCCCGACGCGGTGCTCGACGGCGCGGTGGCGCTGTTCCTCGAGCAGCAGGAGGTCCGGGTCGAGCGGATGACCAAGAACGGGATGCGGCAGTTCGACGCCCGGGTGGCCGTCGTCGCCCTCGTCCCGGCGACCGGGGAGGAGCCCGTCGGTCCGCCGCCGCCGGGCAGCCGACGGCTGCTCGTCACCCTCGAGCACACCACCCCCGCCGTCCGGCCCGACGACGTGCTGGCCGCCCTCGTCGCCCTGGCGCCGGAGGCCGCGCCGGCCGACCCGCCCGTCCTCACTCGCCTCACCCAGGGCGTCCTGGACCGCGGCACGGGCGCCGTCGTCGAGCCCTGAGGGGCGCACCGGCGGTCTCGCCTCGCGGGTCCGTGCGGAGGAGTGTGGGATACTCGGTCTCGACCGGGTGCTCCGAGCCGTCCCAGGCGAGGGTCCCGGCCTCGACGCGTCCGTGGTGGGGTGACAGCCCGCCACGCTGGTGAGGAACTCAGGTCTCCACCGCGACAAGCCGGTCCGAGCGTGTGACGACGGCCGTGCCTGACCGCGGGAGTCCCGGCTCACCACGTCGGTCCCCGTCAGCTTCCGCCGCCCGGCCCCAGGGCCGGAGCGGCGAACGAGAACTGCGCGTCCCCCGCGCACCAGAGGAGTCCGAGTGCTCGACCACGAGCCCGACACGAACCAGCCCGCCGAGGGCACCAGCACCACCGACCAGCCCGCCGCCGCGGCCCCCCGCCGCCGGCGACGTGCCGCGAGCCGTCCCGCCGGTCCGCCGGCCGGCGACCCCGCCGCCCCGCCCGTCGTGACCGAGGAGGTCGCCGCGCCGGCCGAGGTCGCCGCGCCGGCCGAGGTCGCCGCGCCGGCCGAGGTCGCGGCGACGACGCCGGACCCGGCCCCCGCCGTCGAGGCCGCGCCCGCCGCCGAGCCGCTCGGCGGCACGCCCCCCGACGACGCGCCGCTGCCGGCCAAGAAGACCGCGCGCAAGGCCGCCGCCAAGCGGCCGGCCAAGAAGGCCGCCGCCCCCGCCGTCGAGGAGCCCGCCGCTGCGGCGCCGGCCGACGGCACCCCCGAGTCCACGCCCGAGGCGCCGGTCGCCCCGGCCAAGCGCGCGCCCCGCAAGCGCGCGGCCAAGAAGGTCGCCGCCCCGGCCGCCGAGGCGTCCGCGGACGACCTGCTGGCCGAGGCCAGCGTCGTCCCCGAGGTGAGCGTCGCCGCCGAGGTGCCGGCCGCCGAGGTGCCCGCCGTCGACGAGCCGGCCGCGCCGGTCGCGGAGAGCCCCGCCGACGAGCCGAGCGTCGCGTCGCTGCTGCCCGAGCCCGCCGCGGAGCCCCGCACGGGCGCCTGGGCCGGCGAGGAGGCCGCGGCCGAGGTGCCCGCGGCCCTTCAGCAGCTGGCCGACGCCATCGCCCGCGACGGCCAGCCGGCCGACGAGCTGGAGGAGGCGCTGGAGGAGACCCCGGTCCCCGACCTCGCCCCCCTGGACGAGTCCCCGCTCGACGTGTTCGAGGACACCGCCGCCGGCACCCAGGTGCAGGCCGACGAGACGGCCCCGGCCGACCCGGACCAGCAGGTCCAGCCCGCCGACGCCGAGCCGGTGGACGGCACCGAGGGCGAGCCCGACGCCGACGACGAGGACGACGACGAGAACGAGAGCCGGGACGGGGACGGCTCCCGCCGCCGCCGCCGTCGCCGCGGTGGCCGCCGCCGTCGCCGCACCGGTGGTGACGACGACAGCGCCGACAGCACCGACGCCGAGGGCGAGGACGAGGCCGAGGCGTCGACCCCTGCTCCCGCCGCGCCCGCCGACGCCGGTGAGGACAGCACCCCGGCCGCCGAGGGCGAGCCCGAGGGCTCGGCCGACGCCGAGGACGAGGACGGCAGCGAGTCCGGCGAGGAGGGTGACGGCTCGCGCCGCCGCCGTCGTCGTCGTCGCCGTCGCGGAGAGGACGCCGGCAGCTCCGCCGACGACCCGGGCGAGGTCGTCGTCCGCGTCCGCGAGCCGCGCAAGAACACCCGCTCGGCCAGCTCCGAGGTCACCGGCATCGAGGGCTCCACCCGGATGGAGGCCAAGCGGCAGCGCCGCCGGGACGGCCGCGAGGCCGGTCGTCGTCGCGCGCCGATCCTCTCCGAGGCCGAGTTCCTGGCCCGCCGGGAGTCGGTCAGCCGCAAGATGATCGTGCGGCAGGCCGAGGACCTCTCCCAGATCGCCGTGATCGAGGACGACATCCTCGTCGAGCACTACGTCGACCGGGACTCCGCGGCGTCGCTGATCGGCAACGTCTACCTCGGCCGCGTGCAGAACGTGCTGCCGTCGATGGAGGCCGCCTTCATCGACATCGGCCGGGGCCGCAACGCCGTGCTCTACGCCGGCGAGGTCGACTGGGACTCCTTCGGTGCCGAGGGCCAGGGCCGCAAGGTCGAGCGCGTGCTCAAGTCCGGCCAGACGATCCTGGTGCAGGTCACCAAGGACCCCGTCGGGGCCAAGGGCGCCCGGCTCACCAACCACGTCTCGATCCCGGGCCGCTACATCGTCTACGCGCCCAGCGGGCACCTCTCGGGCATCTCCCGCAAGCTGCCGGACACCGAGCGCCGCCGGCTCAAGGAGATCCTGGCCGACCTCATCGGCGAGGCCAGCGTCATCGTGCGCACGGCCGCCGAGGGGGCGAGCGAGGAGGAGCTGGTCCGCGACGTCAACCGGCTCAAGGCGCAGTGGGCCGACATCGAGAAGAAGGTCAGCTCGGGCCAGTCCCCGCAGCTGCTCTACGGCGAGCCGGACCTCACCGTCCGGATCGTCCGCGACCTCTTCACCGAGGACTTCTCCGAGCTGATCATCCAGGGCAACGGCGGGCCGAACGACGCCTCCGTGGCCGTCGAGTCCTACGTGACCCACGTGGCCCCGCACCTCGGGGACCGAATCCGCAGCTGGGACCCCGAGACCCAGGGCGACCTGTTCGCGGAGTTCCGGCTGGACGAGCAGATCGCCAAGGGCCTGGAGCGCAAGGTGTTCCTGCCCTCGGGCGGCTCGCTGGTCATCGACCGCACCGAGGCGATGACGGTCATCGACGTCAACACGGGGAAGTTCACCGGCAGCGGCGGCAACCTCGAGGCCACCGTCACCAGCAACAACCTGGAGGCGGCGGAGGAGATCGTCCGCCAGCTCCGGCTGCGCGACATCGGCGGCATCATCGTCATCGACTTCATCGACATGGTGCTGCCCGCCAACCGCGAGCTGCTGCTCCGCCGGCTGGTCGAGTGCCTGGGTCGCGACCGGACCCGGCACCAGGTCGCCGAGGTCACCAGCCTCGGCCTGGTGCAGATGACGCGCAAGAAGATCGGCACCGGCCTCGCCGAGGCCTTCACCACCGAGTGCCCGCACTGCCACGGCCGCGGCGTCGAGATCCACGACCTGCCGGTCGACTCCCAGCGCCAGGCCGACGGCGGCACCCGCGACTCCGGTCGCGGGAGCGGTCGTCGCGGCGGCGGCAACCAGGGCGACAACGGCGGTGGCGGCAACGGCGGTGGCCGGGGCGACAGCGGTGGCAACGGCGGTGGCCGGGGCGACAGCGGCGGCGGTGGCCGGGGTGGTCGCGGTGAGCACGGCGGCCGCGGCGAGAACGGCGGCCGGGACAACGGTGGCCGGGACAGCGGTGGCCGGGGCGACCGGCAGCCGCGGCCCAGCGCGCCGTCGAACCCTGCTCCCGAGCCCGTGGCCGAGCCGGCCGCGGTCGAGGAGCAGCCGGCGCTCGCGGTCGACACCCCGTCGACCGACGTGACGGCTGAGCCCACGACGACGCCGGACCCGACGACTCCTGAGCCCACGACACCCGAGCCGAGCGCGACGGAGCCGACGGCTCCCGAGCCGACGCCCGAGCCCGAGGAGCGCCCGCGGGCCCGTCGCGGGGGCACCCGTCGCCGCGCCGTCCGCGAGCAGGGCGCGCCGAGCACGTCGTCGACCACGGCCCCGGCCGAGCCGACGGCCCCTTCCGAGCAGGCGGCTCCCGCCGAGCAGCCCGCGCCGGCCGAGCACCAGGACGTGCCCACCGTGGCCGACCCGCAGGCGGCCCCGGCCGCCGACCCGCAGGGCGAGCCGGCTCCGTCCAGCTAGCCCGCGGGCTCCGCACGGACGCAGGACGCCGCACCCGGCCGGGTGCGGCGTCCTGCGCGTCCAGGGGCACCGGCCATACTGGCCGCCATGAGCGAGGACGCCCCGGACCCGACCCCGCTCGTCGTCGCCGTGATCGGCGCGGGGCCGTCCGGGATCTACGCCGCGGAGGCGCTCACCGCGCAGTCCGCGGTGCCCGTCGAGGTCGCGGTCATCGACCGGCTGCCCGTCCCGTTCGGCCTGGTCCGTTACGGCGTCGCCCCCGACCACCACAGCATCCGCTCGATCCGGAACACGCTGGAGCGGACGCTCGAGCGGGCCGACGTCGCCTTCTACGGCGACGTCACCATCGGCCGCGACCTCACCGTCGAGGAGCTGCGCGGAGCCGTCGACGTCGTCCTCTACGCCTACGGCGCGGGCTCGGACCGCCGGCTCGGCATCCCCGGGGAGGACCTGCGCGGCAGCCTCGGCGCCCCCGAGTTCGTCAACTGGTACTGCGGGCACCCCGACGTCCACCCCGACGCGCACACCGAGGCCGACCCCCTGGGCGTCCCCGGGGCCGACGCCGGGGCCCAGATCGCCCGGCTGGTGCGCGAGTCGCGGACGGCGGTCGTCGTCGGGGTCGGCAACGTCGCGCTGGACGTGGCCCGCGTGCTGGTCAAGACCTCCGACGAGCTGGCCGACACCGACATGGCCGACGAGGTGCTGGCCTCGCTCGCGGGCAAGCAGGTCGACACCGTCCACGTCCTCGGCCGCCGCGGGCCGGCCTACACCGCGTTCACCACCAAGGAGCTGCGCGAGCTCGGCCAGCTGCCGGACCTCGACCTCGTCGTCAGCGCCGAGGACCTCGAGTTCGACGCCTCGAGCCTGGCCGTCGTCGCCCAGGACAAGGTGGCCGCGCGCAACGTGGCGGTGCTGCGGGAGTGGGCGCAGCGACCGCTCACCGGGGCGTCCCGGCGGATCCACCTGCACTTCTGGACCCGGCCGGTCCGCGTGCTGGGGGAGGACCACGTCACGGGCATCGAGCTGGAGCGCACGGTGATCGGCACCGAGGGCTACGTCGAGGGCACCGGCGAGCTCAGCACCGTCGACGCCGACCTCGTCGTGCGCTCCGTGGGCTACCGGGGCGTCGCGCTGCCGGGGGTGCCCTACGACGCGGGCACGGGCCGCGTCCCGCACGCCGAGGGCCGCGTCATCCGCGACGGCGGGTTCTCCCCGGACGAGTACGTGACGGGCTGGATCAAGCGCGGCCCCACCGGGGTGATCGGCACCAACAAGTCCGACGCCGTCGAGACGGTCGCCTCCCTGCTGGCCGACGTCGACGCGGGCCGGCTGACTCCCCGCGGGCGGTCCGGGGACCTCGACCGGCTGCTGGCCGGCCGCGGCCTGCACGCGCTGGACCTGCCCGCCTGGCACCGGATCGACGCCGCCGAGGTGGCGCTGGGTACCAGCCACGGCCGGCTGCGGACGACGCTGGCCCACCGCGTCGAGCTGCTGGCCGCGGCGCAGGTCCCGGCCGAGGACGGCTGACCGGTCCGCTCAGCCCCGGCGCTGCCGGGCGAGGCGCCGCTGGATGAGGTCGGCCGCGTCGGTGACCGTGGTGTCGGTGCGGCGGCGGAGCGCGCCGCCGGGGGCCGGCAGCGCCCGGCGGCGGCCGTCGGCCAGCTTCAGCGCGAGCCAGCGCGGCGGGGTGGCGGCGTCGACGCGGACGCCGGTGATCTCGGACCAGCCGAACCGGCGGGTGCCGATCTCGCGCAGCTCGACCCCGTCGTCGTCGACGACCACCCGGGTCCGGGCCGTGACCACCACCGCGGCCGCCGCCACGAGCAGCAGCAGGACGAAGCCGGCGGCGAGGGCGAGGTCGGCGCCGCCGCGGGGGCGGGCGGGGTCGAGCAGGTCGCGCAGGCCGCCGCCGACGATCCAGACCAGGGCCACCAGTGGGGCCAGCCGGAGCAGCAGCGGCGGGCCGCCGAGCCGCCAGACGACCGGGCCCACCGGGGTGCCGGTGCTCATGCGGGCGCCGGCGGGGCGACGAGGGTGCCGAGCAGCCGGCCCAGGGTGCCCGCCGGGTCGTCGGTGACCCCGGCGTGGACGGGGGAGGGCTGGACGACGGTGCTCCGCGGCGCCGTCAGCCGGCCGAAGGTGTGCGCGAGCCCCGTGCCCTCCCGCGCGGTGCCCTCCGGGGCCCGGCAGGCGGCGACGACGGCCTCGGCCGAGGTGCGGACGGCGTCCAGGTCGACCTCCTCGGCCAGCGCCCGCAGCCGGACGTCGTCGACGACGACGGCGGCGTGCAGGTAGTCCAGGGCCTGGCAGTAGAGGATGACGCCGACGTTGACGAACTCCCCGCGCTCGATCCGGGGCACGGCGCGCAGCACGGCGTACTGGAACGCGTGCCGGCTCACGGCAGCCACCGCTCGGCCGCGTCCAACCGGGCCAGCAGGTACTCGCGGTAGACCTCGCGGGCGGTCGGGGCGTCGTGGGGGGCCCGCGGGTCCGGCCGGGTCGGGTCGGGCTGCAGCCAGGCGTCGGGCACCAGCGCGAGCACCTCGGCCAGCAGGGCCGCGTCGACCCGGGCCGCCAGCTCGGCGTGCACGGCGCGCGGGTCGCCGACCCCCACCAGCACGTGGTCGGCGTAGTTGTAGGCCGACGCCGCGAAGGCCCCGACGTCGCCCCAGGCGTGGTGGAAGCGCAGGCACGCGCCGTGGTCGATGGCCCACAGCGCCTTGTGCCAGATCAGCAGGTTGGTGTTGCGGCGGCTGCGGTCGACGTTGGCGACGAAGGCGTCGAGCCAGACGATCCGGGCGGCGGTCGTCGCGTCCACGGTGAAGGTCGTGTCGTAGCCGACCGAGCCGGGCAGGTAGTCGACGCCGAGGTTCAGCCCGGCGCTGCGCGTCACCAGCTCCTGGACCTCCTCGTCGGGCTCGCGGCGGCCGATCTCGGGGTCGACGTCGACGAGCGCGAGCTCGGGGACCGGGATGTCGAGGGCGCGGGCGATCTCCCCGACGACGATCTCGGCGACCAGCGCCTTGGGGCCCTGGCCCGCGCCGGTGAACTTGACGACGTAGGTGCCGAGGTCGTCGGCCTCCATCAGCGCCGGCAGCGAGCCGCCCTCCCGCAGCGGGGTCAGGTAGGCCGTGGCGGCGATCCGGGGGAGCACGGGTGCCACAGTAGTGGGGGAGCGCGCTCCGGCGCGGGACGGCTCGTTTGACCCCCGCGGGGCCGCCGCGTAATCTTGACCCTCGGTGTGCGCCGGCTGGATCGCGTGCACGCCGCACCGGTGTGATCGGATCCGGCCCTCGGGGTCGGAGGCGTGGTCACGCCGCCGATAGACTTCCGGAAGACATCGAAGAGAGTAGGTCAGGCGTGTACGCAGTCGTGCGTAGTGGCGGCCGCCAGCACAAGGTCAGCGTGGGCGACGTTCTCGAGATCGACAAGACCGACAGCGCGGTGGGCGAGAGCCTCAACCTGCAGCCGCTGATGGTCGTCGACGGCGAGTCCGTGCTCTCGACGGCCTCGGCCCTGAGCTCGGTCACCGTGACCGCCGAGGTGCTCGGTGCGTCCAAGGGTCCGAAGATCCACATCCTCAAGTACAAGAACAAGACCGGCTACCGCAAGCGCCAGGGACACCGCCAGCACTACGTCCAGGTCCGCGTCACCGGTATCGAGAGCTGAGGCAGACATGGCACATAAAAAGGGCGCATCCTCCACCCGCAACGGTCGCGACTCGAACGCCCAGCGCCTCGGCGTGAAGCGCTTCGGCGGCCAGCTGGTCAACGCCGGCGAGATCATCGTCCGCCAGCGCGGCACGCACTTCCACCCCGGTGACGGCATCGGCCGCGGCGGCGACGACACGCTCTTCGCGCTCCGCGAGGGCCACGTCGAGTTCGGCACCAAGCGTGGTCGCCGCGTCGTGAACATCCTCCCGCTGGACGTCCCGGCCGCCGTCGAGGTCGCCGTCTCCGCGTGACCTCACGCACCTAGCACGAACGCACGACCGGAAGGGTGGCCCGACGGGCCACCCTTCCGCTGTTTCCACCGGCCGGCCGACCCGCCGCCGGGCACGACCCCGGACGGGACGACCCGTCGGGCCCTGCACCACCCACACCACCCGTACGCCGGCACCGTACGCACGAGAGGAGCGCGGCATGGCGATCCCCAGCTTCGTCGACCAGGTCACGCTGCACGTCTACGGCGGCAACGGCGGCCACGGGGTGGCCTCGGTCCACCGCGAGAAGTTCAAGCCCCTGGGCGGACCCGACGGCGGCAACGGCGGTGACGGCGGCTCCGTCGTCCTGCGCGTCGAGCCCGGGCTGACCACGCTCGTCGACTACCACCGCCAGTCCCACCGGCGGGCCACCAGCGGCCAGCCCGGGCGCGGTGACCACAACAACGGCGCCAACGGCGAGGACATCGTCCTGGGCGTCCCCGACGGCACCGTCATCACCGACGCCGACACCGGCGAGCAGCTGGCCGACCTCACGGGCGAGGGCGCCGAGCTCGTCGTGGCCCGTGGCGGCCGCGGCGGCCTCGGCAACGCGGCGCTGGCCTCGTCCAGCCGCAAGGCCCCCGGCTTCGCCCTGCTGGGCGAGGAGGGCGAGACCCGCACCGTCGTCCTCGAGCTCAAGGTCGTCGCCGACGTCGGCCTGGTCGGCTTCCCGAGCGCGGGCAAGTCCTCGCTCGTCGCCGCCATCTCCCGGGCCCGGCCCAAGATCGCGGACTACCCGTTCACCACCCTGGTGCCCAACCTCGGCGTCGTCGTGGCGGGGGCGACCACCTACACCGTCGCCGACGTGCCCGGCCTCATCGAGGGCGCCAGCGAGGGCCGCGGCCTCGGCCACGACTTCCTGCGGCACATCGAGCGCTGCGCCGCGCTGGTGCACGTCCTCGACTGCGCCACCTTCGAGCCCGGTCGCGACCCGCTGACCGACCTCGACGTCATCGAGGCCGAGCTCGCCGCGCACGGCGGCCTGGAGGACCGGCCCCGGCTGGTGGCCCTCAACAAGGTGGACATCCCCGACGCGGCCGAGCTGGCCCAGCTGGTCGTCGACGACCTGGAGGCCCGCGGCCTGCGGGTGTTCTCCATCTCGACCAAGAGCGGTGAGGGGCTGCAGGCGCTCACCTTCGCCATGGCCGAGGTCGTCGCGCATCGGCGGGCCGCGATGCCGCCGCCCCGCCCGGCCCGGATCGTGCTGCGGCCGCAGTCGGTCGGCGGCAAGGGTGCGGACTTCACCATCAAGGCCGAGGGCGACCTCTGGCGGGTGCGCGGGGAGAAGCCCGAGCGCTGGGTCCGCCAGACCGACTTCAACAACACCGAGGCCGTCGGCTACCTCGCCGACCGGCTCAACCGGATCGGCATCGAGACCCGGCTGCTGGAGCTCGGCGCCCGCGCCGGCGACGGCGTGGCCATCGGCGGCGCGGATGCGGTCGTCTTCGACTTCGCCCCGCAGGTCGACGTCGGCGCCGAGATCCTCAGCCGGCGCGGTGAGGACCAGCGGTTCACCGAGGAGCGCCCGGCCGCGCGCCGGCGCCGCGACAAGGACGCCGCCTACCACGCCGCCGACGACGAGGTGGAGGGCGAGTTCACCTTCACCAGCCTCGGCGACCTGGCCGACGACGCCCCCGAGCTGGACGACGCCTCCGAGGTGGACGAGACCGCCGAGGTCGACCAGGCCGCCGGGGCCGACCGGACCGCCGGGGACGAGGGCGTGCCCGTGGCCGACGAGGTCCGCGAGCGCTGATGGGCGCGGCGGACGTGCGCGCCGCGGTCGCCGGAGCGGCCCGGGTGGTGGTCAAGGTCGGCTCGTCGTCGCTGACCACGCCCCAGGGCGGGATCGACCCCGCCCGGATCGAGGCGCTCGTCGACGCGCTGGCCGCCGTCCGGGCCGGTGGCCGCGAGGTCGTCCTGGTGTCCTCCGGGGCGATCGCCGCCGGCCTGGCGCCGCTCGCGCTGCGCAGCCGCCCGCGCGACCTCGCCACCCAGCAGGCGGCCGCGTCGGTCGGCCAGGGTCTGCTGATGGGCTACTACACCCACCTGTTCGCCGCGCACGGGCTCGGCGTGGGGCAGGTGCTGCTGACCGTCGACGACGTCACCCGGCACGGCCACTACCGCAACGCCTTCCGCACCTTCGGCCGGCTGCTGGAGCTCGGGGTGGTGCCCGTGGTCAACGAGAACGACACCGTGGCCACCCACGAGATCCGCTTCGGCGACAACGACCGGCTGGCCGCGCTCGTCGCCCACCTCGTGCACGCCGACGCGCTGGTGCTGCTCAGCGACGTCGACTCCCTCTACACCGCCAAGCCGGGGGAGCCCGGCGCGCGCCGCATCCCCGAGGTGCACGGCGAGGCCGACCTGGCCGGCCTCGACGTCTCGGCCAAGGGCTCGGCCGTCGGCACCGGCGGCATGGTCACCAAGGTCGAGGCGGCCCGGATCGCCACCACGGCGGGCATCGACGTCGTCCTCACCAGCGCCGACCGGGCCGGTGCCGCGCTGCGCGGCGAGCCCGTCGGCACCTGGTTCCACCCCACCGGCAAGCGCCGGCCCACCCGGCTGCTGTGGCTCCGGCACGCCAGCGACGCCCGCGGCGCGCTCCGCCTGGACGCCGGCGCCGTCCGGGCCCTGGTGGAGCGGCAGGCATCGCTGCTGCCGGCCGGCGTGACCGCCGTCGAGGGCGCGTTCAGCGCCGGGGAGCCCGTCGACCTCGTCGGGCCCGACGGCGCCGTCGTCGCCCGCGGGCTGGTCAACTACGACGCCGAGGAGCTGCCCGCCCTGCTGGGCCGCAGCACCCGCGAGCTGGCCGCCGAGCTGGGCGCCGGCTACGACCGCACGGTGGTGCACCGCGACGCCCTCGTCGTCTTCGACGACGCCGCGACCGCCCGCTGAGGTGACCGGGTCGAGAACTTCCCCCGGTTCTCCTGCGCCGGTACACGCTTTCCCTTAGGGTCCTCACAGGCGCCGGGGACGGGGGTACTCCGGGGCCGAGATCCGTGGACGCGACCCCCGACAAGATCGTGGGGGACGATCACATGTGGACTTCGCTGTCCGCTCCGGTGGAACCGGGGACCGCGACATCGCTGGCGGGGACGCGTGCCCCGGCCGTGCTGGTCGTCGGAGGGGGCGCCCGGGCCGCGCACGCGGGCCTGGTGCTCGCCGCGGCCGAGACGCTGACGCTGAGGACGCACCGCCCGGGTGAGGGCGGGGGCGGTGGCCGACCCGACGTCGTGCTGGTGGCCTTCGACCAGCCCGCGGCCCTGGAGCACGCGCTGCTCGAGGTCCGCTCCGGCGCCGGTGCGGCCCGGCTGGTGGTGCTGTCGGAGGTCGACGACCCGTCGGTCCTCGCCGCCGCCGTCCGCGCGGGGGTGGACGGCTGGATCCTGCCGGGCACGCCGGCGCCCGAGATGGTCGAGCGGCTGACGCGGGTCGCGGCGGGGGAGACCGGCTTCTGCCACGTCGTCACCGCCATGCTCGTCGCCGTGCTGCGCGCCGGCGTCGCCCCGCCCGCCGCGGAGCCCGAGGTGCCGCCCGAGCCCGACCCGCTGACGGCACGCGAGCGCCAGGTGCACGACGAGGTGCAGGTGGGTCGCACCATCCGCGAGATCGCGCAGGCGCTGTCGCTGAGCGAGGTCACCGTCCGCTGGCACGCCACCCGCGCCGCCAAGAAGCTGCTGCGCGCCGTGGTGCCGGAGCCCGTGCCCCCGGTGGCCGCCGTGGTCCCGGCGGTCGCCGCCCGGGCCCTGTCGCTGGTGCCGCGCCCGCCGCGCCCGGTCCGCCCGGCGCGACGGACGACCCTCAGTCCTGCCGAGACCCGTGTCGCCGAGCTGGTGGCGCAGGGGCTCAGCAACCCGCAGGTCGCCGAGCGGCTCTGCATCTCCCGGCACACCGTGGAGTCCCACCTCAAGCAGATCTTCGCCAAGCTCGGCGTCCGCTCGCGGGTGGAGCTCACCCGCGCGCTGCTCACCGAGGCCGGCTGACCGCCGGGCTCCACCGCCCACCACCTGACCGCCCCACCACCCGGACCCGTCCGGGCGGTGCGGCCTGCCCTGCACCCGTCCGGACCGGCCCTTCGGAGCCCTCGCCCTCCCGGATGGCTCGATGGTCCGACCCATCGAGGAAACCCCTGAGTTCGGTGATCCGCTCAGGGGTCCGCTCAGCCAGAGTTCGGCTGTCGTTCCATGTTCAACTTCTTCTCGGGAGACCAGGTGTCCTCACCTACCAGCTCGATCCGCACCGCCCTGCGGTTCGGCCGCACCGCCGCCGTCGCGCTCGTCACGGGCGCGCTCGTGGCCGGACCGCTCCAGCTGCTGCAGTCCTCGTCCACGCCGGCCGTCGCCGCCGAGCCCACCCCGCCGCTGAGCGTCAAGGTCGACATGACCAACAACGCGAGCACGGCGCCCGTGGGCTACACCGCCGACCTGGGCGGGGCTTACACCGACGCCGCCGGGTTCGGCTGGGTGCGACAGGACAGCCTGGCCGGCACGCACGTCCCATTCGGCGTGCCGCTGAACACGCGCGACCGCAACCTCTGCACCAACACGACCAACGTGCCGACGCCGCAGCGGACCTTCATCCACATGCAGGCGCCGGTGACCAACGCCACCAACAACAGCACCCCAGTGGCCTGGGAGCACAAGCTTCCCAACGGTCAGTACCAGGTGAGCGTGGGCGTCGGCGACCCGAACCCGGGCAACGACGCCGAGTCGCACGTCATCAACGTCGAGGGCACCAAGGCGGTCGAGGGCATGGGTGGGACGACCTCCGCGGCCTGCACGGCCGGGCGCCTCCGGACGACCACCGTCTGGGTGGACGTGAACGACGGAAAGCTGACGGTCGACGCCCTGGGCGGGACCAACACCAAGCTCGCCTTCGTCACCATCGACGCCATCCCCGTCGTCGACCTGACCGCACGTGCGGCGGCTGGCGGCACCACGCTCAGCTGGGACGCCGCGAGTGGCGTCGACGGCTACCGGGTGTGGCGCGGAGACAACCTGCCGGTCGACACCTCGAAGCCGGCGCTGGCCACGGTCACCGACCCCGCCTACGTCGACGAGTCCGCCACCAAGGGCACGATCTCGTACTACGCCGTCGCACCCGCCGGCACCGGCACGCCGGCCGCGGTATCGGTCACCGAGGGCGTGATGGACGATGACGCGACAGCCACCCGGCCCGAGCTGCCCAAGACGTTCACGTTCCGCAGCCCCACCGGGACCCCGCCCGTTCCCGCCGGCACCACCGCGGACACGGGCCTGAACTATGCCAACGCCCGCGGCTACGGCTGGGTCGCCGCCGGCACCCAGAAGCCGCTGAGCATGCCGGCGAACGGTCGGGTGCGCCCCGAGGCCGTGCCGGACCCCAAGCTCTCCGGCGTCATGCACATGCAGTGGAACAACGTCGCCAGCGGCACCGCCGGTACGCCGCGCCCCGGCGCCTGGCAGCTGGCCGTGGCCGACGGCTCCTACGACGTCGAGCTGTCGGTCGGGGACGCCCTCCCCGGTGGGGACGTCACTAGCCACACGCTCACGGTCGAGGGCAAGCCGGCGGTCACCCGCTTCGGCGTCACCGCGGCCACGACGGGCGCCGCCCGCTTCAAGAGCGCGACGCTCACCGACGTCGCCGTCACCGACGGGTTCCTCACCGTGGACCCCACGGGCGGCGTCAACACCAAGATCAACTACATCACCGTGACGCCGACGCCGAGCGACAAGAAGCCCGGTCAGGTGACCGCGCTGACCGCCAGCGCCGGTGACGGCAAGGTCACCCTCGGCTGGACCGCTCCGGCCGACGACGACCTCGCCGGCTACCGCGTCTACCGCAGCACCACCAGCACCGTCGACACCACGGGCACCCCGCTCAGCGGCACCGACCTGGTGACCGGCACCGCCTACACCGACGCCAGCGCGGCGAACGACACCACCTACCGGTACGCCGTGGTGGCCGTCGACAAGGCCGGCCAGGCCGGCCCCACCTCCGACGTCTCGGCCGCAGCGACGCCGTCGGCCGTCGAGCCGGTGCTCACGAAGCTGCCGGTCAAGATCAACTTCGTGGCTGCCGACACCACCGTGGCCACCGGCTTCGCCAAGGACTTCGGCCAGGCCTACACCAACGCCCGTGGTCGCGGCTGGGTCGTCCCCGGCACCCACACCGGTCTGGACCTGGTGGGCAACGGCCGCTTCCGCGACGTGCGGACCGGCTTCGACGTCCCCGTCCGCCAGCGCGGTGTGCTGCACATGCAGGGCAACGACGTGAAGCCCACCTTCACCGGTGTGGCCGCCCCGGGCGCCTACGAGCTCGCCGTGGCCGAGGGCACCTACGACGTCACCGTCAGCGTCGGCGACCAGCCCGGCGCCAGCTCCTACGACAGCAAGCACTCGATCACCGTCGAGGGCACCAAGGCCGTCGAGCAGTTCCAGGCCACCGCGGCCGCCGAGTTCTCGACCGGGACCGTCCGCGTCGAGGTCACCGACGGCAAGCTCACCGTGGATGCCACCGGCGGCACGAACACCAAGATCAACTACCTGGACGTCGTCGAGGCGGACGTCACGGCCCCGGCCGCGCCGACCGACCTGGCCGTCGAGGCCGGCGACGGCCGCACCGCGCTGACGTGGGAGGCCGGCACCGAGCCCGACCTCGCCGGCTACCGGGTCTACGCCCGCACCGGCACCACCGTCGAGCCCGTCGCGGCCGACCGGCTGACGACGACGCTGCTCGCCGACCCGGCCTTCGCCCACACGGGCCTGGTCAACGGCACCGCGGTCTCCTACCTCGTCACCGCCGTCGACCGCGAGGGCAACGAGTCGAAGCCCTCGGCGGTGGTCACCGCCACCCCGGCGGACACCACCGCCCCCGCGGCCCCGGCCACCCTGACCGCCACGCCGGGCGACGCCCGCGTGACCCTGCGCTGGACCGCGCCGGCCGCCGGCGACGCCGTCGCCTACCGCGTCTACCGCGCCACCAGCAGCCCCGTCGGCACCACCGCGGCGCAGCGCGTCGGCGACGACGTCACCGGGACCGTGTTCGTCGACGCCGACCGCACCAACGGCACCGAGGTCTTCTACGTCGTCACCGCCCTCGACGCCGCCGGCAACGAGTCCGCGGCCTCGGAGGAGAAGTCCGCCACCCCGGCCCCCGACGCCGACACCACCGCGCCCGCCGCCCCGCAGGGCGTCACCGCGGTGCCCGGCGACGGCCGCGCCACCATCAGCTGGACCGCGGGCGCCGAGACCGACCTGGCCGGCTACCTCGTCACCCGCTCCGCGGTGGCCGGGCAGCCCGGCACCCCGGTGAACACCCAGCCGACGACGGCCACCTCCCTGGTGGACACCGCCGCGCTCAACGGCACCACCTACTACTACGTCGTCCGCGCCGTCGACCTGGCCGGCAACCTCTCCGAGGCCTCGGCCGAGGTGAGCGCGAAGCCCGCCGACACCACCGCACCGGCCGTCCCGGCCGGGGTCAAGGCCACCGCCGGCATCCAGAGCGTCACCGTCACCTGGACCGCCGGCACCGAGGCCGACCTGCGCGGCTACCGCGTCTACCGCTCCGAGACCCCGACCGTCACCCGCGGGGACGACGACCTCGTCGCGATCCTCCTCAAGGGCGGCCGGACGTTCTTCGACGGCGACCTCGAGGCCGGCCGCACCTACTACTACGCGGTGACCGCGGACGACCGGCTCGGCAACGAGTCGGCGCTCTCGACCACGGTCTCCGCGGTGCCGAAGACCACCCCGGACACCACCGCCCCGGGTGCCCCGACCGGGCTCCAGGCGGCGGTCCAGGACTCCGAGGTGAAGCTCACCTGGAGCGCCAGCACGGCCGGCGACCTGGCCGGCTACACCGTCTACCGCGCGAGCACCGCGGGCGGCACCGCGGTGAAGCTGACGAGCGCCCTGCTCACCAGCCCGTCCTTCACCGACACCTCCGTCCCGCCGGGCACGACCGCGTTCTACGAGGTCACCGCCGTCGACGACGCGGGCAACGAGTCCGCCCGCTCCGCGCAGGTCCCGGCCGCCGTGGCCGCGCCCGCCTCCGACGTCCGGTTCGTGTTCCAGACCGACGCCGCCCCCGTGCCCGCCGGCCACACCAAGGACACCGGCGCGGCCTACTCGACCGCCACCAAGCGCGGCTGGGTGCGCCAGGACAGCCTGGCCTCGGCCACGCACACGCCCCTGGACCTCACGCCGAACACCCGGACGCGCGAGCGGCCGGCCCCGGTCACGGACCTGCAGAACCGCCTGATCCACATGACCTACGGCGACGTCGTGGGCCCGACCGCGCCCAACGTGCTCACCGCGGGCGCCTGGGAGTACGGGGTCCCCAACGGCCGCTACGCCGTGACCGTCAGCGTCGGCGACCAGGCCGGCGCCACCACGGCCTCGTGCGCCGCGCCCTGCTACGACAGCCGGCACACCGTGCGGGCCGAGGGCGTCGTCGTCCACGACCGCTTCCAGGCCACCGCGGCGGCCGAGTACGCCACCGCGACCGCCACCGTCGACGTGCTCGACGGCAAGCTCACCCTGGACGCCGTCGGCGGCACCAACACCAAGATGAACTGGGTGCGGGTGGTCGGCATCGGCGCCCCGCTGCCCGACACCACCGCCCCGGCCGCCCCCAGCGGCCTGGCCGGCAGCGCGTCCGACGCCTCCGTCGCGCTCACCTGGACCGCGCCGGACGACACCGACGTGGTCGGCTACAACGTCTACCGCGCCACCGGCACCCAGACCACGGTCCCGGTGACCGTGGAGAACCGCCGCAACGGGTCGGTGCTGCTGACCCGCGAGGCCTACACCGAGCGCGAGCTGGCCAACGGCACCGCCTACACCTTCGTCGTCACCGCCGTCGACGCCGCGGGCAACGAGTCCGCGCCCTCGACGGTGCGCACCCTGACGCCGATCAACACCCCGGCCTCGGGCACCGCGCTGAAGGTGGACTTCACCGCCGTCAGCACCGCCCCGGCCACCGGCTACCTGGCCGACTGGGGCCAGGCCTACGGCCTGCGCACCGCCGCCACCCAGGGCACCGGCAACACCTACGGCTGGGTCAACCTGGCCACCGACGCCCCGCTCGACCTCAGCCTCAACGGGCGCGACCGCGCCACCGCGGGGGGCAAGGAGTCGACGCTGGTGCACATGCAGTTCACGACCACCAGCGCCACCGGCACCGCGACCCCGGGCAAGTGGGAGGCCGCCGTCCCGAACGGCGCCTACACCGTCACCGTCGGCGTCGGCGACACCGGCCCGTCGGTCGACAGCACCCACTGGCTGAACATCGAGAACCAGAACGCCGTGGCGGCCTTCACGCCCACCACCGGCACCAAGGTGCTCAGCGCCACCCGCACCGTGCAGGTCACCGACGGCCGGCTCACCCTGAGCCCGGCCGGCGGCACCAACACCAAGGTCACCTACGTCGACATCACCGGCGTCGACCTGGGCGGCCGGCCGTACTCGACCGGGGTCACCCCCGCCAACCTGGCGACCAAGACGGCCATCAACGTCGCCCCGACCACGGACAACGCCCTGAACGGCGACGTGGGCGCGGTCGACGCGACCAGCCTCAAGGGCTCGGTCAAGCTGACCCGCGTCTCCGACGGCAAGGCCGTCCCCGGCTCGGGCGCCACCAGCGGTGGCGGTGACACCGTCACCTTCAAGGCCGACGGCGTCCTCGACCCCGACACCCTGTACCGCTTCGACATCACCGACCAGGCCAAGGACGTCAGCGGGCGGCAGTTCATGCCGTTCTCGTCGGTCTTCACGACCTCCAACGGCCTGGGCGGCGGCGACGTCAACGTCGCCTTCGAGCGGAGCGAGAGCGGCGCCCCGACCGGTGCCATGTACACCTCGGTCGTCATCGGGCCCGACGGCAAGCTCTACGCCGGCAGCATCATGGGCCAGATCTACCGCTTCACCATCAACGCCGACGGCACCCTGGCCAACCGCGAGACCATCAACACGGTCCGCGAGCACGCCACCGCCAAGGGCTGGGAGGGCGCGCCCAACCGGACCATCATCGGCCTGACGTTCGACCCGGCCTCGACGGCGACCAACCCGGTCCTGTGGATCACCGACAACTACGCCTACCTCGGCCAGGACGTGCCCAACCACTCGGGTGCCATCGCCAAGCTGAGCGGGCGCAACCTGGAGACCTACACCGAGGTCGCGGTGAACCTGCCGCGCTCGATCAAGGACCACGAGACCAACTCGATCGCCTTCCGCGACGGCAAGCTGTACATCACCCAGGGCTCGATGAACGCCATGGGTGGCAACGACGGCACCTGGCGCCGTCCGGAGAACCTGATGTCCGCGGCCGTGCTGGAGCTCGACCCGGCCAAGCTGCCGGCGAACCTGCCGGTCGACGTGGCCACCAAGGAGATGAGCGTCCCGGCCCGGGGGGGCGTCCCCGCCCACCAGGGCAGCTACGACCCGTACGCCCCCGGCGCCCCGGTGACGCTGTACGCCACGGGCGTGCGCAACGCGTTCGACCTCGTCTGGCACAGCAACGGACACCTGTACTCCGGCACCAACGGCTCGGCGGCGGGCGGCAATGTGCCGGCCACCCCGGCCACCCTGCCGGCGTCCTGCGTCAACCGCCCGGACGGCGGCTACCCCGCCGACCAGAAGTCCCCGGCGATCACCCAGAACCCGCAGGCCGAGACCGACTACGTCTTCGACGTGAAGAAGGGCAAGTACTACGGCCACCCGAACCCCGAGCGGTGCGAGTGGGTGCTGAACGCGGGCAACCCGACCGGCTACACCGGTGACCCCCTGTTCAAGGTGAACGCCTACCCGGCGGGCACCAAGGCCGACCCGAACTACGACCTCGCGGGCGTCTACGACGCCGGCCTGCACGCCTCGGCCAACGGCACGGTGGAGTACCAGAACACCACCGCCTTCGGCGGCGCCCTGGCCGGCAAGCTGCTCGTGGTCCGCTACAGCGCGAACCAGGAGATCGTGGCCTTCAACGTCAACCCCGACGGCAGCCTGTCCAAGGCCATCGCCGGCATCACCGGCTTCACCGGCCTCCGGCAGCCGCTGGACGTCGCCCAGGACGTCAGCACCGGCAACCTCTACGTCACCGAGCTGACCGACAACCCGGCGACCACCGGCATCAAGCTGCTCAAGCCGCAGGGCCAGTCCAGCGTCGGCCGCGGCGAGGCCACCCCGCGCCTCGTCTACACCGACGTCAAGGGCGGCGCCGCCAGCGCGGCCAAGGACGTCGTCGTCAAGAACACCGGCGGCGCCCCGCTGACCGTCACCGCGGCCACCCTGACCGGCCCGCAGGCGGCCTCGTTCGCCCGCTCCGGCGGTCCGGCCCTGCCCGTCACCATCCCCGCCGGCGGCAGCGCCACCTTCCCGGTGGTGTTCAACCCGACCGCGGCCGGCCCGCAGGCGGCAGCCCTGGAGCTGACCACCGGCAGCCCGGCGTCGCCGAAGGTGTCGACGGTCCTGCGCGGCCTCGGCACCGACGGACTGGGCGGGGCGGCCGAGCCGTCGCTGCAGTGGATCCTGGACACCCTCCAGATCCCGGTCAACGCCGGTGACCCCGACCCGAGCAACAACACCATGCCCTCGAGCAGCGCCCTGATCGGCGACGAGGTCCGGGTCGAGGCCTTCACCAAGGCCGCGTTCGACCACGTGGTCGAGGTCGAGACCCTCTCGCTCTTCGGCCCCGCCGGCCCCGGCGCCGACGGCAACACCGTGACCATCGGCGCCCACACCGCCGGCAAGCTGTCCGAGCGGACCGCGCTGCTGGAGGGGCCGAACAGCTCCAACCAGCAGGTGCTCCCGGTGGTGCGCGAGATCGGGGAGTACGACCTCGAGACGCCGTTCGGCCTCGACTTCACCTGGCCGGGGCTCAGCAACCGGGTCACCACCAGCGAGGACGCCCTCAACACCTGGGACGCCGCGGCCAACCACAAGGTGCGGGTCTACCCGCTGAAGAACGCCGACGGCTCGCTCGAGCCGAACGCCTACGTCGTGGCGCCGGAGGACGTCGCCCCGCCGTCGGTCGACTACCAGGACGCCGTCGTCATCCTGCGCAACGTCAAGCCCGCGGCGCTCAGCGGCCAGGGCCGCCTGACCACCGACAAGCCCGAGCTGGTCTTCAGCGGTGTCCGCGGCACCAGCTCGACCGAGCAGACGGTCAAGGTCACCAACACCGGCAGCACCCCGCTGGCCATCACCGGTGCGCAGCTGACCGGGACCGACGCGGCCGCCTTCACCCTGACCGGCGGCCCGGTCACCGTGCCGCCGGCGACCACCGTCGAGTACGGCGTCCGGTTCCGGCCGACGTCGGCGAGCTCGCTGGGTGCGCTGTCGGCCGCGGTCCGGTTCACCTCCGACGACGCCAGCCGGCCCACCGTCTCGGTCGGCGTCTTCGGCCTGGCGACGCCGGGTGAGCAGGGGAACAACGAGCCCCCGCTCAAGGCGGTCGTCGACACGCTCGGGTACCCGGTCAACGTCGGCGGGACGGGGCTGATCCTCGGGATCGACCCCCGGCCCATCGGCGACGAGGTGCCGGCCCCGCTGTTCACCAAGCTGGGCACCGGTCCGGTGACCATCAAGCCCGTCGCACGCTACTCGCCCGACGAGCTGCTGCCCTTCGGCTACTACACCGTCGGCACCGGCTCCCCGGAGCTCAAGGGTGTCGGCACGGTGGCCCTGGACAACGAGCAGACCCTCAACCCGGCGGTGACGCCGGACAGCGCGGGCAGCTTCGACCCCGGGACCGAGAACTTCGGCTTCTACGTGGACTCGAAGTCCTTCGGCCGTAAGACGTACACCCAGGACGGGCTGAACACGAACATCCCGCACGGCGTGCGCACCTACCCGGTCAAGGACCGCACCGGCAAGCCCGTCCCCGGCACCTACCTGGTGACCTTCGAGGACGCGCAGAACGGTGACTACCAGGACTACGTCTTCCTGGTGGGCAACGTCCGCCCGGCCGGCGCGGTCACCGGCACCCCGGTGGCGAAGGTCGACTTCACCCCGACGGCCGCGACCGTGGCCGACGGCTACACCGCGGACACGGGTGCGCCCTTCGACGCCACCCGGGGCTTCGGCTGGGTCCGTCCGGGCACCGGCACCCCGCTCGACATGACGGCGCAGACCCGTGAGCGGACCGGCACCCAGGACGTCAAGGTGCGGACCGTGATCCTCATGCAGCCGACCGCCGCCCAGTCGGCGAACGGTCCGGGGGCCTGGGAGCACGTGGTCCCGAACGGCCGCTACACCGTCACCGTCGGCGTCGGCGACACCGCCTTCACCGACTCGGTCCACCAGGTGCAGGTCGAGGGCACGACGGCGGTCGCCTTCACCCCGACCACCGCCTCGCCGGTCCGGACGGCCACGGTCACCGTGGACGTCACCGACGGCGCGCTGACCGTCGACGCCCTCGGCGGCACCAACACCAAGCTGCAGTACGTCGACATCAACGACGCCGCTGTGGTCGCCGACACCACGGCGCCGACCGTGACGGCGGCCGTCACCGGCCTGCAGCAGAGCGCCGGGGTCTACAAGAACGAGGCGAGCATCACCGTCACGGCCACCGACGCCCAGAGCGGCGTGGCCAGCCTCACCTACAGCCTCGACAACGGGCCGTTCGTGCCCTGGACCGCGGCCGTCAAGGTGACCGCCGGCGGGCAGCACACGGTGCGGGCGCGGGCCTCCGACGTCGCCGGCAACGTGGCGACGTCGGCGACCACGACCTTCACGGTCGTGACCGCGGGCTCCAGCACCGCCCAGGTGGTGCTGGAGAACGGCGACGGCGTGCCCTTCGCCGACCGCCTGGTGATGAACCGCATCCAGAACCCGGAGCGGGGAACCACCTGCAAGACGGCGGGCTGCGGCCCGACCGGCCCGTTCATCCCGGCCAACGTGGTGCACGACACGGCCACGCTGGTGGTCCGCAACACCGGCACCGAGGCGCTCAACGTCACCGGGCTGCCCGTCACCGGGCCGTTCCAGCTGGTGAACCCGGCCGTGGCGCCGGCGCTGGTCCCGGTCGGGGGCCAGCTGCAGGTGCCCGTGCGCTTCACCGCCACCAGCGGTGGCGCGGCCAACGGCCTGTGGACCGGCACCCTGACCGTCCAGACCGACGACGCCGACGAGCCCGCCCTGCCCGTGCAGCTGGCCGGCTTCTGGCAGAGCGTGTCCGAGGGCAACCAGGAGCCCGACCTGCGGGAGACCTTCGCCGCCTTCGGCTACACCACGGCGGTCACCGCCGCCGGGGTGCCGCTCAACACCCAGGGCCAGGTCCGGGCCAGCGGTGACGAGGTCCTCAGCCCCTACTGGCTGCGGGCCGACACCACCCGTCCGGTCACCGTCCGCCAGCTCGCCGCGTTCCACACCCAGGGCAACACCGCGACGTTCCGCTGGCACGCCAAGACCTCCGGCTCCGCGACCGGCGTGCTCACCCACGACGGCGTCGAGGGGCAGTCGTTCCTGCCGCACCTGGCGGGCTCGACGGCGGTCGCGCAGGGCGTCTTCAACCCGGCCGGCGCCTTCGGGCTCCAGATCGACGGGGAGTGGAGCGACCCGACGCGCAACAACGCGGCGGTCGACGTGGCCAACGGGTGCCTCGCGCCCTGCGGCCAGCACCTGCGCACCTGGGCGGTCCGCGACCGCTCCGGCACGATCGTGCGGAACACGTGGCTGGTGGCGATGGACTACTCCGGCATCAACTACGACTACCAGGACAACGTCTACCTGGTGACGAACATGAAGCCGGAGACGGCGACGGACCCGGGGGCGCCCGCGTCCCTGCCCGGTGCGGCGTCGCTGCGGCTCGGCTTCGACACCGCGGTGCCCGGCACCCTGGTGGACGGGGACGGCCAGGGCACGGGCTTCCGCTCGACCCAGCCGAACGTGAACGACGGCGTCACCGGCAGCAGCTCCTACGACCCGACGCGGCTCGACCTCGACACCGCGGGCCCGGGGACGCTGGCGGTCACCTCGAGCGGCACCCTCACCAACGGCACCAACGGCTCGAACGACAACACGCTCGTCAACGGCGTGCGGATGCCCTTCGACGCCACCAGCGGCACGTGGACCGTCCGCGGCAAGGTGCTCGGCCCGCTGACGGCGATCAACGCCGGCTTCGAGCAGGAGGGGATCCAGACCGGTCCCGACCAGGACAACTTCGCCAAGATGGTCGTGGTGAACCGGGGCGGCGCGCCGGGCGTGGAGTTCTACGCCGAGCTCGGCGGCGTCGGGCAGAACGCGGTCAACGCGACCGCGGCCCTGCCCGCCGGCGCCACCTCGGTGGAGCTGTTCCTGGTGGGCGACGCCGCGACGGGGACCCTGCGGGGTGCCTACCGGGTGGACGACGGCAGCATCGCGCTGCTGCCGACCACCTGGACGCTGCCGGCGGCGGCGACCGGGCGGTTCTTCTCGACCCAGTCCGAGGCCGGCCTGCTGGTCTCGAACAAGGGTGGTGAGCAGTTCGTCGCCCGCTTCGACTCGTTCGGGGTCGTCGACGGCGACGCCACCACCCCGGCGGCCGAGCGGGACGCGCTGTACCGGCTCGACGTGGCCGGCGCCGGCCGCTACACCGACACCCAGGGTCGCGTCTGGACGCCGGACACCGGGCGCTTCAGCCCGGCCACGGCGGTCGACGAGGGCGCGGCGACCGGTGAGATCGCCGGCACCGAGGACGACGTCCTCTACCGCACCTACCGCGGCAACGTCGGCAACGTGGCGCAGGCCGACCGGGTCCTCCGGTACTCCCTGCCCTCGCGCGGGGTGACCTCGGTCGACCTGCGGCTGCACTTCGCCGAGCGGGCCAGCGGCAACAACGCCGCGGGCCGGCGGGTGTTCGACATCTCGGCGGAGGGCAAGGTCCTGCGCTCCGGGTTCGACGTGTTCGCCGCGGCCGGGGCCCTCAACACGGCCACGGTGCTCACGCTGCCGAACGTCGCCGTCTCCGGCGGCTCGATCGACCTGGCCCTCGCGGCCACGGCCGACTACCCGGCGGTCGCCGCCATCGAGGTGCTCTGCAAGGGCACCTGCCCCGCACCGGACACGACCGCCCCGGCGGCGCCGACCGGTCTCGCGGCGACGGCGACGGGCAGCGGGATCACGCTGGACTGGGCCGACAACGGCGAGGCCGACCTCGCCGGGTACGACGTGCTGCGCTCCACCTCTGCGACCGGGACCTTCACCAAGGTCTCGCCGCTCACGGTGACGGCGTCGGGCTACGTCGACACCGCGGTGCAGCTGGGCTCGACGTACCACTACAAGGTGGTCGCGCTCGACTCCTCCGACAACGTCTCCGCCCCCTCGGAGGCCGCGTCGGCCACCACGCTGACCCCGCAGCCGATCCGGATCAACACCGGTGGCCCCGCCCAGACCGTCGGCGGCGTCACCTGGTCCGGGTGCGCGGCGGTGGGCAGCTGCTCCGGCTGGGTCAGCGGAGGGTTCGCCTACGGCGAGAACGACACCAACACCGGTCTCGCCCCGGGCACCAACAACGCGATCTACCAGACCGAGTGGACGGGCGCGGGCAACCCCGCCTTCCGGTTCGCGGTGCCGGTGCTCAACGGCTCCTACCAGGTGCGCCTGCACTTCGCGGAGCTCAACAAGACGGCGCCGGGCCAGCGGGTCTTCGACGTCCGGCTGGAGAACGCGGCGGCGCTGACCGGGTTCGACCTCTTCGCCCAGGCGGGCGGGGCGAACCGGGCCGTCGTGCGCTCGTTCCCGGCGACGATCACCGACGGCGTCGTGAACCTGGACTTCGTGTCCCGGGTCGAGAACGCCAAGATCTCGGCGATCGAGATCGTGCCGGTCGACACGGCGGCGCCCAGCCAGGTCACCGGCGTCACCGCGTCCGCCTCCCCGGCCGGGGTCAGCCTCGGCTGGGCGGCGCGGACCGAGCCCGACCTGGTCGGCTACCACGTCTACCGGGCCACCTCGGCGACGGGCAGCTACACGAAGCTGACGACCACCCCGCTCACCGCGACGACCTACGTCGACGCGGCGGCGGCCCAGGGTGCAGCCTCGTACTACCAGGTGACCGCGGTGGACGCCTCCGGCAACGAGTCGGCGCGCTCCGCCACGGCGCAGGCCACCCGGCCCGACACCACGCCGCCCGGCGCGGTGACCGGCCTGACGGCGCGGGGGACCGCGACCGGGGTGGACCTGGCCTGGACCGCCCGCACCGAGGGCGACCTCGCCGGGTACCGGGTCTACCGCGCGACCAGCGCGGCCGGTCCGTTCACCGCGGTGGCGGCCGCCCCGCAGACCGGGACGACCTACACCGACACCACGGCGGTGGTCGGCCAGCCGACCTACTACCAGGTGAGCGCGGTCGACCGGTCGGGCAACGAGTCGACCCGGGCCGCCGCCAGCGGCACCCGGACCGACACGACGGCGCCGGCCCAGGTGGCCGGGGTCACCGCCAGCGGTGCTGCCGCCGGGGTCACCGTCGGCTGGACCGCCCGGACCGAGGCCGACCTCGCCGGCTACCACGTGTACCGGGCGACCTCGGCGACGGGCAGCTACACCAGGCTGACCGCCACCGCGGTCACCGCGACCACCTACGTCGACGCGACGGCGCCCTCCGGCGCGGCCTCGTACTACCAGGTGACCGCGGTCGACACCTCGGGCAACGAGTCGGTGCGGTCCGCCACGGCGACCGCGACCCGGCCCGACACGACGGCGCCGGCCCAGGTGACCGGCGTGACCGCCACGGGGTCGACCACCGGCGTCAGCGTCGGCTGGACGGCCCGGACCGAGGCCGACCTGGCCGGGTACTCCGTGTACCGGGCCACCTCGGCGACGGGGACGTACACGAGGCTGACGGCCACCGCGGTGACCGGCACGACCTTCGTGGACACGACCGCCCCGGTGGGCGCGACCTCGTACTACCAGGTCACCGCCACCGACCGGTCCGGCAACGAGTCCGTCCGCTCGGCCACGGCGCAGGCCACCCGGCCGGCGGCGGGCCCGACGACGGTGCGGATCAACACCGGCGGCCCGGCGCAGACGGTGGGCGGGACGACCTGGTCGGCCTGCACCTCCGTGGGCGCCTGCTCCGGCTGGGTGAGCGGCGGCTTCGCCTACAGCGAGGCCGACACGGTCAGCGGTCTCCCGGCGGGCACCAACAACACGGTGTTCCAGTCCGAGTGGACCGGTGGCGCCACGGGCGCCGGCGTCGTGCCGGTCGGGTCGCGGGCCTTCGGGTTCACGGTCCCGGTCGCCAACGGCTCCTACCGGGTGCGGCTGCACTTCGCGGAGCTGAACAAGACGGCGGCGGGCCAGCGGGCGTTCGACGTGCGGCTGGAGGGCACGCAGGTGCTCACCCGGTTCGACGTCTTCGCGGCGGCCGGCGGGATCGACCGGGCGGTCACCCGGCAGTTCTCGACCACCGTCACCGACGGCGCGGTGACCCTGGACTTCATCCGCCAGGTGGAGAACGCGAAGATCTCGGCGATCGAGATCCTGCCGGCCGACACGACCGCCCCGGCGGCCGTGACGGGCCTGACCGCCACGGCGGCCACGACCGGCACCACGCTGCGGTGGACGGC
This sequence comes from Microlunatus capsulatus, assembly GCF_017876495.1. Taxonomy (NCBI): domain Bacteria; kingdom Bacillati; phylum Actinomycetota; class Actinomycetes; order Propionibacteriales; family Propionibacteriaceae; genus Microlunatus; species Microlunatus capsulatus. The sequence continues at coordinate 1,131,847 of NZ_JAGIOB010000001.1, read as the reverse complement.
CTCGACGGCGACCGACCTCGCCCGCTACCGCGTCTACCGCGCGGCCTCGGCGACCGGCACCTTCACCGAGCTGACCACCCCGGCGTCGACGGCCACCTCGTTCGTCGACACCACCGCCCCGGCCGGCGTGGCCTCCTTCTACCGCGTCACCGCGGTCGACGACTCCGGCAACCAGTCGGCGGTCTCGGCCACGGTGCAGGCCACCCGGCCGCGTCCGACCATCCGCATCAACGCGGGCGGACCGGCGCAGACGGTGGGCGGGACGACCTGGTCGGCCTGCTCGTCGACCACGGCGTGCTCGGGCTGGGTCACCGGCGGCTTCGCCTACAGCGAGGCCGACACGGTGACCGCCCTCCCGGCGGGCACCAACAACACGGTGTTCCAGTCCGAGTGGACCGGTGGGGCCACCGGGGCGGGCGTCGTGCCCGTCGGCTCGCGGGCCTTCGGGTTCGCGGTGCCGGTGCCCAACGGCTCCTACCGGGTGCGGCTGCACTTCGCGGAGCTGAACAAGACCCGGGCCGGCCAGCGCACCTTCGACGTCCGGCTGGAGGGCACCCAGGTGCTCACCCGGTTCGACGTCTTCGCGGCGGCCGGCGGGATCGACCGGGCGGTCACCCGGGAGTTCACGGCGAACGTCACCGACGGCACGGTCAACCTCGACCTGATCCGCCAGGTGGAGAACGCCAAGATCTCGGCGATCGAGATCATCCCCAGCTGACCCCCGTCAGCCCGCAGGCGCGAGCCCGCCGGACCCGAGCCCCCCTCGGTGCCGGCGGGCTCGTCCGCGTCCCGGCCCCGGATCCGGGACCCGGAGGAACGGACGCCGGAGCCCCCTCTGACGCAACAACCGCTCGTGCAGACGTCCTGTTACCGCCAGGTTGCGCGCCTCGTCGGTGGCCGTCGCACCCCGTCCGCCGTTGTAGGGTCAGACCACTTCCAGTCCGACGCCCCTCCCCGGCACAGCTGACGCTGGTCTCCCGGGGGGGTGGCCGCACCCACGAGGTGGACGTTGACCATCCCCAGCACCTTCAAGAAGACGATGGCGGTGCTCGCCTCCCTGGCCACCGTCACCGCCCTCGCGTCCTGCGCGCAGAGCGAGCGCGACGCCGGCTCCGACACCAGCGCCGACGCGGGCAGCAACGCCACGTTCGTGTTCGCCGCGTCCTCCGACCCGGTCATGCTCGACCCGGCCATGGCCAGCGACGGCGAGACCTTCCGCATCTCCCGGCAGATCTTCGAGGGCCTCGTCGGGGCCAAGCCCGGCACCACCGACGTCGAGCCGCTGCTCGCGACGAAGTGGACCCCCTCGGAGGACGGCAAGACCTACACCTTCGACCTGCGGGAGGGCGTGAAGTTCTCCGACGGCACCGACTTCAACGGCGAGGCCGTCTGCGCCAACTTCGACCGCTGGTACAACTGGACCGGCGTCAACCAGTCCGAGAACATCAGCTACTACTACAACTCGCTGTTCAAGGGCTTCAAGAGCGGCAAGACCGGCGGCATCTACGACAGCTGCGAGGCGCCCAGCGCCACCCAGGCCGTCGTCACGCTGAACAAGCCCTTCGCCGGGTTCGTGCAGGCGATGACCCTGCCCGCGTTCTCGATGCAGAGCCCCGAGGCGCTGACGCAGTACAACGCCGACAAGACCGAGGGCACCGACACCGACCCGCGGTTCTCCGAGTACGCGACGGCGCACCCCACGGGCACCGGCCCCTACCTGTTCGACACCTGGGACCGCGGCCAGCAGGTCACGCTCAAGGCCAACCCCGACTACTGGGGCGAGAAGGCCAAGACGGCGACCGTGATCGTGCGGACGATCAGCGACGCCAAGGCCCGCACCCAGGAGCTGCAGGCCGGCAACATCGACGGCTACGACCTCGTCGGCCCCGCCGACGTGCAGCCGCTGAAGGACGACGGCTTCCAGATCGTCAACCGGCCGGCCTTCAACATCCTGTACCTGGGCATGAACCAGAAGAACAAGGCCCTGCAGGACGTCCGCGTGCGCCAGGCCATCACCTACGCGATCGACCGGGCCGCCGTGGTCAAGTCCTCGCTGCCGGAGGGCTCCGAGCCGGCCATCGAGTTCATCCCGCCGACGGTCGAGGGCTACAACGACCAGGTCGAGGCCTACCCCTACGACCTGGACAAGGCCAAGCAGCTGCTGGCCGATGCCGGGCAGTCCGACCTCGAGCTGAAGTTCGCCTACCCGACCGGGGTCTCCCGGCCCTACATGCCGGCCCCCGAGGACACCTTCGCGGTGATCAAGAGCCAGCTGGAGAAGGCCGGCATCAAGGTCACGCCGGTGGCGGCCAAGTGGAGCCCGGACTACCTCGACATGATCCAGGGCGACGCGGGGGTCGACAAGCACGACATCCACCTGCTCGGCTGGACCGGCGACTACAACGACCCGGACAACTTCCTCGGCGTCTTCTTCGGCCGCAAGTCCTCCGAGTGGGGCTTCGACAACCAGAAGCTGTTCAAGGACCTGGCAGCGGCCCGCGAGCTGCCGACGCGGGAGGAGCAGATCCCGGCGTACTCCGCCATCAACTCCGAGATCGCCGACTACGCCCCGGGCGTCCCGCTGGCCCACCCCGCCCCGTCGCTGGCCTTCGCGCCCGGCGTCCAGGGCTTCGTGGCCAGCCCCGTCCAGGACGAGGTGTGGAACAACGTCACCGTCAGCAAGTGACCGGCGGCCCGCCTCGACCCCGCGCGGGTCGGGGCGGGCCGGCGCGGTGACCGGGGGGTCCGGCCCGTGCTGAGGTTCACGATCCGTCGTCTGCTGCTGCTGGTCCCGGTGCTGTTCGGGCTCAGCGTGCTGCTCTTCGCCTGGGTGCGGGCGCTGCCCGGCGACCCCGCCCGGGCGCTGCTGGCCGAGAAGGCCACCCCGGAGGCCATCGCCGCCGTCAACGCCCAGTACGGCTTCGACAAGCCGCTGGTCACGCAGTACCTGACCTACACGGGCCGGCTGCTGCAGGGCGACTTCGGCAACTCCCCGCGCACCGGCCTGCCGGTGCTGGGCACGTTCTTCGAGCGCTTCCCGGCCACCGTCGAGCTGAGCGTGGCGGCGCTGCTGTTCGCCGTCGTCCTCGGCATCCCGGTCGGCTACCTGGCCGCCACCCGCGCGGGCGGCTGGCTGGACCGCGTCTTCGTGGCCGGCTCGCTGCTGGGCGTGGTGGTGCCGGTGTTCGTGCTGGCCTACCTGCTCAAGATCGTCTTCGCGGTCGGGCTGCCCGGCCCGCTCGGCGTGCTCGCGGTGCTGCCCACGTCAGGCCGCCAGGACCCCCGCATCGACGCCACCCACGTGACGAACTTCTACGTGCTCGACGGCCTGCTGACCCGGGAGTGGGACGCGTCCTGGAACGCCCTCACCCACCTGGTGCTGCCGGGCATCGCGCTGGGCTGCATCCCGCTGGCGATCATCGTCCGGATGACGCGGGCGTCGGTGATCGACGTGCTCAACGAGGACTACGTCCGCACCGCCCGCTCCAAGGGCCTGGCCCGCGGGCTGATCACCCGCCGGCACGTGCTGCGCAACGCCATGCTCCCGGTCACCACGACGATCGGCCTGCAGACCGGGGCGCTGCTGGCCGGGGCGGTGCTGACGGAGTCGGTGTTCGCCTTCAACGGCATCGGCTCGTACCTCTTCGACGCCATCAGCGGGCTGGACTTCGCCGTGCTGCAGGGCTTCATCCTCTTCATCGCCGTCATCTACGCGCTCATCAACCTCGTCGTGGACCTCCTCTACGGCGTCATCGACCCGCGGCTGCGTGCCGCGTGAGGGGGACCCGGTGACCGCGCTCGACACGCTGCAGCCCGAGCGGCCGCAGGCGCTGGCCCAGCTGATGGGCGACGGCGGGGCCGACGACCGCGGCACCAGCCTGTGGCGGGGCGCCTTCCAGCGGCTGCGCCGCAACCCGAGCGCCGTCGTCGGTGCCGTCATCGTGGCCCTGTTCGTCCTGGTGGCGGTGTTCGCCCCGCTGCTCACCCCGTACCGGGCCGCCAGCACCGAGTGGATCGAGCAGGTGACGCCCAGCAGCGTCCCCGGTCGCTCCGCGGAGCACCTGCTGGGGCTGGACCCCTTCGGCTCCGACCTGCTCACCCAGCTGCTCTACGGCGCCCGGGCCTCGCTGGTCATCGGGGTCGTCTCCACCGCCCTCGGGCTGCTGGGCGGGGCGGTGCTCGGCACCCTGGCCGGCGGCCTCGGCGGCTGGGTCGACACCGTCGTCATGCGGGTCGTCGACATCCTGCTGTCCATCCCGTCGCTGCTGCTCGCGGTGAGCATCGCCGCGGTGCTGGGGCAGCGGCCCAGCGCGATCATGATCGCCATCGGCGCCGCGCAGGTGCCGATCTTCGCCCGCCTGCTGCGCGGCTCGATGCTGGCCCAGCGCGGCCAGGACTACGTGCTGGCCTCGGTGTCGCTGGGGCTGAGGAAGCGCACCATCGTCATGAGCCACGTGCTGCCCAACTCCCTCGGCCCGGTCATCGTCCAGGCGACGCTGACGCTGGCCACGGCGATCATCGAGGTCGCCGCCCTGTCCTACCTGGGGCTGGGCGCACCCGATCCGGCCACCGCCGAGTGGGGCCGGATGCTCGTCAAGGCCCAGGACCGGCTGCAGAGCGACCCGCACCTGGCGCTGCTGCCCGGCGTCTGCATCGCGATCACCGCCCTGGGATTCACGCTCTTCGGCGAGGCGCTGCGCGAGGCGCTGGACCCGAAGTCGAGGAGATGAGATGACCACGTCCAGCACGGGCGTCCAGGACCGCACCCTGGTCCGCCGCTCGGCCCGCGGGCCGGTCGACCGCAACGAGGTGCTGCTGCAGGTCGAGGACCTGCGGGTCACCTTCCAGCGCCGCGGCGGCCCGGCCACCCGCGCCGTCGACGGCGTCTCGTTCGCCGTCCGGCCCGGCGAGGTCGTCGGGATCGTGGGGGAGTCCGGCAGCGGCAAGTCCGTCACCTCGATGGCGGTGATGGGACTGCTGCCCACCCGCGGCGTCCAGGTCAGCGGCAAGGCGCTCTACCGCGGCCGCGACCTGCTCACCCTGCCGCCCGCCGAGCTGTCCGACCTGCGCGGCCGCGAGCTGGCGATGGTCTTCCAGGACCCGATGAGCTCGCTCAACCCCGTCGTGCCGGTCGGCACCCAGGTCACCGAGGTGCTGCGGCGGCACCAGGACATCAGCCGGTCCGACGCCCGGGACGAGGCCGAGGACCTGCTCCGGCGCTGCGGCATCCCCGACCCGGGCCGCCGGCTCAAGGAGTACCCGCACCAGCTCTCCGGCGGCATGCGGCAGCGCGCGCTGATCGCCATCGCCCTGGCCTGCAAGCCGGCCCTGCTGATCTGCGACGAGCCGACGACGGCGCTCGACGTCACCATCCAGGCCCAGGTGCTCGAGCTGCTCAAGGAGCTCGTGAACGACCTGGGGACGGCGATGGTGATGATCACCCACGACCTCGGCGTCGTCGCCGGGCTGTGCGACGTCGTCAACGTGATGTACGCCGGCCGGGTCGTGGAGTCCGCGCCGCGGCGGGAGCTGTTCGGGCACCCGCGGCACCGCTACACCGAGGGCCTGCTGAGCTCGATCCCGCGGCTGGACGCGCCTCGCGGCGAGCCGCTGCGGCCGATCCCCGGCACCCCGCGCGACGTGCTGGGCTGGGACCAGGGCTGCGCCTTCGCGCCCCGCTGCCGGCACGCCGCCGACGACTGCGTCGTCCCCGACCTGCCGCTGGAGCCGATGGGCCGGCTGGGCCACCAGGTGCGCTGCGTGCACCCGGCCCCGGAGGACCCGGCGCCCGTGGGGACCGAGCTGTCCGGACCAGCTGGGGCCGGGGCACCGGAGACGTCGGACAGCTCGGCTGCGGACCGGGAGGAGCGACGGTGAACGACCCGCTGCTGCAGGTGTCCGGGCTGAAGGTGCACTTCCCGATCAAGCGCGGGCTGGTCTTCGACCGGACGGTGGGCCACGTCCGCGCCGTCGACGGCGTCGACCTGACGGTCCAGCGCGGCCAGACCTACGGGCTGGTGGGGGAGTCCGGCTGCGGGAAGTCCACGCTCGGCCGGGCGATCCTGCGGCTGGAGGAGCCGACCGAGGGCCAGGTGCTGTTCGACGGGCAGGACCTGCGGGCACTGGGCGCCGAGCCGCTGCGCAAGATGCGCCGCCGGATGCAGATGGTCTTCCAGGACCCGCTGTCCAGCCTCGACCCGCGGGCCTCGGTCGAGAGCCTGCTCACCGAGCCGCTGACCGTGCACGGGCTGTCGGAGGCCGACCGGGAGCAGTTCGGCCGCGACTCCGCCAAGAGCCACGCGGCCAAGGCGTCCTCGATGCTCGACGTCGTCGGCCTGCCCGGCTCGGCGCTGGCCAAGTACCCGCACGAGTTCTCCGGGGGCCAGCGGCAGCGGATCGGCATCGCCCGGGCGATGATCCTCAACCCCGAGCTGGTCATCGCCGACGAGCCCGTCAGCGCCCTCGACGTCTCGGTGCAGGCGCAGGTCATCAACCTGCTGGAGGGCCTGCAGGACCTGCTGGGCCTCACCTACCTGGTGATCGCGCACGACCTGGCCGTCGTCCGGCACATCAGCGACGTCATCGGCGTCATGTACCTCGGCACCGTCGTCGAGCAGGCCGACAGCGACGACCTCTACGCCGAGCCGTTGCACCCGTACACGATCGCGCTGATGTCGGCGATCCCCATCCCCGACCCCGACGTCGAGGACCGGCGCGAGCGCATCCTGCTCCGCGGGGACCTGCCGAGCCCGGCCGACCCGCCCTCGGGCTGCCGGTTCCACACCCGCTGCCCGTTCCGGCAGGCCACCCGGTGCGACACGGAGGTGCCGGCGCTCCGCCCCGTCGAGGGCGCGGCCGGCCGGCTGGTCGCCTGCCACTGGGCCGAGGAGATCCGCAGCGGGGCCGTGCACGTCGCCGACCCGACGCTGCTGGTCGAGCCGGACGTCCCCGCGCCGGCCGCCCGGGCCTGACCGTGCTGTCCGTCGACCGGTACGACTCCCCGGTCGGGGTCCTCGGGGTGCTGGGCGGGCCCGCCGGGCTGCGGGAGCTGGGCTGGGGCTTGGTGACGCGCGGCGCCGCGACCGAGCCGGACGCCTGCGTCCAGCAGGTCGTCGGCCAGCTGCGCGAGTACTTCGCCGGACACCGGCAGCACTTCGACGTGCCCCTGGACCTGCCCCCGCTGGAGCCGGCGACGCGCGCCGTGCTGGCGGCCCTGCAGACGGTCCCGTACGGCACGACCATCACCTACGGCGAGCTCGCGTCCCGCAGCGGCACCGGCCTGCCCGCCCGGGCCATCGGCTCGATCATGGGCGCCAACCCGGTCCCGCTGGTCATCCCGTGCCACCGCGTCGTCGCCGGCGACGGCCTCGGCGGCTACTCCGGCGGCGAGCCCGGCCAGGGCGTGGCCACCAAGCGCTGGCTGCTCGAGCTCGAGGGCGCGCTGCCCCCGACCCTGCTCTGACCGACGGGCGCCGCGAGTCGACCGGGCCGTCGACGTCCGGGCGGTGCCGGCGCTAGAGGTAGAAGCCCTGCAGCTTGGGGTCGTCCGGCGGGGCCTCGGTGGGCAGGTCGGCGGCGACCAGGGTGCGGATGTCCTCGACGGTGGGCTCGACCAGGTCGACGAGGCGCTCGGCCTGGATGGAGACGGCCTCCTCGAAGACGTTGCGGACGAAGCGGCCGTTGCCGAACCCGGGCGGGTGCGGGGCTGGAATCAGCGCGCGGACCCGCTCCTCGACGCCGGGCCCGATCTCGAAGCCGGCCTGGGCGGCCGTCAGCTCGAAGATGGCGTACAGCTCGTCGTCGTCGTAGTCGTCGAAGGTCAGCGTCTTGGGGAACCGCGACGCCAGGCCCGGGTTGGAGGACAGGAAGCGCTGCATCTCCCGCGGGTAGCCGGCGACGATGACGACGACCTCCTCGCGGCGGTCCTCCATCAGCTTGAGCAGCGTCGAGACGGCCTCGACGCCGAAGTCGCGGTGCGAGTCGTGCGGGATCAGGGCGTAGGCCTCGTCGATGAACAGCACGCCGCCGGACGCCTTGTTGAACATCTTGCGGACCTTCGGGGAGGTCTGCCCGATGTACTGGCCGACGAGGTCGACGCGGCTGGCCTCGACCAGGTGCCCGTTGGAGAGCGTCCCCAGCTGGGCGTAGATGCGGGCGAGCAGCCGCGCGACGGTGGTCTTGGCGGTGCCGGGGTTGCCGACGAACACCATGTGCCGGGAGCGGTGCCGGTCGGGCATCCCGGCCTGGGCGCGCAGCTGGTCGGCCTTGGCCTCGGCCACCAGCCGGCGGACCTGCTCCTTGATCGGGGCCAGCCCGACGAGCGCGGCCAGCTCGCCCTGCGGGTCGCCGATCTCGACCTCGGGGACGCCGGTGTCCTCGTCGAGGTCCTCCTCCTCGGCCTCCGACCCCAGCGGTCGCGGGACCCGGGCGACGGGCGCCGGCCGGGCGGGCGGCGGCACGCTGCCGAACGCCTTGACCATCGGGTTGGCCGCCGGCTTGAAGGTGAACAGCTCCTCGACGTCGGTGACGAAGCCGATCGTGTCCGGCGCGGCCGACGGCGTGGGCGGACCGGGCAGCCCGGCCACCACCCGCGAGACCTGCGCGGCCATCGACAGCCAGGCCCGGCACGCGTCGATCTCGCCGGTCAGCAGCGTGCGGGCCAGCCAGCCCCGGTTGGCCTGCAGCCACTCGGCGGAGTCGAAGCCGTGCGATCGGACCTCGAAGGCCTCGCTGATCTCCTCGAAGCGCTGGGAGCCGACGGCGACGGCCAGGCCGGCGGGCAGGGTGTCGACGTTGTCGCAGAGCGCCATCGACGCGACGACCTCGGGCAGCGTCTCGGCCCGGCTGGTGACGCGGCTGAGGTGGTCGTGCGCGGCCTGCAGGCCCTCGTAGGACCAGGACAGGGCGGCGCCCCAGCCGCCGATCTCGGGCAGCACCTCCTGCTCGGCCTCGGTCATCAGCTGGTGGCGCCACATCCGGGCCACCTCGGGGAAGGCGGCGCTGGTGTGGAAGTCGCGGAGCTCGCGGGTGGTCAGGACGCGCTCGTAGATCCCCAGCAGCGCCTCGGCCCGCGGCCGCAGCGGGCCGATCTCGGCCAGGAAGCGCACGCACTCCTGGGACAGCTCCAGCGCCCCGCGCCGGGCGGCCGGGTCGTTGCCCGCGTACTTGTAGAGGAACAGCGGCCACTCGCAGTCGGTCATGTACCAGTTGCGGGCCACCATCGGCTCACGCCGCTGGGTGGGGGAAAGGTACTCGTCGACCAGCTGCTCGGGGAACTGCGCGAACTCCCCGGCGAAGATGGCGACGTAGCCGCCCAGGGACATGGCCAGGTTCTGCAGGAAGGGCGCGACGTCGCGGGTGCTCTCGGGCCAGCTCGTCCAGTTCTGGGTGGCGCCGGCGCGCGGGTCCTCGACGAGCTCGCGGACGCGGCTGCGGGCGTGGTCCCACCAGCCGGCGGGGATGGGCCAGGGCTGGGCGGAGCCGACGACGTCGATGTACTGGCGCCCCGACATCAGCACCGCCAGGTGCTCTGGCAACACCAACCGTGTCAACGTCCCGCTCCTGTCCCCGAAAAACGCCCCCGTCTCCCGACGGCGCCCCCCGCTCCCGGGTAGCACCCATCCTTCCATCCCCGGACCGGCCCGCGGGACAGGATCGGGTCCGGCTGTGGACAGAGCCGGACCGCCGGCTGTGGACCGGGCCGGTGAGCGCCTCCCCGGCCAGCCGCGGCGGGGCGAGCGGGAGGTGTCCGGGCCCTCCGTCGGCCGGGTCCCGGAGGGCCTCGCCGCGCTAGGTTGGGGCCCGTGACCGTGCTCGAGCAGACCACCCGCGCCCGCGCGGCGGCCCTCGCGCTGGCCGGGGCCACGCGGGCCGCGAAGGACGCCGGCCTGCACGCCATGGCCGACGCCCTGAACGAGGCCGGGACGGCCGTCCTCGAGGCCAACGCCGCCGACGTGGCCCGGGCCGAGGCCGCCGGCACCAGCGCCGCGCTCGTCGACCGGCTCCGGCTCACCCCCGACCGCGTCGCCGGGATGGTCGACGGCCTGCGCCAGGTCGCCGCGCTGCCCGACCCGGTCGGCGACGTCGTCCGCGGGTGGACCAACCCGGACGGCGTCCAGGTGCGCCAGCTGCGCGTCCCCTTCGGGGTGGTCGGCATCATCTACGAGGCCCGCCCCAACGTCACCGCCGACGCCGCCGGGCTCTGCCTCAAGTCCGGCAACGCCTCGCTGCTGCGCGGCTCCAGCTCGGCCGCGGAGTCCAACCGCGCCGTCGTCGACGCGCTGCGCGCCGGCCTGGTCGAGGCCGGGCTGCCCGCCGACGCCGTCCAGCTGGTCCCGGGGCCGCGCGCCGTCACCGACGAGCTGATGGCGGCGCGGGGGCAGGTCGACGTCCTCATCCCGCGCGGCGGCGCCGGCCTCATCGAGCACGTCGTGCGGCACGCCCAGGTGCCCGTCATCGAGACCGGGGTCGGCAACTGCCACCTCGTCGTCGACGCGAGCGCCGACCCGGCGATGGCCCTGGAGATCCTGCTCAACGCCAAGGTCCAGCGCCCCTCGGTCTGCAACGCCGTCGAGACGCTGCTGGTGCACGCCGACGCCGCCGCGACCTTCCTGCCGCTCGCCCTGCCGGCGCTGGCCGCGGCCGGGGTCACCGTCCACGGCGACGCGCGGGTGGCCACCTACGGCGACGTGGTGCCGGCGACCGAGGAGGACTGGGGGACCGAGTACCTCTCCCTCGACCTCGCCGCCGCCGTCGTCGACGACCTCGACGCCGCGCTGGCCCACGTCCGCCGCTGGAGCACCGGGCACAGCGAGACGATCGTCACCGGGTCGCAGCGCTCGGCGGCCCGGTTCACCGCCGAGGTCGACGCCGCCGCAGTGCTGGTCAACGCCTCCAGCCGCTTCGTCGACGGCGGCGAGCTGGGCTTCGGCGCCGAGATCGGCATCTCCACCCAGAAGCTGCACGCGCGCGGGCCGATGGGGCTGGCCGAGATGACGTCGACGAAGTACGTCGTCACGGGGTCGGGCCAGACGCGCCGCTGACCACGGGGCACGCCGGCCGACCGGTAGGCTGCGCCCATGACCTTCGGACTCACCCTGATGGAGACCGAGCTGCCGCTCCCGCCCATCGTCTTCGGCCTGATCGCGTTCGGCCTGCTCGTCACCCTGCTGGCGATCACCGTCGTGCTGGGCAACGGGCGTCCGCACAGCTAGGTGAGCTCCTCGCACCCGTCGCTGCCCCGCGCCACCGGGCTCGCCCGCACCCGCGGCGAGGACCCGAACCACCGGCACCGGCTCGGGGTGATGGGTGGCACCTTCGACCCCATCCACCACGGCCACCTGGTCGCCGCCAGCGAGGTGGCCAGCCGTTTCGGCCTGGACGAGGTCGTCTTCGTGCCCACGGGGCAGCCCTGGCAGAAGGCCGACCGCGAGGTGTCCTCGGCCGAGGACCGCTACCTGATGACCGTCATCGCGACGGCGTCCAACCCGCGCTTCACCGTGAGCCGGGTCGACGTCGAGCGGGACGGCCCCACCTACACCGTCGACACCCTGGCCGACCTGCGCGCCGAGCGCGGGGAGGACGTCGACCTCTACTTCATCACCGGTGCCGACGCGCTCACCCAGATCCTCACCTGGCGCAACTCGGACCGGCTGTTCGACCTCGCGCACTTCGTCGGGTGCACCCGGCCCGGGGTCGAGCTCGACACCACCGTCATCGACCAGCTGCCGCGCGACCGCGTCACCGTGATGGAGATCCCGGCCCTGGCCATCTCCTCCACCGCGTGCCGCAAGCGCGTGGCCGAGCAGGAGCCGACGTGGTACCTGGTGCCCGACGGCATCGTGCAGTACATCGCCAAGCGCGGGCTCTACCGCCCGTGAGGACCGATCCCGGTCCACCGACAGGAAGAAGATCGTGACAGCTACCGACCGTGCCCTGGAGCTCACCCGGGCGGCCGCCGAGGCCGCCGTGGACAAGCTCGGCACCGACCTCATCGCCTACGACGTCTCCGACCAGCTCGCCATCACCGACGTGTTCCTCGTCGTGACCGCGACGAACGAGCGCCAGGTCGGCGCCGTCGTCGACGGCGTCGAGGAGGCCCTGCGCGCCCTCGACGCCAAGCCCGTGCGGCGCGAGGGCGACCGCGAGCAGCGCTGGGTGCTGCTGGACTACCTCGACGTCGTGGTGCACGTCCAGCACAGCGACGAGCGCAAGTTCTACGCCCTCGAGCGGCTCTGGAGCGACTGCCCCGTGATCCCGCTCGGGCTCGACGAGCGCCGGTGACCGCCGCCCGCCTCGTCGTCTGGCGGCACGGCCGCACCCCCTGGAACGTCGAGAACCGGTTCCAGGGCCAGGCCGACATCGGGCTCGACGACGTCGGCCGCGGCCAGGCGGCCCGCGCCGCCGTCGCGCTCGCCGCGCTGGAGCCCGCCGTGCTGTGGTCCAGCGACCTCAGCCGCGCCCGCGACACCGCCGGCGAGCTCGCCGACCTCACCGGTCTCCCGGTGACGACCGACCGCCGGCTGCGCGAGATCCACGTCGGCAGCTGGGAGGGCCTGCTGGGCTCCGACGTCGAGCGCGTCGACCCCGAGGCCTCCGCCCGGCTGCGCGCCGGCGAGGACGTCCGCCGCTCGGCGACGGGGGAGAGCCCCCGCGAGGTCGGCGTCCGCGTCGCGGCCGCCCTGCGCGAGCTGGCCGAGGCCGCTCCCGACGGCAGCACCGTCGTCGCGGCCAGCCACGGCCTGGCCGGCCGCGCCGGCGTCGCCGAGCTCGTCGGCCTGCCGCCCGAGCACTGGCGGCTCCTCGGCGGGCTCACCAACTGCGCGTGGGTGAGCGTCGACCGGCACCGCTCGGGCCGCTACTGGCGGATCGAGCAGTACAACGTCACCGCCCCGGACCCGACCGACCCGCTCGAGGAGCGGGCCGATTTCGCGACCAAGGCGACGGCAGGCTAGTATTTCGGGGTCGTCAGGGGCACCGGCCGCAAGGCCCGGAGGCTCCGGGGGACACCCGCGAGGGGCTTTGGCGCAGTTGGTAGCGCGCTTCCATGGCATGGAAGAGGTCAGGGGTTCGAATCCCCTAAGCTCCACCCTCATCACCGCTGGACACAGCGATATCTCCTTCTCCGGGCCCCCTCTGGGCTCACCGGCACCCCGGGTCTCGTCGGGTTCCGGTGGTCGCCTCCCTTGCTAGGGTCACCGCGTGCTCCGGCCCTGGTCACCGCCCTCGACGCTCGTCGTCGGAGTGGCCTTCCTGGTGGCTGGCGGTCTGGGCGGCTGCACGTCACCCGAGGGCCCAGCCGGTGCGCCGGGTGGGGGCGCGCCGCTCCCGACGTCCAGTGCGCGCGGGCCGTGCGACCTGTTCGTCGGTCCCAGCTGTGGCCCGACCCCGACGGCCACGGGTTCTCCCTCACCCGGCAGCCGCGACGTGACGGGTCGGTGGAAGGGCACCTACACCTGTGGTCAGGGCCTGACCGGCTTCGACCTGGACATCTCCGACGAGGGCGGCGGGTCGGTGTCAGCGGTGTTCAGCTTCGGGCCCGTCGCGAGCAACCCCGGGGTCCCGAACGGCAGCTACGCGATGACGGGCCGGCTCGAGCCGCGGTCGCTGACCCTGACCCCGGAGGCCTGGATCGAGAAGCCGTCGGGGTACGTGATGGTCGGGCTGGTGGCCGAGCTGCCGGGTGAGGATCCCGACGTCCTGTCCGGGACCGTGACGAGCCCGGTCTGCACGACGTTCCGCGTCACCCGCTGACACCCGGATCCAGCTCGCCTGACCTCCGCGGCCGGGCTGCGGCCGGGAGGTCAGGTGCACCGGAGGTCCTCAGGGAGCCACGGTGAAGCCGAACCGGTTGCCCACCTGGGTCCCCTTCAGGTAGCTGACCGGTCTGCCGCCGCCGGGGAGCCCGACGAGCACGGCGCCGGTCGAGGCGTCCTCGCCGGGGATGCCGACCGAGGACCGGGTGGCCCCGGTGGCCGGCGAACCGCCCAGCGAGGCGCCCAGCCGGTCACCGGGCTCGACGGTGCCGGGCACGCCCGCGCTGCTCTGCGTCCAGCCCTTGCCGGTGCCGATCGTCTGCACCATCCCGGCATCGCGCACGGTGCCGACGTCCTCCCCGGGGGCGCCCACCAGGTAGACGGTCGAGGAGCCGTACCGCGCGCTGGAGACCGCGGCGCCGAGCTGGTCGCCGGCTTCCACCGACCCGGCCATCCCTGCGGAGTCCTGGTGCACGGTCCGGGCCGCGCCGCTGACCTCCAGGTCGGGGGAGATGCGCGCGACGGTCACGGAGCCGGCGTCGGCGGCCTCGCCGACGTCCTCCCCGGGTGCACCCGCCAGCACGGTCGGCCGCTGACCGGCCGGACCGGGCACGACGTGCACCGACGCCCCGAACCGGTCGCCCTTCTCCGGGGAGCCCGGCACCCCCGCGCTGGCCTGGCTCAGCACCAGGGCGTTGGGGTCGTCAGGGCCGCCGTCCACGAGGTCGACCAGCACGGCGCCGGCCCCGGCCTGACCACGCGTCGGGAAGCCCGGCATGCCCATCGCCACCACGCCGTCGGCCACCGACAGGGACGAGCCCAGAGCGGCTCGCGGGGTGGGCTCGTCGGTCAGGGGCTCGCCGAGCCGGGTGAGCTCCGTCTCGTGGGCGAGGGGGTCGTCCTCGGCGTCGACCCAGAACGACGTCACCTGCCCCGTGTCGGGGAACCCGCCGAGGTCGGTGCCCGGGGCCCCCACGAACAGCCGTGCCGGGCTCGGACCGGTCGTGCCGGCCGGCCGCTGCTCGGCCGCCAGGGCCGCACCGAAACGGGCGCCCGACTGGGCTGTGCCCTGCACGCCCCGGGCCTGGGGTGCGAAGCTCCCGCGCAGCACGAACCGCTGCGCGGCCGCGTCCCAGGCGTACACGTGGACGGCTCCGCTCCGCCGCAGGCCGGCGCGGGTGCTCTCGTCGGGGCTGCCGACGACCAGCTGGCTGCAGAGCTCGTCGTCGCCCGCACCCGCGTACGAGCTCACGGACGTGACCGCCGTACCAAACCCCGGGGCGCCGGTCACCGTGGTGGTGATCGGCTCGCCCTCGTTGCTGAGCCGCACCTGCACCGCGCCGTTGCGACCGGCTCCACCCGGCACCCCCACGGCCACGTCCGGCGTGCCGTCGCGGTCGAAGTCGGAGCTGCTCGTCGAGCACCCGGACGCGGCCGAGGCGGGTGGGGCGGTCCACAGCAGGCTGGTGGCGGCCAACCCCACGGCGGCCACGATCACCCGGTTCGTGCGTCGGACTCTTCGCATGGCTGGTCTCCCTCGGTGTCACGGGTCGGTGGTCCTTCTACGCACCAGGAGGGCGAGAGGTTGCATCCCGGACATCCTCGCGCCGGAATGCGGGGAACTCGTCGACGGGGCAGCACGAGCCGGCGGCCCCGGGGAGGGTGGGCGTGGCCCGCCGTCACCGGGCTCGCGGGGCCGCGCGTTCAGCGGCGAGGACGCGGGAGCGCCCGTCGGGGTGCGGCTCGAGGGAGGTGACGGTCCGCGCGGCCCGGCTCTGGCCGTCGAGGACGGCGAAGGTGTCCCGGGCCAGGCGGCGGATCTCGTCCCGGTCGGTCGACGGGGCGGATCGACTGGATCGGGAACGAGGCGACGACCCGCACCCGGCGGCTCCCAGGAGGGTCCGTAGGGTCGGCTCATGCACACACGCGCACTCGGCAACGACACCGTCGGCCGCGTCGAGGTCGGGGCGGTCGGGCTCGGCCTGATGACGTTCGACCAGACCGGCCACCAGCCCCGCGAGCAGCTGCTCGACACCGTCCGCGCCGCGCTCGACGCCGGCGTCACCCTCTTCGACACCGCCGACGCCTACGGGCCCGGCCAGGAGCTGGGTCCGGACGCCCAGGGCGAGAACGAGAAGCTCATCGCCTCGATCCTCGACGAGCTCGGCGTCCGCGACCGCGTGCTCCTGGCCACGAAGGGCGGTGCCTTCCGCACGGAGGGCGGCGGCTGGGACCACGACGGGCGGCCCGAGCACCTGTACCGGGCGGTCGACGCCAGCCTGTCGCGGCTCGGCGTCGAGCAGATCGCGCTGTGGCAGCATCACCGCCCCGACCCGGAGGTCGACTACGCCGAGACCATCGGCGCGCTGACCGAGATCGCGGCCAGCGGCAAGGTGGCGATGATCGGGCTGTCCAACGCCGACCCCGGCCAGATCCGGGCGGCGCACGAGGCGCTGGGCGACAGCCTGGTCAGCGTGCAGAACCAGTTCAGCCCGAAGTTCCGCAGCAGCCGGCCCGAGATCGACGTCTGCACCGAGCTGGGCCTGGCCTTCCTGCCCTGGAGCCCGCTCGGCGGGCTGTCGGACGCCAAGGAGCTGGCCACCCACCACCCGGCCTTCCAGCAGGTGGCGCAGGCCCGCGGCGTGAGCGCCCAGCAGGTGGCGCTGGCCTGGGAGCTGGCCCAGTCGCCCGTGGTCATCCCGATCCCGGGCGCCAAGCGGCCGCAGTCGATCCTCGACTCCGCCGCGGCCGCTGACCTCGAGCTGACGCCGGAGGAGCTGACCGCGCTCGACCAGGAGTGACCCCGGACGCCCGGGGGGCCTCCGGGTGTCCCGGTCGAGCCCGGGGGGACGAGGGCGGCTCAGCGCGTTCGGAGCCGGCCGGTCGGCGTCCGCGAGCACGCGGTGGGCCCGCTCCGGCGGGAGCTGCCGTCGTTCAGCGCCACCGGTCGTCGGCGACCGGGCTCAGCGCTGTGGAGGGGTACCAGGCGGTGAGCAGCCAGTGCGGTCGGACGACGGCGACCTGGGCCTCCCACCGGCCGTCCTGGCTGCGCCGCCAGTCGAGGACGAGGCCGGGATGCCGCCCGCCGCCGCCGAGGTCGACCCAGACGTGGCGACGTCGCCGGCCCTCAGCCTCCATCGGCGGGTGTGGGGTCGCGGACACCGACGACGCGGTCGCCGCTGACCCACTCCACGAGGAGGGCCGTGCCCTGCGGGCAGGCGGCGACCAGGCAGATCCAGGGAGAGGCGCCGGCGTGGCGGACGGGGGCCGGAGCCCACCCCATGACCACCGCCGGCACCGGGTCACCGAAGCCCGCGGAGCCCTGCACCCAGACGTGCCGGAGGTCCGGCTCCTGCGGCTGGGTGGACACGGTCACACCCTAACCCTCATTCGAACAGGCGTTCGAGTGCTGGGCGTTCTGCTGACCCGTGCCGACCGCTACGGCTGCTCCGGGCTGTCACGGGGATCCCGCGGGCCGGGGAGAGGGTCCCGCCGTCAGTCCCGCCGGGGCGGGCGCAGCCCGTCGAGCACCACGCGCAGGAGGACCCGGCCCGGCGGGCTGTCGGCGGGGACCCCCGCGCTGCGCACGGCGTGCGCCAGCCCGCACACGAGCAGCAGGACCCCGGCGGCGTCGACGTCCGCCCGCAGGTCGCCCCGCTCCCGGGTGCGGGCCATGAGCTCCGCCAGGTCGGTGATCAGGGCGTCGCGCGTCCGGGTCGTCTGCTCCAGCGCCGGTTCGGCGCGCGCCGTCACCCTCTCGAAGAGGGCGTCGTCGGCGAGCAGCCGGAAGTGCGCCGTCAGCACCTGCTCGAGCTGCCCGGGACCGGCGGCGCGGAGGAGGGCGGCGAGCTCGTCGAACCGCTCCGCGACCACGGCCTCCTCCAGCTCGTCCACGCTCGCGAAGTGCCGGTAGACCGTCCCCACCCCCACGTCGGCGGCGCGGGCGACGGCGTTCAGCGCCAGACCCTCTCCGGCGGCCGCTCGTCCGCGGGCCGCCTCGACGATGTGCGCGCGGTTGCGTGCGGCGTCCCTGCGCTGGCCGTCCATCCCCGCACTCTAACCGGATCAGGCATCCGGATCACGCTAGGCTCTTCTCGGATAGATCATCCGCTTCATCGAGAGGACCCGCATGACCCACCCGTCACGTCCCGTCGCCGTCATCACCGGAGCCAGCTCGGGCATCGGCGAGCAGTTCGCCCGCCGCTACGCCCGGGAGGGGTACGACCTCGTGCTCGTCGCCCGGTCGGGCGCCGTCCTGGAGGCCCTCGCGGCCGAGCTGGCCAGGGCGCACCGGGTGGCCGTCGAGGTGCACCCCGCCGACCTCACCCGGGAGGCGGACGTCACCGCCCTGGCTGAGGCGCTGGTGGGCGGGCTGCCGCGGGTCGACCACGTCGTCAACTGCGCCGGCGTCGCGCCGGAGGGCGACCTGCACCGGGCCGAGGAGCAGGCGCTGCGGCAGCTGGTCGACCTCAACGTCACCGCGCTCACCCTGCTGACGCGGGCGGCGGTGGTCCGGATGCGCGCGCAGGGCCACGGGACGATCGTCAACATCGCCAGTGCGGCCGGGTACCAGCCCGTGCCGCACCTCGCGGCCTACGCGGCCTCGAAGTCCTACGTCCGGATGTTCACCGAGGCGCTGTCGGAGGAGAACCGGAGCGCTGGCCTGCGCATCCTCGCCGTCTCCCCGGGGGACACCCTCACGCCGATGAACCCCGGTGCCAGCGGGAGGAAGCGCACGCCGGAGCAGGTCGTCGACACGGCCTGGCGGGGACTGGCGGGCTCGGCGCCCTCCCTCGTCGACGGTCGGGCGAACAGCCTCCTGGCCGCCGCCGCGTCGCGCGTCCTCCCCACGCGCCTCGCGCTGCGGACCGCCGAGCGGATGATGCGTCACAAGGGCTGAGCCGCGCGGCGGGCGCTCGGCGGGGCCGACCGGGGATCCCGCTGGACGGCGCGGCCATGATCGGGGGGTGACCGGCACGCGCGACTACCAGGACTGGCACCGCCGCTACGACGACCCGCGCTCCGGGCTGTCCTGGAGGCTGCGGCGGGTGCGCCGCCACCTGCACGGTGCGCTCGACGAGCGCGCGGGGGACCGCCGGGTGCTCAGCGTCTGCGCCGGGGACGGCCGCGACGTCCTGGGGGTCCTCGCCGAGCGGGCCGACGCCGACCGGGTGTCGGCCGTGCTGCTGGAGCTGCACCCAGAGCTCGCCCAGCGGGCTCGCGACGCGGCGGACGCCGCAGGACTGGCGCACGTCGAGGTCCGTGCCGTCGACGCCGGCACGGTGCAGGCCTACGCGGGGGCGGCGCCGGCCGACGTCGTGGTGCTGGTGGGCATCTTCGGCAACATCGCGGACGCGGACGTCTGGCGGGTGATCGGCGTCGCGCCCCAGCTGTGCCGGCCCGGAGCGGCCGTCCTCTGGTCACGGGGCCGTCGGTTCAGCCGCGAGCTGCCGGGCGTCACGGCCGGCGACCTCAACGACGAGGTGCGCGCCCGCTTCGCCGACGCCGGGTTCGAGGAGCAGGCGTACGAGACGCACGACGGGGGCGGGCGGCCCGCCGTGGGCGTGGTGCGCTACGCCGGGCCCGCGGTCGACCTGCGACCCGCGCCCGCACCGCTGTTCACCTTCGTGCGGTGAGGGGTGCGGCTGCTGGGCCCCCAGGCCGACCGGGTGCCGACCGCCACCGCGAGCCAGCGCGCTCACCAGCCGAGGAGGGCGAGGGCGCCGGTCGCCGCGACCGCCACCGCGCTCGTCCACGAGACGATCGCGACGACCTGCCACAGCAGGACCCAGTGCTTGGGGACCCCCGACCCGACGAAGAACGCGGCGGTCAGCATCGTGGGGAGCGCGAGCGGTGCGAGCAGGCTCGCCCCGGGGACGCCGAAGCGGACCACCCAGCGGTTCAGCCGCGCCCGGCCCTTCGCGCGCCGGGTCGGCTTCGCGCCCGTCCGGTCCTCGTCGCCGGCGGGCTGCTCGAGCACGCCGACCGCCGGTGGGCCAGGGGTGCGGGACACCGCGGCGGACCCGGCGCCGTCGGCCGAGGAGCTCGGCGGAGCGGCGACGACGGAGCTCCCGGCCCGCGACGTCCGGGCTCCCGCGGCGCGACGCGAGACCACCCGGTCGCGGAGACGGGAGCCCAGCAGCACGACGGCGAGGACGCAGGCGATGTTGCCCGTCGCGCCGGCGGCCGCGGCGACGACGGGGTGGAGGCCCGCGAGGATGCCGAAGGCCGCCGCCCCCTCGCCCTCGACGTAGGGGACGGCGCCGGCGAGGGCCACGACCAGCGGTCGGAGGATCTCGGGCACCTGCGCGACGAACTCCTGCAACCACGCGTACGGGTTGTCCATGTCAGCCCTTCCCAGGTTCGGCGGCACGCGTCGGCCGGGTGGCCGTCCGCGGGGACGGGAGACAGTGGAAACCGTGTTCTCGGCACAGGGTCAAGCGACCCTGGTCGGCCCCGACCGACGGTGTTCCCGCGCTGGACCCTGTGGTCGGACCATGGTCTTCACTGGTCGTGACGCCGTCAGCCGGTCGGGACGCCCGAAGCCCGTGGGCGGACCACGGCCCAAGGAGAGGGGAGCGGGCGATGGCCTGGAGCACGCGCGAGGTGGCAGAGCTCGCCGGGACCACGGTGAACGCGGTCCGGCACTACCACCGGGCCGGTCTCCTCGAGGAGCCGGGACGGAGGTCCAACGGCTACAAGGAGTACGGCGCCCGGCACCTCGTGCGGCTGCTGCAGATCCGCCGGCTCCGCGACCTCGGGGTGCCGCTCGCGCAGCTGGAGTCGGTGAGCTCGGCGGGGGAGAGCCCGTCGGCGGCCCTGCTGGCGATCGACGCCGACCTCGCCGCCAGCATCGAGCGGCTGCAGCGGGCCCGCGCCGAGATCCGGGCGATCCTGCACGGGGTCTCCGCCACCGACGTGCCGTCGGGCTTCGAGGACCTCGCCGGCCGGCTGTCCCGCCCGGACCGGTCGCTGGTGCTGGTCTACTCCCAGCTCTACGACGCGTCGGCGATGGCCGACCTGAGGGCGATGGTGGAGGCCGAGCCGGACGACGCGGGGGCCGCGTTCGACGCGCTGCCGCCGGACGCGGACGAGGCCACCCGGCAGCGGCTCTCCGAGACGTTGGCCCCGCAGCTCGCGCAGCACGTCGCCGACCACCCGTGGCTGGTCGACCAGGCCGCGCACCAGCCGCGGGGTCCGCGGGTCACCCAGGAGGCGGTCGTGGCGACCCTCCTCGAGGTCTACAACGAGGCCCAGATCGACGTTCTGGGGCGTGCGGCCGTCCTCGCGGACCTGGCAGCCGGCGGGCCCACCGCGGCCGACCACCCTCAGGACGCGTCGGCGTCGCGCTCCTGACGGCCGACGGACCAGGCCGACCAGAGCCGGTGGTAGGTGCCGCGGAGGGCGAGCAGCTGCTCGTGGGTCCCGCGCTCCACCACCGCGCCGCCGTCCATCACGAGGACGGTGTCGGCGCGGGAGGCCTGGTCGAGCCGGTGCGCCACGACGAGGGCGGACCGGCCGCGGGTCACCTCGTCGGCCGCCGCCTCCAGCGCGCCGGCCCCGGCCGAGCCCGCCTCGGCGGTGGCCTCGTCCATCACGACGACGGCCGGGTCCAGCAGCAGGATGCGGGCTAGCGCCAGCTGCTGCGCGGCGACGGGCTCCAGCTGGAGGCCGCGGGCACCGACCACGGTGTCCAGACCCGACGGCAGCCGGTCGAACCACGCGGCGGCGTGGACGCGGTCCAGCGCGGCGAGGAGCTCGGCGTCGGTGGCCTCGGGCGCGGCCAGCGTCAGGTCCTGGCGCAGGGTCCCGGAGAAGACGTGCACCTCCTGGCTGATGGTGGCGATCCGGGCGATGCGCTCGCGGTCCGAGAGGCGGGACACCGGGTACCCGTCGACGAGCACCTCGCCGGCGTCGGGCACCCGCAGGCCGGCCACCAGCGCGGCCACGGTGGTCTTGCCGGCCCCGGACGCGCCGACGACGGCGACGGTCTCGCCCGGGGCGACGGCGAGGTCGACGTGCCGGACGGCCCAGCCCCCGCCGTAGCTGAAGCTGACGTCGCGCAGCTCGACGTGCCCGCGCGGCGCGTCGGCCCCGCTGTCGGGCACCGGGACCGGCGGGTCGGTGATGACCCCCACCACCCGGGCCAGCGAGGCGTAGCCGGACTGCACGACGTCGAGGACCCGCATGAGCATGTTCAGCGGTCCCCGCATCCGGATGATCATCAGCACCGCGCCGGTCACCGCACCCACCGTGAGCTCGCCGGTGGCCACGAGGTGGTAGCCGACCACGAGGGCCAGGGCGAGCATGAGGAACTCGATCACGAGCATCCAGGTGTTGAGCACCAGCATGGTGGTGCGGGCGCGGATGCCCAGCCGGACGACGCTCCACGACGCGCGCTCGATCTCGGTGTGCATCCGGTCCTCCATCGAGAACGCCCGCACCGTCGCCCGCCCGCGGATGGCCTCGAGCACCCGGCGCGCGCGCTCGGCCATCGCGGCGCGCTCCTCGGCGTAGCGCTGCGGAGCGCGGGCGAGGTAGGTCCGCGCGGCGACGTGGTACACCGGCGCGACGACGACGGGGATGACGAGGAAGCGCCAGTCCAGCGTCGTCAGCGCGACCACCGTGGCGACGACGGAGAACAGCGAGGTCGACAGGGTGGGCAGGGTCTCGGTGACGGCGGCGGAGAGCTCGGCGACGTCGTCGGTGGACCGGCTGACGAGGTCGCCGGTCCCCGCGTCCTCGACCTGGTGCAGGGGGAGCCCGAGGGCGGTCGAGACCATGTCCTGGCGGAGGTTGGCGATCACGCGCTCGGACAGCCGCGACACCAGGTAGAAGCCGCCGGCGCTCATCGCCGCGCCGACGAGGGCGAGCGCCACGAGCTCGGCGCCGATCCGCCCCATCGACCGGGCGGCCGCGCCGTCCGTCACGAGGTCGACGACCTGCCCCATCAGCTGGGGGACCAGCACGGTCGCGTACGCCCCGAGGCCGAGCAGCACCACGGCCAGCAGGAACGACCAGCGCGCCCCGCGGACCAGGAGCACCTGCCGCGCCACCTCGCGCCGCACCTGGCGCAGGGTGGCGAGCGGGAAGCGCGCGCCCGGGCCCGTCCCGGCGCGAGCGGCCGCGCCCGTGGTCGAGCCGCTCACCGGGCGCCCTCCCCGGCCCGCCGGACGTCGCCGTCGAGCAGGTCCGCCAGGCTCCGGTGGTGGTCCGCCACGGCGTGCCAGGCGGGCGCCTCGCTGACCACGAGGGTGGTCCGACCGGCCCGTCGCCGCGCCACCTGCTCGGCGATGTCCTGCTCGGTCACCGAGTCGACCGCGGTGGTCGGGTCCTGCAGGACCAGCACCTCGGGGTCGACGGCGACGGCGCGGGCCAGCGCGACCCGCTGGCGCTGACCGCCCGAGAGCATCCGCCCGCCCTCGCCGACGCGCTTGTCGGGGCCCTCGGGGATGTCGTCGCAGCAGGCGACGGCGAGGGCCCGCTCGGCGACGGCCCGGTCGGGGTGCACGTTGTCGGCGACGCTGCCGTCGAACAGGTCGGCGGCGTGCGGGGCGACCACGACCCGCGTCCGGGGCAGCGCCTCCAGGCGGGAGACCAGGGCGTGGTCCGCCCCCCGGACGACGGTGACCCCGACGGGCAGGGCGTCGACGGTCCGGGCGCTGCGGGCGGCGTCCGGCTCGTCGGTCCGCTCGAAGCCGGCGGCGAGCACCTCTCGGATCCGCTGGCCCGAGGCCTCCGCCGACGCCCAGCGCGACGCGAGGTTGCGGCCCAGCATCGTCATCGGGGTGATGAGGAACTGGGTCAGACCCACGACGGTGATGAGCTGGCCGATGGTGACCCGGCCGTCGAGGGCCAGCACGCCGGCGGCGATGCCGAGGCCGGAGACGAAGAGCGCCCCGGCCGCCTCGGTGGCGCCGTTGAGCCGCGCCTCCGCCGCGTTGGCCGCGACGGTCCTGACGTAGGCGGTCCCCGAGACCGCCTCGTACCGGCCGCGGACGGTCGTGATGGCGCCCAGGCCCTTGAGGATGCGCAGCCCCTGGACCACGTCGACCGCGGTGGCGGCGGCCTGCGCGACGGCCTGCTGCCGCTCGACCGAGCGGACCTGCAGCGGGCGGCCGACCCGCAGCGCCACGAGGACCAGCGCCGGCCCGCCGACCAGCGTGGCGAGGCTGAGCCAGGGGTCGATGGAGTACATGACGGCCGCGCCGTAGGTGATCGAGGCCGCCTCGGCGACCGGCATCACCGTCATCATGACGATCTCGCCGACGCGCGTGGTGTCGGACGAGGCGATCGAGAGCAGGCCGCCGGCGGTGCGCTCCCGGCCCGCGAAGCCCCGCGGGTCCTGGATGCGGTCGGTCACCAGGGTGCGCAGGTCGTGGCTGACCAGCTGCTGGCTGCGGACCAGCATGAAGCGGGCGACCCAGCCGACGCCGACCGCGACGAGGTAGAGCCCCGCCAGCACCAGGACCCAGAACCCCAGCCGGTCCAGCGCCGAGGTGGCGACCGCCTCGTCGACGGCGTGGCCGATGACCACCGGCGTCAGGCCGTTGCACACGAAGGACGCCGCCATGGCGATCGAGGCGACGAAGCTCCACGGACGCTGGGACAGCGCGACCTTCAGCGTCCACGCCCGGGCGTCCGGGGCGGGGATCAGCGACCTCCGGCCGCCGGGTCCGGGCAGCGCGGCGTGGTCGACGACGTCCGTCCGCGCCGGGTCGCGGGGCACGGCGGTGGGGCGGGGCATGGCGGCTCCTGCTCGGGCACGGGGGACGACGTCGCCCCGATGATGCCGCGCGAGCCTGTCGGCCGCCTCGGCGACCACCTGCTGGCGCCGCTCTCCGAGCCCTGCCGCCGGGTCGGGTCGAGGAGGTGGCGCCGAGAACCGGTCGCCGTCGGCGGGCCGGTCGGCTCACCGACCCCCGACCGGCTCAGCAGCCGTCGGCCCCGGGGATGAGCTGGTGGTGGCGGCTCAGCTCGCGGCCGGTCCAGCTGCGGGCGACGAGCTCCAGGTACGGGCTCCCGCCGTCGGCCGACCAGGCGGCGAGCGGGGGGTCGAAGTGCGACGCGTCCACGTCGTCGGCGTCGAGCACGCGGAGCGTCCCCTGCACGACCACGACCCACGACCAGGGCAGACCTTCCTCGTGCTGGTCCACCTCGAAGGTGACGGGGCCGGACGCGGCCGCCAGCTCCTCGAGGCCCGGGGGAGCGCTGAGCACCAGCCGGTCACCGTCGAACCGGTAGTTGACGGGCACGACCGCCAGCCCGTCCGTCGTGGCCGACAGCACGCGTCCGATGCTGTGCCGCCTCAGGAGCGCGAGGCAGCGGTCCTCCGGCAGGCCGTGCTCGGGGGCGGTGGCGTCGGCCCCGGGGTTCCTCCCTAGCGCGGGCACGGGCACAGGTCCGGAGCCGGCCGCGCCGGTGCGGCCTCGCGGTCGGTGCCGGGCCGGGGTACGACCTCGGTCGGGGGCAGCAGCAGGGATGGCCCCGACCGCTGGTGCACGACGGCCCGGGTGATCGCGTCCGCCGCCACCCCCGGGTCGGGGTCGAGGTGGTCGAGCGGGTCGCGGTCGCCCTCCTCCGGTGCGCTGAACCCGGCGCCGTGGGCGAAGGTGCTCACCCCCTGGCTCCGGGCGAGCCGCAGCGCGCCCACCGCGTGGGGACGCGAACGGGGCAGGTGGCACGAGACCACGACGGCTGCGGGCCGGAGCCGTCGGATGGCGGCGAGGAGGTCCGAGGACGGGGTGTTGGCCCCGAGGTCGGTCACCGGGAGACCGCGGTGCCGGAGCAGGAGCTCCAGCGACGCCAGCTCGACGGCGTGGTGCTCGGTCAGCGCGCAGGCGAGCAGCACGGGGGCGGGAACGGTGGGTGGGGGAGCGGCTCGTCGGGCGTGCCGCAGCCAGCGCTGCGCCGCCCCGGTGAACAGCTGCTGGTGGACGGTGGTGAGCTCGGCGGCGGCGACGCAGCGCGCGACCTCGCGCAGCACGGGGACGAGCACCTCGGTCACCGCGGCCTCCGGGCCGGCCTGACGGGAGCACGCGTCGAGGACGGCCTCGACCGCGTGGCCGTCCAGGGCCGAGCACGCCACCAGGGCCCGCTCGGCCGTCGTGCTCAGACCGGTTGCCAGCATCGCGACCACCTCCACCTCGACCCTCGTCCTCGGCCAGGAGGGCTCCGGCCCGGGAGGTCGCGCGCGTCCGACCGGGACGAGGGCTGACGGTCGGGACGTCACGTCCGTCAGCCCTCGTGCCGGCCGGAGTCCGCGCAGGGACCCGAGCAGGCCAAACTCTCCTCTTCGCGCGATCATCGTGTAACGCGATGACTTTGTCGTCAAGTACGAGTGCGCTGCGAGTATCCTGCGGCACCAGACCGGACGACGGAGCAGTGAGGTGAGCACGAGTGGTTCAGGAGCAGGACCGGACGGAAGAGGCGGTCCGCGGGCTGCGCGCGCTGATCCTCGCCGGTGAGCAGTACCGCCAGGTGCTGTCCGAGCACGTCGGGCTGGGGGTGACCGAGACCCAGGCCCTGAGCTACCTGACCGTGCACGGGGACCAGGGTCAGAACGAGCTCGCGGCGGGGCTCGGGCTCAGCAGCGGCGCCTCGACGGGCCTGGTCGACCGGCTCGAGCGGTCGGGGGTCGCCGAGCGCTACCCCCACCCGCACGACCGGCGGCGCACGCTGGTCCGGCTCACGTCCCGCGGGCACGAGGTGATCCGGCTGAGCCACCAGTGGCTGTCCGCCGGTTTCCGCTCGATCGACCCCGTGGACCACCAGGTGCTGGCGGCGAACCTGCGCTCGATCTCCGAGGACCTGTCGACCCGGACGGGAGAGGTCGCCGCCCGGGGTCCGGCCTCCTCCGACGAGCCCGGCTGACACCGGGGTGCCGCCGCGCTCAGCGGCGGACGTCCGCCGACCCCTCGTGCACCGGCAGGCCGGCGGCGAGCCAGGCCTCGACCCCGCCGACGACGTCGGTGGCGCGGTGCAGGCCGATGCCGCGCAGCGAGGCGGCGGCGAGGCTGGAGCTGTAGCCCTGCCGGCAGAGGACCACGACGAGGAGGTCGTGGCCCACCGCCTCCGGGATGCGGCTCTCCGACGCCGGGTCCAGGCGCCACTCCAGCACGGTCCGGTCGATCACCAGGGCACCCGGCAGCTCACCCTGCTCGGCGCGCTGGACGTCGGTGCGCGTGTCGACCAGCAGTGCCCCGGCCTCCGCGGCGTCCCGCGCCTCGACCGGGGTGAGGCGTCGGACCCCCTGCCGCGACGCCGCCAGCGTCTCCTCGATCCCCATGCCGCCAGCATCTCCCGACGCCCGGGCGGCGGTTGCCCGGGCCCGGCCGGACCACCTCGCCCGAGCTGGGGTCCCGGTCCGCCAAGATGGCGGCATGACTGCCTACTGGATCAGCACGTACCGGGAGATCCTCGACCAGGACAAGGTCGACGCCTACGCCCGGCTGGCCCGCCCCGCGCTCGAGGCGGCGGGCGGCACCTTCGTGGCGCGCGGGCTGCCCGAGCAGACCTACGAGGCGGGTGAGGTCACCCGCACGGTGCTCGTCGTGTTCCCGTCCGTCGAGGCCGCCCGGGCCGCGCACGACAGCCCCGCCTACCAGGAGGCGCTGGCCGCCCTCGACGGCGGCGCCCGGCGCGACATGAGGGTCATCGCCGCGCTCTGAGCCCGGGGCACCCCCGCGAGGGGTGCCCTCGCAGGGCCTCGCCCGACCGGGCGGGCGGTCCTAGGGTCGGCGTCGTGGACGACGAGGCCGGGGTCCGGCTCCCCGGGCGCCGGCCCCTGGACGCCCGGCCGGGCGGCCCGACGGCGCGCGACCAGGACCGGGCCCGGCTGACGTCCGCCCTGGTGGCGACGGTGGTGCTGCTCACCGCCATCGCCCCGCTGGCCACCGACCTCTACGTCCCCGCCTTCCCGCGGGTCGCCGCCGAGCTGGGTGGGACGGCGACCCAGGTCCAGCTGACCCTCACGACCTTCTTCGTCGGCATGGCGCTCGGCCAGCTGGTCGGCGGCCCGGTCTCGGACCAGCGGGGACGGCGGCGCCCCCTGCTCGCCGCCCTGCTCGTCACCGCCCTGGCGTCGGCCGCCTGCGCGGTCACCCCGACGATCGCGCTGATGACGGCGGCCCGCCTGGTCCAGGGCTTCGCCGGCGGCTGGGCGATGGTGATCGGCCGCGCCGTCGTCGTGGACCTGGCCACCGGCGCGCAGCTGGTACGGGTGCTGAACGTGATCGCCGGCGTCGGCGGCATCGCGCCGGTCGTCGGGCCGCTCCTCGGCGCCGTCATCCTCCAGCTGTCCGGCTGGCGCGTCTCCTTCTGGGTGGTCGCGGCGCTGGCCCTCGTGATGGCGGCCTGCGTGCTCGCCGCGGTCCCGGAGACCCTGCCGCCCGCCCGCCGGCACAGCGGCGGGCTGCGGGCCTTCGTCCGCGCCGGCCGGGAGGTGCTCCGCAACCGCCGCTACGTCGGCTACCTCGTGGTCAGCGGGGCCGCGATGGCGGCGCTGTTCGCCTACGTCGCCACCTCGGCGTTCGTGCTGCAGTCGATGAACGGCCTGTCGCCGATCGGCTACGCCGTCGACTTCGCCGCCAACGCCGGCGGGATGACGGTCGCGGCGCTCGTCGCCGCCCGGCTGGCCGGTCGGGTCGCGACCCGGGCGGTCGTCCTCGTCGGCCAGCTCGCCGCGCTCGCCTCCGGCGTCGCCCTGCTCGTCGGCGCGCTCTGGTTCGGCACCCCGCTCCCGCTGGTGGTCGTCTGCTTCTTCGTGCTGATGAGCGCCCAGGGCCTCATCGGCGGCAACGCGGGAGCGCTCGCCTCCGCCCAGGTCCCCGAGCACCCCGGGACCGGCTCCGCGCTCCTCGGCTTCGTCCAGTGGGTGGCCGCAGGGACCGTCGCCCCGCTCGCCGGCCTCGGCGGGGACCGGACCGCCGTCCCGCTGGCCGCCCTGGTCATCGCCGGGGCCGCCCTCTCGCTGGTGGGACTGCTCGTGCTCGCCCGCGACCGGACCGGGCTCAGGGCCTGGTCTGGTTGAGCCCCGCGCGACGGGGAACCCAGGCAGGGGAGGGCCGTCGGCCGGCCGGGCCGCGGGACGGGAGGGTGCGCGATGAGCGATCTGTCCAACCGGTACGTGGTGGCGGTGCTGTCGACGTTCCAGGGCGGCCCGGTCGACCCGGGCGTCATGCCCACGGTCCTGTCCAGCGCCGCGGTGGAAGTGCTCGGCGTGGACGGCGCCGGCCTGAGCCTCGTCGACTCGCTGCGCGTCCCGCTGGGCGCGAGCGGGGAGGAGGTGCGGGTGGCGGAGCGGTTGCAGACGACGCTGGGGGAGGGGCCGTGCCTGTCGGCGGTGGAGACGGCGGCCCCTCTGCTCGCCGACACGGCCGCGATGGTGGAGCGGTGGCCGCTCTTCGCCCGGGAGCTGATGGCCCGGACCCCGTTCCGCTCGGTCGTCTCGCTGCCCCTCGCCTGGCCGGACCGGCGGCCGTTCCTGGCCCTGGACCTGTACCTGGAGGACGCCACCCCCGACCCCGCGCTGGTCGACGACCCGGTCCGCGGCGACGTCACGACGGTGGTCAGCACCCTGCTGTCCGGGGCGCAGCTGACGCAGCTGCACGTCGAGGACGCCTACGCGCAGGTGCCGTGGCTGGCCGGTGAGTCGGTGCAGAGCCGGATGAACGTGTGGAGCGCCGTGGGGATGCTGATGGCGGCCAGCCAGCTCAGCCAGCCCGAGGGCCTGGCCGTGCTCCGGGCCCACGCCTTCAGCCAGGGCACCACGCTGGACGACGTCGCGCACCGGCTGACCAGCCACCAGCTGCCCGTCGACGAGGTCCTGCAGGCCGACGGGTGACCGGTGGCTCCGCTCCCGTGGGCCAGGGTCCCGAGGTCTGGTGCACGACGACGGGTGAGACGCCCCGGAACGGGTACCGTGGAGGACAAGGCACCGCCCAGAGAGCGTGGGCGCGTGGTTCAGGTTCGCCGGGTTGAACAGACAGCCTCCGGACTCGCGTGCGGCGTCCACCGCCCGGTCCGGTGCCTTCTCCGAGGTCTCGTCTGGTGGTGGCCGTCGACCGCGGGACCCAGCCCGGTCGTCCGCGACGCATGCGCAGCACACCACGCCACCGGCCCGCCCTGACGTGACGCAGCCGGGCGGTCCCGGGTAATCTGGCGCCCCTGTGGCTGCCTCGACGGGTGGCGAACCGGGGGGCGTCGACGACGGCTGCCGGCCTTGGGTCAAGCAGCGGCTCACGCAGACCCCGCCAGGCTGTCCGGACGGCGGGTCCCGACTGCGTGAGGACCGACCATGACGGAGCCGACCCCCGCTCTCCGCCCCTCCTCGTCCGAGGGCCTCCCCCTGGCCGCCCCGCTGGGCGTCTTCGCCGAGCTCGGGAAGCTGCTGCACCCCACCGGTGACGTCGCCATGACGCAGGTGCTGCAGCGCATCGCCGACCTCGCCGCGACGGTGCTGCCCGAGCTGGCCGACGTCTCGGTCACGCTGATCGAGCGGGGCGAGCCCCGGACCGTCGTCTTCACCGGGCCGCTGGCCCCCTACCTCGACGAGCGGCAGTACGGGCGGAAGTTCGGGCCCTGCCTGGACGCGGCTCTCACCGGCAGCACCATCACCGTCCACACGGCCGACCGCGACGGGGACTACCCCGAGTTCGCCGCGGTCGCCGCCGGGCGCGGGGTCACGCGGGTGCTGGCGGTCGGACTGCCGATCCCGCAGACCACCATCGGCGCCCTCAACCTGTACTCGACGGCCTCGGAGGCCTTCACGCCCGAGTCCGTGCAGCTGGCCGAGACCTTCGCCGGGTACGCCGCCGTCGCCGTCTTCAACGCGGTCATGTACGACGCGGCGGTCGCCGAGTCCCGCAACCTGCACGAGGCCCTCAAGACCCGGGCCGTCATCGAGCAGGCCAAGGGCATCCTCATGGGGCTGCGGCACTGCAGCGCCGAGCAGGCCTTCAGCCTCCTCACCCAGGCCTCCCAGCACCAGAACCGCAAGCTGCACGAGATCGCGACGGAGGTCGTGGAGCACGCGCGCGCCCCGCAGCCCGGGCACGCAGCCGCCGAGGGGCGGCTCGGCGGGACCCTCCGGTCGGAGCGGAACTAGACGCCGTCCCCACCCTGCCGCAGCCGCACCCAGGGGCCGCGCCGGGCCCTCGAGTTGCGCGCTGGCATCGACGGCCATCAACATAGATGCATGTCGATGTCTCTCGTCGCCGCCGACGCCCCCGCCTGCTGCGCGCCGCTGGCGCGCGAGCCGCTCAGCACCGAGCAGGCCGCGCAGGTCGCGCCGCGGCTGAAGGCGCTCGCCGACCCGGTCCGGCTGCGGCTGCTCTCGATCGTGGCCTCGCACGCCGGCGGTGAGGCGTGCGTCTGCGACCTCGTCGACTGCTTCGCGCTGTCCCAGCCGACGATCAGCCACCACCTCAAGGTGCTGCACGACGCGGGCCTGCTGCAGCGCGAGAAGCGCGGCACCTGGGTGTACTACCGCCTCCGCCCCGCCGCGCTGGCCGACCTCGCCGCCCTGATCGCGCCGCCGTCCGACCCGACGGCGACGCGGAGCTGCGGGTGAGCGCCGACACGTCGGCGCTGGTGACGGGGGAGCAGGAGGCCACCGCCCGGCTCTCGACGGTCGACCGGTTCCTGCCCGTGTGGATCCTGGCCGCGATGGCCCTCGGGCTGGTGCTGGGTCGCACGGTCCCCGGCCTGGCCGGCGTCCTGGACGCCGTCGCGGTCGGCTCGGTCTCGCTGCCCATCGCCCTCGGCCTGCTGGTCATGATGTACCCGGTGCTGGCCGGGGTCCGCTACGACGAGACCCACCGCGTGCTGGCCGACCGCCGGCTGCTGGTCACCTCGCTGGTCATCAACTGGGTGCTCGCGCCGGCGTTCATGTTCGCCCTCGCGTGGGTCTTCCTCGCCGACCTGCCGGAGTACCGGACCGGGCTGGTCATCGTCGGCCTCGCCCGCTGCATCGCCATGGTGCTGATCTGGAACGACCTCGCCTGCGGCGACCGGGAAGCCGCCGCCGTCCTGGTCGCGATCAACTCCGTCTTCCAGGTCGTCGCGTTCGGCGCGCTGGGCTGGTTCTACCTGCAGCTGCTGCCGTCGTGGCTCGGCCTGCCCACCACCTCGGCGGAGTTCTCCGTCTGGTCGATCACCGGCAGCGTGCTGGTCTTCCTCGGCATCCCCCTGCTCGCCGGGTTCCTGACCCGCTCGCTCGGTGAGCGCCGACTCGGCCGCGAGGGCTACGAGGCCCGGGTGCTGCCGCGGATCGGCCCCTGGGCGCTGTACGGGCTGCTGTTCACCATCGTCGTGCTGTTCGCCCTGCAGGGTGACCGGATCATCGCCGAGCCGCTGGACGTCGCCCGCGTCGCGCTGCCGCTGCTGGTCTACTTCGCCGTCGTCTTCACCGCCAGCCTGCTGATCGGGCGGGCGCTGGGGATGGGGTACCCGCGCGCCACGACGCTGGCGTTCACCGCGGCCGGCAACAACTTCGAGCTGGCCATCGCCGTGGCCATCGCCACCTTCGGCGTCACCTCCGGCCAGGCCCTGGCCGGGGTCGTCGGCCCGCTGGTCGAGGTGCCCGCCCTCGTCGGGCTCGTCTACCTGAGCCTGTGGGCCCGCGAGCACCTGTTCCCCGAGCCCGCCCCGGCCGCCGAGCCGACCCCCGTCCGAGGAGCCCGTCCGTGAGCGACCGTCCCAGCGTCCTCTTCGTGTGCGTCCACAACGCCGGCCGCTCCCAGATGGCCGCGGCGTTCCTCACCCACCTGTCCCGGGGCCGGGTCGAGGTCCGCTCGGCCGGCTCCGAGCCCGCCGACCGGGTCAACCCGGCCGCCGTCGCCGCGATGGCCGAGGTGGGCATCGACATCACGGCCGAGAAGCCCAAGATCCTCACCGACCAGGCCGTCGTCGACTCCGACGTCGTGGTCACCATGGGGTGCGGCGACACCTGCCCCTTCCACCCGGGCAAACGGTACGAGGACTGGGTCCTCGAGGACCCCGCCGGGAAGGGCGTGGAGTCCGTCCGGCCCATCCGCGACGCGATCCGCCGTCGGGTCGAGAGCCTCGTCGCCGAGCTGATCCCCGAGGCGGGCTGAGGGCCGGTGCACGTCGGGGACCGGCTCCGCCAGCCGGGTCTACGGCGTAGGTCTATGGCCTAGACGTGCCCGGTAGGGTGACGGCTGTCCCTCCGGTGCCCTCGGCCCCGTCGCCTCCCCCAGAAGCTGGTCGTGCCATTCCTGCTCCTCGCGAGTCCTCCGAGCCCGGTCCGAGCGGCGGCCGCACGCCGCTGACCCGGCAGCGGGTGCTGGCCGCGGCGCTGCGGCTGGTGGACGACGAGGGGCTGGACGCGCTGACCCGTCGACGGCTGGGCCAGGAGCTCGGGCGCGACGCGATGGCGCTCTACCGGTACGCCCCGGACCGGGCCGCGCTGCTGGACGGCATCGTCGAGCTGGTGCTCGACGAGCTGGACATCCCCGACGGCGGGCAGGACTGGCAGCTGCAGCTCTCGCGGACGGCCCACGACTTCCGCCGGCTGGGTCTGGCGCACCCGCACGTCGTCAACCTCATCGTCACCCGCCCGCTGTCCACCCCGCTGGGGCTGCGGCCGCTGGGCACGCTGCGACCGCTGGAGAAGCTGCTGCGGGTGCTGACCGACGCGGGGTTCCCCCCGCCCCTCGCCCTGCGCGTCTACCGGCTCTACATCGGCTTCCTCTACGGCCACATGCTCACCGAGCTGCAGGAGCTGGTGACCGACCCCGAGGAGACCACCGACCTGCTGCGCCTGGGCCTGCACCGGCTCCCGCCCCGGGAGTTCCCGCTGGTCCGCGGCCTGGCCAGCGAGCTCGCCGGCTACGACGGCGAGGCCGAGCTGGACCAGGGTCTGGCGGTCCTGTTCACCGGCCTGCGGACCGAGCTGGCGACGGCCCGCGACGACGGGCCGGACGGCGAGGACTGACGTCCGCAGGCGTGTAGACTACGGCGTAGATCTACAGCAGCACGAAGCTGAGCCCGGCTCACCGCGTCCTGCCGGAAGGCCTCGAACCCGACCTTCCCCGTGCACGCGCCTAGAGGGGCTCCTCCCGTGACTCTGCTCGCCACCCCGCCCGTGCCCGAGAGCGCCGCACCGCGCGTCCGCCGTCCCGCGGCCGAGCGCAGCACCAGCGACTTCACCGCCCTGGCCAGGGCCGTGCAGGAGGCGGGCCTGATGCGCCGCCGCTACGGCTACTACTGGACCAAGCTGGTCGGCGCCGCCGTGCTGCTGGCCGCCTGGGCCGTCGGCTTCGTCCTGCTGGGCGACACCTGGTGGCAGCTCGGCAGCGCCGTCGTCCTCTCGGTCCTGCTCACCCAGGCCGCGTTCCTCGGCCACGACGCCGCCCACCGGCAGATCTTCAAGTCCGGGCGCTGGAACGACTGGACGAGCCTCGTCGTGGCCAACCTGTTCGTGGGCCTCAGCTACGGCTGGTGGCAGAGCAAGCACACCCGCCACCACGCGGCCCCCAACGAGGAGGGCGCCGACCCCGACATCGACCTCGCCGTCATCGCGTTCACCCCGGCCCGGGCCCAGCGCCCGCGGCCGCGCGTGCTGCGCTGGCTGGTCGCCCGTCAGGGCTGGTACTTCTTCCCGACCCTGCTCCTCGAGGGCGTCTCCCTGCACGCCGACGGCCTGATCCGGGTGCTCGGCCGCGGGAAGCTCAAGCGTCGCTGGGTCGAGCTGACCCTGCTCGTCCTCCGCCTCGGCGGGCTGCTGACGCTGGTGTTCCTCGTGCTGCCCCCCGGCAAGGGCGTCGCCTTCATGGCCGTGCAGCTGGCGGTCTTCGGCCTCTACATGGGCGGCTCGTTCGCCCCGAACCACATCGGCATGCCCCTGGTGCCGGCCCGGCTGCGCCTGGACTTCCTGCGCCGTCAGGTCCTGATGAGCCGCAACGTCTCCGGCGGCCGGCCGATGGCGGTCCTCATGGGCGGGCTCAACTACCAGGTCGAGCACCACCTGTTCCCCTCCATGGCCCGCCCCCACCTGCGGCACGTGCAGCCGATGGTCGAGGCGCACTGCGCCGCGATGGGCGTCCCGTACACCCAGACGACGCTGTGGCAGTCCTACGGCATCGTCGTGCGCTATCTCAACACCGTCGGGCTCAAGGGGCGCGACCCGTTCCTCTGCCCGCTGGTCGCCGGCCGCCGCGCGCTCTGACGCGTCGCACCACCGGAGGAGCCGGGCGGCCGGTCGGTGGGAGGCTGCGGCCATGACCGCCGCCTCGACCGTCCGCCTGCTCCGCAGCCCCGCGCTGAGCGTCGACCTGCCCTACGCGCACGCCGCCACCACCGACGCCCCCGTCCGGCTGGTCTTCACCGCCGGCGCCTGCCCTCTCGACGAGGAGGGCCGGACCGTCGCGGTCGGCGACCTCCTCGGCCAGGCCGAGCGGGTGCTGGTCAACCTGCGCGCGGCCCTGCGCGCGGGCGGGGCGGAGCTGGAGGACGTGCTGGTGATCACCGCCTACGTGGCCAGCAGCTCCCGGGAGGACCTGGCCGCCGTCTGGCAGGTGGTGCGCCGCCACTTCGGCGCCCACGACGTCCCCGGGACCCTGCTGGGCGTCACCGTCCTCGGCTGGCCCGACCAGCTGGTGGAGGTGGAGGCCGTCGCGGTCGCCCGGACCGGAGCCCCGGCCTCAGACCAGCGTGCCGACCAGGTGGACGACGACCCCGGCCAGCGCGCACACCCCGAGCGTGCGTAGCGCGCTCCAGCGCGCGAGGAACAGCAGCACGAAGGCCAGCACGGTGATGCCCAGCGCGGCCACCTGCAGCGAGCCGATAACGGGGACCTCGAAGCCCAGCGGCCCGGCGTCGACGACCCGGGTGCGGGCGAAGAGGGTGTGCAGGGCGAAGAACAGGGCGAGGTTGGCGATCACGCCGACGACTGCGGCCGTGATGCCGGTCAGCGCCGAGGTGAGGGCCTGGTTGTGGCGCAGCCGCTCGACGTAGGGCGCGCCCAGCAGGATGAACAGGAAGCAGGGCACGAAGGTGACCCACGTCGTCAGCAGCGAGGCGAGGACGGCGGCCACCCACGGGTCCAGCGACCCCGGGTTGCGGTAGGCCCCCAGGAACGCGACGAACTGGACGACCATGATCAGCGGGCCGGGCGTGGTCTCGGCCAGCGCGAGACCGCGCACCATCTCCCCGGGCAGCAGCCAGCCGTAGACCTGGACCGCCTGCTGGGCGACGTGGGCGAGCACGGCGTAGGCGCCGCCGAAGGTGACCAGGGCGGCGCCGGAGAAGAACAGGCCCTGGTCGACGAAGACGCTGGAGCGGCCGAAGAGCACGGCCGCGGCGGCCACCGGGGCCGCCCAGGCGACCAGCCCGACGACGAGGGTGACCAGGGCCCGGCGCCCGGACGGGCGCTGGCTGTGCAGGGCGTCGTCGCTGATCAGCGGCGGGGGACCGTCGTCGCCGGCGGCCGCCTTCGGCCGGGTGAGCCCGGGAAGGCGGCGGCCGAGCAGCCAGCCGAGGACGCCGGCGCCGAGCACGACGGCGGGGAACGGGACGCCGACGACGGTGAGGGCGACGAACGACGCGACGGCCAGCCCGACCAGGACCGGGTGGGTCAGCCCGCGCCTGCTGACCCTGATCACCGCCTGGACGACGATGGCGATGACGGCGGGGGCCAGGCCCAGGAACAGGGCCTGCACCAGCCCGGTGTCGCCGTAGCCGACGTAGAGGCCCGACAGCGCCAGCAGGGCGACCAGGCCGGGCAGGACGAAGAGGGTGCCCGCGACGAGGGCGCCCTTGACGCCGTTCAGCAGCCAGCCGATGTAGGTGGCCAACTGCTGCGCCTCCGGGCCGGGGAGCAGGGTGCAGTAGCTGAGGGCGAAGAGGAAGCGGCGCTGGCCCACCCACCGCTTCTCCTCCACGAGCACGCGCTGCATGACCGCGATCTGGCCGGCGGGCCCGCCGAAGGTCTGCAGCGAGATGGCGAACCACGTCCTGGTCGCCTCCCACAGCGGCAGCACGTCGCCGGTCGCGGTGCTGCCGTCGTCGGCCGGGTGCTCCGGGGTGCCCCACGAGGCGGGCGTGGAGGTGCGGGCGGGGGTCCGGTCGGCGGTCATGCCGGCTCCTCTCCGAGCAGGAGGCTGCGCTGGAAGTACGCGTACAGGCCGTCGAAGACGGGCCCGGTGAGGGCGAGGACCTCGTCGTCGTCGCGGACCAGGGACAGGCCGCGCAGGACGACGTCGAGGCCGGCCGCCTCCGGGGCGTCGTAGCGGTCGTCCTCGAGGTCCGCCTCGTGCACGGCCGCGGCGATCCGCCACAGCACGGGGTCGAGCAGGTCGTGGCGGCGCAGCAGGGTCTCGAAGGTGCAGTCCTGGCCCTGGTGGCCCAGCTCGACGCCCCGGATGTCGAACGGCACGGCGTCCGCGGGCCGCTCGTCGGGGTCGTCGACGAAGACGAAGCGGGCGTCGGGGTCGATGGCGCGCCGGATGAGCCAGGCGGACGCGGCCCGGTCGATGTGCACGCCGGCCCGGGTGACCCAGGTGCTCACGCGCGGCTCCCGGCGGTGCGGGCGCCGTCGGCGACGGCGCGGGCCAGCGCGTCCAGCGCCTGCGTGGCGGCCTCCCGCTCGGGCGGGGGGAAGAAGTCCCTGCGGCGGACGGCCTGCAGCTCGCGGCGGAGCCGCCGCAGCGCCCGGGTCGCCTCCTCGGCGGGTCCGGCCAGGGCCGAGGACGCGGCCTCGGCCAGGCCGCGGTACTCCACGGCCCGTGCGTCGGCCATCGTCCGGGCGACGGCGCGCTCGTCGGCCCCGGCCAGCGCCTGGGCGCGCCAGAGCACGGCCTCGCCGCCCGCGGCCTCGACGTCCCCGGCTACCCACTCCAGCAGCTCGCGGGTGCGGGCGTCCTCGGGCAGCGCGACCAGCCCGTCGCCCAGCTGGGCCACCCCGAGCTGGCGGAGCCGGCGCCACACCGCGATCCTCGGCGTGGAGGGCTCCCGGGGGACGCGGTAGCTGAGCAGCACCCACCACCCTCGCTCTGCAACCATGGTTACATCGTGGGCAACGGGGCCGGCGACGTCAAGACGACGCGGGATGCCTCGTCGCCGAGCCGAGTGCGCGCCGCAGCAGGCTCAGCGGGTTCCCGGACCTGCGGGAGCGCGCACTCGACGGTTCGTCCTCGCGGCGGCCGGCTCAGGAGAGGGGGACGAGGTCCAGCTCCTGGAAGTCGGCGACCTCGGGCTCCCAGGAGCTGGCGACGAAGTCGCGGTGCGCCGGGTGGGCGTCGTAGGCGCGGTAGGCGGTCTCGTCGGCGAAGGTCATCGCGAACTGGAAGCGGTGGAGGCTCTTCGGGCTCACCTGCCGGGAGACCTGGAAGTCCTCGACGCCGGGGACGCCGGTGAGCACCTCCCGCCCGCGGGCCAGGAAGGCCGCCTCCTCGGCCGAGCCCTCGGCGTGCACCAGCGCGAACGACACCGTGTGACGGATCACCGGCACCTCCTCCTCGTCGGGGCGGGGCCCGCGGCGCCCCGGTCCTCGGGACGGCGGCCCGCCGTGCTGGCCGGTAGTCAAGCCCTCCGGGTGGCCGGGGAGCGCGGCGGGGTCCCGTCACCGCGGAGGAGGGCGGATGTCAGCCGGGTGTCGCCCGGCCGTCACCTGCCCGGGTGAGAGTGCCGTCATGACTCGTGTGGATCGTCGGACGTTGCTGCAGGCCGGCCTGGCGGGCGGGGTGGTGAGCGCGCTCGGGTCCGTGCCGGCGTTCGCGCACCGGCCCGGTGCTCGCCCGGCCCTCACCCACGGCGTGCAGAGCGGGGACGCCACCGCCGACGCCGCGACCCTGTGGGCGCGGGCCGACCGGCCCGGCCGGCTCTGGGTGGAGGCCAGCCGCCGGCCCGACTTCCGCGGCGCGCGCCTGGTCCGCGGTCCGGTGGTGACGCCCGCGACCGACCTGACCGGCAAGGTGCGGCTGCGCGACCTGCCCGCCGGCTCCGACGTCCACTACCGGGTGCGCGTGGAGAGCCTCGAGCGGCCGGGGCTGCTGAGCCCGCCCGTGCCCGGCCGGCTCACCACCGCGCCGCGGCGCCGGCAGGACGTGCGGTTCGTCTGGACCGGCGACGTCGTCGGCCAGGGCTGGGGCATCGACCCGGCCTTCGGCGGGCTGCAGATCTTCGAGTCCATGCGCCGCCGGCGCCCGGACTTCCTGCTGCACAGCGGGGATACCGTCTACGCCGACGGCCCGCTGCAGGAGTCGGTGACGCTGCCCGACGGCCGCGTCTACCGGAACCTGGTCACCGAGGCGAAGTTCAAGGTCGCCGAGACGCTGGACGAGTACCGCGGCCAGTACGCCTACAACCTCCTCGACGAGCACTACCGGGCCTTCACCGCCGAGGTCACCCAGGTGAACCAGTGGGACGACCACGAGGTGACGAACAACTGGTACCCGGGCGAGGTCCTCGACGACCCCCGCTACACCGAGCAGCGGGTCGACGTGCTGGCCGCGCGGGCGCACCGGGCCTTCCGCGAGTGGCTGCCCATCCCGTCGGCGGTGGCCGGCCCGCTCTACCGGCGGCTGTCCTACGGGCCCTCGCTCGACGTGTTCGTGCTGGACATGCGCAGCGCCAAGGACGCCAACGGGGCGAACGACGGCCGGGACCGGACGCGCGGCACGCTGGGCGAGGCCCAGCGGCGGTGGCTGGTGCGGGAGCTGAGGAGCAGCCGCGCCACCTGGAAGGTCATCGCGAACGACCTGCCGCTGGGCCTGGTGGTGCCCGACGGCCCCACCGCCCAGGAGGGCGTGGGCCAGGGCGACGACGGGGCCCCGCTGGGCCGCGAGGGCGAGTTCGCCACCGTGCTGCGGCAGGCGCACCGGCACGGCGTGACCGGGATCGTCTTCCTCACCGCGGACGTGCACTACACCGCGGCCCACCACTACGACCCGTCGCGGGCCGCCGTGCAGGACTTCACCCCGTTCTGGGAGTTCGTGTCGGGGCCGGCGCACGCCGGCGCGTTCGGCCCGAACGCCCTGGACGGCACCTTCGGCCCCGAGGCGGTGTTCGTGCACGCCCCGCCGGTGG
Source organism: Microlunatus capsulatus (assembly GCF_017876495.1). NCBI lineage: Bacteria > Bacillati > Actinomycetota > Actinomycetes > Propionibacteriales > Propionibacteriaceae > Microlunatus > Microlunatus capsulatus. The sequence continues at coordinate 1,092,044 of NZ_JAGIOB010000001.1, read as the reverse complement.
CCGGCGCCTCGCCGGCCGAGGGCTTCCAGCACTTCGGCGAGGTGAACGTCGACGGCCGCACGGGCGAGCTGCGGGTCGACCTGCGCGACCGGGCGGGCACCTCGCTCTGGAGCACCACCCTGGTCCCCGAGCGCCACCACCGCTGACCGGTGCCGCCGGACCGGCCCGAGCGGCCCGGTCCGGCGGTGCGCCCGCCTCAGACCCGGCGGGCGGTGACGAGGAGGTACTCCCACTCCATCACGCCGTCGTGCAGGGCTCCGTCGGCCAGCGCGGCCAGGGCGGCGTCGAGGGCCTCGGTGCGGTCCGGGTCCCCGGCCAGCGCGCGGTAGACGGCCAGGGTCGGGCCGTAGCGGGCCTTCATGAAGTCGCGGAACTCCGCGCCGTCGGCGAAGCGGTCCACCCGGAGCCTCTGCTGCCGGGCCACCAGGTCGGTCACCCTTTCGCCGAGCAGCGCCCGGACGTGGTCGGCCCGGCCCCACAGCGGCGCCGGCGAGGCCCCGGGCGGAGGCGGCGGCGCGAAGGGCTTCATGGTGGCGAAGAGCTGCCCGATGAAGCCCTCCGGCGTCCAGCTGAGCAGGCCGAGCGTGCCGCCGGGGCGGCAGACCCGGACGAGCTCGTCGGCGGCCTGCTGGTGGTGCGGGGCGAACATCACCCCGATGCAGGACAGCACGACGTCGAAGGCGGCCTCCCCGAAGGGCAGCGCCTCGGCGTCCGCCGTCCGCCAGGTCAGCCGCCCGCCGGCGCCGTCGGGGTCCTCCCCGGCGGCGCGGGCCCGGCCGACCTCGAGCAGCTCGGGCGTCAGGTCGGTGGCGGTCACCACGGCCCCGCGCCGGGCGGCGGGGACGGCCGCGGTCCCGGTCCCGGCGGCGACGTCGAGCACCTGCTGGCCCGGGCGGACGTCGACGGTGTCGACGAGGACCCCGCCCAGCCCGCCCACCACCTGGTCGGCGACGGCGGGGTAGTCGCCGCTGGCCCACAGGGCCGCGTGCCTCGCCTTGAGTGCACGGTCCTCGGGGGTGCTGGTCGGGGGTGCGCTGGTGCTGGTGCTGGTCATGGGGTGCCTCCGCCTCGGTGGTCGATGACCGCACGCTAGGGACACGGGAGCGGTCCCCGCATCGGTGCCGACGCGCAACCGGGTCCCGGGTCGTTGCCGGCGTGGCGGCTGGCGCGCAGTCCCGGCGCGCAGCCTCAGGCGCGGGAGAGCAGCTGGGCGACGGCCGCGGTGCGGGCCGTGCGGCCGTGCAGGCCGAGCTTGGCGTAGGTGTTCTGCAGGTGCCGCTCGACGGTGCGGACCGAGAGCACGAGCGTCCCGGCGATGGTGTCGTTGTCGCGCCCGTCCGCGGCCAGCCGCAGGATGGCGAGCTCCCGCGGGGAGAGCACGTCCGCGACGTCGCCGCCGACGCCGGCGACCGGGACGGGCGCGGCCGGGCGGTCGGGCGCCAGGAACGCGGTGAGCTCGCGGAGCAGGACCGCCCAGGCGGGCTCGTGCTCCAGCACGATGTGGTTGTCGCTCTCCAGGGCGACCAGCCGGGCCCCGCGGATCGCGGCGGCCAGCCGGCGGGCCTGCTCGAAGCCGTTCATCTGGTCGCCGCGGCTGTGTAGCACCAGGGTGGGCAGGTCCAGCCCGGCCAGCCGGCCGCTCGCGTCGGTGACCTGGCGCTGCGCGCGGGCCAGCACCGCCGTCTCGGCGTCGACGGCCATCCGCTGCAGGTCGTCGATCCAGCGCATCTGCTCCTCGCTGCCACCCGGGATCATCAGGCTGGTGAACACCCGGCGGAACTCCGGCGTCGGCCGCGACCAGCCCACCCGGATGAGGGCGGTGAAGGCGGCGTCCAGCTCCAGCTCCTCCCGGGTCGCCCCGACCTTCGCGCCGGCGTAGCTGCCGTAGAAGGCCAGCCGGCTCAGCCGCTCGGGGTGCCGGGCGGCGTACTCGATGGCGACCGGCCCGCCCTGGGCCATGGCCAGCAGGGCGAAGCGCTCCAGCCCGGCGTCGTCGGCGACGGCCTCGAGGTCGGCGACGCGTGCGGCCAGGCCGTGGTCGGTCACGCCCCGGTCGGAGAGCCCGTGCCCGCGCTCGTCGAAGCGCACCACGGTGGCGATCCGGCCGAGCTCGACGAGGTAGTGCCGCCAGACCGGGCTCTGCCAGTCGAACTGGAGGTGGCTGAGCCAGCAGCTGTCCACCAGCAGGGGCGGGCCCGAGCCGTGCACCGCGTAGGCGATGCCCACGCCGTCGGCCGAGCGGGCGAAGCGGATGTCCTGCACCGACTCCGTCCCGGCCGCCTCCATCTGGTGATGGTAGAGCGCCCGGGCGCGTCCGGACAGGGGTCGCCGGGGCCCAGCGCGGCTCCTGCTCGGGCGCGCGGGCCGGTCAGCCGAGCGCGGCGGCCGCCCGCTCCACCGGCAGGGCGGCGACGTAGTGCTCGATGAACTGCGCGAAGCCGGCGACGTCGGCCGGGTCGGGTTCGACGGTCTCCAGCGCGGCACCGGCGAAGACCCGCTCGGCGAGGTAGTCGGCCAGCGTCTGGCCCTCCGCCCGGCCGGCCCGGAACGCGGCCAGCGTTGCCATCCCCCAGGGGCCGCCCTCGGCCGCCACGTCGCCGACGGTGACGGGGGTGTCGATGGCGGCGGCCAGCAGGGCCTGGCCGACGCCCTTGGTCCGGAAGAGCCCGCCGTGAGCGAACATCGCGTCCAGCCGGGCGCCCTCGTCGCGCTGCAGGACGTCCATCCCGAGGCGCAGGGTGGCCAGCGCCGAGTACAGCTGGACGCGCATGAAGGTGGCCAGGTCGAAGGTGCTGCCGGGGGAGCGCAGGAACAGCGGACGGCCCTCGTCCAGCTCGGTGATCGGCTCGCCCGAGAGGTAGTTGAAGGCCATCAGGCCGCCGCCGTCGGGGGCGCCGTCCAGGGCGGTGGTGAGCAGCGTGCCGAACAGCCGCGCGGAGTCCACCTCGACGCCCAGGGCGCCGGCGAACTCCCCGAACAGCCGGACCCAGGAGTTCAGCTCGCTGGCCCCGTTGTTGCAGTGCACCATCGCCACCAGGTCGCCGGCGGGGGTGGTGACGAGGTCGAGCTCGCGGTGCACCCGGCTCAGCGGCTGCTCCAGCACGACCATGGCGAAGATGCTGGTCCCGGCGCTCACGTTGCCGGTGCGGGGGGCGACCGAGTTCGTGGCCACCATGCCGGTGCCGGCGTCGCCCTCCGGCGGGCACATCGGGACGCCGGGCTGCAGCGCGCCGGAGGGGTCGAGCAGCCGGGCGCCCTCCGCCGTCAGCTCCCCGGCCGGGTCGCCGGCCGTCCGGACGACGGGTAGCAGGTCGGCCAGCCGGAGCGTGGCCCCGTGCTCGGCCACCAGGGCGTCGACCTGCGCGAGCATGCCGGCGTCGTAGCCGCCGGTCGCGACGTCGATGGGGAACATGCCGCTGGCGTCGCCGACGCCGAGGACCCGCTCGCCGGTGAGCCGGGCGTGCACGTAGCCGGCGAGCGTCGTGAGGTGGGCGACGTCGGCGACGTGCGGCTCGTCGTCGAGGACGGCCTGCACGAGGTGGGCGACGCTCCAGCGGTGCGGGATGTTGTACCCGAGGAGCTCGCTGAGCCGCTCGGCCGCCGGCCCGGTGCTGGTGTTGCGCCAGGTCCGGAACGGGGTGAGCAGCTCGCCGTCCGCGTCCAGGGCGAGGTAGCCGTGCATCATCGCGGAGACGCCGAGCGCGCCCACGGTGGTCAGCTCGACGCCGTGGCGGCCCCGGACGTCGGCGACCAGCCCGGCGTAGGCCTCCTGCAGCCCGGACCAGACGTCCTCGAGGGCGTAGGTCCAGCGCCGGTCCACGAACTGGTTCTCCCAGTCCGAGCCGCCCACCGCGAGCGGGGCGTGGTCGGGCCCGATCAGCACCGCCTTGATCCGCGTCGACCCCAGCTCGATCCCCAGCGCGGTGCGCCCCTGCGTGATGGCGTCCCGGGCGTCCGTCGTCATGTCGCTCACGGGGTCATCTTGCCCGGTCGCGGCCCGGGTCACCTCCTCCGCGTCCGGAGCGGGCTCAGCGCCGCCGCCAGGGGAGCCGGACGGCCGCCGGTCCGCCGTCCAGGCCGGCGACGTCGACGGCCACCGCGCCGCCGGTCGTGTCGACGACGGCGCGCCCGCTCAGCACCACCGCGGCCGCGGCGTCGGCGGCGTCGCGGTGGAAGGCCAGCGGCGTGCGGCCCGTCCGGTCGACCAGGGCGACGAGGCCGTCCGGGGTGTCCAGCCAGCGCGTCCACGGCTCGTCCTCGCCGCGCGCGACCGCCGGGTCGACCCGGGTGGCCGCGCGGAGGGTCTCCCCGACGACGCCGGTCCAGCGGCCGAGGTCGCGCAGCGAGCGCTGCTGGATGGCCGGGATCTCACCCGCCGCCGTCGGACCCACGTTGAGCAGCAGCCGCCCGCCCCGGGAGACGACGTCGGCCAGCAGGGTCGCGAGCTGGTGGCCGGACAGCACCACGGACTCGTCCTCGACCTGGTTGTAGCCGAAGGAGAGGCCGATCCCGCGGCACTGCTCCCAGTCGGTCCCGGTCTCGACGTCGGTGCCGTGCTCGTACTCGCTCGTCCGGTAGTCGCGGTGCGTCTCGCCCCACCGGTCGTTGACCACGCCGTCGGGGTTGCCGGCGTAGAAGTCGCGGAACAGCTCGTGCAGCGACCAGGCGCCGGTCCGCTTGCCCGCGTCGGGCCAGTCGATGTCGTTCCACAGCACGTCGGGGGCGTAACGGGCCACGAGGTCGCGGACGTGCAGCAGCGCGTAGCAGTTGTACGCGGCGTCGACGGGCCGCAGGCTGCCGACCTCGGCCATGGTGGTGTGCGGCCCGAAGCTGCTGGTGCTCCAGTCCAGGCCGCCCGAGTAGTAGACGCCGAAGCGCATCCCGGCCGACCGGACGGCCGCGGCGAGGTCGCCGACGAGGTCGCGGCGGGGCCCGCGGTGCACCGTGTTGCGGGTGCCGGTGCCCGGGGCGTCCCACAGCGCGATCCCGTCGTGGTGCTTCGTCGTGGGCACGACGTAGGAGGCGCCGGCCTCGGCGAACAGCGCCGCCCAGGCGGCCGGGTCGAAGCGCTCCGCGGTCCAGGCGTCGAGGAAGTCGTCGTAGGGCGCGTCGCCCCAGGTCTCCCGGTGGTGCGCGGCGGCGGGGCTGCCGGGGATGCGGATGGTGTTGGCGTACCACTCGGCGTAGGCGTTGTGGGCGAACCACTCCTGCTCGGGGACGGCCCCCAGCGCGCCGCTGGGCTCGGCCCAGGCGGGCACGGAGTACGCACCCCAGTGGACGAAGATGCCCAGCTTGGCCCGGGGGACCCAAGCGGGCAGGGGCCGGGCCAGGTCGTCCCAGGCCGACGCGTCGTCCTCGGGACGAGCGGGACGGTCGGCGGGGGAGGCGTCGGTGGTCATCGGGGCTCCTGGGGTCGGGACCGGCGGCACCGCGGCGGCCGGGCGCGCCGGTGCAGCCGCGGCGACCCGATCATGGCCCGCCGTCCGGCCGGCCGCTCAGCCGGCCCGGTCGACCTGGCGCCAGCGCTCGCGCGTCAGCCGGTAGAGCCGGAACGGGACCTGGTCGAAGGCCGTCTCGCCGGCGGGCTCGAACCCGAGCCGGGCCACCGCGCGGTCCGGGTTCCGCGTCCGGGGGAGGGCGGTCGTCACGGCGGTGAAGCCGAGGTCGTCGAAGCCGCGGCGCAGGAGGACCCGGGTGACGATGGCGCCGGCGCCCCAGCACTCCGGCCGCAGCACCAGGGCGAGGTCGGGCCCGTGGTCCTCGCGCTGGAACCCGCCCCAGCCGGCGAACGCGCCGTCGAGCAGGATCGCCCAGGGGCCGTAGCCGTCGGCCGCCCAGAGCGCGTCCTTGCCGCGCACCCAGGCGGCGGTCGACCCCGCCGTCACCGCCCCGCGCGCGAGCGGCAGGTGCCGGGCGTTCCGCGGCTCCGCCAGCAGGGCCGTCACGTCGGCGAGCGGGACCGCGGTCAGCCGGACCAGCTCGACGGGCGGGTCGTCGGCGTCGGGCGCGGCGGGCGGCGGGGGTGGAGGGGGCATCGGCGGCACCTCCGGACGGGACGTGGGGACGTCAGGGTCTCAGGACGCCTGACGGGGACGGGTGTCCCGCAGGGTCCGGAGCTCGGCCTTGCTGGCCACCCCCAGGGTGCGGTACAGCGCCGTCAGCTGGGCCTCCAGGGAGCGCTTCGAGACGTAGAGCGACTCCGCGATGGCCTGGTTGGTCCAGCCCTCGAGGACGAGGGTGAGGATCTTCTGCTCCTCGCCGGTGAGGGCCGGCGGGGTGGCCGCCCGCAGGTGCGGGGTCGCGCCGTACCAGGTCATGGCGGCTCGCACCTCGGTGCCGAGCCCGGCGGCGATGACCGGCCAGGTGAGGCCGGCCTCCAGCGCGGACGCCACCGCGCGCCGGCGCTGCTGCTCCAGCTCGTCGGCGGCGGTGCGCTGCCGCACGAGGTGGGCGTAGACGTCGGACTGCTGCGGCGTGAGGGGCTCGGTGAGCGGGTCGCTCGCCAGGTCGGGACGCACGGCTACCTCCGGATCCGCCGCCGCGCCGGTCAGGTGACCGGTCCGACGGGCTGGAGGTGTTTCCCCGCCCGGCGCCGTCGTGGATGCACCGGGCCGCGCGGCCGGCGCCGGCCCGGGCTAGAGGACGACCCCGAACCAGGCCAGCGCGACGTCGCGGGCGAAGCGCAGCGCGACCGCCCCGAGGACGACCAGGTACCAGACCGCGACCACCGAGACGGCGTAGGGCCGCAGCCGGCGGCCCAGCCGGGCGGGCCCCGCCCCCAGGTGGCCCGCGGCCGCCACCTGCAGGGTGACGCCGACGACGGCCGGGATGGTGACCGCCCAGACGAGCAGGCACCACAGGCACAGGGCGCCGATGACGTAGAGGCTCTGGGTCTGCAGCCAGGTGATGAGGGCGGCGGCCAGCAGCACGCCGACCTGCAGGCCCCGCCAGTACCAGCGCGGCAGCGCCGTCCGGCCCAGCAGCAGCGCGCCGGTCAGCAGCAGGACCGGGAAGCCCATCAGGCCCAGCAGCGGGTTGGGGAAGCCGAGCAGCGCCCCGGCCCGCGACGTCATCACCGGCCCGCAGGCGACGAAGGGGCTGAGGTCGCAGGCCAGCGTCGCGCCGGGGTCGGACAGCAGGCGGAAGCGGTCGACGGTGAGCACCAGCGCGGCGACCAGCCCGAGCACCCCGGCGACGACGAGGACCAGCCCGAGCCCGCGGGTGCCCGCGAGCGGGTCGGGGCCGGTCCCGACGTCGAGGTCGTCGTCAGCGGCGTCGTCGTCGAGCTCCGGGTCGAGGTCCGGGTCGTCGAGGTGCAGGTCGGTCACCGCCGGCCCGGGCCGCATCGGGGCGTCGTCGTGCCGGGCGGCGGGGGCCGTCCCGCCGTGCTCAGCCACGGGCCAGCTGGGCGACCCGGTCGCGCAGCTCCTGGCCGCCGACCGTGGGCACCGTCTGCCCGTTCAGCTGCAGCGTGGGGGTGGACTGCACGCCCCGCGCGGCCGCGTCGGCGGTGTTGGTGGCGATCCAGCCGGTGTAGCGCTCCTGGCCGATGCACTGCTGGGCCGCCTCGTCCACCCCCTGGTCGGCTGCCCAGCTGCGCAGCTGGGCGGCCGACCAGCCGTCGGTGGCCGCGCTGTGCTGGGCGTAGAGGGCGGCGTTGACGGCCGGCCAGCGCTCGGGGTCCTCGACCGCGACGCAGGCTGCGGCGCTGCCGGCCGCGGTGCCGTAGTCGGTGACGATCTGGATGTTGTGGTAGCTCACCGAGACGCCCCCACCGGCCACCAGCTGGTCCAGGACGGGCCCGTTCGCGGCCTCGTACTCCTGGCAGTGGGGGCAGGAGTAGTCGACCCAGAGGTCGATCTTCGCCGGGGCGTCGGCCGGACCGACGCGGACGGCCGAGCCGTCGACGGCGAACGGCACGGAGACGCCCCCGACGGTGGTGGTGCTGCTGACGACGGGCGGGCCGCCGGCGCCGTCGGCGGCCGGTCGGCGGCCGACGAGGACGGCGGTGGTGACGATGCCGACCACGAGGACGGCGACGGCGGCGACGACGCCGAGCTGGACGACGAGGCGGCGCCGGCGGGCGGCGGCCGCGGCCAGCCGGGCCTGCTCGCGGGCGGCCTGGCGGCGGTTGCCGGCGGCGGGCCCGGGGGCGCGGCGGGACGTGCGGGACATGGGTTCTCCTGAGTGACGTGGGCTGACCACCGCGCGGCGGCGCGGGGCGCGGCCGTGCGGTGGGACGACGTCGGCCGCCCGGGTCGGGGTGGCGGCGTCGCTGGGGGCGGTCAGGCCAGGAGCGGGGGGCCGCGCGGGACGGCGGTGGTGCCGGGGCGGCGGGCCGCGGCCCGGCGGGGAGCGGGGGTCGCCGGGCGCCGCCGGGAGGCGGTGGACCGGGTGCGCAGCACCGGGACGGCGGCGGCCACCCGGTCGACGGCGCGCCACAGGAACGCCTCGCCGCGGGACAGCAACCACGCGGTGGCCAGCACGGCCGCGGCGTGGGCCGCCCACATCCCGAGCTCGGTGCCGGCGGCCGGCGCCGCACCGGGAGCGGGCGGGCAGCCCGCCGCCGCGTGGTGGACGTGCGGGCCGGTCAGGCAGCCGAGGACCGCGGGCGGCAGCGCGCTGGCGCCGAGGGCGACGTGCAGCCCCAGCTGCTCCACCGCGAGCAGGGCGAGCAGGCCGGCCGGCCGGCAGCGGCGGGCCGTCGCGGTGACCGCGACCAGCCCGACGAGCAGGGCCAGGACGACCAGCACGCCGGCCGACGGGAGCCGCCCGCCACCGGCCAGGTGCGCCGTGCCCGCGAGCAGCAGCGAGGACCCGCCGAGGACGCCGGCACGGACCAGCCGGGCGACGCCGCGCAGCGGGTGCCCCGGTCCGGCGTCGGTGGTCGCGCGACCCGCGGCGCGCGGGTCGGCGGGGCGGGTCACCGCCCCAGTCTAGGGAGGGGTGCCGACACGGACCGGCTCGTCGCGGGCGGGGCTCCGCTCCCGGGCGCGGGTCGGGTGCCATCCTCGTGCCATGTCCGACGAGCACGGGTTCTGGTCCTCGACGGACTTCCCCTACACCTGCCTGCGCGACCGGCGCCGCACCGCCACCCTGGCCGAGGTGGTCGCCGCCACCGTCCGGCCCGGGGACGTCGTGCTCGACGCCGGGGCCGGCACCGGGATCCTCGCCCTCTACGCGGCGCGGGCCGGCGCCGCCCGGGTGCACGCGGTGGAGACCGACCCGGTGCTCTGCCGGCACCTGCGCAGCACCGTCGAGCGCAACGGCTACGCCGACGTCATCGAGGTGGTGGAGGACGACGTGCACACCTTCGCGGCGCCGACGGTGGACGTCGCGCTGGTGGAGCTGGTGGAGACCGCGCTGGTCGACGAGGCGCTCGTCTCGGCCTACAACGCGCTGCTGGCCCTGGGCACCGTCGGCGCAGCCACCCGCTGCCTGCCGAGCGGCTACACGACCTCGGCGCAGCCGGTGGTGACCGACGACCGCTACGACGGCTTCGAGATCGTGGCGCTGCGCCACGACTGGCCCTTCTACGCCGACCAGCCCGACGTCTGGGGCACCTGGGCCTGGGCTCCGGCCGGCCCGGTGACGCCGGTCTGGACCGGGGTCTTCACCGGGGAGCCCGTCGAGCCGCGGGTGGACGTCGTCGTCGCCGTCGACGACCCGAACCCGCGCGTGAACGGCCTCCGGCTGACGGGGGAGATGGTGATGCCCGACGGCCGCGTCTGCGGCGAGTTCGCCTCCCTCAACGGGCCCAAGGTGCTGCCCCTGCCGCCACGACCGGCGGGGGCGGCCGCCGTCCGGCTGGGCTACACGATGGCCGGCGGCCTGGCCGGCCTGGACCTCGCGTGGGTCTGACCCGCCCCGGCGGCGGCAGCGCGGGAGGGAACCGCCGTGCGGCCCGGGCCGTCGGAGCGGGCGGAGCGCGGCCCGCCGGACCCGCCCGCGGACGAGAGCGAGGCACCCCGTGACCGGACCGACCTACCCGCCCACCCCGGCCTACGGCGAGGGCGCCGGCACGCCCCGGCGGGGCAACCCCTTCCAGGGCGGGCGGCCGCTCGCCGGTCCTGGTCCTGGTCCCGGCGCGCCGGGCGCGCCGCGCTCCGGCGTGGCCCTCGCCCTGGCCCTGTCGGTGGCCTGGAACCTGGTGGCCCTGCTCGGCGTCCTGCTGCTCGGCTGGCCGGCCGGCAACGTCCTGCTGCTGTTCTGGGCGGAGAACGCGGTGCTCGGGGTGGCCACGCTGGTGAAGGTGGTGACCGCCCAGGGCACCTCGAACGCCCGGATCACGGTCAACGGCCGGCCCCGGGAGGGCAGCCCGGCGCTCTTCGGCCTGTTCTTCACGTTCCACTACGGCCTGTTCTGCCTCGTGCACCTGGTCTTCACCGGCTTCGTGGCGTTCGCCATCGGGTTCGAGCCCACTTTCCTCCTGCTGGGCCTGCCCGTCGTGCTGCTGGTGCTCCGCTACGCGGTCGAGACCGCGACCACGTGGTTCGGCGACGACGGCCAGCGGCGGACCACCTCGCCCTCGACCGCGATGGCGCAGCCCTACCCGCGGATCATCGTGCTGCAGGTCGCCGTGCTCGGGGCCTTCGCGCTGGTCCTCAGCGGCTTCAGGGGGGAGGCCCCTCCCGCCTGGCTGGGCACGCTCACCGGCTGGCTGCCGCCCGCCTGGCGCACCGACGGCGTCGTCGCGGTGGCCCTGCTGCTCGTCGTCAAGACCGCCGTCGACGTCGTGACCACGCGCCGGGCGCTCCGCCGCCGCTGACCGGCCCGGCGGCGGGCCCGGCGGCCACCGGTCGGCCGCGCGGGGGTGGTCCCTAGGATCGCCGCATGACGTCACCCTCGGTCCTGTTCCTCGGCGGCACGGGCATCATCAGCACCGCCTGCACCACCCGTGCCCTGGCCCAGGGCTGGGAGGTGACCGTGCTCAACCGCGGCACCTCGACGACCCGGCCGGTCCCCGAGGGCGTGCGGACCCTCGTCGGCGACCTCTCCGACCCCGCCTCCTTCCGCAGCGCCGTCGGCGACCGCGCGTTCGACGTCGTCGCCGACTTCCGCGCGTTCACCCCCGAGCACGTGCAGAGCCGGCTCGACGTGCTCGAGGGCCGCACCGGCCAGTACGTCTTCATCAGCTCCGCCTCGGCCTACCAGACCCCGCCCGGGCGGATGCCGGTGCGGGAGTCGACGCCGCTGCACAACCCGTTCTGGCAGTACTCCCGCGACAAGATCGCCTGCGAGGAGCTGCTCACCGCGGCCTACCGCGAGCGGGGGCTCCCGATGACCATCGTGCGTCCGTCGCACACCTACGACCACACGCTGCTGCCCTTCGACGGCGGCTGGACCGTCGTCGACCGGATGCGCCGCGGGGTCCCCGTCGTCGTCCCCGGCGACGGCACCTCCCTGTGGACGCTCACCCACCACACCGACTTCGCGCACGCCTTCGTCGGTCTGCTGGGCCACCCGGCGGCGATCGGCGACAGCTTCCACATCACCTCCGACGAGTGGCTGTCGTGGAACGAGATCTTCCTGACCGTGGCCCGGGTCGCCGGGCTGGACCCCGAGCTGGTGCACGTGCCCTCCGACGTCATCAACGAGGCCGACCCGGAGTGGGGCGACGGGCTGATCGGCGACAAGGCGCACACGATGATCTTCGACAACACCAAGGTGAAGCGGCTGGTGCCCGACTACGTCGCCAAGGTGCCCTTCGTCCAGGGCGCCCGCGAGATCATGGCGTGGTTCGACGCCGACCCGGCCCGCCAGCAGGTCGACGCGGCGATGGACGCGACGATGGACGCCCTCGTCGAGCGCTTCCGGGTCGCCCGGGCGTGACGACCCCCGGCGCACCGTTCCCGGCCTGGTTCTTCGACCGCGACGACCCGAGCCCCGACGACCGGTTCTACCGGCCGACCCGGCTGGTCACCCACATCGACGACGGGGCGGTCGCCGCCGTCGGCGACCTCTACGCCGAGCTGGGGGTCGACGGCTCGGCGGGCGGGCCCCGGCGGGTGCTGGACCGCATGTCGTCCTGGGTCTCGCACCTGCGGACGCCGCCGGCCGAGCTGGTCGTGCTCGGCATGAACGAGACCGAGCTGGCCGCGAACCCGGTCGCGACCGGGCGGGTGGTGCAGGACCTCAACGAGGACCCGGCCCTGCCCTTCGCCGACGCCTCCTTCGACGCGGTGCTGTGCTGCGTGTCGGTCGACTACCTGGTCCGACCGGTGGAGGTGCTGGCCGAGGCGGCCCGGGTGCTGCGGCCGGGCGCCCCGGTGGTGCTGACCTTCTCCAACCGCTGCTTCCCGACCAAGGCGGTGCACGGCTGGCTGGCGACCGACGACGCCGGCCGCTGCGCGCTCGTCGCGGACTACCTGCGCCGGGCCGGCGGCTTCACCGAGCCCGAGGTCAGCCTGCGCACGCCCTCGGCCCGCTCCTACCGGGGCGACCCGCTCTACGCCGTCGTCGCCCGTCGCGCCTGACCCCGCCCCCGGAGCCCGTCGAAGGGCCGCCCGCTCCCTGAGCCTGTCGAAGGGCCTGAGCCGCACCCGCTCCCTGAGCCCGTCGAAGGGGCCCGGGCCCGTCGACGGGCCGCCCTCAGGGCACGAAGCGGTAGCCGACCCCGGGCTCGGTGAGGAAGTGCCGTGGCCGCCCGGGCTCGGCCTCGAGCTTGCGGCGCAGGTTGGCCAGGTAGACGCGGAGGTAGTTGGTCTCCCGGTGGTAGCCGGGACCCCAGACCTCGCGCAGCAGCTCGGTCTGGCGGACCAGCTGGCCCGGCGTGCGGGTGAGCACCTCGACCAGCCGCCACTCCGTCGGGGTGAGGTGCACGGGCTCGCCGGCCCGGGTGGCGCGCTGGTCGGTGAGGTCGAGCCGCAGGTCACCGGTCTCGACCACCCGGGACGGTGTCCCGAGGGCCAGCGGGCTGTGCCGCAGCGCCGTCCGGATCCGGGCCAGCAGCTCCTCCATGCCGAAGGGCTTGGTGACGTAGTCGTCGGCGCCGAGGTCGAGGGCCTCCACCTTGTCGTCGGAGGAGTGCCGCGCCGAGAGCACGAGGACGGGCACGTCGGTGGAGGAGCGGAGCTGGCGCAGCACGCTCACCCCGTCGAGGTCGGGCAGGCCGAGGTCGAGCAGCACGAGGTCCGGCACCCGCTCGGCCACCACCTGCAGGGCCGAGCGGCCGTCGCCGGCGGTCTGCACCTCGTAGCCGCGGGCGCGCAGGTTGATGCTGAGGGTGCGCAGCAGGGCCGGGTCGTCGTCGACGGCCAGCACGAACGTCATGCGGGCCCCACCGCCGTCGGCGGCACCGGGGCGGACGCGTCGGAGGTGGCACCCACCGGGGCCAGGGGGAGGTCGACGACCATCGTCAGGCCGCCGCCGGGGGTGTCGAGGGCGCTCAGCCGCCCGTGCATCGCCTCCGTCAGCCCGCGGGCCACGGCCATGCCCAGGCCCAGGCCGTCGCCCTGCGGCACGTCGCCCAGGCGCTGGAAGGGGGCGAAGAGGGTCTCCTTCGCGTCGGCGGGGACCCCGGGCCCGTGGTCGACGACGCGGAGCTCCACCCGGTCGGCGCCGGCCGGCCACGTCGTGACCTCCACCGGCGTCCCGTCGGGGGTGTGCCGCAGGGCGTTCTCGACGAGGTTGGCGACCACCCGGTCGAGCAGCCCCGGGTCGGCGAGAGCGGGCCGGTCGGGCGCCCCCGGGTCGACCCGCACGCGGTCGGCGCCGGGCAGCGGCTCCAGCGCCCAGGCGACGGCGCTGGCCAGGTCGACCTCGCCCAGCAGCGGGGTGACGGTGCCCATCTGCAGCCGGCTGAGGTCCAGCAGGTTGCCGACGAGGTTCTCCAGCCGGTCGGCGCCGTCCTCGACGGTGGCCAGCAACTCGGCCTCGTCGGCCGCCGACCACCGGACCCCGGGGTCGCGGAGGCTGCTGGCGGCCGCCTTGATGACGGCCAGCGGGCTGCGCAGGTCGTGCGAGACGGCGGCGAGCAGCGCGGTGCGGGTCCGGTTGCCCTCGGTGAGCTCGGCGGCCCGCCGGGACTCCGCGAGGGCGTCGCGGCGCTCGCGGACCACGGCCACGTGCGCCCCGTAGGCCGACAGCAGCCGACGGTCGGCCGCGTCCAGGGCGTGCCCGCGGAAGGCGACGGTGACGTCCGGTGCCACGACCAGCTCGGCGTCGGCCCCGTCCGGGCGGTCCGGGGCGTCGCCGGTGGCGGCCTCGGTCACCCAGCCGTCAGGTGCGCGCCGGAGCACGGCGGCGCCGGTCAGCGCGAACACCTCGCAGATCCGGGCCAGCAGCTGCTCCTGGTCGTCGCCGGTGTGCAGCAGCGTGGAGGACAGGACGGCCAGCGCGTTGGCCTCGGCGCGGGCGCGGGTCGCCTGCTCGGTCCGTCGGGCGGCGCGGTCGACGACGGAGGCGACGGCGGTGCCGGTGAGCAGGAAGACCAGGATCGCCAGCGCGTTCTCGGGCTCGGCGACCGCCAGGGTGCCCGTCGGGGCGACGAACAGCAGGTTCAGCAGCAGCCCCCCGAACAGCGCCCCGACGACGGCCGGCCACAGCCCGCCGACCAGCGCGGTCGCCACGACCAGGGCCATGAAGAGCATCGACTCGGTCGGCAGCCCGTGCAGGTCGGCGGTCAGCCGCAGCAGCAGGGCCAGCAGCGCCGTCCCCGGCAGCGCCATCAGCGCCCCGCCCACGAGCCGGCGTCGGCTGACCCGACCGCGCGGGCGCCGCGGCCCCCCGGCGCCCCGGGCGTAGAGGTGGGTGACCACGTGCACGTCGACGTCCCCCGAGCCGGCGATCACCGCCTCGCTGAGCCCCGGTCGCAGCAGGCTGGCCAGCCGCCCGCGACGGCTGGCGCCGAGCAGCACCTGGGTGGCGCCGACGCCGCGGGCGAAGTCCAGCAGGCCCTCGGCCGCGTCGGCCGCGACCACGGCGTGGAACGTGCCGCCGAGCCCGGTCGTCAGCTCCCGCAGCTCCTCCAACCGGCTGGCCGGCACGGCGCTGGGACCGTCGCGGCGGCTGACGTAGACCGCAAGCCACTCCCCGCCGGTGGCCCGGGAGGCGATGCGGGCCGCCCGGTGCAGCAGGGCGGGGGACTCGGCGGCGCCGGAGACGGCGACGACCACCCGCTCCCCGCCCGCCCACGCGCCCGCGGCGTCGAGCCCTGTGCTGTGCCGGCCGGTGCTGCGCGGGTCAGGGTTGTGCGGGTCGGGGTCGTCGTGCGGGGGAGCCGCACCGAGGTGCACCCGGTGCCGACCGACCGCCATGGCCCCAGTCTGCCCCTTCGGGACGGGTCGGACGCCCACGCGCGGCGCGCGCCGAGCCGTAGCCTGGCGCGGTGGGCGACGCGGAGGACGACCTGGTGGTCCGGCTGCGGGCCGCCGGCTGCGTCTTCGCCGAGGACGAGGCCGCCCTCCTGGTCGCCGCGGCCGAGGGCGCCGGGCGCGAGGCGCTGGTCGCGCGCCGGGTGGCGGGCGAGCCGCTGGAGCAGGTGCTGGGCTGGGTCGCCTTCGCCGGCCTGCGGGTGCCGGTCCGGCCGGGCGTCTTCGTCCCCCGCCGGCGCACCGAGCTGCTCGCTGAGGAGGCGGTCGCCCTGACGCCCCCCGACGGGGTCGTCGTCGAGCTCTGCTGCGGGGCCGGCGCGGTCGCCCTCGCGGTGCTGGCCGCGCGCCCGGGCGTCGAGCTGCACGCCGCCGACCTCGACCCGGCGGCGGTGGCGTGCGCACGGGCGGGCCTGGGGGAGCGGGCGGCCGTGCACCAGGGCGACCTCTTCGACGCCCTGCCCGCCGACCTCGCGGGCCGGGTCGACGTGCTGGTCGCCAACGCGCCCTACGTGCCGACGGCGGCCATCGCCCTGATGCCGCCGGAGGCCCGCGACCACGAGGCGCCGATGGCCCTCGACGGCGGCGACGACGGCCTCGACGTGCTGCGCCGGGTGCTGGTGGGCGCCGCCGGCTGGCTGGCGCCCGGCGGGCACGTGCTCGTGGAGTGCAGCGAGGCCCAGAGCGGGCCGCTGGCCGCCCACGCCACCGCGCAGGGGTTGCGTGCCGACGTCCGCCGGGACGCGGACCGCGAGGCGACCGTGCTGGTGGCGCACCCGGCCTGACCGCGGGCCGCGCCCGGCCGGGACGGCGCGCGCCTAGGACCGGCGCCGGCGACGGCCGAGGGCCAGAGCGGCCAGGACCCCGCCCGCCCCGAGGACCAGCGTGCCCAGGGCGATGCCCAGCACCACCGGCGTCGGCACCCCGTCGTCGTCCTCCTCCTGGGGCGGCGGGACCGCGGCCGGCGTCGAGGCACCGGGTGAGGGCGAGGGGCTGGGCGTCGGGGTGGGCGTCGGCGTGCTCGCCCCCGCGTAGGTGGGCGCGCCCGCGCCGGCGCGGCCGAGCACCTCGACCTGCAGGGTGTAGGGCACGAGGAAGGCGTCGTCGCGGTCCTCGCTCATGTTGAGGACGACGTACTGCGGACCGGGCACGGCGGCGTAGTCGGTCGGGCCGAAGTCGAGCCGGTTGCGGTAGCGCACCGTCGGGGTGGACGCCGCCACCCGGTAGGTCGCGTCGTCGTCGGTCAGGGTGAAGGTGCGCTCGGGCAGTCCGCGGACGGCGAGGTTGGTGTAGCGGCCCCGGCCCGCGCCCAGCAGCTGCAGGTCGAGGGAGTCGCTGACGTCCAGCGCCCGGGCCAGCGCCCCGGTCCGCGGGGCGATGCTGACCTGCACCTGCACGCGCTGCCCCCAGTCGGCCGGCACCGCGAACACCTGGCTCTCGCCGGTGAGGATCGTCGTCCGGTACGTGCCGGGGGCCAGCGTCGGCGCGTCGGACAGGCTGCTGCCCGGGACCGGGGGCTTGACGGCCCTCGTCGCCGTCATCTTCTGCCAGCGGATCGCGCTCTCCCGCTCGGGGAGGTCGTCGGCGTCGGTGACGGGCGGCTCCTCGGCGACCAGGAGCTCGAAGCGGCCCCCGGCCAGGTCCTCACCCGACGTCGCGACCTGGGCCACCAGCTCGTCCGCCTGGTTGCAGTCCGACGCCTCCCTGCGCACCCAGGAGTCGACCTCGCCGCTGACCAGGGGCGACGTCCCGCCCGTCGCGATCGACTGGCCGAGCCCCGCGCTGCACTCCTGGCCCTCGGGGGTCCGCAGCCGGACGACGGCGGTGTTGACGGTGCCGGCGGGCCGGGCGGTGAACCCCACCCGCAGCGTGGACCCGGGGGCGGTCCGCGCGATGCGGTAGTACCGCGGGCGGTCCGACGCGTCGAAGGTGTCGAGGTACTGGCCCGGCCGGACGAGCGGCGCCGTGCCCGGTGAGCGCCCGCCCTCGACCGGCGTCCCCGTCAGCCGGAACGGCCGGAACGCGCGGGTCGCGAGCTTGTCGAGGGACTCCTCGAGGTCGTCGGCGCTGTCGGCGTCGTAGTAGGTGCCGTTGCCCTTGTCGGCCACGCAGCGCAGCTGGTCGCGGACCTTGCCGCTGACGGCCAGCCCGACGACGTCGACCTTGACGTCGACGCCGGCCTCGGTGATCGCGGCCGCGGTCTCGCACGGGTCGGCGTCGCAGGTCTCCTCGCCGTCGGAGACGAGCAGGATCGTGCGCTTGCCGTCCTTCCCGAGGTCGCCCGCCGCCTGCTCCAGGCTGTAGGAGATCGGGGTCTCGCCGTAGGGCTCGTACTGCCGGATCTCGTCCTGCAGGGCGTCCCGGTTGGCGGTGCCGATCGGCACGACGAGCTGGGAGTCGGTGCAGGCGCCCTTGTCGGAGCGGTCGAAGACCGTCGCGCCGTAGACCCGGAGGCCCACCGGGGCGTCGGCCGGCAGCCCGCGGACGACCGAGGCGAGCGCCGCCTTGGCGATCGAGATCTTGGACTTCCCGCCCACCCGGGCCTTCATGGAGCCCGACGAGTCGAGCACCATCACGAGCTTCCCGGCCTCGGCGGCCGCCGCCGGCCGGGGCGCGAGCCAGCTGCCCAGCACCACCAGCAGGGCGCAGCAGAGGGCGAGGACACGACGACCGGGACCCGAGGACACGGGGACACCCTAGGGGCGGCCCGGGTCCGGGAGCGGGTCGTCCCCAGGCCCCGCCGCCCGGCTCAGCCGGCCTGGGGGACGACCACGAGCTGGTGCTCGCGGACGCCGCGGGCCACCAGCCGCAGCGCGATCCGCTTGAAGGCGTCGTCGAGGAACTCCGTGACGGCCTGCGCCGGCAGGGGGAACTCGACCACCGGGATCTCGCCCCGCTCCTGGCCCAGCGCGTCGATGTCGCCGTGGGTCTCGAGCTGCTCGGCGACCCGGTCGACGGCGTAGACGCTCGCGGTCGTCGTGTCCTCCCAGATCGTCAGGTCCACCCCGAGGATCGTGTAGCGGCCCCGGTCGACCCCGGCCAGCTCGTAGAGGCTCGGCCGGTCCAGGACCGCGTCGGCGTCGTCGGCCGCGGCCGTGCCCACGTAGTCGTTCCAGCGGACCTCGGCGGGTCCCAGCACACGTCGCTCAGGCTGCATGCGGTGCAGGCTGGCAGGCCCGGGTGAACGGGCGCTGACGTCCAGGTGAGCGGGCGGGGGAGCGGCGTCCGGGGCCGCGCCGCGGGCCCCGGCGGCCAGAGTTCACCTGCTGCTCGCCTGGCCGTGCCCCGGCGGCCACGCCGGCGCCGTCCGCACTGGGTTCAGTCGGAGCACGAGCCTCTCTGCGAACCCCCCGCAGACTCCGACCAGGAGCACCGATGCGACTGTCCCCGTTGGGCGCCACGACGGCCGCCCTCCTCTCCCTCGGCCTGCTGTGGCCGACGGCGGCCGCCACCGCGGCCCCCCGACCGGTCGAGCGCGAGCAGCGCGCGACCACCACCACGACGCCCGCCCGCGCCGCCGCCGAGCGGCCCCGGACGACCACCACCCCCGTGCTCACCGCCCGCGCCACCCTGTCGGCGGACTTCCTGGCCCCCGGGCCGGCCTCGGGCGCGCAGGCCACCCCGGCCAACGGCCGCACCGGCCCCTTCGACGGCCAGGTCGTGCCCGGCTTCTCCGGCGTCGTGGCCAACGGCGACGGCACCTTCTGGGCGATGCCCGACAACGGCTTCGGCGCCAAGGCCAACTCCGCCGACTTCCTGCTGCGGATGTACCTGGTGGAGCCCGCCTGGGAGACCGCGAAGGGCGGGAAGGGCGCGATCCGCGTGCAGAAGTTCATCTCCCTGCGCGACCCGGACCGCAAGATCGGCTTCCCGATCGTCCACGAGCGCACCCGCTCCCGGCTGCTGACCGGGGCGGACTTCGACATCGAGTCCGTCGTCCGGGTGCCGGACGGCACCTTCTGGGTGGGCGAGGAGTTCGGCCCCTTCCTGCTGCACGTGGACCGGCGCGGTCGGGTGCTCGACGCGCCGGTGCCCTTCCGCGGCGGGAAGTCCCCGGACAACCCGACGCTGGGCTCCGGCGAGGCGGTCGTGCCGCGGAGCCGTGGCTTCGAGGCGATGGCGGGCTCGGCCGACGGCCGCCGGCTCTACCCCGTCGTCGAGGGCGCGCTGACCACCGACCCCGAGAAGCGCCGCCGGGTCATCTCGGAGTTCGACACCCGGAAGAAGCGCTACACGGCGCGGACCTGGGCGTACCAGACCGACACCGACGCGAACGTCGTCGGCGACGCGCACATGACCGGCAAGCACACGATGGTCGTCCTCGAGCGCGACGACTTCCAGGGCGCCGCCGCCGTCACCAAGCGCGTCTACGCGCTGGACCTGCGCAAGAAGGACCGCGACGGCTACCTGGTCAAGACCCTGGTCGTCGACCTGCTCGACATCGCCAACCCGGCCGAGATCGGCGTCGACCGCTCACCGGGCGCCTACGGCGTCGGCCGCACCTTCTCGTTCCCCTTCCAGTCGGTCGAGACCGTCGTCCCGCTGGGCCGTGGCCGCTACCTGCTGGCCAACGACAACAACTTCCCCGGCAACGACGCCCGGTACCCGGGCACGCCCGACGACACGGAGATGATCATGCTGCAGCTGAAGAAGGAGCGCGTCACCGCTCCGTCCACCATGCTGATCGCGCACCGCGGGGCCAGCGGCTACCGCCCCGAGCACACCCTGGCGTCCTACGAGCTGGCCATCGCCCAGGGCGCCGACTACATCGAGCCCGACGTCGTCGCCACCAAGGACGGCCAGCTGGTCGCCCGGCACGAGAACGAGATCGGCGGCACCACCGACGTCTCGGTGCACCCCGAGTTCGCCGGCCGGCGCACCACCAAGGTGATCGACGGCCGCCGCATCACCGGCTGGTTCACCGAGGACTTCACCCTCGGCGAGCTGCGCACCCTGCGGGCGGTCGAGCGGCTGCCGCAGGTCCGGGGCGCCAACACCCGCTTCGACGGGCTCTACCAGGTCCCGACGCTGGACGAGGTGATCGACCTGGCCCGGCACTCCCGGACCGCGGACGGCCGCCGGATCGGCGTCTACCCCGAGACCAAGCATCCCACCTACTTCGCCGACCTCGGGCTGGCGCTGGAGGACCGTCTGGTCGACGTGCTGGAGCAGAACGGCTACGCCGGCGCCGACGACCCGGTGGTCATCCAGAGCTTCGAGACCGCCAACCTGCAGCGGCTCTCCCGCCGCACCGACCTGCCGCTGGTGCAGCTCGTCGACTGCGCGGGCGCCCCGTTCGACCTGGTGAGCTCCGGCGACCCGCGCACCTACGCCGACCTGGTGACGCCGGAGGGCCTGGCCGAGATCAGCGGCTACGCCGACGCCGTCGGCCTCTGCAAGGACGTGATGATCCCGCGCGACGCCCAGAACCGGCTCGGGGAGCCCACCGACGTCATCCGCGACGCGCACCGCGTCGGGCTCAGCGTCACCGGCTGGACGTTCCGGCTGGAGAACCAGTACCTGCCGGCCGACTACCGGCTGGGCTCCGACCTCACGGCGCCGGGTGACCTGCGGCGCGAGATCGAGACCTACCTCGAGGCCGGGATGGACGCCTTCTTCACCGACAACCCCGACGTCGGCGACCTGGCCCGGCGCCGGCACGCCGCCGTCAGCCCCGCCGCCCGCCCGGGTGTCGAGCGGGTGCAGGCGGTCAGCGCCGCCCGCTGACCCGCCGGCCGGCCGCTCAGCCGCGGCCGGCCAGCAGGTCGCGGAACTCCTCGGCCCAGCCGAGCTGGCGGGCCAGCGTCGCGCAGCTCTCCTCGGCCCGGGCGTGGCAGTCGGCGACGAACGCCGCGGCGGCGCGGGTGTCCTCCTCCGAGGCGCCCGCGCCGTCGAGCACGTCCAGGGAGGCCAGCAGCCGGCCCATCTCCTCCAGCGTGAAGCCCAGCGGCTTCATCCGCCGGATCGTGCGCAGCCGGTCGACGTCGTCGGCGGTGTAGAGCCGGTAGCCGCCCGCGCTGCGCACCGACGGGGGGACCAGGCCCACCTCGTCCCAGTGCCGCAGCGTCCGGATCGAGAGCCCGAGGTCCTCGGCCACCCGGCCGATCTGCTGCGGGGCGCCGGCCCCGGCGTCAGCCCCCGGCACCGAGCTGCCCGCTCAGCTTGCTGTGCCAGACCCGGCTTGGCTCGTTGAGCCCGACGATCTGCACGTCCTTGCCGCGCTGGCGGTACTTCGTCTCGATGGCGTCCAGGGCGGCGACGGTGGAGGAGTCGTAGATCTGCGACCCGGACAGGTCGATGACCACGTGCTGCGGGTCGCCGGCGTAGTCGAACTGCTGCACCAGGTCGTTGCTGGAGGCGAAGAACAGCGCCCCCCGGACGGCGTAGACGCGGGTGTCCTCGTCGGGGTGCGCGACGTCGACGACCTCGGTGAAGTGGGCGACGCGGCGGGTGAAGAAGACCATCGCCACCAGCACGCCGACGACGACGCCGTAGGCCAGGTTGTGCGTCGCGACGGTGACGGCGACGGTCGCGACCATGATCGCGGTGGCGCTGAGCGGCATCCGGCGCAACGTCGAGGGCCTCACGCTGTGCCAGTCGAAGGTGCCGACCGACACCATGATCATCACCGCGACCAGGGCGGCCATCGGGATGACGGCGACGACGTCGCCCAGCGCGACCACCAGCACCAGCAGGAAGACCCCGGCCAGGAAGGTGGAGATCCGCGTCCGGGCCCCGGAGACCTTGACGTTGATCATGGTCTGGCCGATCATCGCGCAGCCGCCCATCCCGCCGAACAGGCCGGTGACGACGTTGGCGACGCCCTGCCCCCAGGTCTCGCGGCTCTTCGAGCTGCGGGAGTCGGTGATCTCGTCGACCAGCTTGGCCGTCATCAGCGACTCGAGGATGCCGACGAGGGCGACGGCCAGCGCGTAGGGGGCGATGATCCGCAGCGTCTCCAGGGTCAGCGGGACGTCGGGGCGGAACAGCGTCGGGAGGCTGTCGGGCAGCGCGCCCTGGTCGCCGACGGTCGGCACGGCCAGGCCGAAGGCGAGCGCGGCGGCGGTGAGCAGCACGATGGCGACCAGCGGGGCCGGCACGACGGTGGTCAGCCGGGGCAGCAGGACGATCACCGCGACCCCGACGGCGACCATCGGGTAGACCAGCCAGGGCACGCCCAGCAGGTAGGGGACCTGCGAGCTGAAGATGAGGATCGCCAGCGCGTTGACGAAGCCGACCATGACGCTGCGCGGCACGAACCGCATCAGCTTGGCCACGCCCAGCAGGCTGAGGACGATCTGCAGCACGCCCGCGGCGAGCACGGTGACGACGAGGTAGTCCAGGCCGTGGTCGCGCACCAGCGGGGCGATGACGAGGGCCACCGCACCCGTCGCGGCGCTGATCATGGCGGGCCGGCCGCCGACGACGGCGATGGTCACCGCCATGGTGAAGGACGCGAACAGCCCGACGCGGGGGTCGACGCCGGCGATGATCGAGAACGAGATGGCCTCGGGGATCAGCGCCAGCGCGACGACGAGCCCGGCCAGCACCTCGGTGCGCAGCCGGCGCGGGGAGCGCAGGGCCTGCCGCACCGTCGGGTTGTCGGGGGCGTGGACGGCGGCGGGCGCCGGGGCGGACGGCGGTGACGTCATGGGGGTCCGTTCGGGTGGTCGGGCGAGCAGGGCGTGCGGCGGCCGCGGGCGCGACGGGCGGAGTGGGTCAGGGGTGCGGGCGGGGCTCGCGACGGCGGCGCGACGCTGCACCGGCGGCCCGGGCGACGGCTGGCCGCGGCCGGGAACCTCAACCCTACCGCGACGTGAGGGTTGCTCCCACCGGCCCCGCCGGCCCGGCCCGTGCGCGGGTGGGGAGCGCCTAGACTTCTGCGGTCCGGCGCCGGGCGGCTCGGCGACCCGCGGTCACGACCAGCCCGCGACTGACGACCCGGTCGGGTCGCGGACCCCGTCCCAGGAGCACGCCATCAGCGTCGACAACCCCGGTCTGCTCTTCGCCGCGCTCGGCCTGGCCGCCTTCGCAGCCGCCCTGCTGCCGCGGCTGCTCGGCCGCGTCCCCGTCTCCATGCCCATGGTCTTCCTCGGGCTGGGCGCCCTGGTCTTCTGGCTG
This sequence comes from Microlunatus capsulatus, assembly GCF_017876495.1. Taxonomy (NCBI): domain Bacteria; kingdom Bacillati; phylum Actinomycetota; class Actinomycetes; order Propionibacteriales; family Propionibacteriaceae; genus Microlunatus; species Microlunatus capsulatus. The sequence continues at coordinate 1,068,612 of NZ_JAGIOB010000001.1, read as the reverse complement.
GTGCCCGAGCTCCCGACGCCGGACCCGCTGGCGCACCCCGCGGTCACCACCCACCTCACCGAGGTCTGCGTGCTGGTGTCGCTGATGGGCGCCGGGCTGGCCCTGGACCGCCCGCTCAGCTGGAAGGGCTGGCGCAGCCCGCGCCGGCTGATCGGGCTGACGATGGTGGGCTGCATCGCCGTCGTCACCCTCGTGGGCAGCGCCTGGCTGGGCCTGGGGCTCGCGGCCGCGCTGCTGCTGGCCGCCGTCGTCGCCCCCACCGACCCGGTGCTGGCCAGCGAGGTGCAGGTCGCCGAGCCGGCCGAGGAGCCGGACGCCCCCGTCGAGGACGAGGCGCGGTTCGCGCTCACCTCCGAGGCCGGCCTCAACGACGGGCTGGCCTTCCCCTTCACCTACGCCGCCGTGGCCATCAGCACCGCGGGCCTCGGCTGGGCGTCGTTCGGGCACTGGCTCGCCGTCGACCTCCTCTGGCGGCTCGCGGCCGGGGTGGTCGTCGGGCTGGTGGCCGGCTGGCTGCTGGGCAAGCTGTTCTTCAACGCGCCGCTGCAGCCGCTGCGGCTGGCCGACCACGCCGAGGGCTTCGTCGCGCTGGCCGCGACCTTCCTGACCTACGGGCTCGCCGAGCTGGTGCACGGCTACGGCTTCGTCGCCGTCTTCGTGTGCGCCTGCGCGATCCGGGCCGCCGAGCGCAGCCACGGGTTCCACAAGGTGCTGCACTCCTGGGTGGAGCAGCTGGAGCGGCTGCTCACCGTGCTGGTCCTCGTGCTGCTCGGCGGGGCGCTCACCCGCGGCCTGCTCGACGCCCTGCAGCCGCGCGACGTGCTGCTCGTCGTCGCGTTCCTGCTGCTGATCCGGCCGGGCCTGGGCTGGCTGGGGATGCTCGGCACCGGCACGGGCCCCCGCGAGCGCGCCGTCATCGCCTTCTTCGGGGTGCGCGGCATCGGCTCGCTGTTCTACATCTCCTGGGCCCTCGAGCACGGCGACTTCGCCCAGCCCGAGCGGCTGTGGGCCGTGGTGGCGCTGACCGTGGCCGCGTCGGTGCTGCTGCACGGGCTGACGGCCACGCCGGCCATGATGCTGCTGGACCGGGAGCGGCGGCGGGCGGCCGTGCGCCGGCACGGGGACGCGTCGCTGGCGCCCGAGACGGCGGTCTGAGCCCGCTGCCGACCGGACTCAGCCGGCGGCGCGGTAGCCGGCGGTCGCGCCGACCTCGTCCAGCCGGACGTGGCCGTCGCCGTCGGTGAGCCGGGTGAGGGTGTCGACGACGGTGCTCACCGGGTCGCCCAGCCCCGCGATCTCGCGCTGCAGCCGGCCGGCCTCGCGCCGGTGGGCGGGGGAGCGCAGCACCCGGCGGACGGCCCGGCGCACCCGGGCGGCCCCCGGCGAGCCGGTGCGCAGGTTCAGCCCGGCGCCGGACCAGGCGACCCGGGCGGCGACCTCGGGCTTGTCCTCGCTGCTGCCGGCGACGACGAGCGGCACGCCGTAGGCCAGCGCCTGCTGCACCCCGCCGAAGCCGCCGTTGGTCACCATCACCGAGGTGCGCGGCAGCAGCTGGTCGTAGGGCAGGAATGACGCCACCCGCACGTTGGCGGGCAGCGGGCCGCCGTGCTGCTCGACCAGCTGCTCGACCGGCCGACCCCCGGTGGAGGCCACCACGAGCACGTCCTCGCGGGCCAGCCCGCGCAGCGTCGGCACCATCAGCCGGCCGAGGTCGCCGTTGGCCATCGTCCCCTGGGTGACGTGCACGACGGGCCGTCGGCCGTCGAGGTCGCCCCACCAGGAGGGCAGCCCGCTGGTCCGGTCCGCCGCGCGGGCCGGCCCGTCCGGGCGGTGCCCGGGGACGGGCGGGCCGTCGGCCGGCACGCCGGGGGCGACGGGCAGCTGCAGCGGCCCGACCAGGCGGACCGTGGCCGGCATGGACCGGCGCGGGTACTCGATGCCGGGGGTCGCCAGCTGGAAGGTCAGGTCGAAGCGGGTGGCCTGGTCGAAGTAGTTGCCCTCCGGACCCGGCGCGCCGGCCTCGTGCAGCGCCGCCCGCAGGCCGTCCTGGACCGGGCGCAGCGGTCCCCGGTGCAGGATCGTCGAGATCACCCAGTTGCGGCCGAGCCCGTGCACCGAGCGGTCGGGCTGCAGGCCCGCGCCGAAGGGGGCGCAGTCGGCGCTGCTGACGGCGAGCGGGGTCACCGAGACGCCCACCACCGGCAGCCGGCGCGCGGCCGGGACGCTGAGCAGGGGGAGCGCGCCCAGGAAGGCGGCCTCGCAGACCACGGCGTCGTACCGGTCCGCGTCGAGGGCGGCCCGCAGGGCGCGGTGCTGGGCGGGCAGCGGGCGCACGAACAGCCCGAGGATGTCGTGCCGGCCGGCGGCCACCCCGCGCAGCTCCTGACGGCCGGGGAGCCAGGCGTCGAGCTCGGCGTCGTCGTAGTCGACCTCGGCGGGCAGCGGCCGGAACCCGAGTCCGCTGCCGGAGACCGTGCCCTCGTACTTCCGGCCGGTCAGGACGGTCACCCGGTGACCCCGCTCGACGAGCCCGCGGCCGATCGCCACCATGGGCGTCACGTGCCCGTAGATGGGCGTCGCCGGCAGCAGGAAGTGGGACATGGGAACGCCCTCAACCTAGCGCACGGTCCCGCAGCAGCCCGGGCGGTCGGGCGGCCCGGCCCGATCAGCCGTCGGCGCGCCGCAGCCGGCGCAGCTGGGTGGCCAGGTGCGGTCGGGCTCGCCGCTGCCCGCCGCGCTCGCCGATCGCGCCGTCGAGGGCCTCCAGCACCCGGCGCACCCGGGCGGCGTCGGGGGACCAGCCCCGGCGTCCGCACTCCTCCAGCCAGTCGGCGGCGCCGCGGTGGCCCCGCTCGCCGTTGCAGCGCCGGCAGGCCGCCACCTCGTTCTCCAGCCAGGACGGCCCGCCCTTCACCTTGGGCACGAGGTGGTCGGTGGTGGGCAGCACCCGCGGGCCGAACGCGCGGCCGCACCACGTGCAGGTGGCGCCGTCGCGCGCCAGCACGGTCGCCAGCCGCTCGGCCCGACCGGGCTGGCCGGACGGCCGCGCGCCGTCCGGCGCGCTCACGGGTGACGGCTCACGGACGGGGGCTCACGGGTGGGGTGGTCAGCGCTCCCCGGACCGGCGCCGCGACAGGACCAGGCCCGCGGTGACCGCGACGGCCACCGCGACCCGCCAGCGCCGCCGCAGCCGGCGGCTCGTCGCGGCCTGCTGCTCGCGGATGACCGGGGCCACGTGCATGACGCGGTCGGGGCGCAGCCGGTTGAGGGCGAGGTTGAGCGCGTAGTGGTAGCCGTAGGAGACGACGAGGGTGTGCAGCAGGCCCTGGTCCATCCGGCGCGAGGAGGTGAGCACCGGGTTGCCGCCGTCCCAGACCACCCGGCCCCGACGGCGGAGCCGGCGCAGCAGGTCGACCTCGTCGCCGCCCTGGGTGAGCCGGGTGTCGTAGCCCGGGAACCCCTCGCGGCGGAAGGCGATGTTGGTGGCGGTCACGTAGAGCACCCGGCCGGTCAGGGCGTGCACGGCGCTGATGACGGCGAACCAGCCGGTGGGGAAGATCCGCGCCCACCACGGCGGGTCCAGGTAGCGGCACGGGCCGGCCACCGCGACCACGTCGTCGTCGTCGAAGTGCCCGGCCAGCCGGGCCAGCCAGCCGTCGGGGTGGACCGTGTCGGCGTCGGTGGAGACGACGACCGCCCCGCGCGCCTCCTCGGTGCCGCGCTGGCGGGCGGCGCAGACGCCGGGCGTCTCCTCGCGCACCACCCGGGCGCCGTGGCGGGCCGCGACCGCGGCGGTGCCGTCGGTGCTGGCGTTGTCGACGACGACCACCTCGAAGCCGCCGGGGACGTGCTGGCGGGCCAGCGAGGCCAGGGTGGCCGGGAGGTAGGCCTCCTCGTCGAACGCCGGGACGACGACGGAGAGGCGGACGGGCTCCGCGGCGCTCACGCGGTCAGACCGGCGGCGGGGTGGGCCAGCTGCTGTTGCCCGGGTCGACGCGGGTCAGGATGGCGTCGGTGGCCTCGCGGAGCCGGCGCAGCTGGGTGGCGGTGAGGGCGTCGAAGACCATCGCGCGGACCGCGCTCACGTGCCCGGGCGCCGAGGCGACGACCTTGTCGAAGCCCTCCTGGGTCAGCGTGGCCCGGGTGAAGCGGCCGTCGTCGGGGTCGGGCTCGCGGTGCAGGAAGCCCCGGTTCTCCAGCCGCTTCGCCACGTGCGACAGCCGTGACAGCGAGGCGTTGCTCAGCGCGGCCAGCTGGCTCATCCGCAGGGTCCGGGTCTCCTGCTCGCTGAGCATGGCCATCACGAGGTACTCGAAGTAGTTGAGGTCCGCGTCCCGCTCCAGCTGCGCGTCCAGCGCCGAGGGCAGCTTGACGATGGTGCGGGACAGGCTCAGCCAGGCGGCGCGCTCCTCCGCGTCGAGCCACCGCGTGCTCGGCTCGGCGGCGGGCTGGTCAGGGGGAGCCATGCCGGTCAGTCTAGGCAGCGGGGACCCGCGCCGTGCGCCCGGTGCACGGCTGGCCGGCAGCCGTCGGGCGCGTCGGCGGTCCGTCGTCGTTCCCGGGCCCGACGGCGGCCCCGTTGTACGCTGCGGCTCCCGTCCGCTCGCCCGTGGACGGCTGCCGACCCTGGAGCCCCGCCATGCCACCCCGCCCGTCCGGCCCGCAGTACGTCCTCACGCTCTCCTGCGCCGACGGGCCCGGCCTGGTGCACGCCGTCGCAGGGTTCCTGGTGCACCACGGCGCCAACATCCTGTCCAGCCAGCAGTACGGCGACCGCGAGACCGGCCGGTTCTTCATGCGCGTGCAGTTCGACTTCGTCGGCGCCGTGCCCCCGCTCGCCGAGCTGGAGCAGGGCTTCGCCGGCGTCGCGGCCGAGCGCGGGATGACGTTCACGCTGGCCGACGCGGCCACCCCGATGCGGACGCTCATCCTGGTCAGCAAGTTCGGCCACTGCCTGAACGACCTGCTCTACCGGCACCGGATGGGCACCCTCAACATCGCGATCCCGCTGGTGGTCTCCAACCACCCGGACTTCGCCGACCTCGTCACCTCGGCCGGCATCCCCTACGTGCACCTGCCGGTCACCCCGGACACCAAGGCCGAGGCCGAGGCCGAGATGCTGCGGCTGGTCGCCGAGCACGACGTCGAGCTGGTGGTGCTGGCCCGCTACATGCAGGTGCTGACCGCGCCGACCAGCCACGCGCTGGCCGGCCGGGCGATCAACATCCACCACTCGTTCCTGCCCAGCTTCAAGGGCGCCAAGCCCTACCACCAGGCCCACGACCGCGGCACCAAGCTCATCGGGGCCACCGCGCACTACGTGAACGACGACCTCGACGAGGGCCCGATCATCGAGCAGGACGTCGTGCGGGTCGACCACCAGATGTCCCCCGAGGACTTCGTGGCGGCCGGCCGCGACGTCGAGACCCAGGTGCTCTCCCGCGCCGTCCGCTGGCACAGCGAGCACCGGGTCATGCTCAACGACACCCGGACCGTCGTCTTCCGCTGAGGTCAGGCGGCGGCGCGCTCCGTGCGGCTCGCCGCCAGCGTCCGGCCGTGCGCGCGGGCGTCGGCCTCGGCCTGCTGGCGCAGGTCGCGGGCCAGGTCGGCGAACTGGTCCAGCGCCGGGTTGACCCCGACGAGGGTGAACTCGCTCTCGACCACCGAGACGTCCAGCTTCCAGACGTCGGCGAGGATGCGGCGCATCCAGCCGGTGGCGTGGTCCCAGCCCTCGCGCGGGGTGCCGGCCGCGTAGCTGCCGCCGCGGACGGTGACCAGGACGGCGGGCTTGCCGGCGGTCGCGGGCTCGGTGCCGGCCGCCATCCGCGGGTCGGCGATGACGAGGTCGGCCCAGGTCTTGAAGTGCTGGGAGACCCCGAAGTTGTAGAGCGGGACGGCGAAGACCAGGGCGTCGGCGGCGACGAGCTCGTCCACGGCCTGCGCGGCCAGGGCGACCGCGCTGCGCTGGGCCTCGGTGCGCTCGTCCTCGGGCACGTAGGCGGCGCCGACGGCGTCGGCCCAGGCGGTGGCGGGCACCGGGTCGGTGCCCAGGTGGCGGCGGACGACGTCGTCGTCGGGGTGGGCCGAGAGCCACTCGTGCTCGACCAGGTCGGCGATCTCGCGGCTGTGGGATCCCTCGACGCGGATGCTGGCGTCGAGACGGAAGAGGGTCATGGGTTCTCCATCAGAAGTCGGGGGCTGATAGCACTTCGCTACCAACTAGGAAAAAACTAGCACATCGCCCGGGACGCGGCGCGCCGGTAGCATCGACCCATGAGCCAGCTCGCCGAGGACGCCCTGCCGTCGGCCGGCGACGCCCCCGCCGACCCGCGCGTGCACGCGTGCACCGCGGACCTGCGGCGGGCCTTCGACTTCCTCGGCAAGCGCTGGAACGGCGTCATCCTGGCCACCCTCGACGGGGGCCCGACCGGCTTCGCCGACCTGCGGCGCGCCGTCGGCACGATCACCGACTCGGTGCTGTCGGACCGGCTGGCCGAGCTGGTCGCCGCCGGGCTGGTGGAGCGGACCGTGACCGACACACGGCCCCCCGGGGTCAGCTACGCGCTCACCGACGCCGGCCGCGACCTGACGCCGATCCTGCACGCCCTGGGCAGCTGGGCCGCCGACGCGCTGCCCGCTGCACGCTGCACCCCGACCTGCTGACCCGGTCCGGGTCGCGGAGCGGTCTCGGTCTGCGCACCGTTCGGTCGCAGGACGGCGTGTCGCCTTGCGCCCGGACCCTTGGGGCCTTTCGTCCCTGGTGACCCGCGGAGCGCCGCCCCTAGCGTGGTCGGTGTTCGGGGGGAACCGGTCACCGCGCGGCGGTGCGACAGCGAGGAGCTCCCCATGACCCGACCCCTTCTCCGCCGCCTGGCCGCCGTCGCGGCCACCGCCGGGGTGCTGGCCGGCGGCCTGCTGGGCGCCGCGCCGGCCGAGGCCGCCGTGGTCACCGGCACCGCCACCGCGAAGACCGCGATCCGCGGCTCGGCAGCCACGAAGGGCGCCGTCGTCGGCACCCTCGAGCGCGGCCAGCGGATCCCGACGACGAAGGCCGCGAGCCACGGCTGGGTGCAGGTGCGCTTCCGCGACAAGACCGCCTACGTCGCCTCGGCCGCGCTCACCACCCGCACGACGAAGCTGCCCGCGGCGCCGCGGGCGCTGGGCAAGGGCACCCGGATCGCCACCGCCCGGCTCGCCGTCCGCGACCGCGCGGCCGGCTCCGGCGCGCTGGTGGCGCGGATCGCCGAAGGGGCGTCGGTGAAGCTCACCGGCACCGTGACGAAGGGCTACGCCCAGACCACCGTCAGCGGGAAGGAGCGCTGGGTCTCGACCCGCTACCTCGCGGCCCCGCCCGCGAAGCCCGCCGACGCGGGGGCGCGTGCGGTGGCCTTCGCGAAGTCGCAGCTGGGCAAGCCCTACCAGTACGGGGCGACGGGGCCGAAGGCCTACGACTGCTCCGGCCTCACGCTGAGCGCCTGGAAGGCGGCCGGGGTCACCGTCCCGCGCACCTCCCAGCAGCAGTTCGGCACCGGGAAGAAGATCGCGGAGGCCGACCTGCGGCCGGGCGACCTCGTCTTCTTCTACGGCAAGCAGCCCGCCCACGTGGCGATCTACGTGGGCGACGGCCAGGTCATCCACGCCCCGCGCGCGGGCAAGGACGTCGAGTACAGCAAGATCGCCTACATGCCCTTCAGCGGCGCCCGCCGGCCCGGCTGAGCCGTCAGCCCCCGCCCGGCAGCCGGGCCCGGTGAGATGTCGGTGGTGGCTGGTTGACTGACGGGGTGAGCGTGCCCCTGCCCCTGGAGGAGCGACCGGCCCGGCGACCGGCCGGGCCGCTGCTGGACGTCCGCCGGATCTACGCCGAGCCCGCGGCGCTCGAGCTGCCCCGGGGGCAGCAGGTCGTGCAGCGCTGGCCGGACGCCGAGATCACCGAGGTGGCCAGCCACTGGCAGATCCCCGAGCTGCACGGCGACCAGACCAACGTCGCCCGCTGGGTGCGGATCAAGACGGAGGCCCTGGTGCTGGGGGTCAAGAAGTCCCTCAGCGCCCGGCCCAACGGGCGCTCGGCCGACTTCATCGCCCCGTCCACCGCCAACGGCTGCGCGATGGCGTGCGCCTACTGCTACGTCCCGCGGCGCAAGGGCTGGAGCAACCCGGTGACGACGTTCGCCAACATCGAGCAGATCACCCGCTACCTCGACCGGCACATCACCCGCCAGGGCACCAAGACGACGCCGAACCAGTGCGACCCGCAGGCCTGGCTCTACGACATCGGCGAGAACAGCGACTGCTCCGTCGACGCCACCATCAGCGACAACGTCGCCGACCTCGTGGCGCTGTTCCGCCGGCGGCCCACCGCCAAGGCCAGCTTCGCCACCAAGTACGTCAACCGGGACCTGCTCGACCTCGACCCGCGCGGCCGGACACGCGTCCGCTTCTCCCTGATGCCCGAGACGATGGCCAGGCTCGTCGACATCCGCACCTCCCCGGTGGCCGAGCGGATCGCGGCCGTCGACGACTTCGTCGCCGCCGGCTACGAGGTGCACCTCAACTTCTCCCCGGTCGTCGTGGTCGACGACTGGCTGGAGCAGTGGACCGAGCTGTTCGCGCAGGTCCGCGACGGGGTGGGGGAGACGGCACGGCGCCAGCTGGGCGCCGAGATCATCTTCCTGACCCACAACGAGCAGCTGCACGAGGTCAACCTGGGCTGGCACCCGAAGGCCGAGGAGGTGCTCTGGCGCCCCGACCTGCAGGAGACCAAGCGCTCGGAGAACGGCGCGCTGAACGTCCGGTACCGCAGCGGGGCCAAGCGCGGGTACCTCGACCAGCTGCAGGAGGCGCTGGCCCGCACGCTGCCGGAGTGCACGGTGCGGTACGCCTTCTGAGAGCGCCCCGCATCCGGCAGGCCCGGGGCGGGGAACAGCGAGGGGACGACGAGGCGGGGGGACACCCCGCCGCTGAGGAGGGAGCGCCCGTGGGCGAGCAGGACGCACGTGTGGTGGTGGTGACCGGCGCTTCGAGCGGCATCGGGCTGGCGAGCGCCCTGGCCGCCGCGGAGCGGGGGGACCACGTCGTCCTGCTGGCCCGCGGCGCCGAGGCGTTGGAGGACGCCGCGCAGCAGTGCCGGACGGCCGGCGCGGCGTCGGCCCTCGCCCTGCCCACCGACGTCGCCGACGACGCCGCCGTCCGGGCGGCGTTCGCGGAGGTCGCCGCCCAGCTCGGGCCCGTCGACGCCGTCGTGCACTCCGCCGGGCTGGTCGCCTATGGCCGGCTCGAGGAGGTGCCCGTCGAGATCTTCGACCGCGTGGTGGCGACGAACCTGCTGGGCTCGGTGAACATCGCCCGGGCCGTGCTGCCGCAGATGCGCGAGCGCAACGCCGGCACGCTGGTGCTCATCGGCTCCCTGATCGGGTACCTGGCGCCGCCGTACATGTCCGCCTACGCCGTCAGCAAGTGGGGCGTGCGGGGGCTGGCACGGCTGCTGCAGGTCGAGAACGTCGACCGCGACGGCGTGCACGTCTGCCACCTGTCCCCGGGCGGGGTCGACACCCCCATCTACCTGCAGGCGGCCAACTACCTGGGCTGGGTCGGCCGTCCGCCGCCCCCCGTCGTCAGCCCCGAGCGGGTGGCCCGGGCGGCGCTGCGGCTGCTCGACCACCCCCGCCCGCGGATCCAGGTGGGGCCCGCGAACTGGCTGACGATGGCGGGCTTCACGCTGGCGCCCGCGGTGTTCGACCGGATCGTCACCCCGCTGTTCGTCGTCGGCGCCACTGACGTCCGCCGGGCGGCCGTCGACGTGCCGGGCAACGTGCTGGCGTCGGTGCCGGAGGGGAACAGGCTGCACGGCGGCCAGGGCAGTCCCGTAGCGTCGATCGCAGCCGGGCTGCGGGCCCGGCTGGGCCGCCGCCGGCGGCCGCGAGCATGAGGAGGACGGCTGTGGCGCGATCGGGGACCAGGGACGCCGTCGTCATCGGGGCCGGGCCCAACGGCCTGGTGGCCGCCAACCTGCTGGTGGACGCCGGCTGGGACGTGCTCGTGCTCGAGACCCAGCCCGAGGTGGGCGGCGCCGTGCGCAGCGACACCGACGTCGCCGACGGCTACGTGCACGACGCCTTCAGCGCCTTCTACCCGCTGTCGGCGGCCTCGCCCGTCATCCCGAGCCTGCACCTGGAGGACCACGGCCTGCGCTGGGTGCACGCGCCCGCCGTGCTCGGCAACCCGCTGCCCGACGGCTCCTGGGCGATGCTGCACCGCGACCTGGAGAAGACCGTCGCCGGGCTCGAGCAGCACCACCCCGGTGACGGCGAGGCCTGGCGGAAGCTGGTCGAGGACTGGGAGACCATCGGACCCTCGCTGGTGCAGGCGCTGCTCACGCCGTTCCCGCCGGTCAGGGGCGGGCTGGCCACGCTCGCCCGGCTGCCCCGCGTCGGCGGCCTCGACTACGTCCGCACGCTGCTGGAGCCGGCGTCGACGATGGGCGGCAAGCGCTTCGCCGCGGAGGCGGGTCAGCTGCTGATCGCCGGCAACGCGCTGCACGCCGACATCCCCATGGACGCCTCCGGCTCGGGCCTGCTCGGCCTGCTGCTGGCCATGAGCGGGCAGACCGTCGGCTTCCCGGTGCCCGAGGGCGGCTCCGGCCGGCTCACCCGGGCCATGGCCGACCGGTTGGTGGCCAAGGGCGGCCGGATCCGCACCAGCACCCGCGCTGCTCGCGTGCTGGTCGAGCACCGCCAGGTCCAGGGCGTCGTCACCGCCGACGGCGAGCGGATCGGCGCCCGGGCCGTCGTCGCCGACGTCGCGGCCACCGCCCTCTACGGCGACCTCGTCGACTGGTCCGAGCTGCCCGCCCGGGTCCGCCGCGGGATGGAGCGCTACGAGCACGACCCCGGCACCATCAAGGTCGACTGGGCGCTGTCCGGCCCGGTGCCCTGGGCCAGCCCGCCGCCCGCCGCCCCGGGGACGGTGCACGTCATCGACTCGATGGACCAGCTGAGCCGCACCCAGACCCAGATCACCAGCCACAGCGTGCCGTCCGAGCCGTTCCTGCTGGTCGGGCAGATGACGACGTCGGACCCGACGCGCTCGCCCGCCGGCACCGAGGCGCTGTGGGCCTACACCCACGTGCCGCAGGTGACGCACCGCGACGCCGGCCCCGACGGGATCACCGGGCGCTGGGACCGCGACGAGTGCGAGCGGATGGCCGACCGGATGCAGGCGCGGATCGAGAAGTACGCGCCCGACTTCGCGTCCCGGGTCGTGGCCCGGCGGGTGATGGGGCCGCACGAGCTGCAGGCCCGCGACGAGAACCTCGTCCGCGGGGCGCTGGGCGGCGGCACGGCGAACTTCCACCAGCAGGTGATCTTCCGGCCCATCGCCGGCCTCGGCCGGGCCGACACCCCGGTCCGGGGGCTCTTCCTCGGCTCGGCCTCGGCCCACCCCGGCGGCGGTGTGCACGGCGCCCCGGGCGCCAACGCGGCCCGCGCGGTCGTCGCCGCCGCGCGGCTCGGCCGCCTCTGAGCGTGGCCGGGAGCCGGTCGCGACCTCCGCTGCCTGAGCTCGTCGAAGGCCCGTCGACAGGCTCACGGCGCGGAGTCCCAGGCTCAGGGTGCGGCGGGCGCTCAGCCGGCGGCGCGGCCCTCGGCGAGGTAGCGCAGCCGGCGCAGGGTCTCGATGTTGCGGACGTGGATCAGCGGCTGGCGCACGGGGGAGGGCACCAGACGGCCGGGGCCCTCGATGGCGTCCTCGTCGATGCTGAGGTGGCAGCCGCTCGGGGTGGGCGTGACCTCGAGCACGACGCGGGCCGAGCCCATGGGCCAGCCGCGGGCCTTCAGCACCATCCGCCGGGGCGGGTCGTACTCCAGGACGGAGGTCGTGTCGTCGATGAGCGCCGGCCAGACGCCGAACGAGTGGTGGATCCGGGCGCCCTCGGCGGGCCACGCGGGCTCGACGTCGCGGATGCGTGAGGCGCCGACGACCCAGCTGGGGTAGAGCCAGCCGTCGCCCAGGACGGCGAAGACGGCCTCGGGCGAGCAGGACGCGCTGAGGGTGGTGGTGGCCATGCGCCAGTCTCGCACCGGGGCCCGGACGCCGTCCGGCCGACCGGTCCGCACCCGCCCGGAGCCGTCTGCTACACAGGCGCGATGACCGCCCGTTCGCTGCCCGCGGGCACAGCGGCCCTCCTGGGCTGGCCGAGCGTCCTGCTGGGGGTGGTGCCGCTGGTGGCCCCGGGTGCCGTCGCCCGCTGGGCGGGGCTGCCGGACCGGCCGTCCGTGCGGTCGCTGCTGCGGCTGGTGGGGGTGCGCGAGCTGGTCGTCGCCGTGGTCTTCCTGCACCGCCCGACGTCACGCCGGCTCTGGGCGTTCGTCGGCCAGGACGCCGTCGACCTGCCCCTCTGCCTGGCCTGGCTGCACGCGGGTGCCGGCGCCCGGACGGCGGGGGAGGAGCGGCGCACACGCCGGCTCTGCGGGCTCTACCTCGCGATGGCGGTCGTCGACGTCGGCGCGGCGCTGCGGCACGACCGGTGACCCGCCGGGGTGGAGATCCCGTCGGTGCTGGCGGTCGACGTGCGCGACCACCAGCACCGACAGGCCCTGGGGGAGGGGTCGGTCAGCGTGCGGGCCGGGGGAGCTGCGCTCCCACGGCGGCGCCGTCCTGGACGTCCAGGTCGGCCATCTCCTCCTCGCTCAGCAACCGCGACCGGATGAGGAAGCGGAAGCCGGTCGGGCCCTCGAGCGAGAAGCCCGCCCCGCGGCCGGGCACCAGGTCGATGGTCAGGTGCGTGTGCCGCCAGTAGGCGAACTGCTCCTTGCTCATCCACACGGGCACCGGCTCGGGGGTCCCGGCGTCGAGCTCGCCGAGGAACTGGTCGGAGTCGCCGGTGATGAAGTCCCCCTGCGGGAAGCACATCGGCGACGACCCGTCGCAGCAGCCACCGGACTGGTGGAACATCAGCGGGCCGTTCTCCTCGGCGAGGCTGCGGATCATCTCCGCCGCTGCCGGGGTGACGGCGACCCGCGCCGCCCGGTCCGCTGGCTGCTGCTCGGCCATCAGAAGAAGCCCTGCTTGTTCGGGTTGTAGGAGACGAGCATGTTCTTCGTCTGCTGGTAGTGGTCCAGCATCATCAGGTGGTTCTCGCGCCCGATGCCCGAGGACTTGTAGCCGCCGAACGCCGCGTGGGCGGGGTAGTGGTGGTAGCAGTTGGTCCACACCCGGCCGGCCTGGATGTCGCGGCCCGCCCGGTAGGCGGTGTTGGTGTCGCGCGACCACACGCCGGCGCCCAGCCCGTAGAGGGTGTCGTTGGCGATGTCGATCGCGTCGGCGTAGTCGTCGAACCCGGTGACGGAGACGACGGGGCCGAAGATCTCCTCCTGGAACACCCGCATCTTGTTGTGGCCCTGGAAGATCGTCGGCGCCATGTAGTAGCCGCCGGACAGGTCGCCGCCGAGGTCGACGCGCTCGCCGCCGGTGATGATCCGGGCGCCCTCCTCCGAGCCGATCTGGATGTAGGACAGGATCTTCTCGAGCTGGTCGTTGCTGGCCTGCGCGCCCACCATGGTGTCGGTGTCCAGCGGGTTGCCCTGGACCATCGCCTTGACCCGGTCGGTCGCGGCCGGCAGGAACTGGTCGAGGATCGAGTTCTGGATCAGCGCCCGGCTGGGGCAGGTGCAGACCTCGCCCTGGTTCAGCGCGAACATCGCGAAGCCCTCGAGCGCCTTGTCGTAGAAGGCGTCCTCGCTGCGGGCCACGTCCTCGAAGAAGACGTTCGGGCTCTTGCCGCCCAGCTCCAGCGTCACCGGGATGAGGTTCTGGCTGGCGTACTGCATGATCAGCCGGCCGGTCGTGGTCTCGCCGGTGAAGGCGATCTTGCGGATGCGCTTGGACGACGCCAGCGGCTTGCCCGCCTCGGTGCCGAAGCCGTTGACGACGTTCAGCACGCCCGGGGGCAGCAGGTCGGCGATCAGCTCCATCCAGAGCATGATCGACGCCGGCGTCTGCTCGGCGGGCTTGAGGACGACGGCGTTGCCGGCGGCCAGGGCCGGGGCCAGCTTCCACGTCGCCATGAGGATGGGGAAGTTCCACGGGATGATCTGCCCGACCACGCCCAGCGGCTCGTGGAAGTGGTAGGCGACGGTGTCCTCGTCCAGCTGGGAGAGGTTGCCCTCCTGGGCCCGGATGGCGCCGGCGAAGTAGCGGAAGTGGTCCACGGCCAGCGGCAGGTCGGCGGCCAGCGTCTCGCGGACGGGCTTGCCGTTGTCCCAGGTCTCGCCGACGGCGAGCATCTCCAGGTTCTGCTCCATCCGGTCGGCGATCTTGTTGAGGACCACCGCGCGCTCGGCGACCGACGTCTTCCCCCAGGCAGGGGCGGCGGCGTGCGCGGCGTCCAGCGCCAGCTCGATGTCCTCGGCGGTCCCGCGGGCGACCTCGCAGAAGGTCTTGCCGGTCACCGGCGAGGGGTTCTCGAAGTACTGGCCCTTGACCGGGGGCACCCACTCCCCGCCGATCCAGTTCTCGTAGCGCGCCTTGTAGGAGACGACGCTGCCGTCGGTTCCGGGCTGTGCGTAGATCGTCATCGGTGACTTCCTTGTCGGGCCAACGGGGTGGCGGTGGAGACGAGGGCGCACGCGGTGGTCCGTCGGTGGGCGGAGCGGTGTGCGCCTGCGGCGACCCTAGGCCCGGCGGGGTTGCAGCAACGTTGTGAGAGGCGGGGGCGGGGCTGTGTTGTCTGTCCTCGCTCCGCTCGGACGCGCTCTGCGCTCTGATCCGCCCGTGTCGTCGTCGCCGGGGCCGACGAAGAACGTGTCGACCCCGGCTCCTCCTCCATCGGGCGGCGCGCAGAACGGCGGGGGCGGGGCTCCTGCTCGGGTGACTGTGCGGTGAGGGTCGTCGCGGGTGGGCCGCGGCGGGTTCCGGGCACAGTCGGGGCTAACCCAGCGTCTCGTCCAGGTGGGCGACGTGGGCAGCGACCTGGGCGTAGCGGGGGGAGCGGGGCGGGAGGGCGGCCAGGGCGGCGGACCAGATGGCGTAGTCGGAGCGGCCGTGGGCGGTGTCGGCGAAGGAGAGGAGGGCGTCCGGGTCGCCCTGGGCCAGCAGGGCCGAGCGGAGCAGCATGTGCAGCTGGTCGCGGAGCTCGGCCACGGCCGGGGCGCCGGAGGCGGGCAGCAGGGGGCCGGGGTAGTCGGCCACGGCCTGGCGGACGCGGCCGGCGGCCAGGTGCTCGCGGACAGCGGTGACGTCGGAGGTGAGCGCGCCGTCCAGCCGGTAGGGGCGCGAGGCCAGCCGCAGCGGGCCCAGCAGGGTGCGCAGCCGGGACAGCTCGGCCCGGACGGTGACCAGCGAGAGCTCCTCCTCGCTCAGCGCCACCGCCAGCTCCGCCGCGCTCAGCCCGCCGGGGCTCTCCGCCAGCAGCAGCAGGATCTCGCTGTGCCGCAGGCTCAGCGTCGTCGCCGTGTCGTCGTGCACCAGCCGGGCGCCGCGCTGGCCGAGCACCCGCAGGGCGGCGGGCTGGCGCTCGGGCGGGCTCCAGCCCGGCTCCAGCACCCGCCGTGGACGCCGGGGCGCCAGCCGCTCCAGCGCCAGCTCGGCCTCGACGGCGGCCACCGTGGCGCGGACCAGCGTCAGCGTCTGCGGCGTCACCACCTCGGGTCCGCCGGTGAGGTCGAGGACGCCGAGGATGGCGCCGGTGTCCGGCTCGTGGATCGGCGCGGCCGAGCAGCTCCACTCCGCGGCCGAGCGGGTGAGGTGCTCGGCGCCGAGGATCTGCACCGGCGCCCCGAGGGCCAGGGCGGTGCCGGGGGCGTTGGTGCCCGCGGCGGTCTCGCTCCAGTCCGCGCCGGGCATGAAGTGCACGCGCTCGGCCTTGCTCAGCACGGCGCGCGCGCCCTCGACCCAGAGCAGCTGGCCGGCCGCGTCGCTGACGGCGACGAGCAGCCCGGCGTCGGAGGCGGACTCCAGCAGCAGCCGGCGGATGACGGGCATCGCCGCGGCCAGCGGGTGGCCGGCCCGGAGGTCGGCCAGGCCGTCGTCGACCAGCCGGATGGGCGGGGCGGGCAGCTCGGGGTCGACCCCGTGCCCGACGCTGCGCCGCCAGGACTCCACCACCAGGGGCCGCAGCCCGCGGTCGACGTGCCCCGTGCTCAGGAAGTCGTCGTGCGCCGTCCGCAGGTAGCGCGACAGCCACCGCGGATCCGAGCCCGGCGGCAGTGCCAGGCCGCTGGAGGGCTCCATGGCGGCCACTGTAGCCGCGCCCGCCCCCCGGCGGACCCGATCGGGCGCACCGGCCCGCGCCCCGGCCGCCGTCGGTCGGGTCGTGCTCTTAACCGCGTCGGAACCGGTGCGTAACGCCTGGTCAGCATGCTGAGGACGACCTGAGACCCGGCCAGCGGCGGCCAGCCGAGCCCGTCTGCTCCTGGCCCCGCCCGACCGGTGTCCCCCCTCGTCCCAGGAGCCCCCATGACCTCAGACATCAAGCCGGAGAGCGAGGTGACGACGGCCCCGCCGGTCGCCGCCGCCGTCGCGCCACCGCTCGACGCGAGCGCTGCCACCCGCGAGACGCTGGAGGACTACACCCTCCGCTTCGCCCCCCGGCACTACCGGCGCTGGTCGACCGGGGTCGTCGCCATCTCGGCCCTCGGCGGGATCGCCTACCTGGCCGACTTCGCCATCGGCGCGAACATCGGCATCTCCTACGGCACCACCAACGCCCTGTGGGGGATCGCGGTCTTCGCCGTCGTCATCTTCCTGACGGGGTTCCCGGTGGCCTACTACGCCGCGCGCTACAACCTCGACCTGGACCTCATCACCCGGGGCAGCGGGTTCGGCTACTACGGCTCCGTGGTCAGCAACGTCATCTTCGCGACGTTCACCTTCATCTTCTTCGCCCTCGAGGGCTCGATCATGGCCCAGGGCCTGGAGCTCGGTCTCGGCGTGCCGCTGTGGGCGGGGTACGCCGTCTCCACCGTCATCATCTTCCCGCTGGTGGTCTACGGCATGAAGGTGCTCACCAAGCTGCAGCTGTGGACGACGCCGCTGTGGCTGGTGCTCATGGTGGTGCCGTTCGTCTACCTCGTCGTCGCGCACCCGGAGTCGGTCACCTCGTTCTTCGCCTACCAGGGCGAGAACGGCCAGGGGGAGCCGAACCTCGGCTCGGTGATGCTGGCCGCCGGCGTCTGCCTGTCCCTGATCGCCCAGATCGCCGAGCAGATCGACTACCTGCGGTTCATGCCCGCCCGCACCCCGGAGAACTCCCGCCGCTGGTGGCGGGCGATGATCCTGGCCGGCCCGGGCTGGGTGATCTTCGGCGCGGTCAAGCAGGTCATCGGGCTGTTCCTCGCCGTCTACATCATCGCCAACGTGGCCGACGGCGCGGCCGTGGCCAACCAGCCGGTGCACCAGTTCCTGGAGATCTACCGCGACATCATGCCGGCGCCGGTCGCGCTCGGCCTCGCCGTCGTCCTGGTGGTCATCAGCCAGGTCAAGATCAACGTCACCAACGCCTACTCGGGCTCGCTGGCCTGGACCAACTCCTTCACCCGGATCACCAAGCGCTACCCGGGCCGGCTGGTCTTCCTCGGCTTCAACCTGCTCATCGCGCTGGTGCTGATGGAGGCGAACATGTTCGGCTTCCTCAACACCATCCTCGGGTTCTACGCCAACTGCGGGATGGCCTGGATCGTCACCGTCGCCTCCGACATCACCTTCAACAAGTACCTGCTGAAGCTCAGCCCGCTGCAGCCGGAGTTCCGCCGCGGGATGCTCTACGACGTCAACCCCGTGGGCTTCGGCTCGATGCTGGTGGCGGCCGGTGTCTCCATCCTCGTGTTCTTCGGCGGCCTGGGGGAGGGCGTGCAGCCGTACTCGCCGCTGGTCGCCATCGGCCTGGCGCTCGTCCTGCCGCCGGTGCTCGCGCTGGCGACCCGGGGGCGCTACTACCTGCGCCGGGCCGACCCGGCCGACCCGCTCCGCTCCGACGACGGGCTGGACCTGCCGGTGCTCGACGAGCACGGCAACCCGTCCGACGTCCTGCTCACCTGCCACGTCTGCCGGCAGGACTACGAGCGGCCCGACATGGCCGCCTGCCAGACCCACGACGCGGCGGTGTGCTCGCTGTGCCTGAGCACCGACAAGGTCGCCGACCACGTGCTCCCCGCCCAGCCCGCGGTGCGGTAGCCGACGGCGCCGGGCGTCCCGGGTCGGCGGACCCGGGACGCCCCGCCGTGCTCAGGAGGCCTTCGGCGCGTGCGCCTTCAGCAGGGCCCGCCAGGTGGCGGTGTTGACGTTGCCGCTGGCCCCGAGGTCGTGCGCGGTCTGGAACTTCTTCACCGCCGTCTTGGTGGCGCTGCCGTAGGTGCCCGTGGTGGTGACGCCGAGCGCCTTCTGCACGGCCTTGACGACGGGGCCGCGGGCCCCGGGGCGGACGCGCATGCCCGAGTACGTGGTCAGGGCCTTCAGCGTGGCCGAGGCGCCCTTCGGCGGGGTGACCCGGGGGTACTTCGGGCACGGCGTGCTGCGCGGCCCGGCGTAGGGCAGGGCCCAGTTCAGGTCCTTCGCCCGGCAGGGGCCGTAGTCGGGTGCGGCGACCTGGCCGGTCCACCCCGAGGTCCGGCCCATGGCGCCGGCCCAGGACAGCGACAGGTGGACGTGGTCGCGGTGGCAGGTGCTGTCCCAGCTCTTCTCCGGGTGGTCGGCGCAGCTCGAGTAGGGCCGCCAGCCGCGCTCGGCGGAGTAGGCGCCCCAGATCTTGCCGTCCCAGATGACGTACATGACGCCGAACCGGCGCGCGTTCGCGAAGGTGGTGCCCGAGGCGTCGGTCGCGGTGAGCCAGCTGATCACCGCCTTCGCCTGCGCGGCCTGCTTCTTGTCCCGGACCGAGTTCATCCAGTCCACCGCGCGGCCGTCGTAGTGCTCGCTGGTCGGCAGCGCGTCGACGCCGCAGGTCCGGCTGATCCCGTAGCTGGTCCCCGGGTAGGTCGCCGTGAGCAGCTTCCCGAGGGCGACGGTGCCGGGCTTGGCCGTCGGGTCGCACGAGTTCGCCGGCACGTACCCGGGGAGCGCCTCGGCGGCGACCGGTACCGACGCGGGCACCACGGGTCGCGGGGTGGCGGCCAGGGCGGGCGTGGTGCCGGCGACGCCGGCGGCCAGGGCCAGGGCGGTGAGGACGGCGGCGGCCGCGCGGGCGGGCCGGCGGAGCAGGGAGGTCATCGCGGGGTCTCCAAGAGGGGACGAGCGGCCCGTTCCGGCCGCGGATCAACCCCGAGGTCACCACCGTAGGCAGTGGTCCCGACGCCCCACCAGGGCCGGAGGTCCCAGACCTCGGTCCCCGCCGCCCAGCCGCCGCGCCCTTGCCCGGGCCCGGCACGATGGGGTCGTGGTGACCCGGCGCGCGCTCCTGCTCGGCTCGACCGCCGCGGCCCTGGGGGCGGTGGCGGGCTGCAGCGCCCCCGCAGCCCCCGGCGCGGCCCCGGTCCCGGCCTCGGGCGGCCCGGCGTCGGGTGCGTCGTCGAGTCCCGGGTCGCCGTCCCACTCGGCGGCCCCGACCTCGCCCCGCCGGCCGACGCCCCGCCCGAGCCCCGAGCCCGCGGTCCCCACCCACCCCACCCCGGAGCTGGCCGACGTCGTGGCGGAGGGCCTCGACGTCCCCTGGGGGCTCGCCTTCCTGGCCTCCGGCGACGCCCTGGTGGGGGAGCGCGGGACGGCGAAGCTCCTCCGGGTCAGCCCGGGGGGCCGCACCCGGACCCTCGGGGAGGTGCGCGGCGTCGTCCCGCCGCGCGGGATCGGCGAGGGCGGCCTGCTGGGGCTGGCCCTGGCCCCCGGCGACGAGGACACCCTGTTCGCCTACATCACCACCGCCGACGACGACCGGGTGGTGCGGATGAGCCTGGCCGGCGGCCGGGTCGGACGGCCGCGCGTCGTGCTGGCCGGCATCCCCACCAGCACCCACCACCACGGCGGGCGGCTGCTGTTCGACCGCGCCGGCCGGCTGCTGGTGTCCACCGGCGACGCCGAGCGGCCGGGGCTCGGCCAGGACCGGTCGGCGCTGTCCGGGAAGATCCTCCGGCTGCGGCCCGACGGCCGGGCGGCGGCCGGCAACCCCTTCGGCGACCGCACGTGGTCCTACGGCCACCGCAACGTCGAGGGCCTGGCCCTCGACGACGCCGGGCGGCTGTGGGCGACGGAGTTCGGGGACAAGGAGGCCGACGAGCTCAACGTGATCCGGCCCGGGCGCAACTACGGCTGGCCCCGGGTCGAGGGCCGCTCCGACGTCCGGGGCCTCACCTCGCCGGCCGCCACCTGGTCGCCGACCAGCGCCTGCTCGCCGGCGGGCCTGGCGGTGGCGGGCTCGACGGCGTTCGTGGGTGCCCTGCAGGGCCGCTGCCTGTTCGCGGTGCCGCTGGACGGGACCGGCGCCGGGAAGCCGGAGGCGTGGTTCGCCGGGGACCACGGGCGGCTGCGGACGGTGGCGCTCGCGCCGGACCGGACGCTCTGGGTGACCACCAGCAACACCGACGGCCGGGTGGAGCCGGGCCGTGACGACGACAGGATCCTGCGCTTCCGGCTCACCTGAGGAGCGGCGGCGGAGCCGGGCATCGGTGCGGGGCGGGCGCCGCACGGACGGGGCGCCCCGGTCGGCCGGAGCCGTGGACGTGTGGGGGAGCGTCGAGAAGATGCTCGGGGGTTCATCTCCTCGACGCTCACGACGACCGTACCGATCCGGCCCCCGAGCCGCAGCCGCCGACCGTGTCAGGTTTAGGACATGTCCTATAGAGGACATCGCCGATCATGCCTCTGTCGCCCTCCCGGCGACCGTCCTACGCTACGAGCGTTGGATCACTGGGACGTGAGGACAATCGGGGGATCGGACACCGTGCCAGTCGGGAGGGCGGGTCGTGCGGCGGAGACGTCGGACGGCCCGCTCTTCTGCTCCCCGGTCTCCGCCGACGGCGCGCGGAGCCCCTCCTGCAGCCGGCGGACGGCCGCGACCCGGGCGCCGGCCAGCGGCGCCGCGTCACCCAGGGCCGACCTGCGCAGCTCCGTCGGCACCACGGCCAGCGCGTCCAGCTCAACCCGGACGGCGGCGTCGAAGCCCGGCGCCAGCCCCCAGGGCCCCCCGAGGACGACGGCCCGCGGGTTCAGCAGGGCGGTCACCGAGGCGAGGGCGCCGGCGACGGCGCGCGCCAGCCGGGTGGCGAGCCCGTCGTCGTCCGGTGCGCCGGCCAGCGCGGCCAGGATGCGGTCGACGTCCAGCGCCGAGGAGCCGGGGACGAGCAGGCCCTCCGCGGCGAGCCCGGCCAGCAGCCGCGTGCTCCGGCCGTCGGGACCGGTCGTCAGCACGTGGGCCAGCTCGCCGGCCAGCCCGCCCGCCCCGTGCCGGACGACGCCCCCGCCCACCGAGGCCGCGCCGATGCCCGGCCCCAGGTAGACGAAGAAGAACTCCTCGAGGTCGCGGGCCGCGCCCTCGTGGTGCTCGGCCAGCGCGGCCCAGTTGACGTCGTTGTCCACCTGCGGCGTGACGTCGACGAGGGGGGCGAGCAGCTCCACGGGTGCGAGCTCGCCGAGGACGAAGGGGGAGTCGGGCAGGGCGACCAGTCGCCCGGTGGCCTGGTCGACCGGCCCGGCCACGCTGACGGCGATGCTGCCGACGGGTCCGCCCGGCCCGGCCAGGGCGTCGCGGACGGCACTGGTGAGCACCGGGGCGAGCTGCTCGGCGTCGGTCGGCACCTGGACCGCGCGCTCCACGTGGCCCACCGGCTCGCCGGTGACGTCGTAGCGCTCGACGCGGACCCCGTCCGGCCCCACCGACACCGCCAGGGCCGACGCCGCGGCCCGTCGCACCCGGACGTAGGTGCCGCTGGGTCCGCGCCGGCCGGTCTGCTGCCCGGCCTCCTCCAGCAGCCCGCCCTCGACCAGCCGTCGGACGCTCTCGGAGATCGTCGGCTTCGAGATCCCGGTGCGGGCCGCGATCTCGGCGCGGGTGAGGGCCGAGCCGTCCAGCAGCCGGCCCAGCACGTGCTGGTCGGTCAGCTCGCGGAGCAGCGCCAGCCGGGGCAGCTGCCGTCCCTGCTCGCCCGCCATGCCCGTTCCACCCCTCGCGTCCGTGCTGCTGCTCGTCGCCCCGACTCTAGTGGTGAGGACTCCTTGCGGAAGGACGTGGCCCGGCGGTACGGTGGCACCACGACTCCGATAAGGAGTCTTTACCAAACCACCCGCACCTGGAGGTTCGACGATGAGCACCGACACCCCGACCGGCCTGCCGCACTGGGAGACGATCCCCGACGACATCCCCGCGGCGACGCGGGAGATCAAGCGCGCGCTGCGCGCCCGCATCGAGGCGTCGGGGCGCAGCGTCGCCGACGTCTTCGCCGAGGTGGAGGAGGGCGTCCGCGCCGAGGTCGCCGACATCGTGGCCACCCGGGCCCGGGGCGAGCAGGTGTGGCCCGAGATCGCCTACGCCGACATCGAGGCGGGCACCGTCAGCGAGGCCCAGCTCGCGCAGCTGGCGCGGCGCGGGTGCGTCGTGGTCCGCGGTCACTTCCCGCGCGAGCAGGCCGAGGCCTGGGACCGCGCGGCGGTCGACTACGTCGACGGCAACCAGTTCTTCGAGCACTACACCGGCCCGGCCGACGACTTCTTCGGCACCCTGGCGATGTCCAAGCCCGAGATCTACCCGATCTACTGGTCGCGCTCGCAGATGGAGGCGCGCCAGTCGCCGCGGATGGCCACCGTCCAGTCCTTCCTCAACGCGCGCTGGACGCACGAGTCCGAGGGCCGGGTCTGGTTCGACCCCGACGTCGACACCATGTACCCCGACCGGATCCGCCGACGCCCGCCGGGCACCGACTCGGGCGGGCTGGGCACGCACCTGGACCCCGGCACCCTCGACCTGTGGATGTCGGAGGGCTACCAGCGCCACTTCCGCCACCTCTTCTCCGGCGACGTCGCGGCCTACGACCCCTGGGACGCCGCCTACCGGACCGACGCCGTGCAGTACCCGGGCTCGACGATGTGCTCGGCCTTCCGCACCTTCCAGGGCTGGACGGCCCTCAGCGAGATGGACCACGACCAGGGCGTGCTGCACACGGTGCCGATCCCGGGCGCGATGGCCTACCTCATGCTCCGCCCGCTGCTGGACGACGTCCCCGAGGACGACATGTGCGGCGTCCAGCCCAACCGGACCTTCCCGGTCGACGAGAGGTGGCACCCGCTGCTGCTGGAGGGCCTGGCCGGGATCCCCGACGTCGCCCCCGGCGACTCGGTCTGGTGGCACTGCGACATGATCCACGCGGTCGCCCCGGTGACCGACCAGAAGGGCTGGGGCAACGTCATGTACATCCCGGCCGCGCCGCGGTGCACCAAGAACGAGACCTACGTCGCCGGTGTCCGGGAGGCGTTCCTCGAGGGCCGGAGCCCGGGTGACTTCCCCGTCGAGGACTACGAGGCCGGCTGGCCCGACCGGTTCGGCGTCGAGGACCTCAACGCGATCGGCCGCCGCGGCCTGGGGCTGGAGCCCGCGCCGGTCTGAGCGACGACGGCGGGTGGGGCGGGACGGGTGGTGCGGATCAGCCGAGCCGCTCCACCCGGTACTCGGTCGCGACGCCGTCGCGGGCCGCCCGGCAGGTGAGCCGGGTCGGCGGGCGGCGCTCCGCGACCACCTCGGCCCGGACCGCGTCCGGGAGGCCGGCGACCCGCATCTCGACGATCGTGCGGGCACCGGCGGTCCCGGTGGCCGGCACGCTGCGGGCGTCCGTGACCACGACCGCCCCGGCCGCGAGCGGCCCGTAGGCCTCGTGCGCCGCGACGACGGCGGCCTGCTGCACGGGCGGGTAGCGCGACATGCCGCGCAGGTGCGCGGTCTCCACCCGGCCGGCCAGGTGCGCGGCCACGGTGGCGACGGCGGTCGTCGGGGCCAGCCCGCCGTAGTAGAAGCCGTCGGGCAGCACGACGACGTTCGGGGCGAAGCGGTCGCCGCCGACGTGGCTGCACTCCCAGACCAGCCCGGGGTGGGCCCGGTCCAGGGCGGCCGCCACCGGTCGGCCGCGGACGGCGCAGCAGGTGTCGTGCACCCCGTGGGCGCAGACCAGCAGGACGGGGGCCGACGGCCCGGTGAGCACCGGGTCGGGGTCGGGCGCCCCCAGCGCGGCGACGGCGTCGACCAGGTCGGCGTCGGTGCGCCAGCGGCCCTCGACGGTGCCCAGGCCGGGTCCGCTCAGCAGCCAGGTGCGACGCTCCGGTGCCGGTCGGCGGCCGGGCCGGCGGACCAGCAGGATGCGCGTCGCGCTCCGGGCGGCGGCGGCGCCCAGGGGGACCAGGACCGCCGGGTCCACCCCCGAGCCGGGGACGGCGTCGACCGCCCACGGCCCGGGGTGCTCCAGCAGCAGCCATCGGGCGGCGGGCGGGGCGGTGCCGACGCCCGCGTCGCCGCGCAGCTCGGCGGCGTCGGCGCAGCGCGGCGGGCCGCCGGCCCGGCCCGGAGCGGGGGCCAGGCTCACCCGGCGACGACCAGCCCGGCGAGCACCAGCCGTCGGGCCAGGTCCTCCCCGAGCGCGGCGGTGGTGGCGCTGCCGGCCTCCAGCAGCTGACCGACGGCGGCCAGCTCGGCCTCGACCAGCGGCAGGTCGGCGGCCCGGCTCCGCAGCACCGCTCCGGCGCCGCGAGGCACCAGCCGGGCGGCCAGGTGGCCCCGCAGCGCCAGCACCGTGCCGGGCTCCAGCTCCTGCGCGGTCCGCAGCTGGCGGAGCGGGCCGACGGGTGCGGCGCGCTGCGTGCCGCGGGCGCCGGCGTCGAGCACCTCCGACAGCCGCCCGCGGTCGGCGGCGCCGAGAGCGGCGACGAGGGCGTCCCGGACGACGTCGACGTCGCCGGCGAGGTCCTCCGGCCGTCCCAGGTCGACGCCGAGGGCCAGCGACCCGCGCACGACGGGGTCCGCGGCCACGGTCCGCAGCGCCTGCTGCAGCAGCTGCTCGGCGAGGGCGTAGCGGGTCCAGCTGTGCACGCCGATGGTCAGGTGGGTGCTGACCCCGCCCAGGGCGGTCGCCGCGTGCAGGTAGCCCCGCGGCAGGTACAGGCAGTCACCCGGCTTGAGGACCGCCTCGAGGAGCGGCTCCTCGGCCGCCCGGGCGGCGACGGCGGCCTTGCGGTCGCTCCAGGGCTGGTCGCGCAGCGGCGACTCCAGGACGGGCGCGTGGATCTGCCAGCGCTTCTCGCCCTCGATCTGCAGCACGAACACGTCGTGCACGTCGTAGTGGTTGCTGAAGCCCTGGTTCTGGGGCGGGGTGACGTAGGCGTTGGCCTGCACCGGGTGACCCAGCTCGGCGGCCAGCTGCTGGCACAGCGCGATGATCGGCGGCCAGACGCGGTGCAGCGCCTGGAGGACCATCGTCGAGCCGTCGGCGAAGAGGCTGACGAGCTTGTCGTCGCTGACCTGGTCGGCGATGCCGGCGCCGACGCCGCCCGGGGCGGTGAAGGTCTTGTCGGCCAGCGTGGAGCCGTTCTTGGCGACCCGCAGGAAGGGGGTCCGCAGCCCGCGCTCGGAGACGAGCTCGTCGACGGCGTCGGAGCTCAGCAGGTCGCTGAAGTCCTGGGGCAGGTCGCCGGCGGGGGACAGCAGGGCGCTGCGGCCCCAGTGCTCGCGGGCGAAGGTCTCGGGGTCGACGGCGACGAGGCGGGGGAGCACAGCACGCCCGGCGCGGACGCCGGGCGTGCTGCCTGCTCCACCCGACCCGGCCGCGACCGCACCGGTGGTGGGGTCCTCGGCTGAGGGGGTGGTGGGGTTCAAGGCTGACCAGCGCTCAGTGCGCGCCGCCGTCGGCGCCGCCGTCGGAGACACCGGGGGTGCCGTCGGCGCCGCCGTCGGCCGGGCCCTCGGCGCCGCCGTCCGCGCCGCCGTCGGAGACACCGGGGGTGCCGTCCGCGCCACCGTCAGCGGGGCCCTCGGCGCCGCCGTCCGCGCCGCCGTCGGAGACACCGGGGGTGCCGTCCGCGCCGCCGTCGGCCGGACCCTCGGCCCCGCCGTCAGCACCGCCGTCAGCACCGCCGTCGGAGACACCGGGGGTGCCGTCCGCGCCGCCGTCGGCCGGACCCTCGGCGCCGCCGTCGGCCCCGCCGTCCTGCACGCCCGGGGTGCCCTCGGCGCCGCCGTCGGCGGGACCCTCCGAGCCGCTGTCGGCGCCGCCGTCGGCCCCGCCGTCCTGGATGCCCGTGATGCCGTCAGCGCCGCCGTCGGCCGGTCCCTCGAGGTCCGCCGCGCCCAGGCTCGGACCCTGCGTCGATTCGCTCATCGATCCTCCGTCTCGTTCCCCCCGCCGGGGTGCGGGTGGGGTCTGGCGCACCGTTGCCGGGCGCACCGGCACCACTGTGGCACCCGGCCCCGCACGCACCACGCCGGGGGGTGCTGCGGATTCCGCGCGCGGGCGGGCTGTCGGAGGTGCCGACTACGCTCGCGGTCGTGCCTGACCCGAGTGACGTGCCCGCCTGGGACGCGCTGCTGGGCAACGAGGCGATCACCGCGATGGTCGGCAGCGACGCGTTCGCCCGCGCTCTGGTCTACGCCCGCTCCGGCCGGGTGCACGACGTCCGGCTGGACGAGGACGCGATGACCGTGTCCGGGCGGGTCCGCGGCAGCTACCGCGACGACTACGAGGTGACGGTCCACCTCAACCCGTCCCGCTCGGGGGCGACGACGGTCTACCGCGGCCAGTGCACCTGCCCGGTGGTGCTGGACTGCAAGCACGCCGCGGCCGTGCTCGTGGTCGCCCGGACCAGCACCGCCCTGCGGCACCAGGTCGACCGCCCCGAGTGGGAGGTGGCCCTCGAACGGCTGCTGGCCGCGCCCGACCCCGAGCCTCTGGAGACCGCCGCCCCGCTCGCGCTGGAGTTCGAGGTCGAGCGGATCCCCGCCTACCGCGGGTACGCCGGCCGCCAGGACCTGCGGATGCGCCCGGTCCGGCAGGGCCGCAGCGGCGGCTGGGTCAGGAGCGGCATCTCCTGGGAGGACCTCGACTTCGTCGCGCGCTCCTACCGGGCCGAGCACCGCGAGCTGCTGCTGCAGTTCCGGGCCGCAGCCGGCGCCGGGGCGCGCTACGCCCTGCCGCGGACGCCCTGGCTGTCGCTCGGCACCGTCACCAGCGCCTTCTGGGCGCTGCTGGACCAGGCGGCCGCCGCGGGGCTGGACCTGCTGATGGCCAAGCCGCTCACCGGACCGGTCCGCACGACCGAGCGCGCCAGCGTCACCCTCGACGTGCGCCGGGCCGGGGCCGCGGGCCTGCTCGTGGGTCCGCGGGTGGTGCTCGGCGGCCGCCGCCTGGACCTGCCGTCGGTCGGCGTGCTGGGCGAGCCCGCGCACGGGATCTTCGCCGTCTCGGCCGACGCCGAGGGCGCCGAGCGCCTCGTGGTCTCCCGCCTGGAGCAGCTGCTCAGCCGCGAGCTCCGGCAGCTGGTCGTGGACGCGAAGCCGCTGCTGGTGCCGGCCCGGGACGAGGAGCGGTTCCTCGGGGAGTTCGCGCCGCAGCTGCGGCACAAGGTGGGCCTCGGCTCGGCCGACGCCTCCGTGGCCCTGCCCGAGCGCGTCCTGCCGGTGCTGGCCCTGCGGGTCGGCTTCGGCTCCGGGCACCGCGTCCGGCTGGACTGGTCGGTGCGCTACGGCACCGGCGAGGGCGTCCGGGAGCACGCCCTGGACGAGCCCGCCGGCCGGCCCGGGCTGCGGGACCCGGCCGCCGAGGCCGCGCTGGTCGAGGCGCTGCCGCTGCCCTACGACGAGCTGCCGGTGCTCGCCGCGCCGCACGCCGCCCCGCCCCGGCCGGCCCCGCACGTCGAGCTGCCCGAGGCGGCCGCGCTGGTCTTCGTCGACCGGGTGCTGCCCGCCCTGGAGCAGGCCGGCGTCGCCGTCGAGCTGGTGGGGGAGGTGGTCGCCTACCGGCGCAGCGACGCCGAGCCCGCCGTCGCCGTCTCCGCCCGGGAGCGCGACGGCAGCACCGACTGGTTCGACCTGCACATCGAGGTGAGCATCGAGGGCGAGGCGGTGCCGTTCGAGCAGCTCTTCGCCGCGCTCACCCGCGGGGACGAGTACCTGGTCCTGGAGACCGGGGTCTACTTCGCCCTCGACCGCCCCGAGCTGCAGCGGCTGCGCGAGCTCATCGAGGAGTCGAAGGCCCTCGTGGAGGACGCGCCCGACGACGAGCCGGGGCTGGCGATCAGCCGGGAGCAGGCGAGCCTGTGGCAGGACCTCGTCGGGCTCGGCTCGGTGCTCGACGCCTCGACCCGCTGGACCGCCGCCGTCCGCGGCCTGGCCGGGACCAGCGAGGTGCCGGCGGTCGAGGACCCGGCGGGCCTGCGCGCCGAGCTGCGGCCCTACCAGCGGGAGGGCTACCGCTGGCTCGCGCACCTGGAGGCCTCGGGCCTGGGCGGCGTGCTCGCCGACGACATGGGGCTGGGGAAGACGCTGCAGGTGCTCGCCCTGGTGGCGCACGCTCGCGAGCGGGCGCCGGGCCCGCCGTTCCTCGTCGTGGCCCCCACCAGCGTGGTGACGAACTGGGCCCGCGAGGCCGCGACCTTCACCCCCGACCTGCGGGTGGTGGTGGTCGGGGAGTCCGAGGCCAAGCGGACGCGGGGGCGCGGCGGGGCGGAGCGCTCGCTCGCCGCCCTGGTGGCCGGCGCCGACGTCGTCGTCACCTCCTACGCGCTGCTGCGGATCGACGAGGAGGTGTGGGCGGCCCAGGACTGGGCCGGGCTGATTCTCGACGAGGCCCAGTTCGTCAAGAACCACCGGTCCAAGACCTACCTGAGCGCCCGCCGGGTGGCCGTCCCCTTCACCGTCGCCGTCACCGGGACGCCGCTGGAGAACGACCTGATGGACCTGTGGTCGCTGCTGTCGCTGAGCGCCCCGGGGCTGTTCCCCGATCCCGACCGGTTCAGCTCCTACTACCGGCGGCCGATCGAGCGGGCGGGGGACCAGGACAAGCTGGCCCAGCTGCGGCGCCGGATCCGACCGCTGGTGCTTCGCCGCACCAAGGAGAGCGTGGCGCCCGAGCTGCCGCCCAAGCAGGAGCAGGTCGTCGAGGTCGTCCTGCAGCCGAAGCACCTGCGGATCTACCAGACCCACCTGCAGCGGGAGCGGCAGAAGGTGCTGGGCCTGCTCGAGGACGTGGAGGCCAACCGCTTCACGATCCTGGGCTCGCTCACCCGGCTGCGCCAGCTGAGCCTCGACGCCGCCCTGGTCGACCCCGAGCACGCGAACGTCCCCTCGGCCAAGACCGAGCTGCTGGTGTCCGACCTCGAGCAGCTGGTCGCCGAGGGCCACCGGGCGCTGGTCTTCAGCCAGTTCACCAGCTTCCTCGCCCGGGTGCGCGAGCGGCTGGACGCGGCCGGGCTGCCCCACGCCTACCTCGACGGGCGCACCCGGGACCGGGACGCGGTGGTGCAGAGCTTCCGCGACGGGTCGGCGCCCGTGTTCCTCATCAGCCTCAAGGCCGGTGGTTTCGGGCTCAACCTCACCGAGGCCGACTACTGCTTCCTGCTGGACCCCTGGTGGAACCCGGCGGCGGAGGCGCAGGCCGTCGACCGCACGCACCGGATCGGCCAGGACAAGACGGTGATGGTCTACCGGATGGTCGCCCAGGACACGATCGAGCAGAAGGTGATGGAGCTGAAGGCCCGCAAGGGCGAGCTGTTCAGCTCGGTGCTGGGGGAGGACGCCCTCGCCAGCAGCCGGCTGACGGCCGACGACATCCGCGCCCTCGTCACCGGCTGAGCCCCCGGCGTCCACCCGATGTCCACTATCGGCTATGTCCGGAACAGGACACAGGACTCGACAACGACGCCTGCCGAGGACCTAAAATCGATTTAGTCGCCGACGGGGTCCGTCCCCCGGCGACCCGTCGCCGCTCGGGCGCGCGTCCGGAGTTCGCCCCTGGGGGAGGGAACACGGACGCCGCCCGGCGCCGCGGCACAGAGCTCGGGAGCACGTGTGCCTCCCACCCCCGGGACGGGGGCGGGAGGCACAGGTGTCTCCGGGCCGGGTCGGCCGACTACCAGGCGTAGTCCTCGGGGGCGGTCTTGTGCCCAGGGAAGATCTCGTCCAGCCGGCTGAGCGCCGCCTCGTCCAGGCGGATGTCGACCGCGCGCAGGGCGCCGTCGAACTGCTCGGGGGTGCGCGGGCCGATGATCGGCGCCGTCACCGCACGCTGGTGCAGCAGCCAGGCCAGCGCGAGGTCGCCCGGCTGGTGGCCCAGCTGCTCGGCGAAGTCCTCGTACGCCGTGAGCTGGTCGCGGTGCTCCTCGAGGCTCTGCGCGGAGCGGCCCTCGAGCCGGCGCTTGCCCTCCTCGGTCTTCTTCACCACGCCGCCCAGCAGGCCGCCCTGCAGCGGGGACCAGGGGATGATGCCCAGGCCGTAGTGCTCCGCGGCGGGGATCACCTCGAGCTCGATGTCGCGGACCAGCAGGTTGTAGAGCGACTGCTCGCTGACCAGGCCGACGCTGTGGCGCTCCGCCGCGGCCGCCTGGGCCTGGGCGATGTGCCAGCCGGCGAAGTTGCTGCTGCCGGCGTAGAGGATCTTGCCCTGGGCGATCGCGACGTCGACCGCCTGCCAGATCTCGTCCCAGGGGGTGTTCCGGTCGATGTGGTGGAACTGGTAGACGTCGACGTAGTCGGTCTGCAGCCGCTTGAGGCTGGCGTCGAGGGCGCGGCGGATGTTGAGGGCGGACAGCTTGCCCTCGTTGGGCCAGGTGCCCATGTCGCCGTAGACCTTGGTGGCGAGCACGGTCTTCTCGCGCCGCCCGCCGCCCTGGGCGAACCAGCGGCCGATGATCTCCTCGGTCCAGCCGCGGTGGCCCTCGCCGCCGTAGCCGTTCGCGGTGTCGAAGAAGTTGACGCCCTGGGTGTGGGCGGTGTCCATGATGCCGTGCGCGACGTCCTCGTCGGTCTGGGGACCGAAGTTCATGGTGCCGAGGCAGAGGCGCGAGACGCTGAGGCCGGTGCGGCCGAGGTGGGTGTACTCCATGCCCCCACACTGACATCTTTGTTGCGCAGCGTGAGGAGGGGGTGGGCCCACCACCTCCGTCCTCAGCCTTCCGGCGGCGCCCCGAGGTGGCGCAGGTCGCCGTGCCGGCGCAGCCAGTCCACGCCCTCGCGGACCGCGACGTCGGGCTCGCCCGGCGTGTAGCCGAGCAGCTGCCGGGCCTTGTCGGGCGAGGCGTACTGGCTCCGCCACAGGTGGTCCCAGCTCTGGTCGGCGAACGGCGCCGGGGTGGCGGCCCGGTACTCCTCCCAGCCGACGACCCGGGTGACAGGCTCCCGCCCGAACCACCCGGCGGCGACCTCGAGCAGGCCGCGCACGGTCATGGCCCGCGCGGCGGTGGCGTGCAGGACCTGGCCGGCGGCGGCGTCGCGCTGCTCGAGCGCCAGCTGGAAGGCCGCGGCGACGTCGTCGGCGTGCACGTGGTGCAGCAGCTCGGCGCCGGTGCCCGGCACCAGCACCTCCTCCCCGCGCGCCAGCCGCTCCCAGACGCCGGCGTCGAGGTTGCCCAGCGGGGTGATCGGCGCCCAGCCGGGGCCGCTGATGTGCCCCGGGTGCAGCGAGGTGGTGACCAGCCCGCCGGCGGCGGTCTCCTGCGCCAGCAGCGTGGCGATCGCGTCCTTGGCCACGCCGTAGTCGCCGACGGGGTGGCGCGGGTCGTCCTCGGTGAGGGGGACCCGCGTGCTCGGCCCGTGCATCCAGATGGAGCCGCAGTGCAGGAGGTGGCCGGTCCGGCCGCGGAGGCCCTCGACCAGCGCCTGCGCCGAGGCGGGGGTGAAGCAGATGAGGTCGACGACGGCGTCCGCGCCGAGGTCGGCCACCCGGGCGGCGAAGGTGCCGGCGGCGTCCTCGGCCTCGCGGTCCACCGCCACGGGGACGACCTCGGCCCAGGCCGGGTCGTCGACGTAGGGCCGCGACGACCCCCGGCTGAGGTTGAGCACCTCGTGCCCCGCCCGGACCAGCCGGGGGAGGAGGGAGGAGCCGATGTGGCCGGAGCCGCCGATCACCGCAACGCGCATGACCGCCAGTCCACCACGGACCGCGCTGGCGAGCACCAGGTGGTCGTGACAAGGTGATCTTGAGGTGATCCTGAGGATTACCTGCCGCAATACCGAGAGGGGCCAGAGAGGCTCCGAGCAGACTCCTCCATGTCGGGACGGGGGGTCCCGACCGAGGGCCTCGGGTCCTGTGCACACATGAGAGGACTGCAGATGAACACCATGGCAGGCCGGCTGGTCGAGCGCTGTGGTGCCCACGCAGTCCGGTCCGGGCCGACCGCCCACGTCCGGGGGGACGCGAGCGGCGGCAACGGGACGACCGTGCACGGGGCCGAGCAGAGGTGGTCGCCAGCACGGCCCGGTTCGGGGGAGCCAGGGTCCGCGCTGCTGCGGCCTCCAGGGAGGAGTCCGGTCCAGCCGCTGGACTCCCCTCTGGCCACCGGTCCGTCCGCGAGGACGCACCGGGCACGAGGCCGCGGTCCGGTCGGGGGGACCGGCCGCGGCCCGGGCACCAGGTCTGCTCGGGGGAGCGCCTGATGCCGGGGAGGGAGGCCGGGGGAGCCTCCGGTCTCTCGCACGGGGACCGGGCCGTCCAGCCGGACGGCCCGCAGGACCGGTCGGCCCCGGCGCAGCACGCGCCGCGGCCGGCCGGCCCCACGCGCGAGTGGCAGATGACGCCGCAGGAGCAGGACATGATGGCCTGCTTCCGGCAGGACTACCTGGACCTGCTCGACGGCCGGGTGGCCACGATCGAGCGCCTGGTCGCCCAGCACGAGGTGGAGCCGGCGCACGTCGCGCTGCTCAGCCTGGAGTCCAGCAGCGCCATGGTCGGGGCGGCCGAGCTGGCCGCCGTCGTCCGGGAGCTGCGGGGCGTGTTGGACGGGGCTGGCGCCGACGAGCTGGAGGCGCTGACGGCCCGGCTGGCCGTCGAGGCCGCCGCGGTCGCCCGTCGGCTGGGGGAGCCGGCCGAGCGGGCCGGCTGAGCACCGCTCACGACGCCTGAGCACGACGTCGCACGGCCCGGGTCCACCAGGACCCGGGCCGTTCGTCGTGCTCACAGGTGCGCCGCCGGTCGGGCGGCGAGGGTCAGCGCCGCGCGGTCGAGCGGCGGGCGTCGGCGAGCCGGTAGCCCACCCCGCGCACCGTCTCGATGAACCGCGGGGCGCCGACGGGGTCGTTGAGCTTGCGCCGCAGGTTGGCCATGTGCACCTCGACCGCCCGCTTGTCGGAGTCGGACACGTAGCCGGTCGTGGCGTAGTCCCCGCGCAGCTCCAGGGCGAGGGCGTCCTTGCTGATCACCCGGCGGGCGCCCTGCATGATCGCCAGCAGCAGGTCGAACTCGCTGCGGGTGAGCTCGACGGGGGAGCCGTCGACGTCGCAGAGCCACATCTCCTCGTTGATCCGCAGGCCGTTGTGCGCCAGCCAGCCGGCCTCGTCGTCGTCCTCGGCCGCCGCCGCGGGGGCCGAGGACGCGGCCGCCGGGGCCGGCGTCGCCGCGGGAGCCGGGCCGCCCGACTCGGTGAGGCCGGGCAGGTGGTAGCGGCGCAGCATGGCCTCGATCCGCGCGCGCAGCTCGCGCGGGCGGAACGGCTTGGTGAGGTAGTCGTCGGCCCCGGCGTCGAGGCCCATCAAGGTGTCGATCTCCTCGTCGCGGGCCGACAGCATGATGATGTAGGTGCTGCTGAAGGCGCGGATCTGGCGGGCGACCTCGAAGCCGTCGATGCCCGGCAGGCTGATGTCGAGGGTGGTGACGATCGGCTGGTGGGTCCGCACCGCGTCGATGCCCTCGGCCCCGGTCCCGCTCGCGTGGCAGGTGAAGCCCGCCTGGGTGAGGATCGCGCTCAGCAGGTTGCGGATGTCCGCGTCGTCCTCGATCACGACCGCCACCCGCCCCGACGCCTGCGTCGGCGCGGCGGAGGGGGACGACCCGGTGGACATGCTCATACGGTACCGACCGTTCTGGAGGTGGGCACGTCGTCGCGGCGGGCGCTGCCGGGGGGACCGGACGACGTGGGGCCTGGACCGGCCCCGGGGTTGGGGGTGCTCACGTGAAGTCCAGCGTGTAGTAGTACTGCCCGTCGGCGCGCTCGGGGACGGCGCCCGTGACGCGCTCGAAGGCGTCGGCCAGCCGCTGGCCCAGCGGCAGGGTGTCGACGTTGTAGGCGCACATGTCGTAGCCGCAGACGGCGCGGTCGGCCAGCGGGTCCCGGATGCCGATCTCGACCATCTGGTCCAGGAAGCGGGCGTGCCGCTGACTGGGGTGGGCGAGCACGAAGCCGAAGTACCAGACGGCGTCGCGGGCCCAGTGCTCGGGGTATCGGGCCTCGAAGTACTGGGGGCTGATCCACGGCACGGTCTCCAGGCGCCGCGTCATGGTGCACATCCCCACCGGTCGGCCCTCGTCGTCCCAGGCGACGTACTTCATGACGGCGTCGTCGACCATCTGGGCGGCGAACTCGGACTCGGTGAGCACCTGGCGGGCCATCGCCTGGGTCCGCAGCGGACCGAAGGCGGCCTCGTAGAGCTCGTAGAAGGCCAGCGTCATCTCGGGCTCGACGTGGTACTCCCGCGTGAAGCGCCACTGGCCGTGCTGGCCGAGGTCCTCCGCGTCGTAGACGCGCGCCAGGCCCTTCACCGCGCACCGCCGGGCACCGGGGCGGGGTCCCAGCCGGCCGTCTGGTAGCTGGCCACCACCAGGGCCGCGGCCGGGGCGCCCGTGCAGGTGGCCGAGGCCACCAGGCGCCCGCCCTCGACGTAGTCCTGCTCGCGGTTCTCCATCATCGCGCCGAGGGTCGCCCCGAGGTGGGCGTGCAGGTCGGCCTCGGTGGTGCTGCTGTGCTCGACGAACAGCCCGGCCCCCGAGCCGTCGGTCTGCAGCGCCCAGGCCATACCGGCCCAGGCCTCGGCGCCCGGGGTCGTGGCGTAGGAGGCGGCGTAGACGCAGTAGAGGAGGTCGCCGTGGCGGCCCTTGAGCTGCTCGGCGGGCGGGACCACGTCGACGGTGGCCCCGAGGGGGATGACCGAGCTCAGCGGGAGCAGGTTGAAGTTCTGCAGGCCGGCGGCGACCAGGGCCGCGTCGAAGGCCGCGAGCCGGGTCGGACCCTCGGCGCGGCTGCGGCTCATCCGGATCCGCAGCCCGGTCAGCGCGGACGGCGCGGACCGGTGGTCGGGGGCGGTCTCGGTCGAGACGGGGGCCTGCGGTGACGGCACGGTGTCCTCCTGGAGGTGGGGGCGGTTCGCCGGTCGCGACGGTGCGGGACGACGGGGGCGGTCGACGGGAGCGGGGACGGGCGGGACGGTCAGCGGGCGGTGCCGGCCGGGGCGGGGACGGCGCGGCGGTCGCGGACGGGTGGCACCCGGTCCGCGGGCGCCGTCACGGGTTCCACGGCCAGCGGCACGGGCAGGGTGAAGCGGAACGCGGCACCCCCGTCGGGGTTGTTGCGGGCCCAGATCCGCCCGCCCAGTCGCTCGACGATGCTGCGGCTGATGGCCAGGCCCAGGCCCGACCCGCCCTTCTCGCGCGCGTCGGAGGAGTCGACCTGCTGGAACCGCGCGAACACCGCGTCCAGCTTGTCCTCGGGGATGCCCCGCCCGGAGTCGGAGACCTCGAACTCCACGAAGCTGCCGCGACGGACGCACTGCACGGTGACCTCCTGGCCGGGGCTGGAGAACTTGATCGCGTTCCCCAGCAGGTTGAGCAGGGTCTGGACCACGCGGTCCTCGTCGGCCCGCACCACGCCCTCGGCGTGGATCACCCGCAGCGAGACGTCGGCCTCCGTCGCGAGGACGCCCGCCTGCTCCACCGCGGTGCGCAGCAGGTCGGTGGCGGACAGGTCGGAGAGCTCCATGGGCAGGGCCCCGGCCTCCATCCGCTCCAGGTCCAGGATCTCGTTGATCAGCCGCGTCAGCCGCTCGCTGGAGACCAGGGCGATGTCGACCATCCGGCCGGCCGCCGGGGTGAGGGGTCCCAGCGCGCCGCCGGCCAGCAGCCCGAGCGAGCCGCGGATCGCGGTGAGCGGGGTCCGGAGCTCGTGGCTGACCATCGAGACGAACTCGTTCTTGAGCCGGTCGACCTCCCGGCGCTGGGTGACGTCGCGGAAGACCACGACCGCGCCCAGGGTGGCGCCGTCGTCGGTCAGCGGGGTGGCGGTCACCTCGACGGGGATCTCCAGCCCGTCCGCCCGGAGGTAGCTGTCCTCCTCGGCGTTGGTGGCGATGCCGTCGCGGATCGCCTCGGCGATGTAGCAGCTCTCCGACGGGTA
Organism: Microlunatus capsulatus; assembly: GCF_017876495.1. Lineage (NCBI taxonomy): Bacteria > Bacillati > Actinomycetota > Actinomycetes > Propionibacteriales > Propionibacteriaceae > Microlunatus > Microlunatus capsulatus. The sequence goes on along the minus strand of NZ_JAGIOB010000001.1, from coordinate 1,032,351 downwards.
GGCCTGCCCGGTCGGCGCGGGGGCGTGGAAGGTGGCGTGGGCGTCGTGCCCGATGAGCTCCAGGGCCTCGTAGCCGAGGGCCTCGGCGGCCGCCGGGTTGACGAAGGTGACGAGCCCGAACCGGTCGACCCCGTAGATGCCGTCGCCGACGGAGTTCACCAGGAGGTCGCTCTGCCGGGTCACCTGGCGCAGGGAGCGCGTGCGCTCGACGACGCGCTGCTCCAGCGTGCGGCGCAGCTGCTCGTTGTCGAGGACCAGCAGGAACTGCCGGCCGAGCACGGCCAGCAGCACGACGGTCCACAGCACGGCGGTGACGAGGTTGACGCTGTCGTTCTCGACCCCGACGAGGCTGAGCAGGGCGGCCAGCAGGAAGACGCTGAAGACGGTGGCGGTGCCCACGACCGGCGAGCTCTCCACCTCGCCGTCCGGCTGCCCGGGGGCCGGGGTGGTGGCGTTGGCCACCGACCAGGCGATCAGGGCGTAGCCGGCCACCCAGCCGAGGTCGACGGGGGTGCCCAGCTCGAAGAACCCGGTGTTCACCAGCCGCAGCGCGTAGAGGAGGTCGGAGACGGCGTAGAGGGAGAACCCGATGGCCAGGGCCCCCAGCACGGAGCGGTCCCCGCGCGCGGTCCGCATGAACAGGAGGGCACCCAGGGTGGCGACGACGATGTCGAAGACGGGGGCGGCGAGGTTGGCGACGGCGACGGTGGGGTCCATGGTCGCCACCTGGGACCAGATGCGGATCGAGACCACGGCCAGGATGGAGCCGCCGATGACCACGCCGTCGAGCAGCATCCGCGCGAGGTCGGTGCCGCGGCGGCGGGCGAGGGGGAAGGTGGTGACGCCGGCGACGGCGAGCACCAGGGTGGCCAGCAGGGTGATGTCGCTGGCCGAGACCGTCTCACGGTCGCGCTGGGCCCCGTTGATCATCAGCCCGAGGTTGCCGAGCGCTGCGCTCAGGCAGGCGAGCGACCACAGGTTGTACGCACGCCGTCGGAGGCCGGTGCTCCGCACCGCCCGGAAGCGGCACGAGATGCACGCCGTGAGACCCACCCCGACGAGCGCGCTCCCGCTGAGCAGGGTGCGGACCTCCGCCGGGAGGTCGCTCGACAGCAGCACGGCCAGCACGAGGACCAGCAGTCCCGTGGTCGCGCTGAACAGACCGAATCGCCAAGCCCCCGAACCTTGGAGACGCCCATGGCTCTCCATGGACGGTGACGCTACCACCCGTGCGCCGTTACGATGATCGACACACGAAGGCCCCCGTGGACGTGCGCCGGGGCCCGGACGGGCCGGAGAATGGGGTGGTCGTCGATGGGTACGGGCGCGACGTCAGGACGGGGCCGGCCGTGAGCAGCCACCGGGTGCTCGTCGTCGACGACGACGACATGCTGCGCGAGGTCGCCAAGGTCTCGCTGGAGATGGTCGGCGGGTGGCAGGTGCTGACCGCGGGCTCGGGGGCCGAGGCCTGCGCCGTCGCCCTGCGGGACCAGCCGGACGCGCTGCTGCTGGACGTGATGATGCCCGGGATGGACGGCCCGAGCACCGTGGTCGCCCTGCGCGAGGACCCCGCCACCCGCGACATCCCGATCGTCTTCCTCACCGCCAAGGTGGGCGGTGAGGGCCACCAGCTCTGGGAGCACCTCGAGGTGTCTGGTGTAATACCGAAGCCCTTCGACCCGATGACCCTGCCGGCCGAGGTGGCGCGGCTGCTCGGGTGGTGAGACGGAGGACGAAGCGTGGTGCCCGTGCGGCCGGTCGAGGATCCTGACGACGCCCTGGGGGCCGTCATGGCCGTCCTCGCCGCGTCCGCGCGCGAGGCCAACCTCGCCCGGACCGCCGTGATCGAGGAGGCCCTGACCGCCCTCGCCGCCGGTCAGCTGGACACCGCCCGCCGCGAGGCCGCGAAGTCGGCGGCGCACCAGGTGGTCGGCTCGGCGGGGACGTTCGGACGCCACCGCGCCTCCGAGCTGGCCGCCGGCCTCGAGCAGTGGTTCCGCGAGGAGGCCCCGGCCCCGGCGGACGCCGACCGGCTGGCCCGGGCCCGCGCGCAGGTCGTGGCGCTGCGGGCCGACCTGGCCGGGGGTCACCAGGACGAGGTCTGACCCACCCGGGAGCCGGTCACCGGCACCGGCCGGCGGCGGTGCAGCAGCCAGGCGGCGAGGACGCCGCCGACCGCCCCGCCCAGGTGGGCCTGCCAGCTGATCCCGGCCGCCCCGGGCAGCACGCCCCAGATCAGCCCCCCGTAGACCAGCAGCACGGCCAGGCCCACGAGCACCTGCGCCGGCCGGCGGGACCAGACGCCCCGGGCGATGAGGTAGGTGAGCCAGCCGAAGATCAGACCGCTCGCGCCGAGGACGATCGTGTCGGCGGGCGTGAGGGCCCAGGCGAACAGGCCCGAGGAGACGATGCTGGCCAGCGACGACAGCAGCCAGCGGGCGACGCCGCTCAGCAGGATGAGGAACCCGAGGACGCCGAAGGGCACGCTGTTGCTCGCCAGGTGCTGGAACCCGGCGTGCAGGAAGGGGGCGGTGACGATCTCCGGCAGCCCGTCGAGCTCGCGGGCCTCGATCCCGTAGGCGTCGAGGGCGCCGCCGCTCAGGGTGTCCACGACCTCGAGCAGCCAGAGCCCGGCCAGCAGGGTCGCCATGACGAGCGCCGCCTGGGCGGGACGGACGGTCTCCTGCTTCATCGGTGCTCCTCGGCGCCGGGCCCACCGGGCGGCGGGGTCGGACCTCCAGGGTGCCCCGGCCGGTCAAGGCCGGCGCGACGGCGCCGGCCCGGAGGGATCAGCCCAGGACGGTCGTCCCCAGCAGCCGGCCGATGGCGAAGGTGGCCGCCAGGGCGACCGCACCGCCGACGACGACGCGCAGGGTGGGGCGCAGCAGCGGGCTGCCGCCCAGCCGGGCGCCGGCCGCCCCGGTCAGGGCCAGGGCGACCAGCACGGCGACCACCGTGCCCGCGACCCGTGAGCCCTGGGGCAGCAGGAGGACGGCGAGCATCGGCAGCAGGGCGCCGGCCACGAAGGCGGCCGCCGAGGCGCCCGCCGCGTGCCAGGGGCTGACGAGGTCGTCGCGGTCGATGTTGAGCTCGGCCTCCAGGTGCGCGCCCAGCGCGTCCTGGGCGGTGAGCTCCTCGGCGACGGCGCGGGCGGTGGCGGCGCTGAGGCCGCGGGCCTCGTACAGCGCGGTCAGCTCGTCGAGCTCGGCCTCCGGCATCGCGGCCAGCTCGGCCTCCTCCTTGGCGATGAGGGCGCGCTCGCTGTCGCGCTGGCTGCTGACCGACACGTACTCCCCGAGCGCCATCGAGACGGCGCCCCCCACCAGCGCGGCCGAGGCGGCGGTCAGCACGGGGGCCAGGGCCGGGGTGGCGCCGGCGACGCCCACGGCGACCGCGGCGACCGAGACGATGCCGTCGTTGGCGCCCAGCACGGCCGCGCGCAGACCGTTCAGGCGGTTGGCGAGGCCGGACGCGTGCGGCTCGGCGGCGTGGGTCGGCTCGGCGGAGGCCGGGAGGGTGCGGGTGGGGTCCGCCTCGGCGGTCGGGGTGGGCGGGGTCAGCGGTGGCACACCCCCAGTCAAGCCCGGTGACCGCGTGCGCGCCACGAAGGTTCGGCTGCCCTCGCCCGCCCGGCCGGGGCTCCCGCCGGGTCCGGCACGCGGCCGGTCGAGGGCGGGCTCAGACCGCGGGCACGGGGTGCACGCGCAGCCGCAGCCGGCTGGTGCGCTCCTCGTCCGCCTGGACCCAGACGGTGGTGGCGGAGGCCCGCCGGACCTCGTGCAGGCCGTGGGCCGGCCACCCCGTCCCGGGGGCCAGCGCGAGGAAGTACCCGCGGGAGTACCAGGGGAACCCGTGCCGCCCGCCGGCCTCCATCGAGTACCAGAGGTAGGGCCAGTCCTCGTCCCAGGTGAGGTCCAGCCCGACCGTCCGGTCGGGGCTGCGGACGGTCACCGACGGCGTGTCGAAGTCGGCCAGGTAGGCCAGCCGGGTCTCGTCGGCCTCGGGCCCGGGGAGCCGGGAGAGGTTGACGACGCTGCGCTGGCCGTGCGAGCGCGGCCAGGGCATGAGGTCGTCGTAGCTGGTGCTGGTGCTGAAGCGCGGGTCGGGGTGGACGGTGCTGGCCGAGGTCGTGACGCTGCTCCCCGGCCCCACGAGGTCGCCGCCCAGGGCCAGCTGGGAGCCCCACATCAGCTCGACCTGCTCGCCGCCGACGTTGTGCACCGTCTCGTCGAGGACGACCTCGTCGCCGTCGAGGGTGAAGGTCTTGCGCAGGGTGAAGGGGGAGCGCACCAGCCGCCCCGTCAGCACCAGGCTGTCGCCCTCGACCTGCCAGTCCAGCCACGTCAGCCGGGCCTCGCCGCTGTGGCCCCACTCGACGCCGCCGACCACGGCGGTGTCGCCGCCGTTGGGGAACAGCGTCTGCCAGCCGCCCGGGTAGGTGTCGACCATCTGGGCCTCGGAGCTGCCCGGCAGCGACCAGGCGCCGCGGCGGCGGAGCCCCCAGGGCGTGCTCCACAGGAGGGAGGCGCCGTCGGGGAGCCGGCGGAGGCCGGTGACGGTCCCGCCGAGGGCCGGCACCACGTCCAGGCTGACGGCGCCGTTGCTGAGCCGGAGCACCTCCCAGTCGCGGACGTCGAGCTGTTCGATCTGCACCCGCGCAGCCTAGGTCAGCCAGTGATCCGCAGCGCCGCCACGGAGCCCGCGTCGTCGCTGAGCACCAGCGTGACCGGCTGCCGGGCGACGTCGAACAGCACCTCGCCGCGCACCTGCTCGCCCCGGCCGAGGCGGCCGTACCCGAGGTCACCGGCGCCCCCGCCCGCCGTGGAGGGCTCGACCAGCCGCCCGGTCGCGTCGAAGAGCTGGAACGAGTCGGGGCCGTGGTCGACCGTGCCGGTCGTGCAGGTCAGCTCGACGGTGAGCCGCAGCCGGTCGGGGCTGCCCGGCTCCCAGCTGGTCTCGAGCACCGCGAGCCGGCCCGTGCCGCGGGCACCGGTGAACAGGATGGCGTCCCGCTCGGCGGTCGAGGGGCTGGCGGCCGGCCGGGTCGTCGCCGGGGCCGGCGGGGGGACCCGGGTGTCGGCCCGCCAGGCGGCGACCGTGCCGAGCGCCGTCACCACGGCGACCACGAGGACGACGGCGGCGGTCACCACGGCCGGGCGGCGGGAGGGTCGGTACGGCGCCGCGGGGCGCGGGGGCGCGGCGGGCGGGGGCGGACCCGGGGGGATCGGCGGGGCGGGCTGGACGAAGTCCGGCGTGCCGCCGGAGCTGCGACCCAGCCCCTCGCCGCCGTCCGGCCGCTCGCTCATCGGGCCACGGTAGCGCGGGCGGCCGGGTGCGGAGGTCCGGCCGCGCGGCGTCGTCCACAGGGGCGGGCCGCCCCGGGTCGTCGTCCCCAGGCCGGCCGGCCGCCGCACCTCCGGGAGCGGCGTCCGGAGGGTCCCGGCATGACCGTCAGCCGTCGCCAGCCGCCCGCCGAGCAGCACCCCTCCGACCCCGGTCCGACGACCGACCCGCACCGGCTGCGGGTGCGACGACCGGCGGACTTCCTGGCCGTCATCCCCTACCTGCTGGGCTTCCACCCGGCCGAGTCGCTGGTCGTCGTCCTCTCCCGGCGGGGCCGGGTGCTGCTGACCGCCCGGATCGACCTGCCCCCGCCCGGGGAGGAGACGGCGGTGGCTGCGCAGGTGCGGCAGCTCAGGACCCAGCACGAGGTCGACGAGCTGGTGCTGGTCGGCTACGGCGACGACGGCCCCGGCACCCGCCGGGTGCTCGAGCGGGTGCGCGTCGCACTGGGCGGCGAGGTGGGCGTGCGCGAGGTGGTGCTGGTCAGCGGGGCGCGGTGGTGGTCGCTCAGCTGCCGCACCGGCTGCTGCCCGCCCGAGGGGTCCGTCTTCGACCCGGACGCCCACCCGCTGGCCGCGGAGGCGGTGTACCGCGGCCTGGTCGCGGGGCGCAGCCGGTCCGACCTCGAGGCCCTGGTCGCCGGGCCGGCGGCCGACGCCGTGCCGAGGCTGCGGGGGCTGGTCGCCCTGGCCCGCCAGCAGGTCGGCGGGCTGGGCCGGCCGGCGGCGGCGCAGGCGCTGGCCGACGGGGTGCGGGCCGGACTGGTCCCGCCGGGCCCCGACGAGACCGCGGCCGCGCGGCTGGCGGTGCTGGCCCTCGACCTCGCGGTCCGCGACGTCGGCTGGGCGATGGTCAGCCGGTCCACGGCGGAGCAGCACCAGCGGCTCTGGGCGCAGGTGGTGGCGGCCGTCCCGCCGGAGGTGGCGTCGGCGCCGCTCGGGCTGCTGGGCGCCGAGGCGTGGGTCGGCGGGAACGGGGCGCTGCTCAACTGCTGCGTCGAGCGGTTGGAGCGCGACGACCCCGGCTACACCCTGGGCCACCTGCTCGCCGACCTGAGCGAGCGGGCGCTGCCGCCCAGCCTGTGGGACGAGCTGGTGGGCGGCCTGCGCGCCGAGGTCGGCGCGGTGACGGGCGTGCGGGGGCTCCACTAGGTTGGCTCGGTATGACGCGCTTCGTGGTGTGCGGGGAGACCCTCATCGACCTGGTCCAGGACCGGCAGAGCTCCGACGACAGCTTCCGCTCCACCTGGCTGGCGCTGTCCGCGGGCGGCCCGATGAACTCCGCCGTCGCGCTCGGCCAGCTGGGGGCCGACGCCCACTTCCTGGGCCGGATCTCCAACGACGCCTTCGGCGGCCAGCTCCGGGAGCACATCACCGGCGCGGGGGTGCACCTGGACCTGGCCACCGAGTCCTCCCAGGCGACCTCGATCGCGGTGGTCAGCCTGGACGAGGAGGGCGTGGCCAGCTACACCTTCCACTTCACGGGCACGGCCAACTTCGGCTGGCAGGCCGACGACCTGCCCGCGTTGCGCGCCGACGACTGGCTGCACATCGCGTCGCTGTCCTGCGTCGTCAGCCCCGGCGCGGAGGTGCTGCTCGACTGGATGCGGACGGTGCCCTCCGGGGTCTCCTACGACGTCAACGTGCGGCCGACGGTCATCACCGACCCGGAGGCCTACTGGGCGAAGGTGCAGCCGTGGCTGCGGGCCGTCGGCCGGCGGCGGGGGATCGTCAAGGCCAGCGACGCCGACATCGAGTTCCTCGCCCAGGCGGGCTTCGCCGGTGACCCGGTCGACATCGCGGCCTCGTGGGTGGAGCAGTACGACCTCGGGCTCGCCGTCGTCACCCTCGGGCCGGGCGGCGGGGTCGCCGTCGAGCCGGGCGGTGCCGTCACCCGCGTCCCGGGGTTCCCGACCGACGTCGTCGACACCGTCGGCGCCGGTGACACCTTCATGGCCGGCTTCCTCGACGGCCACGCCGCCCGCGGGCTGGGGCTGGAGGAGTCGCTGCGGCGCGGGGCCGCGGCGGCCTCGATCGTCTGCTCCCGCCAGGGGGCCCAGCCGCCCACGACGGCCGAGGTCGAGGAGCTGCTCGCCCGCGCCTGACGCGGACGTCCGCCCCCCCCGGGGGCGTGCCGTGCCGGGCCGTGTCGGACCGGTCTCGGGTCGTCCGGACCGGGCTCAGCCGGTCGCGCCGTCGGACCGGCCGGGACCGGCGGCGGTGACGAGGGCGTCGAGGGCCACCCGCGCGCGGTCGGCGGCGGGGCGGTCGCCGTCGGGCTCGGTGACGTAGAAGGTGTCGATGGCCAGCCCGGCCAGGGTGCTGGCGTGGGCGGAGCGGATCGAGAGGCGCTGAGCCGCGAGCGCGTGGCCGAGCGCGTAGAGCAGCCCCGGGCGGTCCTGGGTGCGCACCTCCACCACGACGGCGCTGGCGCTGGCGTCCTCCACCAGCTCGACCCACGGGTCCGACGCGGTGCCGGCGGCCAGCGACCGGGCCTCGCGGCGGCGGACCGGGGCCAGCACGGTGCTGTCGCCCTGCTCCAGCCGCTCCAGCTGCTGGACCAGGAAGGCCGGGTCGGGCACGTCAGCAGGGAGCTGCTTGTCGACCCGCCAGGTGTTCACGGCCACGCCGTCGACGGTGTGCAGCACCGCCGAGCGCACCTGCACGCCGTGGCTGGCCAGCAGGCCGGCGGTCTCGCTGAACAGCCCGAGCCGGTCGGTGGCCGCGACCAGCAGCTCCAGGCCTCCGGGCCGCACCTCCACCCGCACCCGGGGTCGGCCGTCCAGCGCCACCGAGCGGGCCAAGCCGACGTCGACCAGCCGGTCGATGTCGACGCGGCGCACCGCCTCGGCCGTGTCGTCCTCCACGAGCAGGCCCTCGACCTGCTCGGCCAGGCTGCCGATCAGCTGGGCGCGCCAGGGCGACCAGGCGGCGGGGCCGGCGGCCCGGGCGTCGGACTCGGTGAGGTAGCGCAGCAGGTCCAGCACGTCGGCGCGGCCGCGGACCGCCTCCACCAGCGCCTGCTGGGTGGCCGGGTCCGCGTGGTCGCGCTTGGTGGCCAGCGCGGCCAGCGTGAGGTGGTGCTCGACGAGCAGCTCGACCAGCTCGGCGTCGGCCGGCGGCAGCCCGATCGCCTCGACGGCCGCGCGGGCGAGCGGGGCGCCGACGGCCGCGTGGTCCACCCCGGCCCCGGGGATCTTGCCGATGTCGTGGAAGAGGCAGGCCAGCAGCAGCAGGTCGGGCCGCTCCACCTGGGTGAGGTGGCGCTGCGCCTCGGCCACGGTCTGCACCGAGTGCCGGTCGACGGTGTGGCGGTGCAGCGGGTTGTGCTGGGGCCGGGCCGAGATCGACGCCCAGGAGGGGATCCACCGGCTGATGCAGCCGGCCAGGTCCAGCGCCTCCCAGACCGCGATCAGCTGCGGCCCGCAGGACAGCAGCTGCAGGAGCGCGTCGCGCGCCTCGGCGGGCCAGGGCGTCGGCAGCGCGGGCGCGTGCTGGCCGAGGTTCTCCGCGGTGACGGGGGAGAGCACCAGGCCGCGCGACGCCGCGAGGGCACCGGCCTGCAGGCCGGTGGCGGGGGCGGACGGGGAGGCGCTGCGGCCCAGGGCCACCTCTCCGCCGGTGATGATCAGGCCGTGCTCGGCCTCGGTGTAGACGGGGCCGCGCTCGCGACGGGCGAAGCCCAGCACCCGGCGCTGGGGGACCACGGCCCGGGCGGCCCGGGCGGTGAGGTCGACGGCGTGGCCGATCCGGCGGGCCGCCAGGCTGACGGCGCGGTGCAGGTCGTCGCGCTCGGTGAACCCGAGCTGCTCGGCGACGGCGTCGACCTCCGCCGCCACCAGCCGGTCCAGGGCCCGGCCCGCCGTGACGTGCAGGGCGTCGCGCACGTCGAGCAGCTGGTCGTAGGGGTCGCGGACGCCGGAGTGCGGCCGGTCGGTCAGCCAGGTCGCGGCCAGCGCGCGCAGCATGGCCATGTCGCGGAAGCCCCCGCGGGCCTCCTTGAGGTCGGGCTCCAGCAGGTAGGCGGCGTCGCCGAAGCGGGCCAGCCGCTCGTCGAGGGAGCTGAGCAGCTCCGGCAGCCGCTTGCGCGCCCCGGTCCGCCAGGCCCCGAGCAGGGCGGTGCGGGCGCCGGCGACCAGGGCGGCGTCCCCGGCGACGACGCGCAGGTCCAGCAGGCCGACGCCGGCGCTCAGCTCGCGGCCCGCCACCTCGGCGCACTCGTCGGGGGTCCGCACGCTGTGGTCGAGCTTCACCCGGGCGTCCCACAGCGGGTACCAGAGGCTGTTGGCCAGCCGGTCGGTGGCCGCGAGGTCGCGGCCGTCGTGCAGCAGCACGAGGTCGACGTCGGAGCGGGGCCCGAGCTCGTGCCGGGCCAGGCTGCCCACGCAGGCGAGCGCCGTTCCGCTGCCCGGCCCGCCGACCTCGGTCCACAGGGCCACCAGCGCGTCCTCGACGCAGCGGGTGACCGAACGCCGACGATCCGGCCCGGAGGTGGTTGCCCACCCGGACCGGATCGCGACGTTGAGACGCTCGTCAGTCAGGTCACGCTTCAGAGCGCGTCCAGCCCGCGCTCTCCGGTGCGCACGCGGACGATGTCGTCCACCGGCACCGACCAGACCTTGCCGTCACCGATGCGGCCGGTCCGAGCGCTCTTGACCAGGACGTCGATGATGTCTTTGGCATCCTCGTCGTCCACGAGCACCTCAAGTCTCACCTTCGGGACCAGGTCCACGGTGTACTCCGCGCCGCGGTAGACCTCCGTGTGGCCCCGCTGCCGGCCGAACCCGCTGGCCTCGCTGACCGTCATCCCCTCGATCCCGAAGGACTCCAGGGCGGTCTTCACCTCGTCGAGCATGTGCGGCTTGATGATCGCGGTCACGAGCTTCATGCGGTGGCCTCCTCGTCGTGGTTGATGTCGCCGTCCGCACGGCGGGGGGCGGTGGAGCCGGACAGAGCACCCCGCAGGCTGGAGGTCAGGTTGCCCAGATCGTAGCCAGTCTCCGCGTGCTCGGCGTTGTCGATGCCAGCCATCTCGGACTCCTCGTCCAGCCGGAAGCCGATCGTCTTCTGGAGCACGAAGCCGATGAGCAGCGTGAGGACGAAGCTGTAGACCAGCACCGCGAGGGCGCCGACGGCCTGGCGCCACAGCTGGTCGGCACCGCCGCCGTAGAAGAGGCCGGACTTCTCGTAGGACAGGCCCGCCGGGGAGTCGGGGGAGAGCAGGAAGCCGATGGCGATCGTGCCCCACAGGCCGCCGACGAGGTGGACGCCGACGACGTCGAGCGAGTCGTCGTAGCCCAGCTTGTACTTCAGGCCGACGGCCAGGGCGCAGAGCACGCCGGCGACCAGGCCGATGACGATGGCGCCGATCGGCGAGACCGCCGAGCAGGCCGGGGTGATGGCGACGAGGCCGGCGACGACACCGGACGCGGCACCCAGCGAGGTCGGGTGGCCGTCGCGGAACTTCTCCGTCAGCAGCCAGCCGATGGCCGCGGCCGCGGTGGCCACCAGGGTGTTGACCCAGACGACGGCGGCGGTGTTGTTGGCGCCCAGCGCGGAGCCGGCGTTGAAGCCGAACCAGCCGAACCAGAGCAGACCGGCGCCGAGCATGACCAGGGTCAGGTTGTGCGGGCGCATCGGGTCGCGGCGCCAGCCGACGCGCTTGCCCAGGACGATGGCCAGGGCCAGGCCGGCCACACCGGCGTTGATGTGCACCGCGGTGCCACCGGCGAAGTCGATGGCCGAGAGCTGGTTGGCGATCCAGCCGCCGGTGTGGGTGACCACGTCGGCGTCGTCGGTGAGGGTGAAGTCGAAGACCCAGTGGGCGACCGGGAAGTAGACGATGGAGGCCCAGATGCCGGAGAAGATCATCCAGGTGGAGAACTTGGCGCGGTCGGCGATGGCGCCGGAGATCAGGGCGACGGTGATGATCGCGAAGACGGCCTGGAAGCCGACGAAGGCCATCGTCGGGTAGGCGGCCTCCGGGTCCTCGGTCATCAGCCCGCGGAGGCCGAAGAACTCGGTCGGGTCGCCGAGCAGGCCGCCGCCGATGTCGTTGCCGAAGGCGAAGGAGTAGCCGTAGAGCACCCAGAGCACCGAGATGAGAGCCAGCGCCCCGAAGCTCATCATCATCATGTTGAGGACGCTCTTGGCCCGGACCATGCCGCCGTAGAACAGCGCGAGACCCGGGGTCATCAGCAGCACCAGGGAGGCTGAGGTCAGGATCCACGCGGTGGACCCGGAGTCGAGTTCGAGTGGTGTCATGTTGCTTCTTTCGGTGAAGTAACGGGTGGAAGGGGACGTCCGCCGGGCTGGATCGCCGGACGCCGTGGGGGACAGGAGCACTCTCTCCACCTCGTGTTGCGGCCGCGGCGCTCGCGGTTACACCCGTGTGACAGTTGCCGGGCCCGCGTGACGAGCGTGTTTCGTGACGTGACGGGCGCGGGTCGGCCACCTCACATCGCCGGTCCCGGGAACCCCACCCCTAGGATCGGGAGCCGACGCCGGGGCCGCCCCGCGCCTGCAGGAGGAGGACCGATGACCTGGTTGGTGACCGGAGGGGCGGGCTACATCGGCTCCCACGTCGTGCGCGCGTTCGTGCAGGCCGGCACGCCCGTGGTGGTGCTGGACTCCCTGACCAGCGGGCACCCGCAGTTCGTGCCCGCGGAGGTGCCCTTCGTCCGCGGCAGCGTCCTCGACGGCGACCTGGTGCGGCACACCCTGGTCGAGCACGCGGTGACCGGCGTGGTCCACCTCGCCGGGTTCAAGTACGCCGGCGTCTCGGTGACCAGGCCGCTGCTGACCTACCAGCAGAACGTGACCGGCACGGCGACCCTGCTGGAGCAGATGCAGTCCGCGGGCGTCGACCGGATCGTCTTCTCCTCCTCCGCCGCCACCTACGGCACGCCCGACGTCGACCTGGTCACCGAGGCCACCCCGACCGGGCCCGAGTCGCCCTACGGGGAGTCGAAGCTGATCGGGGAGTGGCTGCTGGCCGACCAGGAGCGCGCGGCCGGCCTCCGGCACACCTCGCTGCGCTACTTCAACGTCGTCGGCTCGGCGACGCCGGAGCTCTACGACACCAGCCCGCACAACCTGTTCCCGGTGGTGCTCTCGATGCTCGCCGAGGGCCGGACCCCGCGGATCAACGGCGACGACTACCCGACGCCCGACGGCACCTGCGTGCGCGACTACCTGCACGTGGAGGACCTCGCGGCCACCCACCTCGCCGCCGCGCACGCGCTGGCCGAGGGCCGCCCGCTGGAGCGGGTCTACAACCTCGGCAGCGGTGAGGGCGTCTCGGTGCGCCAGATCATGACCGCCATCGCCGAGGTGACCGGCGTCGACTTCGAGCCCGAGGTCGCCCCGCGGCGCAGCGGCGACCCGGCGCGGATCGTCGCCTCCGGCGAGCTGGCCGCCCGCGACCTCGGCTGGCGGATGACGCACGACCTCCGCTCGATGGTGGCCAGCGCCTGGGCGGCCCAGCAGCACGCCGCCGGCCGCTGAGCCGGGACCTCAGAGCAGGCGGACCTCCCGCAGGTCCAGCCCCAGGGCCGTGGCCGCGGCCGTCGCCGGGGCGGCCAGCGCCGCCTCGTCGGGGAGCCGGGCGCCGGGCAGCGCCCGCACCTCGACCCGGGCCGTCGTCCCGCTGACGACGGTGCGCCAGGTCCCCACGACGCGCCCGTCGTGCAGCACCGTCGGCGCGCAGACGCCGTTGACCTTGCTCCAGACCGCGGCCAGCTGCTCGGCGCCCAGGAACCGGGTGCGGTGCGCGGGGTGCAGCCCGACCAGCAGGGCGTCGAACTCGGGCAGCAGCACCACCGGGTCCGGTCCCGGGCCGTCCGCTCCGGGCTCGGCCAGCTCGACGAGCACCTCGTCGTCGGGCCCGTCGAGCCGGACCAGCGTGTCACCCGCGGCGGCCACCGCGCGGTCGACGGCGCCGAGGGTCGCGCCCAGGACGTGGGCCAGCTCCGCGCGGGTCGCGGGCCCGAGGGCCCCGAGGTGCAGCGGGACGAGGGCGGCCAGGGCCTCGTCCGCCGAGGGCGCGGCGTCGGCCGAGGATGCGGCCGGCCCAGGCAGCACCGCCCGCGCGGTCCGGTGCAGGACGTCGGTGCGCGTCTCCCACCGCTGGTCGGGCGGTCGGCGGAGCAGCCCGCTGTGGCTCCCGACCAGGGCCGCCGTCGAGGTGTCGTCCAGGGCCGCGGCGGCCGCTGCGGACTCGTGCACCGCGAGCCACTGCCGCGCGTGCTCCACGAGCGCGGGGCGGGCCTGCCAGGCGTCCGCGGCGAAGGCCTCGAGCTCGGCCCACAGCTGGTCCACGCTGACCCGGCCCAGTCGCAGCCGGGCGGTGAGGGCCTGACGGCGGGCGGGCCGGGAGGCCGCGTCGAGCAGGGGGTGGTGGGCGGCCACGCCGGTGTGCACGGTGCCGCGGAGGCTGCTGGTCTTCACCAGCCGGTGCTCCTCGAACAGCCGGCGCACGGTCGCGCGATCGACGCCGGGCAGCCGGGACGACGCGGTGAGGAAGGGGGAGCGCGGCACCTGCGACTGGACCGGCCCGAGGTGGGTGAGCAGGGCGGTCACCGCGTCGCCGTCCGTCCCGCGGACGGCGGGGAACTGCCGCACCAGCGTGCGCCGGGCCAGCTCGTCGGTGCTCAGCCGCGTCATGGGCCGACGCTAGCGCGCGCCCGGCCTGCCGGCCGGTCTGCCGGCGGCGGACGGCCCGGGTCAGCCGTGCACCCGTGGTCGCGCTCGGTCGCGCGTCGGCGCTCGGGTACAAGGGCCCGCGGCTTCCCGGGACCAATGGCTCGACAATGTCCCGAGAACGTCCCGCGGCCCTTCTGCGCATTGCGCCGGAAGATCACGCTTGCTCTAATTCGGGTGCGGCCACAAAGGCTGTCGAAAAAGGACCTGCTCTGCTGGGTCCCGTCCCCCCAAGGAGCTTTCCCATGACCGGTGCCTACGCACACCTGATCGCCCTCCTCACCGTCGTCTCGAACCGTTTCGAGGGTCGCAAGGAGCGCGGCGCGACCGCCGTGGAGTACGGCCTCCTCGTCGGTCTGATCGCCATCGTCATGATCACCGGCGTGGCGCTCGTCGGGCCCAAGCTGTCCACCATGTTCACCACGGTCGCCGGCAAGCTCTGACCCCCGTCCAGCCAGCTCGTCCAGCGTGGTCCGTTCCCCCGGCGGACCACGCTGGCCCCTTTCCCGGAGGCGCCGTGACCAGAAGTGAGCGTGGGGCGGCGGCCGTCGAGTTCGCGCTCGTCCTGCCGCTGCTGGTCCTGCTGTTCGCCGGCGTCGCCGAGATGGGCCGGATCTACTACCTCCAGGCCACGCTCTCCGGCGCCGCCCGCGAGGGCGCACGGGTGATGGCCCTGCGCAACGACGCCGGAGCCAGCCGGGCGGCGGTGCGGTCGGCCGCCGGATCGGTCGCGGTCGGCGACGCCCAGATCGCGGTGTCGCCGGGCACCGGCGGCTGCCGGTCCACCGCGGCCGCGCCCGTCCAGGCCACGGTCACGATCACCTTCCCGACCCCGCTGGTCAGCAGCTTGTTCGGCGCCTCGGTCACGGTGCGCGGCGTCGGAGCCATGCAGTGCGGAGGGTGAAGGACGAGCGGGGAGCGGTGGCGGTCGTCGTCGCGCTCGTCCTCGTCCCGCTGATGGGCCTGGCCGCCTTCGGTGTCGACGTCGCCGGCATGTGGTCCGAGCACCAGCAGCTGCAGAACGGCGCCGACGCCGCAGCGCTGGCCATCGCCCAGAACTGCGGTGCGGGCGCCTGCGGCACCCCCGGCAGCACGGCCCAGCGGCTGGTGACGGCGAACCACGTCGGACCGGGCGCCACGGCGTCCGCGGCGACGTCCGCGGGCCAGGTCACGGTCCAGGCCGCAGCCACGCGTCGCCACCTCTTCGCCCCGGTGATCGGCGTGGACTCCTCCGAGCTGAGCGCCCGGGCGACGGCGAGCTGGGGTTCCCCCGACGGCGGCACGGCCGTCCTCCCCCTCACCTTCTCCTGGTGCGAGTGGCTGCAGCAGACCGGCGGCGGCCAGCCGAGCAGCACCGTCGAGCGCACCATCTACTTCACGAAGTCCTCGGGCACCACGTGCACCGGTCCCTCCAACAACGTGGTCCCCGGCGGCTTCGGCTGGCTGACCACCGACGGCGGGACCTGCCAGAGCTCCAGCTCGCGCGTCGGCCTGCTCTACAGCGACCCCGGGAACGCGGTCCCGAGCGGCTGCTCGCCGAGCAGCTTCAGCTCGCTCCAGGGCAAGACCGTCCTGCTGCCCGTCTTCGACCAGGCGGGCGACACGGGCTCCAACGCCTTCTACCACGTGTACGGCTACGCCGCCTTCACCATCACCGGCTACGACTTCGTCGGCAGGTACTCCTACAACGCCAAGTCCTGCAAGGGCAACGACCACTGCGTCCGGGGCTACTTCACCAGGTTCGTGGACCTCACCGAGGCGTTCACCTACTCCTCGGGCGCGCCGGCCCTGGGGGCCGTCGTCGTCGAGCTCACGGCCTGATCCACGGGCCCCGCCCGACCCGGGCGGCCGTGCCCGGCCAGGCCGGGACTTTCGACCCCGAATAGTCCCGAATACCGCTTTTCGGCCTTCCCGCGATTGCGCCCCGCCGCGTCGGACCTGTTCACTTCTCCTGCGGGAGGAAATCCCGCACCCTCCCACTGCCGACCAGCGGTGGCCATCCCCCGAGGAGCTCTCCATGACCGGTGCCTACGCACACCTGATCGCCTTTCTGACCGTCATCTCGAACCGTTTCGAGGACCGGGAGGAGCGCGGGGCGACCGCCGTCGAGTACGGCCTCCTCGTGGGTCTCATCGCCATCGTGATGATCACCGGCGTCGCGCTCGTCGGGCCGAAGCTCGAGACGCTGTTCACCACCGTCTCGGGCAAGCTCTGAGCCTCTGCCGCTGAGGCGGCCCCGCCGGCCGTCGCACCCCGGCCGTCCCCGGCTCCACCGCCCGAGCACCCCTGCGCTCCCGCCCGGGAGCGTGCCCGCCCCTCCCGAGGAGAACCGGATGAAGCGTCGCCTCCTGGCCGCGGCCGCTGCTCTGCTGCTCGCCGTCGTCGGCGGCGTGGTCCTGCTGGCCTACGTCGGGGCGGCGGACCAGCGCGCCGTAGCCGCTCTCGCCCCCGCTCGCGTGCTGGTCGTCACCGAGGCGGTGCCCGAGGGAGCCACGGCCGCGGAGCTCCAGAAGGCGGTGGAGGTGCGCGAGCTGCCCGGGGTCGCGGTGGCTCCCGGGGTGGTCAGCAGCGTCGCAGAGCTGTCCGGGCTGGTCACGACCACGGCGCTGCAGCCCGGCGAGCAGCTGCTCCGCAGCCGTCTGGCCGACCCGGCCGTGCTCGAGGCGGCGCGGGGTGTGGAGGTGCCGGAGGGCTACCACCAGGTGGCGGTCCAGCTCGAGCCGCAGCGGGTGGTGGCGGGCACGCTGGTTCCCGGCGCGACCGTCGGGGTCTTCCTCTCGGTGCAGGACGAGAAGGTGTCGAAGACCGCGCTCGGGCTCCACAAGGTGCTCGTGACGGCGGTGCAGGGCGGGGCGGGCACCGCAGCCGCCGACGACGACGGGTCAGCGGCCCGACCGGCGGCGGCGGGCGCCGAGACCCTGACCGTGACCCTCGCCCTCCCGCCTGCCGGTGCCCAGAAGCTCGTCTTCGCCGCCGAGCACGGCTCCATCTGGCTCTCGGCCGAGCCCGACGACGCCTCCGACGCCCCGCTGCCCGTCCTCACCAAGGGAAACCTCTACCGATGAGCCGCATCCTCGTCCGCTCGGGCTCCGACGACCTCGCGGGGTGGCTCACCGCCGCCCTCCTGGCCACGCCGATCTCCTACCAGGTCGAGACGGTGGCGCTCCCGCCCCACCCGGGCGACCCGGCCCTGCTCTGGCGGGGAGACCCCGACGGACCTCCGCGGGTGCTGGTGCTCGACTGCGCCCTGGGGGTGCCGGAGGCGCTCGACCTGACGGCTCGCCTCGACGCCGAGTGCCCCGCGATCAGCGTCGTCCTCGTCACCGACGGGGGACCCGACCTGGCCCTCCCCGCGATGCGCGCGGGTGCCACGGACATCCTGGCCCCCGGCGCTACCGCGGAGGAGGTCCTGCGCACGGTCCAGCGGGCCGTGGAGCTCGCCGAGGTGCGCTCGGCCCAGCAGGCCGGGCCGCCCGTCGTCGTCGAGGACCGCTCGGCGGCCGGGCAGGTGATCTCCGTCGTTTCGCCGAAGGGCGGGGTGGGCAAGACGACCGTGGCGACGAACCTCGCTGTCGGCCTGGCGCGCTCGGCCCCGCAGGCCACCGTGCTGGTCGACCTCGACATCCAGTTCGGCGACGTGGCCAGCGGTCTCAACCTCGACCCCGAGCACGACCTCACGGCCGCGGTGACCGGCCAGGCCAGCCGGGACACGATGGTGCTGAAGACCTTCCTCACCCTGCACGAGACCGGTCTCTACGTGATCTGCGCACCGGACTCCCCGGTGGAGGCCGAGAACGTCTCGGCGGACGCCGTCCGGCAGCTGCTGCGGACCCTGGCGAGCGAGTTCCGCTACGTCGTCGTCGACACCGCGCCGGGCCTCTCCGAGCACACGCTCGCGGCCATGGACGAGACCACCGACCTCGTCCTGCTGAGCAGCATGGACGTCCCCGGTCTGCGCGGCCTCCGCAAGGAGATCGACACGCTGCGGGAGCTGACGCTGCTGCAGCGCCGGCACCAGGTCGTCATCAACTTCGCCGATCCCTCGACGGGACTCACCGTGGCCGACGTCGAGGCCACGATCGGCGCGCCCGTGGACCTGGTGCTGCCCCGCTCCAAGGCCGCTCCCGCGTCGGTCAACCTGGGCGTCCCGCTGCTGCAGAGCGGGGTGCGCGACCCGATGACCCGGCAGCTCCTCGCCCTGGTGCAGGGCTTCGCCCCCGGACCGGGTCAGAAGAAGGTGACGGCCGCGCCGCAGCTCGGCCGCCGCGCCGGCAAGGGCGCCCCCGTGCCCCGGCGAGCGGCCTCCGGCTGGTTCCGTCGCCCGCGCGCGGTGGCGTCGTGAGCCTCGCCGACCGCCTCCAGATGGTCCGGCAGGGCGGGGCGCCCGCTGCTGCCGGTGCCGTGGCCACCCGTCCGACCACCGACTCCCGCCCGGCTGCAGCTGCGGCGACCACCGCTCCCGCGCCCGCCGCCCCGGCCGCACCCCCGGTCCGGCCCGCTCCGCCGGTGGGACCCTCGGACGCGCTCGTCAAGCTCAAGGACCGGGCGGCGGCGGCCCTGTTCGAGCGCATGGGGGCCCGGCTCAACGACCCGACGATGAGCGAGGACCAGCTGCACGCGCTGGTCCGGAGCGAGCTGAACCACGTGGTCGAGGAGGAGAAGGTCCCCCTCACCGGAGAGCAGCGCCAGCGCCTGATCAGCGACGTGCAGGACGACGTCCTCGGCCACGGCCCCCTCCAGCGGCTCCTCGACGACCCCACGATCACCGAGATCATGGTCAACGGCCCCGAATGGGTCTTCATCGAGCAGCGGGGCAAGCTCACGCGCAGCGACGTCCGCTTCACCTCCGAGGAGCAGCTGCGGCGGGTGATCGAGCGGATCGTCTCCCGGGTCGGCCGCCGCATCGACGAGTCGTCACCCCTGGTGGACGCCCGGCTGCTGGACGGCAGCCGCGTGAACGCCGTGATCGCGCCGATCGCCTTCAACGGCTCGTCGCTGACGATCAGGAAGTTCGCCAAGGACCCGTTCAAGGTCGGCGACCTCATCGGCTTCGGCACGCTCACCCCGGAGATGGCCGAGCTGCTGCAGGCGTGCGTCGAGGCCCGCCTCAACATCATCGTCTCGGGCGGGACCGGCACCGGGAAGACGACCCTGCTGAACGTCCTCTCCTCCTTCATCCCCGAGGGCGAGCGCATCGTCACCATCGAGGACGCCGCCGAGCTCCAGCTCCAGCAGGAACACATCGTCCGGCTCGAGAGCCGCCCGGCGAACGTCGAGGGGCGCGGGGAGATCGGCATCCGGGAGCTGGTGAAGAACTCGCTGCGCATGCGGCCGGACCGGATCGTCGTGGGGGAGGTCCGCGGGGGCGAGTGCCTCGACATGCTGCAGGCGATGAACACCGGGCACGACGGCTCCCTGTCCACCGTGCACGCCAACACCCCCCGTGACGCCGTCGCCCGGCTCGAGACCTTGGTGCTGATGGCCGGCATGGACCTGCCGCTGCGAGCCATCCGGGAGCAGATCGCGTCGGCGGTGGACGTCGTGATCCAGCTCAGCCGGCTGCGGGACGGCAGCCGACGGGTCACCGCGGTCACCGAGCTGCAGGGCATGGAGGGCCAGACGGTGACCATGCAGGACGCCTTTCTCTTCGACTACTCCGCCGGTGTGGACGCGAACGGCCGGTTCCTCGGGAAGCCGCAGCCCACCGGCATCCGCCCGAAGTTCACCGACAAGTTCGCCGACCACGGGATCACGCTCTCGCCGCGGGTCTTCGCCCTGCCCCCGGCCAGGGCAGGACGGTGATCCCCGCCCTGCCCTGGCCGGCCTGGTTCGGGCTTGCCACCTGTGCGGCCGCGGTCTTCCTCGCCGTGGTCACCCTGGTGGCCCCGCGCCCGGTCCGGCTGCCGCTGGGCCGGCGCCGGCCGGACCTCGCCGCGCCGGGTGGCGCCCTGACCGGGGCCACGGCTGCGGCCACCACGCTCATCGACGGCGTCCTGCACCGGGGCGGGTGGCGCCAGCGCCTGGTCGTCGCCCTGGAGCGGGCCGGCGTCCGGATGCGGCTCGCCGACCTGGTGCTGCTGGTCCTCGTCGGCATGGCGGTCGCCGCTGTCCTCGGGGAGGTGCTCGCCGGGCCGCTCATGGGGCTCCTCCTGGCCGCGGTCGTGCCCGTGGTGGCGAGGGTCGTGCTGGCCAACCTCACGACGAAGCGGGAACGGGCGTTCGCGGACCAGCTGGACGACTGCCTCCAGCTGATGTCCAGCAGCCTGCGGGCCGGCCACAGCCTCCTGCAGGCGCTGGCCGCCGTCGCGTCCGAGGCCGAGGAGCCGTCCTCGGAGGAGTTCGCCCGGATCATCAACGAGACCCGGGTGGGCCGCCCGCTCGGCGCCGCGCTCGCCGACGCGGCGGAGAGGATGAGCTGCGAGGACTTCTCGTGGGTCACCCAGGCCGTCGCCATCAACCGGGAGGTGGGGGGCAACCTCGCCGAGGTGCTCGACGGGGTGAGCCACACGATCCGCGAGCGCAACGCCATCCGTCGCCAGGTCAAGGCGCTGGCCGCCGAGGGCAAGCTGTCGGCCCTCGTGCTGATGGCGCTGCCCTTCGGCGTCGCCGGCTTCCTGGCCTTCAGCAACCCCGCCTACCTGGCCCGGTTCACGTCGAACCTGATCGGCTACGCGCTGCTGGTGGTCGCCGCGGTGCTGCTCGTCGTCGGCGGTCTCTGGCTCCGCAAGACCGTCCAGGTCAAGTTCTGAGCAGGAGCACCGTGCCCTCCTCCCTCCCGCCCGCCGCCCTCGTCGCGGTCGTCCTGGTCGCGCTCGGCGTCGCCGCCCTCACGTTCCTGCTCCTGACCCGACCTCGGGTGAACCGACCCCTCCTCGCCAACCTCCAGCGGGGACTGGGCCTCGACGACCCGGCCGCGGCTCCTGCCGACGGCAGGCCCGGTGCCCTGCTGGGGCTGGCGCGGAGGCTCACCCCGGCCGGCCGGGTGCGGACGCTGGAGCGGCTGGTCAGCCGCGCCGGGCGACCCGCCGGCTGGCCGCTGGAGCGCCTGCTGGTGGCCAAGCTCGTGGCCCCCGTGGTCCTCGGCGGCCTCGGCCTTCTCTACCTCAGCGCACGGCCGGGCGCGACGGCGGTGCTGATCGCGCTCGTGCTGACCGTCGTCGGCTACTTCCTCCCCGAGCTGCTGCTGCACAGCCGCGCCCAGGAGCGCAGCCAGCAGATCGCGCTCGAGCTGGCCGACACCCTGGACCAGATGACCATCGCGGTGGAGGCGGGCCTCGGGTTCGACGCCGCCATGGCCAAGGCTGGCCAGAACGGGAAGGGCCCCTTGGCCGAGGAGCTGGTGCGCACCCTCCAGGACATCCAGGTCGGCCAGTCGCGGCGGCAGGCCTACGAGGGCCTGGCCGGACGGACGGACGTGGTGGACCTCCGACGCTTCGTCCGGGCCGTGGTCCAGGCCGACCGCTACGGCGTCGCGGTGGGCGAGGTCCTGCGCACGCAGGCGGCCGAGATGCGGATGAAGCGCCGCCAGCGCGCGGAGGAGAAGGCGATGCAGATCCCCGTCAAGGTGATCTTCCCGCTGATGCTCTGCATCCTGCCGGTGCTGTTCATCGTGCTGCTGGGCCCGGCCGTGATGGACATCGTGGCCGCCTTCAGCTGAGGCGCCGGGCTCAGGCCCACGACCTCGCAGGGCCCCGGACGCAGGAGAAGTCGCGACCTGCCTGCTCGGGGGTTCAGGTAGGTCGCGACTTCCAACCCCCACATCGCCACGCGCCCGCGGTTCGTTACAGGCTCCGCCGAACTTTTTCCGGGGCCCCTCCCGGGGCGGCGTCCACGGGGTCGAGCGCTCGGGGCCGTTGGTCTAGCATGGGAGACATGAACCGCGCTCTCCTTGCCTAGCCGCGTAGGCGATCCCTACGCGGCCACCCCTCGCGCCGACCCGGCGGGGGGTTTTTTTCTGCCCGGGAACGGGCGCGGAGAGCGACCGAGGAGTGAGCAGCAGTGACCGACCAGCTGGAGCAGACCGGGACCCCCGGACGCGACGACGACGGGACGGGGGAGACCCGCACCGGCTACGACGCCGCGGCCGCGCAGACGCGCTGGCAGGCGTTCTGGGAGGCCGACGGCACCTTCGTGCCCAAGGACGACGGCTCGGCCGAGCGCCGCTACGTCCTCGACATGTTCCCCTACCCCTCGGGTGACCTGCACATGGGTCACGCCGAGGCCTTCGTCATGGGTGACGTCGTCTCCCGCTTCTGGCGGCTGCGCGGCTACGACGTCATGCACCCGATCGGCTGGGACTCCTTCGGCCTGCCCGCCGAGAACGCCGCCATCCAGCGCGACGCGCACCCGGCGGAGTGGACCTACGCCAACATCGAGACGCAGGCGAACTCGTTCAAGCGCTACGGCCTGAGCCTGGACTGGTCGCGCCGGCTGCACACGTCCGACCCGGAGTACTACCGCTGGACGCAGTGGCTGTTCCTGCGCTTCCGCGAACGGGGCCTGGCCTACCGCAAGGCCAGCTACGTCAACTGGTGCCCCAAGGACCAGACGGTGCTGGCCAACGAGCAGGTCGTGCAGGGTGCGTGCGAGCGGTGCGGCTCGGTCGTCGTCAAGCGCCAGCTGACGCAGTGGAACTTCAAGACCACCGACTACGCCCAGCGGCTGCTGGACGACATGGACCAGCTGCAGGGGAAGTGGCCCGACCGGGTGCTGACGATGCAGCGCAACTGGGTCGGCCGCTCCGAGGGCGCCCACGTCGACTTCACGATCGAGGGCGGACCCGACGACGGCCGCGTCGTGACGGTGTTCACGACCCGGCCCGACACGCTGTACGGCGCGACCTTCTTCGTCGTCGCGCCCGACGCCGCGCTGGCCGCCGAGGTCGTCACCGACGAGCACCGGCCGGCGTTCGAGGCCTACCTGGCCGCCACCCAGCAGGCCACCGAGATCGAGCGGCAGGCCACCGACCGGCCCAAGAGCGGCGTGCCTCTGGGCGTGCACGCGGTCAACCCGGCCAACGGGGAGCGGCTGCCGGTCTGGGCGGCCGACTACGTGCTGGCCGACTACGGCACCGGCGCGGTGATGGCCGTGCCCGCCCACGACGGCCGCGACCTGGAGTTCGCCCGGGCCCACGACCTGCCCGTCCGCCGCGTCATCGACACCGGCGAGCCCGACCCCGCCGAGACCGGCGTGGCCACCACCGGCGACGGCACCTACGTCAGCTCCGGCGAGCTGGACGGCCTGGTGGGCAAGGAGGCCGGCGTCCGGCGGATGGTCGAGCGGCTGGAGGCCGACGGCGTCGGCGCGGGCGCGATCACCTACCGGCTGCGCGACTGGCTGCTGAGCCGGCAGCGCTACTGGGGCTGCCCGATCCCGATCATCCACTGCCCCGACTGCGGCGAGGTCGCGGTGCCGGACGACCAGCTGCCCGTCGAGCTGCCGTACCTGACCGGCGCAGCGCTGGCGCCGAAGGGCACCTCCCCGCTGGCCGGGGCGACGGACTGGGTGGAGGTCGACTGCCCGCAGTGCGGCGGCCCCGCGAAGCGCGACACCGACACGATGGACACCTTCGTCGACTCGTCCTGGTACTTCTTCCGCTACTGCTCCCCGGGCTTCACCGACGGCCCGTTCGACCCCGACGACGTCCGCCGCTGGATGCCGGTCGCGCAGTACGTCGGCGGCGTCGAGCACGCGATCCTGCACCTGCTGTACATGCGCTTCTTCACCAAGGTGCTGTTCGACATGGGCCTGGTCGACTTCGTCGAGCCCATGGAGCGGCTGCTGAACCAGGGCCAGGTCATCAACGCCGGCAAGGCGATGAGCAAGTCGCTGGGCAACGGCGTCGACCTGGGCAAGCAGATCGACGAGTTCGGCGTCGACGCGATCCGGCTGACCGTGGTGTTCGCCGGGCCGCCCGAGGACGACATCGACTGGGCCGACGTCTCGCCCGGCGGCTCGCTGAAGTTCCTGCAGCGCGCCCACCGGCTGGCCGTCGACGTCACCAGCGCGCCGGGCGCCGACCCGACGACGGGGGACCGGGCGTTGCGCCGGGAGACCCACCGGCTGCTGGCCGAGATCGAGCAGCTGGTCGAGAGCCAGCGCTTCAACGTGGCCGTCGCCCGGGTGATGGAGCTGGTGAACGCGACGCGCAAGGCCGTGGACTCCGGCCCCGGCGCTGCCGACCCGGCCGTCCGGGAGGCCGTCGAGGCCGTCACCGTGGTGCTGAGCCTGGTCGCCCCCTACGTCGCCGAGGAGATGTGGGAGCGGCTGGGGCACCAGCCCTCGGTCGCGAACGCGTCCTGGCCGGTCGTCGACCGCTCGCTGCTGGTCACCGAGTCGGTGACCTGCGTCGTGCAGGTGCAGGGCAAGGTCCGCGCCCGGCTGGAGGTGGCGCCCGACGTCAGCGAGGACGAGCTGCGGGAGCGGGCTCTGGCCGAGGAGGGCGTCGTCCGGGCGCTGGCCGGCCGCGCGGTGGCCAAGGTCATCGTGCGGGCGCCGAAGCTGGTCAGCATCGTCCCCGCCTGATCGCGGCAGGACCGTGTGACCTCGTGAGGTGACATCACCTCGTGAGGTCACACGCTCTTCGCCGCGGGGCGGCTCAGCCGCGCAGGGCGACGGTCGCGAGCACGCCGCGGTGGTCGGTGCCCGGCAGGTCGACGGTGCCGAAGTCGGTCGCCGTCAGGTCGTCGGTGACCAGCACGTGGTCGATGGCGATCAGCGGCGGCACCAGGCCCTGCGCCGGGTAGGTGGGGTTCCAGCCGGCGCCGACCAGGTCGTCGCTGTCGCGGAAGCCGTCCGCCCGCAGGCGGCGCATCGTCGGGTGGGCGTCGACGGCGTTGAAGTCGCCGGCGATGACGGCCCGGGTGCGCGGCAGCGCCCGCCGCACCTGCTCCTGCTCACCGGCCCAGTCGTCGCCCCCGCGCACGGGGCGCTGGGGGTGGACGGCCACGACCGTGACCGCGCCCAGCCCGGGCACGGCGACGTCGGCCCGCCAGTGGTGGTCGCCGATCCGCGCGTCCAGCGGTCCCTCGGCGCTCAGCGGGAACCGGCTGTAGACGTGGGTGCCCGAGGGTCCGGACCGCGGCAGCGAGCCGTCGCCGGCCTCGTGGGGGAACCGCTCGCCGATGCCGGCCGCCTCCAGGGCCAGCCGGGCCGGCTCGGTGACCTCGGTCAGCACCAGCACGTCGGCGTCGGCGGCGGCCGCAACCAGGGCGCCGGGGTCGGCGCCGCCGAAGAGCATGTTCTGCGCCAGCACCGTCAGCCGGCCCGTCCCGGCCGCCGGGCGGTCGTCGGCGACCCAGCCGGGCACCAGCCAGGTCAGGTGGACGGTGGCAAGGACCAGCGCGAGCACCCCGGCCGCCAGCCGGGCGCGGTGGTGCCGCAGCAGCACGGCGCCGCCCAGCCCCAGCAGCGCGACCAGGTAGGCCAGCGCGCCGGCGTCGGTGAACGAGGTGACCATCGCCCAGGTGTCGGGCGCGACGCCGGGCACGCCGGGCAGCAGCCGGGCCAGCGTGGTGCCGGCCCCGACGGCGAGGGCGAGCCCCCCGACGGCGGTGCTCAGGCTGGCGGCCACGCCCCGGGCGCTCACGAGGACCGCCCGACGTGGGCGAGCAGGCCCAGGTGGTCGGTGCCGTCGACGGGGACGCGCTCGAGGTCGGCGACGGCCAGCGCGGGGTCGACGAGGACGTGGTCGATGGCCAGCAGCGGCGGCAGCGCCCGGCCGGCCGGGTAGGTGGGCGCCCATCCGGTGCCCAGCAGGTCGGCCGCGCTGCGCAGGCCCAGCCGGTGCAGCTGCTGCATCGGGCCGTGGTCGACGACGGCGTTGAAGTCCCCGGCGACGACCAGCGGGCGGTCCAGCTCGGCGGCCACCACGCGCCGGAGGTCCTCGTGCTCGCGGGCCCAGCGGCCCTCGCCGCAGTAGGGGTTGCAGGGGTGCACGGCGACGAGGGCGACGGGACCGGTGCCGGGGACGTCGACGGTGGTGGCCCACTGGTCGAAGGAGCCGGACCCGAACTGGCGGCTGCCGCTCAGCGGGTAGCGGGAGAAGACGACCGTGTTGGCGACCGCGCCGCCCGAGGCGCCGGCGTCGAAGGGGAAGCGGTCGCGCCAGCCCCGGGCGTCGAGCGCGCTGACCAGGGCCGGGGTCACCTCGACCAGGACGACGACATCGGCCCGCGAGGTGGCGGCCAGCACCTGGTCGGGGTCGGCCTCGCCCTTGTAGGTGTTGAGGCTCAGCAGGCCGAAGGCCGGCCCCACCACCGGGCGGTCGTCGGGCACGAGGTAGGGGAGCTGCCAGCTCAGCTGCGCCGCCAGCAGCACGGCGACGACGGCGAGCGGGACGGCCATCCGCGCCCGGCGGCGGGCACGCACCAGGGCGACCAGCAGGCAGCCGAGCGCGAGGCCCAGCAGCGGGATGGCGTAGGGGACGAAGGAGGCGACCAGGGCCGCGGCGTCGTCGGCCGGCGGCAGCACCCGCATCCCGGTGAGGACCAGGCCGGGCACGCCGAGCAGCACGGCGGCGGTCACCAGCGCCGACTGGCCGCGCCGGCCGGGCTCGACGGTGTCCCAGGCGGGACCGGCGGCGGGGCGGGTCGCCGTGCGACCGGGCACGCTCAGCGGCCCCGGCGGGGGGCGGCAGGGTTGCGCCGCTCCATCCGCAGCTCGACGGGAGCGGGCGGGAACTCGCACGGGCGGCGGTCGCTGGTCTCGGTCCAGCCCTCCGCCCGGTAGAAGGCCCGGGCTGCCTCGTTGCCCTCGAGCACCCAGAGCCCGGCGCGGACGGCGCCGCCGTCGAAGACCTCGGTGGTGGCGAACTCCAGCAGCGCCGTTCCGTAGCCGCGCCGGGTGTGGTCGGGCACGACGCCCAGGTGGCGCACCGTCGTCTCGTCGAAGGCGACGAAGCCGACGGGCTCGCCCTCCTTCTCCAGCAGGACGACGCGGAGCTGCGGGTCGCGCAGCAGCCGGCGCCAGCGCCGGGTCACCTCGGCGACGGGGTAGGGGTAGCGGTCGGGCGGGAAGACGTGGCGGAGCGCCTCCTCGCTCGCGGCCCGCTCCAGCCGGGTCAGCACCCGGCTCTCGTCGGGACGGGCGCGCCGGATCCGCAGCCCGGTCTCCTCGTCCTCCAGCGGCGGGTCGTGCTCCTCCAGCAGCGTGAACAGCTCGGCGGTGACCCGGTCGGCGCGGGTGAGGCGCCCCTTCCGCGCGGAGCGGTTGGACTTCTGCACGCACCACGCCTCCGCGCGGTGCTCGACGGTGGCTAGCACCAGCCCGTTCTCGCCGGGGGCGATCACCCGGAGGTCGTCCCAGGCGAACCGGTGCACCGAGAACGGGTTGACCACGGTGACGCCGTCGGGCTCGGCCCGCAGCCGGGGGTGCAGCCCGAAGCGCCAGGCGTAGGCCAGGGCGACGACGCTGAGGGCCGCGAGCAGCGCCGGGGTCACCCAGCCGCGGTCGTCGGCCCAGATCAGGTAGGCCAGCAGGGGCACGGGCACGGCCGCGACGACCATGAAGACGACGACCACCGCGAGCGTCCCGGGCGCCGCCCGCCACACCCGCCGGTCCCGTCCGTCCACGTACCTGCTTCCCTCGCCGACCGGCCCCGCGGTCACCCTGCCGCCGCGCCCCGCCGCGCGGCCTGCCTCCGACCGCGGCCCTAGGCTGTGCAGATGCCTGGCGTCGCGGTGGTGACCGACTCTACGTCGTCGTTCGCCCCGCGGCAGGCCGAGCGCGCCGACGTCCGCGTGATCCCGCTGCAGGTCGTCATCGACGGCCGCAGCCGCCCCGAGGGGGAGGTCGACGCCGCCGAGGTGGCCGCCGCCCTGCGGGCCGGGCGCCGCGTCAGCACCTCCCGCCCGACGCCCGAGGTGGTGGCCGCCGCCTACGCCGAGCTGGCGGCGGGCGGCTGCACCGGCGTCGTCTCCGTGCACCTCAGCGGCGGGATCTCCGGGACGGCCCAGGCCGCCGAGGTGGCCGCGCGCGGGGCCTCGGTGCCGGTCCGCGTCGTCGACAGCCGGGGCGCGGCGATGGCGACCGGGTTCGCGGCGCTCGCGGCGGCCGGGTCCGCCCGCGACGGCGGTGACCTCGACGCCGTGGCCGCGGCGGCGAGCCGGCGGGCGGCCGCCACCAGCACGTGGTTCTGCGTCGACGACCTCGTCCACCTGCGGCGCGGCGGCCGGGTCAGCGCGGCGACCGCGGTGCTCGGCACCGCCCTGGCGGTCAAGCCGCTGCTGACGGTCGCCGACGGCGCCATCCGGCCCTTCGAGCGGGTGCGGACCAGCGCCCGCGCGCTCAGCCGGCTCGAGCAGCTGGCCGCCGGCGCGGTGCGGGCCGGCGTCGACGCCGGGCACGTCGTCGACGTCGCCGTCCACCACCTCGACAACGCCGCCGCCGCCGAGCGGCTGGCCGACGCCCTCCGGGAGCAGCGCCCGGGCGGTTCGGTGCTGGTCAGCGAGCTGAGCGCCGTGCTGGCCGTGCACGTCGGGCCGGGCACCGTCGGCGTCGTGGTCTCCCCGGCCGTCTGAGCGCTGTCCCCAGGGCGGCCGGCGGCCCCGTCCACAGCCGCCCGGCCCGGTGAGCCGTCCGCCGCGCCCGTGCCGAGGATCACGGCGTGGCCAGACGAGGAGACCCCGACCCGCTCCTGCTGCAGGCCGTCAGCGAACGGCTGGCGCGGCTGCTGGCCGAGGACGCCCCGCGGCGGGCGGCGGAGGATCCAGAAGCCGGGACGGCGGGTGCGGAGAGCCCGGCGGTGCCGCCGGACCCCCGGCCGGAGCCGGTGCCCGACGAGCTGCCCGAGCCGCGGCGCTTCGGCCGCGCGCACCTCGGGGTGGTGGTCGTCGTCCTCCTGCTCGGGGTGCTGGTCGCGGGCTGGACGCTCGTCCGGGCCCGGCCGGTCGCGCTGGCGGCGCCCGGGACCCCGCCGGTGGTCGTCACCGAGGGTCCGGCCCCCTCCGGGACAGGACCGTCCACCCCCGTGCCGACCGCCGCGCCGACGTCGGGAGGCGCGAGCGGCGCGGTCACCCCAGCCGCGGAGCTCGTGGTGCACGTGCTGGGGGCGGTCCGCCGTCCCGGGCTGGTGCGGCTGCTGGCGCCGGCCCGGGTGCAGGACGCCGTCGACGCGGCGGGCGGCTTCACCCGCACGGCCGACCCGGGCGACCTCAACCTCGCCCAGCTGCTCACCGACGGCCAGCAGGTGGTGATCGGCACCCGCGACGACCCGGACGGGGAGGTGCGGGGCAGCACCGGCGGGACCTCCGGGACGGGCGGTGCCGGCGGGCCGAGCGGCAGCGACGACGGGGGTGCGGTCCTCGACCTCAACCGCGCCGACGCCACCCAGCTCGAGGAGCTGCCCGGGGTCGGCCCGGTCACCGCCACGAAGATCGTGGCCTGGCGCGACGAGCACGGCCGGTTCAGCCGGGTCGAGGAGCTGCAGGAGGTGGACGGGATCGGGCCGAAGATCTACGCCGAGATCGCCCCGCACGTCCGTGTCTGAGCCGCTGGTCCGCCGCGCCGGGGCGGCGCTCGCCGCCCGGCTCCGGCCCCGCCGTTCCCAGCGTGAGCCGGAGACCGACGTCGTCCGGGACCTGCGGGTGGTCCCCCTGGCCCTGGCCGCGTGGGCGGCGGCGTGGGCCGGCACCGGGGGCTCGCCGCGGCTGGCGCTGCTGGGACTGGCCGGCGTCGGCCTCGCGGCCGCCGCCGCGGTCCTGCGGCGTCGTCGGGTCCGTCCCCGTCCCGGTCGTCCCCGCGGCGGCGCCTGGCTGGTGGCGACGGTGCTGGTCGCGCTCGTCGTCGGCGGGCTGGGCGCGGTGCAGGCCCACCGCCTGCGGTCCGGGCCGCCGGCCCGGCTGGCCGCCGCCGGGGCCGTCGTGGACGCCCGCCTGGAGCTGGTCGGCGACGCCCGGCGGGTCGACGGCGCACCCGGTCGGCCACCCGTCCTGGTGGCTGACGGCCGGCTGCTGGAGCTGACCGGCCGCGGCGGTCGCTGGCGGGTCCGGGTGCCGGTCACCGTGCTGGTCAGCGGGGAGGAGGTCGGGTGGTGGGCCGCGCAGCCGGTGGGTACCAGCGTGGTCGTCCCGGGGCGGCTGCAGAGCCCGGATCCCGGGGACGACGTCGCCGCCGTGCTGCGGGTGCGCGCGCCGCCGACGGCGGTGTTCCCGCCGGGAGCCGGCGGCCGGCTGGTCGAACGGGTCCGGGCGGGCCTGCGGGCGGCGGTGGCCGACCGGCCCGCCGAACCGCGCGCCCTGGTGCCGGCCCTGGTCCTCGGCGACACGTCCGGGATCACCGCCGAGCTCCGGGGCGTGTTCCAGACGACGGGGCTCACGCACCTGACGGCCGTCTCCGGCGCGAACCTCACGCTGCTGCTGGCCTTCCTGCTGCTGGGCGCCCGCTGGTCCGGGGTGCGCGGCTGGTGGCTGCGCGGGGTCGGGCTGCTCGGCGTCGCCGTCTTCGTCGCGCTGTGCCGGACCGAGCCCAGCGTGCTCCGGGCGGCCGCCATGGGCCTGGTCGCGCTCGCCGCGCTCGGCGCCGGCGGGCGACGGGCGGGGCTGCGCAACCTCGGCGTCGCCATGCTCGGGCTGCTGCTCGTCGAGCCCTTCCTCGCCCGGTCGTGGGGCTTCGCGCTGTCGGTGCTGGCCAGCGGCGGCATCATCTGGTGGGCGCGCCCCTGGGCCGACGTGCTCGCCCGTTGGCTGCCCCGGCTGCTGGCGGAGTCGGTGACCCTGCCCCTGGCGGCCCACCTGACGACGCTGCCCGTCGTCGTCCTGCTGTCGGGTCGGGTGAGCGTCGTCGGCCTGCTGGCCAACGCCCTCGCCGGGCCGTTCGTCGGGCCGGCCACCGTGCTCGGCTTCGCCGCGGCGGGGGCCTCGCTGGTCAGCGCACCGGCGGCCGCCCTGCTCGGCCGGGGCGCCGCCTGGTCGGCGCAGGCCATCGTGACGGTGGCCCGCGTGGGCGCCCGGCTGCCCGGGGCCGACGTCGGCTGGCCGGCCGGACCCGCCGCGGTGCTGGTCCTCGCCGCCGGCTGCCTGCTCGCGGCGCTGCTCGTGCCCTGGGTGCTGGCCCGGCGGCTGCCGACGGTGCTGCTCGCCCTGGCCCTCGTCGTCGCGCTGGTCCGGGTCCCGTCGGTGCCCGGGTGGCCGCCGCCCGGCTGGCGGCTGGTGGTGTGCGACGTCGGGCAGGGGGACGGGCTGGTGCTGCGGGCGGGTCCGGGAAGCGCCGTCGTCGTCGACGCCGGTCCCGAGCCGGACCGGATGCGGCGTTGCCTCGACGCGCTCGGGGTCCGGGAGGTCCCGCTGCTGGTCCTCACCCACTTCCACGCCGACCACGCCGACGGGCTGCCCGGGGTGCTGGCGGGCCGCGCCGTGCGCCAGGTCTGGGTCAGCCCGCTGGCCGAGCCGGCGGCGGAGGTGGCGTCGGTGCGGGCGGCCGCGGCGGCGGAGGGGGCCGCGGTGGTGGTGCCCGTGCCCGGCGCCCGGGTGCGGGTGGGGGAGGTCGCCCTCCGGGTGGTCGGGCCGCTGCCGCCCCGGGGCGGGGACGGCGACCCCTCCGGCGTGCAGAACGACGCCAGCGTCGTGCTCGTCGCCGACGTCGGCGGGCTGGGCGTCCTGCTGCCCGGGGACGTCGAGCCGCCGGGTCAGCGGGCTCTGCTGACCGCGGGCGTCGACCTCCGGGCGACCGTGCTCAAGGTCCCGCACCACGGCTCGTCGCGGCAGGAGCCCGCCTTCTTCGCCGCCACCGGGGCCCGGCTGGCGGTGGCCAGCGCCGGGCAGGACAACGACTACGGGCACCCGGCGGCGCGCACCGTCGAGCTCGCGCGCTCGCTGGGGATGACGGTGCTGTCCACCGACCGGGTCGGCTCCGTGGCGGTCACCGGGACCGACGCCGACCCGCGGGTGGTCACCCAGCGGCCGCCGTGACCGGCTCAGCGCCGCGGCGCACCGGTGTCCGGGTCCAGCCGTGTGGTGCGGCCCGCGCAGGTCACGACGACGGCCGCGGGACCGGCGGCGAGCCGGCCGTGCTGCGGGTCGTCGCCGCCCGGGACCCCGGTGAACCGGAGCCGCAGCGGACGGCGGTCGGGGCAGCTGGAGCGCCACAGCTCGCGGCCGTCGTCGACGGCGACGGCCAGCAGCTCGTCGGCGCCGGTGTCGACGCGGCTGGAGCCGACGAGCACCAGGGTCGGGCCGTACTGCGCGCTCACCACCCGCCCGGGCAGCCGACGGCCGTCGGGGTCGCGGACGGTGACGGGGGCGAGGGAGAACGGCAGCTCGCGGGTGACCTGCTGCCGGTAGCCCTCGTAGGTCGTCAGCGTGGTGCAGGTGAAGCCGGTGATGACCAGTGTCCGCGCCGGTGCACCCGGCCCGCTCCCGTCCAGCGAGGCGGCGCCGCAGCTGAAGCGGATCGCGTCGGCCGGGCTGTCCTGGCGCAGCTGCTCCGCGCGCCGCTCGGCCGGGCCGGCGGCCGCGCTGCCGACCAGGGCGGTCAGCACCAGCGCGCCGACGAGGACCAGCACCCGCAGGCCGGTCCGCAGGTCGCGGCGGGGCGGCCAGCACTGGTAGGCGCCCCACACCGCGACGCCGACCAGCAGACCGCTGAGGTAGAGCAGCAGCGTCGTGCCGTTGGTCAGCGCCGCCAGCCGGAGGGCGACGGTGTTGCCCTGCAGGGCGGCCGCGGCGTCGCGCAGCTGCGGCCCGAACAGCGCCCGGCCGACGGCGGTGGGCACCGGCCCGACGACGGCGTAGGCGGCCAGCAGGACGACGCCGTGCCGCCACCGGCGCTCGCGGTAGGCCTCGGTGTCCACCAGCAGCCCGGCCAGCGCGGCGTAGCCGGCCGTACCCACCCAGAGCGCGAGCAGCACGAGGGTGAGCCCGGACGCCGACGGCCGGCCGCCGAGGACCAGGGCGACCGCGGTGACCAGGGCGACCAGCGTCCCGACGGCGGCGGGCAGCACCGCCGCGCCGGGCCCGAGCAACCGCGGCCGACGGTCGAGGACGAAGAGGGCGACGGCGGCGAGCAGCAGGAGCAGGCCGCCCAGGCCCGGCTGGCGCCACTGCGCCTCGACCTGCGCCTCGCCGTCGCTGGTCAGGGCTTCCGAGACCAGGGGCGACAGCTGGCCGAGCCACCAGTCGTGCGCGGGGAAGGCGCTGGTCTCGGGGATCCAGTAGGCGACCAGGAACAGCACGTGCGTGCCGAGGCCGATGACCAGCGGCACCGTCGCGGCGACCCGCACCCGGGTGACGAACCGGGCCCGGTCGTCCGGCCGCTCCGGCACCCCGACCGGGGACAGCGTCGGCGCCGGGGCGTGCGGGTCGGCGTAGAGGGCGGTGGCGGTGGTCACGACCCACCGGCCGGGGTGACGACGGGGTGCCGACCCAGCACGGGGACGGTCGGCTCGTCCTCCTCGGTGCGGTCGGCCTCCAGCACGTCGAACCCGCGGCGCAGCAGCAGGCCCCCGCCGAAGGTCGCCGGCAGCCAGCGGTCGGCCAGCACCTGGCGCAGCCCCAACCGCTGGAGCGGCGCGATCCGGTTCATCGCCACCGCGCCCTGGGCGGCGGTCGCGCAGGCCCGGGGGACCGGGTCGAGGAGCACCTGCTCGACGGCGGCGCCGTGCTCGGCGACCAGCGCGGCCAGCGCGGCGAAGTCGTCGGCCGGGTCCAGCTGCAGCTCCAACCGCAGGGTCGTGGTGTCCACCGGGTAGCCGTCGAAGCTCACCAGCCCGGTCAGGGGCACGTCGAGGTGGATCGGGGCGGTGCTCACGGGCAGCGCGCGGACCAGCGGGGCGCCCGGTAGGGCCAGCAGCCGGGGGACCAGCAGCTCACCGGGCCGCCGGACCGTCACCGTGCCGTCGGGCTGGAGCAGGACGGCGACCGTGCCCGGCGCCACGGTCGCCAGCCGGGTCAGCGGGACCAGGGCCCCGACCAGGCGCTGGCCCAGCGCGTGGGCCGGCGCGGGCGAGGCCCCGGTCGACGACGGCGTCCCGGCCGGGCGGGCCGGCTCGCGAGCGGCGCGCTCCTGGGCGCGGCGGGCCCACCACCGGAGCAGGGCGGTGCCGCGGTCGTCGTCCACGCGTCCCCCTCCGTCTCGGCCCGCCCCGGGGCGGTGCGCCCATTCTGGCCCGCGGGCGCAGCGCGGCCGTGAGCAACGCCGGTCGTCCCGCCCGGCGCTGGTCCGGACGGGGGTGTCGGTGGCGGCTGGCATGCTGTCGCCGTGCCCTCGCGTCCCTCTCCCTTCGGCCGGGTGACCCTGGTCAGCGGACCGGAGAGCCTGCTGGCCGACCGGGCCGTCGCCGCGCTGCTCGCCGACATCCGCGCCGAGTCCCCGGAGGCCGAGGTCGAGCGGACCTCGGCCGAGCGGCTCGAGCCGTCCCGCTTCGCGGAGATGACGAGCGCCTCGCTGTTCGCCACCCGTCGGGCGGCCGTCCTGGAGGACCTGGCGAACCTGCCGGCCGAGCTCGCCGACGCTGTGCTCGAGCTGGCCCGGCACCCGCTGGACGACCTGGCCCTGGTGCTGGTGCACGGCGGCGGGCAGAAGGGCAAGGGCCTGCTCGACAAGCTCAAGGCGGCCAAGGTGCAGGTGGTGGACGCGCCCGCGGTCAAGGCGTGGGAGCTGCCCCAGTTCGTCGCCGCCGAGGCCCGCCGCGTGGGGGCCGGGATCGACCCGGGCGCCGCCCAGACGCTCGTCGACGCCGTCGGCCACGACCTGCGGTCGCTGGCCGCGGCCGTCAGCCAGCTGGTGGCCGACGGCGAGGGCGGGCCGATCGAGGAGGTGCAGGTCCGCCGCTACTTCGGCGGCCGCTCGGAGGTCACGAGCTTCGCCGTGGCCGACGCCGCGCTGGCCGGTCGCACCGGGGTCGCCATGGAGCAGCTGCGCTGGGCGCTGGCCACCGGGGTGGCGCCGGTGCTGGTGACCAGCGCGCTGGCGTCAGGGCTGCGCGGGCTCGGCAAGCTGGTGACGGCGGGGCCGGGGCTCCGGGAGCCCGACCTGGCCCGCGAGGTCGGCGTCCCGCCGTGGAAGCTCAAGACGATGCGCAGCCAGGCGCGGGGCTGGGACCAGGGCGGTCTGGCGACGGCGCTGCAGGCGGTGGCGGTGGCCGACGCCGAGGTGAAGGGGGCCGCGGACGACGCGGCCTTCGCCCTCGAGCGGGCGGTGCTCACGGTCGCCCGCGCCCGTCGCG
The DNA here is from genome assembly GCF_017876495.1 of Microlunatus capsulatus. Taxonomy (NCBI): domain Bacteria; kingdom Bacillati; phylum Actinomycetota; class Actinomycetes; order Propionibacteriales; family Propionibacteriaceae; genus Microlunatus; species Microlunatus capsulatus. The sequence continues at coordinate 997,149 of NZ_JAGIOB010000001.1, read as the reverse complement.
GCTGAGCCGGTCGGGGGCGCACCGAGCGCGGATGGACGCGCGCCGGGACCCCGGCACGACGTCAGCGGAACGCACGACGTCCCGACCACACGAGGTGATCGGGACGTCGAGCTGACCTGGGGGACAGGGTGGTGGCCCCCGGTGGTCACGGCCGCGGGTGCCGGACCGGAGGCTCGGGGGTGGTCACCCCGGGCGCGGCGCTGGGCTCAGCTCAGCTTCGCGGCCTGGGCGGCGATGGCCGACTTGCGGTTCGCCGCCTGGTTCTTGTGGATGACGCCGGAGGAGGCGGCCTTGTCGAGCTGCCGCGTGGCCACGCGGGCCAGCTCGGCGGTCTTGGTGTCGCCGGCGGCCGCGGCCTCGCGGAAGCGGCGGATCGACGTCTTGAGGGCGGACTTGGTCGCCTTGTTGCGCTGGCGCGCCTTCTCGTTCGTCTTGATCCGCTTGATCTGGGACTTGATGTTCGCCACGGGGCAAGCCTCTGTTAACTGTCGGTGTTCGGTCTCGGGGTCACGCCGCGGTCCTGACGAGCAGGAACTGCCTCGGGCGCGACCAGTCACGCTACCAAACGTGGTGACCCGAGCCCAAATCCGTGGCGCGGACGAAGCCCAGCAGGTCCTCGGCGCACCGGCGCTGCCAGGCCCGGATCGTCGGGAGCCCCGGCGGGTCGGGTGAACGCCCGAGGAGGTGGAGCGTGACGGCGAGCCCCGACATCATCGCCCAGCGCAGCGGCGCCGGCACCGCTGCCGTCACCGGGTGGGACGCCAGGAAGCCGGCCACGTCCATCGTCCCGCCTTGGCGGTGGTCGGCCCGGGACACCACGAGGTCGCAGGCGAGGACCACCGGGTCGATCCAGGCCGCGGCCCGCAGAGCGGCCGCCCAGTCGACGAACCAGACCGACGGCTCACCGCCCGCCACGCGTGGCGGGCCGACGAGCACGTTGTCGGCCCGGAGGTCGGCGTGCACGGGCACCTCGCCGACCAGCGCCCCCGCCAGTTGCGCCCCCGCCTCTTCCAGCGCGGAGGCCCGGGAGCGGACCCACGGGTCGTCGTGCCAGGCGTCGGAGGGGTCGTCCAGCACCTCCGACCAGGGGCGGAAGAAGCGGACCAGCTCGTCGCTGCCGGGCAGGGCCGCCAAGGCCGGGCTGCCGGCGGCCGCGACGAGCGTCTCCTGCAGCGCGCCCAGCCGGTCGAGGACGAGCCGGGCCACCGGCTCGGTCCACGGGTGCGCCGGCGGCTCGCCGGGCAGCGCCGGCAGCAGCAGGACGGCCCACGCCTGGTCGGGCAGCTCGAGGTCGGTCCCGGCGAGCGCCCGGGGCAGGGCCGGGTGGAGGGGCAGGGCGGCGAGCCGGGACCGCTCCTGCCGGTAGAGCGCGAGCGAGGTGGGGTTGGGGACCGAGCCGACGGCCTTGACGAAGACGGACCGCTCGGCCGTGCCCACGACGGCGGCGCAGCCGGGGGAGAAGCCGCCGACGCGGTCCTCGACCCGGACGACCGGACCCCCGAGCTGCTCCTCGACCCACGCCTGCACCGCGCCCGGCAGGCTCCGGTAGGGCAGCCGGACGCCGCGGGCGCTGGTCACGGGGACGTCGGCGGGCACCGGGCCATCGTCGCGGCGCCGGGTCCTGGTCGCCACCGGGTTGACGACGTCGGGGCGCCCGCGCGCGATTGGGTGCGGCGGTCCGGCGTGGGATGATGGCCGCCGGGCGCACCGCCCGCCGTGCAGGCCCGACCGCCGCACGGGAGCACGACCGCCGCGCCGCCGACCGGGAAGACGACTTGACTCCGCCAGCACCCAAGCCCGGGCGTACCGAGCCCGCGATGATCCGCAACTTCTGCATCATCGCCCACATCGACCACGGCAAGTCGACCCTGGCCGACCGGATGCTGCAGCTGACCGGCGTCGTGGACGCCCGCGCGATGCGGGCCCAGTACCTCGACCGGATGGACATCGAGCGCGAGCGCGGCATCACCATCAAGTCCCAGGCCGTCCGGATGCCCTGGACGGTCTCGACCGCCGGCGCCGAAGCCGGCATCCACGTCCTCAACATGATCGACACCCCGGGCCACGTCGACTTCACCTACGAGGTGTCCCGCTCGCTGGCCGCCTGCGAGGGTGCCGTGCTGCTGGTCGACGCCGCGCAGGGCATCGAGGCCCAGACGCTGGCCAACCTGTACCTGGCCCTGGACGCCGACCTGACGATCATCCCGGTGCTCAACAAGATCGACCTGCCGAGCGCCCAGCCCGAGAAGTACGCCGCCGAGCTGGCCGGCATCATCGGCTGCGACCCGGCCGACGTGCTCAAGGTGTCGGCGAAGACCGGCGAGGGCGTGCAGGCGCTGCTGGACGAGATCGTCCGCCAGATCCCCGCCCCGGTCGGCGACCCGGACGCCCCCGCCCGGGCGCTGATCTTCGACTCGGTCTACGACACCTACCGCGGCGTCGTCACCTACGTCCGGGTGGTCGACGGCGAGCTCAGCCACCGCGAGCGGGTGCTGATGATGTCCACGAAGTCCGCCCACGAGGCGATCGAGGTGGGCGTCATCTCCCCGGAGCCGGAGAAGTCGCCCTCCCTGGGCGTCGGCGAGGTGGGCTACCTGATCACCGGGGTCAAGGACGTGCGGCAGTCCCGCGTCGGCGACACCGTCACCTCGGTCGCCCGCCCGGCCACCCAGGACCTCGGCGGCTACCGGCACCCGAACCCCATGGTCTTCGCCGGTCTCTACCCGATCGACGGCGCCGACTACCCCGAGCTCCGCGAGGCCCTGGACAAGCTGCAGCTCAACGACGCCGCCCTGGCCTACGAGCCCGAGACCTCGGGCGCGCTGGGCTTCGGCTTCCGGATCGGCTTCCTCGGCCTGCTGCACATGGAGATCGTCCGGGAGCGGCTGGAGCGCGAGTTCGACCTCGACCTCATCTCCACCGCCCCCAGCGTGGTCTACCGGGTGGTGATGGAGAACGGCACCGAGGTGCAGGTCACCAACCCCTCGGAGTACCCGACCGACGGCCGGATCGCCGAGGTCTACGAGCCCGTCGTCCGGGCGACGATCCTCACCCCGACCGACTACATCGGCACGATCCTCGAGCTGTGCCAGGCCCGTCGTGGCGTGCAGCACGGCATGGAGTACCTGTCCGCCGACCGGGTCGAGATCCGCTACACCCTGCCGCTGGCCGAGATCGTCTTCGACTTCTTCGACGCCCTCAAGTCCCGCACCAAGGGCTACGCGAGCCTGGACTACGAGCCGTCGGGGGAGGAGCGCAGCGACCTCGTCAAGGTCGACATCCTCCTGCAGGGCGAGCCCGTCGACGCGTTCTCCGCCGTCGTGCACAAGGACAAGGCCTACGCCTACGGGGTGATGATGGCCGGCAAGCTGCGCGAGCTCATCCCGCGCCAGCAGTTCGAGGTGCCCATCCAGGCCGCCATCGGCGCCCGGGTGATCGCCCGCGAGACCATCCGCGCCATCCGCAAGGACGTCCTCGCGAAGTGCTACGGCGGTGACATCACCCGCAAGCGCAAGCTGCTGGAGAAGCAGAAGGAGGGCAAGAAGCGGATGAAGATGGTCGGACGCGTCGAGGTCCCCCAGGAGGCCTTCGTCGCCGCGCTCTCCACCACCGAGCCCGCCAAGTCCTGAGCCCCACCGCTGCCTGAGCCCCACCGCTGCCTGAGCTTGTCGAAGGCCCTTCGACGGGCTCAGGGCGCGGCGGTCCAGCGGGAGCGCGCCGCGGCCTTCGAAAGGCTCGGGGAGCCGAGTACAGGCTCAGGGCGCGGGGTGCCGGCTCAACGCTGCGGGGACCCTCAGTCGATGCCCGAGCGCTCGACGCCCTGCACCAGGTAGCGCTGCAGGAAGAGGAAGACGAGCAGCACCGGCAGGATCGCCACGGCGGCGCCGACGAAGAGCTGCGGGACGTCGACCCGCTGGCTGGACATGAACTGGCTGAGGGCCACCTGGACGGTGCGGAAGTCGCGGTCCTGGCCGATCAGCAGCGGCCAGAGGAACGCGTTCCACGAGCCGATGAACGTGATCGTCCCGACGGCGGCGCAGATGCCGTAGGTGTTCGGCATCACCACCCGCCAGAAGGTCCGCCAGTAGCCGGCGCCGTCGATGTAGGCCGCCTCCTCCAGCTCGTGGGGGAAGCCGAGGAAGAACTGCCGGAACAGGAACGTCGCGAACGCCGAGAACAGCACGGGGATGATCAGCCCGCGCAGCGTGGAGATCCAGCCCAGCGAGGACACCAGCACGAAGCTGGGGATGAAGGTGACGGCGGCCGGCACCATGAGCGTGAGCACGGTGAGCCCCAGCACCAGCCGGCTGAGCCGGTGGTCGATCCGGGCCAGCCCGTAGCCGGCCAGCGCCGAGATGACCACGGTGGCGAGCGTCTGCACCACGGCCACGACGGCGGAGTTCGCCATGCTGCGGGCCATCCGGATGCTGTCGTTGCCGAACAGCTCCCGCAGGTTGTCGGCGTTCACCTGGTCGGGCAGCCAGCGCCACTGCGCCGAGGCCAGCAGCCGCTCGCTGGAGAACCCGTTGCGCAGCAGCACGTAGAAGGGCAGCAGGAACAGCAGCGCCAGCACGCTCAGCACGACGTAGCGCAGTGCGGACACCCGGCGCGACGACCTCATGCCCGGTCCTCCTTGCCGCCGACGGAGAAGATCTTGAGCTGCACCACGCCGATGATGACGACCACGGCGGTGAGGATGATCGTGCCCGCGCTGCCCAGGCCCAGGTCCTGGCTGCCCCCGCCGAGGGAGATCAGGTAGAGGTAGACCAGCGGCGGCCGCGCGAACGGCGGGTAGCCGCCGACGGAGATCAGCGTGTTGTAGAACTCGTCGAAGGCCTGGAACGCGGCGATGAGCAGCAGCAGGACGACGGCCACGGAGGTCGCGCGCAGCTGCGGCAGGGTGATCCAGCGGAAGACCTTCCAGCCCACGGCGCCGTCGATGGCGGCCGCCTCGTAGGTGTCGGTCGGGATCCGCTGCAGGCCGGCGAGGAACAAGATCATGTAGAAGCCGACCTGCAGCCACAGCCGCAGGCTGACCAGCACCACCCAGTAGCCGTAGTTGCCGCCGCTCAGCCAGTTGACGTTCTCGAAGCCCAGCGAGCGGAGCAGCGAGTTGGCCAGCCCGAACCGTGCGCCGTTGAAGAACGACAGCCGCCAGATCATCGCCGCGATGACGTAGGAGCAGGCGGTGGGCAGGAAGAACGCCGAGCGGAAGAACGCCTGCGCCACCCGGGCCTTGTTGACCAGCAGGGCCAGCCCCAGCGAGCACGCGAAGGTCACCGGGACGATGAAGGCCGCGAAGACCAGGAACGTCCCCATGCTGGAGACGAAAGCCGGGTCCCGGAGCAGGTAGACGTAGTTGCCCAGCCCCACGAACCGCGTCGGCGTGACGGTGTTGCGGGCGTCGAAGAACGAGAGGTAGACGCTCCACAGGATCGGCACGTAGACGAAGACGAGCAGGCCCAGCAGGAACGGCCCGACGAAGACCCAGAACCAGCGGTTGCGGTTCTGCTGCAGGGTGCGGGCCTTCCGGACCCGAGGGCCCTCGCGCAGGGCGCGGACGGGTGCGGGGGCGGCGGTCACCGGGTCAGCCGTTGACGCGCTTCAGCTCCGCGGTGGCCCGGGCGGCCACCGCGGCGACCTCCTTCTGGGGGTCCGCCCCCTTGGTGACCACGTTCGTCAGCGCCCCCGTGTAGGCCTGCGCCGTCGCCGGGGTCCACAGCAGGCTGGGGGCGTGGCCGAAGTCGGTGACGAAGCGCGCGGCGTCGGCGCCCGCCCCTTCGGCGAGCTTGGTGGCCTGCGGGGCCAGCGCCGGCTTGGCCGGGATGTGGGTGCCGTAGCTGTTGGAGAAGTCGACCTGGTCGGCCTCCTGGTCCACCCAGAGCCACTTGACGAAGGCCTTCGCCGCGTCGGGGTTCGCGCCCTTGGCCGACACGCACGCGCTGAAGGCGCCGAAGGGCACGACCTGCCGCCCGCCGGATCCGATGGCGGGGAAGGGGACGACGCCGAAGTCGTCGCCGAAGGTGTCCTGGATCTCCGGCAGCACCCAGAGCCCGGTCCACTGCATGGCCGTCTCCTCGTTGACGAAGGGGGCCGCGTCGAACCAGTCCGCGGAGGCACTGGCCAGCAGGCCGTCCTCGTAGAGCTCGCGGAACTGGGCCAGGCCGTCGTACATGGCCTGGGTGTCGAAGCCGACGCCGGTGCCCTCCTCGTTCACCTGCTCCAGGCCGGCGGCCCAGATCAGCTGGTTCCCGAGCACCCCGACGCCGCCGTCGTTGCCGGCGAAGAAGCCGCCGATGTCCTTGGTCTGCAGGGCGCGGGCCGCGGTGATGAGCTCGGCCATCGTCTGCGGCGGCTGCAGCCCGGCCTTCTCCAGCAGCGAGCGGCGGTAGTACAGCATCTGCATGTCGACGGTCTGCGGGATCGCCCAGATCTTGTCGTCCCAGGTCATCGCGGCCAGCACGGTCGGCGCGAACTGGCTCTTCGCGTCGCCGAGGGTGTCGGTGAGGTCGAGCACCTGGCCGGCCTTGATCATGTCCAGGGTCGGGCCGTTGCCGTACTCGAAGACGTCGGGCACGTCGTCGGTGAGCAGGGCGGCCGAGACCAGCTTCTCGTACTCGCCCGGGTTCCACTTGACCGTGACCTTCGCCTGGTCGTAGGAGGCGGCGTAGCGCTTGACGGCGTCCTCGACGCCCTCCTCGCCGTACTCGTGGTACCACTGGCTCAGCGCCACGTCACCACCGGCGGAGGCGCTGGCACCGGCGCTGGCCGAGGCGCCCGGCTCTGGGCGGCCGGTGTTGCTGCCGCAGCCGGCCAGACCGGCGGTGGCAGCGGCGGCGGCGAGGCCGCCGGAGAGGGACAGGAACCGTCGACGCGGGAAAGCCATAGCCGGACTCTAGTTGCTGCCGGCGGGCCGTCCCGCGCAGGCTCAGCCCGTCCACCCGTCGAGCGCCGCCGGCGCTCCCGAGCAGGAGGTCGTCACCCGTGAGAGCTCTGCAGTACACCGCCTTCGGCGGTCCCGAGGTGCTGGCCGTCGTCGACGCCCCCGAGCCCCACGCCGGGCCCGGCCAGGTCCGCGTCCGGGTGCGGGCCGCGGGCCTCAACCCGCTGGACTGGAAGATCCGCCGGGGCCTGATGAGCCAGGGGCGGCCGCTGGAGGGACCGGGCCGCTCCGGGTTCGAGGCGGCGGGTGTCGTCGACGAGGTGGGGGAGGGCGTCACCGGCACCGCCGTCGGCGACGACGTCTTCGGGCTGGGGGAGGCGACGCACGCCGAGCTGGCCCTGCTGGACGCCTGGGCGGCCAAGCCGGCCGCCGTCGACTGGGCCGTCGCGGCCGGCTCCGCGGTGGCCGCGGAGGTGTCGGTCCGGGTGCTGGACCTGCTGGGCGTCGGTGCCGGCAGCACGCTGCTGGTCGACGGCGGCGCGGGCGGCGTCGGGGCCGTGGGCGTGCAGCTCGCCGTCAGCCGGGGCGCCACCGTCATCGCCAGCGCCGGCGAGGCCAACCAGGGCTACCTCACCGAGATCGGCGCGCTGCCGGTCCGCTACGGCGACGGCCTGGCCGAGCGGGTCCGCGCGGTCGCGCCGGAGGGTCTCGACGCCGTCTTCGACGTGGCCGGCAAGACCCCGCCGCCGACGCTGGCCTCGATGGTCTCCGACCCGGCGCAGGTCGTCACCATCAGCCAGTTCGAGCTGGGCGACTCGGGCATCCGGGTGACGACGGAGCCGGGCGACCGGGCCGCCGCCCTGGCCGAGGCGGCCCGGCTGCTGGAGAGCAACGGGCTCGTGGTGGAGGTGCAGACGTTCCCGCTGGAGCGCGCGCGGGAGGCCGTCGAGATCTCCGAGTCCGGGCACGTGCGCGGCAAGCTGGTCCTGCTGCCCTGACGGCCCGGGCCGACGTCCGGTGGTCCGGGCGGTTCAGGCCACGGGCAGCGTCAGCCGCAGGCGGGCGCCGGGGCCGGGTCCGTCGACGACGTCCAGCCGGCCGCCGTGCGCCTCGGCGATGCCCCGGGCGATCGGCAGGCCCAGCCCGGAGCCGCTGGGCCGGCTGCGCGCCGCGTCCAGCCGGACGAGCCGCTCGAACACCCGCTCCCGGTCGGCGGGGGCGATGCCGGGCCCGTCGTCGGCGACCTCCACCGCGACGACGTCCCGGTCCGGCGTGCTGACCTCCACCCGGACCGCGGTCGCGGGCCCGCCGGCCTGCACGGCGTTGTCGACGAGGTTGGCCAGCACCTGGGCGACGCGGTCGCCGTCCACCCGGGCGCGGGCGCTCGGGCCCACGACCTCCACCCGGGCGCCGGGGTGCCGCAGCTCCGCCGTCCGGGCGACCCGCTCGGCCAGCTCGGTGACGTCCTGGGGCCGGCGGTCCAGCTCCAGGCCCGCGTCGATCCGGGCCATCGTCAGCATGTCGTCGACCAGCCGGCCGGCCCGGCGGGCCTCGCGGATGACGGTGACGCTGAGCTCCTCCGTCCGGGCCCGGTCGGGCTCGCCGCGCAGCAGCCGCTCGGCCGCGGCCTGCACGCCGGTGAGGGGGGTCCGCAGCTCGTGCGCGGCGTCGGAGAGGAAGCCGCGGAGCCGGTGCTCGGCGGCCAGCGCCTGGCTCTCGGCGCCCTCCACCTCGTCGAGCATCGCGTCGAAGGCGGTCGCGGTGCGGCCCAGCTCGGTGTCGGGCCGGTCGGGCCGCAGGCGCCGTCCCCGGTCCCCGGCGGTGATGGAGCGCGCCGTCGCCGTCATCTCGTCCAGCGGTCGCAGCGCCCGTCCGACGACCGGGCCCAGGGTGAGGGCCGCGAGGACCAGCAGGGCCACGCCGGCCACGAGCAGGGTGGTGCGGACCTGGACCAGCGTGCGGTGGACGTCACCGGCGTCGGCGACCAGGGTGATGGTGCTGCCGTCGGCCAGCGGCTCGGTGACCTGCAGCAGGTCGCCGCTCCGGGTGACGGGTGCCGCCGGGCCGGCGGGACCGGGACCGCCGGCCGGTCCGGGGCCGGGAGCGGGCGCGGGAGCGGCTGTGCTGCCGGCACCCGGCTGCAGCGGCCCGCGCCTCAGCACCTGCCCGTCGGCGGTGGTGAGGGAGACCGAGATGCCGTCGCTGGCCAGCTGCTCGACCAGCTCGTCGTCGTCGACCGAGCCCACGAGGTAGGCGGCGAAGGACGCCCGGTCGGCGAGCCGGGAGCGCAGCTCGCCCTCGAGCCGGGCGCCGAGGGCCACGTCGGTGGCCACCCCGAGGACCAGCAGCATCCCGGCGACGAAGACCAGCACCACGACGGTCACCCGGACCCGCAGCGACCGGGCCCGCAGCGGGGCCGGCGCGTCGGGTCGGGCCGGGGGAGCGGGCGCGGCCGGAGCGGCGCTCACCGGGCCTGCTCCGCGGACCGCGCCGAGCGCAGCACGTAGCCCATCCCGCGGACGGTGTGCAGCAGCCGCGGGCCGTGCGCCTCCAGCTTGCGACGGAGCGCGCTGACGTGGACCTGGACGAGGTTGTCGGCGTAGTCCTCGTACCCCCAGACCTGGGTGAGGATCTGCACCGTCGACATCACCCGGTCACGGTTCTCGGCCAGGAAGAACAGCAGCCGCATCTCGGTGGCGGTGAGCTCCAGCGGCACGCCGCCGCGGGTGACGGAGGCGCCGCTCGGGTCGACGACGAGGTCGTCGACCTGCACGGTGTCCAGGGCGCCGCTGCGACGCAGCACGGCCCGCATCCGGGCCAGCACCTCGGCGACGACGAAGGGCTTGACCACGTAGTCGTCCACGCCGGCGTCGAACCCGGCCAGCCGGTCGGCCATCTCGTCGCGGGCCGTCAGCAGGATGATCCCGGCGCCGCTGCGCGCCCGCACCACCCGGGCGAGGGCGGGGCCGTCGCGTCCCGGCAGCATCCAGTCGAGGACGACGAGGTCCGGCCGGAACGACTCCAGCTCGCCCTCGAGGTCGCGGCCGTCGGGCAGTCCGCGGGCGCGGTAGCCGGCGTCGGTGAGCGAGCCCACGAGCGAGGAGCTGATCGCCGGGTCGTCCTCGACCACCAGCACGCGCGCCGTCACCATGGCCGTCAGTCTGGCCCAGGCCACCTGAAGAACCCCTCAAGAAGGAGCGCCGGACCCCCGTTCTTGAGGTGGTCTTCAGGCTCGCTCCGCACTGTCGTCCTCAGCACCACGACGCAGGCCGCCCCACCGGGCGGCCCGTCCCGACGAGAGGACCTCCCCGTGAGCAGCCCCGAGAACCCGTTCGACCCGTCCGACCAGCTGCGGTCGGCCGCCGAGCGCCGCCAGGCCGAGCAGCGCGACCAGCAGCGCTACGGCGCGCCCAGCCAGGAGGACACCCAGGTGATCGGCGCCGTCCGGACGCCGCGCCGCCGTCGCCGCCTCGGCCTCGCCCTCGCCGCCGCGGCCGTGCTGGCCACCGGCATCGCCGTGCCCGCCATCGCGGCCGGGGGCGGTGGCACGGCGGCCTCGGTCGTCCTGCCGGCGGACGCCGGCGGTGGCGAGACCGCCGCTCCGGCCGACGCGAGCCCCTCGGCCAGCCCCTCGGGCTCGCCGTCGGCCGAGCCGAGCACCGGGACGGGCGATCCCGCCACGGCACCCGCCGCCTGCGCCCCGCCGGCCGGTCCGGTCGGCCCCGCCGGCCCCCGTCCGGCCCCGCCGCAGGGCGCTGACGCCCCGAAGCCCCCGGCTCCGCCCGCACCGGCCGACGCCCCGACGCCGCCGGCCGACGCTCCCACCCCGCCGGCCGACGCCCCGACCCCGGGCGCCGAGGCGCCGACCCCGCCGGCCGACGCGCCCACCCCGCCGGCCGACGCCCCCAACCCGGGCGCTGAGGCGCCGACCCCTCGGCCCGACGCCCCCACCCCGCCGGCCGACGCACCGACGCCGGGCGCTGACGCCCCGACCCCGGGCACCGCGGCTCCGACCCCGCCGGCCGACGCACCCAGCCCGGCAGCCGACGCCCCCGTCCCGCCCGCCAGCGCCGACGGGACGGACTGCCCGGCCCCGCCCGCCCCGCCGGCACCGCCGGTCGGTGGTCCCGCGGCCGGACCGGGAGCCGCGGCTCCCGCCCCGGGTGCGGACGCCCCGACCCCGCCCGCCGACGCGCCGACCCCCGGGGCTGACGCCCCCACCCCGCCCGCCGACGCGCCGACCCCCGGCGCTGACGCCCCGACCCCGCCCGCCGGCGCCCCGACCCCGGGTGCGGACGCCCCGACCCCGCCGGCCGGCCCGAGCGCGTCCCCGTCCACCGAGGTCGGCGGCAGCTGAGCGAGCGCCCAGCGCCCGACCCGTCCCGCTCCGGGGCGGGTCGGGCGCCCGGCTCCGGCCGACGAGGGGCCGCGGGGCGACTAGGCTCGTCCGATGCCCTCCGCCCTGCCCGACGGCGTCGCGGCCCCGGCCGACGGCGCGCTGCCCGACGCCGCGCGCGCCGAGGTGCCGGGGGGCCCGCTGAGCGTCTACCTGCACGTGCCGTTCTGCACCACCCGGTGCGGCTACTGCGACTTCAACACCTACACCGCCAGCGAGCTCGGGACCGAGCCCGGCGCCTCCCGGGCCGGCTACGCCGAGACCGCTGCCCAGGAGGTCGCGCTGGCCGCCCGGGTGCTGGGCCCGGACGCCCCGCCGGTCAGCACCGTCTTCGTCGGCGGCGGCACCCCGACCCTGCTGCCGCCGGCCGACCTCGCGCTGCTGCTCGACGCCGTCCGCGAGCACCTCGGCCTGACGCCGGACGCCGAGGTGACGACGGAGTCCAACCCCGAGTCGGTCGACGCGGCCGATCTCGTCGCCCTGCGGGAGGCCGGGTTCACCCGGATCTCGTTCGGCATGCAGTCGGCCGTGCCGCACGTGCTGGCCACCTTGGACCGCGTGCACTCCCCGGGCCGCCCCCAGCAGGCCGTCGCCGAGGCGCGCGCGGCCGGCTTCGACAGCGTCAGCCTCGACCTCATCTACGGCACGCCGGGGGAGTCCCTCGACGACTGGGCGACCAGCCTCGACGCCGCGCTGGCCGCCGAGCCGGACCACGTCAGCGCCTACGCCCTCATCGTCGAAGAAGGCACCCGGCTCGCCAGCCAGGTCCGCCGCGGTCGTCTGCCGATGACCGACGACGACGACCTGGCCGACAAGTACCTGCTGGCCGAGGAGCGGCTGACCGCGGCCGGCTACACCGCCTACGAGGTGAGCAACTGGGCGCGCGGCGACGACCACCGCTGCCGGCACAACCTGGCCTACTGGCGCGGCCACGCCTGGTGGGGCGTCGGCCCGGGGGCGCACAGCCACGTCGGCGGCGTCCGCTGGTGGAACGTCAAGCACCCGGCCGCCTACGCCGGGCGGATGGCGGCGGGCGTCTCGCCGGCGCACGCCCGCGAGCTGCTGGAGCCCGACGACCGCCGCGTCGAGCGCGTGCTGCTGGAGCTCCGGCTGGCCGACGGCCTGGACCTCGCCGTCCTCACCGCCACCGAGCGCCGCCGGGTCCCCGACCTGGAGGCCCGCGGCCTCGCCGTCCTCACCCCGGCCGGCACCCTGGCGCTCACCCTGCGCGGGCGGCTGCTGGCCGACGGCGTCGTCCGCGACCTGCTGGACTGAGCGGGCCGGACCCGCAGCCTCCCGGCCGGTCTGCCACCGGACCGCAACGAGCGCGACCCCGCACCGCAACATCGTCTCCCTACCGTCGCCGTGGGCCGTCCGGCCCACGAGACGAGGGAGTTCACCGTGAGCGCAGCCGAGGGCCGCGAGGCAGCCGAGACCATCGAGAAGGGGATCGGCCGGCGCGCCCTGCTCCGGACGGCCGCCTCCCTGGGTGCTGCGGCGACGGTCACCGCGGGCGCACCGGTGGCCGCGACGGCCGCCCCGCGCACCGGCGGCCGTGGCGGGCGGGGCCGGCTCGAGGTGCTGCAGCCCGGCACCGGCCGGATCACCGGCGACCACTACCTCAGCGCGCAGGCCGACGAGGTGCTCTGGGGCTACGTGCCCTCGGTCGGCGCCGAGCCGGTGCTGGAGATGGGCTCCGGCCAGACCGTCACCATCGACGCGCTCTCCCACGAGGGGATCCTCGAGGACCAGGGCCGGGACCCGCGGGCCTACTTCGCGCGGCAGGGCGTCGGACGGGGCGAGGTCCTCGACGACGCGGTGGCGGTCGCCCGCGACTACGACCGCACCCCCCGGAACTTCGACGTCGACGGCCCGCACGTCGTCCTCGGCCCCATCTACGTCCGCGGCGCCCGCCCCGGGGATGTGCTGAAGGTCGAGACCCTCTCGGCCGTCCCGCGGGTGCCCTACGGCGTCGTCTCCAGCCGGCACGGCAAGGGCGCGCTGCCGCAGGGCCCCGGCCGCACCGCCCCCGCCGGCCTGACGCTGGACGAGGTGATGCCGCCGGTCGCCACCGACGGCCGCGCCAGCGGCGACCCGACCCGCTACGGCAACGTCTCGGTGTTCACGCCCGTGGAGAGCCGGCGGGGCCGCCTGCACGGCCGGATGGAGAGCGCCGCGGGGGCGGTCCGGTTCCCGCTCAACCCCTTCATGGGCATGATGGGCGTCGCCTCCGCGCCCGCGCCCGCCCTCAACGCGCCCCAGGTCAACTCGATCCCGCCGACCCTCGGCGGCGGCAACATCGACATCAGCCTCCTCGGGCCGGGCTCGACCTTCTACCTCCCCGTGTTCGACGAGGGCGCCCTCTTCTACGTCGGCGACCCGCACCTGGCCATGGGCGACGGGGAGGTGGCCCTCACGGCGCTGGAGGGATCGCTGCGCGCCACCTTCCGGCTGACGGTGTGCCGCCCCGGGCGCAGCGGGGTGCCCTCGGTCGCCTACCGCTACCCCTTCGCCGAGAACCGGTCGTCCTGGATCCCCATCGGGCTGTCCGACCCCGACGGGGTGCTGGGCGGCCAGGTCAGCGACCTCGACGTGGCGATGCGGCGGGCGGTGGTCAACGCCCTGGACTTCCTGCAGGACGACCTGGGCATGGAGCGCGCGGTCGCCTACGCCTACCTCTCGGCGGCGGCGGACTTCGTCGTCTCCCAGGTCGTCGACCGGACGATGGGCGTGCACGCCGTCATCCCGAAGTCGCACTTCCCGCGCTCCTGAGACCACCGGGGGGCCGGCGGGGCGCCAGGAGCCCCGCCGGTCGTCCTCAGTCCTCGGGGACCGGGTGGTCCTGGGTGACGAAGTCGATGAGCTGCTCCACGGTCGTCAGCAGCGGCCGCTCCAGGTCGTTCCAGGAGCGGACCCGGCCGAGGATCATCTTCCAGGCGGCCGCGATGTCGGCCTGGTCGGCGTGCGGCAGCCGCAGCACCTCGCAGATGCCGTGCTTCCACTCGACGTCGCGCGGGATCTGCGGCCAGACCTTCAGGCCCACCCGCTCCGGCTTCACCGCCTGCCAGATGTCGACGTAGGGGTGGCCGAGCACCGAGACGTACCCGCCGCCGCGGCCGCGCTCGACCTGGGCGGCGATCCGGCTCTCCTTGCTCCCGGGGACCAGGTGGTCGACCAGCACGCCCAGCCGGCGGCCGCGCTCGGGCGCGAACTCCTCGACGATGGACGGCAGGTCGTCGATGCCGCCCAGGTACTCCACGACCACGCCGACGTGGCGCAGGTCCTCGCCCCAGATCCGCTCGACCAGCTCGGCGTCGTGCCGGCCCTCGACGTAGATCCGGCTGGGCAGCGCCACCTTCGCCCGCTCGGCCGGCCCGGCCACCGAGCCCGACGCCGTCCGCCGCGGGGCGCTCGTGCCCGCCCGGGCCGTCACGACGAGGGTCACCGGCCGGCCCTCGTCGAGGAAGCCCGGCCCCAGCGGGAAGCTGCGCAGCTTGCCGCGCCGGTCCTCCAGCACGACGATGCCGCGCTCCACCCGGACGACGGCGCCGACGAAGCCCGTCGTCGCGTCCTCCAGCACCTGGCCGGGCTTGACGGCCAGCTCGGTGCTCACCGGCTTGCCGGCCTTCTGCCAGCCGGTGGCCAGGACGTCGGTGCGGTAGCGGTCGGTCGGGGAGCTCACCGGCCGAGCGTAGGCGAGCCCCCGGCCCGGGCCCGGGAGCGAACCGCGGCGGTGCGCGGCTTGCCCTGCGGTGGTTGTCTGGCCTGGTGCCGGCGATGTCGATGTTCCCCCTCGGGTCCGTGCTCTTCCCCCACATGCCGCTCCGGCTGCGGGTGTTCGAGGAGCGCTACCTCGTCATGCTGTCCGAGCTGGTGGAGGCCGAGGACACCCGTTTCGGCGTCGTGCTCATCGAGCGCGGCTTCGAGGTCGGCGGCGGCGAGCACCGCTTCGGCGTGGGCACGACGGCCGACGTCGCCCAGATCGGCGCCGAGGACGGGGTCGTCGGCCTGGTGGCCCAGGGCACCGAGCGCTTCGAGGTCGAGACCTGGCTGGACGACGACCCCTACCCTCGCGCCGAGGTCCGCGTGCTGCCCGAGCTCGTCTGGGACGAGCGGCTGGAGCCCCTGCGCGCCGAGACCGAGCAGCTGGTGCGCCGCACGCTCGCCCAGGCCAGCGAGTTCTCCGAGAACGTCTGGCCGGCCGACGTCGAGCTGGCAGATGAGCCGGTGCCGGCGCTCTGGCAGCTGGCGGCCATCGCCCCGGTGACGGCGCTGGACCAGGTGAAGCTGCTGCGGTCGGAGTCGGCCGAGGCCCTGCTGCTCAGCCTCGTCGAGCTCACCCGCGACGCCGCCCTCGCATGGGAGACGCCCTGGCCGCTTGAATGACCTCGCTCCGCTCGGTCGCGGATCTCGCTCTGGCCCGGTGACTTGTCCGTCCCCCGGGCAGGACGAAGAGCGTGTCCTCCCCCGGGGACGGACAAGTCATCGGCGCGAGATCCGGGTGCCTGGCCGCCCCGGGTGCCGAGGTGACTCCCGCTCCCTGAGCCTGTCGAAGGGCCCGAGCGGAGCGAGGTCAGACAGCTCAGCGCGGAGCAGGCCCGGTCGAACCCCGCGGGACCAGGGAGATCGGCAGCACGACCTGCCGCGGCCCGGCCTCGGCGTCGACGAGCAGGCGGCCGACCAGGCGGCCGCGCTCGCGGATCGGCTGCTGCACCGTCGTCAGGTCGCGGGCGGCGGCGTCGGCGATGTCGTCGAAGCCGCAGACGGAGACCTGGCCGGGGACGTCGACGCCCAGCTCGGCGAGGGCGGTGAGCGCCCCCAGGGCCAGCACGTCGCTCAGGCCCACGACGGCCGTCGGGGGGTCGGGACGGGCCATCAGGGCCCGGGCGGCGGCCGCGCCGGACGCCAGCGCGTTGTGCCCGCCCGAGACCAGGGTGAGCCGGCCCGGCAGGCTCTGCTGCAGGCCGCGCAGCCGGGAGGCGTAGTCGAGGAAGGTGACCTCGGCCGGGTCGAGCTCGACGACCTCGCGGCCGGCGGGTGCGTTCCGCTCCACCAGCACGGCCACGTCGCGGTGGCCCAGCGCGGCCAGGTGCTCCCCGACCAGCACGCCGCCGCGCAGGTCGTCGATGGCGACCCAGGACGAGTCGGGGTCGTCGCGGATGTCGGTGCCGACGAAGCGGATGCCGCGGGCGCGGGCCAGCGCGGCCGCCGGGTGCTGCTCGGGCAGGCACATGATCGTCAGGGCGTCGATGCTGGCCCGCTGGATGGCCGTCACGTCCGGCTCGTTGTCGGAGAAGGACAGCGGCATCAGCAGCACGCTCGTCTGGTGCTGCTCCACCACCTCGCTGAGCCCGGTGAGGAACTCGACGGCGAAGGGGTCGGAGAAGGCGTAGGACAGCTGCTCGGTCAGCAGCACCCCGACCGCCCCCGACCGGCCCGACCGCAGGGTGCGGGCCGCGGCGTCGGGACCGGCGTAGCCGAGCTCGGCCGCTGTCGCGAGGATGCGCGCGCGCAGCTCCCCGGACAGCTGGTCGGGGCGGTTGTAGGCGTTCGAGACGGTCGCGGGGGAGACGCCCAGCGTCGCCGCCAGCGTCTTGACCGTCACCCGACCCATCGTCCGCCCCTCCCGTTCGCCGACCTGTCAGAACCGGTACCGGCTCTGACCGGCACCCAGTCTGACAACCCGGTGGGAGCCGCCGTGGTCCTCACGCGAGCGGCAACGTCGGGCGGGTGCCCTTGACGCCCCGGCCGGCCAGCGCGGCGTAGCCCGGCGCGACCGCGCCCGCCACGTGCTCGGCGGGGTAGGGCCAGCTGCCGCGGGCCAGCGCGTCGGCCTCGCCGACCCCGGACTCGACGAGGTGGGTGAGCTCCCCGGACACCGCGGCGACCCGGCCGCGGGTGCCGAAGACGAACTCGCGGTCGACGAGGTCGCCGTGCCCGGGGACGGCCCGGGTGCCGGCGGTCATCAGCCCGATGACGCCGTCGAGGGTGGCCCCCCAGGCGTGCGGCACGCTGTCCGGCCCCCACCAGGGGGCGGCCGTCTCCGGCGTCGGCGCGGACTCGACGAGGTCTCCGACGAACAGCAGGTCGGCGTCGGGGACCACGACGACGAGGTCGCCGTCGGTGTGCCCCGGACCCAGGTGCGCCACCTCGACCCGCCGGTCGCCGAGGTCGACCGCGACGGCGACGGCGATCTCGCGGGACGGCGGCACCAGCGCGGCCGGGTCCAGCCCGAGGGCCTGGGCGGCCTCGGCGGACGCGCGCGAGGCCAGGGCCGCGGGCAGGGTCTCGTGGCCGAGGGTCGCGACGTCGGCGAAGGCGGCCAGCCCGAAGGCGTGGTCGGAGTGCGCGTGGGTGACGACGACGCCCACCAGCGGCAGCGCGGTGACGTCCGCGACCGAGGCCCGCAGCGCGGCGCCCTGCTCCGGGCTCGACCCGGTGTCGACGAGCAGCGCGCCGGTCCGGCCCAGCACGAGCCCCAGGTTGACGCCCTCGGGCTCGGCGACGGCGACGAGCACCCCGTCCGCGACCTCGCGCCAGGGGCCGAGCGAGAACTGCGGACCGGGGGCGCCGTCGCGGGCCCGTCCTGCCGGGGGCTGCTGGTCCATCCCGCTAGACTGGCACTCTGGCCTTCCGAGTGCCAACCCGGCCCGACCGGGTGCGCCCGGGGCCACCACCACGACGAGGCACGGGCCGCGCCCGGGGCCGCCGACACGACAGAGGAGGGGACGTGGACGAACGCAAGCTCGAGGTGCTGCGCGCGATCGTGACCGACTACGTGTCCAGCCAGGAGCCGGTGGGCTCCAAGGCGCTCGTCGAGCGGCACGACCTCGGCGTCTCGCCCGCGACGGTCCGCAACGACATGGCCGCGCTGGAGGAGGAGGGCTACATCACCCAGCCCCACACCAGCGCCGGCCGGATCCCCACCGACAAGGGCTACCGGCTGTTCGTCGACCGGCTGGGCACCGTGAAGCCGCTGTCCCCGGCCGAGCAGAAGGCGATCCACACCTTCCTCTCCGGCGCCGCCGACCTCGACGACGTGCTGCTGCGCACCGTCCGGCTGCTCGCCCAGGTCACCCAGCAGGTGGCGATCGTCCAGTACCCGACGCTGAGCCACTCCACGGTGCGGCACGTCGAGGTGGTCTCCCTCTCCACCTCCCGGATGCTGCTCATCCTCATCACCTCCACCGGCCGCATCGAGCAGCGCGCCCTCGAGCTGCCCGACCACGACGCCGAGACCCTGGCCCAGCTGCGCGCCCAGCTCAACGCGGCGACCGTCGGCCACTCGTCCTCGGCCGCCGCGGCCCGGCTCAGCACGCTGACCGGGGAGCTGCCGCCCGAGCTCGGCGCGATCGGCCAGGCGGCCGTGGCCACCCTGCTGGAGATGCTGAGCAGCGAGGCGTCCAGCCGGATGGTCGTCGGCGGGATGCCGAACCTCACCCGCTACGGCGCCGAGTTCGAGACGACCGTCAAGCCGGTCCTCGAGGCGCTGGAGGAGCAGGTCGTGCTGCTCAAGCTGATGGGGGAGGCCACCACGGCCGACGCCGTCACCGTGCGCATCGGCCAGGAGAACCCGTACAAGGAACTACAGTCGACGTCGGTCGTCGCGAGCGGCTACGGCAGCCAGCTCGACATGTTCGCCACGCTGGGCGTCGTCGGACCCACCCGGATGGACTACCCCTCCACCATGGCCTCGGTGCGTGCCGTCGCCCGCTACGTAGGCCGTTTCCTCTCCGAAGGATGATCACCCCACACCATGAGCTCTGACTACTACGAGATCCTCGGCGTCGCGCGCGACGCGACGCCGGAGCAGATCAAGAAGGCCTACCGCCAGCTGGCGATGAAGCTGCACCCCGACGTGGCCACCGAGGCCGACGCCGGCGACAAGTTCAAGAAGGTCGCCGAGGCCTACGAGGTGCTCCAGGACCCCAAGAAGCGCGACCTCTACGACCGCGGCGGCGACCCGCTCGGCGGCGGGATGGGCGGCTTCGGCGGGGGCGGCGGCTTCGGCGGCCAGGCCGGTGGGTTCGACTTCACCAACCTCGTCGACGCCATGTTCGGCCAGCAGTCCAGCCGGGGCCCGCGCTCGCGCGTCCGCCGCGGCCAGGACGCGCTGGTCCGGCTCTCGCTGGAGCTGGCCGAGGCCGCCTTCGGCACCACCAAGCCCCTGCAGGTCGACACCGCCGTGCTCTGCCCCCGCTGCAGCGGCTCGGGCGCCATGGAGGGCTCCGAGCCCGAGACCTGCCGCACCTGCCACGGCCAGGGCGATGTCACCCACGTGCAGCGCTCGTTCATCGGCGACATCCGCACCACCCAGCCGTGCCCGACCTGCCGCGGCTACGGGACGGTCATCCCCGACCCGTGCGTCGAGTGCGCGGGCGACGGCCGGATCCGGTCCTCGCGGACCATCAACGTCAAGATCCCGGCCGGCGTCAGCACCGGCAACCGGATCCACCTGGCCTCCCACGGCGAGGTCGGCCCGGGCGGTGGCCCCGCCGGCGACCTCTACGTCGAGCTCTCGGTGGCCCAGCACGAGATCTTCCGGCGCGACGGCGACGACCTCGAGGTCGTCGTCAAGATCCCGATGACGGCGGCCGCCCTGGGCACCGAGGTGTCGGTGGCCACCTTGGAGGCCGACCTCGAGGACTCCGACGCCGACGACCGCAGCGTCCAGGTCGCGGTGCCGGCCGGCACCCAGTCCGGCACCCGGGTGGCGCTGGAGGGCAAGGGCGTGCCGCGCCTGCGCTCGAACGGCCGCGGCCAGATGGGCGTCACCCTCCTGGTCCAGACCCCGACCCGGCTCGACGAGGAGCAGCGCGAGCTGGTGCGCCAGCTCGCCGAGCTCCGCGGCGAGGACGGGCCCGAGGGCACCGTCCAGAAGCACGGCCGGGGTGTCTTCGGGCGCCTGCGGGACGCCTTCGCCGGGCAGTGACCGGGATGACGGGCCGGCCCGGGGGGACGCGGTGACCGCGCCCCTCTTCCTGCTGGAGAGCCTCGCCGACCCGCTGCCCGCGGTGGGCGCGACGCTCGAGCTCGGCGGGGACGAGGGCCGGCACGCCGCCGTCGTGCGCCGGATCGCGGCCGGCGAGCAGGTGCTGGTGGCCGACGGCCGCGGGCGCGGCGTCCGGGCCGAGGTCACCGCGGCGGCGAAGACCGGCCTGACGCTGCGGGTGCTGGAGCACCTCGCGGGCACCGGACGTCCGCTGCGCGTGGTCGTGGTCCAGGCCCTGGCCAAGGGCGACCGCTCCGAGCTCGCCGTGGAGATGCTCACCGAGGTGGGCGTCGACGAGATCTGGCCCTGGCAGGCCTCGCGCTCCATCGTCCGCTGGTCGGCCGAGCGCGGGGAGAAGTCGCTGGCGCGGTGGCGTTCCACCGCCCGCGAGGCCACCAAGCAGTCCCGACGGCTGGCGCAGCCGGACGTGCGGCCCGTGCTCAGCACGGCGCGGCTCGCCGCCGCGCTGGCCGGCGTCGACGTGGCGCTGGTGCTGCACGAGGACGCCACGACGGCGCTGCGCGAGGTCGCGCTGCCCGCGGAGGGGACCGTCGCCCTCGTCGTCGGGCCCGAGGGCGGCATCGCCCCCGAGGAGCTGGAGCGCTTCGCCGCGGCCGGCGCCCGCGCCGTCTCGGTCAGCGACGCCGTGCTGCGCACCTCCACCGCCGGCGTCGTCGCCGTCGCGGGCCTGCTGCTGCGCTGAGGCCTGGCGGGTGCCGCCGACCGGTGCCAGGCTGGCTCCCGGACGCGGGGCGCACCGGGCCCGGCGCCGACGCCCGAGGAGGAGCCCCGTGACCGTCTGGATCTGCCGCACCTGTGCCGTCGAGCACGCCGACACCGAGGTGCCGCCGACGGCCACCTGCGCGATCTGCAGCGACGAGCGGCAGTACGTCCGGCCCGAGGGCCAGCGCTGGACGACGCTGGAGGAGCTGCGGGCCGAGGGGCACCGCGGCCGCGTCGAGGAGGTCGAGCCCGGGCTGCACGGCATCACCGTCGAGCCGTCGGTGGGCATCGGCCAGCGGGCGCTGCTGGTCGCCACCCCGGGCGGCAACGTCCTCTGGGACCCCGTCGGCTACCTCGACGACGAGCTCGTCGCCGAGGTCCGCGCGCTGGGCGGCGTCGCGGCGGTCGCCTCCAGCCACCCCCACATGTTCGGCGCGCAGGTGGCGTGGTCGCGCCGCTTCGACGACGCCCCGGTCCTCGTGGTCGCCGCCGACGCCTCCTGGGTGCAGCGGCCCGACCCCGTCATCGAGCTGGTGCAGGAGACCGCCGAGCCCGTCCCCGGGGTGCGGCTCGTGCGCATCGGCGGGCACTTCCCGGGCAGCGCCGTCCTGCACCTGACCGGCCGCGACGGGCGCGGCGTGCTGCTGAGCGGCGACACCGTCGTCGGCACCCCGGACGAGCACTGGGTGGCCTTCCTGCGCAGCTACCCCAACAAGATCCCGCTCTCGGCCGCCGTCGTGGCCCGGGTGGCCGACCGCGTGCTGGCGCTGGACTTCGACCGGCTCTACGACAACGTCGGGGGCCGGGTGCGGCAGGACGCCGCAGCCCGGGTCCGCCGCTCGGCGGATCGCGTGGTCGCCTGGACGCGGGGCGACTTCGACCACCTCACGGGCACCGGCTGAGCCGGGTCCGGGAGGGCGGAGGGGCCGCGGGACCGCCGTCGCGTGCCGTAGTGTCGGGCCCTGCCGACGAGCGCCCGGACCGCAGGGCCGTCCGGGAGGGGGAGTCGCGTGAGCGTGCCGCAGGCCCTCGTCGCCGACCGCTACCGCCTGGTGGAGCGGGTCGGCTCGGGCGGCATGGGCGTGGTCTGGGAGGCCTGGGACGAGCGCCTCGAGCGCCGGGTGGCGCTCAAGCAGCTCCGCACCCACCCGGGCGTCAGCGAGGAGGAGGCCGAGCTCGCGAAGAACCGGGCGATGCGCGAGGCCCGGATCACCGCACGGCTGCACCACCGGCACGCCGTCCCCGTCTTCGACGTCGTCGAGCACGAGGGCCAGCCCTGCCTGATCATGCAGTTCGTCCCCTCGGTGCCGCTGTCCGGCGTGCTCAAGGAGGGCGGACCCCTGTCGCCGGCGGAGGCGGCGCGGCTCGGCGCCGAGGTCGCCTCGGCGCTCGCCGCCGCGCACCAGCTCGGGATCGTGCACCGCGACGTCAAGCCGGGCAACATCCTCGTCGCCGACGACGGCCACGCCCTGATCAGCGACTTCGGCATCTCCCACGCCCTGGGCGACGCCACCCTCACCTCGACCGGCCTGCTGCACGGCACGCCGGCCTACCTCGCCCCCGAGGTCGCCCGCGGCGCCAGCGCCAGCGAGGCCTCCGACGTGCACTCCCTCGGCGCCACGCTCTACGCCGCCCTGGAGGGCGAGCCGCCCTTCGGCACCGACCCCAACACCATCGCCCTGCTGCACCGGGTCGCGTCGGGGGAGCACCCGCCGCCCCGGCGCAGCGGTGCCCTCGCCCCGCTCGTCGAGCGGATGCTGGCCCGCGAGCCCGGCGACCGGCCCACCATGCGCGCGGTCGCCGACGAGCTCGCCGCCCTCGCGGCCGGCCCGTCGGCCGTCGCTGACGCGGACCCGGTGCCGCCGACGCTGCCGCTCGCGGCCGTGCCCGCCGTCGCCGCGGCCGACCCGACGCCGACCCGGGTGAGCGCGCCGGTGCCACCCGCGGACGTCGCCGCCCTCCCGCCCGCCGGACCGCCCGCCGGACCGGGGACCGGCCCCGACCGCCCCGGCCGTCGTCGCCCGCTGCTGCCGGTCCTGCTGGGCCTGGTCGCGGTGCTGGCCGTCGCGGCCCTGGCGTACACCCTGCTGCGCCCCGACGGCGGCGGCGTCGCCACCCCGCAGACCTCGACCTCCGGGACCGCCGCTCCCGCGCCGTCCGACGACGCGACGGCCAGTGCCGACCCGACACCCGGTCCCGAGCCGTCCAGCCCCGAGCCGTCGAGCCCGGAGCCGTCCAGCCCGGAGCCCTCGAGCCCCGCCCCCTCGCCCTCGCCCAGCTCCTCGACCTCGGCGAGCCCGGACGACGACCAGCCCAGCGCCGCCGAGCTGGCCGCCGCCGTCACGACCTACTACGGGCTGGTCCCCGACGACACCGACGAGGCCTGGGGGCTGCTCACGCGGCGCTACCAGACCGGCACCACGGGCGGTCGCGACGCCTACGAGGACTTCTGGGACGGGATCGAGGAGGTCAGGGTCAGCCAGGCCCGCGGGACCGCCCCCGACGGCGCCGAGGCCACGGTCACCTACACCTACGACGACGACCGGGTCGTCCGCGAGCGCACGTCCTTCCGGTTGGTGGAGCAGGGCGGCGTGCTCAAGATCGACGACTCGACGGTCATCAGCTCGACCGGCTGAGCCCGGTGGGCTGCGGGCGGGCTGCGCCGTCGGCCCCGCGGCGGCGTGGCAGGGTAGAGCCATGAGCGACATGACCCAGTCCTACGAGCAGACCCCGGACCGGGAGGAGCAGCTCGACCAGGACCAGCTGCAGTCCCAGACGAACCTCGAGGAGCGCGGCGTCGACGACGCCCTCGACGAGGGCTACTCCCCGCCGGAGAAGCCGTCGGTGCTGATGCGGGAGGGCGAGCACGACAGCCTGGACGCGCGGCTGTCGGAGGAGGTCCCCGAGCCCGACCCCTACGCCGAGACCGACCAGGAGAAGGGTCTCGACGACGGCGTCTCCGACGAGTCCGACTTCCTCGACACCGAGACCGGTGACGAGCGCGCCGGCCGCCTGATGGACACCAACGAGGGCATCGGCCCCGACGACGAGGGCGACCTGCTCGCCGTCGACGCCGGCATCGACGCGGGCGCCGCCAGCGCCGAGGAGGCGGCCATGCACATCGTCCCCGAGGACGACGAGCGCTGACCCACCACGCCGGCCCGGATCCCGCGGCCTGAGCCCCACCCGCGGCCTGAGCCCCACCTCGCGCTCTGAGCCCATCCCGCGGCCTGAGCACACCCCCGCGGCCTGAGCCCGTCGAAGGCCCTTCGACAGGCTCAGGGCGCGGTCCGCGTGGGCGCGTCGGGAACCGGGACCGACGAGATCTCCGGGAATCTTGGGGCCCGCACAGGGGTTCACTAGGATGGTCACGACCACCCACGTGGGCTGCGACGTCAGCCCGCCCACCACCGAGGACACCCCCTGAGCAGAACAGACAGCCCGGCCCGGAACGACGACCCGTCCCAGCCCCGCCCCCTCGGCGCCGCACGGCCCGAGGAGCCCGCGATGGACGAGATCCGCCGGGTGACCGTGCCGGTCTCGGTGGACATGGTCAACATCCTGGGTCCCGGCGACGAGTTCCTGAGGATTCTGGAGCGCGAGCTCACGGCCGGCATCCACGTCCGCGGCAACGAGATCACCCTGACCGGCTCGGCCGCCGAGGTCGACGCCGCCGCCGAGGTGCTGACCGAGCTCGTCACGGTGCTGCGCACCGGGCAGGGCCTCACCGCGGACGCGGTCGAGCGCACCTGCTCGATGGTCGTGGGCCGCGAGGAGGCGCACCCCTCCGACGTGCTGACGCAGAACATCCTGTCCTCGCGCGGCAAGACGATCCGGCCCAAGACGCTGAACCAGAAGCGCTACGTCGACGCGATCGACAAGCACACGGTCGTCTTCGGCATCGGCCCCGCCGGCACGGGCAAGACCTACCTGGCCGTGGCCAAGGCGGTCCAGGCGCTGCAGAACAAGCAGGTCAACCGGATCATCCTGACCCGGCCGGCCGTCGAGGCCGGTGAGCACCTGGGCTTCCTGCCCGGCACGCTCAACGACAAGATCGACCCGTACCTGCGCCCGCTCTACGACGCGCTGCACGACATGCTCGACCCCGACACGATCCCTCGCCTGCTGACGGCCGGGACGATCGAGGTCGCGCCGCTGGCCTACATGCGCGGCCGCACGCTGAACGACGCGTTCATCATCCTCGACGAGGCGCAGAACACCTCGATGGAGCAGATGAAGATGTTCCTGACCCGGCTGGGCTTCGGCTCCAAGATCGTCGTCACCGGCGACGTCACCCAGGTCGACCTGCCGGGCGGCACCCGCAGCGGGCTCCGCGAGGTCCAGGCGATCCTCGACGACGTCGCGGACATCTCGTTCAACCACCTGACCAACCACGACGTGGTCCGGCACCGGCTGGTCGGCAAGATCGTGGCGGCCTACGACGTGTTCGAGGCCGCGCAGCCGCCGCCGCAGCACCGCGGCCACCGATGAGGACCTGACCCCATGAGCGTCGACATCAACAACGAGTCCGGTCTGGAGGCCGACAGTCCGGGCCTCGTCCGGCTCGCCACCTTCACCCTCGACCAGCTGCGGATCCACCCCCAGGCCGAGCTCTCCATCCTGCTGGTGGACGAGGACACCATGTCCGCGTACCACGAGAAGTACATGGGCGAGCCCGGCCCGACGGACGTCCTGAGCTTCCCGATGGACGAGCTGCAGCCCCCCGACGACGACGAGGAGCCCCCGCTGGGCATGCTCGGCGACATCGTCCTCTGCCCGTCGGTCACCAGCCGGCAGGCGGCCGAGCACGGCCGCTCCGCCGACGAGGAGGCCGAGTACCTGCTCGTGCACGGCATGCTGCACCTGCTCGGCTACGACCACGCCGACGACGAGGAGAAGGCCGAGATGTTCGGCCTCAAGGACCGGGTCCTGGCCGCGTGGGCCGAGCAGCGCCCGGAC
Source organism: Microlunatus capsulatus (assembly GCF_017876495.1). Taxonomy (NCBI): domain Bacteria; kingdom Bacillati; phylum Actinomycetota; class Actinomycetes; order Propionibacteriales; family Propionibacteriaceae; genus Microlunatus; species Microlunatus capsulatus. The sequence continues at coordinate 971,196 of NZ_JAGIOB010000001.1, read as the reverse complement.
CGGGCGGGCCGGTCGTGAACCAGCAAGACTGGGTCCAGCTGGTCGTCGCGCTGGTCCTCGTGGTGCTCGCCGGCCTGACGGCCGCGGCCGAGGCCGCGCTCTACTCGTTCTCCAAGGCGCGCGCCGACCGGCTCGTCGCCGACGGCGTGTCCGGGGCCGCCCGGGTGCGCAAGATCGCCGACGACCCGCCGCGCTTCCTCAACACCGCGCTGCTGCTGCGGACGATCTTCGAGATCTCGGCGATCGTGCTCGTGGCGCTGGTCGTCTTCGGGATCTTCCCGACGACGAGCGAGCGGGTGCTGATCACCGCCGGTTCCATGATCGTCGTCTCCTACATCTTCTGGGGCGTGGCCCCGCGCACCCTGGGCCGCCAGCACGCGAACAGGATCGCCTGCGCGGCGGCCGGTCCGCTGGTCGCGTTCACGCGCGTCCTCGGCCCCATCCCGCGGCTGCTGATCATGGTCGGCAACGCCCTGACCCCGGGCCGCGGCTTCGTCGACGGCCCGTTCGCCACCGAGGCCGAGCTGCGCGAGATGGTCGACTTCGCCGAGGCGAGCGCGGTGATCGAGTCGGGGGAGCGGAAGATGATCCACTCCGTCTTCGACCTCGGCAACACGATCGTCCGCGAGGTCATGGTGCCCCGCACCGACATGGTCTTCATCGAGGAGCACAAGACGCTGCGGCAGGCGGTCTCGCTGTCGCTGCGCTCGGGGTTCAGCCGGATCCCGGTGATCCGCGACGGGCTCGACGACGTCGTCGGCGTGCTCTACCTCAAGGACGTCATCAAGCGGGTCTACGACTCCCCGGGCACCCAGTCCACCGAGCGCGTCGGCCCGATGATGCGCCAGCCGGTCTGGTGCCCCGACTCCAAGCCCGTCGACGAGCTGCTGCAGGAGATGCAGGCCAAGCGCGTGCACCTGGTGATCGTCGTCGACGAGTTCGGCGGGACCGCCGGGATGGCGACGATCGAGGACATCCTCGAGGAGATCGTCGGCGAGATCACCGACGAGTACGACGAGGAGAACACCGACATCACCGAGCTGGGCGAGGGCCGCTACCGCGTCTCGTCGCGGCTCCCGCTGGACGAGCTCGGCGACCTCTTCGGCCTCGAGCTGGACGACGAGGACGTGGAGACCGTCGGCGGCCTGATGGCCAAGCAGCTCAACAAGGTCCCGATCGCCGGCTCGGTCGTCACGTTCGAGGGGCTCGAGCTGCTGGCCGAGCGGTCCACCGGCCGCCGGAACCGGATCGGCACCGTCGTGGCCAGCCGCGTCGAGACCCCCGAGGCCGACGCCGACGACGGCCGCGACGACCCCCGCACCGAGGCCGCCACCCGCCTCGTCGTCGACGAGACGGCGTCGGTCTCGTGACCGCCGCCGAGCCCGCGGACGTCGTCGAGGCGCCGACCGACCCCGAGGACGTCAAGATCCTCACCCTGGCCCGGGCCGCGCTGGCCCGGACCGGCGCCCGGCAGGGGGCCTGCGTCCGCGACACCGACGGCCGCACCTACGCCGGCACCAGCGTCGACCTGCCTCACCTGCGGCTCTCCGCCGTCGCCGTCGTGGTCGCCATGGCGGCCTCCTCCGGCGCGCAGGGCCTGGAGGCCGTAGCGCTGTCCAGCGCCGACGACCTCGACGACGACGACCTCCTGGTCGCCGCCGACCTCCCCGGCCAGGGCGTGGTGCTCTGGCACGCCGACCCCCGGGGCCAGCTCCGACGGAAGGTCGACGTCCGTGCCCGCACCTGAGAACACCGTGCCCGATCAGCTCCCGGGGCAGATGGCCTCGACGGCGCCGGAGGGGTTCCGCTCGGGCTTCGCCTGCTTCGTCGGCCGCCCCAACGCCGGCAAGTCGACGCTGACGAACGCCCTGGTGGGCAGCAAGATCGCCATCGCGTCGTCGAAGCCGCAGACCACCCGGCACGCCATCCGCGGCATCGTCCACCGGCCGGACGCCCAGCTGGTGCTGATCGACACCCCCGGCCTGCACAAGCCGCGCACCCTGCTGGGGGAGCGGCTCAACGACCTCGTCCGGGGCACCTGGACCGAGGTCGACGTCATCGGCGTGTGCCTGCCGGCCAACCAGAAGATCGGGCCGGGCGACACCTACCTGGTCGGTGAGATCGCGAAGCTCCCGCGCAAGCCGCTGCTGGTGGCCGTGGCCACGAAGTCCGACCTCGTCAGCGGGCAGCGGATGGCCGAGCACCTGATGGCCATCTCGGCGCTGGAGGAGAAGCTCGGCATCCGCTGGGAGCACATCGTCCCGGTCTCGGCGGTCGGCGACGACCAGCTCGACGTGCTCGCCGACACCCTCGTCTCGCTGCTGCCGGAGGGGCCGCCGCTCTACCCGGACGGCGACATCACCGACGAGCCGGAGGAGACCCTGGTCGCCGAGCTCATCCGCGAGGTCGCCCTGGAGGGCGTCCGCGACGAGCTGCCGCACTCGATCACCGTCGTGGTCGAGGAGATGAACCTCCGCGAGGGCCGGCCCGCCGAGAAGCCGCTGCTGGACGTGTTCGCCTCGATGGTCGTCGAGCGCGACTCCCAGAAGGGCATCATCATCGGCCACAAGGGGGAGCGGCTGCGCGACATCGGCGCCGCCGCCCGCCACCAGATCGAGGCCCTGCTGGGCACCCCGGTGTACCTGGACCTGCGGGTCAAGGTGCTCAAGGAGTGGCAGCGCGACGCCAAGCACCTCAACCGGCTGGGCTTCTAGCCCTCCGGGGTCGTCCCCGCCGGGACGTCCGGCCCCGCCCCGTGGACGGGGACCGGACGTCGGGCGGGGAGGAGCTCACACGGCGGCGAGCTCCTCGGCTCCGGCCGGCTCGGCCGCGGCCTCCACCTGCAGCTCGTGCATGTGGAACACCCGGTCCAGCCGGTAGCCGAGCGCCTCGTTGACGGCGATCATGTGGGTGTTGTCGGCCTGGTTCCAGGTCTCGACGACCTCCAGCTGCGGCTCGACCTCCGCCAGCCACGTCATCATCTCGGCCTTCAGCAGCAGCCCCAGCCGGTGCCCGCGGTGGTCGCGGGCGACGGCGGTGTCGCCCTGGAACGCCCAGGCCGGGCGCAGCGGGTCGGTCACCACCATGGTGTGGCCGCCCAGCTCGCCGGTGCCCCGGTGCCGGGCGACGACGCGGTAGAGCCGGTCGCCGCGGCCCTCGCGGGCCGCCTCGATGTCGCGCACCAGGTCGGCGTCGAACACCTCCCGCTCCCAGGTGAGGTCACCCATGGGGGCGTCGTTGATCGACTCCGCGACGGTGGCGATCTCGGCCAGCATCGCCTCCGGCAGCGGCGGGGTGAGCCGGACCAGCGCGTAGTCCGACGCCGCGGCCTCGGCCGCGGCCCGCAGCCGGGCGACCTCGGCCCGGTCGACGTCGGCCAGCTGCTGGCGCCGGCGCGCGTCGTGGCTGGCGTAGCGGAAGCCCGCCCGGCCCAGGAACGCCGCGGCGCCCGGGTCGTCGCCGGGGCAGCCCATCCAGACGGTGGTCCGGCCGGCCTCGTGCGTGCGCCGCAGGACCTCGGCCAGCATGGCGCTGCCGTGGCCGCGACGGCGCCGGTCCGGGTGCACGGTGACGTCGGCCCAGACCAGGTGCCGGTTGTCGCGGAACGGCAGGTCGACGGCGAGCACGCCGACGGGGTCGGCGCCGTCCTCCGGGAGGTAGAGGTGCTGCTCGTCGGGGTGCAGGTCCCAGCCGTACCGCAGCCAGCGCCGGTAGGTCTCCAGGAGCTTCGCCGGGGCGGTCGGGTCGTCGACCCGGCGGGAGGCTTCGAGGATCTCCACCGCCGCGCCGACCGCCTCCGGGTCGTCGGGCTGCACGCGTACGAAAGGCATGGGCCCAGGGTGGCCCCGGCCCCGACGGCCCGGCCACCGGTTTTCCGCCCCCTGCTTGGTGCTCGCGGCCGGGGGCGTTACTGTGACGGCATGGCTGGCACCGGGCGTCTCGTCGCGCTCCTCCTTCGTCGCCGCAGCGAGGCCCGCTAAGGGCTGGCACCCTCGCTGCGGAGTCCGAGCGCGCCTGGCCTGCTCCCGATCCTGACCCAGCGAGGAACGCATGACCACCACCCCTGACCCCACGTCCTTCGGCACCCGCACGCAGTCGGTGCCGGTGCAGCAGCCCAGCCCGATGCCGTACGGGCGCTACCGCGCCTTCCCGCCGGTCGACCTGCCGGACCGCACCTGGCCCGCGCAGCAGATCACCGCCGCACCCCGGTGGCTCTCCACCGACCTGCGGGACGGCAACCAGGCCCTGATCGACCCGATGACCCCCGCCCGCAAGCACAAGATGTTCGAGCTGCTGGTGCGGATGGGCTACAAGGAGATCGAGGTCGGGTTCCCCTCGGCCAGCCAGTTCGACTTCGACTTCGTGCGCCAGCTCGTCGAGCGGGACCTCATCCCCGACGACGTGACCATCTCGGTGCTGACCCAGGCCCGCGAGGACCTGATCGAGCGCACGGCCGAGTCCCTGGTCGGCACCCGGGCCGCGACGATCCACCTCTACAACGCCACCGCGCCGCTGTTCCGCCGGGTCGTGTTCGGGGTCGACAAGCCCGAGTGCATCGCCCTGGCCACCCGCGGGACCGAGCTGGTCATGAAGTACGCCGAGCAGCACCTGGGCGACGTCGAGTTCGGCTACCAGTACAGCCCGGAGATCTTCACCGGCACCGAGCTGGACTTCGCCGTCGAGGTCTGCGACGCCGTGATGGACGTCTGGCAGCCCTCCGCCGGCCGCGAGATCATCCTCAACCTGCCGGCCACGGTGGAGATGGCGACGCCGAACGTCTACGCCGACCAGATCGAGTGGTTCAGCCGGCACGTCCGCGACCGGGAGCACGTGGCGATCTCGCTGCACCCGCACAACGACCGCGGCACCGCGACCGCGGCCACCGAGCTGGCCCTGATGGCCGGCGCCGACCGCGTCGAGGGGTGCCTGTTCGGCCACGGCGAGCGGACCGGCAACGTCGACCTCGTCACGCTGGGCATGAACCTGTTCAGCCAGGGCGTCGACCCGATGATCGACTTCTCCGACATCGACGAGATCCGTCGCACCGTCGAGTACTGCACCAACCTGCCGGTCCACCCGCGCCACCCCTACGCGGGCGACCTGGTCTACACCGCCTTCTCCGGCTCCCACCAGGACGCCATCAAGAAGGGCCTGGAGGCGCTCGACAAGCAGGCCGCCGCCGAGGGCGTGCCGGTGTCGGAGCTGATGTGGGAGGCTCCGTACCTGCCGATCGACCCGCACGACGTCGGCCGCTCCTACGAGGCCGTCATCCGGGTCAACAGCCAGTCCGGCAAGGGCGGCGTCGCCTACATCATGAAGTCCGAGCACAACCTGGACCTGCCGCGGCGGCTGCAGATCGAGTTCAGCCGCGTCGTGCAGTCCCACACCGACAGCGACGGCGGCGAGGTCGGGGCCGCGCGGCTCTGGGAGATCTTCACCGCCGAGTACCTGGCGCCGACGGTGCCGCTGGAGCTCGTGCACGTCACCTCGGCCTCGGCCAGCGGCCGGCACGACTCGGTGGAGGCCGTCGTCGTCGACTGCGGCCGCGAGCGCCAGATCAGCGGCGAGGGCAACGGGCCCGTCTCGGCCTTCGTCGACGCGCTGTCCTCGCTGGGCTACCACGTCCGTGTCCTCGACTACGCCGAGCACGCGCTCTCCTCGGGCGGCGACGCGCTGGCCGCGGCCTACGTGGAGTGCGAGATCGGCGAGGGCGAGAACAGCGTCGTCGCCTGGGGGGTGGGCATGGACGCCAACATCGTGACCGCCTCCCTCCGGGCCGTCACCTCAGCGGTCAACCGCACCACCGCCTGAACCGATCTGACCCCGTTCGACATCGTGGTGGGTCGTGCCGCGACTACGCGGCACGACCCACCACGCTCTTCTCGTCGTCCCCAGATGTGGGGACGGGAGGGGGTGAGGGGTCAGATCTGGCCGAGGCTGGGGCGGTGCTGCCGCGCGTCGACCCCTCCGCCGAGCTCCTGGGGCTCGCGCGCGCCCAGGGCGGTGTGGTCAGCGCCGAGCAGGCCGACCTCCTGGGTCTGGGCCGGCACAGCAAGCAGCGTCTGCTCCGCACGGGGCAGTGGCAGCGCGTGGAGGGGCCGGTCTACGCGGTCCACGTCCTGCCGCTCGACTTCACCGCACGGGCCTGGACGGGCGTGCTCCTCGGCGGACCGGGCCCCCGGCTGGGTGGGGAGTCCGCCGGCTTCCTGCACGGCCTGACCACCGAGGAGCCCCGCTCCGTCGACGTCCTCGTCCCGCTGAGATCACGGCTGCAGGACCGTCCCCTGTGGACCTTCACCCGGGAGACTCCGGGCGCGCGCGACGCACGTTCTCCCGGCGACCCGCCCCGCCTGGCACTGGAGGACACCGTCCTCGACCTGTGCGAGGGAGCGGACGCGCGCGCCGTGGTCGACTGGGTCACCCGCGCCGTCCAGACCCGGCGCACGAGCGCGGTCCGCTTGCGACGGGCCCTGGACGAGCGGAGCCGTCACAGCCGCCGCCGCCTGCTGACCGAGCTGCTCGACGACGTCGGCGAGGGCGCCGACTCCCCGCTCGAGCTGCGTTACCTCCGCGACGTGGAGCGCCCGCACGGCCTTCCGCGTGGCGTCCGCCAGCACCGGTCCCGCCACCGCTACCGGCGCGACGTCGTCTACCCGGAGTACGGCGTCGTGGTCGAGCTGGACGGCAGGCTCGGCCACGAGGGCGTCGGGCGCTTCCGCGACATGGAGCGCGACAACCTGTCCGCGCTCGACGGGGAGACGACGTTCCGCTACGGCCACGCCGACGTCTCGGGAGAGGCGTGCGGAGTGGCTCGTCAGGTGGCTGGTGTGCTGACGGTGCGGGGCTGGACCGGCGTGCTCCGTCCCTGTCCCCGTTGCCTCCGGTGATCGTGGCGGTTCGTGCCGCGACTACGCGGCACGAACCGCCACGATCCTCAGCCGACGGCGGTGGGGAGGTCGGCGAGGGCGGTGAGGTGGTGGGTGGGGCGGCGGAAGACCGGGGGCCAGGGGGCGCCGGTCCGGTCGAGGTGGGCGGTCCGCCAGCCGGCGCGGGAGGCGCCGTCGAGGTCCCAGGGGTGGACGGCGACGAGCAGCAGGTCGGCGCCCGAGCGGCCGGTCGCCGCCTCGGCGTGCGAGTAGGCGGCGCGGGCCGGCTTCCAGGCGCCGGCGTCCTCGACGCTGAGCACCTGGCTCACCCGGTCGCGGACGCCGGCCTGCTCCAGCAGCGCCTCGGCGACGGAGGTGGCCCCGTTCGACAGCGTCACCACGGGGAAGCCGGCGTCGGCGAGCGCCCGCAGCCCGTCGGGCACGTCGGGGTGGACCGGCAGCGTCCGGAAGGCGTCCAGCACGGCATCGGCCGCCGCGTCGACGTCGTCGACCCGGTCCGGGTGCTGGGCCAGCAGGCCGACGAGGACGGCGCGGGCGACGTCGGCGAACGCAGCGGGCTCGCCCTGGAGGGTCAGCGCGAAGCCGTCGCGCAGGGTGCCGGCGAACCAGGTGCCCAGCAGGCTCTCCGGCGCCCCGACCTCGCGCAGGACGGGCGCCAGCGCGCCGAGGTCGGAGAGGGTCTCGTTGACGTCGAGGACGACGGTGGGCAGCGGCACCCCACCGACGCTAGGCGAAGCCCGGGAGAGAGTGCGCGGGGGGCACTCAGCGCTCGACGTGGACCAGCGAGCGGAGGTTGCGGTCCAGGTGCCAGGTCGCGAAGGCCGAGGTGATGCCGCTGGCCTCGCGCGCGGTGCTGGTGGGGACGTCGCGGGTGTCGACCCAGCGGCCCTCGAGGAGGGCGCCCAGCAGCTCCAGGGTGTCCGGCGACGGGCGGGAGGCACCGGCCGGGCGGCAGCGCTCGCAGACCACGCCGCCGGCGACGGGGGAGAAGGCGGTGTGCGGCCCGACGACGCCGCAGCGGGCGCAGTCGTGGAACGACGGCGCGTAGCCCGCGACCGCCAGGGCCCGCAGCAGGTAGGAGTCCAGCACCATCGACGCCGGCCGCGGCCCGTCGGCCGTGCCGCGGTTGAGCACCCGGAGCGCCCCGACCAGCAGCAGGTACTGCTGCAGCGACGGCTCGCCCTCCTCGACCACCAGCCGGTCGGCGGTCTCCAGCATCACCTGGCCGGCGGTGTAGGTGGGGTAGTCCTCCGTCAGCGCCGGCCCGAAGGCGTCCAGCGACTCGACCTGGGTGACGACGTCCAGCGAGCGGCCCTCCGCGAACTGCAGGTCGACGTGGGAGAAGGGCTCCAGCCGCGCGCCGAACTTCGACGACGTCCGCCGGACCCCCTTGGCGACGGCGCGGATCTTCCCGCGGCGCCGGCTCAGCAGGGTGATGATGCGGTCGGCCTCGCCGAGCTTGTGCGTGCGCAGCACCAGCGCTTCGTCACGGTAGGTCGGCACCTCGATAGTGTCCCGCACATGGCCAAGACCCCGCGGCGGACGCGCGACACCCCGCGCCCGCCGGCCCGGACGCCCGAGCCGCACCCCAGCGGGGCCCGGCCCCCGGCGCTGCCCCCGGCGAAGGTGCCCGCCCACGTCGCGGTGGTGATGGACGGCAACGGCCGCTGGGCGAAGGCCCGCGGGCTGCCCCGCACCGAGGGCCACGCGCGCGGGGAGGACGCGCTCTTCGACGTCGTCGAGGGCGCCATCGAGGCCGGCGTCCGCTACCTCTCGGCCTACGCGTTCTCGACCGAGAACTGGAACCGCTCCCCGGACGAGGTCCGCTGGCTGATGGGCTTCAACCGCGACGTCATCCGCCGTCGTCGCGACCAGATGGACGCCCTCGGCGTCCGGGTCCGCTGGGCCGGCCGGCGGCCGAGGCTGTGGCGCAGCGTCATCGCCGAGCTGGAGGAGGCCGAGCGCCGCACCGTCGACAACGACGTGCTGACCCTGCAGTTCTGCGTCAACTACGGCGGCCGGGCCGAGATCGTCGACGCCGCCCGCCGGGTGGCCGAGCTGGCGGCGCAGGGCCGGCTCGACCCGGCCAAGCTCACCGAGGAGCGCTTCCGGCGCTACCTCGACGAGCCGGAGATCCCCGACGTCGACCTGTTCGTCCGCTCCTCCGGCGAGCAGCGGACGTCGAACTTCCTGGTCTGGCAGTCCGCCTACGCCGAGATGGTCTTCCTCGACCGGCTGTGGCCGGACTTCGACCGGCGCGACCTCTGGCACGCGATCGAGCTGTACGCCGACCGCGACCGGCGCTACGGCGGGGCCGTCCCCAACGCCGTCCGCCCCGCTGACCCGGACGTCGGCCCCGACCACCCGTGAGATGATCGTCTGATTCTGGAAGGGACGATCCGCACCGACGAGCACCTCGGGGTGGCGCGGCGGCACGCGGGGTGAGGGTACGCAGATGAGCGGGAACGCAACCTATCGGCTGAGCGGCACGAGCATCCTGGCGGTGTGCGGGGTCGAGGCGCCGGTCGTGGCCACGTCGGACTCCTTCGACGAGCGGCTGGCCGCCACCTACGAGCGCGTGGGCCTGCTGCCCGGCATGCAGGAGCAGCTCGCCGGGGTCCGGGAGCGCCGCTGGTGGCCCGAGGACGTCACCTTCGCCGACGCGGCCGCGATGGCCGGCGCGAAGGCCCTCGCGGAGTCCGGCGTCGACCCGTCCCAGGTCGGCCTGGTCATCAACAGCTCCGTCTGCCGCTCCCACCTCGAGCCCTCCATCGCCGTCGAGGTGCACCACCAGCTGGGCCTGCCCACCAGCTGCCTCAACTTCGACATCGCCAACGCCTGCCTCGGCTTCGTCAACGCCATCCAGCTGGCCGGGACCATGATCGACGCCGGCCAGGTCGACTACGCGCTGGTCGTCGACGCCGAGGGCTCGCGCGAGCTGCACAACAACACCATCGCCCACCTCCAGCGCGACGACGCCACCGCCGAGGAGGTCAAGGAGGCGTTCGCCAGCCTGACCATCGGCTCCGGCGCCGCCGCCATGGTGCTGGGCCGCACCGACCGGCACCCGGAGGGCCACCGCGTCGTCGGCGGGGCCACCCGCGCCGGCAGCGAGCACCACGAGCTCTGCGTCGGCGACCTCAGCGGCATGCGCACCGACAGCCGTGCCCTGTTCCAGGCCGGCATCGCGCTGGCCGTCGACACCTGGCGCGACGCGCAGGGCGACTTCGACTGGTCCGAGGTCGACTACTACATGTGCCACCAGACGTCGGTGAAGCACATCGCCGCCATGGCGAAGGCCGTCGGCGCGACGCCGGAGCAGTTCCCCATGACCGTCACCACCTACGGCAACCTCGGCCCGGCCGCCGTGCCGTTCACGCTGGCGCAGAACGTCGACAAGCTCCAGGCCGGCATGCGCGTCATGCTGCTGGGGATCGGCTCGGGGCTGAACACCTCCTTCGCCGAGATCATCTGGTGACCTCGACGGTCCCCGGGCCCGCCCCGGCCGTCCCCGCCGACGTCCTGGCCACGCTGCCCGACGTCGACCCCCGCTGGTCGCGCACCGTCGACGTCCCCGACGCCGACGGCGCCGTCCACCGCTGGCACGTCCTTGACACCCACGCCCCCGGCGGGGCCCCCGCCGAGCCGGTCCGGGCCACCCTGCTCTGCGTGCACGGCAACCCCACCTGGTCGTTCCTGTGGCGCCGCTTCCTGGCCGCCGCCCCGGCCGGCTGGCGGGTCGTCGCCGTCGACCAGCTGGGCATGGGCTACTCCGAGCGCCCCGCCGGGCCGCGCCGGTTCGCGACCCGCGTCGCCGACCTCGGCGACCTGACCGCGGCCCTGGGCGTCGACGGCCCCGTCGTCACCCTGGCCCACGACTGGGGCGGCCCGATCTCGCTGGGCTGGGCCCAGGCGCACCGCGACCAGCTGGCCGGCGTGGTGCTCACCAACACCGGCGTCGACCTGCCCGTCGGCGACGAGCTGCCCGCGCTGATCCGGCTGGCCCGCAACCCGGCGCTGCGCCGGTGGGCCTGCCAGACCACGCCCGTCTTCGTCCGCGGCGGCGCCGTGCTGTCCCGCCCGGCCCTGGCCGCCGACGCCGTCCACGGGCTCGTCGTGCCCTACGACCACCCGGGCCGTCGCCGCGCCGTCGCCGACTTCGTCGCCGACATCCCGCTGGAGGCCGACCACCCGAGCCGGCCGGCCTGGGACGCGATGGCCGCCGGCGTCCGCAGCCTGGCCGACGTCCCCGTGCTGCTGGCCTGGGGCCCGCGCGACCCGGTGTTCAGCGAGCGGTTCCTCGAGGACCTGCTGGAGCGGCTGCCGCAGGCCGACGTCCAGCGCTACCCCCGGGCGTCGCACCTGGTCACCGAGGACGCGCCGCAGACCGCCGTCGACGTCTGGCGCTGGGTGCAGGAGCGGGTGGTCCCGACCCTGGCCGGTTCCACCCCCGCCGAGCCCGTCCCGCCGCGGCCCCCGCTGGCGCCGGAGGACCTGCCCTGGTCGGCCCTGCTGCGCCGGGCCGACGACGAGGCGACGGCCGTCGCCGAGGTGCACGACGGCGTCACCAGCCGCACGTCCTTCGCCGCGCTGAACCAGCGGATCCGCGACGTCGCCGCCGGGCTGGCGGCCTCCGGCGTCCGGCCGGGGGAGCGGGTCGCCCTGCTCGTGCCGCCCGGCCTGGAGCTCACCGTCGCCGTCTACGCCTGCTGGCGGGTGGGCGCGGCCATCGTCGTCGCCGACGCAGGGCTGGGCCTGCGCGGGATGGCGCACGCGCTGCGCAGCGCCGCCCCGGACCACGTCATCGGCATCCCCAAGGCGCTCGTCGCCCTGGCCGCGCTGGGCGTACCCGGCCGGCGGATCGCCGTGGGCGGCTCGCCGCTGGCCGCCCGCACCTTCGGCTGGGCCGGCGAGCTGGCGGCCCTCGAGGCGCTCGGCCGGGACCGCGAGCTCCCCGATCCGGGGCTGGAGGACGTCGAGGGCGCGGTGCTCTTCACCTCCGGCGCCACCGGGCCGGCCAAGGGCGTCGTCTACCGGATGTCGCAGCTGCGCGAGCAGATCCGGCAGGTCGCGACGGTGCTGCGGCTGGGCCCCGACGACCGGCTGGTCGCCGCCTTCGCCCCGTTCGCGCTCTACGGGCCGGCCATCGGGATCGGCGCGGCCGCCCCCGACATGGACGTCACCGCCCCCGGCACCCTGACCGCGACGGCGCTCGCCGACGCGGTGCTGGCCATCGACGCCACCTCGGTGTTCGCCTCGCCGGCGGCGCTGCGCAACGTCGTCGCCACGGCCGGCGCCCTGGACGACCGCCGCCGCGCCGCGCTCCGCGGGGTCCGCACCGTGCTGTCGGCCGGGGCGCCGGTCCCGCTGCCGCTGCTGCGCGAGGTGCAGGCGCTGCTGCCCGACGCCGAGCTGCACACCCCGTACGGGATGACCGAGGTGCTGCCCGCCACCGACATCTCGCTGCCCCAGATCGAGGCGGCCGGCTCCGGCGACGGCGTCTGCGTCGGCCTGCCGCTGCCCGGCGTCACCCTGCGGGTCAGCCCGCTCGACGCGCTGGGCCGGGCGGACGGCCCGCTGACCGACGAGCCGGGTGTGCGCGGGGAGATCTGCATCGGCGCCGCCCACCGCAAGGACCGCTACGACCGGCTGTGGGCGACCGAGCAGCAGAGCTCGCGCGACCCCGGCTACCACCGCAGCGGCGACGTCGGCCACCTCGACGAGCAGGGCCGGCTCTGGGTGGAGGGGCGGCTGGTGCACGTCGTCACCACCGCCGACGGCCCGGTCACGCCCGTCGGGGTCGAGCAGCAGATCGAGGCCCTGGACGTCGTCCGGGCGGCCGCGGTCGCGGGCGTCGGCCCGGTCGGCACGCAGCAGGTCGTCGCCGTCGTCGTGCCCGCGGACGGCCGCCGCCGTCGACGGCCGCTGGCCGAGCCCGCGCTGGCCGACGCGGTCCGCGCCGCCTCGCCGGTCCCGCTGGCCGCGGTGCTGGTCGTCGACGCCCTGCCGGTCGACATCCGGCATGCCTCCAAGGTCGACCGCGCCCGGCTCTCGCGCTGGGCCGGCCGGCTGCTCGCCGGCGAGCGCCCCGGGAAGGTCTGACGTGCGGGTCCTGGTGACGGGGGCCAGCGGCATGCTGGGCGGCGCGACCGCCCGGGCGCTGGCCGCTCGCGGGGACGACGTCACCGTCCTCCAGCGTCGCCCCTCGGGGCTGGGCCTGCGCGAGGTGCAGGCCGACGTCTCCGACCCCCACGCCGTCCGCGCGGCGGCCGACGGCCACGACGCCGTCGTCCACCTGGCCGCGAAGGTGAACATCACCGGGGCCTGGGCCGACTACCAGCGGATCAACGTCGAGGGCACCCGCGCCGTCGTCGAGGCCTGCCGGGCGACCGGGGTGGCCCGGCTGGTCGACGTCTCCTCGCCCTCGGTCGCCCACGCGGGGTCCTCGCTGGTGGGCGCCAGCGCCGGACCGGCCGACCCGGACGCCGCCCGCGGTCCCTACGCCCGGAGCAAGGCGGCCGCCGAGCTGCTCGCGCTGGCCGCCGACGGGCCGGAGCTGGCCGTGGTCGCGGTCCGGCCGCACCTGGTCTGGGGCCCGGGGGACACCCAGCTGGTGGCCCGCATCGTCCGGCGGGCCCGGCAGGGCCGGCTGCCGCTGATGGGCCAGGGGGCCGTCCTCGTCGACACCACCTACGTGGACAACGCGGTCGACGCCCTGGTCGCCGCGCTGGACCGCTGCACCCCCGACGGCGTGCACGGCGAGGCGCTCGTGGTCAGCAACGGCGAGCCGCGGCCCATCGCGGAGGTCCTGGGCGCTTGGGCGCAGGCGGGGGGCGCGCCGCGCCCCACCCGGCACCTGCCCGTGCCGCTGGCCCTGGCCGCCGGAGCGGTGGCCGAGGGGCTGTGGGCGCTGCGGCCGGGGGACGACGCCGACCCGCCGCTCAACCGCTTCCTCGTCGAGCAGCTGTCCACCGCGCACTGGTTCGACCAGCGGCGCACCCGCGAGGCGCTGGGCTGGCGGCCCGCCGTCAGCCTGGACGAGGGGTTCGCCCGGCTCGCCCGCTGGTACGCCGAGGGCGGGCCCGGCCGGGACTGAGCACCACCCGGCCGGCAGCCGGGCTCCGTCGGCTCAGCAGGAGCCGCAGGTCCCGAAGATCTCCAGGTCGTGGCTCACGTCGCGGAAGCCGTGCTCGTCGGCGACGGCGCTGGCCCAGGTCTCCACCGCCGGCCCCGACACCTCGACGGTGCGCCCGCAGCTGCGGCACACGAGGTGGTGGTGGTGCCCCGAGGAGCAGCGGCGGTAGGCGGTCTCGCCGTCGTCGGTGCGGAGGGCGTCCAGCTCGCCCGACTCGACCATGGCCTGCAGGGTCCGGTAGACCGTCGTCAGGCCGACGCTGTCGCCCTGGTGGCGCAGCACGTCGTGGATCTGCTGCGCGGTCTGGAACTCCTCCAGGTGGGACAGGATCTGGTCGACGGCGGCGCGCTGCCGGGTCCGGCGCGGCGCCGCCGCCGGGGTGGTGACGGTCTTCTCGTCCATGCTCACATCGCTCAGTGCTCGTCGTAGTGGTCGGCGTGGGGCGCGTGCCGGTGGCCCTCGTGCACGTAGTCGGTGTGGTCGCCGTGCCGCAGGGCCCGGTGGCCGCAGTCCTCGGCGTGCCGGTGGGGGTGCGCGTCCTCGGCCACCTGGTGCGGGGCCGTCCCCAGGGCGGCGGCCGGGTCGAGCGGCAGCTCCGGCGTCGCCCGGCGGCGGCGGACCAGCACCGAGACCGGCCAGCTCAGCGCGAACACCGCGATGGCCAGCACGACGATCAGCGCGCCCGGGGCGGCGTCGGCGTAGTAGGAGCCCGTGGCCCCGCCCACGGCGACGACGACCCCGACCGCCATCGCGCAGACCAGCGTGGCGTAGAACCCGCGGACGAGGTTCTGCGCCGCGGCCACCGGGATGACCATCAGCGCGCTCACCAGCAGCAGCCCGACGGTCCGCATGGCCATGCTGACGGTGACGGCGGCGAGCACGACGATGAGCACGTTGTAGGAGCGGACGGGCAGGCCCAGGGTGCGGGCGTGCTGCTCGTCGGTGCAGACGGCGAACAGCTGCGGCGCCAGGCCCAGGGCGGGCACCAGGACGAGGACGGCCAGCACGGCCACCAGCCGCAGGTCGGCGGCGGTCACCGTGGTCAGGGACCCGAAGAGGTACTGCGAGAGGGCGCCGGCGCCGGCGCCGGCGATGCCCGACATCAGCACGCCGGCGGCCAGGCCGCCGTAGAAGAGGATGGCCAGCCCGACGTCGCCGGTGGCCTTGCCGAGCTGGCGGAGCAGCTCGACGACGACGGCGCCGACGATGCACACCACCACCGCGATCGGGATCGGGGCGCTGCCGGTCAGCAGGGCCAGACCGACGCCGGCGATGGCCACGTGGCCCAGGCCGTCGCCCAGCAGGCTGAGCCGGCGCTGGACGACGTAGGTGCCGATGGCCGGCGCGATCAGGCCGGTGAGCAGCGCCGCCAGCAGGGCGCGCTGCATGAAGGGGAACGAGAGCAGCTCGGTCACCGGATGACCGTCCCGTCCAGCCAGTGCGGGTCGACGGGCTCCGGCTCGTGGTGCTCGTGCCCCGGCGGGTGCAGCCGCGCCTCCAGCGAGGCCAGCGGCCCGTCGAGGGCCACCCGCCCCTCCCGCAGGACGACGCCGCGGTCCACCAGGGCGCCGAGGCTGCCGACGTCGTGCAGCACGACGAGGACGGCGGTGCCGGCGGCGACGAGGTCGGCCAGCACCTGCGTCAGGACCTCCTGGTGCGCCAGGTCGACGCCGGCGGTCGGCTCGTCGAGGACCAGCAGCCGCGGCTCGGTGGCCAGCGCCCGGGCGATCAGCACCCGCTGCTGCTGGCCGCCGGACAGCACGCCGAGGTCGTCGCCGGCCCGCTCGGTGAGGTCGACGGCGGCGAGCGCGGCGGCGACGGCCGCCCGGTCGGCCGCCCGGGGCGGGACGAACGGCCGGCGGTGGGCCAGCCGGCCCGACGCGACGACCTCGCGGACCTTGGCGCCGGCGGGGGCGGCCGCAGAGCGCTGGGGCACGTAGCCCACGTCGCCCCAGGAGCGGAAGCGGCGCAGCGGGGTGCCGAACAGCTCGACCGACCCGCGGGTCAGCGGCACCAGGCCGAGCAGCGCCCGAACCAGCGTCGACTTGCCCGAGCCGTTGCCGCCGAGCAGGGCGACCACCTCGCCGGGCCGGACCGCGAGGTCGACGCCGCGCAGCACCGGCAGCCCGCCCAGCTCGACCGAGACGTCGGAGGCCCGCAGCACCGGCGCGCTCGCGTCGCCCGTCACGGGGGCGCCGTCACCTAGGAGCATCCGCCGGCCTTCTGCAGGGCGGTGAGGTTGGAACGCATGACGGCAACGTAGTCCTGCCCGCGGGAGGACTCGGTGATCCCCTCGAGCGGGTCGAGCACGTCGGTGGCCAGCCCCAGGTCGCCGGCGATGGCCTGGGCGATGGCGGGGGAGATCAGCGTCTCGTAGAAGATCGTCGTCACCCCGTGCTCGGTGGCCTCCTGCTGCACCTCGGCGATGCGGGCGGGGGAGGGCTCGGCGTCCGGGCTCAGGCCGGTGATGCCGATCTGGCTCAGCCCGTAGCGCTTCGCCAGGTACCCGAAGGCGGTGTGGGTGGTGATGAACTCCGTGCGCCGGCAGCTGGCGAGGCCGGTCCGGAAGTCCTGGTCGAGGCCACCCAGCTCGGCCTCGAGGGCGGCCGCGTTGGCCTGGTAGTCGGCGGCGTGGTCGGGGTCGAGGGTGGAGAGCTGGTCGCGGACGGCGGTGGTGATGGTGACCATCTGCGTCGGGTCGAGCCAGACGTGCGGGTCCAGCCCGCCGTGGTCGTGCTCCTCCTCGCCCTCCTCCGCGTGCTCCTCGCCCGCGTGCTCCTCGTGCTCGCCCGCCGCCAGCGGCTGCAGCGGCACGACGGCGGCGACGTCGAGCACGTGCTCGTTGCCGCTCTGGTCGACCGCCTCGTCGACGGCGGCCTGGAAGGTCCGCTCGTAGACGACGAGGTCCGCCGTCGAGACCGAGGCCACCTGGCGGGGCGTCAGCTCGAGGTCGTGCGGCTCCGCGCCCGGCTGGGTCAGGCTGGTCACGGTGGCGTGCGGACCGGCGACGCGCTCGGCGACGAACTGGAAGGGGTAGAACGCCGTCACGACGTCCAGCTGACCAGGCTGGTCCGCGGCGGCCCCCGTCCCAGCCGTCCCTCCGCCGCAGCCGGCCGCCAGGAGAAGGGCGGAGGCGGCGGCGAGGGCGCCGAGCGGTCGCACGTTCTTGTTCATGACAACCATTTTCAACAATGCGCCCGACGCGGTCAAGTCGGGCGCCGCTCCTCAGGCCGGGCCGGTCCGCCTCGGAGCCGTGTCGGGCTGCTCGGCGCCCAGCTGGAAGATGGAGTCGCGCAGCCGGCGCAGGGTGACGTCGATGTCCCCGACGACCTCGTGCAGCAGCCGCCGGACGGTCAGCTCCCGGCTCGCGCCCGCCGCGCGCTGCACGGTGAGGCTGGTGGCCAGCAGCCAGGACGCGACGTGCTCGTGCAGGTCGCGGGCGATCCGCTCGCGGTCCTCCAGCTGCGCGACCCGCTCGTGCGCCGCACGGGCCCGGATGAGCTCCAGCGCCATCGCCACGTGGCCGACGAACGTCTCGGCCATGTCGAGGTCGACGTCGCCGAACGGCGGGCGCCCCGCGTGCCGTCCCGCGACCAGCAGGCCCGTCAGCCCGGACCCGCCCGTGACCGGCAGCACCAGCACCGGTCCGACGTCGAGCCCGGCCAGCGCGGCGAGACCGGCCGAGGCCGGCTGGTCGACGGCGTCGCGTCGCGCGCCGCGGCCGGCGGCGAGGGCGTCGGCCACCAGCGGGTCGTCCCGGTGCAGCACGGCGGCCCCGAGCGCCTCCGCCCGGTCCCCGAGGGTGGCGGCCGGGACCAGCGCGCCGTCCGGGCCGCCGGGCACCCAGGCCGCGACCAGCTCGGCGTCGGCGAGCTTCTGGACGCTCCGGGCCACCAGGACGACGGCCTCGGCCTCGCTGACCACGGCGAGCGTGCCGCTGCTCAGCTCGGCGGCCTCCTGCAGCCACTCCTGCCGGCGGCGGGCCTCCTCGTACAGCCGGGCGTTCTCGAGCGCCGTGCCCGCGCTGGCGGCCAGGACCAGCAGCAGGTCCTCGTCGTCGGCGGCCAGCCCGCCGTCGGGCTCGGCCACCAGCAGGACAGCCAGCACGTCGCGGCGGTGGTGGACGGCGATCGCCGTCCCGCCGTCGGACCAGGGCGCGGGCAGGGTGCCGGCGGCCAGCCGGGCGGGGTGCCCGGGCGCGGCCGCTCCGAGCCCGGGGGCCAGCCCGGCCGCCACGGCCGGGTCGAGGGGCAGGCAGCCGACGACCTCGTCGGCGTCGCGCTGCACGAGCTGCACCACGGCGCCGTCGCCGTCGAGGACGGCGAGGGTCGCGGCCGGCAGGGCGACCAGCTGGTGGGCGGCCTCGACCACCCGGCGGTGCAGCGAGGGGAGGGAGAGCTCCTCGACGACCGCGGCGCTCTCCCGCAGCAGCAGGCGCAGGCGGCTGGTCGTGGCGGAGGCCTCGGCGTACCGGTCGACGATCTGGCCGACGACCTGCGCGTAGGCCGGGGCGGGTGCTGCGGTGGCGGCAGGGGCGGCGGGGACGGGGCCGGTCGGGCTGCTGGGGGGTGCCGTCATGGGGAGGCCTCTCGCGTGCGGTGCGGTCCCCGGGCTGATGCCAGCCTAGGCCACCGAGGACGCGCGCGCAGCGGGAGCAGGTGGGCCGGCCGCCGTGCCGGCCGTCACAGCCGGGTGAGGGCCAGCGCGACCACGAGCAGGACCATGACGACCCGCACCACCCGGCCCGTGGTGGGCACCACCGGCCAGGAGAGGTAGGAGATCCACAGCACGAACAGGGCGACGCCGGCCAGCGCCACCAGCCCGACGGCCAGCGGGGCCAGCACCCCGATCGCGACGAGGGCGACGGTCGCGAGCGGGACCAGCGGCCGGGGCAGGGCGTGCAGCCGGAGCAGCAGCGGGCGCGTCGTGCGCTCCACGGAGCTGCGCAGGGTCGGGGTGGCGGGACCGGCGGGCATGGCGACCAGTGTGCCCTGTCCCGGCCGCGGTCAGCCGCCCGCGAGAGCCGCGACGCGGGCCGGGGCCACCCGGGCCAGCAGCAGGTCGAAGACCCGCAGCCGGTCGAACTGCAGCGCGTGGTCGCGGGCCCGCAGCTCCAGCGCCTCGCGCTCGTGCTCGGGCAGCCCGAGGGCCTCGTCCAGGGCGGCGGCGATGGCCGCCGGGTCCTCGACGGGGACGACCAGCGCGTGCTCGCCGACGGCCTCGCCGATGCCGCCGGTGTCGGTGGTGATCACCGGGCCGCCGCCGGCCAGCATCTTCTCCACCAGGGCGATGCCGAAGGTCTCGACGAACTCGGGCCGCGGCTTGCTGGGCAGCACGAAGGCGGCGCAGCCCGCCATCAGGTCGGGCTTCTCGTCGTCGTCCACGTCGTCGAGGAAGCGGATCCGGTCCGCCGCCGGGCTGGCCGCCGCGACGCGGTGCAGGTGCTCGGCCTCCGGCCCGTTCCCGGCCACGACCAGGGTGAGCCCGCGGCAGCGCTCGCTGGCCGCGAACCCGGCGATGAGCTCGTCGACGCCCTTGGCGTGCGCCAGCCGGGACAGGAACAGCACGTAGCCGTTGCGGTGCAGGCCGCGCCGCTGCAGGGTCGCGGCGAACCGGTCGAGGTCGGGGTCGAGGTAGTCGGCGGTGTTGACCGCCGGGTAGGAGATCGCCACCCGTTCGCGGCACTGCGGGGCGAACCGGGTGCCGTGCGCGGCGTCGACGGCCTCGGCCGAGGCGATGACGAGGTCGCGGGTGTACGCCGAGACCGCGACCGGCACGTCGGCGGAGAGGTAGGCGGTCAGCACGTGCGCGGCCGCGCCGAAGCGGCCCTCGGCCACGCAGGAGCGGACGACGTTGGTGACGTCGGAGCCCACGGCCTCGGCGACCGTCGTCACGTCCACCGGCAGCCCGGTGGCCCGGGCCACCCGGACGGCGTCGCTGACGGCGACGGTGTGCGGGCTCAGGTACAGCGACATGGCGACGGTGGGCACCCCGTCGGTGAACAGCTCGACCAGCCGGCCGACCAGCCCGGCCAGGTAGCGGCCGTCCGGCACCTTGTAGTCCCCGACGGGCGCGGGCCGCTCCACCTCGATGCCGACGCTGTAGGGGCTGACGCCGTCCAGCGGCTTCAGCGGCAGCCCGGTCTCCACCAGCCGGTCCAGCGGCCAGGTGATGATCCGAACCTCGGTGAAGCCGCGCAGCAGGGCGGCCTCGGCGAGGTTGCGGGCCTCGCCGGAGTGCCCGCAGATCACCGGGTCGGCACGGACGACGAGCACGAGGCGGCGGCGCGGGGGGAGGTCGCGACGGGGTCGACGGTTCATGCGACGGCCTTTCTGGACGGGGGGCCGGGGACCGGGGGTGGTCAGCCGGCGGGGTCGCGCGGGACGGCGGGTCCGGCGCCGGGGGCGGAGGCGCCGGGTCCCGACACCGAGGGCGGCCGGGTGGTGGTGCCCCAGGTCGACGGCTCGGGGCCCAGCGCGACGACCAGCCGGCCGCCGCGGTGCAGCTCGCGGGCGGTCAGCCAGGTCTGCTCGACGGGGCGGCCGTCGAAGGTGACGGACTGGACGTACTGCACCGGGCCGCCGGCGACGGGCTCGACGAAGCCCGTCGTCTCGACGGCGAGCTCCTCGGCGCCCAGCTGGATCCGCGACCGGGCGAACGACGGCGGCCCCAGCAGGTACAGCGACTGGCCGGCCACGGGGAACAGCCCCAGGCTGGCCCAGACGTACCAGGAGCTGAGCCCGCCGGAGTCGTCGTTGCCGGGCAGCCCGCCCCGGCCGACGCCGAACATCTGGTGGACGGCGGCGTGCACCACCTCGGCGGTGCGGTCCGGGCGGCCGACGTAGTGGTAGGCCCAGGGCACCTCCATGTCCGGCTCGTTGTTGAGGCCCTCGAAGCGGTCGAGCGCGTAGCCGGCCAGCAGCTCCTCGACGCCCGGCCGCTCGCCGACCTGGCGGACGGGCTCGGCGCCGTAGCCGAAGAAGGCGTCGAGCAGGGCGGTGAAGGCCTCCTCGCCGCCGGCCAGCGCGACCCGGGCCGCCATGTCGTGCAGCACCCGGAAGGAGTAGTTCCAGCGGCCGCCCTCGTAGTAGGAGGAGTCGACGAGCAGCCCGGTCGCGGGGTCGAAGGCGTTGACCCACTGGCCGGCCAGCGCCTCGCACTGCTCGGCGAGGGCCATGTCGCCGACGTGGCGGGCGACCCGCGCGGTGCAGTGGTAGCCGAAGGCCAGGTCGAGGGTGTGGGTGACGGGGTGGGCCACGCCGCGGAGCAGGAACTCCTCGCCGTAGCCGCGGCGCAGGTCGGTGTCCATGTGCACCAGCGCCCAGTCCCAGTCGACGCCCTCGAGCCCCAGCTGGCTGAGGTCGGCCAGGAAGGTCTGGGCCAGCGCGCTGCCCTGCCGGGAGAACCGGTCGGTGCCCTTGGCCATCCGGTAGCCGATGGGCAGGTTCCCCTCCTCCTCGCACACGTAGAGGAGGGCGTTGGCCAGCTCGACGGCGCGCTCGGGGAACAGCGCCGTGATCAGCGGCAGCTGCGTGCGGTACATGTCCCAGAGGGTGCAGAGGTCGAAGACGAAGGGTCCGTCCGTCGGCCAGAACGGGCTCTCGTCCGGCGCGAAGCAGGGCTTGACGAGCGCGTGGTAGAGCGCTGTAGAGAAGATCCGCTGGCGGTCCGCCGACGGCGTCTCGATGCGGATCCGGCCGAGGTCGTGGCGCCAGCGGGCCGAGGTGGCGGCGTGCCGGTCGTCGAAGCTGGTGGTCGTCGCGCAGGCCGAGGGCGCGCTCGCCGGGGCGGGCGTGGTGTCGGCCAGCAGGTTCGCCTGGGCCTGCTCGACGCCCCGGAGGGAGAAGCCGAAGCGCAGCTCCAGGACCTGGCCGGGTTCGGTGTCGCCGCGCCACATCAGCCCGAACGGGCGCAGCGTCGTCGGCCGGATCCGGTCGAAGTCCAGCCGGGTGCCGCCCGGCATCAGCCGGCGGTCGTACCAGAGCAGCTGGCGCCAGTCGCCGACGTCGGCCTCCAGGTGCACGGCCAGCGGGGCGCCCTCGACGACGATCTCGGCCTGCGCGACGCCGGGGCCGAGGGCCTCCAGGTGCGCGCGGAGCGGGACGGTCGCGCCGTAGGGGATGGCCAACCCGCCGGCGGAGAGGTCGACGACGAGCCGGGCGTCCTGGTGGGCCGGGAACGTGTAGCGGTGGACGGCGCTCTTCGGCCCGACGGTGAGCTCGGCGCGGATGCCCGAGGACAGGGTCGCCGCGTAGTAGCCGGGCTCGGCCCGCTCCTCGCGCAGCTCCCACGCGGTGCCCAGCGCGTCGAGCGGCTCCAGCATCGGGGTCACCCGGAGGTAGTTGTAGTACTTGCGGATGGCGCCCGTGCCGGACTGCTGGAAGTGGGTGAAGCCCGAGGCCTGCAGACGGTCGAAGAGCTGCGGCGGCACGCCCTCGGTGTTCAGCTCGTACTGCCCGTAGCCGGTCGGGTAGGCGCCGGAGTAGGCGCACGCGGACACCATCCCGAACGGGTGCACCGCGCCCGGGTGGGTGTTGCCCACCTGCGGCTTGGGCCACCACCAGGTCGCGGCCAGGCCCGTGGGCGGGGGGAGCGCGGTCGCGGCGGAGCCCAGGAACGGGTCGACGTGCTCGATCACCTGGACCTCCTGCTGACGTGTCGCGCTGCGCCGGTGCCCAGCACCGACCACGTGGTCCACGTCGGCCGGGACTGCGACAGTAGGGACGCCAGGTTTCGCGCCCGTGTCGGTCAGGTGATAACTGGGTGAGAACTGCCGGTGTCCGTGCGGCCGGGCCGCGACGGGGCATGATCGGGCGGTGCCCCCCGCTCCCGTGCTGCCCGACCTCGCCGACCGCACCGTCCTCGTCACCGGCGCCAACGCCGGTCTCGGCTACTTCGCCACCGAGCAGCTGGCCGCCGCCGGCGCCCGCGTGCTGATGGCCTGCCGCTCCGCCGAGCGCGCGGACCGCGCCGTCGCCGCGGTCCGGGCCCGGGTGCCGGACGCCCGGCTCGACGTGCTGAGCCTCGACCTCGCCGACCTGGACAGCGTGGCCGCCTGCGCCCGCTCCGTCGACGTCGGGCTGGACGCCGTGCTGTGCAACGCCGGCCTCACCAGCACCGACGGGCGGGCGACGACGGCGCAGGGGCTGGAGCTGATGATGGGCGGCAACGCCTTCGCCCACCTGGCGCTGGTGGCGGGGCTCGCCGACCGGCTGCGGTCCGGGGCCCGGGTGGTGAGCGTCGGCTCGATCGCCTCCCGCTGGTCACCGGTGGACCTCGACGACCTGCAGGCCGAGCGCGACTTCCGCTCGTTCCGCCAGTACGGCCGCTCCAAGACCGCGACCACGGCGCTGGCCTTCACCCTGGACCGGCGGTGGCGGGCCGCCGGCCGCGACGCCGTGGCCCTGGCCGCGCACCCGGGCTTCGCCGTCGACGTCCTGACGCCCGCGCGGCCCGGCGTGGTGGAGCCCTCCCCGCGCGCGCGTTCCCTGGCCCGGCCGGCCCGGCTGCTGGTGCAGGGCAAGGACGCCGGGGCCTGGCCGCTCGTGCACGCGTGCGTGGGGGCGGGCGTCCACGGGGGCGAGTACTGGGGGCCGGGCGGGGTGCAGGAGCTGGTCGGCCCGCCCGCGCCGGCCCGCGCGCGCGACCACGTCCGCGACGTCGCCACGGGCGAGCGGCTCTGGGCGGCGGTCGAGCGCGCCACCGGGGTCTCCCTCGACGCGCTGGCCTGAGCTCAGCGCCGGTCGGCGACCAGGGCCCGGCCCAGGTCGCGCCAGCTGACCTCGGCGCCGGTCTCCACCCGGACCCCGCCCAGCTCGGCCAGGAGCGCGGCCAGCTCGTCGTCGGCCAGCCGGGTGGCGACGGTCACCCGTCGGGCCACGCCCAGCGGGGTGCCGGAGCGCCGCGCGAAGTCGACGCCGCGCCGGGTGACGACCTCGACGACCGGCACCCGCAGGGCCGCCGGCATCCAGCGGGGCGGGCGGTCGCCGACCCGGAGCGCGGCGACGTCGGACCAGGCCAGCACCTCCGTCCCGTCGGGCCCGAGCACCCGGCGACGGTCGACGCGGAGGACGGGTCGCTCGCGCACCCGGACCGCCGCGTGCGCCCGGCGGGCGCCGGGGACCAGCAGCAGCAGGCTGACCAGGGCCACCGGGGCCGGCAGGTCGGCATCAGCCAGCAGCAGCGCGGCGACCAGCAGGCCCAGCGCCAGCCGCCACAGCGCCGGCCGGAGCAGGCGGACCAGCGACGCCGGGACGTCGACGGCCTCCGGGCGGGGGATGGTGGGATCGGCGGCGAGCCGGCGGCTGAGGGTCGTCAGCGGGACCTCGGACGCGGTCAGCACCGGCGCGGACGTGCACCGTCGCACGACGGCCGCGAGCTCGTCGGCCTCCAGGCTGGTCGGGACGGCCAACGTCAGCGCCCGCGCGGCGCCGGTGCCGGCACGCCGGCCGAACTCGAGCCCGCTGCGGGTCCAGACCACCAGGGACGGCACCCGGAACACCGAAGGAGCCCGGGATCCGGCCGCCGGCCCCACCCAGACCTGGGCCGTGCCCGCCCACCGGTGCAGCAGGAGGCCGTCGCGGTCCCGGACACCGGTCTCGTCCAGGACGAGCACCGGGCGGCGCCGTTGGGAGAACCTGACGACACAGAGGACCACGCCGCCGACGAGCCAGAGCATCCCGGGCACGGCCTCGGCCCAGCCCTCGCCGGCGGTCTCCACGCCGCTCCACAGCAGGCCCCAGCCGACGACGAGGCCCGGCACCAGCAGCAGGCGGGGGAGCGACGGCGGGATGTCCACGGCACCAGGTCCCGGGGCGGGGGTGCGGGCGGGGACGACCATGGTCCGGCCATCCTCGGGCACGCGGGGATCGCCCGCTGCCGATCCGGCGCACCGGCCGTAACCTGGCGGCCATGATCGTGCTCAGCCGCTTCCGCGTCGACGCCGCCGCCGAGGCCACCTTCCTCCCGCAGGCCGAGGCGGCCATCGCCGTGCTGAGCCGTCGCGACGGCCTGCTGTCGCTGGACTTCGGCCGCAACCTCGACGAGCCGGAGCTGTGGACCATCACCACCCGCTGGGCCGACGTCGGCTCCTACCGCCGCGCCCTCAGCGGGATCGAGTCCAAGAGCGTCGTGGTGCCGCTGCTCTCGCTCGCCGTCGACGAGCCGTCGGCCTACGAGAGCCCCGAGCTGGTGGGGGAGAACTGGGCCCGCGGCGCGTCCCGGCCCGGCTGAGGCCGGGTCCCGGGGCGGCCGTTCGGTAGGCTGGGCGGTCGGTCTGCGTCTGCGGACGCGGCCGTCCACGCCATCCCAGCCGGGGGTGGTGTCCCGCACCGCACGCTTGGAGCAACGCCGTGGCCCCGTCCAGCCGTCTCGACAACGTCATCAGCCTGTGCAAGCGACGGGGGTTCGTCTTCCCGTCCGGCGAGATCTACGGCGGCACCCGCTCCGCCTGGGACTACGGGCCCCTGGGCGTCGAGCTCAAGGAGAACATCAAGAAGCAGTGGTGGCGCACCGTGGTCACCAGCCGCGACGACGTCGTCGGCCTCGACTCCTCGGTCATCCTGCCCAAGAAGGTCTGGGTCGCCTCGGGCCACGTCGGCGTCTTCACCGACCCGCTGGTGGAGTGCCTGCACTGCCACAAGCGCTTCCGCGAGGACCACCTGCAGGAGGACTTCGCCGAGCGCAAGGGCCTCGGCGACCCCGACGCCGTCGCCCTCACCGAGGTGCCGTGCCCCAACTGCGGCACCCGCGGCCAGTGGACCGAGCCGCGCGACTTCAACATGATGCTCAAGACCCACCTCGGCGTCATCGAGGACGAGTCCGGGCTGCACTACCTGCGGCCCGAGACGGCGCAGGGCATCTTCGTCAACTTCGCCAACGTCGTGCAGGTGACCCGGAAGAAGCCGCCGTTCGGCATCGGCCAGGTGGGCAAGTCGTTCCGCAACGAGATCACGCCGGGCAACTTCATCTTCCGCACCCGCGAGTTCGAGCAGATGGAGATGGAGTTCTTCGTCGCCCCGGGCAGCGATGAGGAGTGGCACCAGTACTGGATCGACGAGCGGACCCGCTGGTACACCGACCTGGGCATCGCCGCCGAGAACCTGCGGCACTTCGAGCACCCGCAGGAGAAGCTGTCGCACTACTCCAAGCGGACCGTGGACATCGAGTACAAGTTCGGCTTCACCGGCAGCGAGTGGGGCGAGCTCGAGGGCATCGCCAACCGCACCGACTTCGACCTCAGGACCCACAGCGAGCACTCCGGCACCGACCTGTCCTACTTCGACCAGGCCTCCGGCGAGCGCTACCTGCCCTACGTCATCGAGCCGGCGGCCGGCCTGACGCGCTCCCTGATGGCCTTCCTCGTCGAGGCCTACACCGAGGACGAGGCGCCCAACACCAAGGGCGGCGTCGACAAGCGGACCGTGCTCCGGCTCGACCCGCGGCTCTCCCCGGTCAAGGTCGCGGTGCTGCCGCTGTCCCGGAACGAGGCCCTCTCGCCCAAGGCGCGCGGCCTGGCCACCGCCCTGCGCAAGCACTGGAATGTCGACTTCGACGACGCCCAGGCGATCGGGCGGCGCTACCGCCGCCAGGACGAGATCGGCACGCCGTTCTGCATCACCGTCGACTTCGACACCCTCGAGGACGACGCCGTCACCATCCGCGAGCGGGACACCATGGCGCAGGAGCGCGTGGCGCTGTCCCAGGTCGAGTCCTACCTCGGGGCCCGGCTCCTCGGATGCTGACCGAGGTCCGGGACCGCTCGTCGCTGCCTGAGCCCGTCGAAGGCCCTTCGACGGGCTCAGGGCACGGCCGCTCGACGGGCTCAGGGCGCGGGGGGCTGACGATCGGCTCGATCACCGTCCCGACGCCGGTGGTGCTGGCGCCGATGGCGGGGGTCACCAACGCCGCCTACCGCCAGCTCTGCCGCGAGCAGGGTGCGGGGCTGTACGTGTGCGAGATGATCACCAGCCGCGGCGTCGTCGCGCGGGACCGGAAAACCCTGCAGATGCTGCAGTTCGACCCGGGTGAGACGGTGCGCTCGGTCCAGCTCTACGGCGTCGACCCGGTGATCATGGCCCGGGCGACGGAGATCTTGATCACCGAGCACGGCGTCGGCCACGTCGACCTCAACTTCGGCTGCCCGGTGCCCAAGGTGACCCGCAAGGGCGGCGGCGCCGCCCTGCCCTGGAAGCGGGACCGGCTGCGGATGATCTTGGACGCCACCGTCGCGGCCGCGGGGCGGCACGGGGTTCCCGTGACGATCAAGACCCGGATCGGCATCGACCGGGACCACCAGACCTACCTCGACGCCGGCCGGATCGCGGAGGAGAGCGGCGTCGCCGCCATCGCCCTGCACGGCCGCACCGCCCAGCAGGCCTACGCAGGGGAGGCGGACTGGTCGACGATCGCCGCCCTCAAGGAGCACGTCTCCATCCCGGTGCTGGGCAACGGCGACATCTGGGAGGCCTCCGACGCGCTCGCCATGGTGGAGCGCACCGGTGCCGACGGCGTCGTCATCGGCCGCGGCTGCCTCGGCCGCCCCTGGCTGTTCCGCGACCTCGCCGACGCCTTCGCCGGCCGCGCCACCCGCACCCTGCCCTCGCTCGGCGAGGTGGCGGCGATGGTCCGCCGGCACGCCGAGCTGCTGGTCGGGCTCAGCGACGAGCGCTACGGGCTGACCGAGCTGCGCAAGCACATGGCCTGGTACCTCAAGGGGTTCCCGGTGGGCAGCGACACCCGGCGCGCCCTCGGCCTGGTCAGCTCCTTCGCCGACCTCGACGACGCCCTCGCCCGCCTCGACCCCGACGCGCCCTTCCCGGTCACCGAGCTCGGCAGCCCCCGCGGCCGCCAGGGCAGCCCCCGGGACAAGGTGGCGCTGCCCGAGCACTGGCTGGACGACACCTCCGGCGTCGACCTGGACATGGCCGACGCGGAGCAGGGCGTCTCGGGTGGCTGACCCGGCCGAGCCGTCGGCCCGGGCGCAGGCCTGGGCCGAGACGATGGCCGGCCAGCGCGACGGCGACCTCGTCCGCGCGCACGCCGGCTCGCGGGCCGAGGTGGGCCCCGGGCCCGTCGTCCACCGCGAGCTGCGGGAGCAGCGCGAGCGCGAGCTGCTGCGGCCGGGGGCGACGCTCGCCGTCGGCGCGGGGCACCGGGCGGTGCCCGAGGCGCCCGACCCGGAGCGGACCTGCTTTGAGCGCGACCGCGACCGGATCGTCCACTCGGCGGCGTTCCGCCGGCTGGCCGGCAAGACCCAGGTCGTCGTGCACCCCAGCGACCACCAGCGCACCCGGCTCACGCACGCCCTGGAGGTCGCCCAGGTCGCCACCTCCATCGCCCGCGGCGCCGGGGTCAACGTCACCCTGGCCGACGCCATCGCCCTCGGCCACGACTGCGGCCACGGGCCCGGTGGGCACGCCAGCGAGGACGCCTTCGACACGTTCCTCGCCGAGGGCTACGACCACGGGCCCTGGGGCGCCGACGTCGTGCTCGCCGGCCAGAACCTCTGCGCCGAGACCCTCGACGGGATCCGGAACCACTCGTGGTCGCGGCCGGCGCCCCGCACCGTCGAGGGCGAGATCGTCAGCTGGGCCGACCGGATCGCCTACTGCGCCCACGACCTCGAGGACGCCGTGCACGCCGGCATCGTCGACCTCGCGGACCTGCCGGCGGCCGTCGCCGACGTGGCCGGGCGGACCCGTCGCGAGCAGCTCAGCACCTTCGTCCGGGCCGTCGTCCGCGGGGTCGCCGAGCACGGCGAGGTCGGGATGCCGGCGGCGGAGGCCGAGGCGCTGGCCGCGCTGCGCGCCTTCAACTACGAGCGGATCTACGTCCGGCCCGAGTCGCTGGCCCAGTCCCGCGCCGTCGTCGACGTGCTCCGGGCCCTCGTCGAGTTCTACGTCGAGCAGCCGGCGGCGCTGCCCGACACCGTCGTCCCGGTGCCGGGACCGGCGGGCGACGACGCCCTGCGGACGGCGCTCACCTACGTGGCCGGGATGACCGACCGCTACGCCTTCGCCATGGCCGAGCACCACCTGGGCTGGCCGCCCGAGCGGCTGCCGCGGGGCATCGACGACCCGCGCTGACCCGCCCGCCCCGGGTCCCGGGACGGCGGTGGCGCGCTCGGTAGCGTGTCCGTCTCCACCTCCACCGGAAGGGGCACCGTGGCCCAGCCGCACGCCTTCGTCGTCCTCCGCCGTGACGGCGCCGCCGCCGTCCTCGACGTCACCGCCGGCCGGCTGCCGGCCCTGGTCCACTGGGGCGCCGACCTCGGCCCGCTGAGCGGCGCCGACGCCGCCGCGCTGGCCCTGGGCGGGCACCAGCAGGTCGACAACAACCTCGTCGACAGACCGCTGCGGGTCTCCCTGCTGCCCGAGCACTGGACCGGCTGGACCGGTCGGCCGGGCATCAGCGGCTCCCGGGCGGGCACGGACTGGTCGCCCCGCTTCACCGTGGTGGCCCTGGCCGTCGACGGCGCCGAGGTCGTCGGGACCGCGCAGGAGCCCGCCCTGGCGGAGACCTCCTCCGGGGTCGTCGAGGTCCGGGCCGAGGACGCCGCCGCGGGGCTCGGCGTCGTCCTCCAGGTGGAGCTGACCGCGGGCGGGCTGCTCCGCAGCCGGGCGTCGCTCACCAACACCGGGGAGGGCGTCTACCAGCTCGACGACCTCGTGCTGGCCTACCCGCTGCCCGCCGTCGCGCGCGAGGTGCTCGACCTGGCCGGCCGCTGGGGCAAGGAGCGTACGGCGCAGCGCACGGCGCTGCAGGTCGGCACCCACCTCCGCGAGGGGCGCAAGGGACGCACCGGACCGGACGCGGCCACGGTCCTGCACGTCGGCACCCCCGGGTTCGGCTTCGCCGAGGGCGAGGTCTGGGGCGTGCACACGGCCTGGTCGGGCAACCACGTCCACTACGCCGAGCGGGTCTTCACCGGCCACCAGGTGGTGGGCGGCGGCGAGCTGCTGCTGCCCGGGGAGGTCCGGCTGGCCACCGGGGAGACCTACACCTCGCCCTGGGTCTACGGCTCGCACGGCACCGGGCTGGACGCCGTCGCCCGGCGCTTCCACCGCTACCTGCGCTCCCGTCCGCAGCACCCGGGGCCCGAGCGCCCCGTCACGCTCAACGTCTGGGAGGCCGTCTACTTCGACCACGACCTCGAGCGGCTGCTGGACCTGGCCGAGCGGGCGGCGGCCCTCGGCGTCGAGCGCTACGTCCTCGACGACGGCTGGTTCGGCTCGCGCCGCGACGACACCTCGGGCCTCGGCGACTGGGTCGTCTCCGCCGACGTCTGGCCGGACGGGCTGCACCCGCTGGTGGACCGGGTGCGCGAGCTCGGGATGGAGTTCGGCCTGTGGTTCGAGCCCGAGATGGTCAACCTCGACTCCGACGTCGCCCGGGCCCACCCGGAGTGGGTGCTGGCCACCGGGGACCGCACCCCGGTGCCGTCGCGGAACCAGCAGGTCCTGAACCTCGGCATCCCCGAGGCCTACGCCCACGTCCGCGACCAGATGTCGGCGCTCCTCGACGAGTACGCGATCGGCTACATCAAGTGGGACCACAACCGCGACCTCGTCGACGCCGGCACCTCGCCGAGCGGCCGGGCCGGGGTGCACGAGCAGACGCTGGCCTTCTACCGGCTGGTCGACGAGCTCAAGGCCGCGCACCCGGGCCTGGAGGTCGAGTCCTGCTCCTCCGGTGGCGCGCGGGTCGACCTCGGCGTGCTGGAGCGCACCGAGCGCGTCTGGGTCTCGGACTGCATCGACCCCCTGGAGCGGCAGGAGATGCACCGCTGGACCACGCAGCTGGTCCCGCCGGAGATGATGGGCGCCCACATCGCCTCGGGCGGCAGCCACACGACCGGCCGGGTGCACGACCTGTCGTTCCGGGCCGCGACCGCCGTCTTCGGCCACCTCGGCATCGAGTGGGACCTGGCCCGCGCCAGCGAGCAGGAGCTCGCCGAGCTGGGCGGCTGGGTGGCGTTCTTCAAGGAGCACCGCCGGCTGCTGCTGGGCGGTGACCTGGTCCGCGTCGACCACCCGGACACGAGCGTGGTCCTGCACGGCGTCGTCAGCCCCGACCGGGACGCGGCGATCTTCGGCGTGCACGCCGTCGGCCGCTCCGAGGTCGTCTCGCTGGGCCGGCTCCGCTTCCCGGGGCTGGACCCCGCCCGCCGCTACCGGGTGGTCCCGGTCGGGGTCGGCGAGCCCGGCGGGCTCGTCGCGCCGGCCTGGTGGGACGCCGACGGCCCCCGCGCGGGCACGGTGCTCAGCGGCGCCGCCCTCGGCGCGGCCGGGCTGATGGCGGCCTCGGTGCACCCCGACCACAGCGTCCTGTACCGCCTCGACGCCGTCGGCTGAGCGACGTCGGCCGGGGTGTGGAGAACTGCCCTCCGCACCCCGCCCGGCGGAGGATCCTGCACCTCTGCGCCGACCTGGCGTGTCGCCGACCGGTCGCCCGAGACTGGTCGGCACACGACCCCGGACGGCTGGAGGAGACATGCGGGCCCTGGCAGCAGCAGCAGCAGGCGTGACGGTGGCGGTGGGGGTGCTGGTGGCGACCACCGCGGTGGCAGCGCCCGGACCCTCGCCGGCCCCGCCGCCCCCGGCGCCCACCCCGGGGCCGGTGGTCACCGGCACCCTGGACGGCGGCACCCGGGCGCGGCAGGACGGCATCGCCCTGCGCACGCGCGAGGACGCCACCGTCCGCACCTTCACGCTGACCTACCCGGCGCTCGCGGAGTCGGGCTGGCACCAGCACCCGGGCGTCGTCCTGGCCACGGTGGAGAGCGGTACCGTCGTCCAGCGGGTCGGCTGCCGGTCGAACACCTGGCGGGCCGGCCAGTCCTTCACGGAGGTGGCCCCGCACCTCGTCGTGAACCCCTCGGCCACCGAGCCCGCGGTGCTGCGGATCACCCAGGTCGTGCCCGTCGGCGCGCCCCTGCGCGAGAACGTCGACCCGCCGCGTTGCCGCCGCAGCTAGCCGACGCGCCCTGAGCACACGACTCCGCTCCATGAGCTTGTCGAAGGGCCCCCGACCCCGCCCCATGAGCCCGTCGACGGGCCTCTCGGACCCCGCTCCCTGAGCCTGTCGAAGGGCGCTGAGCCCGGCCACGGGTCCTCAGGGGACCAGCCGCTCCGCGAGGTCGGGCGGCAGGAGCCGTGCGGCGCGGACCAGCTGGTGCGCGACGACGACGGTGACCGTCTGCGCGGCGAGGAGGCCGACCAGCACGAGCAGCTGGGCCGCGCCGGCCTGCAGCGGGGTGCCGCCGCCGAGCAGCACGCCGACGAAGGCGCCGGGCAGGGTGACCAGGCCGACGGTCCGGGTCTGGTCGAGGCCGGGCACCAGGGCCTCGGGCAGCCGCCGCTCGACGACCTCGCTGATCGCCTGCGGCCGACGGAGCCCGATGGACAGCCCGGCCTCGTAGGTGCCGATCTCGTCGCGCAGCGCCGCGAAGGCCCGGCGCCCGGCCAGGGAGTGCGCCGACATGGTGCCGCCGATGATGATCCCGGCCACCGGGACCAGCGAGGCGCCGTCCCAGGGCACCGCGCCCGAGGCGAACACCACGGCGAGCACCGGCACCACCCCGGCCGCGAGGGCCAGCGCCACCCACGGCCAGCAGCGGGGTGCCTCGACCCGACGGGCCGAGGTGGCCGTGGCCACGGCGAACATGGCCAGCGCGAACAGCGCCGACCAGGCCAGGTGGCTCAGCACCGCGGTGATGACCAGCGCGACCAGCCCCAGCTGCACGACGGCGCGCAGGGCGGCGGTGGCGATGGAGCGACCCGTCCGCAGGCCGCCGACGGTCGACGCGCCGACGGCCACGAGGACGAGGACGACGAGCGCCACCAGCAGCGGCGCGCCGGGCTGGGCGGGCACACCTCATCCTCCCAGCCCTGCGCAGCGGGCCCGTACGATGACCGGGTCGCGGGCCCGCCCGCGCGAGCGTCTGAGGAGTTCCCTGGTGACCAGCACCCTGGCCGGCGACGTGCGCGAGGTCGCCCTCGCCTACGGCCGCGGCCGGCTCGACGTGGCGCTGCCGCCCGTCTGCGAGCCGACCGTCGTCCGGCAGCGGCCGCTGCCCCCGCTGCCCGACCCGGCCGCCGCCGTCGCCGACGCGCTCGCCCACCCCGTCGGCTCGCCGCCGCTGGCCGAGCTGGCCCGGGACCGGCGGAGCGCCTGCATCCTCATCTGCGACATCACCCGGCCGGTGCCCAACGGGCTGTTCCTGCGGCCGCTCGTCGAGCAGGTCACCGCAGCCGGGGTGCCGCTGGAGGCCGTCACGATCCTGGTCGCCACCGGCCTGCACCGGCCCAACCTCGGCGACGAGCTGGCCGAGCTGGTCGGCGATCCGTGGGTGCTCGAGCACGTGCGGGTGGAGAACCACGACGCCCGCGACGACGCCGCCCACCGCTCCCTGGGCGTGACGGCGACGCGGGGCACGCCGGTCTCCCTGGACCGCCGCTTCACCGACGCCGACCTCAAGATCGTCACCGGCCTCGTGGAGCCGCACTTCATGGCCGGCTGGTCGGGCGGTCGCAAGGTGATCGCGCCCGGCGTGGCCCACCACACGACCATCCGCACCTTCCACTCCGCGCGGTTCATGGAGGACCCCCGGGCCGTCCAGTGCACGCTCGAGGGCAACCCGCTGCACGAGGAGCAGCTGGAGATCGTGCGCCTGCTGGGCGACGTCTACGGCCTCAGCACCGTGGTCGACGAGGAGCGCCGGCTGGTGCACGTCGGCTTCGGCGAGGTGGTCGCCAGCCACCAGGCCGTCGTCGACGTGGTCGCTGCCGCGGTCCGGGTGCCGCTGGGCCGGCGGTTCGGCACGGTGCTCACCTCCGCCGCCGGCTACCCGCTGGACAAGACCTACTACCAGACCGTCAAGGGCATGGTCACCCCGCTGGACGTGCTCGCCCCGGGCGGCACGCTGATCATCGCCTCGGAGTGCTCGGAGGGGTTCGGCTCGCCGGAGTTCCGGGCGGCCCAGCAGCGGCTGGCCACCCTCGGCCCCGACGCCTTCCTGGCCACCCTCGTCGGCAAGGAGTTCGCCGACGTCGACGAGTGGCAGAGCGAGATGCAGCTCAAGGCCGTCCGGCACGGCCGCGTCGAGCTCTACAGCACCGGGCTCGCGGCGCAGGACCACCCGCTGACGGCTGTCCGGGTCGTCGACGACCTCACCGCCGCCGTGCAGGCCAGCATGGACCGCACCGGCGACCGGGGCGTCGCCGTCATCCCCGACGGCCCCTACGTCGTCCCGGTGGTCGGGTGAGCGCGTCGGCCGTCCGTCCGATCGGCCGGACCGGCCTCGCCTGGCGGGTGGTCGTCGCGCTGCTGGGCATCGGGCTGCTCGTCAACGGCTCGCTGCGGATGAGCGACGACGTCTGGCCGTTCGGGCCGATGTCGCAGTACGCGTTCTCCCCGCCGGCCGACGACACCATCCTCATCACCCGCGTCGAGGGGCGGCTGGCCGACGGCCGCCGCGTCGAGCTGCCGCTCCGGGTCAGCACCGCCGGCATCAGCCGCGCCGAGGTGGAGGCGCGGATCCCGGCCATCACCGAGGACCCGTCGCTGCTCCGCGGCGTCGTCGAGGGCTGGAGCAGCCGGCACCCCGAGGAGCCCGCCGTCCTGCAGGTGTGGCTGGTCCAGGACGTCACCGAGCTGTCCCGCGGACGGCCGACGGGGGAGTCCCGCCGCGAGCTGGCCACCTGGACGGTGCCGCGGTGACCGGCCCGGGTCGCGTCGTCGGCTGGTTCGCCCCCGTCCTGCCCGACGCCCGGGTCGCGGTCCTCCGGACCGTCGTCTA
This sequence comes from Microlunatus capsulatus, assembly GCF_017876495.1. NCBI lineage: Bacteria > Bacillati > Actinomycetota > Actinomycetes > Propionibacteriales > Propionibacteriaceae > Microlunatus > Microlunatus capsulatus. The sequence goes on along the minus strand of NZ_JAGIOB010000001.1, from coordinate 936,374 downwards.
CCTCTTCGTCCTCGTCGACATCCACCTCTTCGTCGCCGACCCCGTCCCGCTCAGCCGGCAGCCCGACCTCTACGCCCCGCTGATGGTCGAGCGGCTCTTCCTGCTGCCGCCGCCCACGCCGGTGATCACGACCACGCTCTACGTCGTCCTCGTCGTCGGCTCGCTGGTGGCGGCCGCGAACCGGCTGCCCCGGCTCGCGGGCGTCGTGGTCGCCGCCGCCTTCACCTGGTGGACCGCGATCGGGATGAGCTACGGCAAGGTCGACCACGACCACCTGGCCTTCGTGGTCGCGCTCTGGCTGCTGCCCACGGCCGGGGTCGTCCGGGACCGCTGGCGGTGCTCCACGTCGTCCCGGCAGGCGGGCTGGGTGCTCAAGACCGTGCAGGTCGCGGTGATCGCGACCTACTTCCTCTCGGCGCTGACCAAGATCCGCAGCGGCGACTGGAGCCTGACCTCGTGGCCGAACAGCTTCATCCTGACCTGGGCGATCGTCCGCCGGCCGCACGGGCTGGGCCAGTTCCTGCTGCCCTTCCCGGACCTGCTGCGCGGGATGCAGTGGTTCGCCTTCCTCGCCGAGCTCACCTCGCTCGTCGTGCTCTGGCTGCGGGGACGGGCGCTGCTGGCCGCCGCGGTCTTCTGGATGGGCTTCCACGTCTTCACGGCCGCGATCCTCTACATCCACTTCGCGCCGACGCTGGTCTGCTGGCTCGCCTTCGCCCCGCTGGAGCGGCTGCCGGCGTGGTGGGACCGGCGGCGCGCCGCCCGGGCGGCCCGGACCGGGCGGGTGGTCGACGCAGCGGACGTCCGCGCGTCCTGAGGGCTCCCGGCCGGCTCAGCGCGGGGCGGGGGCGCTGCCCGGCGGGGGCAGCGCGCAGGCGGGCGTGCCGCCCGGCATCCGGCTCCGGTTCCGGGCGACCAGCCGGTAGACGGCGGCGGCCACCGGCCGGACGAGCGGGAGGCCCATCGCCCGGCCCAGCAGGGCGTAGGCACCGCCGCGGAACCGCAGCCAGGCCGCGAAGGCGGCCGCACCGCCGGCGACGGCGCCGTCGGGCTCCACCCAGAGCACCTCGGTCTGCGCGCGCTCGGCCGTCGTGCCCAGCGCGTCGAGGTCGGTGAACTGCCAGGGCACCAGGAGGGCGTCGGGCCCCGAGGGGCGGTGCAGCCGCTCCGCCACCCAGGTGGCGCTCGTCGTGCAGAACGCGCAGTCCCCGTCGAACACCAGCCACGGGCGGTCCCGCGGGGCGGTCGGGGCGGGGGATCCGGGGGCGGCGGGCACGGGCCGAGCCTACGCGGGCCGCAGCCGCGGCCCCGGCGCGTAAACTCGGGCGCGTGGCGGGCCGGATCAACGACGAGGACGTCGTCACCGTCCGGGAACGCGCCCGGATCGACGAGGTCATCGGGTCCTACGTGGCCCTGCGGAACGCGGGCGGCGGGTCCCTCAAGGGCCTGTGCCCCTTCCACGACGAGAAGACGCCCAGCTTCCAGGTCACCCCCTCCCGCGGCTTCTACTACTGCTTCGGCTGCGGCGAGGGCGGCGACGTCATCACCTTCATGCAGAAGATCGACAACCTCAGCTTCGCCGAGGCGATCGAGCGGCTGGCCGACCGCGTCGGCATCCAGCTGCGCTACACCGAGGACTCCGGCCCCCGGCCCGAGCCCGGCCTGCGCTCGCGGCTGATGGACGCCCACCGCGCGGCCGCCGAGTTCTACTCCGAGCAGCTCGCCAGCCCCGACGCCCTGGCCGGACGGCAGTTCCTGGCCCAGCGCGGCTTCGACCGCGCCGCCGCCGAGCTGTTCGGCGTCGGCTTCGCCCCGCGCGGCGGCCGGGTGCTGGCCCAGCACCTGCGCGGCCGCGGGTTCAGCGACAAGGAGCTGGTCGCCGGCGGGCTGGTGCGGGAGTCGGGCTACGACTTCTTCCAGAGCCGGCTGCTGTGGCCCATCCGCGACTCCGGCCAGCAGGTCATCGGCTTCGGGGCGCGCAAGCTGTTCGACGACGACCGGATGCCGGCCAAGTACCTCAACACGCCCGAGACCCCGCTCTACAAGAAGTCGCACGTCCTCTACGGCCTGGACCTGGCCCGCAAGCCGATCGGGCACAAGAGCCAGGCGGTCGTCGTCGAGGGCTACACCGACGTGATGGCGGCGCACCTCTCCGGCGTCGACACCGCCATCGCCTCCTGCGGGACCGCCTTCGGCGACGACCACGCGCGGCTGCTGCGCCGGCTGATGGGCGACCACGACGCCTTCCACGGCGAGGTCATCTTCACCTTCGACGGCGACGCGGCCGGCCAGGCGGCGGCGCTCAAGGTGTTCGGCGGCGACCAGAACTTCCTGGCCCAGACCTACGTGGCCATCGAGCCGACCGGCCTCGACCCCTGCGACCTGCGCCTGCAGCACGGCGAGGCCGCCGTCCGCGAGCTGGTGGCGCGGCGGGTGCCGCTGTACCGCTTCGTGATGACCAACGTGCTGTCCCGGCACGACCTCGACCGCGCCGACGGCCGGCTGTCGGCCCTGCGGGAGGCCGCGCCGCTGGTGGCGAGCATCCGCGACGCCTCCCTGGTCACCGGCTACGCCCGCGAGCTGGCCGGGCTGCTGGGGATGGATGTCGAGGAGGTCCGCGGCGAGGTGGTCCGGGCGGCCAACCGCTCCAGCCGCCGCACTTCCGAGCCGTCCCCGGCGCCCGCCCCGACGCCGGACGGGGAGCGGGCGGAGCGCCGGCCCGCCCCCGAGGCGCGGCTGCCCGACCCGCACGACCGGCTGCTGGCGCTGGAGCGGGCGACGACGAAGCTCCTCATCCAGGTGCCCGGGCTGTTCCCCGGTGTCTGGGACGGCCTCACCGTCACCGACTTCACCCACCCGGCCTACGCCGCCGTCTTCACCGCCGTCGAGGAGGCCGCGGCCGAGGGCGAGGCCGGCGGGGACTGGGTGCACCGGATGACGGCGGCCGCCGAGCACGAGCAGCTCCGCTCGCTCATCGTCTCCCTCGCCGTCGAGCCGCTGCCGGTCCAGGGCGAGGTGACGTCCCGCTTCGTCGTCGCGCACAGCGCCGGGCTGCAGCTGCTGACGGTGATGCGCGCCATCGCCGACCTCAAGTCGAAGCTGCAGCGCACCAACCCGGTCGAGGCGCAGCAGCGCTACAACCAGATGTTCTCCGAGCTCGTGGTGCTGGAGGCCCGGCGCAAGCAGCTCCAGGTCCGCAGCATCGGCGCGCTGGAGTAGCCCCGGCGTCCGCCGCCGGGAGGCTGTGGACGACCGTCCCGGGGGCGGCCCACCAGCCCAGGCTGGGGTGGTGACGAGGGGCCGGGCTGCGCTGGACGAACCGCTGCTGAGCGGCGAGGAGGTGCCGGTGCTCGCCCGCGCGATCGAGGCCGGCGTGCTGGCCGCCGAGGCGCGCCGCGGCGGGGGTTTCGCCGACGCCACCGAGGAGGAGCTCCGCGCGGTGGAGGAGCAGGGCCGCCGGGCCTGGCACCGCTTCGTCCGCGCCAACCTCCGCCTGGTGGCGCTGGTCGCGGGCCAGACCGCCGCCCGCAGCCGGCTGCCCGAGGCCGACCTGTTCCAGGAGGGCTGCCTGGGTCTGATGGCGGCCGTCCAGCGCTACGACCACACCCGCGGCACCACCTTCTCGACCTACGCGCTGTTCTGGGTCCGTTCGGCCGTCGGGGCGCTCAGCGCCGGCCACCTGGGCGCCCTGAACCTGCCCACCAGCCGGGCCGAGCAGCTCCGGGCCGCCCGGGGCGTCGAGGCCGGCCTCACCCAGGAGCTCGGCCGGCCGCCGACGGCCGACGAGCTCGCCGGCGCCCTGGGTCGCTCCGCGGGCTGGACGCGGGCGCTGCTGGCGCACGCCGTCCCGACCCCGATCGAGGAGGTCGCCGCCGTGCTGGCCGCGCCGGCGCCGACGGAGCCCGCCGACCCCCGGTCGGAGGTGCACGCCCTGCTCGCCGCCCTCGACCCGCTGACCCGGCGGGTGCTCGAGCTGCGCTGCGGGTTCGGCGGTGGCGAGCCCCTCAGCCTGGCCGCGACCGGGCGGGAGCTGGGGCTGTCGGCCGGCCGCGTCCGCCGGCTCGAGCAGCAGGGGATCGAGGCGCTGCGGGACGTCTGCCCGCAGGCGGCGGTCTGGTACCTGAGCGGCTGAGCCCTGGGCCGGCGGGGGAGGATGGGCTCCATGGCCACCTCGACGAGAACCCGCTGGTGGTCGCGCTCGCGCGGGCTGCCGGCCGACGCGCACGCCGGCTGGCTGACGTCGCTGCGCGAGGAGCCGGGCCGGCCCGCCCGCATCCTGGCCTGGGCGGGGGAGGACGACCGGTTCGTCGTCGGCAGCCCGGCCGTGCTCTCCACCGGCGGCGGCGCCGGGTGGCAGCACGTCGGCTGGCACGAGATCGAGCGGGGCGGCTGGAACGACGAGCTGCGCCGGCTCAGCTGGGTGCGGCTGGACGGCCGCCGCGGCGAGGTCGAGCTGGCCGAGCCCGGCCGGCTGCCCGAGCTGTTCCGCGAGCGGGTGGAGGCCACCATCGTCGTCCGCCAGTTCGTCGCCCTGGCCGGCGACCGCGGCGTCACCGTCAGCGCGCGGCGCCCGCTCGCCGGGGGCGGACCGCTGGTCTGGCACACCAGCCTCACCCGCGGGCTGAGCTGGCAGACGCCCGGCGTCCGGGAGGCCGTCGACGACGCGCTGGCCCAGACCCGGGCCGAGTTCGACATGCGCTGAGAGGCTGGTAATGTTCTGACTCGCGCCAGCGCGATCCCCTGTAGCTCAATTGGCAGAGCAGCCGGCTGTTAACCGGCAGGTTACTGGTTCGAGTCCAGTCGGGGGAGCTCCTCCTCCACCACGGCCGAGACCCCTCCGGGTCCCGGCCGTCGGCGTCCCCGGGGTCTTCTCCGGGCCACGGCGGCGGTCCGCCCGGGTCGGCGCGCGAGCACCGACCCGGCCGTCCCCGTCAGGCCTTCGGGCCGGTCTTGCCCAGGTCGTCGAGGAAGGCGCTGGCCCAGTGGTCGATGTCGTGCTCGGCCACCTGGCGGCGCATGACCTTCATCCGCCGCGCCTTGTTGCGCGGGGAGTCCTGCATCGCCTCGATCAGCTTGTCCTTCATCCCGTTCACGTCGTACGGGTTGACCAGGTAGGCCTGCCGCAGCTCGCGGGCGGCACCGGCGAACTCGCTGAGCACCAGGGCGCCGTCGTCGGCCTGCCGGCAGGCGACGTACTCCTTGGCCACCAGGTTCATGCCGTCGCGCAGCGGGGTGACCACCATGACGTCGGCGGCCCGGTACAGCGCGGCCATCTCGTCGCGGGGGTAGGAGGCGTGCAGGTAGGTGATGGGCGGGCGGCCGATCCGGCCGATGTCGCCGTTGATCCGGCCGACCAGCCGGTCCATCTCGTCGCGCAGCTGGCGGTACTCCTCGACGCGCTCGCGCGAGGGCGTCGCGACCTGGACGAAGGCGACCTTGTCGACGTCGAGGGTGCCGTCCTCGATGAGCTCGCCGAAGGCCTGCAGGCGCGCGAGCAGGCCCTTGGTGTAGTCGAGCCGGTCGACGCCGAGGAACAGCACGTCCGGGTCGCCGAGGTCGTGCCGGATCTCCGCCGCCCGGGCCGCCACCGGCTCCGAGGCCGAGAGCTCGTGCAGCTCGCTGGCGTCGATGGCGATGGGGTAGGAGCGGGCCAGCACGGTCCGGCCCTCGGCGGTGCGGATCTCGTCGCGGTGGGTCTCCTGGCGCAGCCGCGCCCGGACCAGGCGCAGGAAGTTCTGCGCGCCGCCGGAGACCTGGAAGCCGACGAGGTCGGCGCCCAGCAGGCCCTCGAGGATCTGGTCGCGCCACGGCAGCTGCTGGAACAGCTCGGTGGGCGGGAAGGGGATGTGCAGGAAGAAGCCGATCCGCAGGTCCGGGCGCAGCGCCCGCAGCATCGCCGGCACCAGCTGGAGCTGGTAGTCCTGCACCCAGACGACGGCGCCCTGCTCGGCGACCGCTGCCGTCCGCTCGGCGAAGCGCTGGTTGACCTTGCGGTAGGCGTCCCACCACTCGCGGTGGAACCCGGGCGTCGCGATCACGTCGTGGTAGAGCGGCCAGAGGGTGCCGTTGGAGAAGCCCTCGTAGTAGTCCTCGACCTCGGCCGCGGTCAGGTCCACGGGCACGAGCTGGATGCCGTCGTTCTCGAACGGCTCCAGCGCCTCGTCGGGGGCCCCGTGCCACCCCACCCAGGCGCCGTCCTGGCGCCGCATGACGGGCTCGAGGGCGGTGACCAGGCCGCCGGGGGAGGTGCGCCAGTCGACGCTGCCGTCCGCGTGCTCGACGCGGTCGACCGGGAGGCGGTTGGCGACGACCACGAAGGACGCGGTCGCCTTGGACTCGGCGGGCTCGGGGGTGCTCATGTCCTCAGTTCCATCGGTTCGGGCGTGCCCCGACCCTAGCGGGTGGGCCCGGGCCGACGGCTCCCGCCCGCGCGCGGGGACCAGCGGGCGGAGTGGTCCGGGGAGGGGGGTCGCGCGTCTGTCAGGCTGCACCCATGGACCTCGTCGAGCCGCTGACCGAGGCGGGCGCTGCCGCGCTGCAGGCCGTCACCACCGCGCCCCGGGGCACGCTCGTCGCCCTCGACTTCGACGGCACGCTGGCCCCGATCATCGACGACCCCGACCGGGCCGCCGCCCACCCCGCGGCCGTCGACGCCCTCGAGGAGCTGGCGACGCTGGTGGGGACGGTGGCCGTGGTCACCGGCCGGCCGGCCCGGACCGCCGTCCGGCTCGGCGGCTTCGCCGGGCGCCCGGGCCTGGGCTCGATGGTCGTGCTGGGCCAGTACGGCGTCGAGCGCTGGGACGCCGCGACGGGGGAGTTCGACCTGCCGCCCGAGCCCGCGGCCGTCACCGCCGCCGGCGAGGAGCTGCCCGGGCTGCTGGAGGACCTCGGCCTCGGCGCCGCCCGGATCGAGCACAAGGGCCGTGCCCTCGGCGTGCACACCCGCGAGCTGGATCAGCCCCAGCAGGCCTACCGGACGCTGCTCGAGCCCGTCCGCGCCCTGGCCGCCCGGCACGGCCTCACCGTCGAGCCCGGCCGCAACGTCCTCGAGATCCGCGCACCCGGCACCGACAAGGGCGACGCCGTGCGCCGGCTCGTCGCCGAGACCGGGGCGACGGCGGTCGTCTTCGGCGGGGACGACCTGGGCGACCTGCCGGCCTTCGAGGCCGTCGCGGCCCTGCGCGCGGAGGGCCTGCCGGGGCTGCTGCTGGCGTCCGCCTCGCACGAGGAGGACGCGCTCAGCCGGCTGGCCGACGTCGTGGTCGACGGCCCCGCGGGGGTCGCGGCCTGGCTCCGCGACCTGACGGCCCGGATCCGCGCCGCCCAGCAGGGCTAGCGGCTGTTCCCGGCGTCGCTCTCGTAGGCCTGCGGCAACACCTGCTGGGTGCCCTCGGGGTCGTCGGTGCGCTCGTCGGACTCGCTGAGGATCTGCTGGGCCTGGGCGGTCGGGTCGTCGCTGCCGGCCGCGATCTCCTCGGGCAGCAGGTGCGCCCGCTCGGCCACCCGCTCGTCGTCCTGGACGTCGTCGCGGGCGGGTCCGGAGGTGTCGGTCATGGCCGTCACGCTACCGGCCCGCCCCCGTCCAACGGGTGGCGACCGGGCGGCCCGCGGGCCGGTAGGCTCCGCGCGTGCTCGACGTCGTCCTGACCCGCCGGTGACGGCGGACGCGCGCCCCGACGAGGGCGAGATCCTGCAGGAGCGGGCGGACCGGCCGGTGCTGCGCATCGGCGACGTCGTCCGCCACCCCCGCCAGCCGTGGTCCGGCTCGGTGCACGCGCTGCTCGCGCACCTGGCCGAGGTCGGCTTCGCCGAGGCGCCGCGGCCCGGCCCCGTCGCCGAGGACCACGACGACGTCGGCTACATCGAGGGCGTGTCCGGCGACGCCGCCTGCCGGCTGGTGGCCGGCGACGAGGCCGTCGCCCAGGTCGCGCAGCTGCTGCGCCGCTACCACGACGCGGTCGCCGGCTGGCGCCCCGCGACGCCGCCCACCTGGTTCGACGGCCAGACCGGCACCGGCGACGGCGGGGAGCACCTGGTCTGCCACGGCGACGTGGGGCCCTGGAACCTCGTCTGGCGCGACGACCGGCTGGTCGGGCTGATCGACTGGGAGTACGCCACCATCGGCACCCGGCGCACCGACATCGCCTACGCGTTGCACTACCTGGTGCCGTTCCGGGACCGGGCGTACTGGCAGAACGTGCTCGGGATGGCGCGCAAGCCGCGCCGCCGGCACCGGATGGCGGTGTTCGCCGAGGCCTACGGGATCCCCGTCGACGACCAGCTGGTCGACGACGTGCTGGCCTCCCAGCAGGCGGGCGTCGACCTCATGCGGACGTTGGCCGAGCAGGGCCGGCCCCGCCAGCAGCAGCTGGTGGCCGACGGCGAGCTGGACCGCGAGCACCGGGCGGTGCTCTGGGGCCAGGGCCACCGGCACAAGTTCCAGGCCAAGCGGGCCCGCGAGGGACGTCGTCTGCGGACGGACGGCGACGTGCACCCCGGCGGGCTCCGCTAGGACCTCAGCGGATCCCGGTGGTGGCCAGGCCCTGCACGAAGAACCGCTGGAAGGCCAGGAACAGCACCACGAGCGGGGCGACGGCGATCAGCGTCATCGCCATCAGGGCGCCGTAGTCGGTCTGGTACTGGCCCTGCAGGAACTGCAGGCCGATCGGCAGCGTGTAGAGGTCCGGGTCCTTGAGCGCGATCAGCGGCCAGAGGAAGTCGTTCCACTGGTACATCAGCGCCAGCAGGGTGAGCACGGCCAGCAGCGGCTTGCACAGCGGCAGCACGATGCTCCAGAAGATCCGCAGGCTGCCCGCGCCGTCGAGCTTGGCGGCCTCCATCAGCTCGTTCGGGATGGCCAGCATGAACTGCCGGGCCAGGAAGATCCCGAAGGTCGCGGCCGCGCCCGGGATGATCACCGCCCAGAAGGTGCCGATCAGCCCCAGGCCGTTGACTATGCGGAACTGCGGCACGAGGATCGCCTGCGTCGGGATCATCATCGTGGCCAGCATGACCAGGAACAGCACGTTCTTGGCCGGGAAGACCAGCTTCGCGAACGCGTAGCCGGCCAGCACGCTGACGACCACGGTGAGCACCGTGGTGATGACGGTGATCACCACCGAGTTGCCGAACCAGAGCCCCACGGGCCAGGCGTCGAGCACCCGCGAGAAGTTGTCCAGCGAGAACTCCCGGGGGACGACGCTGACGGTCGCGTCGAAGGTCTGCTGGCCCGAGAAGGCCGTCGTCAGCATGATCCACAGGGGGAAGGCCATGACGACGGCGGTGACCGCGGCGAGAACGATCCGGACCACCAGCCCGACCTTCGAGCGACGACGACGGGTCGGCGGGGCGGGGCTCCGGTCGGCGTCCACGCGGGTGGGCGCCAGGGCGCGGGGTGCGGTGATGGCCATCAGGCGGTCTCGTCCCGGTTGCGGTTCGTGCGCCACTGCACGATCGTGAAGATGAGCGTGAGGAAGAAGATGACGACGCCGATCGCGGCTCCGTAGCCCTGGTCGCGGGCCGGGCCGAAGGCCGTCTTGTAGGCGTAGGTGCCGAGCACCTCGGTGGCCACGCCGGGTCCGCCGTTGGTCAGCACGAACACGGTGTCGAACACCTGGAACGAGTAGATGACGTTCATGATCAGCAGGAAGAACGTCGACGGCCCGAGCAGCGGGAAGGTGATGAACCGGAAGCTCTGCCAGCCCGAGGCGCCCTCCACCGAGGCCGACTCGTACAGCTCCTGCGGCACGGCCTGCAGCCCGGCCAGGTAGATGATCATGGTGAAGCCGACCCGGATCCACAGCGTGATCAGCACGAGCGACGCGAACGCCGGGATGCCGCTGGACTGCCAGGAGGCGTTGGGCAGGCCGAGCGAGGTGGCCAGGCCGTTGAAGACGCCGATCGTCTCGTTGAAGAGGAACGTGCCGATGAGGCCCACGGCCACGCCGGAGATGACCAGCGGCAGGTAGATGATCGTCCGGACCACCTTGCGGCCGGGCAGCACCGAGTTCATCAGCACCGCCAGCGCCAGGCCGACGGCCATGCTCAGCGGGACCGTGATCACCATGAACAGGGCCGTGTTCAGCAGCGAGCGGTAGAACACCGGGTCGTCGAACATCGTGGCGTAGTTCTCGAGGCCCAGCCAGGTGATCTTCCCGCTCAGCGGGGCGATCTTGGCCGTGGAGTACACGAAGGCCGCGACCATCGGGATGATCAGGAACCCGATGGAGAGCACCAGGGCCGGGGCCAGGAAGGCGATGGCGGACCGGTCCCAGCGCGGCCGCCGGCGCCGCGACCCGCCACCGGCGGGGGACGACGTCGCCGGCAGCGCCGAGACCGCTGTCACGGGGCGGCCTTCTCGATGGCGGCCGCGAGAGCCGCCGTGGTGTCGGCGGGGGAGGCGCCGCCGAGGAACGCCTTCTCCAGCTCGGCCTGCAGGGCGGTGTTGATCTGGGCGAACTGGGGCACCGTCACCTGACGGACCTGCTCCGGGGTGATGGTGGTGGCCTGCTCGACGAAGGTCTTCATCAGCTCGGGCTGGACGGCGAAGTCGAGCTCGGCCGTCGTCAGCGCGTTGAGCGTCGGCAGCTGGCCCGTCGCCTCGCAGAAGGTGCGCTGCTGCTCCTCGGTGACGATGAACTCCAGGAAGCGGGCGGCCGCCTCGGTGTTCTTGCCGTCCTTGGCCGCGACGATCGCGTTGCCGCCCAGGTCGCTGGCCGCGTTGACGTCGCGCGGCATCGGCATGGCGCCGTACTCGAACTTGCCCTTGACGCCGTCCTCGATGCCCGGGATGAGGAAGTCGCCGGCGAAGGCCATCGCCACGGTGCCGGCGATGAACACCGAGTCGGGGTAGGTCGCCGACTTCACCGAGCTGTTGCGCGGCACCCACTCGTTGGTGAAGAAGCTCTGGGTGAACTCGACGGCCTTGCGGCCCGCGTCGGAGTCGATGGCCGGGGTGCGCAGGTCCTCGCCGAGGGCGTTGCCGCCGGCCTGGAAGAGCCAGGACAGCCAGCGGTAGGCGCCGGCGCTCTGCCAGTCGTAGATGAACGGGCTCTGCTTGCCCTTGACGATGCCCTCGAGCTTGCGGTTCGCGTCGGCGAACTCCTCCCAGCTCCAGGCGTCGTCCAGGCCGGTCGGGATGTTGGTGATGCCGGCGGCCTCGAAGGAGTCCTTGCGGTAGAGGATCGCGGTCGTGTCGATCTGGTGCGGGACGCCGTAGGGCTTGCCGTCGTAGACGACGCCCTGCCACAGGCCGGGCACGAAGGCGTCGATCTTGGCCTGGTCGAAGGTGCCGGAGACGTCGAGCAGCACGTCCTGGCTCGTGTACTGGCCGATGTCGATGTAGGAGACGCGGAAGAGGTCCGGCGGGTTGCCCGCCTGGAAGCGGGAGTCCAGGTTGGTCTGGACGCTCGCGTAGGGGACCGTCTCGGTCTTGACGGTGATGCCGGGGTTGGCCGCCTCGAACGCCTTGATGACGGCGTCGAAGGCCTTCTTCTCGGTGTCGCCCGACCAGTTGACGAAGGTCAGCTCGGCCTGGAGGTCGCCTCCCGAGCCCGAGCTGGAGGTGCTGGGGGCGTCGCTGGACGACTTCCCGGTCAGCCCGGCGCAGGAGCTGAGCCCCGCCGCCGCGCCGAGGCCGAGGCCGCTCGTCAAGATCTGCCGACGGTTCAACGCCATGTCTGTTCCTCACTCCAGGTGCCCGAGGGGTCACCCCGCGCACGGTTCTCGCCGCTCAGCCCCGATCTCGACGCTCGCCGCTCCGTGGGTCTTCCGTGCGGGGTCCGCAGACGGATGCAGCAGCACCCCGGTGCGGGTCGACGGTCCTCGGCGACGCGCGCGAGCCCTGACGTCTCGCGTTCTGCTCGTAGTGTCGCCGACCGCACCCCTGCGCGGAAGGAGGCCCGGCTGACCGCGCGTCGGCAGGGGTGGCGCGGCCGCCGCCCGGCGCGCCGGCCGTACAGTGAGGCCCCGTGCGGCACCCGGACGGCCGGGTGCGGTGAGGACGAGGAGGACCGATGTTCGACGTGGACGACATCCGTGACTGGCGGGGCCAGAGCGTGGTGGACCAGGAGGGCTCGAAGATCGGCAACCTGGAGGCCGTCTACTTCGACACCTCCACCGACGAGGCCGTCTTCGCCACCGTCAAGGTGGGGCTCGTCGGCGGCGGCCGCCTGATCTTCGTGCCGCTGATCGGTGCGCGCGTGGCGCCCAAGCACATCCGCGTGATGACGGACAAGAAGGTCGCGAAGGACGCCCCGTCGATCGAGACCGACGGCGAGCTGGACTCAGCGGCCGAGCCGGGCATCTACGCCCACTACGGCCTGCCCTACGAGCGGGGCGCCGGCGGCGAGCGCCGCCTCGGCCGCCGCTGACTCAGGTCCGCGTCGCGGGCCCGTCCCAGCCCCAGCGGGGCATGGGCAGGTGGGCCGGGACGTCCTCGGGCCGCTCGTGCTCGAGGACGTCGGCGACCGCCCACTCCATGTAGGCGCGCAGGGTCGCCCGCAGCGCGGGGTCCTCGGGCAGCCCGGCGTCGTCCGCGGCCTCGACGAAGCAGCGGACGAAGCGCCGGCCGAGGTCGCTGACGTCGCCGTTGCCGGAGTGCATCCGCAGCACGGCGGCGTGGTCGCCGAGGTCCTCCGAGAAGGTGGGCGGTCCGCCGAGCACCTCGGCCCAGTAGGCGCCCAGCCGCTCGACGTGCTGCGGGTCCAGTCCGTCGTGGCTGAAGGGGTGGTTGAGCTCCGGGTCGGCCAGGCAGCGCGCGTGGTGCGCCCTCGCCAGGGCCAGGAAGGCCGGCATGCCGCCGGCGCGCTCGTAGATGGACGTGCTCATCTCGTCACTGTGGCACCGCAGGACCGGCGCCGCCAGGGTCGGGTCGGCGCGGTCCGGTCCGATCCGGTCAGCGCGGCTCGGCGGGCGGGTCGTCCCCGACGGCGAGGTCGCGCTGCACCCAGGTGACGTCGTGCCAGCCGCCGAGCTTCCAGCCGACCCGGCGGAAGGTGCCGACCTCGGTGAACCCCAGCGCGCGGTGCAGCGCGGCGCTGGGCTCGTTGGGCTGGGTCATCCCGGCCGCGGCCGTCCGGTACCCGCGGGCGGCCAGTCGGTCGAGCAGGGCGGTGTAGAGGACCCGGCCGCTACCGGCGCTGCGCCGGTCCTGGGCCAGGTAGACGCTCACCTCGCAGGTCCACCGGTAGGCGGGCCGGGCCTTGAACGGTCCGCCGTAGGCGTACCCGACGAGCACCCCGTCGTCCTCGAGGACGAGCCAGGCGTGCCGCTCCTGCGCGGCGGCGATCCGGTCGGCCATCTCGGCCGTCGACGGCGGCTCCAGCTCGAAGGTGGCCGTCGAGCCCAGCACGTACGGGGCGTAGACGGCCGCGCAGGCGGCGGCGTCGTCGGGGCTCGCGTCCCGGATCCTCCTGCTGTCCACGGCCGCAGCCTAGGACCCGCGGCTGGCTCCGGCCGGACGTCAGGAGGGGGCGCGAGCGGCGAGTAGGGTGGGCGGTCGCGAGGGGCGGTAGCTCAGCCGGTCAGAGCAGGGGACTCATAATCCCTGGGTCGCGGGTTCGAGCCCCGCCCGCCCCACATCACACCCTCCGCGACCGGCCGCCCGCGAGCCTTGGCTGCTCAGGCCGGCGTCGGCGCGACACCGTGTGACTTCGCGTGGTGAGTACGCCTCGCGAAGTCACACGCTGATGCGAGGTGCGCCTCCACGCCCATCGACGCGTTCCGAGAGCGGCTCGGCGCACAGAGATAGATTTCAGTCCAAGGGGTGCAACAGCCCACCGCCGACGAGGGGTCGCCCACGGCTCAGCCGGTGGGGGTGGCGAGCACGGTCCCGTAGCGCTGCCGGGTGGTAGCCCCTCCGCTGAACCCGACGGACGGCTGACGCCGCCCCGCCACCTGCAGGTCGTAGGCCCCGGCCCCCGTCCCGCTGGCCGTGGCGACCACCAGGCCGGCGTCGACGACGGCTCCGCGGTCCTCCCCGGGCACGGCGACGTAGGCGCGGTCGCCGGTCTCGTCGTCGTGGTCGTCGCGGACCCGGCCCAGGCCCAGGACGGCGCCCAACCGGTCGCCGGCCTCGACCGAGCCCTCGAGCCGGCCGGCCTGGTCGTCGTAGCGCGCCTGGCACTCCCGCTGCGCGGTGAGCGGCACGACCAGGATGGTCCCGGCGTCGGCCCGTGTCCGGCCCCCGACGCGGATGTCCTCGCCCGGCGCGCCCACCACCGCCTGGATGACGCCCTCCCCGCAGCCCACGTTGGCGCCGACGAGGACGGCGGCACCGAGCTGGTCGCCGGCTTCGGCGGTGCCGGGGATGCCCGCGGCGTCCTGCGTCAGGCCCCGGCGGGGGACGAGCGCACCGCGGTCGGAGGCGTCGAACACCTGCACCATGCCCGCGTCCTGCCGGGTGCCGACGTCCTCGCCCGGGACCCCGACGACGACGTGCCCGGGACGCGCTGCGAGCGCGGCGCCGAAACGGTCCCCGGCCTCCGCGGTGCCCGCCACCCCGGGGCTGTCCTGCGTCCAGCCGACGGCCCGGTCGACGCCGGCCCCGAGCCCGCCGAGCCGCAGGACCGTGACCGCACCCGCGTCGCGGCGAGCGCCGACGTCCTCGCCGGGCACCCCGACCAGGACGCCGTAGCGGGTGGCCGCGAGCACGGACCCGAACCGGTCGTCGACCTCGCCGGCCCCGGGCACGCCCGGGCTCGCCTGGCTCAGCTTCTCGACCAGCACCGGGCGGGTCCCGCCGGCGGGGACGGCGAAGTGCGCCACCGAGCCGGTGCGGCGGACGGCCGAGGGGCTGTCGTCGGGGGAGCCCACCCACAGGTCGGCGCCCGCGGTCAGCTCGGTGGGGCCCGGCCGCTCGGCCACCGCGAGCGAGGCACCGAACCGGTCCGCCGGCGAGGCGTCGGCGTCGAGGGTGACCCGGCCGGAGGCCCGGACGCCGCTGGGGGAGCCGGGGACGACGTGGACCCGACCGGCGCCGTCGAGCGTGCCCGGGGCGCCGACGACGAGCTCGTCGCAGCCGTCGGCGTCGAGGTCGCCCAGCGCGACGGCCGCGCCGAAGGCGTCCCCGGCGTCGGGCTGCAGCCCGAGGTCGGCGGGGAGCAGCAGGCGGCTCGGCGCCGACGTCAGCCTGAGGTCGACCGCGCCGGTGCCGTCCCACCCGGGGAGCCCGACCACCAGGTCGGCCAGGCCGTCGCCGTCCAGGTCGCCGGAGACGGGAACCTCGGTCTGGCACCCCGGCGGCGCGGCGTGAGCTCCCGGGAGCGGGACCAGCACCGAGGTGAGGGTCATCGTCACGATCAGGACCAGGTGCCGCTTCGCCATGCCGGTGCTCCTCGTCGTCGAGGTGGGTGCAGGCGGGCTCGCGGGCTCGGTCACGGCCCTGCGGGGCGCCAGCACCTCGACCCTACGACCGGGCGGCCGGGACGGCGCCGTTCCAGGGTAACGATCACGACGGACGTCCCGGGGCCGGACGAGGAGCAGGGGGTGGGCCCCACCCGGTCTGATGACCGGGGGTCCTGTCATCCCGGCCCCTCCTGGTCAGGAAGGTCTCGTGGGCAGCGACCGGCGTGCCCCGGGGCCGTGGGCACCGAGCGCGTCGTCGCCGCGAGCGGCGGGCCCGGGTCGGCGCCGTCATCGACCAGGTCGCCGCCGGTCCGGACCGGTGAGGTGGGGAGCATCACCTAGTCCTCGATGACGTCGCGCCCCTCCGCCCGCAGCCGGGCCAGCGCGTCGAGCATCGCCTGCAGGGTGGCGGGGTCGTGCCCCTCCCAGTCCTCGACCTCGCCGACGACCCGCAGAGGAGCGCGGGAGCGGTAGGAGTGCGTCGGGTTGCCCGGGAATCGCTTGTCGGTGACGTTCGGGTCGTCCTCGAACGGGCCCGAGGGCTCGACGACGTAGATCCGTCCCCGGTCACCCGTCCCGGCCAGTGCGGCCGCCAGCTCGGCTCCCCACGCGGCGGTCTCGAGGAGCGCGCTGAAGTAGATGTTGTTCGACACCCGGCCCTGCTGGTAGTTCGAGCCGTACCCCGCCCGCAGCTCGTCGCCGACCTGCAGAGCCGCCACCGTGCCGTGGTAGAACGGCCCGCTCACCGCCGGGGAGCCCGCGGGGGCTGCCGGTGCTGCTGCGTCCTCGACCACCTCGTCGCCCTCCACCGGCCGGAGCCTAGTCCCGGCGCTCCTCCGTGGCGAGGGTCGGACGGTCTGTCGGCTCCGTGGCACGCACCGGTGGGTCCTCGGCCCGACCGGCCGGCGTTCCGGGTGCGGCTGCAGGCCCCGCTCGCCGTCGTCGAAGCCCGCGCGGCCGGTCGGGCGCGCGGCCAGCACCTGAGCAACGCCCGCGAGCACCTGCACGCCGGGGCGGACGCGGCGGACGACCTCCGCCTCGAGGTCGCGACGGCGACGCCCGCGGAGGTGGCCCGGGCCGCCCTCCCCTCCTGACCGCAGACCACCGGCTAGCCCCGCGGCAGCCCGCTCCGGCAGAAGGCGGCGATCTCGGCCAGCCCCGGCCGCCACCCGTCGGAGGTGTCGACGTCGAGGGTGGGAACGTCGAGGTGGAGGGGGTCGAAGGGCGCGGCGTCCGCCAGGTGCTGGGCGTCGGCGTGCGCCGCCCGCGTGGCCTGGGTCGCCAGCCGGTGCTCCTGGCGCTGCCGGGCCACGGCGTCGGGGACGACGCAGCGGACCACGCTCAGCGCGGCCAGCCCGTCCAAGGGCGGCAGCCCCTGCACCCAGAGGCGGTGCTGGAACGCCGCCTCCGCCACGACGGTGACCTCCGACCGGAGGAACGCCGTGATCGTCGCGAAGAACAGCGCGTAGGTGCGCAGCGTGAGCGGGTCGCTGGTGGCGGGCACGAAGCCCGGCGTGGAGAGCACCATGCCCTCCTTGATGGCGTCCCGGCTCAGCACGGGGCAGCCGAGCGCGCCGCCCAGCTGGTGCGCGAGCGTCGTCTTGCCCGACCCCGCGGGTCCGCTGACCACGATCAGCCCTGGTCGTCCCACCCGGTGAACCTACGACGCCGGACCACGCTGCGCCCGGCGGCACCCCGGCGGCGTGCCCCGCCCCGAGACCGGGTCAGCCGACCAGCAGGACGACGAGCAGCACCATCACCGCGGCCGAGACCAGGCACAGGAGCAGGCCGAGCCAGCGCAGGTCGGCACCGCCCGGGGCTGGCCGGCCGGTGGCCGGCTGCGGCTGCGTCCGGTCGCCGGTCGTCAGCCCCCCGGCCGCCGGGCGCCGCGGCCGGCTCACCCCTGCCACGTCCGGAGCACCCGCAGCCGGTGCCAGGGCACGGCGTCCATCCCGTCGTAGTCCCAGCCGAAGCCGGCCGCGCGGTAGACCGCGCCCGGGGAGCTCGCGGTCGCGTCCGGCGCCCGCTCGAAGCTCGCGCTGAGCGGGGTGCCGGCCCGGTCGATGACGTAGCCGCCGTAGACCTGCAGCGCGCGGGCCACCGTGCGCTCACCCGGGGTGAGCCCGGGGACCTCCGCCAGGTCCAGCGCGGGGTCCAGCTGCAGCCGCGCACCCTCGGGCAGGCAGTCCGTCCGGCGCGACGTGCCGTCGGTCTTGAGGGCGGGCGGCCGGACGGTGCCCGCGCAGACGTTGTCGCTCTGCAGGACGAGCGCGTGCGGGATCAGCCCGGCGCGGATCTCCCGCACCCGGACCACCCCCGCCAGCCGCGAGGCCCCGGCGCCGGTGCTCGAGCCGCCCCAGCCCGAACCCGCGAGGTCGTTGACCGCGCCGTACGAGGCGGTCCAGCCGGAGCCGCTGCGCCGGGCCTGCCAGTACTCCCCGATCGTGCCGGTGGCCGGGTCGACGACGACGAGGGCGCCGTCGTCGCCCGTGCTCGGGCGGGCGTCGAGGGGGATCGGCAGGGCCTGGCGGGTGAGCGGGCAGGGACCCCAGGCCGCCGCCATGGAGCAGGTGACGCGGTGCCGCGGCGTCGACGGGGTGGCGGTGAGGACGGGGATGCCGTAGGCGACGAGGTTGGCGTGCAGCTGCCGGGTGCGGGTGGCGCGGGCGACCATCGCGGCACTGGCGGGGTCCGTCCGGGTCCCGGCCGGGACCGCGGTGTTGAAGGGGCTGGAGGTGGCGAAGGGCCGGTCGACCGTCGCGGCTGACGGCGTCAGCGGGGGCGACGCCAGAAGCAGCCCCAGGCAGGCCAGGGCGACTCCGGCGGCACGGCGCACGGTCCTCCTCCGGGGGCGGCTGCGGGGACCGACCGGTCGCGGGACCGGCGGGACGGCGTGGGTGCTGTCCATGGGGGTTCCTCCGCGTGGTCGCCCCCGAGACCTGTGTCAGGAGCTCCGACGCCCCTGGGGGACGAGCGTACCGGTGACCGGCTCGGGCCGGTCGTCGCGGCGGCGGCCGGTCCGCACCGCCAGCGCGGCGGCCGCCACCGCCAGCAGCCCCAGCGGCGCGGCCAGCCACCGGGCCACCGGGGTGCGGGCCTCGGCCGGGGCGGGCTCCCCGCGGAGCACGTAGTCCTCCTGCAGGGCGCTGACGCGCTGGGTCGCGAGCCGGACCGCCGCGGCGGCAGCACCGTCAGCAGCCTCCGCGGAGGCGGCGCTGACCCGCACGACGACGGCCCCGCCCAGCCGCGACTGGTCGGCGTCCACGGTCAGCACGTCCGCCGGTGCGCCGGCGGCAGCGAGGTCGTCCAGGCTCGAGGAGCGCTGCACGACGGCGGTGAGGGTGGGCACGATCTGCCCCCGGGTCACCACGTCCAGCTGGTAGGAGGTGCTGGGGTCCCCGCTCCGGGCCGTCACCACGGCGAGGGCGCTCGTGCTGGTCCACACGGTGCTGCTGGCGGAGGCGGCGGTGACGCAGCCCACGGCGGCCGCCACGGCGAGGGCCGCCCAGCCGGCGACCGCGAGCCGGCGGTGCGGGACCGGGGCCACCGGCGCGGCCACGGCGGCGGCCGGCTGCTCCGCCGCCCGCAGGTCGAGCGCGGCGGCCAGCGCGGCCACGACCAGGACGGCGCGGAAGTCGGACAGGTGGAGGAAGACGCTCGCCACCGCCCAGCCGATGACGCCGGCCACCACGCCGACGGCGAGGAGGGCTTCCGCGGTCCGGCCGGCCCGCAGGGCGACGGCGCGGCTGCGCAGCGCCGCGAACAGCACCGTCCCGGCGAAGACCAGCCAGGCCAGCAGCAGCACGACCCCGCCGTCGGCGGCCTGCTCCAGGTAGAAGTTGTGCGCCGCGACGACGATGTCGACGGGGGTGTAGTAGTCGGCCAGCCGGTCGTAGCGCGGGAAGAGGGTGCCGTAGCTGCCGATGCCGTGCCCGGTGAGCGGCCGGTCGAGGAACATGTGCCAGGCGTCGATCTGCAGCCGCTGCCGGGTGACCACCGAGGGGTCGGCCGTCGCCGTCGAGCTGGAGGTCACCGCGGTCAGGGTCAGCAGCCGGCTGCCGATGCCCGACAGGGGGACCAGCACCACGAGCAGCACCGGCAGCAGCAGGACCGAGCGGCGGTAGCGCCCGCCCGCCAGCAGCAGCCAGGTCACCAGGCCCACGAAGAGCGCGATGAAGCCGCCGCGGGACTGGGTCAGGTAGACCCCGAGGAGGAGCGCGAGCACGCAGCCGGCCCACACCACCCGGGGACGCCAGCGCCCGGCGCCGGCCCACAGCGAGAGCGCCAGCGGGGTGACGAGGATGAGCAGCCGGGCCCAGAAGTTGACGTCGGAGGAGGTGCCCGCGTGCCGCGGGGTGGAGGCGCCGCCCTCCTGCACCAGCGGCACCCGGCTGAGCCCGAACAGGTCGCCGCTGTTGCCCAGCAGGTACTCGTGGACGACCGTCAGACCCGCCAGGCCGGCGAGGACGAGCACCACGACCTGGGCCAGCGTCACGACCCGGCGCAGCGACACGACCAGGCCGAGCACCACGAGGTAGTAGAGGAGGTCCCGCGCGCGGCTGACGAGCAGCTCCTGGCTGGCCGCCGGGTCGGCCGCGCCGAAGAGGCTCGCGCAGAACCCGGCGAAGAGCACCAGCAGGCCCAGGGT
Source organism: Microlunatus capsulatus (assembly GCF_017876495.1). Taxonomy (NCBI): domain Bacteria; kingdom Bacillati; phylum Actinomycetota; class Actinomycetes; order Propionibacteriales; family Propionibacteriaceae; genus Microlunatus; species Microlunatus capsulatus. The sequence goes on along the minus strand of NZ_JAGIOB010000001.1, from coordinate 916,381 downwards.
GACGGGCGACCAGCGCAGCACCAGCCGTCGTCGCCGCAGCAGGACGAACAGCGCGACCAGGGCCAGCAGGAGCAGCGGGCGGTACGGGCTGACGCCCACCTGGTCGGCGACCACCTGGTTGAGGTTGGAGACGTCCAGCCCCACCAGCGCCAGCAGCGCCACCTCGGGCCGGACGAGGGCCAGGACCAGCAGCGCGACCAGCACCAGCCCGCCGCCGAGGGCGACGACCGCCGTCACCGTGGCGTCCCGGGCCGGTCCGCGTCCACCGACGGCAGACCCAGCACCTCGTCGTAGGCCCGGGCGGCCACGTCGGGGGCGAAGCGCCGCCGCCAGGCCGCGCGGGCCGCGGAGGAGAGCCGGGCGTTCTCCCCGGTGGTCCGGGCGCGGGCCAGCAGCGCCGCGAGGGCGGCGGGGCCGTCGCCGACGAGGCACCCGTCGTCGGGACCGACGTCGAGGCCCAGCACGCCGTGCGGGGTGGCCACCACCGGGAGCCCTCGGGACAGGGCCTCCAGCACCTTGATCTTGATGCCGCTGCCGATCCGGAGCGGGGAGAGCAGGCCCGCGGCCCCGGCGAGGACGGCGTCGAGGTCGTCGACCCAGCCGAGGGGCTGCACCCGGTCGCCCCAGGCGGCCGCCTCCTCCGGCAGCTGCTCGGACCCCCGCCCGACCACCAGCAGCCGGAAGTCGGGGACCTGCGCCAGCACCGACTCCCGGCAGGTGCCGAGGAACCAGCGCAGGCCGTCGCGGTTGGGCGGGAAGTCCAGCCCGCCGAGGAAGACGAACGTCGCGGTGCCGTCGTGGTGGCGCTCGGCGGCCCGCGGCTCGCGCAGCAGGGGGAGCAGCGTGCGCACGTGCGGGTCGCCGCTGCGCCGGGTCAGCTCCTCGGCCTCGGCGGCGTTGACCAGGACCGTGGCGTCGAAGTGACCCGGGGCCGCGGCCTCGGAGCGGGCGGTGAGCCGGCGCTCGAGGCGCAGCAGGGGGACGTGGACGGCCTGGTGGGCGGCCAGCCGCCCGGCCACGCCCGGCAGCACCTTGGCGAACTCCCCGAGCGGGTTGTCCAGCCGCGAGGAGTCGGCCCGGATCCGGCGCAGCATGGTGGCGTAGCGCTCGGAGAAGAGGTCGTCGGCGTAGAGCACCCGGCGTCGGCGGGGCAGCCGGCGCGCGTACTGCCCGGTGCGCATGGTGTCCCACACCTCCAGGTCGGCGTCGACCCGGGCGAGGGCCTCCCGGAGCTGGCGCAGCACCCGGGGCGACCAGAGCGCGGCCTCCTGCAGCGAGGAGTGCGGGGGCGGGACCACCCGGGTGGCGCCCGCCAGCAGCTGCTCGCGGGCACGAGGGCGGGGGACCACCTCGAGGCGGTAGGGCGTGGCGGGGCGCGGCACGTCGGGCCGGCCCACCAGCAGCACGTGCACCCGGTCCGGGCCCAGCCGGGCGCAGAGGTGGTCGAGCAGCCCCCCGAGCACCACCTGCTTGCCGAAGCTGCGCGGCTCGGGCTCGCTGGCCGTGACCACGACGGCCGAGCGGGCCGCGGCAGCCGGTGACGAGCTGGTCACGACGTCGCCTCCGGGCTCGGCCCGGCGGGCGCGGCGCGGGCCGGCAGCACCGCGTGCAGGGCCTCGAGCACCGAGCTCCGCGCGACCAGCCAGGACACGGAGACCACCACCACCGCGCAGACGAGGCCCAGCACCACGAGGGAGAGCAGCTCGCCGGCCGGCAGCAGGTGCTGGATGCCGAAGCCGACCGCCGCCGTGGGCACGGCGACCGCGAAGCCGGGGGCCACGGCGCCGAGCAGACGCCGCCCGCCGACGCGCGTGACGCGTTGCAGCAGGACCAGCCGGGCGAGGCAGTAGACCGCGTTGAAGACCAGGTGGACGGCGGCCACGCCAACCAGGCCGTACCGCGGGGCCAGCAGGAACAGCCCCGCCATCAGCGCGGTGGCCGGCAGGTCCAGCAGGACCAGCGTGCCCGGCCGGCCGAGCGCGGTGAACACGTCGCCGCTGGCCCAGCCGACCGACATCAGGCCGAGGCTGAGGGAGATGAGCACCATCGGCAGCACGGCCGGCTCCCACGTGGGCGAGAACAGGACGGGGACCGCGTCGCGGGCCAGCACGGCGAGGGTGACCCCGACGGCGAGCCCGTACAGCGAGAGCAGCCGGGTGGCGCGCAGCATCGCCGAGAAGAGGGCCTCCTCGCCCTCGAGCCGCGCCCGGGCGTAGGCCGACAGGGCCACGGCCGAGAAGATCCAGAGGACGTTCTCGATCCCCAGCTCCGGCAGCTTGTAGGCCATCCCGTAGTAGCCGAGCGCGGTGGCGCTGATCGCCGCGCCGACGACCAGGTAGTCGAAGGTGCTGCGGAACGAGCCCAGCACCCGGATGACCGTCACCTGGCCGCCGAAGCCGAGCAGCTCGCGGACGTCGGCGCGGGTCATGGAGCGGACGGGCCGGATGGGCACCAGCGACCAGAGCAGGACCATGGCCACCAGCTCGCTGGCCACGATGCCGGCGGCGATGCTGACCGGGCCGCCGACGGTCAGCGCCAGGCTGAGGGAGACCACGACGCGGACGCCGGCGCGGGTGAGGTCGACGACCGTGCGGCGCCGGAAGAGCAGGTCGCGCTTCAGCACCGCGTCGTTGACCTGTCCCGCACCCCGGAACAGCGGGTACAGGAAGATCAGGGCGAAGAGCCAGGTGTGGTCGCGGGCGTCGAAGAGCGCGGCGACCAGGGGGGACAGGGCGGCGCCGACGCCGGCGATCAGCGCCGACAGCCCGATGTTGAGGGTCAGGGCGGTGCGGGTCCGCCGCGAGACGCCGCGCTCCTGGGCGGCGACGACGGCCGCGCCGACGCCGAGGTCGAGGGCCGCGTCGAACATCGCGATGATGGTGAGCGCGGCCGTCACCAGCCCGAAGTCCTCGGGCGTGAGCAGCCGGGCCAGCAGCAGCGTCAGGGCCAGGACGACGACGCGGTTGCTGCCCCAGGCCAGCGTCGTCCACAAGAACCCGCGCGCCGAGCTGCGCCCGACGCTCTCCGTCGGCGTCCCCGTGACCGGGGGGAGGGGCGGGACCGGCGGCTCGGAGGCCGGCTCGAGGTCGGGATGTCGGGCGGGTTGGATCGCGGGCTCCTCGCCTGGAAGTCGTGACGGCGCGCCGACGAGACGGCGCCGAACCCCCCGGGGCACCACATGCTAACGCCGGGCCGCCCCCCGCTGCGTCCGCCGACGCGCCCGCCGGACGCGGACGCTCGCGTGACCTCGACCCGTCCTCGGAGTGGTTACGATGCGCCTGCACTGTCCGGGGTTGTCGCCGCACGGGGGAGGCCTGCCCGACACGAGAACCGGAGTCCCACTCTTGCGCGTGCTCACCGTCCTCGACGCCTTCCGCCTGGGAGGCGCCGAGACCCTCATCGCCCAGCTCGGGCGGGTCGCCCCCGAGATGGGGCTGGAGCTCGACGTCCTCAGCCTGCACGGCCCCTCGGAGGAGCGCTCCAAGCTGGCCCCGCTGCTCGAGGAGGCGGGCCTGCGCCCCCGCTACCTCGGCGTGGACCGGACGCTGGACCCGCGCTCCTTCGTCCGGCTCGTCCAGGACGTCCGCCGGCGCCGGCCCGACGTCGTGCACGCCCACCTCGAGATGGCCATGACCCTCGCGCTGCCCGCCGCGCGGCTGGCCGGCGTGCCGGCGGTGGGGACGTTCCACCACGTGCACCGGCCGCTGACCGGCCGCGCCTCCGCCCGCGAGCGGCTCGCGCTGGAGGTCGCGACCCGCAGCCAGGCGGCGGTGTTCGTCTCCCAGGCCTCGCTGGTCTCGTTCCGCGACCGCTACCGTGCCGGCCGCGCCGTGCCGCGCAGCTGGCAGGTGGTGCACAACGGCGTCGACCTGGCCTACTTCAGCCCGCCGCCCGACGACGTCGCCGCCCTGCCCGCCGACCTCGGGCTGGCCGGGCGCCGGGTGGTGACGGTGCTGGCGGCGCTCCGCGACTTCAAGGGCATCGTGCACGTCGTGCGGGCCTGGCCGCGCGTCGTCGAGCGGCACCCCGAGGTCCGGCTGCTGCTGGTCGGCTCCGGGACCGAGGAGGCCTCCCTGCGGGCGGAGGTCGACCGGCTGGGGCTGGCGGGCTCCGTCGTCTTCGCGGGCATGCGCAGCGACGTCCCCGACGTCCTGCGCGGCTCCGAGCTCGTCGTGCTCCCCTCGATCTACGGCGAGAACCTGCCGACGGTGCTGATGGAGGCGGGCGGCTGCGCCCGGCCCGTCGTCGCCAGCGACGTCGGCGGCATCAGCGACATCGTGGCCGACGGGGAGACCGGGCTGCTGGTCCCGCCTGGCCAGCCCGACGCGCTCGGCGCCGCGGTCCTGCGGGTGCTGGACGACCCGGCCCTCGGCCGCCGCCTCGGCGAGGCGGGCCGGCTGCGGATGGAGGAGCGCTTCGACGCCCACCTGTGGGCGCGCAACCTCTGCGGGCTCTACGCGCGGGCCGCTGCGGCGGGCCCGCGGGGGACCGCCGCGTGACCGCCCGACCGCGGGTGGTCGTGGTGGCCGAGGCCGCCCCGATGCGTGGCGGCATCGCCACCTTCGCCGAGACCATCACCGCCGACCCGGGCCTGCGCGCCGAGTTCGACGTCGAGCTGCTGAACACCGCCCGGAGCGCGACCCGGGAGGGCGGCCGGGTCAGCCTGGAGAACGCCCGGGCCGCCCTCGTCGACGCCTGGCGCACCTACCGGGCCGCGCGGCACGCCGACGTCGTCCACCTCCAGCTGGTGGCCGACCCGGGTGCGCCGTCCCTCCGCGCCGCCGCCCTCCTCCTGGCCGGCTCCGCGGGCCGTGCGCGGCTGGTGGCGCACGTGCACTCGGCGGTCGGCAATGCCGGACGGCCCGAGCACGCCGCCTACGGGCGCCTCGACCGGTGGGCGCTGAGCGCGCTGCGCCGCGCCCAGCTGGTCTGCACCGTCTCCGACGTCGGCACCGCCCGGATGCGGCAGCTGGCCGGTCGGACCCCGGTGGTCACGGTCGACAACGCCGTGGCCGTGGACACCTTCGTCCCCACGCGGCCGGACCGGGTGCCGGCCACCGTGCTGTTCGTGGGGGTGGTCTGCCGGCGCAAGGGCACCCTCGAGCTCGCCCGGGCGTGCCGCGCGCTGCGCGAGCGGGGCGTGGAGGGCTGGCGCCTCGTCGTCGTCGGCGGGCAGGGCCCCACCCCCGAGCCCGAGTACCGCGAGATCGTCGAGGAGTTCGCCGCCGCCGGCCTGGCGGAGTCCCTGGTCGGCCCCGAGCACGGCGAGCAGGTGAAGCGGCGGCTGCAGGAGGCCGACGTGTTCGTGCTCCCCTCCTACCTGGAAGGACAACCCATCGCCATCATCGAGGCCATGGCCACCGGCGTGCCGGTGGTGGGCACCACCATCGGGGCCGTCCCCGACCTCATCCGGGACGGCGTCGACGGCCTCGTCGTCGAGCCGGGGGACGTGGACGCGCTGAGCGCCGCCCTCGAGTCCCTGGTCACCGACCCGGGGCGCCGCGTCGCGATGGGCGCCTCCGTGCGCCGGCGCGCCGAGGAGCGGCACGACCTCACCCAGCTGTCCGCCCGTCTCGCCGGCCTCTACCGGCAGGTGCTGGAGGACGGGCCGCGACCGGTCGGGGCCGGGACGGGGGCCGCCGCGTGAGCGCGACCGCGCGCCCGGGCTCGGCGCTGCGTCCCAGCGTCGTCGCCGGAGCGGTCCTCGCCCTGCTCGCCCTGGTGGTCGGCGTGCTGCTGGCGCTCGCCCAGGAGCGGGTCTGGACGGCGGAGTCGGTGGTGGTCGTGCTGCCGGCGGCCAGCCTGGACGACGCCACCTCGGCCGCCTACTACGAGACGATGAGCCGGGGCCAGATCGTGGCCACCTTCGCCGAGGTCGCCGACAACCTCCGCTTCGAGCAGCAGGCCGAGGACCGGCTGCAGCTCTCCGCCGCGCAGCGCGAGGCCGTCAGCACCGAGGTCACGGTGGTGCCCGACACGTCGGTGCTGCTGGTGCGGACCACCGCCGACGACGCCGGCACCGCCGAGCAGGTCGCCGACGCCACCACCACCCTGGCCTCGGAGTACCTCGCCGGTCTGTCGCGGCCCTACCGGACCGCGGTCGTGCACACGGCCGACGGCTCGGCCTACGCCTCGGGCACCTCGCCCCTCGTGCTCGTCGGCGCCGCCGTCGTGGTGGCCCTGGTCGGCGGGCTCGCCGTGCAGCAGGCGCTGTACCACCTGCTGGTGGCCGTCCGGGGACCCGGCGCGGCGGTCCGCCGTCGCGGCGCGGCGGCCACCGCCGTCGGCGACGGGACCGACCCGGACCCCGGTGACGCCGCGGCCCGGCGCCAGGCGTGAGCGCCCCGGACGCGGGGACCGGCGCCGGTGAGCCGCTGGTGGTCACCGTGGTGGAGTTCCTGCCCAGCGGCGGCATGTTCCAGTTCTCCTTCCAGTTCGCCGAGGCGCTGGCGAGGGCCGGTCACCGGGTCACGCTGCTGACCGGGCCCGACCCCGAGCTGCGCTCCGACCAGCCGGGGCTCACGGTGCGGGAGCTGCTGCCCACCTGGCACCCCAACGCCGTCGTCCCCGGCCCGCGCTGGCGGTCCCGGCTGCGCCGGGTCTGGCGGGCGGTGCTGCTGCTGGAGTCCTGGCGACGCGTGCTCGTCCACCTCCGGCGGGAGCGCCCGGACGTCGTCCAGTTCGGCGAGCTGCGCTACGCCCTGGACACCGCGGCCCTGCTGGTGGTCGCCCGCCTCGGCCGGGCCCGGGCCGTCGTCGACGTCGCCCACAACCCGCTGCCCTACGACGTGACCAGCGCCGACCAGGCCGTCGAGAAGCGCGGGCGGCTGACCGGGGCGCTGCTGGGCCGCGCGTACCGGGCCTGCGACCTGGTGCTGGTGCTGGGCGAGGGCCCGCGCAGCACCCTGCTGGAGCACTTCCCGGGCGTCCGCCGGACCGCGGTCTGCGGGCACGGCGACTACTCGTCGGTGATGACGGGCACCGACGACGTGCCGGCCCCCTCGACGGCGGGCCCGCGCGCCCTCTTCTTCGGCGCCTGGACCCGGTACAAGGACCTCCCGCTGCTGCTCGAGGCGTTCGGCCTGGTCCGGCGGGAGCTCCCCGCGGCCCGGCTCACGCTGGCCGGACCGGTGATGCCCGACGTCGACCTGGAGGCGGTGCGGTCGCAGGCCGAGCGGATCGGCCACGTCGACCTGCGGCCCGGCTACGTGCCCGTGGCCGACGTGCCCGGGCTCTTCGCCGAGCACCGGGTGGTGCTGTTCACCTACGCCACGGTCAACATCAGCGGCAGCATCCACATGGCCTACACCTTCGGCCGCCCCGTGGTCGCCACGGCCGTCGGCTCGATGGCCGACGCCGTCGAGGACGGCGTCACCGGTCTGCTGGCGGCGCCCGACGCGCCGTCGGTGGCCCGGGCGGTCGCGGCGGTGCTGGGCGACGACGAGCTCGCCGACCGGCTGGGCGCCGCCGCCGCGCGGCGCGGGGCCACCGGCGCGTCGTGGGACGCGGTGGTGGAGCGGGCGGAGGCCGGCTACCGGGCGGCCCTGGCCGCTCCGTAGGGACCGTGCCGCACGTCACCACCGTTCGCACGAGGTTCATCTCCGTTTCCTAGTTGAGCCGTCAACTGACTGATACCGTTGTCAGCGCTCGGGTGAGGGGACGACGGGGAGTCGTGCAGCCGGGCGAGAACGTGAGCCTTCGGGGGATGGCAGACATGGTTCGTGTGCTGGACGACGTCCGCACGTCGGGGACGACCTGGCGGTCGGCGGCCCTGGTGGCCGCCGACGTGGTCGCGCTGTACGCCGCCTCGGTGGCCGCGTACGAGCTGCGCGCGCTCGAGGACAAGCCGCTGCTGGAGTACGCGAGCATCGGCTCCTTCGCGGAGACGATGCTCGCGCTCGTCCCGGCCTGGGTGGTGCTGTTCGCCGCCTGCGGCCTCTACACCACGCGGCAGAGCTACGGCCGGGCCAGCGAGGTCGGGCGGCTGCTCGTCGCCGTCGGCCTCGGGGTCACCTCGCTGGTGCTCGTCGACTACTTCACCCTGGGCGCCCCGCTGTTCCCGGGCCGGAAGGTGCCGGTCTACGCGTTCCTGCTCGGCGTGGCCGCGGTGCTGCTGGGCCGCAGCCTGGTGCGGCTGGTCCTGCAGCAGGTCTACGCCCGCGACCGGGGGCTGCACAACGTCGCGGTCGTCGGCAGCGGACCGCTGGCCGAGCGGATCGTCGCCGAGCTGGGTCGGCCGGGCCGCGGGACCCGGGTGATCGCCGCCGTGTCGGTGCGCGACGCCGGCTCCCTGCTCCTCGGCCGGGTCCCGGTCTACTCCACCGTCGAGCAGGTGCTGCAGAGCCACCGGGTGCCCGTGCACGAGATCGTGCACGTGGACCCCGACGCCAGCCGGGACGAGGCCGCCCGGCTGATGGCGCTGGCCACCGCCCGGGGCATGGGGTACCGCTTCGTCCCGGACATGTACGGCGTCTTCGCCGCCGGCTCGGTGATGTCGACCGTCGCCGGGATCCCGCTGATGGAGGTGCGGCTCACGACCCTCGACGGCTGGGGTGCCGTGGGCAAGCGGCTGGTCGACGCGGTGGGCGCGGCCGTGGGGCTGTTCCTGCTCGCCCCCCTGTTCCTGGCCGTCGGGCTGGCGGTCAAGCTGACCGACCCGACCGGGCCGGTGTTCTACCGCCAGGAGCGGCTCGGCCGCGGCGGCCGGCCCATCGGGGTCCTCAAGTTCCGCACCATGCGCTGGGAGTACTCGACCGGCCCGGACCGGCCCTACCGGACCGCGGTCGAGGCCTTCGAGGCCATGGGCCGCGCGGACCTGGTCCCGGAGTTCCTCGTGGCGCAGAAGGTGGCCGACGACCCCCGGGTCTCCGGGCTCGGCGCCTTCCTGCGCCGCACCAGCCTCGACGAGCTGCCGCAGCTGGTGAACGCGCTCCGCGGCGACCTGAGCCTGGTGGGGCCGCGACCGATCACGGTCGGGGAGCTGGAGCGGTACGGCCCGCGGCGCGACAGCTTCCTCGCCCTGAAGCCCGGCATCACCGGCCTGTGGCAGGTGTCGGGCCGCAGCGACACCGGCTACGACGAGCGGGTGGCGCTCGACGTCTTCTACGTCGAGAACTGGAGCCACTGGCTCGACCTGTCGATCCTGGCCCGGACCGTGGTCACCGTCGCCGCGCGCCGCGGCGCCTACTGACCCGGCCGCGCGCCGCGGCGCCTACTGACCCGGCCGCGCGCCGCGGCGCCTACTGACCCGGCCGCGCGCCGCGGCGCCTACTGACCCGGCCGCGCGCCGCGGCGTTTACTGACCCGGGCGCGCGCCGCGGCGCCTACTGACCCGGGCGCGCGCCGCGGCGCCTACTGACCCGGGCGCGCGCCGCGGCGCCTACTGACCCGGCCGCCCGCCTGAGCCCGACCTCCGCGGGGACCCCGTCCGGAGGGGTGCGACGGGGGTGATCCTGAGCGCCCGCGAAGGCTCAGGGCGGGCTCAGGCCCGGGCGGGCCCAGCCTGGGCGAAGGCTTGGACGGCCCTGCTCGCGCGCCCAGGTGGCCCCGAGGTCGTCCGCCGAGGCTGATCGAGCCGGTCCGGAGGGACCGGCTCGATCCCCCTGGAGCAGACCATGAGCCTCGTCACCGCCCCGTCGGTCGTCACCGCCGTCGCCGCCCTCCCGTCCGTCCCCGGCCCGTCCGCCGTCCCCGCCCCGTCCGTCGCCGCCGGCCGGCGCGGGCTGGCCGCGCCGGCGCACCGCGTCCTCAAGCGCACGGTCGACCTGCTCGGCGCGGCGGCCGCGCTGCTCGTGCTGGGGCCCGTGCTGCTGGTCGTCGCCCTCGCGGTGAAGCTGGGCGACCCGGCCGGCCCCGTGCTCTACCGCCAGGCCCGCGTGGGCCGGGGCGGTCGTGCGGTCGGGGTGTGGAAGTTCCGCTCCATGACGTGGGCCTACTCGACCGGGCCCGACCGTCCCCACCAGACCGCCGCCGCCGCCTTCACGGCGATGGGCCGGGCGGACCTGGTCGAGGAGTTCGAGCGCGAGCAGAAGGTGGCCGACGACCCCCGCATCTCCCGGCTGGGCCGCGCCCTGCGCGCGAGCAGCCTGGACGAGCTGCCGCAGCTGGTGAACGTGCTGGTCGGCCAGCTGAGCCTGGTGGGTCCCCGGCCGGTCGTGCCGGCCGAGCTCGAGCGCTACGGCGACGCGGCCCGCCACTACCTCGCCGTCAAGCCCGGCATCACGGGGCTGTGGCAGGTCTCGGGTCGCAGCAACACCGGCTACGAGGAGCGCGTCCAGCTCGACGTCCGCTACGTGACGCAGTGGAACCCGCTGCTCGACCTCGTCATCGCGCTGCGGACGGTCCGGACGGTCCTCGCCCGCGAGGGGGCCGTCTGACCGGGCGGTCCCGCTGCGGGCGGCGAGGAGCGACGAGGGGTGCTCGTCGACCGGTGACGGACCGGTCGCGACCTGCGAGCATGACGTCGTCGGCACGACCCCGCGGGCTGCGGCCCCCAGCGCGAAGGACACCGTCATGACCACGAAGATCACCCTCGTCGTCGACAACCCGGCCGACCCCGACGCCTTCGAGCGGGCCTGGCCGGAGCTGGTCGCGGTCGCCCGCACCCTCCCCGCGCTGCAGCGCCTCGAGTCGGCGAAGGTGTGGCCGAAGGAGGACGGCACCCCGACCCCGGCGCACCGGACGCTGGACCTGTACTTCGACTCCTACGACGACGCCTCGGCGGCCGTCGCGACCGCCGCCGCCGGGGACTTCTTCGGCCGGCTCGGCGCCACCCGCACAGGCTTCACCGGGCTGTTCTCCGACGTCGAGGCCTAGCGGCCGCTCCTGACGGGCCGGAGACCCCGCGCGCGCGGCCGGGCCCGCCGGACGCCGTCGACCACGACGAGGACGACCGCGCTCAGCACCGCCCCGAGGAGGGCGCCGAGGCTGTTGGCCACGACGTCGGCGAAGGCACCCACCCGGGTGCCCGTGGCCGCCTGGTAGGACTCGACCAGCACCGTCAGGGCCACTCCGGCCAGGAACGCCGCGGACGGCCGGCGCAGCAGCAGCCCGAGGCACAGCCCGAACGGGACGAAGAGGGCCACGTTCGCCGGGCCGTCGGCCACCGCCCACGCGCCGAGGTCGGCGAGCGAGGGCGCGAGCGCCGTCCGCACCGCCGCCAGCGGGTCCGGCAGCAGGGTCAGCGTCGTCCAGCCCCGGGCCGGGGCCAGGGTCAGCCCGCCGATGCCGGCCACGGCGAGACCGGTCGCGAGCACCAGCAGCCGGCGTCGCGGCGCCGCGAGCGCGACGACGACGGCCAGCAGGCCGAGCGCGGCGACGGTCGCGACCGTTGAGGGGCTGGCCAGGAAGTGCTGCAGGTATCGATCGGGCAGCAGGTCGTCGAGGAGCACGCGCGGTTCCTTCGGGGAGGGTCGGTCGGGGTGGTGGGTCGTCCTCCACCGTGCCAGGCGGGGTGTGAAGGCGGCGTCAGGACGCCGGACCGGCCTCCGGCCGGTGCACGGGGAACGTCACCCGGATGCGGAGCCCGCCGTCGAGGCCGCGGCCCGCGCTGGTGGTCGCGTGGTGGGCGGCGGCGATCGCCCGGGTGATGGTGAGGCCCAGCCCGGCGCCGTCGGACTGGTCCAGCCGCTGCCCGCGCCCGCGCCGGAACGGCTCGAACAGCGCGTCGACGTCCTCGGCGGGCACCTGGGGACCGGTGTTGGCCACCGTCACCGCCCCGTCGCCGACGTGCACCTCCACCCGGCCGTCCTGCGGCAGGTTGTAGAGGACGGCGTTCTGGACGAGGTTGGTGACGAGCCGCTCGACGAGCACCCGCTCGCCGTCGACGGTGGTCGGCGCCGCGCTCAGCGTCAGCGTCACGCCGTGGGCGGCCGCCCGCTCGCCGAAGGCCTCGACGACCGAGGCCGCGACCTCGTCCAGCCGCAGCGGGGCGTGGCCGATCGGCACCTGCTCGGCCTCGGCGAGCACCAGCAGGCCCTCGACGAGGCGCTCGTTGCGCTCGTTGGTGGCGAGCAGCTGGCGGGTGAGGAGGTCGAGCTGGTCGCCGGTCAGCGGCTCGGCCAGGCTGACCTCGATGAGGGTGCGCTGGACGGCCAGCGGCGTCCGCAGCTCGTGCGAGGCGTTCGCGGCGAAGCGGCGCTGGTTGTCGTAGCCGGTGCTGATCCGGTCCATCAGCGCGTCCAGGGCCCGGCCCAGCCGGCCGAGGCTGTCGCGCCGACGTCCCCAGTCCAGCCGGTGCCCGAGGTTGGCCGGCCCCAGCCGCTGGACGACGCCGACCAGCTCCCCGACGGGGCGCAGGCACCAGCGGGCGACCAGCAGGCCCAGCGCGGCGACGGCGGCGAGCACGGCCAGCAGCACGAGGACGGGCAGCCGGTTCGGGTAGCGCACCAGCGTCGAGCACCAGCCGCCCGGCACCCCGCCGCCGGCGTCGGCCAGGCACGCCTCCCGCAGCTGCCCGAGCGTCGCGTCCAGTGGTCCGTACCCGGCCGCCACCAGGGCGCCGACCAGCACGGCGCCGGCCAGGCTCGCGCTGACCCGGGTCGTCGGGTTCACGTCGCCGGGCCGGCGGGGGAGCCGGCGGTCGTCGCGTCGACCACCGGCCCCAGCCGGTAGCCGCGGCGCAGCACGGTGTGCAGGACCGGGGGCTCGCCCAGCTTGCGGCGCAGCGTCATCACCGTGACCCGGACGGTGCCGGTGAAGGGGTCGGCGTTCTCGTCCCACGCCTTCTCGAGCAGCTCCTCGGTGCTGACGACCGCGCCGCGGGCGCGCAGCAGCACGTGCAGCACCTGGTACTCCTTCGGCGTCAGGCTCAGCAGCCGGCCGTCGCGCTGCACCGACGCCCGGCCGGGGTCCAGCACGATCCCGTCCTGGTCGAGCACGGCGGGACGGCCGCCGTCGACCGGCGGCCCAGGGCCTGCACCCGGGCGACCAGCTCGGCGAACGCGAACGGCTTGGTGAGGTAGTCGTCGGCGCCCAGGCTCAGCCCGTCCACCCGGTCGCGGATGCTCGCCGCCGCGGTGAGCATGAGCACCCGTGTCGGCAGCCCGTGCGCGTGCACGGCCCGGCACACCTCGTCCCCGCCGAGGCCGGGCAGGTCGCGGTCCAGGACGGCGACGTCGTAGGCGTTGACCGTCAGCCGCTCGAGCGCGTCGGTGCCGTCGTAGCAGACGTCGACCGCCATCTCGCGGCGGCGCAGCCCGACGGCGACGGTGTCGGCGAGCAGCCGCTCGTCGTCGACCACCAGGACCCGCACGGCGCTCCTCCCGTTCCCCGGCCCGCGACCCGGCAGCACGCGGGACGTCTCGGCAGGCTCTGAGTATCGCCGCCCGGACGTGAAGGCCACGTCAAGGACCGCGAGACGTCCGCCCGACACCGGTCACCCGACGGTGGTGCCGTGCCCCTCTCCCGTCGTGCCCGCCGGCTGCTGCCGGTCGCCTTCCTCCTCGCCGTCCTCCTGCTCTGCGCCGCCGCCCTCGTGGTGGGGACGCGGGCGCGGCTGCCCGTCCCCGGCACCGCCGACGACCCCGCCGCAGGCGCCCGCTGGCCGGCCGAGGGCCAGGCCGCCGTCGTGGTCGGCGACGGCCTGGTGCACGGGTCCGGGCACCAGCGGCCGGTCCCCGTGGCCAGCGTCACCAAGGTGATGACGGCCCTCGTCGTGCTGGAGCGGGAGCCGCTCGCCGTCGGCGAGGAGGGCCCGGTCCTCACGGTGACCGCCGCCGACGTGGCCGACGCCGACCGCCGCCGCGCGCGCTCGGAGTCGGTCGTCGGCCTCGGGGCCGGGGACCGGCTGACGCTGCGGAAGGCGCTGCTCGCCCTGCTGCTGCCCTCGGCCGGCGACGTCGCCCACCTGCTGGCCGTCCGCACTGCGGGCAGCGAGGAGGCGTTCGTCGAGCTGATGAACGCCCGCGCCCGCGAGCTGGGGCTGGGCTCGACCCGCTACGTCGACGCCAGCGGCTACGACCCGGGCTCGCGCAGCACGGCCCGCGACCAGGCGGTGCTGGCCCGGACCGCGCTGCAGGACCCGGCCTTCGCCTGGCTGGTGCGGCAGCGGGCGGTCACCCTGCCCACCGTCGGCCGGGTGGTGACGACCAACCGGCTGCTGGGCCGGTCCGGCTTCGTCGGGGTCAAGACGGGGTCGACGACGCCCGCCGGGGGCTGCGTCGTCGTCGCCGCGCACCGGCGGGTCGACGGCCGCGAGGTGCTGGTCGTCGGCGCGGTGCTGGGCCAGCGCGGCCCGGACCCGCTGGGCGTCGCCTTCGGCGAGGCCGAGCGGCTGGTCGACGCCGTCGCCGGTCCGGGGTCGTGAGCCCGGTGCCGGTCAGCGGCCGGTCGGGAAGGCGGTCCGCCGGGCGCCGGCGGCCACCGCGAGCGCGACGAGCGGCAGCGCGACCATGACCAGCGGCAGGGTGACGCCCGGGTCGCCGGTGATGAGCAGCGCGCCCAGCACCCCGCCGCCGAAGATGGCGAGGTTGAAGGCCACGCCGAGCATCGAGTTCGCGACGTCGGCGTTCTCCCCGCTCGCCTCGCTGACGGCCGTCTGCAGCTGGGTGGCGGCCCCGCCGTAGCCCAGCCCCCAGCAGACGAGGGCGGCCACGACGGCCGCCGTCGAGTGCTGGCCGACCAGCAGCACCACGCCGGCGGCGGTGAACAGGGCGATGCTGGCCAGCACGAGACGGCGGAGGACCCGGTCGACCAGCGCGGCCGTCACCGCGATCCCGCCCAGCGCGGCCACCCCGAAGACGACGAGGGCGACGTCGACGGGCAGCCCGACGTCGGCGGCGCGGAGGTAGGCCGACACGTAGGTGTAGACGGTGTTGTGGGCGACCATCCAGGTGAGGATCACGACGAGCACCAGCGCGACGCCGGGCAGCAGCAGCACCCGCCCGACGGGCAGGTGGGAGGCGGCCGGCTGGCCCGGGGCGTCGGGGACGAGGGTGACGGCCAGCACCAGGGTGAGCGCCATCAGCACCGAGAGCGTGCCGAACGACCAGCGCCAGTCGACGGTGCGGCCCAGCCAGGAGCCGAACGGGGTGCCGACGGCGAGGCCGACCGGGGTGCCGAGCGAGGCGACCGCCAGCGCCCGGCCGGCCAGCGTCGGCGGGGTGATCCGGCGCGCGTAGCCGGCGAGCATCCCCCAGAGCAGCCCGGAGAAGGCGCCGGCGAGGAGCCGCACGACCAGGGCGGAGCCGATGCCGCCCGCCAGGGCGGTGGCCGTGTTCACCACGAGGAAGCCGGCGATGCCGACCAGCAGCACCGGCTTGCGGCGGAGTCCCCGGGTGGCGGCGACCAGCGGGATCGTCGCGACGACGGTGCCGAGCGCGTAGGCGCTGACGAGCTGCCCCGCGGCGCCCTCGGTGGTGCCCAGCCCGGCCGCGACCTGCGGCAGGAGCCCGGCGGGCATCGTCTCGGTGGTGATGAGCAGGAACCCCATCAGCGCCATCACCAGCAGCGCGGCCCAGGGGAGCCGCTCGGTGCTGGCGGGCGCGTGGCCGGGTGACGGGCTGGTGGTGCTGCTCACGGGGGGTCCTCAGGTCGTCGGCTAGGTGGGCGCCCGGTCAGGGGGACGGGTCAGGGGTGCGCCCCGGACGCCCGGTGTCCACCTCACCCCGTCGGACGCCGTCGGGGAAGGCCCTGCCGTGAGGTGTCCTGGCAGGGCGTCCCCGGGAACCCAGCGCTCGATCCCCGTTCGGGGCCCGGGGAGGCGCTGCCGGGTCATCGAGCGCTGGTTTCCCGGGGCGCGACCACCGTGCCGCCTCCCGGGGTCGCCGCCGACGAGGGCGTGTGAGGAGATGGACCCCCGACCCGCAGCCCGCGGTGGCCGCCGGACGCCGACCGGACGGACCGCGGACGCCCTGAGCCCGAGACGACGGAGACCCCATGCAGCCCGTGCCGCACCTCGACCACCTCGACCACGCAACGGCCTGGCGGCTCGGCTCGGCCCTCGTCGAGCGCGCCCAGCAGGAGCGGCTCGGCGTCACCGTCGCGATCTGGCTGGGGGAGCAGCGGGTCTTCCACGCGGCCCTGCCCGGCACCAGCGCCGACAACGACCGGTGGGTCGAGCGCAAGGCCCGCGTCGTCCGGCACTTCGGCGTCTCCTCGGCCGAGGTGCACGCCACCTACGCCGGTGACGACCCGGAGCGCTTCCTCCGCCTGTTCGCCCTGCCCGTCGAGCTGTACTTCCCGGCCGCGGGAGCGGTCCCGCTGGTCGTGGGCGGCGCGGTGGCGGGGGTCCTGGCGGTCTCCGGCCTGTCGGGGGAGGAGGACCACGACCTGGCCGTCGACGCTCTCCGCGGGCTCGGCGCCACCGATCGTGGTGCTCCGGAAGGTCATTCCGCGGAATGAAGTTCGTCCGGTGCTCCTTGGGACGGGCATGGAGTTCTTCGACGCGCTGGTGCGCTACGAGGTCGGGCTGTGGGACGCGGTGGACCGCGACCTGGCCCGGCACGGACAGGTGGGTCTCGCGACGTTGCACGCGTTGCGCGTCGTGGGCCGCTACGACGGGCGGGCGCGGGTCCAGGACCTGAGCGACGACATCGGGATCACCGTCGGGGCGGCGAGCAAGTTCGTCGACCGGCTGGAGCGCGACGGGCTGGTCGCCCGCAGCGCCAACCCGGCCAACCGGCGCTCCTCCCTCGTCGGGCTCACCCCGCAGGGCCGGGCGGCGCTGGGCTCGGCGGCCGAGGTCGCCCGCACGGCGGTGGACCGGGCGCTCGGCGACGAGGACGTCGAACCGCTGACCCGGGCGCTGCACCGCTTGCAGGTACGGCTGAGCCCGGCGGGGGTGACCGCGTGAGCGCGACCATGCGGGCCGTCGTGGTGGACCGGCCCGGCCCGCCGGAGGTGCTGCAGCTCCGCGACCTGCCGGTCCCGGTCGCCGCGCCCGGGCAGGTCCTCGTCCGGGTCCGGGCCGCGGGCCTCAACCGCTCGGAGCTGCACTTCCGGCAGGGCCTGGGCAGCAGCGGCAGCTTTCCCCGGGTCCCCGGCCTCGAGGCCGTCGGCGAGGTCGTCGCGGCACCGGGCGGCGAGCTGGTGCCGGGCACCCGGGTCGCCGCCCTGATGGGCGGGATGGGCCGGGACCTCGACGGCGGCTACGCCGAGCACCTGCTGGTCCCGGTCTCCCAGGTCGTGCCCTTCACCAGCGACCTGCCGTGGGAGCAGCTGGGGGCGGTGCCCGAGATGCTGCAGACCGCCCACGGGTCGCTCGCCGTCGGCGTCCGGCCCGCGCCGGGCGACGCGCTGCTGGTCCGCGGCGCCACCTCCTCCGTCGGGCGGGCGCTGGTGGTGCTGGCGAAGCGGCAGGGCCTGACGGTCCACGCCACCACCCGGCGCCCGCAGGCCGCGGCGGAGCTGGAGGCGCTCGGGGCCGACCACGTCCTGGTCGACGACGGGGCCGTGGCGGAGCGGGTGCGCGAGCTCAGCGGCGGCGGCGTCGACGGGGCCGTCGAGCTGGTGGGCACCGACGTCCTGCGCGACACGCTCCGGGCGGTGCGGCCCGGGGGGACGGTCTGCTTCACCGGCATGCTCTCCGACCGGTGGACGATCGACCGCTTCTACCCGATGGACTGGCTGCCCAACGGGGTCCGGCTGACCGCCTACTCCGGTGAGGCGTCCGACCTGCCCGCCGCGGTCCTCCAGGAGTTCCTCGACGCGGTCGCGGCCGGCCGGGCGGCGATCCCGCTGGGGCGGGTCTACGGCCTGGACGACGTCGTGCAGGCGCACCGCGACATGGAGGCGGGCGGGGTCGGCGGCAAGGGCGTCCTGCTGACTTGAGACGGACGGCGGGCCGGGCGCTCAGGCCCGCTCGACGGTGACCTCGGTGCCGTCCGGGAGGTCGCCGACGGCGGTGATGTCGGTGGTGAAGCGGCCGAGGACGACGATGCCCGGGTGGTACCCGACGTCGCCGTGGTAGAGCACGAGGTCCTCGCCCGGCGCGTAGTAGCCCAGGGCGCCGACGTCGGGGTCGGAGCCGCGGGGAGCCCCCGCGGTCGTCAGCGCGAAGGGCAGCCGGCCGGTCTTCTCCACCCCGCCGAGGTCGTCGACGCGCAGCGTGACCGGGAGCCGCCCCGCCAGGTCCCGGGCCGTCGGGGTGTCGTCGAGCTCGGCGGCGAAGGCCGTCCCGCCGACGACCACCCGCACCGCCGTGACGCCCGGGGACCGGACCGACCCGGAGGGTGGTGGGCTCGTCGGCGCTGAGCTCGTGGATCCGGCGCTGCCGGGGGCGGGGCTGCTGGGGGTCGGGCTGCCGGGTGCGGCGCCGTCGGCGGGCGCGCCGCCGTCCGGGCCGGCCGCCGCGGAGCACGCCGCCGCGGCCACGAGCACCAGGAGGGCCAGCGGCGCCAGGATCGACGAGGCGAGGTGGGGGCGGCGGAGGGGCGGGCGTCCGGGGAGGGTCACGTCCCGACGCTAGGCCGGGCGGGACCGGGGAGGAACACCCTGCCGGGGCACGCCCCGGCAGGGTGCGGGCCCGCCGGCGCCGCTCAGAGGTCGGTCTGGGCCTCCAGCGCGTCGGGGTAGCGGGCGCCCTGGATCTCGATCCGGTCCGACGCGCCGGTGAGCCGCTCCAGCTCGTCGGCCTCGAGGACGAGGTCGGCCGCCGCGAGGTTCTCCTCGAGCCGGTGCCGCTTGGTCGTCCCGGGGATCGGGACCACCCACGGCGCCCGCGCGAGCAGCCAGGCCAGGGCGACCTGGCCGGGCGTGGCGCCCCGGTCCCCGGCGACGGCGCGGACCTCGTCGACGAGCGCGGTGTTGTGCTGCATCGCGGCGGGCGCGAACCGGGGGATGGTCGAGCGGATGTCGGCCCCGGGCTCGAAGGAGGTGCCCGGGTCGACGGTGCCGGTGAGAAATCCCTTGCCCAGCGGGCTGTAGGGGACGAAGCCGATGCCCAGCTCGGCGCAGACCTCCAGCACGCCCTCCTCGGGCCGGCGCCACCACAGCGAGTACTCGCTCTGCACGGCGGTCACGGGGTGCACGGCGTGCGCCCGGCGGATCGTCGCGGTGGCGGCCTCGGACAGCCCGAAGTGCTTCACCTTCCCGGCGGCGACGAGGTCGCCCACCGCCCCGGCGTACTCCTCGACCGGCACGTCGGGGTTGACGCGGTGCTGGTAGTAGAGGTCGACGACGTCGACCCCGAGCCGCCGGAGCGAGCCGTCCAGCGCCTGCGGCAGCTCGTCGGGGAGCAGCATCCGGCCGCGCGGGCGTCGCTCGACGGGGTCGACGTCCTGGGCGAACTTGGTCGCGATGGCGACCCGGCCGCGGAACGGCGCCAGGGCGGCGCCCACCAGCTCCTCGTTCGCGTGCGGGCCGTAGATCTCGGCCGTGTCGAAGAAGGTCACCCCGCGCTCGACGGCGGCGTGCAGCAGGTCGGTCATCGCCGCCGGGTCGGGGTGGACGCCGTAGGCGCCGGTGACCCCCATGCAGCCCAGCCCGAGGGCCGAGACCTCCAGACCGCTGGTTCCCAGGGCGCGCTGCTGCATCGGATCTCCTCCACGACGGGTCGGGCAGGGCCGGACGGCCGTCCCCGGGCCGGGCCGGGACGCACCCGGCCGGCCACCCGCGACCCTAGGACGGCCGCGGCCCGGGGTGGGATGCCCTGCGAGGGCGCCTCTCGCCCACGACCCGCGCCCGGTGGCGAACCCGGGTGGAGACACCCGGCGCCCTGTGTGGGCCGGCCCTCAGACCGCGAGGTAGTCCTCCTGCCGCTCCCGCACCAGCGAGACCACGCCCTCGTCGCAGGCGCCGTGGACCCTCAGCGCCACCTGCCACCGGGCGTTGAAGGCGAGGATCCACGCAGCGGCGCCGGCCGCGGCGCGCCGCTGGCGCCCCGACAGGACCTGCCCGCGCGCCTGCTCGTGGTCGGCCAGGAACGCCGCGACCTCCTCGGGGGTCGAGAGCCCGCCCCCGCCGGTCGCGCTGGAGGCGAAGCACGAGGCGGCGAAGCCGGCGACGACCGGCTCGGTGTCGGCGACCAGCTCCCAGTCGAACACCCCCACCAGCACGCCGTCGACGACGGCGGTGTTGCCGGCGTACCAGTCCGCGTGCCCGACGACGACGGCGTCGTCCCCGCGGTGGTCGAGCACCTGCTGCGCGGCCCGCCGTCCGAAGGCGTCCAGCCAGGCCTCGCCGGGCTCGGTGGTGCGGAGGTCGACCAGCGTGTCGTGCGGGACCGGCCACGGCCCTCCCCGGTAGCGGCACCAGGAGGGGCCGTCGCCGGCCGGTGCGACGAGGTCGGGCCGGGACCGCAGGACCGCGACGTGCCGGGCCAGGCCCTCGGCGAGCAGCCGGCGGACGACGGGGTCCCGGCCATCCGGCCGCGGCCCGACGACGAGGGTCTCGGCGGTCAGCACCCGGCCCTCCACCGTCTCGGGTCCCGCGAGCGGCCGGGGGCACGGGAAGCCGGCGGCGGCGAGCACCCGCTGCGCCTCGACCGCAGCGCCGACGGCCGCGAGGTCGACCGGGGGCCGGTGGGCCTTGACGACCACGGCCCGCCCGTCGGCCAGCTCCAGACCCCGGACCGCGTCGATGCGCCCCGCGCGGAAGCGGACCGCGGCGATGCCGCTCCCCAGCCTGGCCCGCAGCCACCGGTCCAGCGTCGCGTGCAGCGCGGCGGGGGTGACGTCGCCGTGCACCGCGCGCTCGGTGGCCGTCAGCGGGTCCGCCGCACCGGTCGGGTCGTCGGTCTGCACGGCCTCAGCATGGACCTCGCCCCGGTTCCCTACCCTGGGCCGGTGCCGCCGCCGACCTTCGTCCTCGTCCTCAACGGCTCCTACGGCGTCGGGAAGTCGGCCGTGCTGGACCACGTCGGCGACCTGTTGGTCGAGCAGGGCCGGCCCTTCAGCCTGATGGACGTCGACTGGTTCCACCGGTCGTGGCCGCCGGCGGCGGACGACCCCGACAACGTGCGCACCGAGGCCGAGGCGCTGGCGGCGGTCTGGCAGCAGCACCGCAGGGTCGGGCCCCGTCAGCCGGTGCTGGCCGGGGTGCTCGCCTCGAGCGCCGACCGCGAGCGCTACGCGAGGGTCTTCGGGCTGCCGGTGCGCTCGGTGCGGCTGGTCGCGAGCGGCGCGGTGACGGAGGGCCGGCTCCGCGGCCGGTACCCGCCGGAGCGGGCGCGGGCGCTGGAGTGGCACCTGGAGCGGCACGCCGAGCTCACGGCGCGGCTGGCCCGGGCCGACGGCGACGAGCTGGTCCTCGTGACGGACGCCCTGACCGCCGGGCAGGTCGCCGCGGCGACGCTGGCCCACGTCGGCCTGCTGCCCGCGGGTGCCACGACGGGCGGGCCGCTCAGCGGCGGCCCTCCGCGATGAGAGCGGCGAGCTCGTAGGCCTGCCGCTCCCGCGACGTCGTCATCGGGTCGGCCCGGCCGGCCGCCCGGATCCGGGCGGCGACGCCGGCGCGGACCTCCTGCTCGGCGCGTCGACGGTCGTCGCCGACGCCGTAGTCGAAGTCGCGGGCGGCCGCTCCGGCGGCGGTGCTCCACAGGGCGGTGCTCGGTCGGGACTCCACGGCTGCTCCTCGGGGACGGTGCCGGGCTCCCCGCCCGGACCTCCTCAGGCTCGGCCGGGCCGCTCTGGCGACGCTCCGGGTCGGCGCAGCGAGGCCCGAGGACTTCCTCAGGACGCCGGGACGGCCTGCGTCGCGGCCCAGGAGGCCAGCAGCAGCAGGGCCTCCGCGGTGGCGCTGGCCGGCTCGGCCGCGTAGATCGTCAGCGTCAGGCCCGGCTCGGAGACCATGTCGACGCTCTCGTAGGCGAGGTCCAGGGTGCCCACCACTGGGTGGTGGAAGCTCTTGCTCCCCGCGCCGTGGAGCCGCACGTCGTGCCGTCCCCAGCGGCGGCGGAAGTCCTCGGACCGGGTGGAGAGCTCCCCGACCAGGTCGTGCAGGGCGCCGTCGTGCGGGTCGCGGCCCGCCTCGGTGCGCAGGATGGCCACGGCCGTGTCCGCGGCGGTGTCCCAGTCCGGGTAGAAGAGCCGCGCGTCCTCGTCGAGGAAGGTGAAGCGGGCGAAGTTCGGCGGTCCCGCGGGCGTCCGCTCGTAGAGCGGCGCGTGCATGGCACGGCCGAGGTGGTTGGTGGCGAGCAGGTCCATCCGGCCGTTGCGGACGAGGGCGGGCCCGGAGGTGATGGTGTCGAGGACCCACTGCAGGCTCGGCCGGGGCGTCCAGCGACGGGTCGGCCGTCGGCGCCGGCGCAGCGCGCTGCTGCCGTCGGCGGCATGGGCCAGGTCGAAGAGGTGGGTGCGCTCCGCGTCGTCCAGCTGCAGCGCGCGGGCGACGGCGTCCAGGACCGAGGTGGAGGCCCCCGCGAGGGCGCCGCGCTCCAGCCGGGCGTAGTACTCGACGCTGACCCCGGCCAGCGCGGCCACCTCGCCGCGACGGAGCCCGGGGACGCGGCGGGTGCCGACGTCGGGCACGCCCGCCTGCTGCGGGGAGATCTTGGCCCGGCGGGTGGTGAGGAACTCGCGGACCTCGGCGCGGTTGTCCATGCCGTCGACCCTAGGGCGGCGCGACCGGGGGTGGGAGGCCCTGCTGGTGCACCTCAGCGGGGCCGGCGCGGGGGCCGGACCGGGCCCGGACGCGACAGAAGTCCGTGACCACCTGCTCGGGGGTTCAGGTGGTCACGGACTTCAGATCGAGGTGTCGGGGACCAAGCTCGGGGGTTCATGGCCCCCGACACGTGGACAACACTAGAGGCCCCGGAGAGGCGGGGGGAGGGGTTCTGCTGTCCTCTTGCGGACATGTCCACAAGAGGACAGAACACGCCTCCCGCACGGGGTGTCCCAGCCCCCGGGGGTGGCTCTACGCTTCAGTTGAAGGTCCGACGAACAGCGGAGACAGCATGACCCAGCACACCGGTCCGGGCGATCACCTGGGCGGCGAGATGCGCGCCGCCGCCGTCGCCGGGCTCGCGCAACGCGTCGCGGAGGTCTACGGGCGGGCCGACGAGGACCTCCGCCACGCCGTCCACGACTCCCTGATGGCCGGCCTCCCCGCGTCGGTGCTCGTCGAGGCCACCGCCGCGGTGCCGGGAGACCCGGGCGCCGGCGACGACCGCCGCGACTGAGCCACCCGTCGGTCGCGGACGGAGACCAGGCTCACACCGGTGCGTGGGTGAAACCGCGCCCACAGGGTACCGGGACGCTTCCAGACAGGTGTCGAGGGGCTTCGAGGTGACCGCATGACCACGGTGCAGCGCACGGCGACGGTGCGGCCGGTCGCGGCTCCCACCCGTCAGCTGGGGACGGTGTCGTGGAAGTGGATCACGACGACTGATCACAAGGTGATCGGGAACCTGTACTTCATCACCTCGATGGCGTTCTTCTTGTTGGGTGGTGTGCTGGCGCTCGGCATTCGTGCCGAGTTGGCGTTCCCGGGGTTGCAGTACCTGTCGCGGGAGACGTACAACCAGTTCTTCACGATGCACGGCACGATCATGTTGTTGTTGTTCGCGACGCCGTTGTTCGCGGGGTTCGCGAACGCGATCATGCCGTTGCAGATCGGTGCCCCGGATGTGGCGTTCCCGCGGTTGAACATGCTGTCGTACTGGCTGTACCTGTTCGGCGGTCTGGTGACCGTCTCCGGGTTCTTGTCGCCGTCGGGTGCGGCCAGCTTCGGCTGGTTCGCCTACACCCCGCTCAGCGACTCGGTGAACTCTCCGGGTGTGGGTGGTGACCTGTGGATCATGGGCCTCTACATGGCCGGTCTGGGGACGATTCTGGGTGCGGTGAACTTCATCACGACGATCCTGTGCATGCGGGCGCCGGGGATGACGATGTTCAGGATGCCGATCTTCACCTGGAACATCCTGGTCACCTCGATCCTGGTGCTGATCGCGTTCCCGATCCTCGCGGCGGCGTTGTTGGTGCTGGAGGCGGACCGGACGTTGGGTGCGCATGTGTTCGATGCCGCGAACGGTGGCCCGATCCTGTGGCAGCACCTGTTCTGGTTCTTCGGGCACCCGGAGGTGTACATCATCGCGTTGCCGTTCTTCGGGATCATCACCGAGATCTTGCCGGTGTTCTCCCGGAAGCCGATCTTCGGTTATGTGGGTCTGGTCGGTGCGACGTTGATGATCGCCGCCCTGTCGGTGGCGGTGTGGGCGCACCACATGTATGTGACGGGTGCGGTGAACCTGCCGTTCTTCTCGTTCATGACGTTCTTGATCGCGGTGCCGACGGGGGTGAAGTTCTTCAACTGGATCGGCACCATGTGGGGTGGCAACATCGCGATGCGGACCCCGATGCTGTGGGCGATCGGGTTCTTGACCACGTTCTTGTTCGGTGGTCTGACGGGTGTGATCCTGGGTTCCCCGCCGTTGGACTTCCAGCTGTCGGACTCCTACTTCGTGGTGGCGCACTTCCACTACGTGGTGTTCGGGACGGTGGTGTTCGCGATGTTCGCCGGGTTCTACTTCTGGTGGCCGAAGTTCACCGGCCGGATGCTCGACGAGACCCTGGGCAAGGTCCACTTCTGGTTGTTGTTCATCGGCTTCCACGTCACCTTCTTGGTGCAGCACTGGCTGGGGGTGGAGGGGATGCCCCGCCGTTACGCCGACTACCTCCCCAACGAGGGGTTCACGGTGCTCAACCAGGTGTCCTCGGCGGGCGCGTTCCTGCTGGGGGCGTCGATGATCCCGTTCTTCTGGAACGTGTGGAAGTCGCGGAACGCCCCGTTGGTGAACAACGACGACCCGTGGGGTTGGGGCCGGTCGCTGGAGTGGGCCACCTCGTCGCCGCCGCCGCGGCACAACTTCACCTCGATCCCGCGGATCCGTTCGGAGTCCCCGGCCTTCGACCTGCACCACCCCGAGGTCGCCCTGTCGGAGTACGAGGGCACCGATGGCGACAAGATGTTCGACGACAGCATGGTCGACTCACCCGACGACAGCGGTCGCCGCGAGGAGCTGCAGCGGCGGACCGAGGGTCGCACCGACGACCCGACCGCCCACCACGAGGAGGGGCACCCGAGCCGCTCGCCGGAGCCGGGCGTCGGCAACTAGACGCCGCCCCGCCGTCCGCCGTCACCCCGGCGTGGCGGCGTTGCGCAGCCGGATGCCGCTGAAGCCCGCCGTGCTGGCCGTGACCGTGCGCCACCAGGGCCACAGGTCGCGGACCAGGCGCACCTCGACGCCGGCCTCGGCGTGCAGGCCGAGCAGGTCCGCGACCGGCTCCGGCGGTCCCAGCGGCACCACCGCGCGGTCGGCCACGAAGGCGTGCGGCTCGGGCTCGCCCAGCGGGCGGAACGCCGCGGCGTCGAAGCGGTAGGCGTAGAGCCGGACGGCGAGGATCCGCCGCAGCCAGCCGTGCTCGACGACGTGCACCCGGTCGGCGGCCGGTCCGAGGACGGCCAGCCGGTCCTCCGCGGTGGTGCCCGGCCGGACCCACGCCATCGCCCGCGGGCACTCCCGGGGGAACCAGTAGCTCGGCGCGTTGGCGGCGTCGACGGCCCAGACCAGCGGCTCTCGTTCTGCCGAGGTCGGCGCGACCCGGGGCTCGAAGCGCCGCAGGTGCGGGTCCTCCGAGAAGTGCAGGACCTGCCCGGGCTCAGGCCGCACGACGTCCCCGGGCGGCCACCCCGCCACCCTCGCACGCGCCGGCCGTCGAGCTCTACCCTGCTGCCGTGCACACCTGGGAGGACGAGCGCCGCGCCTTCTCCGACGCGGCCGACTGGTTCGCGGGGCTGACCGCGCGGGTCGGCGACCGGTGGGAGGAGCCCGGGCTGGGGGAGTGGGACGTGCGCTCGCTGGTCGGCCACACCGGCCGCGCGCTGCTCACCGTCGAGACCTACCTCGCCCGGCCGGCCCCGCCGGCGCTGGAGGTGCCGTCGGCGCCCGCCTACTACGCGGCGGCCCGGCGGCTGGTGGGCGGACCGGAGGTGACCGAGCGCGGGCGCGCCGCGGGCCGCGACCTGGGCGAGGACCCGGTCGCCGCAGTGGCCGCGCTCGTCGCCCGCGTGCCCGCCCTGCTGAAGGACCGCGACGGGTCCGAGCTGGTACCCACCGTCGTCGGCGCGATGCGGCTGCGCGACTACCTGCCCACCCGGGTCCTCGAGCTCGCCGTCCACGGGTCCGACCTCGCGGCCGCCCTCGGGGTGCCCGCGGAGGTCCCGCCGCGGGCGGCTGCGAGCAGCCTGCACCTCCTCGCCGACCTCGCCGTGGCCGACGGCCGGAGCGCCACCCTGCTGCGCTCGCTCACGGGGCGGACCGCGCTGCCGGCGGGCACCACGCTCCTCTGAGGGAGCCGGGGCCCACCCGTGCACTGCTCCCTGCACCCTGACGCCGACCTGCGCTTCTGAAGCCGGGTCAGGGGCAGAGCTGGCCGGCGTGGTCGCCCTCCGTGCTCCTGCGGGACGCCACCGGCGGGGTCCAGCTGGACTCCTGCGGTGGCGCGGAGACATCCTCACCCAGGTTTTCTCGGCTCGTCAAGTTCCTCGGCGCTCATGTTGCTCGACGATCAAGTGGTTGTCTGCTCAAGGGGTGTGGGAGCCGACGGGAGCGATCACGCACCTCGGCGCTCCGACGCCGGCTCCACGGGGTGCTCCCCGCATCCAGAGGGCCACCGGCCGCCGAACCCTGGTCAGCCCTGCCCGGTCCAACAGCGTGGCCTCGCAGCCAGGCGAGCCCAGCCCCCGTCAGCGCTGGCGGGGGCTGGGTACCGCCCGGCGGACCGTCTCAGGTCCCGCAGAAAGTGCGGTAGCGGCCGAACCCCTCCGGCGCCGGCTCGGCGTAGCGCTCCCGGCCCGGTCGCTCGACGAACGGGTCGGTGACGACCTCCAGCAGCCGGTGCAGCGGGTCCAGGTCGCCCAGGGTGGCCGCCGTCAGCGCCTCCTCGACGAGGTGGTTGCGCGGGACGTAGCAGGGGTTCACCCGG
The DNA here is from genome assembly GCF_017876495.1 of Microlunatus capsulatus. Classification (NCBI taxonomy): domain Bacteria; kingdom Bacillati; phylum Actinomycetota; class Actinomycetes; order Propionibacteriales; family Propionibacteriaceae; genus Microlunatus; species Microlunatus capsulatus. Next base: position 889,520 of record NZ_JAGIOB010000001.1, on the reverse strand, counting down.
TCCATCGCGGCTGCGTCGGGGGCCAGGGCGCGCCAGCGCCCGAGCCAGCCGTCGAGGGCCGACGGGTCCTCCACCAGCGCCCGCACCGGCTCCTCGTCCCCGCGCGCCGCGTCGGCGAGCCGGCGGAAGAAGCCGGTGTGGTCGGCCCGGGTGGCGGCCAGCAGCGGCAGCGCCTCGGCGACCACCGCGGCGACAGCCGGCCCGTCGCCGGCCGCCTCGAGCCCCAGCTTCGCGCGGAGGCCCGCGGTCAGCTCCTCCTCGTACCGGGGCGCGAACTGCCCCAGCGACTCCACCGCCAGCGCGACCGCCTGCTCCTGGTCGTCGTCGAGGAGCGGCAGCAGGGACTCCGCGAGCCGGGCGAGGTCCCACTCCGCGACGGCGGGCTGGTTGCCGTAGGCGTAGCGGCCCCGCTCGTCGATGCTGCTGAAGACCGTCGCCGGGTCGTGGGCGTCGAGGAAGGCGCAGGGGCCGTAGTCGATGGTCTCGCCCGAGATCGTCATGTTGTCGGTGTTCATCACCCCGTGCACGAACCCGACGAGCATCCACCGCGCGACCAGGGACGCCTGCGCCGCGATGACGGCCTCCAGCAGGGCCCGGTAGCGGTCCTCCCGCTCCGCGGCGGCCGGGTGGTGCCGCGCGATCGCGTGGTCGGCCAGCCGCCGCGTCAGGTCGACGTCGCCGCTCGCCGCCGCGTACTGGAAGGTCCCGACGCGGAGGTGGCTGCTGGCCACCCGGGCCAGCACGGCCCCGCGCTGCACCGTCTCCCGCTGCACCGGGCGGCCGGTGGCGGTGACCGCCAGGGCCCGCGTCGTCGGGATGCCGAGCGCGTGCACCGCGGCGCTCACCAGGAGCTCGCGCAGCATCGGGCCGACGGCGGCCAGCCCGTCCCCGCCGCGGGAGAAGGGGGTGCGGCCCGACCCCTTGAGGTGCAGGTCGTGCAGCCCGCCCGCCGGGTCCTCGACCTCTCCGAGCAGCAGGGCCCGGCCGTCGCCGAGCCGGGGCGACCAGCCGCCGAACTGGTGGCCGGCGTAGGCCTGGGCGACCGGCGTCGCGCCCTCGGGCACCAGGGCGCCCACCAGCAGGCGGACGCCGTCCTCCCCGCGCAGCCAGTCCGGGTCCAGGCCCAGCTCCCGGGCCAGGGCGTCGTCCAGCACGAGGAGCCGCGGCTCGGGGGCCTCGGCGGCCCGCCAGGGGACGGCCAGGGCCCCCAGCTCGGAGGCGAACCGGTGCTGCAGGGTCAGGACGGGCGAGGGGCGACGCTCACCGCTCGAGCCTACGACCCGCGGCTCCGGCCGTCGGGCCGGTCGCGGCCCGCCCTACGATGAGCGCGCCGCCACCGCGGGCGGCCGTGGTCCCGCCGCGCACGCGCTCCGCGCCGCCGTCCGGGGCGCGGAGGTGATCGGCGAGGAGAACCGCGTGCACGTCCTGGTCCTGGGTGCCGCCGGCATGATCGGCCGCAAGCTCACCGCCCGGCTGGTGGCCGACGGCCACGTCGGCGGCCGTGCGCTCGACCGGCTGACCCTGGCCGACGTCGTCGCGCCCGAGCGGCCGGCGGGGACGGACGGCGACGTCGCGCTGGTGGCCGCCGACCTCGCGGCCCCGGGGGAGGCCGGGCGCCTGCTCGCCGGCCGGCCGGACGTGGTCTTCCACCTGGCCGCGGTGGTCTCGGGCGAGGCGGAGGCCGACGTCGACAAGGGGTACCGGGTCAACCTCGACGGCACCCGCGAGCTGCTCGACGCCGTCCGGGCCGCGCACGAGGCCGACGGCTACCGGCCCCGGCTGGTCTTCACCTCCTCCATCGCGGTCTACGGCGCACCGCTGCCGGACCCGATCCCCGAGGAGTTCCACGCCACCCCGCTGACCAGCTACGGGACCCAGAAGGCGATCGGCGAGCTGCTGCTCGCCGACCACACCCGGCGGGGATGGGTCGACGGGATCGGCGTCCGGCTGCCGACCATCTGCATCCGCCCCGGCCGGCCCAACCAGGCGGCGTCGGGCTTCTTCTCGAGCATCCTGCGCGAGCCGCTGGTGGGCGAGGAGGCCGTGCTGCCGGTGCCCGAGAGCGTCCGGCACTGGCACGCGTCGCCGCGCTCGGCCGTCGCGTTCCTCGTCCGGGCCGCCGCGCTGGACGGCGAGCAGGTCGGACCGCGGCGGACGCTCTCGATGCCGGGCCTCAGCGCGACCGTCGGGGAGCAGATCGAGGCGCTGCGCCGGGTGGCGGGGGAGCGGGCAGTCCGGCTGATCCGCCACGAGCCGGACCCCGCGGTGATGCGGATCGTCGAGACCTGGGCGCCGGCGCTGGAGGCGACGCGGGCCCTCGCCCTCGGCTTCACCGCCGAGGCCTCGTTCGACGAGATCATCCGGGTGCACGTCGAGGACGAGCTCGGCGGCTCGCTGCCGGCCTGAGCCGCGCGGTCCCGAGCCCCCACGCGGCCGGGCGTCGACCACCCTGGACGTCACCCGCGACCGGCTGGTAGGCATGCCGCCATGGCAGTCAGAGACGACGCTCCCGGCCGCGGTTCCGCCGCCGACAGCTTCCCCACCACGACGCTCCCGCGCCCCGAGGTGCGCGACCTGCCCGACGCCCCGGTCGCCTACCGCAAGCTGATCGGGCCGGGCATCGTCGCCGCCGGCGTCGGCCTCGCGTCGGGTGAGTTCATCCTCTTCCCCTTCATCGCCAGCCAGGTCGGCCTGATCTTCGTCTGGGCCGCGCTGGTCGGCCTGTTCACCCAGTACTTCATCAACCTGGAGATCGAGCGCTACACCCTGGCCACCGGGGAGACGGCGCTGACCGGCTTCAGCCGCTACTGGCGGCACTGGGGCCTGGTCTTCGCGATCCTCGCCTACTTCGCCAACCTCTGGCCGGGCTGGGCGACCAGCAGCGCGACGCTGGCCTCCTACGTCTTCGGCGGGACGCCGACCTACATCGCCATCGGGATGCTGCTCGCCATCGGCCTCATCCTCACCCTCGCCCCCGTCGTCTACGTGGCGCTGGAGCGCGCGCAGATGCTCAAGGTCGCCGCGGTGGTGCTGCTCTTCGTCGTCGGCGCCATCGTCGCCGTGGGGGCCGAGGCCTGGGCGGACGTGCCGCAGATCGTCACCCGGCCCGGCATCCCCGTCGAGCAGCTGGGCATCGCCACCCTGCTGGGCGCGCTCGCCTTCGCCGGGGCCGGCGGCGGGCAGAACCTCGTGCAGTCCAACTGGATGCGGGACAAGGGCTTCGGGATGGGGGAGTACGTGCCCCGGCTGGTCAGCCCGATCACCGGGCAGCCCGAGGCGAAGCCGTCCACCGGCTACATCTTCGAGCCCACGAAGGCCAACCTCGCCCGCTGGAAGGGCTGGTGGAAGTTCGCCAACGTCGAGCAGCTCTGCACCTTCGTGCTGATCACCTTCTTCACCATCCTGTTCACCTCGCTGCTGGCCTACTCCACCGTCTTCGGCCGGGAGGGCCTGGCCAACAACATCGGGTTCATCAGGACCGAGGGCGAGGTGCTGGCCGAGCGGGTCGGGTCCTGGTTCAAGTACTTCTTCTGGATCATCGGCTCGTTCTCGCTGTTCGCGGCCGCGCTGGGCATCGTCGACTACACGAGCCGGCTGGCCGCGGACGTCCTCAAGACCAGCTACGCGCGGAAGGCGAACGAGTCGAAGATGTACGCCGCCCTGGTCTGGGGCCTGGTGGGCGTCGGCATCGTCGTGCTGCTGGCGGGCTTCGACCAGCCCATCGTCCTGCTGGTCATCGCCGCCGTCGTCGGCGGCTTCATGATGTTCATCTACTCCGGGCTGCTGATCCTCATCAACCGGAAGATCCTGCCGGCGCCGATCCGGATCCGGGGCGTGCGGCTGGGCGCGATGATCTGGTCGATCCTGCTGTTCGGGACGCTCTCGTTCCTGACCTTCCGCGACCAGCTGGGCAAGCTCTTCGGCTGAGCCGGGCCGTGCCGTGCCGTGCCGGGCCGGCGGGGCTCCCGCGCCCCGTCGGCACGGCCGCGCCCGGTGCACCGGGCGCGGGAGCAGCAGCGGGGCGCGGAGAGCACCGGCGGGGCGCGGGATCAGGCCTCAGGCGGGCTTCGGGCCCCGGTGCGCGCGGTGGATGACCACCAGCAGGGCGGCGAAGCTGCCGCCGCCGACGACGAGGTGCACCCAGAGGTTGTCCAGCCCGTCCCAGGCGGCGTGCAGGAGCACGGCGGCGACGAAGACCCCGACCAGCCGGGCGACGGCGCGGCCCTTGCGCGGGTCGGACGCGACGGCCCACAGGGCGGCGACGGTGAGCCCGGTCCAGGCGACGTGGCCCGCCGGGGAGAGCAGGGCCCGCAGCAGCAGCGTCTGCTCGACGCTGACCAGGCTGCCGCTGCGCAGCAGGGCGTTGAAGCCGTAGCCCATCGTCTCCAGGGTGGCGAAGCCCATCCCGCTGGCGACGCCCACGATCACCCCGGCGCGGGGGTCGCGGTAGCGGGTGACCAGCAGCACGACGAGCGGCACCACCAGCTTGGCGCTCTCCTCGATCAGCCCGACCATGATCATCGGCAGCGCGCCCAGCCGGTGCAGGGCGTCGTACTCCAGCGTGCCGGCGGCGACCGTGCCGACGACGCCGCCGAGCACCGCCACCAGCGCGATCAGCCCCGGCGGCACCAGCACCTGGCGTCCGCTGGAGGCGGCGAAGACCAGGACCGAGGCGGGCACGACGATCGAGCCCAGAAGGATGAGCGAGGGCACGAAGTTGAGGTTCTCGGTGGCCACGAGGGTGCGCAGCACGAGCAGGTAGGCCAGGGCGCCGGCGAGCAGCACCCACAGCCAGCCGAGGCGGCGGAGGCGGCCCGGCCGGGGGGCGGCGGGCGAGGGCGCGGGCAGGGACGCGGTCGTCATGGCGGTATCTTCGCGCTCCGGCGCCACGACGTGCGCCACCGACCACGAGGAGTGCTGTGCCCGCGATGATCCCCGCCCGTTTCGAGGTCCTGGACGAGCGCTTCGCCGGCACGGGGGGCGACCGCTTCCTGGAGCAGGTCTTCGACCGCGGCCGCTGGCTGGAGGGCCCGGCCTACGCCCCGGCCGCCCGGGTGCTGCTGTTCAGCGACATCCCCAACGACCGGGTGCTGCGCTACGACGAGGTGAGCGGGCGCACCGACGTCTTCGCCACGCCCGCCGACTTCCCGAACGGCCGCACCCTCGACCCCCAGGGCCGCTTCGTCAGCTGCGAGCACGGCGCGCGCCGGGTGACCCGGGTGGAGCACGACGGCAGCACCACCGTGCTCGCCGACTCCTGGCAGGGCCGCCGGCTCAACAGCCCCAACGACGTCGTCGTCCGCTCCGACGGCTCGATCTGGTTCACCGACCCCAGCTACGGCATCCACACCGACTACGAGGGCCACCGCGGCACCTCCGAGATCGGCGCCCGGCACGTCTTCCGGCTGGGCCCCGACGGCGGCGAGCCCGAGGTGGTGGCCGACGACTTCGTGCAGCCGAACGGGCTGGCGTTCTCCCCCGACGAGCGGCACCTCTACGTCGTGGACAGCGACCAGCACACCATCCGGCTCTTCGACGTCGACGGCGCCCGGCTCCGCGGCGGGGCCGTCTGGGCGGCCGACGACCTCGGCTACGACGGGCTGCGCTTCGACGACGGCGGCCGGCTGTGGGCCGCGGCGCAGGACGGGGTGCACTGCTACCACCCCGACGGCACCCTGCTGGGCAAGCTGCTGGTGCCCGAGATCGTGGCCAACCTGGAGTTCGGCGGGCCGCAGCGCAACCAGCTCTACCTGACGGCGACGACCTCGCTCTACACCCTGCGGGTCAACTTCCGGGGCGCGCGGCCGCGCTGACCCCGGCGGGGGTGCCGGCCGGGTCCGGCGGGACCGTGCGGCCGGCGACCACGACGGCGCCGGCCAGCAGGGCGACGCCGAGCACCGCCGTCGTGGAGGCCAGGGCGTGCTGGCCCGCGCTCCACTGCAGCTCGACGTCGGCGCCGTTGGGCAGCCGGCGGAAGGGCGAGGCCACGACCCAGCCGACGAAGATCCAGCCGAGCGCGGTGAACCAGCCCGGCAGGGGGGCCAGCGGGCGGTCGGCGGCGTCGCGGCCCCGGCTGTGCTGGATCAGGCACAGGGCCAGCGGGACCACCCAGACGAAGTGGTGCAGCCACGAGACCGGGGAGGCCAGCAGGCTGGCGACGCCGCAGAGGGTGACGGCCAGGGCCACGTCGCGGCGGTACCAGCGCCAGCCGGCCCAGACGCCGAGCGCGGCGACCAGGGCGGACAGGGCCAGGCCGAGCGCGGCGGCCCCGCCGCCCAGCCCGAGGACCCGGACGACGTCGGCCATCACGGACTGGTTCGTGTAGTAGATGATGCTGCCGCCCAGGCCGGTGTCGCCGTGCGCCAGCCGGCCCCAGAAGCCCAGGGAGGCGCGTGGGGCGACGACGGCGCTGGCCAGCGTGACGACCAGGCCGGTGACGACGGCGGTCACGAAGGCCCGGGTGCGGCGGACCACCAGGAGCTGGACGACGAAGATCGCCGGCGTGAGCTTGACGGCCGCGGCGAGCGCGGTGAGGGCGCCCTCGGGGAGCAGCCGGCGCGCGGCGACCCGGGGCCCGGGGACGAGGTCCAGGACGACGAGGGCGACCAGGAAGATGCCCAGCTGGCCGAAGGCCAGCGTCTGGGTGACCGGCTCCACGAACCAGACGCAGGCCGTGCCCACCAGGCTCAGCACCCAGCCGTGCAGCCCGAAGCGGTGCAGCACGGCCAGCAGCGCGAGGACGCCTGCGACCGTCCAGCCGATCTGCACCAGGGCCGTCGGCAGCAGCGCGAGCGGCACGGCCAGCACCGCGGCGAAGGGCGGGTACAGGAACTGCAGGGAGCCGGGCAGGGTGTAGAAGTCGCCGCCCTGGAGCAGCACGAGGCCCGCGCGGCGGTAGACGTCGAGGTCGACCATCACCGGCCGCCAGGGCACGAAGCGGCCGCCGCCGAAGGTGGTGGCGGCCACGTAGAGCCCGACGAGCACGGGCAGCAGGCAGACGGCGACGCCGCGGAGCGCCCGGGTCACGACGTCAGCGTGGGCTCGGCGCCGGCGGTCGCGGCCGTCCGGGCGACCCAGTCCTGGATCGTGCGCCCGACGCCGGACTCGGCGTTGGCCGGCACGACCCGGTACGGGCCCTCGAGCAGCAGCGGGTGCGCGTTGGCGACGACGTGCGGCAGCCCGGCCCAGCTGAGCATGGCGACGTCGTTCGGCATGTCCCCGAAGGCGGCCACGTCGGCGGGGTCGACGCCCAGGCGGGCGCAGCAGCGCGCCAGCATCGACGCCTTGCTGACCCCGGGGCCGCTGACCTCCACCAGCCCGACGCCGTGGGCGGCGGAGTGGGTGACGGTCAGCCGGTCGCCGACGACGGCGAGCACGTCGGCCAGCAGCCGGTCGGCGTCCAGGGCCTGGCTCTGCACCAGCATCTTGACGAACGGCTCGGTGTGGGCGATCTGCTCCGCCGGCCCGGTGAACAGGGCCGGGTCGACGGCCGGGTCGGACCGCCACAGCCGGTAGCCGTCCTCGTGCCCGAAGCGGGTGCCGGACTCGAAGGCGAAGGCGGCGTCGGGCACGGCCGCCCGGACGGCCCGGACCGCCTCCAGAGCCACCAGCGGGTCCACGCAGACCCGGTCGAGCAGCTCACCGGAGCCGAGGTCGTACAGCACGGCCCCGTTGCTGGCGATCACCGTCGGGTGGGCGCCGGGCAGGTCGCGGATGACGTCGAGCCAGCGCACCGGCCGCCCGGTGGCGAACAGCACGAGGATGCCCGCCTCTTGCGCGGCGAGGACCGCGGCCCGGTTCTCCGCGCTGACGGTGCCGTCGGGGGAGAGGAAGGTGCCGTCCATGTCGGTGACGACGACCCGGGGCACCCGGTCGTCGAGGTCCCGGGCGCGGGGCGCGACGGGGCTCACAGCCGCGACCTCGGCGACGGGCTGCCGGGCTCGCCGGAGGGCGAGGGCCCGCCGCCACCGCCGCCGGACTCGGTGGCCGAGGGCGCCGGGGAGGGCGACTCGGCGGACTCGCTGCCCGAGGGCGACGGGCCGCCGGACTCCGAGCCGCTGGGCGAGGGGGAGCCGGAGCCCGACTCCGAGCTGGACGGCGAGGGCGAGCCGGACTGCGGCGACGGGGACCCCGACTGCGGCGACGGCGAGCCGGACTGCGGGGACGGGGAGCTGCTCGCGGGCGGCGGGCTGCCGGACTGCCCGGTGGGCGGCGGCGGAGCCTGCGGCGGCTGGTTGCGGAAGACGAGGATGGCGATGAGCACCGCGAGCGCGGCGAGCAGCAGCATGAGCAGCCAGGAGACGAGGATCGTCCGCCAGCCGGCCCGGTCGTAGCGACCCGGCCAGGGCAGCGGCCACAGCCGGGCGAGCCCGGGCCGGACGCGGTCCACCCAGTAGTGCTGGTAGTCCGGTCCCGAGGCCGCGCCCTGCGGCGGCAGGTCGGCGATCTCGACGTCGTCGAGCACGCGGCGGGCCCGCTCGGCGGCGGCGGGGGAGCCGTCGTAGGCCAGCGCGACCCACGGCGCGACGAGGGCGGCGTCGGGCGGGACCGGTCCGTCGGCGTCGGGCCGGTAGCGGCGACCCAGCCGCCCGGAGTCCTGACCGTGGCCGCCGCGGGCGAGCACGTCGTCGATGTGCAGGTGGTTGACCGCGCCGGAGAGCCGCTCGCGGGCCGCCGCGTCGGCGGTCGCTCCCTCCGACAGCAGGACGACGAGCGCCGGGGTGTCGGCGCCGTCGTGGGCGGTGTAGACGACGCCGGCCGGGGTGGCGTGCAGCCGGGCGTCGAGCCAGTACTCGCCGACGCGGGGCGGGTCCTGCTCGCGGACCGGGCTCAGCGGCACGTAGCCGTCGTCGTCGAGGGGCGCGGTGGGCCAGGGGTCGTCGTCCGGCGGGGGCGGCGGGACGGGCGGGCCGTACCCGCCGGCGGGGTCCCCCCCGGGGCCGGGCGCCGCGGCGCTGGACGAGCCGGGTGGGGGGCCGCCTGGACCGGGGCCGGGGGGCCCGGGCTGCTGCTCGGGGCCGTCGGGGGACGGCGCGGGCGGCTCGGGCGTCGACATCGGTCCCCATCAGATCACACGGGACGGTCCCGTCCGGGCCGTCGCGCCACGGGCCGTGGCGTCGCCCGAGTCTATTCGCCGCGCGGGACCGCCCCGGCGGACCGCGGACGTGGCAGCCTGGGGCCCGGCCGCACCGTCGGCGGCCGCCAGGGCCCGCCACCGCGCGGCCCGGTCGGGCCCCGGGGGCGGTTGGGCCGGTCTGAGAGGATGTCCGGGTCGTCGTCCGCGGTGCGCGCGCACCACCGGGCCCGAGATCCCCACAGGAGCAGTGAGTGAGCAGTCCGTCCTACGGCCAGCAAGGACAGGTGTCCGAGCGCCAGAACGGCCAGAGCCACCCGGCGCCGTTGGCCAACCAGCAGGCGTCGCGCCTCCTCCAGGACGCGATCGCCGGCGTCCAGCGCGTGATCGTCGGCCAGGAGTCGATGGTCGAGCAGCTGATGGTCGGGCTGCTGGCGAAGGGCCACTGCCTCCTCGAGGGCGTGCCCGGCGTGGCCAAGACGCTGGCGGTGCGCAGCTTCGCCACCGTCGTCGGCGGCGACTTCGCCCGCATCCAGTTCACCCCGGACCTGGTGCCCTCCGACATCGTCGGCACCCGGATCTACAAGGCCAGCCAGGAGACGTTCGACGTCGAGCTGGGCCCGGTCTTCGTGAACTTCGTGCTGGCCGACGAGATCAACCGCGCGCCCGCCAAGGTGCAGGCCGCGATGCTCGAGCTGATGGCCGAGAAGCAGGTCTCGATCGGCGGCACCACCTACCCGGTCCCGCAGCCGTTCATCGTCATCGCCACCCAGAACCCCGTCGAGTCCGAGGGCGTCTACCCGCTCCCGGAGGCGCAGCGCGACCGGTTCCTGCTGAAGATCGACGTGCCCTACCCGCGCGGCAACGAGGAGTTCGAGATCCTCCGCCGGATGAGCGTCGACCCGCCCAGCGCGCGGCCGGTGCTGAACCCGGAGATGATCCTCGACCTGCAGCGCCAGGCCGGCGAGGTCTTCGTGCACAACCTCGTGGCCGAGTACATCGTCCGCCTGGTGCTGGCCACCCGGACGCCCGCCGAGTTCGGCATCCCCGACCTCGAGCAGGTCATCCAGATCGGCTGCAGCCCGCGCGCCACGCTGGGCCTGGTCGCGGCCAGCCGCGCCCTGGCCCTCATCCACGGCCGCGACTACGTGCTCCCCACCGACGTCCAGGCCGTGGCCAAGAACGTCATGGCCCACCGCATCGTCCTCGGCTTCGACGCCGTCGCCGACAACATCTCCGCCGCGCAGGTGGTCGAGCGGATCGTCGCCATGGTCCCGCCGCCCACCCCGGTCTGGAACGGCCAGCAGCAGCAAGCCCCGCGCGGTGGACAGCCGCAGCAGCCCCAGCAGCCCCAGCCGCAGCAGCCCCAGGCCCAGCAGCCCCAGCCGGGCCAGCCGTACCCGCAGGGCCAGCCCTACCCGCCCCCCGCCTACCCGCCGCCCCCGGGCGACGGCCGCTGAGCGAGCGCGTGGCGACCCCCGCCCCCGGACCGGCCTACCCGCCGCCCAGCGGCCGGCCGGCCGGCGTGCCCGCGCCCGGTGGTGGACCGGCGTCCGCGCTGGAGCAGCAGCACGGGGCCGTGGCGTCGGTGCTGGGCGAGCCGACCCGGGCGACCATCCCGCTGAACAAGCTCGCGCCCGAGGCGGCGCTGCGCCGGCTGGAGCTGACGATCGTCCGGCGCCTGGAGGGCTACCTGCACGGCGACCACCTGGGCCTGCTGCCCGGGCCGGGCTCGGAGACCAACGACGCCCGCGCCTACATCGCCGGCGAGGACGACGTCCGCAAGATCGACTGGGCCGTCACCGCCCGGACGACGGTGCCCTACGTCCGCGACACCATGTCCGACCGCGAGCTCGAGGTCTGGGCGCTGCTGGACGTGACGCCGTCGATGAACTGGGGGACCGAGGGCGTCACCAAGCGCGATCTCGGCATCGCCGCCATCGCCACCATCGGCTTCCTCAGCCAGAAGATGGGTGACCGCTTCGGCGGCTACGTGATGCGCCCGGACTCGCTGCGCCGGCTGCCCGCGCGCTCGGGCCGCTCCGCGCTCTACGCCCTGCTGCGCTCGATGCTCACCGAGCCGTTCGTGCCCGACCACGCGACCGGCTCGATGTCGCTCGCCGCCGGCATCGAGCAGCTGTCGCGCACCCAGCGGCGCCGCGGCCTGCGCGTCGTCGTCTCGGACTTCCTGACCCCGGGAGACCACGAGCTCGACCCGAACGTCGAGCCCGAGTGGGAGCGCTCGATGCGCCGGCTGGGGGTGCGGAACCAGGTGCTGGCCGTCGAGGTGGTCGACCGGCGCGAGGTCGAGTTCCCCGACGTCGGCGACATGCTGATCCGCGACCCCGAGACCGACTTCGAGCGCTACGTGAACACCGCCGACCCCGACGCCCGGGCCCGGATGGACGCGGCCAGCGCCGCCCAGCGGGAACGGATCCGGATCGCCCTTCGTCGTGCTGGTGTCGGGCACATCCAGCTGCGCACCGACCAGGACTGGGTGGCCGACATCGCCCGGTTCGTGCTGGCCTACCGCCGGGTGGCCAGCATGCTGCACGCACCGCCCCAGGGAGTGACCAAGTGAACCGCCGGAGCACGACGTGACCACGACCGCCGTCGGCCTGGTGCCGCAGCTGGCGTTCCTGGACCCGGAGCGCCTGCTGATCCTGCTCGTCATCCCCCTGATGGTGGCGGCCTACGTCTTCGCCACCCGCCGCAAGAACCGGCGCGGGATGCGGTTCACCAACACCTCGATGCTCGAGGTCGTGGTGCCCAAGCAGTCCCAGTGGCGCCGCCACCTCGCCGTCGCGCTGTCCCTGCTGAGCCTCATCACCCTGACGGCGGCGTTCGCGCGGCCCAAGACCGAGGTCCAGGTCCCGCGGGAGCGGGCCACCGTCGTGCTGGTCATCGACGCGTCGCTGTCGATGCAGGCCACCGACGTGCAGCCCAGCCGGCTCGACGCGGCCAAGCAGGCGGCGACGGAGTTCGTCGCCGAGCTGCCCGAGAAGTACAACGTCGCCGTGGTCTCGATGGCCGGGGCGTCGTCGGTGCTCGTGCCGCCGACCACGGCGCACAACACCGTCGAGAACGCCATCAACAGCATCCAGCTGCAGGACTCCACCGCCATCGGCGAGGGCATCGCCACCGCGATGCGCGCGCTGTCCCAGGCGCCGAAGGACCCGGACGACCCGGAGTCGGTGGCGCCGGGCGCGATCGTCCTGCTCAGCGACGGCTCGAACACCGTCGGCCGGTCCCCGCAGCAGGCGGCGGCCGAGGCCGGCGCGGCCGAGGTGCCCGTCTACACGATCGCCTACGGCACCGAGAACGGCTACGTCGACCTGGACGGGAAGCGCGAGCCGGTGCCCGTCGACCACGAGGAGATGCAGCAGGTGGCCGACCTCAGCGGCGGCGAGTACTTCTCCGCCGCCACCGCCGACCAGCTCCGCTCGGTGTACGAGAACATCGGCTCCGAGGTGGGGTACGAGAAGGCCGACCGCGAGGTGACCGCGCGGTTCGCCGGCTACGGCCTCGCCCTCGCCGTGCTGGCCGCCCTGGGCGCCATCTCGCTGGGCGCGCGGTGGCCGTGATGACGACGACGCTGCTCGCGGCACCCGCCCTGGTGCCGATGCTGTCCTTCCTGGCGCCCGGCCGGCTCTGGCTGCTGCTGCTGATCCCCGCCCTGGTGGGGCTGTACCTCGCGCTGGTGCGCCGGGCCGGCCGGCGCCGCGCCGCGGTGGGCCGGACGATGTTCGACCTCGTCATACCCCGGGACCGGACGTGGCTGCGGCACGTCGCCGTCGGGCTCTCGATCCTCAGCCTGGCCACGCTGACGATGGCGTTCGCCAAGCCCAAGGACGAGGTGTCGGTGCCGCGCGAGCGGGCCACGGTCGTCGTGACGATCGACGTCTCGCTCTCGATGGAGGCCACCGACGTCGAGCCCAACCGGATCGAGGCGGCCAAGGCTGCGGCCGAGGACTTCGTCACCAGCCTGCCGCCCAAGTTCAACGTCTCGGTGGTGTCCTTCGCGGGGACGGCGACGACGCTGGTCCCGCCCACGCTGGACCGCGGCGCGGCCACGGCGGCGATCCAGGCCCTCCAGCCGCAGCCGTCGACGGCCATCGGCGAGGGCATCTACACCTCGCTGGCCGCCCTGGCCCAGGTGCCGCCGGACCCCGACGACCCCGAGGCCGTGGTGCCCGCCCGGATCGTGCTGCTGAGCGACGGCAAGACCCAGGTGGGCCGTTCCTCCGCCGAGGCGGCCGAGGCCTCCAAGGCCCAGGACGTGCCGATCTACACGATCGCCTACGGCACCGCCGACGGCTACATCGAGGTCAGCGGGCGCCGCGAGCCGGTGCCGGTCGACCGCTCCGAGCTGGCCCGGGTCTCCCGGGTGTCCGGCGGCGAGGCCTACACCGCGACGTCGGCCGGCCAGCTCAAGGAGGTCTACGAGGACATCGGCAGCTCGGTCGGCACCGAGAAGGTCGACCAGGAGGTCACCTCGCGCTACGCCGGCTTCGGGCTGGGTTTCGCGATCCTCGCCGCCTTCGGGATGATCTCGCTGGGCGCCCGCTGGCCCTGACGGCCCCGTCGCCCCTCCCTGCTCCTCCCGCCCTCCCCGACCCCGGAGACCCCATGCCCGCCGACCCCGGACCGACCGGGCGCCCCGTGGCGCCGCTGGTCGAGGCCACGGTCGTGGCCCGGGCGCAGGACGGGGACGTCGGGGCGTTCGAGCAGCTCGTCCGGCGCTACGAGGCCGAGATCTTCCGGCTGGCGTACCGGATGCTGTCGGACCGCGGGGAGGCCGAGGACGTCGTCCAGGACAGCTTCGTGCTGGTCTGGCGGCAGCTGCCCACGCTGCAGGACCCGCAGGCCTTCCACGCCTGGCTCTACCACCTGGCCACCCGGCGCTGCCTCGACGTGCTGCGCGCCCGCGCCCGCCGCCGCACCGACCTGGCCGCCACCGACGACGCGCTCGACGACCGGGTGGACGACAGGGCCGCGCGCGGCCGCGGGCCGGCCGAGCTGGCCGAGGTCGCCGCCCAGGTCCGCGGGCTCGACGCGGTGCTCGCCACCCTGCCGGACGAGCAGCGGGCGTGCTGGGTGCTCAAGGAGCTGCACGACCTCAGCTACCCCGAGATCGCCTACGTCGTCGGCGTCCCGGTCAGCACGGTGCGCGGCCGGCTGGCCCGCGCCCGCCGAGAGCTCGCCCGGGGGATGGCGTCGTGGCAGTGAGCGAACCGACCCGCCTCGGCTGCGGCCGCGACGCCGACGAGGTCTGGGAGGGCCTCGACGAGCCGCCCGGCCCGCACGAGCAGCAGTGCCCCTTCTGCCAGGCCGCCCGCGCCAGCCTCGACGAGCTCTCGACGGCGACGGCCGCGATGACGGCGGCCGACCGGGCCGACCCCGCGCTGCGCACCAGCAGCAGCGTGCTGGACGGCATCCTCGGCCTCGCCCGCGTCGAGGTCCGGCGCGGTCGTCGGCTGCCGCTGGAACGGCCGGCCGCCGACGAGCTGACGACGGAGCTGACCGTCAGCGAGCAGGCCGTGGTCGGCGTGGTGTGGGCGACCGGCGACGCCGTGCCGGGTGTCCAGGCCCGGCGGTGCCGGGTCGAGCTGGTGGAGCAGGACCCCGCCGACGAGGGCGACCGGGTCCGGGTGCGGGTCGTGCTCGGTCTCAGCGTGTCCGCCGCCGTGGCCATCCCGGCGGTGACCGCGGAGCTGCGGCGCCGCGTCGTCGAAGAAGTCGACCGACAGGTGGGCGTCGAGGTGGTCTCGGTCGACCTGCGGGTGGAAGATGTCCACGATGTCTGATCAGATGGCGCGCGACCTGATCGCGGACGACGGGATGTTGCTGGCCCTGGCCGACGGCGCCCCGCCGTCCGTCGACGACGACGCCCTGGCCTCGGCGCTGGTCACCGCCGTGCTCGCCACCCCGGGTGTGGTCCGGCTGGAACCCACGCTGCAGGCGGCGCTGCGCCGGCTCCGCCGCGACCGGGGAGCCGGTGCCGGCCCGCCCGGAGAGCTGCGGCTGACCCGACGGGGCGACGTCGTGGACGTCGGGGTCGACCTGGTCACCGCGCCGGACGCGCAGGCCCGGCGCACCGCCGAAGCCGTCCGGGAGCGGCTGCGCTCGCAGCTCGCCGCTTCCGGTCTCCGGGTCGGCGCGCTCAGCGTCAGCGTGCTCTCCATCGAGGCGGGCGCCGTGCTGCCCGCCGGCGCGGTCCTCACCTGAGGCCCGCGACCCCGCTGCGGCGCGCCGCCTGGCTAGGCTCGACGCCATGACGTCGGTCGCCGAGCGGGCTGCGCAGGTGCGCGAGCGGATCGACGCCGCGTGCCGGGCAGCCGACCGCGACCCGGGCTCGGTGCGGCTGATGGCCGTCACCAAGACGCACGGCCTGGACGTGCTGGAGGAGGCTTACGGCGCGGGGCTGCGGCTGTTCGGGGAGAACCGGGTGCCGGAGGCCGCGGAGAAGGCCGAGCAGCTGGCCGACCGTCCCGGACTCGCCTGGGCCCTGATCGGCCACCTGCAGACGAACAAGGTCGCCCGGGCGCTCCGCTTCACCACCGAGCTGCACACGCTGGACTCGCTCAAGCTGGCCGAGGCGCTGGACCGCCGCCTGCAGGAGCAGGGCCGCGGGCTCGACGTCTTCGTCCAGGTCAACACCTCCGGCGAGGAGGCCAAGACGGGCCTGGCGCCCGACGCCGTCGAGGCCTTCGCCCTCGACCTGCGCCCATTCAGCGCGCTCCGGGTCCGCGGCCTGATGACCCTGGCCGTCTACTCCGACGACGAGGCGGCCGTCGCTGCCTGCTTCACCCGCCTGACCGACCTGCAGCAGCGGCTCCGCCAGCTCGACGCCGCCCCGGGCTCCTGGGACGAGCTGTCGATGGGCATGTCCGGGGACTTCGAGCTGGCCATCGCGCACGGGGCCACCACCGTCCGGGTGGGCCAGACCCTCTTCGGCGCCCGCCCGCCCGTCACCTGAGCCCCCGCTCCCGCGCCCTCCGCTCCCTGAGCCTGTCGAAGGGCCTTCGACAGGCTCAGGCAGCGGGGGGACGAGCTCAGGCAGCGGGGGGACGAGCTCAGCGAGCGGGGGACGACCTCAGGCCAGGTTCTCGATCTCCACCGGCTGCACGTCGTCGGCCGGGGTGAACCCGAAGAGCCGGCCGAGGAAGTACTGCTGCGCCTCGAGCGAGCGCCGGATGTTCTCGGCCCGGCGGAAGCCGTGGCCCTCGCCCTCGAACATGATCAGCGCCACCGGCAGGCCCTTGCGGCGGGCGGCGTCGGCCATCTCCTCGGCCTGGGCCGGCGGCACCACCTTGTCCTCGGTGCCCTGCAGCAGGAGGATCGGCGCGGCCAGGGAGTCGACGTGGGTGAGCGGCGAGCGCTCGACGTAGACGTCGCGGGCCTCGGGGTAGGGACCCACCAGCCCGTCGAGGTAGCGGGACTCGAACTTGTGGGTGTCCAGGGCCAGGGCCTCCAGGCTGCCGATGCCGTAGGAGCTGATGCCGGCGGCGAAGACGTCGGTCGCGGTCAGCGCGCGCAGCGTGGTGTAGCCGCCGGCGCTGCCGCCCTTGACCACCAGCCGGTCGGGGTCGGCCCGGCCCTGGTCGCCCATGGCGCGGGCGCCGTCGGCGCAGTCGGCGACGTCCACCAGGCCCCAGGTGCCCACGAGCCGCTCGCGGTAGGCCCGGCCGTAGCCGGTGCTGCCGCCGTAGTTGACGTCGAGGACGGCGTAGCCCCGGGAGGTCCAGAACTGGTAGGACAGCGAGAACGCCGGCGAGCTGAACGACGTCGGGCCGCCGTGGGACAGCGTGACCAGCGGCGGCAGGCTGCCCTCCGGCGCCACGACGTCGGGGTTGGTCGGCGGGTAGTAGAAGCCGTGCACCGGGCCCCGCGGGCTGTCCCAGCTGACGGCCTCGGCGCGGGAGACGGCTCCGGGCGGCAGGGCGAGGTCGCTGGAGCGGCGGCGCTCGTCCCAGGCGAGCGGCTCGTCGCCGGCCGGGAGCACCGCCACGGCGAGCCCGGCCGGCCGGTCCGGGTGGTGCAGCACGGCCGCCACCCGGCCGTCGCCGACGGCGAGCGCGCTGGCCTCGGTGCCCTCGGCCGTCAGGGGGTGGAGGTCGCCGGTGCCGAGGTCGAGCAGGGCGGTCGAGAGCACGCCGCTCCGGTTCAGCGCGCAGACCAGGGTGGTGTCGTCGACGACGGCGTAGGGCGTCTGGCCCAGCACCCAGCCGGGCTCGCAGAACTCGGCCTCGGCCGGGTGCAGCGGGCGGTCCTCGCCGTCCCCGCCGGACCACGCGTAGAGGTTCCACCAGCCGCTGCGGTCGTCGACCAGGACGAGCGTGCCGCCGGGGGTCCAGCGCGGGTGCACCGCGGAGACGGACGGGCCGCCGGCGACCTGCGCGACGTCCTCCAGGCGCCAGCCCGACGCGGCGTCCCCGGCCAGCGTGCCCACGGAGAGCGCGGTGGCGTCCCAGGGCATCGCGGGGTGGTCCCAGGTGACGAAGGCCAGCCGGCCGTCCGCGGCCAGCTCGGGGGTCGAGCAGAAGTCGACGCCGTCGACCAGCACCGTGCCCGGGTCCAGGTCGGCCTCGTCGGCGGCCGGCTCCAGCGCCACGGCGACGACGGTGTTGACGCACTCCCCGGGGCCGCCGTGGTCCTCCCGCACGGCCAGCACCAGCCCGCGGTCGGGGTGCACCCGGACGTCGGCGAAGCGCAGGTCACCGGCGGGGGTGAGGGCGCGGGCGGGCCCGTCGCCGTCGACCCGGTGGAGCCGGCCGTCGGCCATCTCGGAGTAGACGACGACGCCGTCCGCCACGCCCCAGGCGCCGCCGCCGTACTCGTGCACCCGGCTGCGGACGTTGGCCCCGGGCGGGGTCACCTCGACGGCGGTCCCGCCGGCCAGCGGGGCGCGCCAGACGCTGCACCGCCCGCCCTGCTCGGCGTGGGCCTCCAGCCAGTACAGGTCCCCGCCGTCGACGTGGACCTCGGCGAGGCCGACGCTCGCGGAGGTCAGCTGGTCGACCGTCACGGGGGAGGGCCAGGAGCCGTGGGGCGCGGTGGTGGTCATGCCCTCACCCTACGGAGGCGGTGCCGCGGCCGGGCGTCCCGGCGGGCCGCGTCAGCGCTGCGCGGCGACGGCCTCGGCCCGGGTCTGCGCGGCGGAGGCCCGCCGCCAGCGCGCCTGGCTGGCCACGGCGACCACCGCGGCCAGGGCGGCCCCGGCCGCGGCGCCGCCGAAGGAGACGCCGAGGCCGTGGAAGTCGATGAGCACCCCGGCGAGGGCGGTGCCCGCCGCGGCCCCCGTGGTGTTGGCCGCGGACAGGAAGGCCTGCGCCTCGTTCAGCCGGTGCGCCGGGGCCAGGTGGTCCAGCAGGCTCTGCTGCATGATCAGCGTCGGCGCGACGGTGGCGCCGGTGACCACGAGGACGGGGAAGACCACCCACA
The DNA here is from genome assembly GCF_017876495.1 of Microlunatus capsulatus. Classification (NCBI taxonomy): domain Bacteria; kingdom Bacillati; phylum Actinomycetota; class Actinomycetes; order Propionibacteriales; family Propionibacteriaceae; genus Microlunatus; species Microlunatus capsulatus. The sequence continues at coordinate 871,003 of NZ_JAGIOB010000001.1, read as the reverse complement.
GCGGGACGGTCGGCAGGCCCATCAGCACCGCCATCACGGCGAGCATCAGCGCGAACAGGGCGAGCAGCGTCGGGACCGCGCGGCGCTCGTCGAAGGGCCAGGCCCGGGCGCCGAAGACCAGTCCGCCGACGGCGCTGCCCCCGGCGATGGCCAGGAACAGCAGGCCGACCCGCTCGGTGCTGCCCAGCACCAGCCCGGCCGTCGCGGCGAGGGAGGTGTCGAGCTGGCCGAAGCCGATGCTCATGGCCAGCATCACCAGCAGCAGGGCGACGACGCCGGCCGCGGCCAGCGCCGAGCGGTGGTTCGGGACGGGGACGCCGTCGTCGTCCACGGCGCTCGGGCCGGGGCCGGCGGGCCGGGAACGGCGGGCGGCGTCGGTGGTGCAGTAGGCCAGGACCCCGCCGGCCATCGCGGCGGCGGTGGCCAGCAGCGGCACGACCGGCGCCGAGAGCACCAGCAGCAGCGAGAGCAGCAGGGGACCGCCGACGAACAGCAGCTCGACCGACGTGCCGTCGAGGGCGAACGCGACGCGCCGCGACTCGCGGTCGGGGAAGATCACCCGCCACGACGAGCGGAGCGCCGGGCTCATCGGCGGGTACGCGAACCCGGCCAGGGCCGCCAGCGCGACCAGCACCAGCGGGGGCGCGGAGCCCGTGGTGGCCAGGGCCAGCGCCACGACCAGCGTCGCGCTGGTCAGCGCCGTCGGCAGCAGCACCCGGACCTGGCCGAAGCGGTCCATCAGGCGTCCCCACAGGGGTGTGCCCAGGGCGCTGCCGACGGCGTAGGCGCCGGTGACGAAGCCGGCGAGGCTGTACGTGCCGCGCTCGGCCTCGACCAGCAGCAGCATGCCGAGCGGCGCCATCGAGAGCGGCAGCCGGGCCACGAAGGCGGCCAGGAAGGGGTCGCGCGCGGGGCGGTGGCGGAGCAGCCGGAGGTAGGCGCCCAGCCCGGTGCCCAGCCCGGCCGGCGTCGCAGGAGCAGGAGGGGGAGGGGGGACGCCGGGCACGTCCTCACGCTGCCACAGCCGTCGCGGAGTTGCACGTCGAAGTTCTGTGGCGCCCCCGCCCGCGTCCCGGCGCCGACCTCCGCCCCTCCTACGCTGGGCGGGGTGAGACGTCTCGCCACCACCGCCGTCCTGGGTCTGCTCCTCCTGCTCGCCGTCCCGGGGACGGCTGCCGCGGACGAGGACGACTGGGCGGTCACCCGCTACGACCTCACCGCGCGCGCCGCTTCCGACGGCACCATCGACGTCCGGGTCGCGTTCGACTTCGACTTCGCGGGCACCGCGGGCCACGGCCCCCACGTCACGCTGCCGCTGCGCCAGGAGATCGCCGGCGACCCCGACCACTACCGGGGCTTCGAGGTCACCGACGTCACCGCGGCGAGCCCCAGCGGGGCGCCCGCGCAGGTGGAGACCGACGAGGACGGCGGGGCCCTGGCCATCCGGGTCGGCGACGAGGACGTCGAGGTCGACGGCGTGCAGAGCTACGAGATCGGCTACCGGATCCGCGGCGTCGTCAACCCCGGCACCGGCGCGGGCGGCCAGGACGAGATCTTCTGGAACGTCGTCGGCGACCAGTGGGAGGTGCCGCTCAGCGCGGTCACCGTGACCCTGAGCGGCCCCGCGCCGGTGGTCGGCGCCCGCTGCGCCGTCGGCCAGGACGGGGCCGACGCCGCCTGCGCCGCCGCGGACGTGTCGGGGGACGCGGTCACCTACCGCCAGGACCGGGTCGAGCCGGGCAGCGGCCTCACCGTCGTCGCGGCCTGGCCGGCCGGCACCTTCGTCGGGGCCGAGCCGGTGCTGCTGCCGCGGCGGAACCTCGGCAACACCTTCACCGTGGCGCCGCTGACGGCGGGCCTGGCCGGCGCGGTCGCGCTGCTGGGCGCGGGGGCGGTGCTGGCCCGGGCCCGCCGGGGCGGCCGCGACCGGCAGCACGTCGGGCTGACGCCGGGCCTCGCGCCGGTCGGCGGGGCGTCCGCCCCCAGCGGCCCCCGTGACCGGCGGGCACCGGTCGCGGTCCGGTTCACCCCGCCCGACGGCGTCCGTCCGGGCGAGCTGGGCACGCTGGTCGACGAGGTCGCCCACACCCACGACGTGACGGCGACCGTCGTCGACCTCGCGGTCCGGGGGCACCTGCGGATCGTCGAGACCGGCGGACCCGGGGGGAGCGGGAAGGCCGGCGGGGCCGGGAAGGGCGCTGAGGACCGGTCGTGGCGGTTGGTCCGGACGGCGGCCGGCGACCGGCCGCGCGAACCGCTGCTGGCCTACGAGGAGCTGGTGCTCCAGCGCGTGTTCGGCTCCCGCGACGAGGTCGACCTCGACGACCTGGGCGTCTCGTTCGCCGGGGCGGTGGGGGAGGTGCAGAAGGCGCTGTACGCGGCGGTGACCGAGCAGGGCTGGTTCACCGGCAACCCGGCGACGGTCCGCGGGCGCTGGTACGGGCTCGGGGCGGGCGTGCTCGTCGCCGGCGCCGTGCTGACCCTGGTGCTGGCCCTCACCGTCGGCTGGGGCCTGGTCGGGCTGGCCGTCGTGGGAGTGGGCGTGGTCCTGCTGGTGGCCGCGCACGCGATGCCCGCCCGGACGCCGGCCGGCAGCGCCGTGCTCGACCAGGCGGTCGGCTTCCAGCTCTACCTGGAGACCGCCGAGGCCGAGCAGATCCGCTTCGAGGAAGGCGAGGACCTCTTCTCCCGCTACCTGCCGCACGCCATCGCCTTCGGCGTCGCCGAGCGGTGGGCCCGGGTCTTCGCCGAGCTCGCCGCCCGCGGCCACGCCGTGCCGCTGCCCACCTGGTATGTGGGCACCCAGCCGTTCCTCTTCGCCACGGCCGGCGGCGCGTCGTTCGCCGACACCCTCGGCGCGTTCTCCCAGGCCGCCACCACCTCGATGACGGCGGCCACCGCCGGCACCGGCGGCGCCTCCGGGATGAGCAGCGGGTCCGCCGGGGGCGGCGTCGGCGGCGGCGGTGGCGGCGGCTGGTGAGCCGTCAGCACCCGGCGCGGGCGGGCGGGGTCAGCGTCGGGCGCGCGTCCAGCCGTCGGCGGTGACGACGCCGGGGTGGTGCTCGGCGTCGACGACGGTCCGCCGGCCCTGGGTGACCGCGATGCCGTCGAGGTAGACCCCGCGGCCGGACAGGCTCGCATCCTGGGTGTAGGTCCAGCGGACCAGCGACGGCCCGGCCGGCAGCGCGGCCCTCGCCCGGTCCCAGGTCCGTCGTCCCGCGACGGCGTAGCCGCCCTCGACGACCTCGCCGCCCGCCCGGTAGGGCAGCGGGGCCCAGCTGGCGCCGTCGTCGGTGGAGACCTCGAGCGTCAGCAGGTCGCTGCTCTCGGTGTCGACCAGCTGGTCGAAGGCCAGCTCGGCCGGTCCGGTGGCGGGCACCGGCACGGTGAGCGTCGCCGTCCGGGCGTTCGCGGTGCCGGAGAACCAGGCGTCGCGACCCTCGCGAGGCTTGACCGCCAGCGCTTCCGCCATCCCCTGGGCGGCCGCGACGCGGGCTGGGTTGACGCTGCCCCAGCTCCGGCTGGGGTGCACCCGGTTCGTCAGCAGGATGACGAACGAGCGCGAGGAGAAGTCGATCACCAGTGACGTGCCGGTGTAGCCGGTGTGCCCGGCCGTGCGCTGCGAGGCGAGCCCGCCCATGTACCACCGCTGGTCCAGCTCGAAGCCCAGACCATGATCATCGCCGGGGAAGGCCGCGTTCTCGTTGGTGATCATCTGCTGCACCGACGCGGGGGACAGGATCCGGTGGCCGCCGTAGCTGCCGCCGTTGATCATGGTCTGGGCCAGCACGGACAGGTCCCGGGCGGTCGAGAACACGCCTGCGTGCCCGGCCACGCCGCCGAAGGACCAGGCGTTCTCGTCGTGCACCTGTCCCCAGACCATGCCGCGGTCCGGCGCGGTCTGGAACTCCGTCGCGGCGATCCGCGGCCGCAGCGAGGGGTCCGGGTTGTAGCCGGTGTCCCGCATCGCCAGGGGACGGGTGATCCCCTCGGCCACCAGCCGCTCCAGCGGTTCGCCGCTGACGCGGTGGACGACCTCGCCGAGGGTGATGAGGTTGAGGTCGCTGTACAGGTAGGTGGAGCCGGGCTCGTTCACCGTCTCCGCCGTCAGCGCCGCGTGCATCCGCGAGGCCGGGTCGGGGTACGCGCTCCAGAACGGCAGGAAGGCGGGGAAGCCCGAGGTGTGCGTGAGCAGCTGGCGGATGGTGATGCCCGCCTTGTCGTGGGCCGCGAACTCCGGCACGTAGCGCGCCACCGGGGCGTCGAGGTCGATCCGGCCGCGCTCCACCTGCTGCATGACCACGACGGAGGTGAACAGCTTCGAGATCGAGGCGAGGTCGTAGATCGTGTCGGTCCGCGTCGCGATCCGCTCGTCCGCCGGCAGCAGCGTCCCCGCGCCGTCGGCGTAGAGCCGGGCGTACCCGCTCGCGCGCGTCATCACCACCCGGCCCTCGTGGCCGTAGGTCAGCACGGCGCCCGGGTACAGCGGGTGGCCGTCCTCCGGGGCCTGCTCCAGGCCGGTGACGGTGTCCCAGGCCCGCTCCAGCGGCGCGGGGTCCAGGCCGGCCGACTGCGGGGTGCCGGACCGCAGCACGGTGCGCGGCGAGGGGAACCCGTCCTCGGGCTGGTCGAAGCGGCCGCCGCGTCCACCGGCCTGCGCCGGTCCGGCCGTCGCCGCCAGCGCCGCCGCGGTGAGCAGCACCGCGGCCGTCCTCAGGGTGCCGCGCATCACCGGCTCCGCGGGTAGAGCAGGTAGGCCGAGCGGGTGCGGTCGAAGGCCCGCAGCTCGTCGCGCCAGCCGGCGGTGATGGCGTCGGCGGAGGCACCCGCCTCCAGCTGGGTGCGGAACCGGTCGGAGCCGGTCAGCAGGTCCATCCAGCGGCCCCCGTCGCTGCTGCCGCCCACCAGCCGCCAGTCGAAGCCGTCGTAGAGGTCCCGCAGGGTGACGAGCATGTGGGTGACCAGGGCGACCGGGTCGACCGCGTCGGCGTCGGTGACGTGCACCTGGACGCCCCCGCAGACCTGGTTCGCGTTCTTGGAGAACGTGGGGGTGAACCAGGCCTCCCGGAAGCGGACGCCGGGCAGCCGTCGCCGGGTGAGCGCCTCGGCCCAGCGGTGGTCGACGTAGGGCGCGCCGATCAGCTCGAAGGGGAGCGTGGTCCCGCGGCCCTCGCTGAGGTTGGTCGCCTCGAACAGGCAGGTGCCCGGGTAGAGCAGCGCGGTCGTCGGGCTCGGCATGTTGGGGCTGGGCAGGATCCAGGGCAGGCCGGTGTCGGGGTACAGCATGTCCGCCCGCCAGCCCTGCAGCCGGACGACCTCGAGGTCGGCGATCCGCCGACCCGCGACCCGGGGCAGGAACTCGCCGTCGAAGAAGCGGGCGACCTCCCCGGCGGTCATGCCGTGCGCCTGGGCGATGGCGTCCAGCCCGACGCCGGAGGTGAACCCGGGCCGCAGCACGGGACCGCGCGCCCGGCCGCCGACGGGGTTGGGCCGGTCGAGGACGACGAACCGCAGACCGGTCCGGGCGGCGGCGACCATCGCCTGGTACATCGTCCAGATGTAGGTGTAGAAGCGGGCGCCGACGTCCTGGATGTCGAAGACCACGGTCTCCACGCCCGACTCGGCGTAGAGCGCGGCGAACCTCTCCGCGTCCGCGCCGTAGGCGTCGTGGACGGTGACGCCGGTCCGCTCGTCGACCGAGGTGCCCTCGGACTCCCCGGCCTGCGCCGTCCCGCGGAAGCCGTGCTCGGGCCCGAAGACGGCGCCCACCTCGACCCGGCCCGAGCCCACCATGGCGTCGACGACGCTGCCGAGGGTGTCCTGCACGACGCCGGTGGGGTTGGTGATGACGCCCACCCGCTGGCCGGCGAGGACGCGCCAGCGGTCGGCCTGCGCCACGTCGGCACCGGGCCGGACGCGGCCGGGACGGCCACCGCCGCGTCCCGTGGCAGCCGCGGTCCCCGCGGTCAGGGGCAGGGTGGCCAGCGCGCCGGCTCCGGCCGCGGCTCCTCCGAGCAGGGCCCTGCGGCCCAGGGGGTTCGACATGGGGTCGTCCTCTCGTGCGTCCGGTGCGGGTGGGGCGGTGGGCCTCAGGAGGTGAGGCCGGTGCCGAAGGGGAACAGCACCGTCGCGGGGTCGGCGGCGCTGGGGATGTCGACGGGCAGCGTGCCCTGCGGGCGGATGGCGCCGTCCAGCAGCCGGGCGACCGACTCGACGGCCACCGGGGTGGTGGAGTACGTCACCAGGTAGCTCTGCACGCCGGGCAGCACGCTGATGTCGTAGGGGTTGGCCACGGCCACCACGAGCACCCGCTTCCCGGTGGCCAGCAGGGCGGCGACCAGCTGCTGCTGGGCCGGGCTCTTCGTGGCCGAGGAGGTCATCACCACGACGGTGTCGTGCGCGTCGGCCTTCGTGACCGCCTCGGCGACGACCGCCGCGGTCGGCGTGCTGCCCGTGGTGAAGGCCTCGGCCCGGTGGCCGCGGGCGGTGAGCTTCTCGGCCAGGGCCGGCACGCCGGTGGCGCCGAACCCGGTGACCAGGGTGGAGCCGGCCGGCAGCGGGACGAGGTCCGCGTCGTCGGTGACCAGCGTCGGCGTGGCGTCGGTGATCTCCTGCGCCCGGGCCAGGTGGGCGGGCGTCCCGACGGTGCGGGCGACCTCGTGCTCCTTGACCAGCGGGTCGCGGACCACGCCGCGCTCGTACTTCATGGCCAGGATCCGGCGGACGCTCGCGTCGATGCGCCGCTCGCTCAGCCGGCCGTCACGGACGGCGTCGAGGACGGCCTGGTACTGCAGCGCGGGCTGCTGCGGGTCCAGCAGGACGTCGGCCCCGGCCTCGACGGCGCGGATGGCGATCTCCTCGTCGCTGTACTTCTTGCGCACGCCCTCCATCCGCAGGGAGTCGGTCGCGATGACGCCCTGGAAGCCCAGCTCCTCGCGGAGCATGCCCGTCAGCACCTTCTTGCTCAGCGTGGACGGGTCGCCGTTCGGCTCCAGCTCGGGGAAGGAGATGTGCGCGGTCATGATCGAGTCGACGCCGGCGGCGATCGCGGCCCGGAACGGCGGGGCGTCGATCTCCTCCCACTCCGCGCGGGTGTGGGTGATGACGGGCAGGTCGCTGTGGGAGTCCGTGCCGGTGTCGCCGTGCCCGGGGAAGTGCTTGGCCACGGCCGAGACCGAGCCGTCGGTCTGCAGCCCGCGCACCGCCGCGGTGACGTGGTCGGCCACCAGCTCGGGGCGGGAGGAGAAGGAGCGGACGCCGATGATCGGGTTCGCCGGGTTGACGTTCACGTCGGCGTCGGGGGCGTAGTCGGTGTTGATGCCGATCGCGCGCAGCTCGGTGCCGGTGATGGCGTAGGTGTCGCGGGTGGCCCGCAGGTCGCGGCCCGCGCCCAGCGCCATGGCGCCCGGGAAGACCGTGGCCGGCGGGCCGACGCGCGCGACGATGCCCGTCTCCTGGTCGGTGGCGATGGTCAGCGGGACGGCCGGTGCCTTCTTCCCGCGCCGCTCGTCGTCCGCCGGGGCCAGCGCGGCCTCCTGCAGGCCGTTGCTGAGGGCGGCGATCTGCTGCGGGTCCTGCGTGTTGTCCGACCAGGCGAAGTAGATGACGCCGCCGAGGTGCAGCTTCTGCACCGCCTCGGCCGGGGTGGCGACCCCGAAGCGGGCCAGGTTCTCCGGGGAGGCGGTGTCGGCCGTCGCGCCGGTGACGTAGGGCACGAAGAGCTGCCCCACCTTCTGCTCCAGCGTCATCTGCTGCAGCGTCTTCTGCACCCAGCGGTGCGGGCGGTCGTGGCCGCCGGGGCCGGCGGCGGCGGGGGAGGCGGTCAGCGCGGTGGCGCCCAGGACGAGGGCGGCGCCGGCGGCGACGGCGGGGACGAGGCGAGGGCGGGCCATGGAGGTCTCCGGGCTTCGGTCGACGGGTTGCGGTGCGGGGGAGTCGAACACCTGTTCTGCCGAACGTACTCAGGGCGGAGTCGTCTCGTCAACGGTTGACTTCACACCAGAATTGCGTGTCAGAAACTGACGAGGACGGTGACGGTTCGGTCACGGAGGCGCCGGATGTGCCGAACGGCCGACGGCCGGCGGGCGTCCGGGCCACGATCGGGGGATGACCACGACGCGTCTCGAGCCCGCTCCGCCGACGTCCGTGCTCGACCGGTCCTGGCTCGGCGGGACGGCCGTCCGGCTGCTGGCCTTCGTGCTGGCCGAGGTCGTCGTGCTGCTCGCGGCCCGGTCCTCGGGGCTGCCCGACCCGGCCACCGGTGCGGGGGTGCTGCTCGTGGTGCTGGCCCTGGGGCCAGTGGCGCTCGCGGCGGCGGTCGACGCCCACCGCGCACCCCGTCCGGGCCCGGTGCTGGCCCGCTGGGCCCTCGTGGCGGTGGCCGCCGGGGGGCTGCTGCTGCTCTGGGACGCCGGCACCGGGCTGCGCGGGCTGGGCGGGGTCACCGCCGTCGTCGTGCTGGTCTCGGCCGCGCTCGGCTGCCTCGCCGGCGTGCTGGCCGGCCGACGGCCGCAGGTCTAGCCCCTCGGGGTCCGCTCGTTCCGGGCCCGGTTCGCTCAGGTCTGGCCGGGGACCTCGACCGGCTCGGCGCCGCGGTCCGGCGTCGCCGGCTCGGCCGGGGTCGGCGGGCCCTCGTGGCTGAGGTGGGTGATGTGCTGCGGCACGACCACCTCGACGGCGTTGCGCTGCACCCGGAACTCGACGGGGCTGGCGGCCGAGATCTCGCCGTCGAGGTTGACCGGCAGCGGTCGGTCGCTGGTCAGCCGCACGGCCGGGGTGACGACGTGCTGCACGTGGTCGTGGTGCACGAGGTTCCCGCTGCGCAGCAGCCGGGCCAGGCTGAGGTGCTCCCGGATCCGGCCTGCGCGGACGGCGTAGACGTCGAGGCTCGCGTCGTCGATGCCGGCGTCGGGGGCGACGGTGTTGCCGCCGCCGTAGTGCCGGCCGTTCCCCACGGCGACCTGGAGCAGACCCGTCAGCTCGAGCGGCTCGCGGTCGCCGTCGGGGAACTCCAGCCGGATGTCGAAGGGCTCGTGCCGGCGGTAGGCCTGCAGCGTGGCGACGGGGTAGGCGATCGGTCCGAGCCGGCGCTTGAGACCGGGGTGCAGCGCGTGGGTGGCGCCGACGGAGAGGCCGAGCGAGGCGACGTTGAGGAAGGGTGCGCCGTTGGCGCGGCCGAGGTCGACGTCGACGACCTTGCCGGTGGCCAAGGCGGTCAGCGCGGCGACCACGCCGGGCTGCAGGTCCAGGGTCCGGGCGAAGTCGTTGGCGGTGCCCAGCGGCACGACGCCCAGCACAGGCCGGACCTCGGGCGGCAGGTCGGCCAGCAGGCCGGCGACCGCGCCGACGGTGCCGTCCCCGCCGCCGACGACGAGCAGCCGGCAGGTGGCGCCGACGGCGGCCGCCACCTCGGCCGGCAGCTGGGCCGGGTCCTCGAGCAGCACCGAGCGCATCACGGCCAGCCCGGCGGAGCGGAGCCCGCGCAGGGTGCGGCCGTAGGCGTCGGCGCCGCGCCGCGAGCTGCCGTTGACCAGCAGGGCGACGCGGTCGTGGGGGACGGGACCGGTCATCCACGAAGCGTAGGCGGCCGCCCCGTGCGCCGGCTGTGAGCCGGTGCGCCTCGGGGCCCGCGTCGTCGCCGCACCGGCGCTCCTGGTGCGGGTGAGGCCGATGGTGCAGACTAGGCAGCGCTCCACCGCGTGCAGGACCGGCTCTGAGGATGTCGGGGAAGGCAGCTCTCAGGCTGTCGGTCGATGCACGAGGAGGAACAGATGAGCACGACCCGTGGAGTCCTGTACATCCACTCCGCGCCGTCAGCCTTGTGCCCGCACATCGAGTGGGCGGTCGGCGGCGTCTTCGGCATGCCCGTGGGCGTGACCTGGACCGCGCAGCCGATCGAGCGCGCCGCCTACCGCTGCGAGTACACCTGGACCGGCCCCGTCGGCACCGCGGCGCGGCTGGCCAGCGCCCTCAAGGGCTGGCAGAAGGTGCGCTTCGAGGTGACCGAGGAGCCCACCTCGACGTCGGAGGGCGAGCGGTACTCCTACACCCCGGGCCTGGGCGTCTTCCACGCCGTCACCGGCCTGCACGGCGACATCCTCGTGCCCGAGGACCGGATCAAGCACGCCGTCAGCGCGTCCGCCGCCGGCGGCCTCGACCTCCCGACGGCCCTCGGCCAGCTGCTCGGCCAGCCCTGGGACGACGAGCTCGAGCCCTTCCGGCACGCCGGCGACGGCGGGGCCGTCCGCTGGCTGCACGAGGTCGTCTGACCGCTCCTGCACCCTGAGACCGCTCCTGCACCCCGGCGTCGGGGTGCAGCGCGGTGCTCGGGGTGCCTCACCGGCGCTGCCGCCGGAAGGCCCGGTGCAGCCGCTGTCCGAGGAGCGCCGGCTGCCACAGGTCCGCCCAGCACCAGCGCACCACCTGCCAGCCCTCGTCCCGCAGCAGGTCCTCGCGCCGCTTCTCGGCCCAGACCGCATCCTCTGGAGTCTGCCCCGGGCGCAGCAGACGGCCGTACTTCGTGCGTCCGTCGAACTCGCCGACGGTCCGGTGCTCTTCCCAGCCGAAGTCGCAGCGACCCAGCAGCCGGCCCCCGGGGTCGCGGACCTCGAGCTGCAGCTCCGGACGCGGCAGCCCGAGCCGGTGCAGCACGACGCGGCTGTGCGACTCGCCCGCGCTCTCGCTGCGGCCGTCGGCGAAGGAGACCACGCGTCGGGCGTCCGCGACGCCGGGGCGCCCGCGGGCCCGCTCGACCGCCGCGGCGAGCGCGTCCGGGTGCAGTCCCCGGTGCAGAGCGGCGTCGGCCACCGCCACGGCGTCGGCGAAGGGGAGCGTCCGGCCCAGGTCGACGACCGTGCGCGCCAGGTCGGTCACGGGCAGCCCGTCGACGGCGACGACCTCGTCGGCCAGCAGTGGCGCCGCCCAGCGGTGGACGTGCCCGCGACGGCGACCGGAGGTGGCGTCGGCGCGCGTCACGTCGACCAGGGCGGACGCGTCCGGCGGCAGCGGGAGGCCGTGCAGCACCCCCGCCGAGCGGTGGCTGACGACGCCGCCGTCGAGCAGCGGCAGCGTCGCGTGGACCATCCTTCTGTGCTGCGCGTCGGGGCCGGGATCAGCCCCGGGCAGGGCGTAGGCGCCACGGCGCAGGTGCTCCAGCTCGCCGCGGCGCACGAGCCGGCCCAGCTCGTTGTAGGCGCGGCCGTCGGCGACGAGGTCGCGGGCCAGCCGGACGTCAGGGAGGGGGTCCACGCCACCAGCGCACCAGAGCCCCGCCCCTCGGGCCACGCCCTCCGCCACATCTGTGGACAGCGGGACCTCGCCGCACCCCGAGATCGCTGCTGCACCCCGACGCCGGGGTGCAGGACGACAGCCGGGGTGCAGCGTCGCCCGACGCGCCCCGGACGCGTTACCGGAGCGCAACGCCCAGGCGGCAGACTGTCCCGGTGACGTCGGACTTCCCCCCACGCCCGCGTCCGGACACGGCCGAGCACCGGCGCCTCGCCGACTCCGCGGACGCCTCCGCGCCCTGGCGGCGCTGGGGTCCCTACGTCGCCGGGCGGCAGTGGGGCACCGTCCGCGAGGACTACTCCGCCGACGGCAACGCCTGGGACTCCTTCCCCTTCGACCACGCCTACGCGCGGGCCTACCGCTGGGGCGAGGACGGGCTGGGCGCGGTCTGCGACCGCTTCGGGTTCGTCAACCTCGGGCTGGCGCTGTGGAACACCCGTGACCCGATCCTCAAGGAGCGGCTGTTCGGCCTGACCAACGCCGAGGGCAACCACGGCGAGGACGTCAAGGAGCACTTCTGGGCGCTGGACTGCACGCCCACGCACAGCTGGATGCAGTGGCTGTACCGCTACCCGCAGGCGGAGTACCCCTACGACCAGCTCCGCCGCGAGAACGCCGCCCGGGGCCGCGACGACCGCGAGTTCGAGCTGGCCGACACCGGCGTGCTGGACGAGAACCGGTTCTTCGACGTCCTCGTCAGCTACGCGAAGGCGGGTCCGGACGACCTGCTGATGACGGTCTCGGCCACCAACCACGGCCCGGACCCGGCCCCGCTGGAGCTCATCCCGCAGCTGTGGCTGCGCAACACCTGGAGCTGGGGCCGCGACGAGCGCCGCACCTCCATCGAGCCCGTGGCCCTCGAGGACGGGCTGGGCCTGACCGCCGTGCGGCTGCCGCACGAGCACCTGGGCGAGATCCACCTGGCCGCCGAGGGCGCCCCCGAGGTGATGTTCTGCGAGAACGAGACCAACCGGCTCAAGCTCTACGGCGGCGGCATGAACGCCGCCCGCTACACCAAGGACGGGATCAACGACCACGTCGTGCACGGCGCCCGGGACGTCGTCACCCGCCGCGGTGGCACCAAGGTCGGCTTCCGCTACACGTTCGCCGCGGTGGCGCCCGGGGAGACCGTCACGGTCCGGCTGCGGATGCAGCCGACGCCGCCCGACGCGACCACCTTCGACGCCGGCTACGACGGCGTCCTGGCCGACCGCCGGGCCGAGGCCGACGCGTTCTACGCCACCGTCATCCACCCCGGGCTGGACGCCGGCGACACCCACGTCGCGCGCCGCGCCTACGCCGGCCTGCTGTGGGGCAAGCAGCTCTACCGCTACGACGTCGAGCAGTGGCTGGAGGGCGACCCGGCCGAGCCGGCCCCGGCACCGGCCCGCCGTCAGCCGGGCGCCCGGAACCTGCACTGGCAGCACCTGTCGCTGGCCGACGTCATCTCCATGCCCGACGAGTGGGAGTACCCCTGGTTCGCCGCCTGGGACACGGCCTTCCACACCATCCCGCTGGCCCACGTCGACCCGGCGTTCGCCAAGGAGCAGCTGGTGCTGATGTGCCGGGAGTGGGCCATGCACCCCAACGGCCAGCTGCCCGCCTACGAGTGGGACTTCGGCGACGTCAACCCGCCGGTGCACGCCTGGGCCGCCTGGCACGTCTACCGGATCGACGGCTACCGCGACCGCGAGTTCCTCGTCCGGATCTTCACCAAGCTGCTGCTCAACTTCTCCTGGTGGGTCAACCGGCAGGACGCCGCCGGCTCCAACCTGTTCGAGGGCGGCTTCCTGGGGATGGACAACATCGGGCTGTTCAACCGCTCGGCCCCGCTGCCGCCGGGCTTCCGGCTGGAGCAGTCCGACGCGACCAGCTGGATGGCCTTCTACTCCCAGCAGATGTTCAAGATCGCCCTCGAGCTCTCCCGCTTCGACTCGGCCTGGGACGACACGGCGACGAAGTTCCTCGAGCACTTCCTCTCCATCGCCCGGGCGATGAGCTCCTTCGGCAGCCGCAACATCTCGCTGTGGCACGAGCAGGACGGCTTCTACTACGACGTGCTGGTCGAGCCCGACGGCCGCGCGCACCCGATGCGCGTCCGCTCGATGGTCGGCCTGCTGCCCCTGCTGGGCGCGACCGAGGTGCCCTCCTGGCTGGAGGAGGAGTGCCCGGGCGTCGGGGAGCGGCTGCGCTGGCTGCAGAAGCGCCGCCCCGGGCTGGTCGGCCCGCTGCTCACCGAGCAGACCGGCGACGGCGAGGCGGGCGCGGGCCAGCGCCGGCTGCTGTCGATGGTGGACCCCGACCGGCTCCGGCGGATCCTCGAGCGGATGTTCGACCCCGAGGAGTTCCTCTCCCCGTACGGGATCCGCTCGCTGTCCAAGGCCTACACCGACCCGGTGGAGTTCGAGTTCAACGGCACCAGGACCAGCATCGAGTACGAGCCGGGGGAGAGCCGGACCGGCATGTTCGGCGGCAACTCCAACTGGCGCGGCCCCGTCTGGTTCCCGGTCAACGTGCTGCTGGCCGACAAGCTGCGCACCTACGGCCGGCACTTCGGCGACACCTTCCAGATCGAGATCCCCACCGGCTCGGGCAACCTCCGGACGCTGGTGGAGGCGGCCGACCTCGTCGACGGCGGGCTGACGGCGCTGTTCCGGCCCGTCGACGGCCGCCGGCCCAGCGACGGCGACCGCATCGAGGCCAGCGACGACCCGCTGTGGTCGGAGCACCCCACCTTCTGCGAGTTCTTCGACGGCGACACCGGCGAGGGCCTCGGCGCCACCCACCAGACCGGCTGGACGGCGCTCGTCGCCCACCTGCTCAACCCGCGGCTGCCGCCCGACCCCCGTCGGCAGGGCTGGGGCTGACCCTCCGCTCCCCGAGCCCGTCGAAGGGCCGCCCAATCCCCGCTCCCTGAGCCCGTCGGAGGGCCTGCCCGGCCGCCGCTCCCCGAGCCCGTCGAAGGGCCTGGGTTTGCCCGCCGCGGCTAGGTTGCCCGGCATGAGCTCCCGCCTGCTCCGCCGCCCCCGGACGGTCGCGGCCGCCGGGGCCCTGACCCTGGTGCTCGCCGCCTGCAGCAGCACCTCCTCGACGTCGGCCCCGCCCGCGCCGACCAGCACCGGGGCGGGGGTCGGCCTGGTCGGCTCGCCGCTCCAGGTCCCCGATGCCCTCGCCGACGGGCCGTTCGACGAGCCGCGCGAGGTGCAGGCGCCCGCGGGCTGGTCGGTGAGCCTCTGGGCCCGCGTCGACGAGGCCCGGTTGGCCGCCTGGACGCCCGACGACCGGCTGCTGGTCTCGCGTCCCGACGAGGGCGACGTCGTCCTGCTCACCCCGGGTGACGGCGAGCCCGTCAGCAGCACCCTGCTGAGCGGGCTGAACCAGCCGCACGGACTGGCCTTCGCGGGGAGCACGCTGTACGTGGCCCAGAGCGACCGCGTCGACGCCTACCCCTACGCCGACGGCGCCGTCGGCGAGCCGGAGCCGGTGGCCGACGGGCTGCCCGACGCGAAGAGCGACGACCTGCGCGGCGCCTACGCCCACGCGCTCAAGAGCGTCACCGTCGACGACGACGGCGCGGTGTACGTCTCGGTCGGCTCCACGGGCAACGTGTCCGAGGAGGACCGCAGCGCCGACCCCGAGCGTGCCACCGTCCTGCGGGTGCCGCCCGGCGGCGGCGAGCCGGCGGTGTTCGCCCGCGGCGTCCGCAACGGGACGGGGCTGTCCGTCGGTCCCGACGGCGCCGTCTGGACCGCGGTCAACAACCGCGACAACATCGCCTACCCCTACGACCGCGCGCACGACGGGGACGGCGGCTCGGACCAGGGCGAGGTGCTGGACGACTACGTCGCCGACCACCCGCTGGAGCCGCTGGCCCGGCTCACCGAGGGCCGCGACCTCGGCTGGCCCTACTGCAACCCCGACCCCGACGCCGAGCCCGGCGTCGCCGGCAGCCCGCTCGTCTACGCCGACCGGCCCTTCGTCCGCGACGTGGAGACCAACGCCGACGGCTCCCGGCTGGACTGCGACGCCCTGGCCCCGGTCGAGCAGGGGATGGGCGCGCACTCCGCGCCGCTCGGCCTCGCCTTCGCCACCGACCTGCCCGGACCACTGGGCGACGGCGCGCTGGTCGGCGTCCACGGCTCCTGGAACCGGCAGCCGCCCCGACCGCCCGAGGTCGCCTTCTTCCCCTGGCGCGACGGCGGGCTGGGCGACCAGCAGACGCTGCTCGGCGGTTTCCAGGACGAGGACGGCGACCGCTGGGGCCGGCCGGTGATGGCCGTCCAGGGTCCCGACGGCGCCGTCTACGTCACCGACGACGACGCGGGCGCGGTCTACCGGATGGAGCCGCCGGCCTCCTGAGCCCGGCTGTCGACCACGGCCGCCCCGCTGAGCGCGCCGGACAGCCCGCGGTGGCCGCGCGTGGTGAGCACCGACACGACCGCGACCACGACGACCAGCGTGGCCAGCCCGCCGACGAGGGCCAGCGGTCCCGCGCCCTGGCTGACGTCGCGGGCCGCCGTCGTCAGCGTCCAGGCGCCGCCGACCACGCCGGTCCGCAGGAGTCGGCGGCCGGGTCCGACGGGGTGCGGCCAGACGGGCTGCAGCCAGACCGCCCGCTGGCCCAGCGAGGCCGCCCGCGCGGTGAGCGCCGGGCCGAAGGTGACGACCCCGGCGACGAGGGCGGGCAGGGCCCGGGCGACGTCGTCGGTGCCGGCCGGGAGCGACCAGCCCGTCAGCTGCGCGACGACGGCGGCCAGCAGCCGCAGGGTGGCGGCCACGCCGGTGAAGACGACGCCGTCCACGACCATGCCCAGCCAGCGGCGCCGGGCGGTGACGGGTCGGGGCCGCAGCCGGTCCCGGCCGAGGTCCTCCGCCGCCGGCAGCCAGGCCAGCACCCGCCGGGCGAGCAGCGCGCCCAGCAGGGCGCCGGTGGTGTTGGCGATCAGGTCGTCGACGTCGGCCAGCCGGTAGGGGCACGGGTAGAGGCCGAACAGGGCGGTGCCCTGGGTGACCTCGACCAGCAGCGAGGTGGCCAGGCCGAGCAGCGTCGTCCGGCCCACCCCGCCGACGGCCCGGCGGACCAGCAGGCCGAAGGGGACGAACAGGACGACGTTGAAGACGACCTGCAGCGTCGCGCGGGAGGCGAGGGTGGCGGCCAGGTCGAGCCCGGCCGTCTCGCGGAGGATGTCGCCGACGAAGGCGAAGGGCACCAGCTGCGGACCCCGGCCGCCCTCGGCGGCGCACACCGTCGCGGGGTCGGGCAGCGGGAGCAGTGTGTAGGCCACCAGGGCGACCGCGTAGACGCAGGCCGCCGAGACCACGAGCACCCGGAGGGCGCTCAGCCGTCCGTAGCGCCGCTGCTGCACGACCAGCACCGGCACCAGGAGCAGCGCGAACAGCACCAGGCCGGCGGCGACCGAGAAGCCGAACTGCCAGCTCCAGCCGCCCATGCCGCCCCCGCTCAGAGCGGGATGTTGGTGTGCTCCCCGCGGCGGCCGGTGTCGGCGTCGCGGATGGCCTTCGCCAGCGCCGAGCGGGTGATGTCGGGGGTGACGATCTCGTCGACGACGCCGATCTCCACCGCCTTCTCGACCCCGCCGGCGATCCGCTCGTGCTCGGCGGCCAGCTCGGCCTCCACCTGCGGGCGGACGTCGTCGGCGACGGCGGCGAGCTTGCGCCGGTGCAGGATGCGCACCGCGGCGACCGGCCCCATCACGGCGACCTCGGCCCCCGGCCAGGCGAAGACCTTGGTGGCGCCGAGCGAGCGCGCGTTCATGGCGATGTAGGCGCCGCCGTAGGCCTTCCGGGTGACCAGGGTGACCCGCGGGACGACGGCCTCGGCGAACGCGTGCAGCAGCTTCGCGCCGCGCCGGACCACGCCGTCCCACTCCTGGCCGACGCCGGGCAGGTAGCCGGGCACGTCGACGAGGACGACGAGCGGGACGCCGAAGGTGTCGCACATCCGCACGAACCGGGCCGCCTTCTCCGCGCTGAGGGAGTCGAGGCAGCCGCCCAGCCGCAGCGGGTTGTTGGCCACCACGCCCACGGTCCGGCCGCCGAGGCGGCCCAGGGCGACGGTGACGTTCGGGGCCCAGCGGGCGTGCAGCTCGACGGTGGAGCCCTCGTCGAGGACGCCGTTGATCAGCGGGTGCACGTCGTAGGCCCGGCGCGGCGACTCGGGCAGCAGCGCGGCCAGGTCGGTGTCGGCGACCTCGGCCTCGGTGACGCCCTGGCTGGCCAGCAGCGTGGTGATGTTGCGGCCCTGCAGCAGGGCGTCGGCCTCGTCCTCGGCGACCAGGTGCACGACGCCGGAGCGACGGCCGTGGGTGTCGGGACCGCCGAGGCGGAGCATGTCGACGTCCTCGCCGGTGACGGAGCGGACGACGTCGGGTCCGGTGACGAAGATCCGGCCCTCGGGCGCGAGGATGACGACGTCGGTCAGGGCCGGGCCGTAGGCCGCGCCGCCGGCGGCGAAGCCGAGCACGACGGAGATCTGCGGGATGTGCCCCGAGGCCTGGGTCATCGCGTGGAAGATCCGCCCGACGGCGTGCAGCGAGAGCACGCCCTCGGCGAGCCGCGCGCCGCCGGAGTGCCAGATGCCCAGCACCGGGACGCGGTCGATCATCGCCCGCTCGTAGGCCTGCACGACGACCTCGCAGCCCTGGACCCCCATCGCCCCGCCCATCACCGTGGCGTCGGAGCAGAAGGCCACGACCCGGCAGCCGTTGACGGTGCCGACGGCGGCGAGCATGCCCGAGTCGTCGTCGGGGGTGATCAGCTCCACCGAGCCCTCGTCGAGCAGCTCGCGCAGCCGGAAGTTCGGGTTGCGCGGGTCCTGGTCGCGGGGGAGCTTGACCTTCGCGGGCGCGGCGGTGGGGGCCGGGGCGGTGGTGGTCATGTCAGGCTCCTGTGCTGGTGGCGTGGGCGTTGGTGAAGGCGACGGCGACGTTGTGCCCGCCGAAGCCGAACGAGTTGTTGATCGCCGCCAGGTCGCCGGCGGGCAGGTCGCGCACCTTGGTGGCGATGTCGGCCCGCAGGTCGGCCTCGGGGTTGTCGAGGTTGATGGTCGGCGGCACCTTGCGGTGGTGCAGGGCCAGCAGCGTCGCCATCGACTCCAGCGCCCCGGCCCCGCCCAGCAGGTGGCCCGTCATCGACTTGGTGCCGGTGACGATCGCCTCGGTGTGCTCGCCCAGCGCCTGCCGGATGGAGCTCAGCTCGGTCAGGTCGCCCTGGGGGGTCGAGGTGGCGTGCGCGTTGACGTGCACGATGTCCCCCGGCGCCAGGTCGGCCTCGTGCAGCGCCCGCGTCATCGCCCGGGCCTGGGTCTCCCCGGTCGGGTTGGGCTGCACCATGTCGTGGGCGTCGGCGGTGATGCCGGCGCCGGCCAGCTCGCCGTAGATCCTCGCGCCGCGGGCCTGCGCGTGCTCGAGGGTCTCCAGCACGAGGATGGCGGCGCCCTCGCCCAGCACGAAGCCGTCGCGGTCGACGTCCCAGGGGCGCGAGGCCCGCTCGGGCTCGTCGTTGCGCCGGCTCATCGCCTGCATGTTGGCGAAGCAGGCGATGGGCATCGGGTGGATGACGCTCTCGGTGCCGCCGGCGACGACGACGTCGGCGCGGCCGAGCCGGATCTGGTCCAGGGCGTGGGCGAGCGACTCGTTGCTGGAGGCGCAGGCCGAGACCGGGGTGATGGCGAACGCCTGGGCCCCCAGCCGCAGGCTGACGTTGGCCGCGGAGGCGTTGGCCATCAGCATCGGGATGGAGAGCGGGCTGACCCGACGGGCACCCTTCTCCTTCTGCACGTCCCACTGGCCCAGCAGGGTGTTGAGGCCGCCGATGCCGGTGGCGATGGCGACGCCCAGCCGGGTGCGGTCGACGGGGTTGTCCTCCTTCAGCCCGAAGCCTGCGTCGGCCCAGGCCTCCATCGCCGCGACGACCGCGAGCTGGGCGGAGCGGTCCAGGCGGCGGGCCTCGACGCGGTCGAGGACCTCGCCGGGCTCGACGGCGACGGGTGCGGCGATCTTGACGGGCAGGTCGTCGGCCCAGTCGGCCTCGATCCGGCGGACGCCGGAGGTGCCGGCCAGCAGGGCCTCCCACGTGCTGCGGGCGGTGCCGCCGAGGGGGGTCGTGGCACCGATTCCGGTGACGACCACACGGGTCTGGGGCATCTGGTCCTCCTGCGGGGTGGTGCGGGGTGCGGTGGTCGAGAGGTGGTGATCATGGTCCGCCCGGCCGGGCGGACCATGATCACCACGACGGGTTCAGGAAGCGGCGCGCTCGATGTAGGCGACGGCGTCCCCCACGGTCTTGAGGTTCTTGGCCTCCTCGTCGGGGATGCTCACGCCGAACTTCTCCTCGGCGGCGTAGATGATCTCGACCATCGAGAGCGAGTCCACGTCGAGGTCGTCCGTGAACGACTTGTCGAGCTGGACGTCGTCGGTGGGGACACCGGCGACCTCGTTGACGATCTCGGCGAGGTCGGTGCGGACTTCTTCGGTGGTGGGCATGGGTGCTTCTCCTTCGTCGTGGTGGTGCTGGTGGGTCGGGGGGTGGTTCGGTCGGGGGTGGTTCGGTCGGGGGTGGTGCGGTCGTGCGTCGGCCCGGGCCGGCCGGTCAGGGGAGCAGGATGACCTGTCCCGCGTAGACCAGTCCGGCGCCGAAGCCGATGATCAGGCAGGTCTGGCCGCTGCGGGCCTGACCCGACTCGAGCAGGGTCTCGATCGCCAGCGGGATCGAGGCGGCCGAGGTGTTGCCGTGGTGGATGATGTCGCGGCCGATGACCACGTCCGAGGGCAGCTTGAGCGCCTTGAACATGGCGTCGGTGATCCGGTTGTTGGCCTGGTGCGGCACGAAGACCTCCAGGTCCTCGGGCTTCACGCCGGCCGCGTCCATGGCCTCGGCGGCGGTCTTGGCCATGGTGAACGAGGCCCACTTGAAGACGGGGTTGCCGTTCATCCGGAGCATCGGCCAGTGCGGCTTCCCGTCCTCGTGCGCGTCGGGGTCCATCGCCGTGGGCCACGACTCGGTCTGGGCGATGAGGTCGGCCTGGTCTCCGTCGGAGCCCCACACGACCGGTCCGACGGCCGGGGTGTCGCTCGGGCCGACGACCGCCGCGCCCGCGCCGTCGGCGAAGATGAACGCCGTCGACCGGTCGTGCTTGTCCGTCAGGTCGCTGAGCCGCTCGACCCCGATGATCAGCACGTGCTTCGAGGCACCGGTCCGGATGAACGAGTCGGCCATGGCCAGCGCGTAGCAGAAGCCGGCGCAGGCCGCGGAGATGTCGAAGGCCGCCGCGTTCCTGGCCCCCAGCTCGCTGGCGATCGTGGTGGCGATCGCCGGGGTCTGGTGCAGGTGGGTGACGGTGGCCACGATGACGGTGTCGATCTGCCCGGGCTCGACGCCCGCGCGGTCCATCGCCTTGCGGGCGGCGGCCTGGCTCATCATCGAGACGGTCTCGTCCTCGGACGCCCAGCGGCGCTCGGTGATCCCCGAGCGGGTGCGGATCCACTCGTCGGAGGAGTCGATGTAGGTGATGATCTCGGCGTTGTCGACCACCCGGCGCGGGCGGTAGCCGCCGATGCCCATGATCTTGGAGAACTGGGCTCCCCTCGAGATGTTCAAGGTGCTCATCGCGTGACCTCCGTCGCGTCGGCCGACTCCACCATCGGGTGGAGTCGGAGCAGGGGCTGGCCGGGGGAGACGGGGTCGCCGTCCTCCACCAGCCACTCGACGACGATGCCGCCGTGGGGGGCGTTGACGGCGATGTCGTCGCGCCGGTTCTTCACCACGCCGACGGTGCTGTCCTGGGGCAGCACCGTGTCGGCCTCGATGTCCTCGGTCCGGGTGAACTGGCCCTTGCCCGGGGAGACGACCAGCCGCCAGGTCGGGTTGCCCGCGATCGGCGACGACGAGGCCGCCCCGCCGTGCCGGCGCACGAACTCCATCGCCCCCTCCAGCTGGTCGGGGGTGTTGAGCGCGAACAGCTCGACGCCCTTGAGGTTGCGCTTGGCGATGCCGGTCAGCGTGCCGGCCGGCGGCATCTCGAGCAGGCCGGTGACGCCCAGGTCGGCCATCGCGGCCATGCAGAGGTCCCAGCGGACGGGGGAGGCGACCTGGCCGACGAGGCGGCGGAGCACCTGGTGGCCGTCGTGGACCACCTGGCCGTCGGCGTTGGAGAGCAGCCGGGCGCGCGGGTCGTGGGTGGAGATGGCCCGGGCCAGCGTGCCCAGGCGGGCGACGGCGGGCTGCATGTGCACGGTGTGGAAGGCGCCGGCGACGCTCAGCGGGATGAGCCGGGCGCGCTTCGGCGGCGCGGCGGCGAAGGCGGCCAGCTGCTCGACGGTCCCCGCGGCGACGACCTGGCCGCTGCCGTTGTGGTTCGCGGCGGTGAGCCCGTGCGCCTCCAGCGCGGCGAGCACCTCCTCGGCGTCCCCGCCGATGACCGCGGTCATCGAGGTCGGGGTGGCGGCGCTCGCGGCCGCCATCGCCCGGCCGCGCTCGCGGACGAAGACCATCGCCTGCTCGGCCGACAGCACGCCGACACCGGCGGCCGCGGTGATCTCGCCCACCGAGTGCCCGGCGGCGACCCCGATGAAGGGGAACGCATCGGCCGGGTGCGGGAACAGCTCCAGGGCCGCGAGCAGACCGGCGGCGACGAGCAGCGGCTGGGCCACCGCGGTGTCCCGGATGGTCTCGGCGTCGGCCTGGGTCCCGTAGTGGGCCAGGTCGAGGCCGGAGACGGCCGAGAGCCACTCCAGCCGGTCGGCGAAGGACGGTTCGGAGACCCAGGGCTGCAGGAAGCCTGGCTGTTGGGCGCCCTGTCCGGGCGCGACGATCGCGAGCACGCCTTTACTCTTCCGTGACCTACGGCCCGAAGCCGTGCAGGGACACGACAGAGGTTGCGCCGCGACTTTGTCGGGTTCCTACAAGTGTGCCGACGCCGCGGTGAGCCGCGTCACGTCACCGGCGTGCCGGCTGAGGAGGTCAGCGGTTGCGCCGCCACAGGGCGGTGCTGAGGACGGTCGCGAAGGTGCACCACGCGGCGTAGGGCGCCAGCGCGGCCCCGGCCCGGCGGTCCACCCGGCCGGTGCGTCGCACCAGGTCGGCGCTGCTGGTGGCCAGGGCGCCGGCGACGAGCACCGCGGGCAGCAGCCGGTGGCCGCGGAAGAACACCCAGCTCCACGAGGCGTTGAGCACCAGGTTGACCGCCAGCGCCCGCTGGTACGCGGCGGCCTCGGTGGGGTCGTCGCGGCGCAGCCCGTCCAACGCCACCGCGGAGGTGACGGCGATGTCGGCGTAGAGCACCGTCCAGACCGGGCCGAAGACCGCTCCGGGCGGCTGGAAGGACGGCTTGTCCAGCCGGCGGTACCAGGTGCTCCGCACACCGGTGCTCGCGAGCCCGCCCAGCAGGGCGGTGCCGACGACAGCGGCGGAGGTGGCGAGGGCGGTGCGCGGGTCCATGCCTCGTCCTACCACCCGTCCGCGGCGGCCACGGTCAGCGCACCGGCCGGGCGGTGACGACGACGTTGTCGGAGTAGCCGCGGCCGCGGTCGAAGCTGCCGCCGCAGGTGATGACGACCAGGGCGGGGTCGCCGTCCCGGCGGAAGACCCGGTCGAGGGGGACCTCGGCCTTGGCGACCTTCTCGACGTCGGTGACGGCGTAGCGGCGGACCCGGTCGTCGGCGTCGGTGACGGTGAGCTCGTCGCCCTCGTCGAGGTCGCGGAGGTTGGCGAACGGCCCGAGGCCGTCGGCGACGGTGTCCACGTGGGCGGCCAGCACCGTGGTGCCGGCGCGGTCGCCGGGCCGGGCGCTGAACGCGTACCAGGCGACCTCGCGGACGGTCTCCGGCAGCAGCATGAGGCCGTCCTCGCCGACGCCGTAGGGCCGGACGGGCAGGTCGATCGCCACGTCGCCGGCGGTGAAGCGGACGGGGGCCGGGCCGGGGTCGGCGGCGGGCCGCAGGGTCGCGCGGGTGGTGGGGACCTCGGGCACCGGGGCCGCCGAGGCGGTCGGGCGCGGGGTGGGCGTGGCCGACGCGGCGGGTGCCGGGGTGGTGCTCACCGGCGGGGCGGCCGCCGGAGCGGCCGTCCCGCCGGCGCAGCCGACGAGCGGCAGGAGGAGCAGCAGGCCCGCCACCGCGGTGCGGTGCCGTGCACGGGCGTGCTGCGTCATGGTCCTCCTGCCGGTCCGTCGGGGTTCAGCGGGTGGTTCAGCGGCTGGCGCGGGCCAGGCTGTACCGGCGGCTCGCGACGCCCGCGGCCACGAGGACGAGCATGCCGCCCGCCACGAACGGCAGCGGGTTGGTGTCCGCGGCCAGGCCGGCCTCACCGGCGTTCACGCCCCCCGGACCGGAGTGCAGGCCCGAGATGGTCTGGACGGCGAGGTCGAGGTTGTCGTCCTCGAGGCTGCCCCACGCGTAGACGATCGTGTTGACACCCTCCTTGACGGCCACGTCGGCCGGCCCGATCACCGGGTCGGTCGTGCCGGCCGCGGCCACGGAGGCCGAGATCGTGCCGGCGGCCAGGTTCAGCACCTCCTCGTCGGGGTTGCTGAGGTCGCTGATGACGGCGTCGCCCCCGGCCAGGACGTCGACGGCCGGGGCGGCCGCGGTGTGCCGGACGGTCAGCCGGCCCTCACCGGCGGCGGTCTTCGAGATGTCGTTCTCGAAGAGCGTCGCGGTCGGGTCGCCGCCCTCCTCCAGGTGCGCCACGGCGGTGTAGTTGCCGCCCGCGGCGAGCTCGAGGTCGATCGGCCCGATCACCGGCTCGGAGTCGTCGTCGGCGTCGGCGGCGGTGATGGCCACCTCGTAGGTGCCGGCATCGAGGTCGAGCGGGCCGGCGAGGGTGCCGGGCTTGAAGTCGTCGAGCGTGAGCTTGCCGTCGACGTAGACGTCGACGTCGGTGTCGGGGACGGCGTGCAGGACGGACAGCTTGACGCCGTCCGCGGCGTGCGCCGGCGTGACGGCCAGGGCCGCCGTGCCGAGGGTGAGCGTGCCGGCGGCGACGAGTGCCAGGGCGCGGGTTCGGGTGCTCATGGGTTCTCCTTCATCGGATGGGACCTTGCCCCTTATGCGACCGCCGGGGCCGCTTGGATGCAGCAGGTCCCCGACGGGTCTGCGCGGAGCGGCTCGCGGCGCACCGCCGGCGCCACCCCCGCGTGACGAGGGAGGACACCGCGGGCCGGCGGCAGTAGGCTGCTCGCGGCGACGACGGGCGGTCCCTCGGGACGACGGCCGGTCGCGCCGTCTCGGGGTGGGAGTCCTCCTCGTGCTCGAGCAGAGGCGGGGGGTCGCGGGTGTCGGTGGAACCGCCAGCACGCCGCGGGGTCGACTTCGCCGACTGGGCCGCGATGGACGACGCCGACCTCGGCCGGGCGTTCCTGTCCGGCACCGAGGGCAGCCTCGAGGAGTCCTACCGGCGGTGGGGCACCCTGGTGAACACGGTCGCGTGGCGGCTGCTGGGCGACCAGGGCGAGGCCGAGGACGTGACCCAGCAGGTCTTCGTCGCGGCCTGGCGCGGTCGGCACACGTTCGACCCCGAGCGTGGCAGCCTGGCCTCCTGGCTGCTGGGCAGCGCCCGGCACCGGGTCGTCGACAAGCAGCGTGCGCGGGGGCGCGAGATCCGGCTCATCAAGGCCGCGGCCGACGACGTCGTCCAGCAGAGCAGGGAGGAGGCCCCGGAGGTGGTGACCGACCGGCTGCTGCTCGCCGACGAGATCGCCCGGCTGCCCGACCCGCGCCGCTCGATCCTGCGGCTGGCCTTCTACGACGGCTACACCCACGCCGAGATCTCCGAGCGCCTCGGCCTGCCGCTGGGCACCGTGAAGAGCCACGCCCGACGGGCCCTGCTCCACCTGCGCGACCGGTTGTCGACCTCATGAGGCACCTCGACGACGAGCTGCTCGCCGGCCTCGCCCTGGACGAGGCCGAGGAGGTGGGTGCGCGCGACCGGGCGCACCTCCTGGTCTGCCGCGCCTGCGCGGCCCGGCTGGCCGAGCTGCAGGCCCTCGTGGCCACCGGCCGGGCGGGGGAGCCCGGCCCGTCGCGACCGCCCGCCCCGACGGTGCTGGCCGCCATCCAGGCCGAGCTGGCCGCCGACGTGCCCGCCGGCCCGGGGCCGTCCCCCGTGGCCGTCCTCGACCACCACCGCAGCGTCCGCTCCCGCCCCTCCGTCGGCCGTCGGCTGGTCGCCGCCGCAGCCGTGCTCGTCGTCGCCGCGGGCGGTGCCCTCTGGTACCGCGCCGCGACGGCGGAGGTCGTGGTCGCGAGCACGACGCTGACCTCGCTGCCGGACAAGTCGGGCAGCGGGACCGCCCGGCTCGTCGAGCGCGACGGCGGCCTGCAGCTCACCGTCGACGTCACCCGGCCCGCGGCCGGCGACGCCTTCGAGGAGCTGTGGCTGATCAACACCGACGGGCAGCGGATGATCTCCCTCGGCGTCGTCCCGCCGGACGGCCACGGCACCTACCCGGTGCCGGTCACCGAGCCGGGGCTGGGCGGGTACACCGTGGTGGACATCTCGCTGGAGCCCTTCGACGGCGACGCCGCGCACAGCCGCGACAGCCTGCTGCGCGGCAGCCTCGCCTGAACCGCGCCCTGGCGACCCGCGGGGATGGGGCCGCCCCGGTCAGGCCTCGGCCGGCTCCTCGCGGCGGGAGCCCGGCAGCAGCCGACCCAGCGTCAGCGCCAGCCGCAGCGCGTAGGCGTCCCGGGGGTCCGTCGGGCTGTAGCCGGTGACCTCGTGGATGCGTCGGAGCCGGTAGCGCACGGTGTTGGCGTGCACGAACAGCACCCGCGCGGCCGCCTCGACCGACAGCCCCTGGTCGAGGAAGGTCACCAGTGTCTCCAGCAGCCCGCCGCCGGCCGCTCGCAGCGGGTCGTAGAGGTCGCGGGCCAGGGCCCGGCGGGCGTGGCCGTCGCCGGAGAGGGCGCGCTCGGGCAGCAGGTCGGCCGACGCCACCGGTCGCGGTGCCTCCGGCCAGCCCGCGGCGGCGCGGAAGGCCGAGAGCGCCTCGCGGGCGCTGGCGGCGGCCTCCATCAGGTGCTCCACCGCCGGCCCGACGACGACGGGGCCCGGCCCGAACGCGGCGGCGAAGGTCGCGGCCACCGCGGCCGCCCGGCCGGGCGTGGCCAGCTCGGCCCCGCCCAGGATGACGACCATCCGGTCGCCCTGCACGGCGCCCAGCATGTCGGTCTGGGCGATGGCGCACGCGTGCCGGATCGCCTCGAGGGCCTGCCCGCTCTCCCGGTCCGGGGCGGGCCCGACGACGACGACGGCCGCGGCCGTGGAGCGCCAGCCCAGCGTCGAGGCCCGCGACAGCACGGTCTCGTCGGTCTCCCCACGCAGCACGGCGTCGACGGTGAGCGCCTCGAGCCGGGCGTCCCACGCCCCGCGCAGCTCGGCGGCCCGGGCGTAGATCTCGGCGGCCGAGAAGGCCACCTCCCGGGAGTACTGGACGATCGCGGCGTGCAGGACCGGTCGGTCGGCCTTCGGCATCACCTCGTCGATCTGGTCCTCGACCACCTCGATGGTCGTGCGGACCAGCTCGACGGTCTGGTACAGCGAGATGCGCCGGGCCAGCTCGCGCGGCGCGGACCCAAACACGTCGGAGGTCACCGGCCCGCTGGGCTCGGGCTCGGCGAACCAGCGGACGAAGCCGTCGATGCCGGCCTGGGCGACGAGGGTGACCCAGGAGCGGTGCTCGGCGCTCAGCCGGCGGAACCAGGCGTGCCGCTGCTCCATCTCCGCGACGGTCGCCGTGGTCATCTCCCCGGTGACGCCGGAGAGCCGCTTGGCGATGGTGGCGCGCGTCTTGGCCGAGGGGAGGAGCGACTTGTGGATCCCCCGGGTCGTCGCAGCCATAGGCTGACTCTAGTGCTGGAGACCTGTCGTCCCGGCCGACGGCGGAGGGGAGCGGGCGCGGTGAGCGACCTGGAGACGAGACCGGCCGAGCAGCGGCTGGCCTGCGGCGCGGCCGGCGGGCCCGAGGAGCTGCTGCTGACCGCGCGCCGGGTGCCGCTGGGCAAGACGACCGAGGTGTCCCGGCTGCTGCCGGACCGCCAGGTCCGGATGGTCGGCGCCTGGTGCTTCCTCGACCACTACGGCCCCGAGGACCTCGGCGACTCCCCGGGCATGCGGGTGTGGGCCCACCCGCACACCGGTCTGCAGACCGTCAGCTGGCTGCTGGAGGGGGAGATCGAGCACCGCGACAGCCTCGGCTCCCTCGCCCGGGTCCGGCCCGGCGAGCTGCACGTCATGACGGCGGGCGCCGGGATCGTGCACAGCGAGCTGTCCCCGCCCGACCGGCCGCCGACGATGCACGGCCTGCAGCTGTGGGTCGCGCTGCCCGATGCCGCCCGGCACGTCGCCCCGCACTTCGACACGGTCACCGACCTGCCGCGGCTGGAGCGGCCCGGGCTCGGCGGACAGGTGCTGCTCGGCGAGGTCGACGGCGTCCGCTCGCCCGCCCCCACCTACTCCCCGCTCTGCGCCGCCGACCTGGTCCTCGAGCCCGGGGCCGACGTGGAGATCGCCCTCGACCCGGCCTTCGAGCACGGCGTCGTCGTCGTGGTGGGCGACGCGACGGCCGCGGGCACCGCGGGCGTCGTCGACCAGCTCGTCTACCTGGGCACGGACCGGACCCGCCTCCGGCTGCGCAGCACGGGCGGCGGACGGGTCATGCTGCTGGGCGGGGAGCCGTTCGGCGAGGAGGTCGTCATGTGGTGGAACTTCATCGGCCGCAGCCACGAGGAGGTCGTCGGCCACCGCGACGCCTGGGAGCGCCGCGACGACCGGTTCCCGCCGGTGGTCGCGCGCGGGGAGCGCGTCATGGAGGCGCCCCCGCTGCCCACGGTGCCGCTCAAGGCCCGGCCGAGCCGGCGGGTGGCCCCGTGAGCGGCGAGGCCGCCGTCGCCGTCGCGGCCCTCCGGGAGATCGGCTTCCTGCTGGAGCGCTCCCGCTCGGACACCTTCCGGGTCAAGGCATACCGCGGCGCCGCCGACGCGCTGGAGGCGATGGCGCCGGAGCAGGTGGCCGAGCACCAGGCGGAGCGGTCCTGGGGGAAGGTCACCGGCGTCGGCCCGAAGACGGCGACGGTGATCAGCCAGGCGCTCGCCGGCGAGGTCCCGGCCTACCTGCAGGGGCTGCGGGAGGGCAAGGAGCCGCTGGTCGAGGGCGGCACCCGGATGCGCGCGGCGATGCGCGGCGACCTGCACGTGCACTCGACGTGGTCCGACGGCGGAAGCCCGCTCGAGGAGATGATGACGACGGCGCGCGACCTCGGCCACGAGTACTGCGCCATCACCGACCACTCACCGCGGCTCAAGGTGGCGCGCGGCCTCAGCGCCGAGCGGCTGCGCGAGCAGATCGGCGTCACCCGGGCGCTGGGGGAGCGGCTGGCCCCGTTCCGGGTGCTGCAGGGCATCGAGGTCGACATCCTGGAGGACGGCGGGCTGGACCAGTCCGACGCGCTGCTGGCCGAGCTCGACGTCGTCGTGGCCAGCGTGCACTCCAAGCTGCGGTCGGACTCCGAGACCATGACCCACCGGATGGTCGGCGGCATCGCCAACCCGCGCACCAACGTCCTGGGGCACTGCACCGGGCGGCTGGTGGAGGGCGAGCGGGGTACCCGGCCGCCGTCGACCTTCGACGCCGAGGTGGTCTTCGAGGCGTGCCGGACCTTCGGCGTCGCCGTCGAGATCAACTCCCGGCCCGAGCGGCGCGACCCGCCCACCGCGCTGCTGCAGCTGGCCGTCGACATGGGCTGCCTGTTCTCCATCGACACCGACGCGCACGCCCCCGGCCAGCTCGACTTCCAGATCTACGGGTGCGCGCGGGCCGAGGCGATGGGCATCGACCCCGACCGGGTGATCAACACCTGGCCCGTCGACCGGCTGCTGGAGTTCTGCGCCCGCTGACGGGGCCGGCCGGGGCCGCTGGATAGGGTCGGGGCGTGGACGACTTCTCCCTGGCTGCCGACCTCGTCCGCGAGGCCGGGACGCTCGCCGCCCGGATGCTCGACGAGGGTCTCGAGACCCACTACAAGACGTCGGTCTCCGACGTCGTCTCGGCCGCCGACCACGCGGCCGAGGACCTGGTGGTCTCCCGGCTCGTCGACGCCCGGCCCGACGACGGCCTGGTCGGCGAGGAGGGCCACACCCGGCCCGGGGCGCGGACCTGGTACGTCGACCCCGTCGACGGCACCTACAACTTCCTCTCCGGCATCCCGTACTGGTGCTCGGCCGTCGGCCTGGTCGACGCGGACGGCCCCGTCGCCGGTGCCGTCTACTACCCGGCGCGCGACGAGCTGTGGGTCGGCGGTCGCGACCACCCGACGACCCTCAACGGGGTCCCGGTCGCGCAGCTGACGGACCGCCCGCTCGAGGGCATCTCCGTGGCCACCTACTTCCACCCCCGCCACACCGCCGACCCGGCCCGCGCCGCCTCCTGGTCGGCCGCGACCAACGCCTCCGCCGCCGTCCGGATGCTCGGCTCGGCCTCGGTCGACCTCTCCGGCGTGGCCACCGGTCGGCTGGGCCTGTTCCTCCAGGGCAACCTCTCGCCCTGGGACTGGTTCCCCGGCGCGGCCCTGGTGCTCGGCGCCGGCGGCGTGGCCGAGTCGGTCGAGATGCCCGGCACCACCTGGCAGGTGGCCGGCAACCGCCGAGCCGTCGCCGACGCCAGGGCCGCGCTCACCGGCGCGACCGTCGCCGACTGACCCACCCCGCCGCCAAGCCGTGAACGAACTCGTCGTCTAGTCGGACGTCGTTCACGGCTTCCGGAGCGCGTGAACGAACGGCTGGTCTAGGCACCACTCGTTCACGCGTTACCGGTCAGCAGACCCCAAGAACGACGAGTGCCCACGTCCCCTCAGGGACGTGGGCACTCGGCCGTCAGGACTTCGGGGTTTACGCTCCCGCGCCCTCCTGGGCGACGTGCGCGACGGCGGTGGGGTCGCCGAGCTGGTAGCCGTCGTAGGCCTTCTTCGCCGCGGCCGGGTCGTACTGGCCCTCGCGGGCCAGGGTCTCCAGCGTGGCGACGACGATCGACTCGGCGTCGACCTGGAAGTACCGGCGGGCGGCCGCACGGGTGTCGGCGAAGCCGAACCCGTCGGTCCCGAGGGAGCACCAGGGCTGGTGCACCCACGGCCGGATCTGGTCCTGCACCGCGCGCATGTAGTCGCTGACGGCGACGACCGGCCCGGGCGCCCCGTGCAGGGTCTGGGTCACGTACGGGTAGCGGCGCTCCTCGTCGGGGTGGTTGAGGTTCCACTCCTCGGTCTCGAGCCCGTCGCGGCGGAGCTCGTTCCACGAGGTCACCGACCAGACGTCGGCCGCGACGCCCCACTCGTCGGCCAGCATCTGCTGGGCCTTCACCGCGGCCGGCATCGAGACGCCCGACGCGAGCAGCTGCGCGCGGGGGCGGTCGTCGCCGTCGAGGTGGGAGGCCTTGTAGCGGTACAGGCCCTTGAGCAGTGCCGACACGTCCAGGTCGGCCGGGGCGCCGGGCTGGAAGACCGGCTCGTTGTACATCGTGATGTAGAAGATGACGTTCTCGCCCTCGGGGTGCGCCTCGTCGTCGTGGCCGTACATCCGTCGCAGGCCCTCCTTGACGATGTGGCCCATCTCGTAGGCGAACGCCGGGTCGTAGGTGACGACCGCGGGGTTGGTGCTGGCCAGCAGCGGCGAGTGGCCGTCGGCGTGCTGGAGGCCCTCGCCGGTCAGCGTCGTCCGGCCGGCGGTGGCGCCCAGCAGGAAGCCGCGGGCCATCTGGTCGGCCATCGCCCAGATGGAGTCACCAGTCCGCTGGAACCCGAACATCGAGTAGAAGATGTAGAACGGGATCATCGGCTCGCCGTGCACGCTGTAGGCCGAGCCCGCGGCGATCGTCGAGCCCATCGCGCCGGCCTCGGAGATGCCCTCGTGCAGCAGCTGGCCTGAGGTGCTCTCCTTCCAGGACAGCAGCAGCTTGCGGTCGACCGACTCGTAGGTCTGGCCGTGCGGGTTGTAGATCTTGGCCGTCGGGAACATCGAGTCCATGCCGAAGGTCCGGAACTCGTCCGGCGCGATCGGGACGATCCGGTGGCCGATCTCCTTGTCCCGCATGAGGTCGCGCAGCAGCCGGACGAAGGCCTGCGTCGTCGCGACCTTGGCCTTCTCGCCCGCCGGCTCCATCAGGGGGCCGTAGACCTCGTCGGCCGGGAGCTTGAGGGTCGCCCGCTTCACCCGTCGCTCCGGCACGTACCCGCCGAGCGCCTTGCGGCGGTCCTGCAGGTAGGTGATCTCGTCGGAGTCCGCGCCCGGGTGGAAGTAGGGCGGGTTGTACGGGTCCTCGAGCTGGCTGTCGGGGATGTCGAGGTAGAGCCGGTCGCGGAAGGCCTTGAGGTCCTTCGTCGTCAGCTTCTTCATCTGGTGGGTGGCGTTCTTGCCCTCCAGGGCGTCGATCGTCCAGCCCTTGACGGTCTGGGCCAGGATGACGGTCGGCTGGCCGACGTGGTCCTGCGCTGACCTGAACGCCGCGTAGACCTTGCGGTAGTCGTGCCCGCCGCGCGAGAGCACCTTGATCTGCTCGTCGCTCATCCCGGAGACCATCTTCTGCAGCCGGGGGTCGTCGAAGAAGTTGCCGCGGATGTAGGCGCCGTCCTCGACCAGGTAGGTCTGGAACTGCCCGTCCGGGGTGGTGTTCATCTTGTTCACCAGGACGCCGTCGCGGTCGGCCGCGAGCAGCGGGTCCCAGTCGCGGCCCCAGAGGACCTTGATCACGTTCCAGCCGGCGCCCAGGAAGTAGGACTCCAGCTCCTGCACGATCTTGCCGTTGCCGACGACGGGGCCGTCGAGCTGCTGCAGGTTGCAGTTGACCACCCAGGTGAGGTTGTCCAGGCCCTCGCGGGAGGCGACGCGGATCGCGCCGAGGGACTCGGGCTCGCCCATCTCGCCGTCGCCGAGGAAGGCCCAGACGCGCTGCTCGGTGGTGTCCTTGATCCCGCGGTTGTGCAGGTAGCGGTTGAAGCGCGCCTGGTAGATCGAGTTGATGCCCGTCAGGCCCATCGAGACCGTCGGGAACTCCCAGAACTTCGGCATCAGCCGCGGGTGCGGGTAGGACGACAGGCCCTGCCCCGTGCCGCGCGACACCTCCTGGCGGAAGCCGTCGAGGTCGTGGCTGGTCAGCCGCCCCTCGAGGAACGAGCGGGCGTAGACGCCGGGGGAGGCGTGGCCCTGGATGAAGACCTGGTCGCCGCCGCCGGGGGCGTCCTTGCCGCGGAAGAAGTGGTTGAAGCCGACCTCGTAGAGGCTCGCGGCGCTCTGGTAGGTGGCGATGTGACCGCCGACCTCGAGGCCCTTGCGGTTGGCCTTGCTGACCATGATCGCGGCGTTCCAGCGGATGTAGGCCCGCAGCCGGCGCTCGATGTGCTCGTCGCCGGGGAACCACGGCTCGGCCTCGGCCGGGATGGTGTTGACGTAGTCGCTGCTGCGCAGCGCCGGCAGGCCCACCTGG
Source organism: Microlunatus capsulatus (assembly GCF_017876495.1). Taxonomy (NCBI): domain Bacteria; kingdom Bacillati; phylum Actinomycetota; class Actinomycetes; order Propionibacteriales; family Propionibacteriaceae; genus Microlunatus; species Microlunatus capsulatus. The sequence goes on along the minus strand of NZ_JAGIOB010000001.1, from coordinate 838,228 downwards.
GCGGCCCGGGCGCGCTCGAGCAGCTTCAGCATGATGTAGCGGGCCCGGTTCTTGCCCTTCTCGTCCAGCAGGCCGTCCAGCGACTCCAGCCAGTCGGCGGTCTCGTCCGGGTCGATGTCCGGGATCTGGCTGAGCAGACCTTCTGCGGTGATGGCCGGACGAGTTCCGGGCTTGGCCATGCGAGCTCCTCACGATCTCCAGCGACGGTGACGCTGGCATTCTCCAGGGGCGTCTGGTGGGACGACGACACCCCATCCTGTCACCTGGCGGCAACGGGAGCACCCGCGGTGGGGGCCCGCCGGGCTCGCGCGCGGGGTGGGTGATCGCGGGGCCGCGGCGCGCCGGGGGTTCCACCGGCCCGCCACCTCTGGCAGGCTGGCCCCAGAGTTGTCCGCCACCGCGGCCGCAGCGTGCAGGAGATCTGCTCTGCGGGGCCGCACCAGATGAAGGAGCTGCGCACCGAGATGAGCGAGCTGAGCCCTCGCGTTCCGGATCCGATGCTCACGCGCTGCACGCACGCGACGTGGACCCGGGGGTCACGGTGAGCGCGTCCGAGCAGGACCAGGCCGTCGTCGGGAAGCTCGGCCTCACGCCCGGGCTGGCGGTCCAGGAGATCGGCTGGGACGACGACGTCGACGACGAGGTCCGCGTGATGATCGAGGACGCCGTCGACGGCGAGCTGGTCGAGGAGGCCGTGGAGCCCGTCGACCTCGTGCTGCTGTGGTGGCGCGACAGCGACGGCGACCTGGTCGACGGCCTGGTCGAGGCGCTGCCCGACCTCACCGACAGCGGCTACATCTGGCTGATGACGCCGAAGGTCGGCCGCGACGGCTACGTCGACGCCGTCGACCTGGCCGAGGCGGCCGAGACCGCGGGCCTGGCCCAGACGACGACGGCCTCGGTGTCGGCGGACTGGGCGGCCACCAAGCTGGTCCGGCCGAAGGGCTCGCGCCGGTGAGCGCTGGGGTGCCCCAGGCCGGCCAGACCGCCCCGGACTTCACCGCCCGCAACCAGCACGGGCAGGAGGTCACCCGGGCGAGCCTGCTCGGGGCACCCGCCGTGCTCGTCTTCTACCCCTTCGCGTTCTCCGGCATCTGCACCAGCGAGCTGTGCGCCCTGCGCGACGACCTCGCGCAGTTCACCGCCGTCGACGCGCGGGTGCTGGCCATCAGCTGCGACCCGATGTTCGCCCTGCGCGCCTTCGCCGACGCCCAGGGGCTGACGTTCGACCTGCTGGCCGACCACTGGCCGCACGGCCGGATCGCCCAGGACTACGGCGTCTTCGACGAGGAGCACGGCGTCGCCCGGCGCGGGTCCTTCGTGCTGGACGCCGAGGGCACGGTCACCTGGTCGGTCCTCACCGGCCTCGGCGAGGCGCGCAGCATCGCCGAGCACCTGCAGGCGCTGCCGGCGGCCTGACGGCGGCCGCCAGGATCAGAGCGGCGTCCACTCCGCGTTCGCGCCGCAGATGACCAGGCAGGGCAGCTCGCCCGGCACGTCGCCGGCCATCCAAGCGGCGAGCGGCACGGCCGCGGCCGGCTCGGTGGCGATCCGGCACTCCTCCCACAACCGGTCCCGGGCCTCGACGATCGCGGCCTCGCTGACCAGCACGGACCGGACGGCGCCGGATCGCGCCCGGGGGGCCAGCACGTCGAAGGGCACCTGCCCGATCCGCGTCGCGCCGAGCGCGGACGAGGCCACCGAGTCCACCGGGGCGTCGACGGGGTGGCCGGCGACGAGGGCGTCGTGCACCGCGCTGCAGCGCTCCGGCTCGGCGGCCACCAGCAGGCGGTCCCCGACGGCGAGGGCGCTGCCGGCCGAGAGGCCGCCCCCGCCCGCCGCCACCACGACGGTGTCGACGTCGGGGGCGTCGGCCACCACCTCGGCCGCGACCGTGCCGTTGCCGGCGACCACGAGCGGGTCGTCGAAGGCGGGGATGTAGCGGTGCCCCGGCCGGGCCGCCAGCTCGGCCGCGGCGGCCGCGGCCTCGGCGTAGGTGGCCCCGGTGCGGACGAGGGTGACGCCCTTGGCGGCGATCCGGCGGGCCTTGATCTCGGGCACCGACGCCGGCACGAACACCGTCGCGGTGATGCCGAGCAGCGCCGCGCCCGTCGCGACGCCCAGGCCGTGGTTCCCGCCGGAGGCGGTGACGACGTGGTCGTGCGCGTGGCCGGCCAGCACCGCGTTGAGAGCGCCGCGCAGCTTGAAGGAGCCGCTCAGCTGCAGCTGCTCGAGCTTGAGGACGACCGGTCGGCCGTCGAGGCTGAGGCGCAGCAGCGGGGTGCGCCGGACGTAGGGGCGCAGCCGGTCGGCCGCGTCCTGGACGTCCCGCGTCGTGGGTGGGAGCACCGGGGTCACCAGGGTCACGGACCCAGTGTGGTCCGCGGGCCGGTCGGGGCGAGCACCGCCTCCCCGCCGTGTCGGCGGCGGGTCCTAGGATCAGCAGCATGCCGCTCGAAGGAGAGTACGAGCCGAGCCCCGAGGACTGGGTCCGCGACCAGGTGGAGCGCTACGAGGCGACCGATGGCCGCGAGGCCGGGACGTTGGGTGACACCGGCCTGCCCGTCGTCATCTTCACCACCCGCGGGAACAAGAGCGGGAAGCTCCGCAAGACCCCGCTGATGCGGGTCGAGCACGACGGCGCCTACCTCCTGGTGGCGAGCAAGGGCGGGGCGCCGAGCCACCCCGTCTGGTACCACAACCTGCGGGCCGACCCCTCGGCGCTGGAGGTGCAGGACGGCGCGGACCGGTTCGACGCCACCGCGCGCGAGCTGGACGGCGACGAGCGCGCCGAGTGGTGGGAACGGGCCGTCGCGGCCTACCCGCCCTACGCCGAGTACCAGCGCAAGACCGACCGCCGGATCCCGGTGCTCCTCGCGGAGCGCCGGGTGCAGCCCGGCACCGACCCCGAGGAGCAGCCATGATCGAGACCACGCCGTTCGGCCGTACCGGCCACGACAGCACCCGCATCATCTTCGGGGCGGCCGCGCTGGGCGCCGTCACCCAGGACGAGGCCGACCAGACGATGGAGCTGATCCGCCGGCACGGGATCAACCACCTTGACACCGCGGCGAGCTACGGCGAGTCCGAGCTGCGGATCGGCCCGTGGATGGCCGACCACCGCGACGAGTACTTCCTCGCCACCAAGACCGGGGAGCGCACCGCCGACGCCGCCTGGGCGCAGATCAACCACTCCCTGGAGCGGCTGCAGACCGACCACGTCGACCTGCTCCAGCTCCACAACCTCGTCGACGAGGAGGAGTGGCGGACCGCCTTCGCCGCCGGCGGCGCGCTGGAGGCCGCCGTCCGCGCCCGCGACGAGGGGCTGGTCCGCCACATCGGCGTCACCGGCCACGGGGTCACGGTGGCGGCCCAGCACCTGCGCTCGCTGGGGGAGTTCGAGTTCGACTCGGTGCTGCTGCCCTACAACTTCCCGATGACCCGCAACCGGTCCTACCTCGACGACTTCGAGGCGCTGACGGCCACCTGCGACGAGCGCGGCGTCGCCGTCCAGACGATCAAGGCGATCACCCGGGCACCCTGGGGCGACCGCGAGCAGACCGCCGCCACCTGGTACGAGCCGCTGCGCGACCAGGGCGCCATCGACACCGCCGTCGCCTGGGTCCTCGGCCGCGAGGGCGTCTTCCTCAACACGGTGGGGGACATCCACGTCCTGCCGCTGGTGCTCGACGCCGCCGAGCGGGCCGACGGCCGGCCGGACGAGGCGGCCATGGAGGAGCTCGAGCGGGCCTTCGACCTGGAGCCGCTCTTCGTCTGAGGCGGGCGTGCGGGTGAGTCGGTGGGAACAGAGGGACTCGAAACCCCCGACCCCCTGCTCCCCAAGATCCGACAGCGAGACTGAGTTTTTTGGCTGGCGGCAGGCACGATGGCGCTTGACTTCCCGACTCCCACGGCTCGGCGTAGGTAGAGACGACGACACGGGCTGCGGTTGCAGGCGTCGCTGCGCCGTCAGCCCTGAACTCAGGCTCGACACCCCGTGACGCGAACTCGTTCTGAAGGGAATCTCTTGTGACCGTCCCAGGCTTCCAGCAGTTCATGCTTCCGGCTCTTCAGTTTTTGTCTGACGAGCAACCTCACCGAGGCCGCGATGTGATCCAAGAGGTTGCCGACCGCCTACATCTGACCGAGGGAGACCGCGACGAGACGATTCCCTCTGGGCAACCGGTTTATGTGAATCGGGCGCACTGGGCGATGTCGCACATGTTCCAAGCCGGGCTTATCACCCGCCCTAGTCGAGGCGTTGTGATCATCACGGAATCGGGTCGGAAGGCGTTAGCGACGAATCCAGGGCGCATCGACGTAGCATTCCTGGGCAGGTACCCTAGCTATCAGGAGTTCCGTAGCCGTAAAGGCACACGGACGATAACCCGCTCAGGTGCATCGCCGTCAGAACCTGCTGACGCGGCTGAAGAGACGACTCCAGAGGACTTGATGGAGACGGCTGAACGCGAAAACCGCGCCAACGTCGAGTCGGAGGTGCTGGCCCGCCTTCACACCCTCGACCCAGCCGCGTTCGAGCGCCTAGTGCTCAAGGTCCTCTCGGCCATGGGGTACGGCGGGAGAACAGGTGCCGTGGAACACACGGGTCGCTCGGGCGACGGGGGCATCGACGGCATCATCCGACAGGACCCGCTCGGGTTGGACAGGGTCTACCTTCAGGCGAAACGCTACTCCCCGGACAACTCGGTGGGACGGCCTGCCTTGCAGGCTTTCGTCGGTGCTCTTCACGGCCAGAAGGCTGATCGTGGCGTCATTATCACGACCAGCACATTCAGTAGAGACGCGGTGGAATACGTGCGGCTTCTTCGCGAACGTATCGTTTTGATTGATGGGCAGGCTCTAGCGACCCTCATGGTCCTGCATAACGTCGGAGTGCAGAAGCAGTCGACGTACGTCCTGAAGCGGATGGACGAGGATTATTTCGAGAGTATCTGAGGTGGTAGAGGCGCTTGAGTGCCAGCGTTGGAAAATCAACATGCGCAACTCATAAGCCTGGTGAGCGCACGAGGGGAGCCTGGCTAGGCCGGCACTGCTTCGTGCAGGGTGGGAACAGAGGGACTCGAACCCCCGACCCCCTGTTTGTAAGACAGGTGCTCTAACCAGCTGAGCTATGTTCCCGGGTCGCACCCGCGGGCCGGCCTCCGGCCCCGGGTCGGCCGCTCAGACTAGTGCCCGGCACCGGCCCCGCCAAGCGGTCCGCCGACTCCGTCCGCGGGGCTGGGTCCGGGCACCGCTCCTGCACTAGGTTGGCCCGAACGCGTGCGGGGGTGCCCGCTCCTGCGCCGTCCGCCGAGCCGAGAGGCAGTTCATGGCCACGCCGTCCGCCGCTCCGCTGACCGGGGGTCCTGCCCGGACCCCCGTCTCCCGCCAGCTGGCCCTCCTCGCCGGCACCCTGACCGGGTTGCTCAGCCTCACCGGCATGCTCCGGCTCACCGCCGGGGTGTTCTCGGGCACCCTCTCCCGCTTCGCCGTGGTCGTCGTGCTGGCGGCGATGGTGCCCTGGGTCGTCTACGTCGCGCACCGCGCCCGGCACGGCCGGCTCACCGCCCGCGCGCTGGGCGTCGTGCTCGGGCTGGTCGTCGTCGGCTTCGCCGCCGTCTGGCTCTCGGTCCTCGGACCGGTGCTGGCCCTGCTCTGCTCGCTCGCGGCCTTCGCCGTGGTCTGGGTCAGCGACTGGCCCCAGCGCCGCCCGCGCGGGGAGGACCGCTTCGTCCGCATCGAGGAGCTGCAGCGCGACGAGGAGGAGTAGTGGAGAAGGGTGCGCGAGGAGCGGTGTCCTCTGTCCTCGCTCCGCTCGGACGCGCTCCTCGCTCTAATCCGCCCACGTCGTCGTCAGGGGTGGACGGAAGAGCGTGTCCACCCCTTCCTCCTCCGAGCGGCGGCGCGAGGAGCGGTGCGGGCCGAGCCTGAGGCCGCGCCCGCGGCGCGCTCCTCCTACCCCTCGAGCGTGAAGGCGAGGGCGGCGGCGCCCAGCAGACCGGCGTTCTCCAGCACCGCGGGACGGACCTCGAGGTCGCGGACGTAGTCCAGGACGGCGAACTCGCGGAGGTGGCGGCGCAGCGGCTCGAAGATGACGTCGCCCGCCTTGGACACCCCGCCGCCGACGACGACGGTGCGGACGTCGAGCTCCGTGGCGGTGGTGGCGATCCCGGCGGCCAGCGCGCGCATGCCGATCTCGATCACCTCGCGGGCGACCGCGTCGCCGGCCCGGGCGTCGGCCGTCAGGGCCTGGGCGTCCTCGCCGACCCAGCCGCGCTCCTGCGCGGCGGCCACCATCGCCGGTCCGCGTGCGTACATCTCGGTGCAGCCGTGGCAGCCGCAGACGCAGCGCGGTCCCCAGGCGTTGACGCTGATGTGACCCAGGTGGACCGCGTTGCCGCTGGACCCGGCGAAGAGCCGGTTGTCGAGGACCGCGCCGCCGCCGACGCCGGTGGAGACCACCAGGCCGATCATCGTGTCGACGTCGCGGGCCGCGCCCAGCCAGTGCTCGCCGAGGGCGAAGCAGTGCCCGTCGCCCGCGAGCCCGACGACCGGAGCCGTCCCGGTCACCTCCTCGACGACGGCGGCCACCCGGGCGACGACGGGGAAGCCGCGCCAGGCGGCGATGTTGACGGGGGAGATCGTGCCGGCCGGGGTGTCGACGGGTCCCGCGCTGCCGATGCCCACGCGGAGCGGGCCCCGACCGGCCGGCCGGTCGGCGAGGACGGCGCGGACGGCGTCCGCGGCGGGCGCGAAGACGGTGTCGGCGTCGTCCGAGCGCGGGGTGGGCCGGACCGTCGATGCGCCCAGCCCGCCCTGGTCGTCGACCAGCGCCACGGCGATCTTCGTCCCGCCGATGTCGACGGCCAGCACCTGCTCGCTCATCCCTGTCCTCCCTGACCGGTGGTCGCGCCCGGGACGGACGCGTCGGCAGCCTAGTGCCGCGGCCCGGGCCCGGGCGGGGCGAGGACCGGCGCGGGTGGCGGCGCCATCCGCGCCGACTCAGTAGAGTGGACGATCGTGGCTGGCCCTGACTTCTCCGCAGACCTCGCAACGCTCGACATGTCGTTGAGCTCCATCGAGGCCGTCATCGACCCCGCGGGGCTCAAGGTGGAGATCGCCGAGCTCCAGGAGGCGGTCTCCGCGCCCGACCTGTGGGACGACACCGACAACGCCCAGAAGGTCACCTCGCGTCTCTCGGCGCTGCAGGCCGACGTCGACCGGGTCGAGGAGCTGCGCTCCCGGCTGGACGACCTCGCCGTCCTGGTCGAGCTGGGCCAGGAGGAGGGCGACGCGGCCAGCATGGCCGAGGCCGAGACCGAGCTCACCTCGCTGCGCCGCTCGATCGAGGCGCTGGAGGTCCGGACGCTGCTGGCGGGGGAGTACGACGAGCGCGAGGCGCTGGTCACCATCCGCTCCGAAGCCGGCGGCATCGACGCCGCGGACTTCGCGGCCATGCTGCTGCGGATGTACCTGCGCTGGGCCGAGCGGCACCGCTACCCGACCGAGACCTACGACATCTCCTACGCCGAGGAGGCGGGCATCAAGTCCGCCACCTTCGCCGTCAAGGCGCCGTTCGCCTACGGGACGCTCTCGGTCGAGCAGGGCACCCACCGGTTGGTGCGCATCTCGCCCTTCGACAACCAGGGCCGGCGCCAGACCTCGTTCGCCGGCGTCGAGGTGCTGCCGGTCACCGAGGCCACCGACCACATCGACATCCCCGAGAACGAGCTGCGGATCGACGTCTTCCGCTCGTCGGGCCCCGGCGGGCAGAGCGTCAACACCACCGACTCCGCCGTCCGGATCACTCACCTGCCGACGGGCATCGTCGTCTCCTGCCAGAACGAGAAGTCGCAGCTGCAGAACAAGGCCGCGGCCCTGCGGGTGCTGCAGTCCCGGCTGCTGGAGAAGGTCCGGCACGACCGCGAGGCCGAGATGAACGCCCTCAAGGGTGACGGCAGCAACAGCTGGGGGTCGCAGATGCGCTCCTACGTGCTGCACCCATACCAGATGGTCAAGGACCTGCGGACCGACTTCGAGGTCTCCAGCCCCGACGGGGTCTTCGACGGCGACATCGACGGGTTCATCGACTCCGGCATCCGCTGGCGCCGGACCACCGAGCTGGCCACCAGCTGACCTGACGCCCTCCGGGGCGCCCTCCGACGCGCGCCCGCGCGGAACCGGGCCCGCACGGGTCGTTCACCTACACTCGTCCGTGGCCGTCCGGCGCTGCACACGGTGCCGTCGGAGACGTCAACCGGGTTAGAGGCAGGGCAGTGATTCGTTTCGAGGGCGTGACCAAGACCTACGACGGGCAGCGGCGATCCGCGCTCGACGACGTCAGCGTCGACATCGACAAGGGGGAGTTCGTCTTCCTCGTCGGCGCCTCGGGCTCGGGCAAGTCCACCTTCCTGCGGCTGATCCTGCGCGAGCAGCGCGCGACCCGCGGCAAGGTCTTCGTCGCCGGGCGCGAGCTCAACAAGCTCCACAGCTGGAAGATCCCGGCCATGCGCCGCCAGATCGGCACCGTCTTCCAGGACTTCCGGCTGCTGCCCAACAAGACGGTCACCGAGAACGTGGCCTTCGCCCTGCAGGTGATCGGCAAGCCGGCCTCCACCATCAAGCGGGTGGTGCCGGAGGTCCTCGAGCTGGTGGGTCTGGACGGCAAGGGCGGCCGGCTCCCCGAGGAGCTGTCCGGCGGCGAGCAGCAGCGCGTCGCCATCGCGCGGGCCTTCGTCAACCGGCCGATGATCCTCATCGCCGACGAGCCCACCGGGAACCTCGACCCCGCCACGAGCGTGGGCATCATGAAGCTGCTCGACCGCATCAACCGCGCCGACACCACGGTGCTGATGGCCACGCACGACTCGACCATCGTCGACCAGATGCGCAAGCGCGTCATCGAGCTCGACGACGGTCTCGTCGTCCGCGACCAGAGCAAGGGCGTCTACGGCTACCAGTGAGCCCGACCGCCACCGCGGCCGGCGACCCCCGCGTCCGCGCCCACCGGTACCGCACCCACCCGCACGACTGAGGACTGCAGATGCGTTTCCGCCATATCTTCTCCGAGACCGCCGCCGGTCTCCGCCAGAACCTCACGATGACCCTCGCGGTCATCATGACGATGTGGGTGTCCCTCTCCCTCTTCGGCGCCGGGCTGCTGGCCAACCAGCAGGTCGACCTGATGAAGGGGGACTGGTACGACAAGATCGAGATCTCGATCTTCCTGTGCACCCCTGACGTCCAGGGCGACAACTGCGACCCGGGCCAGGGAGCGACCGACGCGCAGAAGGACCTCATCCGCCAGACGCTGGTGGCCAACCCCGAGGTGGCGCCGGAGGGGGTGTTCTTCGAGAGCAAGGAGGACGCCTACGAGGAGTTCACCAAGGCCTACGCCGGCTCCCCGATCCGGGACTCCCTGACCGTCGACCAGATGCAGGAGTCGTTCCGGGTCAAGCTCAAGGACCCCGAGCAGTACCAGGGCGTCGTCAGCTCGGTCATCGGGCTCAAGGGGGTGCAAAAGGTGCAGGACCTGCGGCAGTACCTCGACCCGTTCTTCAGCTGGCTGAACCTGCTGCAGTGGGGCACCCTCGGGGCCTCGGCGCTGCTGCTGTTCGCGGCCGCCCTGCAGATCGGGAACACGATCCGGCTGGCCACCTTCGCGCGCCGGCGGGAGATCGGGATCATGCGCCTGGTGGGGGCGAGCAACCTCTATATCACGTTGCCCTTCCTCCTGGAAGCGCTGATCTCCGCGGTCATCGGAGCCGGATTGGCCTGCGCAACACTCGCCTCAGGCGTTTACTTCGTCATCATGCGTAAAGCTGAAGTCTCACTGCAGGCTTTACCTTGGATTGGCTGGTCCCAGGCGGGATGGGCCATGGCGGGGGTTGCCGCCGTCGGTCTCGTCCTGTCTATAGTCCCCACGCTGGTCACCACGAGGAAGTACTTGAGAGTCTGAGCCTGAGGTCACCCTCAGTCTCAACTTGAGGGTCGGGGTCGAGGACGGAATCGTCCTTCGAGTCCTGGTGGTGGAGACATCGACTGGGATTGGGAGTGGCTGTGGTTCCGGATCTTCCCCACGTCCGCAAGGACGTTCCGGGCGGCAGCGGTGCGCCTCAGGGTGGTCGCCCCGCACGGCTGAGGACCGTCTTCGGACGTCTCCGCAGGAGCACGCCCACCGGCTCGGCGGTGGCCCGGCTGGCCCGTCGGCTGCGGACCCACCTGGCGGTGACGGCGCTCGCGGTCTCGGTCAGCTCCGCGCTGACGGTGGCGCTCCTCGTCCCCTCCGCCGCGGCCGACAGCCTGACCGACCGCCGCGACGCGGTGACCCAGGCGCTGTCCCGCAGCAAGAGCGACCTCAGCGAGTCCAGCCGCGCGCTGGCCGCCGCAGGGGCGGCGCTCTCGGCGGCGCAGGGCCAGCTGGACACCGCGCGGGCCGAGCTGGCCCGCACCCAGGACGAGCTCGCCGCGGCCCACGACCGGGACGTCGCCATGGCGGCGAAGCTGACCAAGGCCAAGGCCGAGCTGGCCAAGGCCAAGGCGGCCGTCGTCGCCGGCCAGAAGGCCCTCGACGCGAAGAAGCGCCTGGCCGGCGCCATCGTCCGCGACCAGTACCAGCAGCAGACGAACCTCATGCCCATCGCGCTGCTGCTCGAGAACACCTCGACGTCGGACCTGCAGACCCGTCTGCAGTGGTCGACCACCATGTTCGACACGACCGGCAACGCCATCGAGGAGCTCAAGGCGCTGCAGGTGGAGCTGGAGGCCGAGAAGGCCCGGCAGGCCGAGCTGGAGGCCCAGATCGCCGCCGACCGCCGCGAGGCGGCGGCCAACCTCGAGGCGAAGAAGCGGCTGCAGGCCCAGGCGGCGGCGCAGGAGGCGAACGTCGCCTCCCTCGTCCAGCAGCAGGCGGCCGTCCGGGCCTCGGCGGCCGACGACGTGGCCGCGGACCGGGCGCAGTACGCCCAGCTCACCCAGGAGCGCGCGACCGTCGAGAAGCGGATCGCCACCCGGATCGCGAAGGCCAAGGCCGAGGCCGCCGCCCAGAAGGCGGCCGAGCAGCGGGCCCGGCAGGCCGCGGCCCGCAAGGCCGCCGACCGCGCCGCGGCCGAGGCCCGGCGGGCGAAGGAGGAGTCCCGCAAGGCCCAGCAGGACAAGGCCTCCTCGAGGGGCTCGTCCTCGAAGGGCTCGTCCTCGGGCGGCTCGTCCTCCGGCGGCTCCAGCGCGGGTGGCAGCTCCTCGGGCGGCTCCAGCTCGGGCGGCAGCTCGTCCGGCGGCAGCTCGTCCTCGGGCGGCTCCAGTGCCTCGCACGGCTTCAGCTACCCGGTGTCGGCGCCCATCACGTCGCCCTACGGCAACCGCTTCCACCCCGTGCTGCACGTCTGGAAGCTGCACGATGGCACCGACTTCGGCGCCGGGTGCGGCACCGCCATCCGGGCGCCCTACTCCGGCCGGGTCGCCGAGCGCTACTACAACGGCGGCTACGGCAACCGGCTGATGATCGACCACGGCATGGTCGACGGCCGCTACGTGACCACCGGCTACAACCACGCCATCCGCTACACCGTCTCGGTGGGCCAGCACGTGAGCAAGGGCCAGGTGATCGGCTACGTCGGCACCACCGGCTACTCGACCGGCTGCCACCTGCACCTGATGGTCTGGCTCGACGGCGGGCTGACGAACCCGATGACCTGGTTCTGACCCTGCACGTCGACGAGAGGGTGAGAGTGTGACGCGACCAGGGGAGATGTCGCTGGGCGTGGCCGTGGTCGGCGCCGGCAGCATCGCGACGGCTCACCTGGACGCCTACCGGCGGCAGCCGGGGGCGCGGGTGGTCGCGGTGTGCGACCGGCACCCGGAGCGGGCGTCCGCGCTGGCGGCCCGCTACGGGGTGGAGCAGGTGCACACCGACGTGGCGGCCCTGCTGGCCGACGACCGGGTGCAGGCGGTCAGCCTCTGCACGGCCAACGCCTCGCACGCCGAGCTCGCGGTGGCCGTCCTCGAGGCCGGCCGGCACGTGCTGGTCGAGAAGCCGCTCGCGACGACGCTGGCCGACGCGCTGGCCGTGGAGCGCGCCGCCGCGGCGAGCGGACGGGTCGCCCAGGTCGGGTTCGTCCGGCGGTTCTCGGGCAACGTCGTCGCCCTCAAGCGCTTCGTCGACGCGGGCGAGCTGGGGGAGGTCTACTACGGCCGGGCCACCAACCTCCGGCGCGCGGGCCACCCGGGCGGCTGGTACGGCGACCGGGAGCGCTCCGGCGGCGGGCCGCTGATCGACATCGGCAGCCACGTCCTGGACCTGGCCTGGTACCTGATGGGCCGGCCCCGGCCGGTGACCGTCAGCGGCAACACCTACGCCCGGCTGGGCGAGCGACCCGGCCTCGGACCGCGCCGGTACCGGGCCACCGACACCGGCCGGCACAGCTCGGTCGAGGACCTGGCGAACGCCGTCATCCGGTTTGCCGGTGGTGCCTCGCTGCTGCTGGAGGCGAGCTACTCGCTGCACGCCCCCGAGGACCGGCTGAGCGTCTCGGTGCACGGCGACCGCGGGGGCGCCGAGGTGGAGCCCGAGCTGCGGATCGCCACCGAGCGGCACGGCACCATGCTCAACGTCACGCCGCAGATCGACCACCTCAGCTTCGACCTCGACGAGGGCTTCGGCGGCGAGATCGGCCACTTCGTCCGCTCGTGCCTCGGCCTGGAGGTCCCGCTGGCCCCGGTCGCGGACGGCGTCGCGGTCACCCGGATGGTGGAGGCGGTCTACGCCTCGGCGGCCGCGGGCCTCGAGGTCGTGCTCGACGCCGGCTGAGGCGCGGGGACGGGGAAAGCCGGGCGCGATCCTGGCGGGCCGCGGGTAGAGTGCCGGTGCCGCGGGAGCAGGGCGGCGAAGGCCTCGACCACGGGCTGGACCGCCGGTGAGGAGAGGATGGGGACATGCCGAAGGAGAAGGGCCTCAAGCCCGTCGCGCAGAACCGCAAGGCGCGCCACGACTACAACATCCTGGACACCTACGAGGCCGGGGTCGTCCTCGGCGGCACCGAGGTGAAGTCGCTGCGCGAGGGCCGGGCGAGCCTGGCCGACGCGTTCGCCACCGTCGACGACGGCGAGGTGTGGCTGCGGAACGCGCACATCCCCGAGTACAGCCACGGCACCTGGACCAACCACACCGCGCGGCGGACCCGCAAGCTGCTGCTCAACCGGCGTGAGATCACCCGGCTGGAGCGCGACCTCGCCGACGCCGGTACGACGCTCATCCCGCTGTCCATCTACTTCTCCGACGGCTACGCCAAGGTCGAGATCGCGCTGGCCACCGGCAAGCGCGAGTACGACAAGCGCCAGACCCTGGCCGAGCGGGAGGGCAAGCGCGAGGCCGAGCGCGCCCTGGCCGCCCGCAACCGGGGGGAGCGGGGTTGAGCGCCGGGGCCGCACGTCCTCGCGTCCCCGTCCTCCCCGGCCCCCTGCGCCGGCTGCTGCCGGTGCTGGCCGCCCTGGCGCTGGCCCTGGTCGGCGCCGTCGCCGTCGCGCCGTCGGCCCAGGCCGCCACCGAGGACCAGATCGACTCCTTCCGCATCGCCTACGCGCTCCAGCCGAGCGGGGTCCTGCAGGTGGAGGAGACGATCGTCTGGCGCTTCGGCAGCGACTCCGGCCGGCACGGCATCCAGCGCGACCTCGTCGAGCGCGAGCGCTACGACGACACCCAGGACGCCGTCTACGACGTGTCGGACATCCGGGTCAGCAGCCCCGACCCGGTCTCCACCCAGTTCACCTCCCGCACGACCCAGGCCAACGGCGGGCGCACCGAGCTGCTCAACGTCCGGATCGGCGACCCCGACGGGACGATCAGCCGGGCCACGGCGACCTACGTGCTCCGCTACCAGGTGACCGGGGCGGTGCGCAGCTTCTCCGGCTACGACGAGCTGTTCTGGGACGCGCCCGGCTTCGGCAACCCGCGGATCGCGGACCTCGCGATCACCGCGTCCGTCCCGGGCGGCGCCCAGGACGTCAGCTGCTTCGTCGGGCCGCCCGGCCCGCAGAGCACGACGCCGTGCCCGACGGCGGAGCGGACCGCCGACGGCGCCCGGTTCGCCGCGACCGACGTCGCGCAGGGCAGCGGGCTCTCCTTCGGCGTGAAGATCGCGCCCGGGCTGGTGGCCGACAACAAGCCGCACCTGGAGCCCGACGGCTCGAAGCTCACCGGGGGCCAGCGCGCCGCGGCCGTCGGGGCCGGCGTCGCCGGTGTGGGCCTGCTGGTCGGCTCGCCGCTGGTGGGCGTGCTGTGGTGGCGGCGGAACGGCCGCGACCAGCGCTACGAGGGCCTCGCGCCCGGAACCACGCCCTACGCGGGGCAGACGGCCCGGGTGGTGCCGAACGACCCCGACATCCCCATCCCGGTGGCCTTCGCGCCGCCGAAGATCCCCGTCGCCGAGGCCGGCCTGCTCATCGACGGGCAGGTGGACGCCCGGGAGACCGCCGCCACCATCGTCGACCTCGCCGTCCGCGGTGCCCTGCAGGTGCACAGCACCAGCGACGACGACTTCCGCGTGACCCTGCTCGACCCCGACCGCGCGACCGCCCCGCACGAGATGGTGCTGCTGACGAACGTCTTCGGCGGCCGGCCGCCGGGAGCCACCGAGGACCTGTCCACGCGGGGCAGCATGCTCAGCGCCCACCGGGCCATGACGACGTCGGTCATCAACCAGGTGACCGCGCGCGGGTGGTTCCGCAAGGTGCCCTCGGGGACGGCGACCGGCGGCATCAGCTTCGGCGTCGTCGCCCTCGTGGTGTTCCTCGCCTTCCACGCCGGGGCGTGGGCGCTCTGGGTCCTGCTGCCGCTGCTCCCGGTGGTGGTCACCTACCTCGTGGTCCGCAGCAAGCTGCGGCGCGGCCAGCGGACGGCGGACGGGCGGGCGGTCTGCGACCAGGTCGAGGGCTTCCGCACCTACCTGGCCACGGCCGAGGCGGAGCAGCTGCGCTTCGAGGAGGGGGAGGACATCTTCTCCCGCTACCTGCCCTGGGCGATCGTCTTCGAGCTCGCCGACCGCTGGGCCGAGCTCTGCGGCCAGCTGGTGGCCATGGGCCGGATCCCCGAGACGACGCCGTCCTGGTACACCGGCAGCTACTCGGGTGCGTACTTCAACACCGCGTTCCTCACCTCGAACCTCACGGCCGCGGCGACCCCGGCGCCGTCGACGTCCGGCAGCAGCGGGACCGGCTTCGGCGGGGGCAGCTCGTTCGGCGGCGGGGGCTTCTCCGGCGGCGGCGGGGGTGGCGGGGGCAGCAGCAGCTGGTGAGGTGCTGCCGCCCCGGCCGGTGGTGCGCTCCTAGCGGACGTCGACCAGGTCGACGACGAAGATCAGCGTCTCGCCGGGCTTGATGACGCCGCCGGCGCCGCGGTCGCCGTACCCCAGGTGCGGCGGGATCACGAGCTGGCGGCGGCCGCCGACTCTCATGCCCTGGACACCCTGGTCCCAGCCGGCGATGACGCGGCCGGCCCCCAGCGGGAAGTCGAGCGGGGCGCCGCGGTTGTAGGAGGCGTCGAACTCCTCCCCGGTGCTGTGGGCGACGCCGACGTAGTGCACGAGCACCTGGTCGCCGGCCCCGGCCTCGGCGCCGCTGCCCACGGTGATGTCGGTGACGACCAGGTCCTCGGGGACGGGGCCGTCGGGGAAGTCGATCTCAGGCTTCTCAGCAGTCATGACGTCCAACCTAGAGGCCGCGGTGGTCGCGCCCGCCGCGCACCCCGAGGCGGCCCGCCGACGGCGCCGCACCCCGGGGCGTTCGGGGTCGGGCCGGGGGAGTGCCGGATGGCCCGTCCTGGGCGGGCGGGGCACCCTTGAGTCATGACCGCCATGTACGAGCACCCCAGCCTGAAGATGAACGTGACGCCGGAGCAGCGCGACCGCGCCGAGTCCTGGTTGAAGGACGCCTACGCCGACGGCCGCGTCTCCGAGCTGGAGTTCGACACCCGGATGGGGCAGATCCTCTCCGCGGACACTCGCAAGGAGCTCAACGAGGCGTTCTACGGGCTCGTGCACGTGCCCACCCCGTCGCAGGCCCTCGGCGTGCACCCGGCCTACCAGCCGATGGTGCGGCCCGAGACCCGGGACAAGGCCGGCCGCGGTGTCGCGGCGGCCGCCCACTTCTCGGCGCTGCCCGTCGGCATCCTCGGGCCTGGTCTGGTCTACGCGGTCTCGACGCCCGGCAGCCTCGCCCGGCGGGAGGCGGCCAAGTCGTTCAACTTCACGCTGACGATGTTCCTGGCCTTCGTCGCCGCTGGCACGCTGAGCGCCATCACCGACGCCGGCATCTTCGGCCTCCTCGCGATGCTGGTGGCCGTGGCCTGGGTGGTGCTGACCATCGTCGGCGGCGCGAAGGCCGCCCAGGGCGAGGTCTGGAAGAACCCGGTGAAGCAGGTGCTCAAGCTCCAGGTCCTCTCGGAGAAGTAGCTCCCCGTCTCCCGCCCCGGCGCCTGGCAGGCGCCGGGGCGGTGTCGTGCCCGGGGACCGGCCCGACGTGGGAACAACCGGGGTGCTCCTGCGTTGTACCTGACGTAGACTGGGCGAGCAGCCCAGGCTGCTCCGCAGGCAGGTCGAGCACGTGGACCGGTCGGCGGGACAACTTCACAGGGGGTGATCGGTTTCGACTTGGGTCGGTAGTCCCAGGAGAAGCGGGCCGAGAATCCAGGGTCAACTCGTTAATGTTCCCTGGAAACCAATAAGTGCCAATTCTAAGCGCACTCAGTTCGCTCTCGCTGCCTGAGCAGTGATCGAACGGTCAGACCGGGCGTGCCTCCGTCCCGGATCCTGGCCTCATCAAGGAGGCTCACCTGCTAAGAGTCGTCTGAGGACTTAGCGGGGACATCAACTGAGACTGGGCTTGTCTGCAACGTGCTGGTGCGAGTGCAGGAGCCGAGAGAACGCCTAGCCAGCTGCGCCCGGAGAAGTCCTGGTTCGTCGTCCGAGGACGCGGGTTCGATTCCCGCCACCTCCACCCCTTTGAAGACATCAGCCTCCCCGGCCTGGCCGGGGAGGCTTTTGTGCGTCTTCTCGCGGGGTCGGCCGGCGTCTCAGGCCGAGGGCGGCGGCGTCGTCTGGGCGACGCGGAGGTGGTTGCCGAAGGGGTCGCGGAAGCCGAAGTCGATGCCGTAGGGCTGCACCGTCGGCGCCTCAGGGAGCTCCACGCCGCGCGCGGCGAGCTCGGCGTGGGTCCGGTGGGCGTCGTCGGTGGTGAGGAAGAGGTGGCCGCCCGCCGCGCCCTTGGCGACGAGCTCGCGCACCTGGGCGGCGGTCTCCTCGCTGTGGCCGGGAGGTCCGGGCTTCTCGAGCAGCACCGCGTGGCCCGGGTCGGTCGGCAGGGCGACGGTCAGGAAGCGCATCGGACCGAACTGCACGTCGGCCTGCACCGCGAAGCCGAGCTGGTCGACGTAGAAGGCGAGCGCGGCGTCCTGGTCGGGGACGAAGATCTGGGAGATGGAGATGGAGGTCAGCATGCGGGGAACGCTAGGGGGCGGTGGGCTCTCCGGGCTTCTCCGATCCTGCGGTCTCCACGCCCGGTCGTAGCCAGGCCATGGCGAAGCAGCCGGGCACCGGGGCGAGCGGGCCGCGGCGCCGGTAGACGCTGGGCGCCTCGCCGACGACGGCGGAGAAGACCCGGCTGAACGTCCCGAGGCTGGAGAAGCCGACCCTCATGCAGACGTCGGTCACCGTCGCGTCGCTGGTGCGGAGCAGGAACATCGCCCGCTCGATGCGCCGGCGCTGCAGGTACCGGTTCGGCGTCTCCCCGAAGGTCGCCCGGAAGGTCCGGATGAAGTGCGCCGGCGAGACGTGGGCCAGCCGGGCGAGAGCGGGGACGTCGAGCGGCTCCGCGTAGCGGCGGTCCACGGCGTCGCGGGCACGCAGCATCCGCCGGTGGGAGTCCTCGGTCGATCGGCTCACCGGACCATCGTCGCCGGTGGGACGGCTCGTCGCGGGTCGTCCCGGTTCCCGGAGCGCCGTCCGCGAGCCCCGGCCGCGCGGTCGTGGTCGCGCGGTGGCAGGGTCGGTCTCCTCATCCGACGAGCACAGGAGCTGAGTCCCCGACATGCGTGGTGTCTTCCTGCCCGGCAACTCGACCACCGAGATCCGCGAGCTGCCCGACCCCGAGCCCGGCCCGGGCCAGGTCCTGCTCGCGATGAAGGCCTCCACCATCTGCGGGTCCGACATCCGCGCCATCTACCGCGAGCACCTGCAGGGCGACCCGGCCGAGATGTACCAGGGCGTCGTCGCCGGTCACGAGCCCGCGGGCCAGGTCGTCGCGGTCGGCCCCGGCACCACCCGGCTGCAGGTGGGCGACCGGGTCTGCGTCTACCACATCAGCGGCTGCGGCCAGTGCGACGACTGCGTCCGCGGCTACCAGATCAGCTGCTCCTCACCGCTCCGGGCCGCCTACGGCTGGCAGCGCGACGGCGGGCACGGGGACCTGATCCTGGCGCAGGAGCGCGACTGCATCGTGCTGCCCGACTTCGTCACCTACCTCGACGGCGCCTGCGTCGCGTGCGGCTTCGGCACCGCCTACGAGGGCCTGCTGCGCGCCGGCGTCAGCGGCCGGGACGCGCTGGCCGTCGTCGGGCTCGGGCCCGTCGGGCTGGCGGCGGGACTGCTCGGCGGCAAGCTCGGCGCGACGCCGCGGGTCGGCTTCGACCCCAGCCCCGAGCGGCGGGCGCTGGCCGTCCAGCTCGGCGCCGTCGACGCCGCCTACGCCCCCGACCAGCTGGACGAGGCGCGGGCGACCCTGGGCGGCGGGGCCCACGTCGCCGTCGACTGCTCCGGCAGCGAGCCCGGCCGGGGGACCGCCATCGCGGTGGTCCGCGCCCGGGGCCGCGTCGTCCTGGTCGGGGAGGGCAACGGGCTGCGCGTGCCCGAGGTCAGCCCGACGCTGATCCACCCCTCGATCACCCTCATCGGCTCCTGGGTCACCAGCCTCGAGCACATGCGCGAGCTGGTCGAGCGGCTGCCGCACTGGGGCCTGCACCCCGAGGTCGTCGTGTCCGACGTCTTCCCGATCGCCGAGGCCGGGGCCGCCTACCAGGTGGCCGACGCCGCCCGCTCCGGGAAGGTGGCGCTCGTCCCCTGACCACGGCAGGGTGGGCGTCATGAGCGCCGTCCCGCAGGTCTACGTCAGCTTTCCCGGCACCGCCCGGGCCGCCCTCGAGCTCTACGCCGACATCTTCGGCGGCACCCTGAGCCTGCACACCTACGCCGACTTCGGGCGCTCCGACGGCCCGCCCGACGCCATCGCGCACGGGGTGCTGGACGGGCCCGTCAGCCTCGGCGGCTCCGACGCCCCGGCGGGCGAGCCGGCCGTCCGCGTCGAGGGGCTGCTGCTCTCCCTGCTCGGCGCCGCCGAGCCGGCGGTCCTGCACGCCTGGTTCGACCGCCTCGCCGCCGACGGCGGGGAGGTGCTCGACCCGCTGGCGGCCAAGCCCTGGGGTGCCTCCGACGGCCAGGTGCAGGACCGGCACGGCCTGCGCTGGCTCGTCGGCTACGAGCCGCAGGCCTGAGCCCGCCCGGGACGAAGGTCCCGGTCGCCTCGGGCAGCCGTTACGCAACCGTGGCGCGCTCGAGGCGGGGGAGAGGGCGTGCAACCCCTAGGTTGGGCCGTCGCAGACGCCCCTCCCGGGCGTCGTGGTCGAGGGGTAGTGCGATGGGTGTGGTCGTAGGTCGCCGGGTGGCGGCAGCCGGGGTGGCGCTGGCGCTGGCGTGGGGCCTGGTCCCCAGCGGCGTCACGACGCCGGAGCCGGCGCAGGCGGCGGTGACGAAGACGTCCTCGGTGACGGCCGAGGCGCGCAGGATGGCCGCCGTGCCGACGCCGAAGCTGTCCTGGTCGAGGTGCGTGACCGGTGCCGAGTGCGCGACCGTCAAGGTGCCGCTGGACTACGACAAGCCGAAGGGCGCGAAGGTCGAGCTGGCCCTGCTGCGCGTGAAGGCGCGGGACCGCAAGAACCGCATCGGCACCCTCTTCGTCAACCCCGGCGGGCCGGGCGGGTCATCGGTCGACCTCGCGCTCGCCTCGCCGGACGTGCTCTCGGCGAAGGTGCGGGACCGGTTCGACGTCGTCGGCGTCGACCCGCGCGGCATCGGCTACGGCACGCCCGTGTCCTGCTTCTCCTCGACCCGGGCGCAGAACGCGGCCACCGCCGGCTACACCACGGGCTTCCCCCTCGGGGCCAAGCAGGAGAAGGCCTGGGTCGCGGCGGACAAGAAGCTGGGCAAGGCCTGCAGCGGCGACACCATGGCGCGGTCCATGTCCACGGCGCAGGTGGCCCGCGACATGGAGCTGATGCGGCGTGCGGTCGGGGACAAGAAGCTCAGCTACCTCGGCTTCTCCTACGGCACCTACCTGGGCCAGGTCTACGCCAACATGTTCCCGAGCAAGGTGCGGGCGGTCGCCGTCGACGGCGTCATCGACCCCGTCGCCTGGGCCGGCAGCAAGGCCAACGCCGCCCAGCCGCTCGAGTGGCGGCTCAACTCCTCGGGCGGGGCCTGGAAGGCGCTGCGCGAGGTCCTCGTCCGCTGCGACAAGGCCGGGACGAGCCGCTGCAGCTTCGCGGCCGGCGACCCCGTCGCGAAGACGGCCACGATCGCCGCCCGGCTCAAGGCGCGCCCGCTCGTCGTCGAGGACCAGGACGGCGACGAGGTCACCGTGACCTACGCCTACCTCGTCAGCGCGCTGCTCGGCGAGCTCTACGACCCGGCCGGCTACGAGTCCGTGACCGACCTGCTGAGCTACGTCGACGCGCTGACCACCCCGGTCCGCTCGACCACCGCGAGGTCCCGCACCAGCGGAGCCGAGCGAGCCCGGACCTCGGCCGCCCTGGTCGGCGCCCTGCGCGACGCCGAGGCCGACCGGCCGCGCTGGGGGTACGACAACAGCCTCGACGCGTTCACCGCCGTCACCTGCACCGACTCCCGCGAGACCACGAAGGGGAGCCAGTACGCGGGCTGGGCCACCAAGGCCGACCGGCGCGCGCCCTACTTCGGCCGGGCCTGGCTGTGGGGCTCCTCGACCTGCGCCGCTGACGCCTTCACCGGCAACGACGAGGACGCCTACACCGGTCCGTTCACCGCGCGCACCGCGGCCCCGCTGCTGTTCGTCGGCAACGACTACGACCCGGCCACCAACTACGCCGGGGCGGTCAGCGCGGCCAAGCGGATGCCCGGCGCCCGGCTGCTGCGCAGCCGCTCCTTCGGCCACACCGCCTACGGCACCTCGCGCTGCGCCACCGGCGCCGTCGACGCCTACCTGCTCAAGGGGACGCTGCCGAAGGCGGGCACCGTCTGCGTCGGCGACGTGCAGCCGTTCGCGTCCAGCGCGGCGGCCCTGCGCACCAACAGCGCCCGGCAGGTGGCGCTGCAGGAGCAGTCGAGCGCGCTGCTGAGCCGGCGCTGACGTCGGCGACCGCGCGGTGCGGGGCGACCGTACCGCCCGGTCAGCCGCGCTCGAGGGCGGCGGCCGACGCCCCCGCGGGCACCGTGCGGCGGACGAGCCAGGCCCACTTGCCCAGCTGGCGGACCCGCTCGAACCCGTGGTCCTCGAACAGCTCGACGGAGGCCACGAAGAGGAACCGGCCGGCGGCCACCCGGCCGTCGGTCACCTCGGGGATGGCCTCGACCGTCCCGCCGCCCTCGGCGGCGATGAGGTCCAGCGCCCCGCCGAGCGCCGCCCGGGCGATCCCCTCGCGACGGTGCCGGGTGTCGGTGTAGAAGCACGCGACCCGCCAGTCGGGCCGGCGCGGCTCGTCCTTCTCGTAGGCCCGGCGGTGCTGGTGCAGGATCGGCAGCTCCTCGGTGCGGCCGAACTTCGCCCAGCCCTGGGCGACGCCGGCGTCGTCGAGCACGAGGGCGGCGTGCGCGCGTCCCGTGCGCACCAGGTCCTCCTTCGCCGCCCGCTTGTCCAGGCCGCGAATCCCCTGGTAGGAGGTGCCGTCCTCGGTCGCGTGGTGGCCCATGCACCAGCAGCCGCCGAAGACGCCGCCGTTGCGCTCGACCAGCTCGGCGAAGGGCTCCCACGTCGACGCGTCGAGGGGTCGGACGGTGTAGGACGTGCGCTCGTCGGCCATGGGCCCGACCGTAGCGACCAACCCGGACGATCGACGTCCGGGACGCCGACGGCCACTCCGACGCCGCCGGCCGCGGCGTGGTTCGCGCGTATCGCGCACCCGGCGAGCCACCTCCTCCGGGGTGACGCCGACCGGCGTCAGGACCTGAGGAGCGAGCATGGCCGAGCAACCCGTCCCCTTCGAGGCGCTGGAGCAGGTGGTCGGGGTCCGGGAGGCCCTGGCCCCCGTCCCGGACGCCGTCATCACCACCACCCTGTTCCTGGCGGGCCGCGAGCCCGCCTCGGAGCGCACCGGCGTGGCCGAGATAAGCCCGACGTTCGTGGCCGCCGACGACACCCGGGTGTTCCGGGTGGACCTGGACACGCCCCGGACGGCGATCGGCGTGCACGCGTTCGGGCAGGGCGTGGAGGGTCGCGAGCTCCCGGCGCGACGCCGGCTGCTGCAGGAGGACGACCACGGCGAGGCGCTGAGCGGGTTCCTGCCCGACCACCTCGCCCGCCGGCTGCGGCCCGAGGACCTCCCGCGGCCGCTCCGCACGCGGGTCAAGGTCGACGCGCTGGCCCCGGTCGACGACACCAAGTGGGCCACCACGGTGTTCGCGCCCGACGAGCGGGCCTCCTTCGCCGACACGGCCTTCCCGTGGTGCACCACCGGCCGGGTGGAGACCTCCGCCGGCGGCTGGGCCTCCGGCGCCATGGTGGGGCCGCGGCACCTGCTGACCTGCAGCCACGCCATCGGCTGGATCGCCCGGCCCGACCCCTTCGTCGCCGGTTGGATCCGCTTCATGCCGTCCTCCTTCGACGGCAGCACCCCGTTCGGCACGGCCTGGGGCACCCACATCTACTGGGAGGAGCAGGTCGAGGGGCCGACCATCGAGGGCACCGAGGAGCGCAACGACTACGTGGTCGTCGTGCTGGACCGCCCCCTCGGCGAGCTCACCGGCTGGATGGGCTCGCGCACCTACGACGACGCCTGGGACGGCGGCACCTACTGGAGCCACGTCGGCTACCCGCAGGACGTCAGCGGCGGCAGCCGGCCGACCTTCCAGGGCGGCTTCGCCCTCGACGGCGACGACGACCAGGCCGCCACGCACCAGGTGCTGCGCCACCGGGCCGACGTCATCCCCGGCCAGTCCGGCGGGCCGGTGTTCGGGTGGTGGGCCGACGAGCCCTGGCCGCGCGTCGTCGCCGACCAGAGCTGGCAGAACGTCGACAGCAACGGGGCCTCGGGGGGCTCGCGGATGGTCGACCTGGTCATCCGCGCGCGGACCGACCACCCCTGAGAGGACGAGCACCGCCCGGAAAAGGGGTCGCCGACCGGCCGGTGGGCTCGTAGGGTCCGGCCGTGGGTCGGAGGAACTACCTCGTCGAGGGGCTCTCGGGCACGGGCAAGACGACGGTGGCCGAGGAGCTGGAGCGCCGCGGCTTCGCCGTCGTCCACGGCGACCGCACGCTGGCCTACGTCGGTGACCCGGAGACCGGGGAGCCGCTGGCGGTGGGCGGGCACGAGAACCACCTGTGGGACGTAGCGGCGGTCCGGGCCCTGGCCGCCGACCGGACCGTGCCCGCCACCTTCTTCTGCGGCGGCTCGCGGAACGCCGCTCGCTTCCTCGACCTCTTCGACGTCGTCTTCGTCCTGCACGTCGACCTGGGCACCCTGCACCGCCGCCTCGACGCGCGACCGGACGAGGAGTGGGGAGGCGGGCAGCCGACGGAGCGGGCGCGGATCGAGCGCTGGCACCAGACCGGGGAGGACGTCCCGCCGGGCGTCGCCGTCGACTCGACCGCACCGGTCGAGCAGGTCGTGGACACGGTCCTGCGGCACTGCGGTCTCCCGCTCCGGACGCCCGCGGCCGGGTCCGCTCCTGGCGACGAGCCGGGCTGAGCCGGCCGCGGCTGACCGGGGAGGTCAGGCCGGCAGGCGGTGCAGCGTCCAGGGCTCGCCGGGGGCGAGGACGACGATCCGGCCCGGGTTCACGACCCGGTCGAGGAGGTCGGCCGGGTCAGCGTTGAAGGGCGGGAAGTCGGGGGCGTCGACGCAGCCCCAGTGGTGGAGCAGGAGCGGAGTGCCGGGGTAGGCGTTGGCCATGGCGACGGCGCCGTCGAGCCCGAAGTGCCACTCGCTGTCGGAGAAGTCGAACAGCAGGGCGTCGGGCGCCGGCCGGGTCAGGTGGTGCTCGGCGATGAGCCGGGAGTCCCCGGGGGCCCAGACGCTGCCGTCCGGCGTCTCCAGCCAGAACCCGCAGCAGTCCTCGGGGAGGAAGACGCGGTCCGCGGCGCCGGGGGACTCGTTCTGCCAGGCGTGGTCGGCCGGGGTGACCTCCACCTCCACCCCGCCCACCCGGAAGCGGTCGCCGATGGCGTGGCCGACGGAGGGGAACCCCTCGCCGCGGAACAGGGTGTCGACGTAGCGGGTGGAGTGGAAGACGTCGGTCACCGGGGCCAGGGCACGGCAGGTCGGCACGCTGTAGTGGTCGTTGTCGCTGTGGGTGACGAGCACCGCGTCCAGGTGCGGGACCGACGCCGCGTCGAGCGGGAGATCGACGAGCAGCGGCATGTCGAAGTCCCCGAGCAGCGGGTCGACCATCAGCGTCGTCCCGCGGGAGCTGATCAGGAAACCGGCCATCCCCAGCCAGCGGAGCACCGTCTGGCCGGTGGGGGCGAAGGCCTCGGGGCCGAAGGGTTGGGTCTGGGGAGCGCGCGCCTGCTGCATGGCCGGACGCTACCGGTCGACGGCCGGACAGGGGGCGCGCCGGGCTCAGCCCCGCCGCTGCTCGGCGGCCAGCCGGACCAGCTCGCCGCCCCAGGGGAAGTCCGTCGCGGCGCGCCGGACCGCCTCGTCGAGCGGGAAGGTCGCCACCTCGGTGACCTGCTCGCCGTCGGCGGGGTTGGTGGGCGGCCCGACGACCTCGACGTCGGCCCAGCCCCAGAGCCAGGCCTTCGCCGGGTGCGGGAGGTGCGGCCGGTAGGGCTCGGCGGCGTCGGAGACGCCGACGTGGGCGCCGAGCCGGTGGAACGGCCCGCGCAGCCGGGCGCCGGCCTCCTCCCCGAGCTCGCGGGCCAGCGAGGCGTCCACCGCCTCGCCGGGCTCACGGGTGCCGCCGGGCAGGAACCACACGTCGACGCGGTCGTCGCGGCACAGCAGCACCTCCTCGCCGACGAAGCCGACGACGTGGGTGCTCGCGACGAGCGCGTCGGGCGGGAGCCGGGTGCTGAAGGTCATGGTGATCGACGCCCACGCCCACCGGTCCGGCCGGTGCAGGAGGGGGTACCGGACGGCCAGGTCGGTCACCGGCGGTCCCGGGCAGCGCGCACGTCGGCACCCTAGCCGCCCGTCGCCGTGGGGTCTGCGCCCGTCGGGCACGACGGGCTCCCTCGCGCACGCACGGTGCAGGGTGCGTGCGGGAGCTCGGCGTGCGACGTCAGCCCGGGCGGACCAGCGACGGCGTGTCGTCGTCGAGGACCTCCTCGACGCCGAGGTGGGCGAGGTCGGCGACGAAGCGGGCGCGGGAGACCGGGGCGTCGCCGGTCGAGCGCAGGTAGCTGCCGTGCACCTCGTCGGTGCTCAGGCTGCCCGACCACCCGGGGTCGGTGCGGAACCAGCGCACGACGGAGGGGTCGGGCGCGCGCTCGGGCGTCGGGTCGGCGGGGAGGAAGGTGTGGCCGCAGGACGGGCAGGTCTGGGTCGTCATGGCCTCAGCCTCGGCGCCGCGGGCCCGTCGGCGCATCGGTCCCGGGCCCGACGCCCGACCCCCCGGTCTCCGACCACGGACCCAACCACTGCGTCCCGGACGCCGGCGCCCGGGACGCGGGACGCGCGTCCACCCGCACGACGGGCTCCCTGCCGCACACACAGCAGCAGGTGCGGGAGGGAGCCCTGGTGCGGGAGCGCCTCAGCGGACCCGGGAGCGGGCCCTCAGCTGTAGCGGTGGCTCTTCTCGGCGTGACCGGCCTCGCGGGTGCAGCTCCGCCCGTTCATCGAGGTGTGCCCGCAGAGCGCGCCGGCGGCCGTCGGGGCGGCGGCCGGCGCAGCGCTCGCGGCGGCCGCGGCCTTGCGCGCGGGCTTGGCCGGGGCCGCCGGCGCCGGGGAGGGCGCGGCGGAGGCCGCGCGCGGGCGCGGTCCGTCGGGGTTGTTCTGGGCGTACCTGGCTTCACGCATCGCCCGCTGGGCGTCGACCTTGCTCATCGTCGGCTCACGGCGGGAAGCCTACGGGCCGCCACCGACAGAACTCCCCGCTGCGCCGGGCGCCCGGCGCAGCGGTGGTCCGGGCGAGCCGTCAGGGCGCGAGGTTCTCGAGGTCCTCGAGCAGGCCCGGCTGCGTGGGGCGCCACCCCAGGCCCTCGCGCGTCGCCGCGCTGGAAGCCGGCTGGTCGAGGGCGTAGATCGGCCCGAAGGGGCCGAAGTGCTCCACCGGGCGCGACGCGACCGGCAGCCCGAGACGTCGTCCGATGACGGCGGCGATGTCGCGGACCTGGTCGCCCTCGTCGGCGACCGCGTGCCACGCCGTGCCGGCCGGCGCCGACTCCAGCGCCAGCCGGAAGAGGACGGCGGCGTCGAGGGCGTGCACCGCCGGCCAGCGCTGGGTGCCGTCGCCCGGGTAGGCCGACACCCCGGTCCGGCGGGCCAGGTCGGTGAGCAGGCCGGCGAACCCGCCCTGACCCCGGTGGTGCACGGTGCGCGGCATCCGGACGGCCGAGCCGCGCACGCCCTGCGACGCCAGGGCCAGCAGGGCGGCGACGGTGCGGCCGCGGCCGCCCACGGGCCCGTCGGTGGGGGCGGGGTCGGCCTCGGTCGACAGGCGACCCGGCACCCACGGGGTGCCCGAGACCGTGACGAGGGGTCGGTCGCTGCCCTGGAGCTCCTCGGAGAGCGCCGCGAGGGCGGCGCCCTCCTCCTCGACCGAGCGGGCGACGGCCTCGCCGCTGCTGTAGTCGCTGCCGAACGCGAGGCTGATCACGCCCTCGCTGCGCGCCGCGCCGTCCCGGAGGACGTCGAGGTCGGCGGTCGAGCCCCGCAGCGGCTCGGCGCCGACGGACTCGAGGGCGCGGGCCGAGGCGTCGGAGCGGGCCAGGGCGAGGACGGTGTGGCCGTGGGCGAGCAGCTCGGCGACCACGGGAGAGCCGATGGTGCCGGTGGCACCGGTGACGAAGACGTGCACGAGGACTCCTCGAGTGATGGGACTGGTGTTGCATCACCGTAGCACCGTGACGGGACAATAGTCCCATCAGCCTAGGATGGGGGGCATGGGTCGATGGGAGCCGGGAGCGCGCGAGCGGCTGGTCGTCGCGGCGGTCGACCTCTTCACCGAGCAGGGCTACGACGCGACCACCGTCGCGCAGATCGCCGAGCGGGCGGGCCTGACCCGGAGCACCTTCTTCCGCCACTTCTCCGACAAGCGCGAGCTGCTGGTGGCGGGGCAGGAGACACTCAGCCGGCTGCTGGCCGACGGGGTCGCCGAGGCCCCCGCTAGCGCGACGCCGCTGGAGGCGGTCGCCGTCGGGCTCGAGCGCGCCTCGGCCGCGATGGGTCCGGCCAACCGCGAGCTGGGGCCGCGGATCAAGGCGGCCGTGGCCGCGAGCACCGAGCTGCAGGAGCGCGACGCCCTCAAGAGCGTCGGGATGGCGGCCGCCATGACCGCCGCCCTCGTCGCCCGCGGCGTCCCCGACCCCACCGCGCACCTCGCGAGCGAGCTCGGAGTCCTCGCGTTCAAGCGCGGCTACGCGCGGTGGTCGGAGACCGACGGCGACACCGGCGGGCTCGCCGCCTGCTCGCTCGCGGCGCTGGAGGACCTCCGCGCCGCGACGGCCACGCTGGGCTGAGCTACCCCCGCCGGGCCGGCGCGCCGGGTCGTGGGTGCGGCAACGGTGGTGAGACAGCAGGTGCGGACGGGCTCTGGGTGTCGTCGTCCCGCAGTTCCCCGTCGCAGCACCTGTCTGCGCACGCCTCCCCGGTGTCCGGGCCGAGCGCCGCGGCGGGGCTGCAGCAGGCGTCCCCGCGCCAGGCCTCACGGCCCTCCCGGACGGCGACGGCGGCGATGACCAGGGCGGCGACCGGGTCGGCCCAGGACCAGCCGAACAGGCTGTTGAGCGCCAGCCCGACCAGCAGGACGGCGGACAGGTAGGTGCACAGCAGCGTCTGCCGGGAGTCCGCGACCGCTGAGCGGGAGCCCAGCTCGCGCCCCGCCCGGCGCTGCCCGGCGGACAGGAGCGGCATGACGGCGAGGCTCAAGCCGGCCAGCACCAGGCCGGTCGTCGAGTGCTCGGCGTCCCCGGCGCCCAGCAGCGAGCGCACCGCGTCGGCGGTGACCACGGTGGCCAGGCCGAAGAAGCAGAGCGCGACGACCCGGAGCGCGGTCCGCTCGCGCGCCTCCGGGTCGCGGCCGGCGAACTGCCAGGCGACGGCGGCCGCCGAGCCGACCTCGACGACGGAGTCGAGGCCGAAACCCACCAGCGCCGACGACGAGGCCCGGGCCCCGGCGGTGAGGGCGACCACGGCCTCGACCACGTTGTACGTGATCGTCGCGGCCACGAACCAGCGCACCCGGCGCGCGAGCAGCGCTCGGCGGGCGGGAGCCGGTCCCAGCCGGAGCGGTGCTGCCGTCACGACCGGACCCCGGCGTCGGCTCGCCCAGATCTCGCCCGCGGGTCGGCGGTCCGGGCCTCCGAGCTCGGCGGGCAGGCCGGGTCGACGACGAGGACGACCGCCAGCAGCTCCTGCAGGGCGTGCCCGATGCGCGGGTCGGTGAGCTCGTAGCGGGTGCGCCGGCCCTCGGGGACCCCGACGACCAGCCCGCAGCCGCGCAGGCAGCCGAGGTGGTTGGACAACGCCTGCCGCGAGACGCCGACCAGCGCGGCCAGCTCGGCCGGGTAGGCCGGGCCGTCGCTCAGCGCGAGCAGCGTCCGGGTCCGGGTGGTGTCGGACAGCGCGTGCCCGAAGCGGGCCAGCGCGTCGGTGGCGGTGGAGAGCACGGGCCGACGGTACAGCGAACGCTGTACCGAGCAGGCTCCCGTCGCCCCGAGGAGCCGGAGGGTCAGCGCGTCCCGGCGGTGGCGGTGGGCTGCGGGCCGTAGAGCGCGGCGACGCGCTCGCGGAGCCGGGCCCGGGCGGCCGCGGAGGCGCTGGCGGCGGAGCAGAGGGCCGGGGCGGTGGGGGAGGTGGTGGTCACGGGAGCTCCTCGGGGTGGGTCGGTGGGCCGGTGGCGGCCGTCGCGCCGGGCGACGTCGAGGACTCTGCCGGGCCCACCTCCAGCGACCACCGGCGTGGGCCCCGGCCCGGCTCAGGAGCTGCTCAGGATCGGCCCGCCGGACCGTTCCGGCCGCCCGCCGTCCGGCCCCGCGCCGTCGTCGGGAAGGCGGGTGCCGGTCCCGCTACGCTCCTCCCGGCCCGCGGCACCCCCGGGCGGACGAGGCGGAAGCAGGCAGACATGGCCCGACAGATCTGGACCCTCCACGGCGACGGGAGGAACGTCGAGGCGAGCGCCGTCGTCGGCCCCGCCGAGCGGCTGAGCTGGGGCCGGACCGTCGGGCTGGGGATGCAGCACGTCGTCGCCATGTTCGGGGCCACCTTCCTGGTGCCGGTGCTCACCGGCTTCTCGCCCACCACCACCCTCTTCTTCTCGGGCGTGGGCACGATCCTCTTCCTCCTGCTGACGAAGAACCGGCTGCCCAGCTACCTCGGGTCCTCCTTCGCCTTCATCGCCCCGATCACCGCCGCGACCGCCTCCGACGGCCGGGGCGGCGCACTCGCCGGCATCGTCGCCGTCGGCCTGCTGCTGGCCCTGGTGGGGCTGGTGGTCCAGGTGACCGGCACCGGCTGGATCGACGCGCTGCTGCCCCCGGTCGTCGCGGGCGCGATCGTCGCCCTCATCGGCTTCAACCTGGCCTCGGCGGCGCGCGACAACTTCGTCAAGGCTCCGGTGACGGCGGTGATCACGCTCGCGGCGGTCATCCTCGCGACCGTGGTGTTCCGCGGCATCCTCGGCCGGCTCTCGATCGTGCTCGGGGTGGTCGTCGGCTACGTCGTCGCCGTGCTGCGCGGCGAGGTCGACTACGCCCCGGTCGCCGCGGCCGGCTGGGTCGGACTGCCGGAGTTCACCGCGCCGCAGCTGACGCCCGGGTTCTGGTCGCTGCTCCCGGCGTTCCTGCCCGTCGTCCTGGTGCTGGTGGCCGAGAACGTCGGCCACATCCGCGGCGTCGCCCAGATGACCGACCCTGCTGTCAACAAACTGACCGGTCGGGCGCTCCTCGCCGACGGCCTGGCCACCACGCTGGCCGGGCTCGGCGGCGGCTCGGGCACCACGACCTACGGGGAGAACATCGGCGTGATGGCGGCGACGCGGGTCTACTCGACGGCGGCCTACTGGGTGGCCGGGGCGTTCGCGGTGCTGCTCGGCCTCTCCCCGAAGGTCGGCGCGGTCATCAACACCATCCCCGCTGGCGTGCTGGGCGGGGTGACGACGGCCCTCTACGGGCTGATCGGCATCATCGGCGTCAAGATCTGGATGGACAACCGGGTCGACTTCGCCAAGCCGACCAACCAGCTGACGGCGGCGACTGCGCTGGTCGTGGCCATCGCCCCGTTCACCTTCACCGTGGGCACCGTGTCGTTCAACGGCATCGCGCTGGGCACCGTCGCGGCGATCGTGGTCTACCACGTGATGAACGCCGTCGCGCGGGCCCGCGGCACCGCCTGACCCGCGGGGAGCCCGCGGGCCGGGCGGTCTGGCTCAGCTGGTCTGCACGCCGGGACGCCCGTCCTGGACGACGAGGCTGGCCCGGGTGCTGACCGGCGCACCCTTCCGCAGCACGTAGGGCACCACCCGGAAGTCGCTCCGCCAGCGCTCCCGGTCGACGTGCACGCGGACGTAGCCCCGCTGGGAGTTGGCGAACCGGAAGTGCGGGTTGGCGGCCAGCAGGTTCGCGATCTCGGGCGTCCGGTCGCCGCCGTCGCCCCCGCTGGTGATCGAGGTGCCGACGAACTCGGTCCCGACGACGGCGGAGCGGGCGTCGTCGTAGTCCCGCTTGAGGTCCAGGGCGTAGTTCTGGTGCCGGTCGCCGGTGATGACGACGAGGTTGCGCACCCCGCGGTCCTGCGCCTCGCCGAGGACCTGGTTGCGCTCGGCGACGTACCCGTCCCAGGGGTCGAGGTACACCCGCGTCTCGTCGCCGCCGGGGGTGAGGTCGGTCTGGCCCATCGGCGCCTGGTTGCCCAGCACCTGCCACTGCGCGCGCGAGCTGGAGAAGCCGTCGAGCAGCCAGCGCTTCTGCTTGCCGCCCAGCATGGTCTGGTCGGGGTCGTAGCGCTCGTCGCAGCTCGCGGACTCGCCGTCGCCGCACGGCTGGTCGCTGCGGTACTGCCGGGTGTCGAGCATGGTGAAGTCGGCGAGGGTGCCGTAGGGGAGCCGGCGATGGAGCCGCACGTCCGGGCCGTCGGGCAGCTGGCTGCGGCGCAGCGGCATGTTCTCGTACATCGCCTGGAAGGCCCGGGCCCGACGGCGGCGGAAGACGGCGGGGTCCTGGTCGGAGCCCGTGTCGGCCTGGGAGCGGTCGTCGGCGAAGTTGTTCTCGACCTCGTGGTCGTCGATGGTTTGGATCCAGGGGAAGGCCGCGTGCGCCCGCTGCAGCGGCCGCTCGGCCTTGTACAGCGCGTACTGCAGCCGGTAGCGGGCCAGGCTGAAGGTCTCGGGGTCGAAGTGCGCGGGCAGGTCCACCCCGCGCTTGTTCGACTTCAGCCCCTTCTCGTAGAGGTAGTCGCCCAGGTGCACGACGAGGTCGAGGTCCTCCTCGGCCATGTGGTCGTAGGCCGTGTAGTAGCCGTCGTGCCAGGCCTGGCAGGAGGCGAAGGCGAAGCGCAGGTCCTTCGGCGCGCTGCCGCGGCGGGGGAAGGTGCGGGTGCGGCCGACGGGGGAGAGGTGGTCGCCGACGCGGAAGCGGTACCAGTAGCGCCGGTCCGGCTCCAGGCCGTCGACCTCGGGGTGCACCGAGTGGCCGAGCTCCGCGCTGGCCACGGCGCTGCCGCGCCGGACCACCCGGCGGAACCGCTCGTCGGCCGCGACCTCCCAGCGGACGCGGACGGACTTCTTCCCCATGCCGCCGCGGCCGTCGGGCTCGAAGGGCTCGGGCGCCAGCCGCGTCCAGAGGACGACGCCGTCGGGGCGTGGGTCCCCGGAGGCGACGCCGAGGGTGAAGGGGTTGCGGCGCAGGCGGACTGCGGCGCCGGCGTCGCCGACGTCGACCAGGCCGGTGCCGAGCAGCAGCGCGCCGGCTCCGGCGCCGCCCAGCAGCCGGCGGCGGGACAGGGTGGGGGTGGGGGCCATCGGGATCTCCGTCTCGGGGGGAACGGGGCCCGCGGGTGCGGGCGGGGGCACCCCCTTCCTCCCAGCCGCAGACCGCGCCCCGACGGCGCTCGGGTGAACGCGGCGCGGAGGCTCGGCGACCGTCGGTGGACCGGGTGAACGGTCAAGGCGACGGCGTCGACCGCTCGCCGACCATCGGTCGGCGGGGGCCTGACGCGGGGCTCCCGGGGCGTCGGCGGACGGGGTCGGGGTGACCCGCTGCCGTGGTTGCGTGGGCGCACCCGATCCCCTCAGGAGGAACCATGCAGAACCCCTCGCTCTCCCGTCGTCAGGCTCTCGGCCTCGGCGTCGGCCTCGGTGCCGGCACCCTCGTCGGCGTGCTGCCGGCCACGACGGCGCAGGCCGGTGCGCAGCGCACCGTGGCCTACGAGTACGTCCGCCAGCAGACCCAGTCGTGGTGCTCGGCGGCCAGCAGCTTCATCGCCCTGAGCTCGCGGCGGAACCCGACGCAGGCCGGCCTCGCGCGCGACCTCGGCCTGTCGGGCGGGTCCGGGCTGCAGGACCCGCTGCGGATCGCGGCCGTGCTGAACCAGCGGCTCGGCCTGACCGGAGCGGCGCACCGCTACGTGTTCCGCCAGCCGCCCGCCGGCACGCTGAAGGAGCGCCTCCGGATGCGGGTGGTCGCGAGCATCGACGCGGGCCACGCGGTGGTGATCAACATGGACCGGGTCGCCGGTGACACCTACTCGGCCGGCCACTACGTGGCGATCGTCGGCTACCGCGACGGCGCGTACAAGATCGCCGACCCCGACGAGCCGACGCGCAAGGGCGTCTGGTTCGGCGCTGACGACGTCGTGGCCTGGAACAAGCTCAACCGGTTCACCGCCTTCAGCTGAGCCGCGACCCGGCCCGGCACCTCTTGCCGGGTCGGGCCCGTCCGGCCAGGGTGAGCGCATGGGCCTCTACCGCCGCCACCTGCAGCCGCGGCTGCTGGCCGCCGCGCTGGGCGACGCCCAGACCGCGGCGATCCGGCGGCGGGTGTGCGCCGGCCTGGTGGGGGAGGTCCTCGAGGTGGGCTACGGCTCGGGCCTCAACCAGCCCCACCTGCCGGCGGCCGTGACAGCGGTGGCGGCCGTCGAGCCCTCCGCCGTGGCGCTGGAGCTGGCCGCGGGACGGCGTGCCGCGTCCGCCGTGCCGGTCGCCGTGGTCGGCGACGACGCCCAGCGGCTCCCGCTGCCCGACGACCGCTTCGACGCCGCCCTCTGCACGTGGAGCCTCTGCGCGGTGCCCGACCCGCTGGCCGCGCTCCGCGAGGTCCGGCGCGTCCTCCGGCCGGGGGCGGTCCTGCACCTCGTCGAGCACGGTCTGGCCCCCGACGGGGGCGTCGCCCGGGCCCAGCGCCGCTGGAGCGGGCTCAACCGCGCCGTCGCCGGCTGCGTCCTCGACCGCGACGTGGCCGACCTCGTCGAGCGGGCGGGCCTCACCTGGACCGTCCTCGACCGCTCCTACGAGCCCGGGCTGCCGCGCGCGGCGCGCTACTTCTACGAGGGCCGGGCCACGGCCTGAGGCCGCGCGCCCTCGCTCCCGCACCCCGGGGTCGCTCCTGCACCCCGGCGTCGGGGTGCGGCGAGCACCTCGGGGTGCAGCAGCGCTACCCGGCCGGGGTGCAGGCCAGCGTCGGGGAGAAGCGGCCGACCTGGTGCGCCTCGGCCTGCTCCTGGGCGTCGCGCACCTGCGCGTAGAAGCGGCGGTTGGGCTCGTGGACGACGGCGACGCCGAGCCCGGCGCGGGCGATCTCGGCGTTGACCAGCACGTCGTCGGCGTCGAACACACCGGCCAGCTCGCGGTCGTAGCGGTCCAGACGGTCCTCGTCGAAACGCAGGACGACCGGCGCGCCGACGGGCAGCCGGGTCTCCAGGAAGGCCGTGGCCTCGGGCCCGAGGCACTGCACGGGCTGGCCCGGGGCGACCGTCTCCGGGGTGTCGACGTTGAGCAGCCGGACCCGGTGCTGCGCGTCGTCGTAGTCGACGACGAGGGTGTCGCCGTCGACGACCCGCACGACGGTGGCCCGCTGGCGGTCGTCGTCGGAGCCCGTGAACGCCACGACCGCGCCGAGGACGACGGCCGCCGCCGTCACCACCCCGACGACCGGGACCAGGGCCGACCTCACCACGCGCTCCGTCCTCGCCGACGCCACGTCGCAGGACGGCGGCCGTCGGATCGTAGGCGCTCGGACGTGGCGGACGGCGCGGTCACCGCGCGTCGTGCCCCGCTCGTGACCTCAGCCGCGGCGGTCGAACCGGACGCCGCGCGGGTCGGGGCCGAGGATGAGGAACACGAGCACCGCGATGGAGCCGACGAGCCCGACCAGGCTCAGCACCCCGCCGCCGATCAGCGGTCCCAGCGCGAGCCCGCCCAGGTCGCCGGCCGCCAGCCGCTGCTCGTCCATCGAGCTGACCGCCACCAGCTGCAGGACGCTGCCGGCCAGGCTGGGCAGGACCGCGAGGTACCACCAGCCCGAGCGGTTGCCGTCGTGCAGCCGGCGGACGGTCAGGGCGATGCCGGGGACGAGCACGGCCAGGGACCAGACCAGGCTGGGGATGAGCGGCACCAGGAACGTGCGGAGGTCGGGCAGCGTCCCGTCCAGGCCCGGGAGCAGGGTGCCGCCCAGGGCGAGGGTGCCGCC
The DNA here is from genome assembly GCF_017876495.1 of Microlunatus capsulatus. Taxonomy (NCBI): domain Bacteria; kingdom Bacillati; phylum Actinomycetota; class Actinomycetes; order Propionibacteriales; family Propionibacteriaceae; genus Microlunatus; species Microlunatus capsulatus. Next base: position 803,155 of record NZ_JAGIOB010000001.1, on the reverse strand, counting down.
CACCTGCAGGACCGCGGAGATCACGGAGGCGATCAGCGTCCACCACCAGTACTCGCTGCGGGTGGCCCGGCCGGAGAAGTCGGCGTACTTGCGGAAGAACCGCTCGGCGGCCTGACGGGGCGTGGCGTCGTGCTGCGGCAGGTGCAGCGGGGCCGGGCCGGGCGGCGGGGGCGCGGTCCGGGCGCCGGGCGGCGGACCGGGAGGGGGGAAGGACACGGGGGCTCCTGGGGAGGTCGGGGCTGCCATCGTCGCCGACGGCCGGGTCGGGGCGGCGGACCGGCGGACCGGCGCGGCGGCACCGTCAGAGCGGCAGCCGGTCACCCCGCTCGGCGACCACGGAGGCCGGCGCCGTCAGCCGCCAGGCCTCGTACGTCAGCTCGGCGAGCTCACCGCGCTCGACGCCGGCGAGGTGGACGACGACCCAGCCGAAAGCGCCGGTCGTGAACTGGACCTCGAACACGTCCGGCCTCTCGGCCACCAGGGCGATCTGCTCGCTGAGCTCCTGCTTGAGCCCCACCGTCTGGGTGGGCAGCCACAGGTAGCCGAAGCCGTGGCCGTGCGTGAGGACGTGCACGTAGCGGCCGTGGTCGACCTGCTCGACGCCGTCGAGCTGCCGGGCCAGGTCCCAGAAGTCGTCGCTGCTCGCCCCCACCCGCTCATCGAACCACCGACCGCCGACAGCCCGCAGCCGTCGCCCGCGGTCCGCCCCCGCTCGCCGCACGGGCCGACCTGAACCGGTTCGGTAGGGTCAGGGCCCGTGACCGCGCCCGCCCCCTCCCGGCCCGCCCGACGGCGCTCGGCGACCCTCAACCGGCCGCTCGCGCTGCTGGTGGCGGGCACGTTCTTCATGGAGAACCTGGACGGCACGATCATCGCCACGGCCGCGCCCGCGATCGCCGGGGACCTCGGCGTCGCCCCCGTCGACGTCAACCTCGCCATGACCGCCTACCTGGTCACCATCGCCGTCGGCATCCCGATCAGCGGCTGGCTGACCGACCGCTACGGCGGCCGGCGCGTGCTGATGAGCGCCATCGCGATCTTCACCGTCGCCTCGCTGCTGTGCGCGCTCAGCGTCAACCTGCCGATGCTCGTCGGGATGCGCGTCCTGCAGGGCGTCGGCGGCGCGCTGATGGTCCCCGTCGGCCGGCTGGTGGTGCTGCGGGCCACCACGAAGAAGGACCTGCTGGACGCCGTCGCCTACCTCACCTGGCCGGCGCTGGTCGCCCCGGTGATCGCGCCGGCGCTGGGCGGCTGGATCGTCGGCGTGGCCAGCTGGCACTGGATCTTCCTCATCAACCTGCCCCTGGGGGTGGTGGCCCTCGTGGTCGCGGCCCGGGTCGTCCCGGCCGTGGACACCGCGCCCGCCGTGCCCCCGCTGGACCTCGTCGGCTTCTCGCTCTGCGCCGGCACGCTGGCCGCCCTGCTCGTCGGGCTGGAGCTGCTGGGGCCCCAGCACGGGGGCGGCCCGCTCGCCCCGCTCGGCACCCTCGTCGGCGCCGTCCTGCTGGGGGTGCTCACCGCGGTCTGGCTGCGGCGCGCCGCGCACCCGCTGCTGCGGTTCGGGGCTCTGCGGCTGCAGTCCTTCCGGGTGAGCAACGTCGGCGGCGGCGTCTACCGGATGGTGATCAGCGCGGTGCCGTTCCTGCTGCCGCTGATGTTCCAGGTGGGCTTCGGGTGGTCACCGGTGCAGGCCGGCCTGCTCGTCCTGCTGCTGTTCCTCGGCAACGTCGGCATCAAGCCCGCGACCAGCCCGCTGATCCGGCGGTTCGGCTTCCGCAGCGTGCTCATCGCCAGCGTCGCCGGCGGCCTGCTCGTCTTCCTGGCCATCGCCGCGCTCCGGCCCGGCACCCCGCTCGTGGTCATCGGCGCGGTCCTGCTGCTCAGCGGCGTCTTCCGCTCCGTCGGCTTCAGCGCCTACAACTCCCTCCAGTTCGCCGACCTCGAGCCCGCCGACATGACCGACGCCAACACCCTCGCCTCGACGCTGCAGCAGGTGGCCGTCGGGCTGGGCGTGGCTGTCGGCGCCGTCATCCTGCGCGTCGTCGACCTGACGGCGGGTCCGGGCGCGACCGGACCGGTGACGCCCTACGCCGTCGCCTTCGTGGTCCTGGCCGTCCTCATGCTGGCGCCCCTGGTCGAGGCCGTCGTGCTGCACCGCAGCGCCGGCGACGAGGTCGCCGGACGCTGACGGCAGTGCCAGGGGGAACACTGGCCCGGTGAGCGCCCCGCCCTACCTGCCGCCGCTGCGGCACCCCGTCCGCACGATCGGCCGCCGGACCTTCGACTTCTCGGCCGAGATCGTCGTCATGGGCATCGTCAACCGGACCCCGGACTCCTTCTACGACCAGGGCCGCACCTACGCGCTGGACCGGGCCGTGCAGGCAGCCCTCGCCGCCGCGGCGGCCGGGGCCGGCTGGGTGGACGTCGGCGGCGTGCCGTTCTCCCCGGACACGCCCGAGGTGACCGAGGCCGAGGAGCTGGACCGGGTGCTGCCGGTGGTGGAGGCCGTCGCCGCCGCGACCGACGTCGTCATCTCCGTCGACACCTTCCGCCCCGAGGTGGCGGCCCGCAGCATCGCCGCCGGGGCGGCCGTCGTCAACGACACGACCGGTCTGCACCACCCGGAGATGGCCGACGTCGTCGCCGGCACGGACGCCACCGTGGTCGTCGCGCACAGCCTCGCCGAGCCCCGCCAGCACCTGCGCCGGCCCCGCTACGACGACGTGGTGGCGGAGGTGAAGCACTTCCTGGAGACGCGGGTGCAGCGGGCACTGGACCACGGCGTCCGCGAGGAGCAGGTCGTCATCGACCCCGGCCACGACCTCAACAAGACGACCCTGCACACCCTGGAGCTCACCCGCCGGCTCTCCGAGATCGCCGACCTCGGCCTGCCGCTGCTGGCGGCGGTGTCCAACAAGGACTTCGTGGGGGAGTCGACGGGGCTGGCGAAGCCCGAGCGGCTCGCCCCGTCGCTGGCTGCGGCCACCGCCTGCGCCCTGGGCGGGGCGCGTCTGTGGCGGATGCACGAGGTCGGCCCCGCCGTCGCGGCCGCCCGGATGACGGAGGCGCTGCTCGGGCTGCGGGTGCCGACCGGGCTCCGGCACAACGTCGACTGAGCCCGGACGGTCCGCCGGCGGAGGAGGCGAGGGCGCTGTCAGCCCTCCGAACTACGCTCCTGGCCATGGTGAGCGGCCCGACGGAGGCGGCGGTGGCGTGGGACCGCCCCCGCGTGCTCCGGCTCGCCGCCGACACCGCGGCCCGGCAGGCGGCGCTCCGGCTCGCCGGCTCCGGCTGGGTCGGCACCGGTCGCGGCGGCACCCGGCTGTGGGGCCGCTACCAGGGCAGCGGGGCGACGCCCTACGACGTCGCCCTGGACGTGGCCACCGAGGCCTGGACGTGCACCTGCCCCAGCCGGAAGTCGCCCTGCAAGCACGCCCTGGCGCTGCTGCTGGCCTGGAGCGACGGGCTGCTCGACGAGCACGAGCCGCCGGCGTTCGTGGAGCGGCGGCTGGTGGGACGGACGGCGACCACCCGGGCCACCCGACCGGCCGGGGAGGTGGCCGACCCGGCCGCGGCCGCCGCCCGGGTCGCCGCCCGGGCCGAGCGGGTCGCCGGTGGGCTGGAGGAGCTGAGCACCTGGATCGAGGACCAGGTCCGCACCGGCCTGGCCGGCCTCGAGCGCGGGGGCTGGGGCGCGGTCGACGCCGTCGCCGCCCGGATGGTCGACGCCCAGGCTCCCGGCGTCGCCACCCTGCTGCGCCGCGTCCCGGCCGAGCTGGGCCGCGAGGGCTGGCCCGAGCGGGTGCTCGAGCAGCTCGCCGGGCTGCACCTGCTGGTCCAGGCGCACCGCCGGCTGGACGCCCTGCCCGCCGACCTCGCGGCGACGGTCCGCAGCCACGTCGGCTACCCGGTGAGCCGCGCTGACGTGCTGGCCCGGCCCGGCGTCGAGGACGACTGGTGGGCGGTCGGCCAGGTCGACACCGTCGAGTCCCGGCTGGAGAGCCGCCGGGTCTGGCTCTGGGGCCGGCACAGCCGGCGGTGGGCGCTGTGGCTGACCTTCGTGCCGCCGGGTGGGGCCCCGGACACCACCGTCGTCCTCGGCGACCGGTTCGCCGGCTCCCTGCACTTCTACCCGGGCGCCGGGCAGCTGCGGGCCGTCGTCGGTGAGCCCGCGAGCGGACCGGCGGGCGCCCGCGACCACCTCGGAGAGCCGTGGCCGCCCGAGGACGACCTGGCGACCGCCCGCCGCCGCTTCGCCGACCTGCTCGCCGCCGACCCCTGGGCCACCCGGCTGCCGGTGCTGCTGCGGGCCGCGCCCGTCCCGCCCGCCGAGGACGCGGGCTGGCGTCTCCGCGACGTCGACGGGCGGTGCTGCCCCGTCACCGGCGGCGGCGGCGAGCCCTGGCCGCTGGTGGCGCAGGCGCGCGGCCGCGAGGTCCCCGTCGTCGCCGAGTGGTCGACCGACGGCGTCCGTCCGCTGGCCGTGCTGGGGGCCGCGGGCACCGGCGCCGACGTGCTGCAGGCCGCGTGAGGAGCCGGCCGTGGTGAGCGCCCCCTGGGACGAGGTGGTGACGACGGCGCTGCTGGGCACCGACCGGCGGCCGCTGCCCGCGGACCTGACCGCCGCCGACCCCGACGCCCCCGCCCCCACCGCGCTGCTGGAGCACGCCGTCCGGCAGCGGGCCCGGCACCGCGCAGCCCGGCCGCTCGGCCGGTGCGACGCGCCAGCGGCCGCCCCCGACGACCCGGCGCCCTGGGCGCCACCGGCGGCCCAGGAGCTGCTCGGCCGCCTGCTCGCCCGCCCCGTGCCCGAGCTGCTCAACGCCTGGCTGGCCGCGGCCGCCGCCCGCGGCGTGCGACCGGCGCCGGAGCACTGGACCGACCTCGCGGCCCTGGCCGCCACCCGACCCGACCTCGACCGCGGGGTGCTGGCCCAGGCCCTCGGCCCCCAGGGCGTCTGGTTCGTGGCCCAGAACCTGGCCTGGTCCCGGCTGGCGGACGTGCTGGCCCGTCCCGTCCCCGGGCGTCCGGCCGCCCCCGCCGGACCCGTCCCGGACGAGACGGCCGTCCGCGCCCGGCCCGAGCTGGCCCTGGACGTCCCGGCGCCGTGGCCGCGCGAGCTGGCCGTCGCCGCCCTGCGGGTGCTGCTGGGCGGCCAGCTGGGCTGGCGCGCCAGCCGCTACGGGGCCGCCGTCGGCGCCCGGCTCTCCGCCGACGACCTCGACCTGCTGGACCAGGCCGCCGCCGCCCTGCCCGAGGGGGCGGGCCGCGGCCAGCCGGGGCTCCGGCTGCTGCAGGAGGCCGTGGCCGTCGCCGCCGCGGCCGCCGCGGACCGCGCCTCGGTCGACCAGGCCTTCGACGACGACGACGACGCCCCCACCCCCGCAGCACCTCCCCAGGAGCAGGCATGACCAGCACGCCCGAGACCGTCCTCACCCCGACGGCGCCCGGCGAGCCGCTGCGCCCGCACGCCGAGCAGGTCTACGCCGCCGAGCTGGCCGCCCTCGAGGCGGCGGACGACCGGCCCCGCCCCCCGCACTGGCGGCTGTCGCCCTGGGCCGTCGTCACCTACCTGCTGGGCGGCGTGCTGCCCGACGGGACGCCGGTGAGCGCGAAGTACGTGGGCTCGCGCCGCCTCGTCGAGGTCGCCGTGGCCACCCTCGCCACCGACCGCGCGCTGCTGCTGCTCGGCGTCCCGGGCACGGCCAAGTCGTGGGTCTCGGAGCACCTGGCCGCCGCCGTCTCCGGCCGCTCGACGCTGCTGGTCCAGGGCACCTCCGGCACCACCGAGGACGCCATCCGCTACGGCTGGAACTACGCCCGGCTGCTGGCCGAGGGCCCGAGCGCCGCGGCGCTGGTGGCCTCCCCGGTGATGGTGGCCATGCGGACCGGGGCGATCGCCCGCATCGAGGAGCTCACCCGCATCCCCGCCGACGTGCAGGACGCGCTCATCACCGTGCTCTCGGAGAAGACGCTGCCGGTGCCCGAGCTGGGCGAGGAGGTGCAGGCGCTCAAGGGGTTCAACGTCATCGCGACCGCCAACGACCGCGACAAGGGGATCAACGACCTCTCCTCGGCGCTGCGCCGCCGCTTCAACACCGTCGTGCTCCCGCTGCCGGCGCGCGAGGAGGACGAGGTCGCCATCGTCGCCACCCGGGTGGCCGAGCTCGCGTCGTCGCTGGAGCTGCCCGCCGTGCCCGCGGCGCTGGAGGAGATCCGCCGGGTGGTGACGGTGTTCCGCGAGCTGCGCTCCGGGCTGACCGCCGACGGCCGCACCCGGGTGAAGAGCCCGTCGGCCACCCTGTCGACGGCGGAGGCGATCTCGGTCGTGACCAGCGGGATGGCGCTCTCGGCGCACTTCGGCGACGGCCGGCTGCGGCCCGCCGACGTCGCCGCCGGCCTGGTCGGCGCCGTCGTCAAGGACCCGGTCTCGGACCAGGTGGCCTGGGACGAGTACCTCGAGGTCGTCGTCCGGCCGCGGGAGGACTGGGCCGAGTTCTACCGCGCCTGCCGGGAGGTCGGGTGACCACGGCCCCGCCGGAGCCCGCCGCGCCGGTGGCGGAGGAGACGGGCGTCGCGGCGGCGGCCGTCGAGGAGCTAGCCGTCGAGGAGCTGGCCGCGCCCGTCGAGCCGCAGGTCGAGGTCTACGGCATCCGCCACCACGGCCCGGGCTCGGCTCGCTCGCTGCTGGCCGCGCTCGAGGCGTTCCGGCCCGACGTCGTGCTGATCGAGGGACCCGCCGACGCGGACCCGCTGCTGCACTTCGCCGCCGCGGCCGGGACGGTGCCGCCGGTCGCGCTGCTGGCCTACGCCGCCGACGACCCGGCCGTCTCGGCCTTCTGGCCCTTCGCCGTCTTCTCCCCGGAGTGGCAGGCCCTGCGCTGGGCCCTCGCCGCGGACGTCGAGGTGGGGATGTGCGACCTGCCCGCCGCCCAGGTGCTGGCCCCGCCGAAGCCCGACCTCTTCGACACCGCCGACGAGGACGAGCCCGACGGGGGCCGCGTGGACGAGGGTGCCGGGCCGGGAGCGGCCGACGAGCCGGAGCCGGCGGAGGGCGTCGTCGCCGCGGAGCCCGTCGACCCCGACGCCCCGCTGGACCCGCGCCGCTGGGCCCGGGTCGACCCGCTGCGCGCGCTGGCCGAGGCCGCGGGCTACGACGACCCCGAGCGGTGGTGGGACGACGTCGTCGAGTCCCGGCTGGACGGGTCCTCGCCCTTCCCCCTGCTGACCGAGGCGATGGCGGAGCTGCGCCGCGACCCCGGCCGCCCGGCCGGCCGGGACGCCCTCCGCGAGGAGCGGCGGGAGGCGCACATGCGCCAGACGATCCGCGCCGCGGTGAAGCGCGGCCGGCGCCGGGTCGCCGTCGTCTGCGGGGCCTGGCACGCCCCCGCGCTCACCTGGCCGCTGCCGCCCGCCGTCGCCGACACCCGGGTGCTGCGCGGCGCACCCAAGCGGAAGGTGACGCTGACCTGGGTGCCGTGGACGCACGGCCACCTCGCGAGCACCAGCGGCTACGGCGCCGGCATCGCCTCGCCCGGCTGGTACGAGCACCTGTGGACCGCCCCCGACGCCCCGGTGGTGCGCTGGCTCACGAAGGTCGCGCGGACCCTGCGCGCGCACGACCTCGTCGTCTCCAGCGCGCACGTCATCGAGGCCGTCCGGCTGGCCGAGACCCTGGCGGCGCTGCGGCTGCGACCGCTGGCCGGGCTGGCCGAGGTGCAGGAGGCCACCCGGGCCGTGCTCTGCGACGGCGACGACCGGGCCGCGCGGATGGTCACCGCCGACCTCGTCGTGGGGGAGGCCCTGGGAGCGGTCGACCCGTCGGTGCCGATGGTGCCGCTGGAGGCCGACCTGGTCGCCACCTGCCGCCGGCTGCGGGTCCGCCGCGAGCCGAAGGCCCGGGTGCTGGACCTCGACCTGCGGCGGCGCATCGACCAGGAGCGATCCCAGCTGTTCCACCGCCTGCGGCTGCTGGGGATCGACTGGGTGACCCCGGCCGAGAGCGGGGTGCAGAGCCAGGGCACCTTCCGCGAGACCTGGTCGGCGACGTGGCGGCCGGCGCTCGCCGTCGCGCTGGTCCGCGCGGCGGTGTGGGGCACGACCGTCGAGTCGGCGGCGACCGCGCGGGTGCAGGACCGGCTCGCCGGCGGCAGCCTCGTCGAGCTGACCCGCACCGTGGAGCACTGCCTGCTCGCCGGGCTGCCGGACGCCCTGCAGCGGCTGCTCGAGGTGCTGGCCGACCGGGCCGCGCTCGACGCCGACGTCGTCCACCTGATGGAGGCCCTGCCGCCGCTGGCCCGCGCCCAGCGCTACGGCGACGTCCGCGGCACCGACACCCGCGCGCTGCGCCAGGTGGCCGAGGTCCTCGTGCTGCGGATCTGCGCCGGGCTGCCGCAGGCGGTCGGCGGCCTCGACGACGACAGCGCCGCCACCCTGCGCGGGCTGGTCGACCAGGTCGGGAGCGCGGTCGGGCTGCTCGCCGAGGCGACCGAGCCCGCCGAGGACGCCCCCGTGCCGGCCGGGTCGGGGCTGCGCGAGCGCTGGTTCGCCGCCCTGGCCGCCGTCGTCGACCGGCGCGACGTGCACGGGCTGCTGGTGGGCCGGACCGTCCGGCTGCTGGTGGACGCCGACCGGATCGACGACGCCCCCGCCCGCGTCGAGCGCGCGCTCTCCCACGGCGTCGACGCCGCCGCGAAGGCGGCGTGGGTCGAGGGCTTCTTCTCCGACGGGGCGCTGCTGCTCCTGCACGACACCCAGCTGCGCGACCTGCTCGACGGCTGGGTCACCACCCTCGACGAGCGGGAGTTCACCGACCTGCTGCCGCTGGTCCGGCGCACCTTCGGCACCTTCACCCCGGCCGAGCGGCGCGCGCTGGCCGGGCGGCTGGCCGCGCGGGGTGGGGAGCCGGCGGCCGTGGAGCCCGTCGACCTCGACGACGAGCTGGCCCGGGCGGCCCTGGGCACCGTCGACCTGATCCTGGGCGGCTCCCGGTGAGCGGGGACCGCCCCGCGGGCACCCCGGGCGACGACGAGGCCCGGCGCCGCTGGCGGCTGCTGCTCGGCGGGGCGGCCGAGGAGGAGCTGGACGCAACGCTGACGACCGACGAGCTGGCGATGGACCGCACCCTCGCCGCGCTCTACGACGGCGACGACGCGGGCGACGGCGGCACCCGGGCACGCCGGGCCGGGGGACTGGGCTCCTCGGCCCCCGGCGTCGCGCGCTGGTTGGGCGACATCCGCACCTACTTCCCGACGAGCGTCGTCCAGGTCATGCAGCGCGACGCCATCGACCGGCTCCAGCTCACGTCGATGCTGCTGGAGCCGGAGCTGCTGGACTCGGTGCAGCCCGACGTCCACCTGGCCAGCACCCTGCTGGGCCTCAACCGGGTGATGCCCGAGACGACGCGGCGGACCGCCCGGCTGGTGGTCGGGAAGGTGGTCGCCGAGATCGAGCGACGGATCGCCACCCGGACCACGGCGGCGGTGAACGGCGCGGTGAGCCGGGCCGACCGCACCCGCCGCCCCCGCCCGGCGGACATCGACTGGCCGGCGACGATCAGCGCCAACCTGCGGAACTACCTGCCCGAGCACCAGACGGTGGTGCCCGAGCGGCTGGTCGGCTACCGGCGGGCGTCGCGGACGGTCTCCCGCGACGTCGTCGTGGCGCTCGACCAGTCGGGGTCGATGGCCGAGTCCGTGGTCTACGCGGCCGTCTTCGCCGCCACCCTCGCCTCGATCCGCACGGTGCGGACCTCGCTGGTGGTCTTCGACACCGAGGTCGTCGACCTCACCGAGCAGCTCGCCGACCCCGTCGACGTCCTCTTCGGCTGCCAGCTGGGCGGCGGCACCGACATCAACCGGGCGCTGGCCTACTGCCAGGGCCTCGTCACCCGGCCGGAGGAGACGGTGCTCGTCCTCATCTCCGACCTGTTCGAGGGCGGGATCGCCGAGGAGATGCTGCGCCGCGTCCACCAGCTGCTGGCCGACGGCGTCACCGTCGTCGTGCTGCTCGCCCTGTCCGACTCCGGGGCGCCCGCCTACGACCACGAGCACGCCGCCGCGCTCGCCGCCCTCGGCGTCCCGGCCTTCGCCTGCACGCCGGACCAGTTCCCCGACCTGCTCGCCGTCGCCCTCGGCCGCGGCGACATCGGCCGGTGGGCCGAGACCGCCGCCCGCGAGCAGGCGGCACCAGCCTGAGCAGGTTCTGATGGGCCTCGCTCCGCTCGGCCGCGGACCGCGCTCCGGCCCGCCGGCTTCGTAGTCGCCGGTGGACGAAGAGCGTGTCCACCGGCTCCTCCTCACTCCGGCGGCGCGCGGTCCGGGCGCCGGGTCGGGCTGTTCGTCGCGTCAGGACCGGCCCACCGCAGGTACGGGGCGGCCACGCCGGTCCCGTGCTGTCACGGGGGGTGCGTCCGGGGAGGACCGTGAGAGGATGCGGGGCGTGAGCGCCCTCCCGTCCGTCTCGTACTCGATCACGGTGCGGCTGGAGGTCCCCGCCGGCGGCGGCTCGGTCTCCGCCCTGACCTCGGCCGTCGAAGGCGCGGGTGGCAGCGTCACAGCCCTCGACGTCACCGCGTCCGGCCATGAGCGCCTGCAGATCGACGTGACCTGCGCGGCGCGGGACACCGACCACGCCGACGAGCTCGTCGAGATCATGCGCGCCGTGCCCGGCGTCACCATCGGCAAGGTCTCCGACCGCACCTTCCTCATGCACCTCGGCGGCAAGATCGAGATGCGCTCCAAGCACCCGATCCGCAACCGCGACGACCTCTCGATGGTCTACACCCCGGGTGTCGCGCGGGTGTGCCTGGCGATCGCCAAGAACAAGGAGGACGCCCGCCGGCTGACCTCCAAGCGGAACTCGATCGCCGTCGTCACCGACGGGTCGGCCGTCCTCGGGCTGGGCAACATCGGCCCGGAGGCCGCGCTGCCGGTGATGGAGGGCAAGGCCGCGCTGTTCAAGCGGTTCGGCGACATCGACGCCTGGCCGCTGTGCCTGGACACCCAGGACGTCGACGAGATCGTCGCCGTGGTCAAGGCCGTCGCGCCCGGCTTCGCCGGCATCAACCTCGAGGACATCTCGGCGCCCCGCTGCTTCGAGGTGGAGGCCCGGCTGCGCGAGCAGCTGGACATCCCCGTCTTCCACGACGACCAGCACGGCACCGCCATCGTCGTGCTCGCCGCGCTCTACAACGCGCTCCGGGTCGTCGACAAGAGCATCGCCGAGGTCCGCGTCGTGATGTCCGGGGCCGGCGCGGCCGGCACCGCGATCATCAAGCTGCTGCTGGCCGCCGGCGTGCAGCACATCGTCGTCTCCGACATCGACGGCGTCGTCCACCGCGGCCGCGCCGGGCTCAGCGGCGAGCTGGCCTGGCTGGCCGAGCACACCAACGCCCTCGATGTCACCGGCTCGCTGACCGAGGCCGTCGTCGGCGCCGACGTCTTCATCGGGGTGTCGGCGCCCAACCTGCTGACCGGCGACGACATCGCCGGGATGGCCGACGACGCGATCGTCTTCGCCCTGGCCAACCCCGAGCCCGAGGTCGACCCCATGGAGGCGATGAAGCACGCCGCCGTGGTCGCCACCGGCCGCTCGGACTTCCCGAACCAGATCAACAACGTGCTCGCCTTCCCGGGGGTGTTCCGCGGCCTCATCGACGCCCGGTCGAAGGAGATCACCACGACGATGCTGCTGGCCGCCGCCCGCGCGCTGGCCGGCGTCGTCACCGACGACCAGCTGAACGCCGCCTACATCACCCCCAGCGTCTTCAACGCCGACGTGCACACCGCCGTCGCCACCGCCGTCCGGCGGGCCGCCGGCGGCCCCGCCGAGCTGCCCGTCGACCCCGACGTCGCCGTCCAGGACGATGTCTGACCGTTGGACGGGGGCCGGCTCCCGGGTGGGGGCCGACCGGGGGACGCGGGCCGGGTCGAGCTGGCGGGTGGTGGCCGTGCTGGCCGGGCTCGCGGTCGCGGCGCAGCTGTGGGGTCTCTACCGGGTGACCGGCCCGCCCACCCCGGGCTGGTTCCCGAACGCCGACAAGCTGGAGCACGCCGCCGGGTTCGCGCTGCCGGTCGGGCTGCTCGTGCTGGCGCTGGGGCTGCGACGCCTGGCGCAGGGCCGGTCGCCGTCGCGGCCGACGCTGGTGGTGGTCGTGGCGGTGTTCGGCGCGCACGCCGTGCTCAGCGAGGTCGTGCAGCACCTCTTCTACACCGGCCGCAGCGGCGACCCGCGGGACGTGCTGGCCGACGCCGTCGGGATCGCCCTCGGCGTGGTGGTCGCGACGGCGCTGCTCCGCCGCGCGGTGCGCCGGTCCCGCGCGGGGCACGGCGACGGGCGACGCCCGACCCCGGCGGAGGCGACGTGACGCGGCCCCCGGGCAGCCCGAGCCCCGGCAGCCTGCTGGTCTCCAGCGTGCTGATCTCCGACGGCGTCTTCGACCAGACCGTGGTGCTGGTCCTGGACTGCGACGAGGACGGCGCGCTCGGCGTCATCCTCAACGAGATCTCCCAGACCCCCTTGGCCTCGGTGCTGCCCGACTGGGTCGGCTCGGTGTCGGAGCCCCGGCTGCTGTTCCACGGCGGCCCCGTCTCGCCCAACGGGGCCATCTGCCTGGCCAGCGTCGACGAGCCCGGCGAGGAGCCCCCGGGCTGGCGGCCGCTCTTCGACACCGTGGGGCTGCTGCACCTCGACACGCCGATCGAGATCGTCTCCGGCGCCTACCGCGACCTGCGGATCTTCGCGGGCTACGCGGGCTGGTCCGCCGGGCAGCTGCAGACCGAGATCGCCCAGGGCCGCTGGCACCTCGCCGAGGCCCGCTACGACGACGTCTTCGGCCGTCGGCCGCTGGATCTGTGGCGCACGGTGCTGCGCCGTCAGCCGGGGGAGACGGCCTTCTTCTCGACCTGGGTGGAGGACCCGGACCTGAACTGAGCGGGTCTCCCGCTCGTCCTCACGGGGGTGGGGAGCAGCCGCCGCGCCGCCCGATCCGTGACCCGGTGAACAGCCATTGCATAAGATCAGGGCGCGCGGGGAAAGCACCGGCCGCGGCCGGTAAGACGGAGGGCAGGAAATCGTGTCGGAAACGGCCAGGAATACGGGCACGCGGAGCCGGGTGCTCGTGGTGGACGACGACGCGGCGCTCGCCGAGATGCTGTCCATCGTCCTGCGCAACGAGGGCTACGAGCCCATCTGGTGCGCCTACGGGGACAAGGCTCTCGCCATCTTCCGCGAGTCCCGGCCCGACCTCGTGCTGCTCGACCTCATGCTGCCGGGCCGCGACGGCGTCGACGTGTGCCGCGACATCCGCCAGGACTCCGGCGTCCCGATCATCATGCTGACGGCCAAGACCGACACCATCGACGTCGTCGAGGGCCTCGAGGCCGGGGCCGACGACTACGTGGCCAAGCCCTTCAAGGCCAAGGAGCTCGTCGCCCGGATCAAGACGCGGCTGCGCCGGGTGCCCACGCCCGAGGAGACCGAGACCGAGACGCTGCAGATCGGCGACCTCTCGATCAGCGTTGACGGCCACTCGGTCAAGCGTGACGGGACGCCGATCCAGCTGACGCCGCTGGAGTTCGACCTCCTGCTGGCGCTGGCCCGCCGGCCCTGGCAGGTCTTCAGCCGCGAGGTGCTGCTGGAGCAGGTCTGGGGCTACCGGCACGCCGCCGACACCCGCTTGGTCAACGTCCACGTGCAGCGGCTGCGCTCCAAGATCGAGCGCGACCCGGAGCACCCGGAGATCGTCGTCACCGTGCGCGGCATCGGCTACAAGGCCGGCGAGACCGTCCGGGCCTGAGATGACCCACGTCCCGAGGGCGGCCTGACGGCGTGAGCGCGCCGGGTCCGTCCGCCGTCCCCAGCCGTCAGCCCGCCGAGGCCTGGTGGAGGCTGCCGGCCGCCCTGTGGTGGCGTTCTCTGCCGTTCCGGGTGATCGCCTCGGTGCTGGTCGCCTCGCTCGTGGTGCTGGTGCTCAGCGGGTTCCTGCTCATGCAGCAGGCCACCTCCGGGGTGATGCGCAGCAAGCAGGAGGTGGCGGAGAACGAGGCTCGGCAGGCGGTGGACCGCGCGCAGCAGACGCTGAACAACGCCAACCTCAGCGGTGACGAGGCGGACGTCTACAAGCTGCTGTACGACCTGGCCGACGGCTTCGCCAACCGCACGGGCGGGACGAACCAGTACGAGGTGGTGATCCTCGGCCGAGGGCTCACCTTCTCGGCCGACACCGTCGCCCGGGAGAGCATCCCGGCCGCCCTGCAGCGCCAGGTGGAGCGGAGCAGCGACCTGCTGATCACCCCGACCGAGGTGGTCTACCTCGACGACGAGGCTCCCGAGCCCGGGCTCGCAGCCGGAGCGACGCTCACCCTGCCGGGCGCCGGTCGTTACCAGATGTACCTGGTCTTCCCGCTCACCCAGGAGGTGCAGACGCTCCAGGTGCTGCGGAACGCGGTCGTCACCACGGGGGCGATCCTCATCGTGCTGCTCACCCTCATCGCCGCGCTGGTCAGCCGGCAGGTGGTGACGCCGGTGCGGGCGGCCCGGCGGGCGGCGGAGAGCCTGGCGTCGGGCAACCTGCACGACCGGATGCAGGTCCGCGGCACCGACGACCTGGCCCGGCTGGCCGTCTCGATGAACTACATGGCCAGCGAGCTGCAGAAGCAGATCAACACCCTCGAGGAGCTGTCCGCTGTCCAGCAGCGCTTCGTCTCCGACGTCTCGCACGAGCTGCGCACCCCGCTGACCACCGTGCGGATGGCCGCCGAGGTGCTGCACGACGCACGCGAGGACTTCGACCCCATCGCCGCCCGCTCCACCGAGCTGCTGCAGAACGAGCTGGACCGCTTCGAGGCCCTGCTGACTGACCTGCTGGAGATCTCCCGCTTCGACGCCGGTGCCGCCGAGCTGGCGCTCAGCGCGGTCGACCTGCGCGACGTCGTCGCCCGGGTCGTCGAGGCGAACGCCCCGCTGGCCACCGCGAACCGGACGACGGTCGTGATCCTCGCGCCCGCGGAGGCCACTGCGGAGGTGGACGTCCGGCGGATCGAGCGCATCCTGCGGAACCTGCTCGTCAACGCCATCGAGCACGCGGAGACGCAGCCGATCGAGATCCTGGTCGCCAGCGACGACGACGCTGTCGCGGTGGCCGTCCGCGACCACGGCGTCGGGTTCGAGGCCAGCCAGGCCAAGCAGGTGTTCCACCGCTTCTGGCGCGCCGACCCGGCGCGGGCCCGCACCGTCGGCGGGACCGGGCTCGGGCTGTCGATCTCGATGGAGGACGCCAACCTGCACGGCGGCTGGCTGACGGCCTGGGGCCGGCCGGGCCAGGGCGCGCAGTTCCGGCTCACCCTGCCCCGGAAGGCCGGCACCATCCTGCAGAGCTCCCCGCTGCCCATGGTGCCCCGCGACTACCTCGGGCCCAGCGACCCGGCCCGCGCCGAGGCTGAGGCGGTGTCGGCTGACACCACCGGTGCCCTCGAGGTCGGGGACAGCAGCACCGTCGAGACCCTCGTGCTGGGCGGCCCGCTCGCCTCCACCGGCGCCGACCAGGGCCGGAGCGGTTCGTGAGCACCCGCCGCGGGCCGGCCGCGCTCCTCCTGGTCCTGCTGCTGGCCGCCCTGACCGGCTGCGTCAGCATCCCGACCTCGGGTCCGGTCGACAAGGTGGAGGGCCAGCAGCCCACCTGCCAGAGCTGCGTGAACGTCGAGGTCGCCCCGCCGTACCCCGGGGACACCGGCCGCGAGGTGGTCGAGGGGTTCCTCCGGGCCAACGCCAACTACCAGTCCGGCTATGCCGTCGCGCGGCAGTTCCTGACCCGCGACGCCGCCAGCACGTGGACCACCGACCAGGGCGTCGTCATCTACTCCGTGAAGCCGAACAAGCGCCCCGACGTCGAGGGCTCGGTCCGCCTGCAGGGGCAGCGCGTCGGCAGTCTCGACAAGAGGAACACCTTCAAGGCTGCCAAGCTCCCGCTGGACTACACCTTCGAGCTGGTGCGCGAGGGCGGTGAGTGGCGGATCTCGAACCCGCTGCCCGGTCTGCTCGTCCGGGACAGCTCCTTCGAGCGGCTCTACCGGAGCTACAACCTCTACTACCCGGGCGGGACCGGGGCCCTGGTGCCCGAGCCCATCTACCTCCCTGACCTGCGGGCGCCGGGCAACATCGCCTCGGCCCTCGTGCAGGCACTGCTGGCGGGTCCGTCCGACTGGCTCTCCCCGGCGGTCCAGACCGCCGTGCCCTCGGGCACCAAGCTGAGCGTCGACTCGGTGACCATCGTCAACGGGGTCGCGCAGGTGCCGCTGAGCGACGAGGTCCAGCGCACCACCGACCCGGAGCGGGCCAGCCTCGCCGCCCAGCTGGTCTACACGCTGCAGCAGGTGACCGGGGTCAAGAAGGTGCTCCTGCAGGTGGGAGGTCAGCCCTTCCGCGTCCCGCAGAGCGACTCCACCGACCTGGCCGTACCCCTGGAGAGCATCAGCAGCGAGCTCAACCCCGTGCCCTTCGTGCCGTCCGAGCAGCTCTACGCCGTGCGCGGCCCGAAGAGCGTCCTGCAGAAGGTCACCGTCAACACCGACGTGCCCGCGATGGACCCCTTCCCGGGTCCGCTGGGCGAGGGCCGTTACTCCATCTCCTCCTTGGCCGCCACCGTGACCAACACCGAGGTCGCCGTGGTCACCGACGAGGACACGGTGCTGCGCCGCACCGCGGTGACGGGCGGGAGGCTGACCACCGTCCTGGACGGGGTGACCAGCCTGCTCCGGCCGCAGTTCACGCGGGCCGGCGAGCTGTTCGCGGTGGGCGTGCAGAACGGTCAGCAGCGGATGTGGGTGACGAACCCGGACGGCGAGACCCGGGCGATCAGCGCCTCGGACGTCTTCTCCCACGGCCGCGTCGTGGCCTTCCGCATCTCCCCCGACGGGGCCCGGATGGCCCTCATCATGAAGTCCGCCGGCAAGACGCAGCTGGCGACGGCGCGCGTCGTCCGCTCGCCGAAGCTGGTGGTCGACGGCTGGCGGCTGCTCGAGACGGACTCCCCGCTGACCGACGCGGCGGTGATCGACGCCCGCGACCTGGCGTGGACGAGCGCGACCGAGCTCGTGGTGCTCGGCGCGGACCGGGCGGACGGCTCGTACGGCCAGACCGCGGTCAGCGTGGACGCCTCGACGGTGCAGACCCAGCTTAAGACCAGCGACTGGGAGGCGGTCGAGCTCGCGGTGCTGCTGCGGACCCAGACGGCGATCACGCTCGTCCTGGCCCGCGACGGGGCGGCGTACCGCGACGAGGGCAACCGGTGGCTGGAGATCCTCGACGACACCCAGGCGATCGCCTACCCGGGCTGACCGCCGTCCACAGATCGCCCGCCGGTCCACCCGGCCACCCGCCCGGCGCCGGAGACTGGTCCGGTGGGCACGAACGCGTGGCGGGCCGGTCGGTCGGCCGCCGGTGACCTGCTGCTGGGTGCGGTCTGCCCGGGCTGCCGTGAGCCGGGCTGGGGTCTGTGCCCGGGTTGCCGGGCTGCGCTCACCGTTTCCCGACCGGCGCTCGCGCCGACCGGCACCGGGCCGGTGACGGTGGCCTGCTGCCCCTACGACGCGCTGCTCAGCCACCTCGTCACCGCGCACAAGGACCACGGGGCGCTCGGCCTGGCGCCGGTGCTGGCCGGGCGGCTCGCCGTCGCCGTGCACGTGCTGCTCCGCGGCTGCGCCTGGACGGGTCCGGTCGTGCTGGTGCCGGTGCCCTCCGCGGCCGCCGCTGTTCGACGCCGCGGTTACGACGCCACCGCCACGCTCGCCCGGGGCGCCGCCCGCCGGCTGCGGCCGGCGCACCGGGTGGTCGTCCGGCGGCTGCTCGCCCAGCGGCGCGGCGTGCAGGACCAGGCCGGGCTCGGGGCGGCCGCCCGCAGCGCCAACCTCGACGGCGCGCTCCGGCTGCGGCACGGCCCTCGGAGGGCGCTGCCGCCCGGTGCCGTCGTCGTGCTCGTCGACGACGTGGTGACCACCGGGGCGACGCTGGCCGAGGCCGCCCGGGCGGTCGAGGCGGCGGGCCTGGTGCTCCTCGGCGCGGCCACCGTGGCGGCCGCGGCCGACCCGCGCGGCCCGGCGCGCCGACGTCCGGACGGGTCCGCCGGCGGCGTCGGCGGCTCGGTGCGGCCGGCTCCCTGATAAGTCCGTGAAGGTCCGACCCCCGCCCTTCCGGCCGCCGGGAGGCAGGACTAACGTCACGTCATGGCGCCACCGCGAGCACCCTCGGACCCGGGAACACCGGGTCCGGGCGCGGCCGGCGCCGTTGTCGTCTCCGCTCCGCCCGACCGCTGCCGATCGGGGCGGCAGCCGGTCGGAGGTCCCGGGCCTGGTGCACCGGCCCGGTCCCTGAGTTCCGCGGGGCGGGCCCACCACCACCGATGGAGGATCTGATGGATGTTGTCGTCAAAGGCCGGCACTGCACGGTGTCCGACCAGTTCCGGACGTACGTCGACGAGAAGATCAACCGCCTCGAGAAGCTCGACGACCGGGTCATCCGGGTCGAGGTCGAGGTGTCGGCGGAGCGGAACAAGCGACAGCACGACCAGGCCGCCCGCGTCGAGATCACCCTGCGCACCAAGGGTCCCGTCGTCCGGGCCGAGGCCGCGGCCGAGGAGAAGGGGGCGGCCTTCGACGTCGCCCTGGACCGGCTGATGGCCCAGCTGCGCCGGGCTGCGGACCGCAAGCGCGTCCACCACGGCCAGCGGGCGCCGCAGTCGCTCAAGAGCGGCGTGGACGTCGGCGAGCCGCAGGCGGTCGACGCGGACGCCGAGACCAACGGCAGCCACACCGTCGCCGGCATGGAGGTGCAGGGGGACGGACCCCTGGTGGTCCGCGAGAAGAGCCACGCGGCCGTCCCGATGACGCTGGACCAGGCGCTGATGGAGATGGAGCTCGTGGGCCACGACTTCTTCCTCTACATCGACTCCGAGCACCAGACGCCGAGCGTCGTCTACCGGCGGCGCGCCTACGACTACGGCGTCATCCGGCTCACCGCCGCCGAGGAGCTGGCGGACGCCCGCAGCTGATCCCGACCTGACCGCCAGGGCCCGTCGAGCACCGCTCGGCGGGTCCTGGCGCGTCCGGGGACCGGCTCAGGCCTCCGCGGGCAGCTGCAGCTTGGCGTACAGGTCCTCGAGCATCAGCCGCACGTCGAGGTCGGTGAACACCCGCAGCGGCCGACCGTCGGGGCGCTCGACGTACTGCCCCCGCCCGTCGATCCGCGGGGTCGGCCGGGTGGCGCTCCGGCTGGACGACGGGTCGGGCTGGAAGGCCGACTGCAGCGCCGTCAGCAGGACCAGCGGGCTGTCGCCGAGGGCGTAGGTCTCCCCGAGCAGCACCCCGCGGGAGGCCGCCTGCTCCCCGACGCCGAGCACGGCCGCGGCCAGGTGGGCGCCGAGCGCCCCGTGCGGCGCGACCCGGGTGAGCAGCTCGGCGGCCGAGGCCAGCGTCTGCCGGTAGCGGTCCCGGGGCACCTGCCAGACCGGGACCGCCGACGCGCCGAAGACCACCTGCGCCGCCCGCAGGTCGATGGCCAGGTTGTACTCGACCTCCGACGCCCCGGGCGGCGCCTCGGCCAGATCCGGGTGCTCGGGACCGCCGATCCAGACCAGCGTCGCCCGCTCCAGGGCCGCCGGGTCCGTCAGCCAGGCCGACGCGACCTCGGTGAGCCCGGCCCCGCAGGCCAGGTAGAGCGGCAGGTCGGTGTCCGTGCGCCGCGCCTCGGCCAGCAGCAGCTCGACCCCCGCCGACGGCCGCGGCGTCCGCTCGTCGACCAGTGCCCGGTTGCTGCCGGCCACCACGGGCACGTCCTCCCGCCCGGCCAGCGCCAGCACCTCCCGGGCCGCCGCGGCCGCGTGGTCGGCCGTCGCGTCGGAGGGGTCGAACGGGTCGCCCGGGCTGAGGTGCGACCCGATCACCCCGCGCAGGTCCACCGACGGCGACAGCGCGTGGTGCGCCAGCTGCACCAGCCCGTCCGGGTCGCCGGAGAAGTCGTTGTCGACCACGACGCGCATCCGCGGGACGACCGGGAGCTGGAGAGGAGGGGGCACCACCTCAGCATCCCGCGCGACGCGCCCTGCGGGGAACGGGAGCCGGGGACGGGGGAGCCGGTGGGAGGGGGCGCTCCATCTCGAGGGGCACCCGGACCGCGCGCCGCCGTGATGAGGAGGAGCGGGCAGACACGCTTCTCCGTCTGCCCGCGACGACGAACACGGCGGGCTAGAGCGCGGTCCGCAGCCCGAGCGGAGCGAGGGCCATCAGAACGGACCGCGCGCCGCCGCGTTGAGGAGGAGCCCGCGAACACGTTCTTTCGTTCGCGGGCGACGACGAAAGCGGCGGGCCAGCGCGCGGTCCGCGTCCGAGCGGAGCGAGGGCAGACAAACCTGTCAGTCCCTCCCGCTACCGTCGCGTCATGGCCGTCCGCGAGACCCTCACCGCCGCCGAGGCCCGCCGTGTCGCCGTGGCGGCGCAGGGGCTGGCGGTCCCGCGCCCGGAGCGGCCGGTGGGGGTGCGCGACGTCCAGGCCGTCACCACCCGGCTGGGCCAGTTCCAGATCGACTCCGTCAACGTCGTCACCCGGGCGCACTTCGTGCCGCTGTACTCCCGGCTGGGCGGCTACGACACGACGCTGCTGGAACGGGCGGCGCACCGCGCCCCGCGCCGGCTCTACGAGTACTGGGGGCACGCGGCGAGCCTGCTCGACGTGAACCTCCAGCCGCTGCTCCGGTTCCGGGCGCAGGCGGCCTACCGCGACGTCTGGTCGAACGTGGAGCGCGCGGCGCGGGAGCAGCCCGGCCTCGTCGAGCACGTCCGGCAGCAGGTCGCCGACCGGGGGCCGGTCAGCGCGCGCCAGCTGGAGGTGGCCGAGGAGCGGGACCGCAGCCAGTGGGGGTGGAACTGGTCCTCGGTGAAGACGGTGCTGGAGTGGTTGTTCTACTGCGGCGAGGTCACCTCGGCGTGGCGCAACAGCCAGTTCGAGCGGGTCTACGACCTGCCCGAGCGGGTGCTGCCAGCTGCCGTGCTGGCCCGGCCGACGCCCACGCCCGAGGAGTCGGTGCGCGGCCTGGTCGCCCGGGCGGCGCAGGCCCTCGGCGTGGCCAGCGAGCTGAGCCTGCGCGACTACTTCCGCACCCGGCCGGAGATGACGCGGCAAGCGGTGGCCGAGCTGGTCGAGGAGGGCCGGCTGCTGCCGGTGACGGTGCGCGGCGGGACCGGTCGTCCGCTGTACCTGTGGCACGAGGCTCGGGTGCCCCGCCGGGTCCGGGCCCGGGCGCTGCTCAGCCCGTTCGACTCGATGGTCTTCGAGCGGGCCCGGCTGGAGGAGCTGTTCGGCTTCCGCTACCGCATCGAGATCTACGTGCCGCAGGCGAAGCGGGTGCACGGCTACTACGTCTACCCGTTCCTCCTCGACGACGCCTTCGTCGCCCGGGTGGACCTCAAGGCCGACCGGGCCGCCGGGGTGCTCCGCGTCCACGGGGCCTGGGCCGAGCCGGGGCAGGGCACGCCGGAGGTGGCCGAGGAGCTGGCCGCCGAGCTGGTGGCGCTGGCCGGCTGGCTCGGTCTGGGCGGCGTCGCCGCGCCTGCGGTCGGGGACCTCGCGGACCTGCTGGGTCCGGCCCTGCGGCAGGCGGGCTGAGCACGGCGCGGCGGCCGCGGCGCTCGCGGTCGGGGTGGCCGCCGTGGCTCTGGCCTACGATGGGTCGGTGCGTCTGCTCCCCAGGGGTCCTGCCCCGGAGCGGTCGAGGGGGAGACCGCGGGCGAGCGGGTCCGGGAACGACCGGACGGCGCTGAGCGTGCATGTGGGTGACGACGAGGTGAGGGAGCCAGTTCCGTGGCTTTGATGGACAGGATGCTGCGCTTCGGCGAGGGCAAGACCCTCAAGAGGCTGAAGGGCATTGCCGAGCAGGTCAACGCGATCGAGGACGACTTCGTCGCGATGAGCGACGACGAGCTCCGCGGTCAGACCGCGGAGTTCAAGGAGCGGCTGGAGAAGGGCGAGACGCTCGAGCAGCTGATGCCCGAGGCCTTCGCGACCGTGCGGGAGGCCGGCAAGCGGGTGCTGGGCAAGCGGCACTTCGACGTGCAGCTGATGGGTGGCGCGGCGCTGCACCTCGGCAACATCGCCGAGATGAAGACCGGTGAGGGCAAGACGCTGGTGGCGACGCTGCCGTCCTACCTCAACGCGCTGACCGGCCGCGGCGTGCACGTCATCACCGTGAACGACTACCTGGCCAAGTTCCAGTCGGAGCAGATGGGCCGCATCCACCACTTCCTGGGTCTGGAGGTCGGCGCGATCCTGTCGCAGATGACCCCGGCCGAGCGGCGGGTGGCCTACGCGGCCGACATCACCTACGGCACGAACAACGAGTTCGGCTTCGACTACCTGCGCGACAACATGGCGCTGACCCTGGACGACTGCGTCCAGCGCGAGCACCACTTCGCGATCGTCGACGAGGTCGACTCGATCCTCATCGACGAGGCCCGGACGCCGCTGATCATCTCCGGCCCGGCCGAGGACTCGCACCGCTGGTACCCGGAGTTCGCCAAGCTCGTCGGCCGCCTGCGCCGCGACGAGCACTACGAGGTGGACGAGAAGAAGCGCACCGTCGCGATCAACGAGAACGGCATCGACGTCGTCGAGGACCGGCTGGGCATCGACAACCTCTACGAGTCGGCCAACACCCCGCTGATCTCCTACCTGAACAACGCGATCAAGGCCAAGGAGCTCTTCAAGAACGACCGCGACTACGTCGTCGTGGACGGCGAGGTGCTGATCGTCGACGAGCACACCGGGCGCAGCCTCGTCGGCCGGCGGTACAACGAGGGACTGCACCAGGCGATCGAGGCCAAGGAGCGGGTGCAGATCCGCGACGAGTACCAGACGCTCGCCACCATCACCCTGCAGAACTACTTCCGCATGTACGAGAAGCTCTCGGGCATGACCGGCACGGCGATGACCGAGGCCAGTGAGTTCCAGAAGATCTACGGCCTCGGCGTGGTGCCGATCCCCACCAACCGGGACATGGTCCGCATCGACCAGCGCGACCTGATCTACCGCACCGAGGAGGCCAAGTTCGACGCGGTCGTCGCCGACGTGGCCGAGCGGCACGAGCAGGGCCAGCCGGTCCTCATCGGCACCGCCTCGGTGGCGAAGTCGGAGATCCTCTCCACGCTGCTGAAGAAGGCCGGCGTCCCGCACGAGGTGCTGAACGCGAAGCAGCACGAGCGCGAGGCGGCGATCATCGCGATGGCGGGCCGCAAGGGCGCCGTCACCGTGGCGACCAACATGGCGGGTCGCGGTACCGACATCATCCTGGGCGGCAACCCCGAGTTCCAGGCCGACCACCAGCTGCGGTCGCAGGGCGTCGACCCGGTCGAGCACGCCGAGGAGTACGAGGCGCGCTACCCCGAGGTGCTGGCCGAGTTCGAGCAGTCGAGCGCGGACGAGCACGAGGAGGTCGTGGCCGCCGGCGGCCTGTACGTCGTCGGCTCCGAGCGGCACGAGTCGCGCCGCATCGACAACCAGCTGCGCGGCCGCTCCGGCCGTCAGGGCGACCCGGGCGAGAGCCGCTTCTACC
The DNA here is from genome assembly GCF_017876495.1 of Microlunatus capsulatus. Taxonomy (NCBI): domain Bacteria; kingdom Bacillati; phylum Actinomycetota; class Actinomycetes; order Propionibacteriales; family Propionibacteriaceae; genus Microlunatus; species Microlunatus capsulatus. Next base: position 779,559 of record NZ_JAGIOB010000001.1, on the reverse strand, counting down.
TCTCCCTCGGCGACGACCTGATGCGGCTGTTCAAGTCCGACATCGTCGAGTGGGTGCTGCAGGCGCTCAAGATGCCCGACGACCAGCCGATCGAGAACAAGCGCGTCTCGGCCTCCATCGCCAGCGCGCAGGGCCAGGTCGAGTCGCAGAACTTCGAGATCCGCAAGAACATCCTCAAGTACGACGACGTGATGAACCGCCAGCGGCACGCCGTCTACGGCGACCGCCGCAAGGTGCTCGAGGGCGCCGACGTCGAGGGCCGGCTTCGCGCCACCGTCGACACCGTCGTGGAGCAGTACGTCAACGCCGCCACCGAGGGCTTCGCCGAGGACTGGGACCTCGAGCAGCTCTGGACCAACATGAGCACGCTCTACCCGGTCACCCTGTCGCGGGAGGAGTACGAGGAGCGCGACGACCTCGACCGCGCCACCCTGGCGGAGGACTTCAAGGCCGACGCCCAGGCCGCGTACGACCGGCGCGAGGAGACCCTCGGCGCCGACGTCATGCGCGAGCTGGAGCGCCGCGTGCTGCTCACCGTGCTGGACCGCAAGTGGCGCGAGCACCTCTACGAGATGGACTACCTGCGCGAGGGCATCGGGCTGCGGGCCATGGCCCAGCGCGACCCGCTCGTGGAGTACCAGCGCGAGGGCGGTGACATGTTCAACACGATGATGGCCGCCTTCATGGAGGAGGTCGTCGGCTTCGTGTTCCACCTCGAGGTGGAGGTCGAGCAGGCTCCCGCCGTCGGTGTCGTCACCGGTGGCGACGGCCGCGCGGTCCAGGTCGGCGCCCGCGGGAACGGGTCCGGCAACGGCGCGTCGCGCAACGGCGCGGCCGAGGACTACGACGAGCACGGGCCGCTCGTCGAGTCGGGCCCCGACCCGGACGACTTCGGCGTGGCGGTGCACGCCGTCGACGGCGAGGAGGTGCCGGAGGAGGCCGAGGAGCTCGTGGCCGTGGAGTCCGAGCCCGTGTCCCGGCCGCAGGTCCGGGCGAAGGGCCTGGACGGCGGCGCCCGCCGGCTCAGCTACTCCGCCCCGGACGAGGACGGCTCGGTCAAGACCGTGGACCAGACGGCCGCGGCGACCGACGAGTACGCCGGCGTCGGCCGCAACGCCCCGTGCCCCTGCGGCTCGGGCAAGAAGTTCAAGCTCTGCCACGGCCGCTCGGCCTGATCCTCACCCGCTGAGCCGGCCGACACCTCGCCGCCGGTCCTGACGTCGCCACCCGCGCGCCAGGGCCGGCGGCGTCGTCGTCCCCAGGGTCGGCGGCTCCGTCAGGCCGGGGGCAGCCGGACGCCGAAGCCGGCCACCGCGAGCCGGGGGAGCACCAGGCCCGGGGTGAGGACGTCGACCACCTTCGCCGACGCCAGCACCTCCAGCTCGGCCAGCCGGCGCCGGTAGGTCTCGGGGCCCGAGGAACGGGCGGCCTGCAGCGCGAGGACGTTGTCCCACACCTTGCGGCGCGACTCGGCCAGGAAGCTCCGCGACGCCCACCGGTTGGCAGGGGTCAGCACCCGGTCGACGACCCGCCGGGCGCCGCCCAGGGCCGCGTCCTCCGCCGCCACCCGTGCGGCCAGCACGTCGTCGACCCGGTCGTGGTCGCGCACCCGGGCCGCCAGCACCTCGGCGTCGGCGAAGTCCTCGTCGGAGATGACGTCCAGCATCGCCTGCGGCAGGTCGTAGTTGATGTGCGTGCTGATCCCCACCAGCAGGTGGCCCAGCGGGTGCACCTCCGGGGCGACGGCGAACGCCAGCCGCCACGGTCGGGGCACGACGCCGCCGGCCAGGTGGGCGTCGACGGCGTCGGTGCAGTAGCGGGCCGAAGACGTCGGTCCAGTGCAGCACCCAGTCCGGGTCCTCGAACAGCCCGCGGCCGACGGCGGCCCCGACCGCCGCCGTCGTGCGCCGGTACGTGCCGAGGAAGGTCGCGAGGTGCGCCTGGTCGGCGGGCAGCCGGGCGAGCCGGGCGTCGAGCGCGGCCAGCAGGTCCTCGGTGGTGGCGGTGCTCACCGCGCCAGTCTTCCCCCGGGCCCAAGCCCGCGGACGGCAGCGGACCCGGGCCGTCGTCCACAGATGTGCTCCGCACCCGGTCCGGACGCCCGCCTGGGCGTCAGGCTGGACCCCTCGTCGTCCCGACCAGCCGAGGAGCTCTCGTGCCGCTCACCCTGACCCGCCCCCTCGTCACCGCCGTCCCGGAGAGCCGGCCCGCGCCCCGGCCCTGGCCGGCGCCCCTGCTGGGGGCTCCGCACGCCCAGCCGGCGCTGGACCTCCGCCCGCTCGTCGCGGTGGTCGTCGGCGGTCCGGAGCCCCCGGCGCTCCCGTCCGGCCTGCCCGACCCGCACGCCTGGAGCGCGGCGCTCGCCGTCACCGTGCTGGAGGTGCTGGCGGGCCGGCGGTCCGTGGCCCAGCTCAGCCGGTGGCTGGAGGCCGACGTGCTGGCCGTCCTGACCGGCCGGGCCCCGCGCCGGCGGGCCGGTCAGACCGCCCCCACCCCGGCGCTCCGCTCGGTGCGCGTGCAGCAGCCGGCGCCGGGGGTGGCCGAGGTGACGGTGCACGGCCGCCTGGACGACCGCCCGGTGCCGGTCGCCCTGCGGCTGGAGTCCCGGCAGGGCCGCTGGCTGGGGACGGCGCTGGAGCTGGCCCCACTCCGCTGAGGGCCGTCCGCCGGTGTCCGCGGGCGGGGGTGGGGGCGAGCGGGCGGCGCCCGGACCGCGATGATGAGGCCGTCGGCGCAACGGCTCCGTCGACCACGGGACACGAGGGGGCGGCATGACGACGCGGGAGATCTTGACCTACGAGCTGTTCGGCCAGGGCATCCGGGAGCTCGCCCAGCAGGTCGCCGACAGCGACTTCGAGCCCGACATCCTGCTGGGCATCGCCCGCGGGGGCCTGGTGCCGGCCGGCGCGCTGGCCTACGCCCTCGACTGCAAGAACCTCTTCACCATCAGCGTGGAGTTCTACACCGGCGTCGACGCCCGGCTGGACGTCCCGGTGATGCTGCCGCCGTTCCTCGACGCCCGCGACCTCGACCAGGCCAAGGTGCTCGTCGTCGACGACGTGGCCGACACCGGCAAGACCCTCGAGCTGGTCAACGACTTCTGCGGCGGGCACGTCGCCGAGGCGCGGACGGCGGTCCTCTACGAGAAGCCGCACTCGATCATCAAGGCCGACTTCGCGTGGCGGCGCACCGACCGGTGGATCAACTTCCCCTGGTCGACCGAGGAGCCGGTGGTCCGGCGCAGCGGCGTCCGCGACGCCTGACCCGTCCCCGCCGACCGGGCGCGGGGGCGCGGGGCGCGCTCAGACGACGAGCGAGCTCTGGATCGAGTAGTGCGCGGCGTGGTAGACGTGCCGCCCGAACTCGACGAACTGGCCGACGTCGTCGTAGGCCAGCCGGTCCACCGTGAGGCAGGCCGCCGGCGTCTCGACGTCCAGCAGCTCGGCCTCCTCCTCGGTCATCAGCCGGGCTGAGATGCGCTGGTGGGCGATCTTGAGGTTGATGCCGAGCCCGCGCAGGCAGGCGTAGAGGCCGCGGCGCTGCAGCTCGGCCTCGTCGATCTGCAGGTGCGCCGGCAGGTAGTTGGTGAGGATGGCCAGCGGGACGTCGTCGGCCAGCCGCAGGCGGCGGATCTTGGTGAACGGCCGGTCGGTGACCTCCACGGCGTCGATGGCGGCGTGCACGTCGGCGTCCAGCTCCCCGACGCTGAGCTCGAGCAGCCGGGTGCCGGGCCGACGACCCGCCTGGGCCAGGTCCTCGTTGAGGCTGCTGAGCCGCTCGTCACGGCGGAACTGGGAGCGGACGACCTGGGTGCCGACGCCGCGCTTGCGGACCAGCAGGCCCTTCTTCACGAGCTCCTGGATCGCCTGCCGCGCCGTCGGCCGGGACAGCCCCAGCCGGTGCGTCAGCGACAGCTCGTTCTCCAACCGGTCGCCCGGGGCGAGCAGGCCCGTGCTGATCGCGTGCTCGATGGCCTGGGACAGCTGGTGGTAGAGCGGCACCGGGGAGTTGCGGTCCAGCGTGATGTCGAGCTCGCGCATGACGGGGGCCTCGCTCATCCCCGCAGCATAGGTCCCGGCCCGGGGCTGGTCCGGTTGTCCGCACATGCCTCCCGGCGACGGGCTCAGGGCGAGAAGAGCAGCAGCAGGCCGGCGCAGGTGTAGCCCACCATCATCACGAGCATCGGCCACTGGCCGCGCAGCGCCGCCCGCTCGGGCAGCAGGGCCACCGCCTTCTCGTGCGCGCAGACGATGCCGACGACGTGGCCGAGGACGATCGCTCCGGCCTGGACGACGGCGATGGCCGTCGGGTGGGCGAAGATCGCGTTGTTCACGCCCATCCCGGCCGAGCCGAAGACGTCCCAGCCGCGGCCCAGCGGGTCGGACCACAGGATCGCCGTCCGCTGGCCCTCGCTGACCAGCAGCGTCAGGTAGTGGGCGACGGCGTAGCCGATGACGATGGGCACCACGGAGCCGGCCATCAGCCGGGGGTACTCGCGGGCGGGCCGGTCGCCGTAGCGGCCCATCCAGGCGGCCGCGAGGGCGAAGGTGACGAGCACGACGAGGATCATCACGGCGAGCCCCCCGGTCGCCCAGACCACCGTCACGACGTCGGAGCTCTGCACCGTCGAGATCCACCAGGACGTGTTGGCGAAGCTGTCGAAGGCCGTGCTGCCCAGCAGGGCGGCGACCACCCCCACCGCACCGGGCGGCGGCCGCCACGCCGTCAGCCCGGCGAGCGGGTTGACCAGCCGCAGCGTGTCGCCGACCCGCCGCCACGGCGAGAGCTGAGCGACGCTGCGGGCGTAGGCCTCGAAGGGGTCGGCGGCGCCGATCCACCGGGCGCCGAACAGGATCGCGCCGAGGACCAGCAGGACGAACCAGGCCAGCGCCCAGACCCGCAGGACGGCCAGCGTGGTGCGGTCGGGCTGCACCAGCTCCAGCCAGGTGAAGGCGAAGAGCCCGAGCGCCGCGGGCCACACCCCCAGCCGCCGGGGCAGCGGGAGCAGGCCGACCTCGGGGTCGACCCGGGCGAGCGCGCACAGCAGCCGGTGCACGGTCCGCAGCGGGTTGGTCGCCCGCCAGAACTGGCCCAGCAGCAGCGAGACAGGGATCAGGCCCACCCACACCCAGACGTAGACGAACCCGAACACGGGGTTGGTCAGCAGGTCCTGCCCGGCCATCAGGGCCAGCGCGGCCCAGGCGTACGCCGCCAGCACGACGACCTGGGCCACCACCCGGGTGACCGGGGCGTCGACGACGCGGGTCAGCCGGGGCAGCTCGACGCCGCCCACCCGGGTGAACCGGGGGCGCCGCCAGGCCAGCAGGAGCACCACGAACGAGACGGCCAGGGCCAGCGCCGCCCCCGTCACCACGTAGGAGAACGGCAGCGGCAGGTCGTGCCGGGACGCGATGCCGTGGAGGGGGATGAGCACGGCGCGGCTCAGCGCGCGTTGAGGACGACGATGACCTTCTCGAGGTGGTGCGACTCGACCTCGAAGCTGCCGGCGCTGCCCAGGGTGAAGCTGCCGGTGGCCGGCTGCCCGGCCTCCACCTCGAGCTCGTAGCCGTCGCCGCCGGTGTGCGCGTGGATCTCGTCGTCCTCGTCGGAGGTGACGTTGAGGACGACCTCCTGGCCCACCGCGACGTCCAGCTTCTGACCGTTCGGCGTCACGTCGCCGCCGGCGATGGTGATGTCGACCGTCAGCGCGTCCGCGGCCGGCGCGGCCGGGGTCGACGCCGCGCTGCTGGCGCCGCCCGCCGGGGCCGAGGTCGCCGGGCCGGCCGGCTCCGCGCTGCTGGTGCAGGCGCTCAGGCCCAGGCCGAGCAGGGCCGCGGCCAGCAGGGCCGCCGCCCGGTGGGAGGGCCGTCGGGCCGAGGTCGGGGCGCCGGGACGGCGGTTCGGCTGGGTGCTGCTCACGTGCTGCTCTCGCTCTCGGGTGGGGGAGTCGTCCCTCCCACCGTACGTGCGGGAGCCGGCGCGGCCGTCCCTCGCGGGCCGTCGGCGGGCCGCGCCACGCTACGGTGAGCACCGGATCCGCCGAGGAGCCCGACGGAGGAGAGGGGCGACGCGTGCCGCAGCGCCTGACACCGCTCGAGGTCTCGGTGCTGGCCCTGGACACCGCGCGGACGCCGGGGCACGTCGGCGGTGTCGACGTCCTGGAACCCGGGTCGGCCGGGTTCGACCACGAGCGGCTGCTCGCCCTCGTCGGCCAGCGGATCGCCCTCGCCCCCCGCTACCGGCAGCGCGTCCGGTCGGTGCCCGCCCGGCTGGCCGGCCCCGTCTGGGTCGACGACGAGGACTTCGACCTCGCCTTCCACGTCCGCCGCGCCGCCCTGCCGCGGCCGGGCACCGAGGAGCAGCTGCGCGAGCTCGCCGGCCGGGTGCTGGCCCGACGGCTCGACCGCTCCCGCCCGCTGTGGGAGCTCTACCTGGTGGAGGGCCTGGCGGACGGCCGGGTGGCCCTGGTGACCAAGACCTCGCTGGCCCTGGTCGACGGCGTCGACACCGTCGCCCTCGACCAGCTGCTCTTCGACCCGGTGGCCGGCGCCGGCGGGACGGACGACCGGCTGCCGGCGCTGCGCTCCGGCGCCGGCGGGAGCAGTTGGCACCCCGAGCCCGCGCCGACGCCGGCCGAGCTGGCCGTCGGGGCGATCTGGGAGAACGTCACCGATCCCGTGCAGGCGGTCGACAACCTCCGCGGGGCGCTCGCCGACGCCCTCGGGGTGGCGCTGGCCGTCGGCGAGACCGTCGGCGGCGTCCCGGGGCTGGTGGGCGGCATCGCCGGCGACGCGCTGCGGGGGCGGCGGCCCGACCCGTCCGGACTCCTCGCGGGCGAGGTGTCGGAGCAGCGCCGGGTGGCCACCGTCGCGCTGCCGCTCGCCGACCTGCGCGCGGTCCGCGACGAGCACGGGCACACCGTCAACGACGTCGTCCTGGCCGTGCTCACCGGCGCGCTGCGGGCCTGGCTGCTGACCCGTGGGGAGTCGCTGAGCGGCAGCAGCGGGCTGACGGCGCTGGTGCCGATGAGCGTCACCGACGACGGCGGCGAGCCGAGCGCCCTCGGCAGCGGCGTCGCCCCGCACCGCCAGCGGCTGCCGATCGGCGAGGCCAACCCGCTGGTCCGGCTGCACCAGGTCGCCTACGGCACCCGTGCCCACAAGGACACGGGCCGCTCCGTGGCCGCCCGCTCGCTCGCCGACCTGGCGGGCTTCGCCCCCAGCACGCTGCACGCGCTGGGGGTCCGGGCGTCGCTGACCGCCGGTCGCCGGCCCAGCGACCTGCTGGTCACCAACGGGCCCGGGCCGCAGCACGCGCTGGCCGCAGACGGGGCGCGGCTGGTCGCCAGCTACCCGCTGCTGCCGCTGGCGGCGGGCCACCTGCTGAGCATCGGCGTCACCTCCTACGACGGCGAGGTGTTCGTCGGCCTGCTCGCCGACCGGGACGCCGTCCGCGACCTCGACGTGCTCGCCGGCTGCGTCGCCGACAGCCTCGACGAGCTGCTGGACACCACCGCCGGCCGGGGCTCGGTGGTGCGGCAGCCGACCCGCAAGGCTTCCGCGGCCGCGCAGCGGGCCGCCGCGCGCAAGGCCGCCCAGCGCCAGGAGGCCTCCCGCCGGGTCGCCGGCCAGCGCCGGGCCGCCGTCCGGCTGCTGGCCGCCCGCGCCGCCGAGCTGGGTGCCGCCGGGCGCGCCGAGCGGCCCGCCGGCGGCCCCGGACCCCGTCCACCCCGGCCCCGCCCGACAGCCCCGCCGCCCGTGCTCCCCGACGACCCGGAGGTCACCCCGTGATGGTCTACGTCCCGCTCCCGCACACCCGCGCGGCGGCCCTGCGCGACGGCGACACGCCGTCGGCCCTGGCCGGGCACGCCGCCACCGCGTCGCTGCGCCGGGCCCTGGACCTGACGCCCGACGACGAGGAGGGCGACTACGCCGCCCTGAACGCCGCCGGCGTGGCCGCGCTCGACGGCCTGGTGGGGGAGCGGCGGCTCGTCCTCGCCGCCGAGGTGGCCGACGCGCAGGTGGCCGACCACCGCGGGCCGTCCGGCGAGGTCGAGGTGACGGGCCTGACCTGGGCCCAGGTCCGGTCCCTGTTCGCCGACGAGGAGGTCGCCGGTCCGGCCGTCCGCGCCGCCGCCGGGGCCGCCTCCGGCGTCGCCCTGGAGCAGGCCTATGACCTGCCCGCCGTCGCCGCGCTCGCCGACGCGCACGACCTGCTGTGGTTCGCCCCGGAAGAGCTGGACGCTCTCGGCTGAGCCCTCCGGCTGAGTCCTCCGGCGGCCCCGGAGCGGCCCGGGCGCCGTCCCGCCGCAACTCCCCTGGCCAGGGGCGGTTCCCCCGGCGGCGGGATCGGGCAGACTGAGCCCATGCCACGTTCCATCTGGAAGGGAGCCATCTCCTTCGGGCTCGTCACCATCCCGGTGAAGCTGTACTCCGCCACGGAGGAGAAGGACATCAGCTTCCGGCAGGTGCACGCCGAGGACGGCGGACGGATCAAGTACAAGCGCGTCTGCGAGCTGGACGGCGAGGAGGTGCCCTACGGCGACATCGCCAAGGGGTACGAGATGGCCGACGGCCGGATGGTCGTCCTGGACAAGGACGACATGGACCAGCTGCCGCTGGCCACCACCAAGTCGGTGGAGGTCGTGCAGTTCGTCGACGAGGACGAGGTCGACCCGGCCTACTTCAACAAGAGCTACTTCCTGCAGGCCGACGGCCCCGGCGTCAAGCCGTACGTGCTGCTGCGCGACGCGCTGAGCAAGAGCCAGCAGTGCGCGGTGGTCAAGGTCGCGCTGCGCTCGCGGGAGGCCCTGGCGCTGATCCGGCCCAAGGACGGCGTCCTCGTCATGCACACGATGCTCTGGCCCGACGAGCTGCGCGACGGCTCCTTCGCCGCGCCGCCGGACAGCGTCACCGTCTCCGACGCCGAGGTGACGATGGCCCAGTCCTTCATCGACGCCCTCTCCGGCGACTTCGCCCCCGAGGACTTCACCGACTCCTACCGCGAGGCCGTCGAGGCCCTGGTGCAGAGCAAGGCCGAGGGCGTCGCCCCGCCCGAGGAGACCGAGGCGCCCAAGGAGGCCGAGGTCGTCGACCTGGTCGCCGCCCTGCGCGCGTCGGTCGACGCGGCCAAGAAGCGTCGCGAGGCCGCCGCCCAGGCCAAGACCGGCTGACGCCTGAGCGGCGAGTGCTGAGAACCCGTCGTCCCGGGAGCCCCGGACGTGCGGTTCCTCAGCACTCGCGCGCTCACCGCGGCTAGAGCCAGCGCTTGCGCTTGAAGACGAGGTAGAGGGTCAGGCCCATGGCCAGCATGGCCAGCAGCGCCAGCGGGTAGCCGTAGCGCCAGTGCAGCTCGGGCATGTGGTCGAAGTTCATCCCGTAGATGCCGCCGACCAGGGTGGGGGCGAAGAGGATCGCCGCCCAGCCGGAGATGCGCTTGACCTCCTCGTTCTGGTTGAGGCTGGTCTGGGTGAGGGCCCGCATCTCCTCGTTCTGCTGCTGGCCGACCAGCGTGCTGTGCACGGTCAGCGCGTTCTGCAGCAGCGTGCGGAAGCCGTCGGCGCGCTCGGCGATCCGGATGACGTGGTCGGCGACGTCGCGCAGCAGGCGCTGCAGCTCGACGTCGACCTCGCGGTGGGCGAAGCCGCCCTTGAGCGAGGTCAGCATCTCCAGCAGCGGCCGGGTGGCGCGCTGGAAGGCGATGACCTCCCGGCTCAGCTCGTAGATGCGGCGCGACACCGACGGGTCGTTGTTGAAGAGCTGGTCCTCGATCTCGTCGACGTCGTTCTCCAGGCCGGCGACGACGGGGGCGTACTCGTCGACGACCTGGTCGAGGATCGCGTAGAGCACGGCCTCGGGCCCCAGCGCCAGCAGCTCCGGGCTGGCCTCCAGCCGGTGCCGCACCGTGGCGAGGTCGGGGGACTCGGCGTGTCGGATGGTGACGACGAAGTCGGCCCCGAGGAAGACGTGCAGCTCGCCGAACTCCACCTTCTCGACGGCGTCGAGGTAGCGGGCGGGCCGGAGCACGGCGAACAGCAGGTCCCCGTAGCGCTCCAGCTTCGGGCGCTGGTGCGCGGCGATGGCGTCCTCGACGGCCAGCGGGTGCACGTCGAACTCGGCGGCGACGGAGCGGATGTCCTCGGCCGAAGGCCGGTAGAGCCCGATCCAGGCCATCCCCTGCCGCTCCCGCATCAGCGCGAAGGTCGACTCCAGGTCGACGGGGGTGTCGGTGCGCCGGCCCCCGACGTAGACGGCGTTGTCCACCACCCCGTGCAGGGGGCCGTCGGCCTGGACCGCGCTCACGCCAGCGGTCCCGTCATCGGGCCAGCCAGCGGCTGCCGACCTCCTGCTGCTTGCCGAAACCGGCCAGCACGGCGGGCGCGGACGACTGCTCCAGCTTCTTGCCCAGCAGCGGGATGGAGACCTTGAGGTCCCCGGTCAGCTGGACGACGGTGCCGGCGCCGCTGGGGGCCAGCGACAGCCGGCCCTTCATGCTCACGGGCTGGCCCTTGACCGTCATCTCGAGGTCCCCGGTGCGGGCGCCGTCGGGTCCGGCCGCGCCCCAGACCGTCTGCTCGCTCACCGTCAGCGTGCCGCCCACGAAGCGGGCCACCGCGTCCGGCGCCGGGAAGGAGCGGGTGGTGCGGGTGGTGGAGCCCTCGACGTCGACGTCGTAGCTGGTCGACTCCGTGGCCCGGCACACCTCGTCGAGGTACTGGGCGTCGGTCAGCATGGCGTAGACCTCGGGCGGGGCGGCCGCGAACTCGAGGCGCGTGGTGATGTCCATGCGCCCCATGATGGCAGCGACCCCCGCGCTGCCCCGCTGCGCCGCCCGCCGACCCGCGCCGAGGGGCCCCGCGCGCACCGCGCGGTACTAGGGTCGGCAGGGCCGGCGCACAGCGGCGTGCGCCGCCCGACGAGGATGGTGGACGTGACGGTGGCGGACGTGGAGCTCGAGCAGGACAAGAACGACAAGATCGCCTCGGTGGCCTCCCGCGGGGCGGCCCTGGCCGCCGAGCTGGGGCAGGACCCGGAGCAGGTCGAGGTGTTCCTGCACCACTACTTCCGGCACGTGGATGCCGTCGACGTCGACTCCCGCAGCGTCGAGGACCTGCTGGGGCTGGTCGCCAGCCACTACCGGGCGGCCCTGCAGCGCCGCCCCGGCGAGCCGGTCGTCACCATCCGCACCCCCCGGCAGGGCGACGACGGCTGGACCGCGGGCGGCGCCACCGTCGTCCAGGTCGTCACCGACGACCAGCCCTTCCTCGTCGACTCCCTGACCATGGAGGTGCTCCGGCAGGGCTGGAGCGTCCGCGAGGTGTTCCACCCCCAGTACCTGGTCCGCCGCGACGCCGACGGGGGGCTGGTCGCCGTCGAGCGGGGCGAGGCCGCCGCCCAGCCCGGCGTGCTGGCCGAGTCCTGGATGCACCTGGAGATCCTGCCGCCCGCCCGGCCCGAGGACCCCGATGGCCTCGTCCCGGCCCTCGACCGCGGCCTGCGGGAGGTGCTCGCGCTGGTCCGGGCCGCCGTCGAGGACTGGCGGCCGATGATCGAGCGCTCCGCCGAGACCGCCGAGCTGCTCGGCGACCCGGCGCTGACCGGCGGCCGCACCGAGGAGGCGGCGCTGGCCCAGGAGCTGATCGGCTGGCTCAACGCCAACCACTTCACCTTCCTCGGCTACCGCGAGCACGTGGCCGTGGGCGAGGGCGACGACCTGCGCTACGCCGTCGTGCCCGGCACCGGGCTGGGGATCCTGCGCGGGGACGAGGACGCGCCCGACACCTTCCACGCGCTCCCGCAGCCCGGCACCCACCACCTGCTGATGATCATCACCAAGGACAACGCGCGCTCCCGGGTGCACCGGCCGGCCTACCTGGACTACCTGGGCCTGCGGACCTTCGACGCCCAGGGCCGGGTGGTCGGCGAGCGCCGGTTCCTCGGGCTGTTCGCCTCCAGCGCCTACTCCGAGAGCATCGCGCGGGTGCCGGTGCTGCGGCAGAAGACCGAGGCCGTCCTCCGGCTGACCGGCTACGACGAGCAGAGCCACGGCGGGAAGGCCGTCGTCGACGTGCTGGAGACCTACCCCCGCGACGAGCTGTTCCAGACCCCGCTGGACGAGCTGGCCAGCACGGTGGAGAAGATCGCGCACCTCAAGGAGCGCCGCCAGGTCCGGATGTTCGTCCGGCCCGACCCCTACGGCCGCTACCTCTCCTGCCTCGTCTTCCTGCCCCGCGACCGCTACACCACCGCGGTCCGCCGGCGGATGGAGGACCTGCTGCTGGCCCGGCTCGGCGGCGGCACCGTCGACTACACCGCGCGCGTCACCGAGTCGGTGCTGGCCCGGCTGCACTTCGTGCTGCGGATGCCGGTCGGCCAGCCGCTCGGCGCGATCGACGTCCGGGGCCTGGAGAAGGAGCTGACGCTGGCCACCCGCTCCTGGGACGACGCCTTCGCCGACCTCGTCGGGGCCTCGGAGCAGGCGGAGCGGCTGAGCCTGCTGGCCAGCGCGCTGCCGGAGTCCTACAAGGAGGACTACGCCCCCGGGCAGGCCCTCGACGACCTCACCGCGCTGGGCGCCCTCGGCGAGCGCGACGGCATGTCCATGGCGGTGCACCGGCCGGTCCGCACCGACGACGAGGCCGACCTGCGGCTCAAGATCTTCCGCCGCGACGCCTCCATGTCGCTGTCGAAGATCCTGCCGCACCTCACCCGGCTGGGCGTCGACGTCATCGACGAGCGGCCCTACGAGCTGAGCCTGCGCGGGGACCGGGCCTTCGTCTACGACTTCGGCCTCAGCGTGCCGGGCGGCCGCGACGCCGTCCGCCGGGACTGGACGCTGGAGGCCCGCGAGCGCTTCACCGACGCCTTCGCCGCCTCCTACGCCGGGCGGAGCGAGTCCGACGGCTTCAACGCCCTCGTCCTCGGCGCGGGGCTGGACTGGCGGCAGGTGAGCATCCTGCGCGCGGTCGGGCGCTACCTGCAGCAGGCCGGCAGCCCCTACAGCCAGGCCTACCTGGCGCAGGCGCTGTCGGCCAACACCGACCTGGCCCGCCGGCTGGTGGCGCTGTTCGAGGCCCGCTTCGACCCGCGGCTGGAGCTCTCCGACGAGCGCCGCGCCGCCCGCGTCGAGGCCGTCACGGCCGAGGTCACCGCGGCCCTGGACGACGTGGCCAGCCTCGACCACGACCGGATCGTCCGCTCCTACCTCGCCGTCCTCGCCGCGGCGCTGCGGACCAACCACTACGTCCCCGGCCGGCAGGCGCTGGCGGTCAAGCTGGCCCCGCGGCAGATCCCCGACCTGCCCGAGCCCCGCCCGCAGTTCGAGATCTTCGTCTACTCCCCCCGGGTCGAGGGCGTTCACCTGCGCTTCGGCGCCGTCGCCCGCGGCGGGCTGCGCTGGTCCGACCGCGCCGAGGACTTCCGCACCGAGGTGCTCGGCCTGGTCAAGGCGCAGATGGTCAAGAACACCGTGATCGTCCCCGTCGGGGCGAAGGGCGGCTTCTACCCCAAGCAGCTGCCCGACCCGGGCAGCGACCGCGACGCCTGGCTGGCCGAGGGGATCGCCTGCTACCAGCTGTTCATCACCAGCCTGCTGGACCTCACCGACAACCTCGTCGACGGCGCCGTCGTGCACCCGGAGCACGTGGTCCGCTACGACGGCGACGACCCCTACCTCGTCGTAGCCGCCGACAAGGGCACGGCGACGTTCTCCGACATCGCCAACGCCATCTCGGTCGAGTCGGGCTTCTGGCTGGGTGACGCCTTCGCCTCCGGCGGCTCGGCCGGCTATGACCACAAGGCGATGGGCATCACCGCGCGGGGCGCCTGGGAGTCGGTCACTCGGCACTTCCGCGAGCTGGGCCTCGACCCGGCCGTCGACGACTTCACCTGCGTCGGCATCGGCGACATGAGCGGCGACGTCTTCGGCAACGGCATGCTGCTGAGCCGGCACACCCGGCTGGTCGCCGCCTTCGACCACCGGCACGTCTTCCTCGACCCGCAGCCGGACCCCGAGCGCGGCTTCGCCGAGCGGGAGCGGCTGTTCGCCCTGCCGCGCTCCAGCTGGGCCGACTACGACGCAGGCCTGCTCAGCGAGGGCGGCGGGATCTACCCGCGGACGCTGAAGTCGATCCCGGTCAGCCCCCAGGTCCGGGAGGTGCTGGGGCTGGCCGACGACGTCACCGCGCTGCCCCCGCAGGAGCTGATCAGCGCCTGCCTCAAGGCGCCGGTCGACCTGCTCTGGAACGGCGGCATCGGCACCTACGTGAAGTCGGCGCAGGAGACCCACGCCCAGGTGGGGGACAAGGCCAACGACGGCCTGCGCGTCGACGGCGGGGAGCTGCGGGCCCGCTGCGTCGGCGAGGGCGGCAACCTGGGGCTCACCCAGCGCGGCCGGATCGAGTACGCCGCGGCGGGCGGCCGGATCAACACCGACTTCATCGACAACTCCGCCGGCGTCGACACCTCCGACCACGAGGTCAACATCAAGGTCCTGCTGGCCGCCGACGTCGCCGCCGGTCGGCTGAGCCTGCCCGACCGGGACGCGCTGCTGGCGTCCATGACCGACGAGGTCGCCCGGCTGGTGCTGGCCCACAACCGCACCCAGAACCTCGCGCTGGCCAACAGCGTGCAGCAGGCCCACTCGATGGCCGGCGTGCACGAGGACTGGATCGAGCGGCTGGAGGACCAGGGGCTGCTGGACCGCGCGCTGGAGGCGCTGCCCGGGGAGGAGGAGCTGGAGCAGCGGCGGCAGAACAAGGCCGGGCTGACCGCGCCGGAGCTCGCGACCCTGCTGGCCTACACCAAGATCGTGCTGGAGAGCGAGGTCGAGCGCTCCGACCTGCCCGACGACCCCTACCTCGCCCGCGACCTCGTCGGCTACTTCCCCCGCCCCCTGCGCGAGAGGTACGCCGAGCAGATGCGGAGCCACCGGCTGCACCGCGAGATCATCACCACCGTCGCGGTCAACCGCTTCGTCGACACCGCCGGCATCACCTGCTTCCACCGGCTGTCCGGGGAGAACGGCGCGACGGCGGCGGAGGTGATCCTGGCCCACGCCGCGGCCCGGGCGGTCTTCGGCGCCGCCGAGCTGGACGAGGCCGTCGCCGGCCTGGACCACCAGGTCGACGCCGCGGTCCAGACGACGCTGCGGCTGGAGGTCCGGACCCTCGTCGAGCGGGCCACCCGCTGGCTGCTCAACCGGCGCCGCCGCGTCGACGTCCAGGCGGCCGTCGACGAGCTGGCGGCCGGGGTCACCGAGGTCCGCGCCGTCCTCCCGCAGGTGCTGGCGGGCCGGGAGCGGGAGGCCTTCGAGAAGCGGCTGCGGCGCTACCGCGACGCCGGCGTGCCCGAGGAGCTGGCGCTGCGGATCGCGGTGCTGCCCCCGGCCTACGCCGCGCTGTCGGTGGTGCAGACGACCGCGCGCACCGGGCAGGACCTGCTGGAGGTGGCCGCGGTGCACTTCACCCTCGGCCAGCGGCTCGGCCTCGACCGGCTGCTGGGCCGGGTGCTGGAGCTGCCCCGCGCCGACCGCTGGCAGACGATGGCCCGCGCCGCCCTGCGCGACGACCTGCACGCCGTGCACGCCGGGCTGACCGCCGAGGCGCTCGGCCACGCCGGGCCGCGCGGCGAGGGCCCGGCCCGCGACCCGGAGCAGGTCGTCCGGGACTGGGAGCGCTCGGTGCCCGGGGTCGCCACCTCGGTCACCACGCTGCGGCAGATCTGCAGCGGGCGGGCCGACCTGGCCCGGGTCTCCGTCGGGCTGAGGGTGGCGCGGGCTCTCTTGCCGGCTGTGTGACGGTCCTCGCTGCTGTGTTGTTGGTCCTCGCTCCGCTCGGACGCGGACCGCGCTCGGGTCCGCCGTGTTCGTCGTCGCGCGCCTTGTCTGTCCTCGCTCCGCTCGGACGCGGACCGCGCTCTGACCCGCCGGCTTCGTCGTCGCCGGTGGAGGAAGAGCGTGTCCACCGGCTCCTCCTCACTCCGGCGGCGCGCGGTCCGGGTGCCGGGTCGGGAAATGCTGAGGGGTGGGCTGGGACTCAGCTGGCGCCCGTCAGCGTTTCCGACGCGAGACTGGTGAGGGCTGGGCTTGTCAGCGCGCCATGGTAGGTCTGGGGGCATGCGGATCGACCTCCACACCCACTCCTCGACGTCCGACGGCACCGACACCCCTGAGCAGCTCGTCGAGCAGGCGGTGCGGGCGCGGCTCGACGTCGTCGCGCTGACCGACCACGACACCTTCGACGGGCTCGACGTGGCGGTGGCGACGGGGGAGCGGGTCGGCATCCAGGTGGTCCGCGGGCTCGAGCTGTCGTGCGCGCAGTCGGGCAGCAGCGTGCACCTGCTCGGGTACGGCGTCGACCCGGCGGACCCGGAGCTGGCGCGGGAGATGGAGCGGGTCCGGGAGGGCCGCACCGGGCGGCTGGCGGGGGTGCTGGCCAAGCTCGACGCGCTGGGGGTCGGCGTCAGCGAGGAGGCGGTGATGCGCTTCGTCGGGGACAGCCCCTCGGTCGGGCGCCCGCACATCGCCGACGCGCTCGTCGAGGCGGGGCACGTGCACGACCGCACCGAGGCCTTCGACCGCTACCTCTACGACGGCGGCCCGGCGCACGTCCACCGCTACGCCATCGACCTGGCGCGGGGCATCGACCTCGTCCGCGGCGCGGGTGGCGTCGCCGTCATCGCCCACCCGTGGGGCCGGGGGCGCGAGCACGTGCTGCCCCCCGCGCTCCTCGCCGACCTGGCGGCCGAGCACCACCTCGACGGGCTCGAGGTCGAGCACCAGGACCACGACCGGGCCACCCGGCACCGGCTGCGGGTGCTGGCCCGCGAGCTCGACCTGCTGGCCACCGGCTCCAGCGACTACCACGGCACCGGCAAGGTCGACCACGACCTCGGCGTCAACACGACCGACCCGTCGGTGTTCGCCGAGATCAGCGCCCGGATGGCCGCCCGGGTGGCCTGAGGCCGTGACCGAGCCCGGGCCCGAGCCGTCGCCCGCCGAGCGGCTGGAGCAGCGCCGGCGGCAGGCGGAGGAGCAGCGCGACGCCCTGGAGGCGGCGATCGACCAGATGCGCACCGCCCGCAGCCTCACCTCCGCCGACGACGAGCACGACCCGGAGGGCTCCACCGTCTCCCTCGACCAGGCCCGCGACGACGCCCTGCTGGTCCGGGTCGAGGAGACGCTGGCCGAGCTCGCCGCCGCCGGGGAGCGGCTGGCGGCCGGCCGCTACGGCGTCTGCGAGCGGTGCGGCCGGCCGATTCCCGACGAGCGGCTGAGCGCCCGGCCCGAGGCGCGGCTCTGCGTGGCGTGCGCCGCGCTCAGACGGCCTTCTCCAGGTCGGCGACCTGGTCCTCGGTGAGCGGCAGCGTCAGCGTCGCCATGTTCTCCTCCAGGTGCGCCAGCGACTTGGTGCCGGGGATCAGCAGGATGACCGGGCTGTGGTGCAGCAGCCAGGACAGCCCGACCTGGGCCTCGGTGGCGCCCAGCTGGTCGGCCAGCTCGACCACGGCGGCGTTCTCGGTCACCTTCGGCGTGCCGGGGAAGGCCGAGCCGAGGGGGAAGAACGGCACGAAGGCGATGCCCTCGGCCTCGCAGCGCTGCAGCACCGGCTCGGAGCTGCGGTCCAGCAGGCTGTAGGCGTTCTGCACGCAGACGACGCCGGCCAGCCGGATCGCGGTGTCGAGCTGGTCGAGGTCGACGTTGGAGACGCCGATGCCGGCGATCTTGCCCTCGTCGCGCAGCGCCACCATCTCGGCCAGCTGGTCCTCGAACGGGGGCGGGGTGTAGCCGCGCATCGGGTCCAGCACCCGCAGGTTGACCGCGGCCAGCTGCTCGACGCCGAGGCTCCGCAGGTTGTCCTCGACGCCGGCCCGCAGCTCGGCCGGCTGCTGCGCGGGCGGCCAGCCGCCCTTGGCGTCGCGGACGGCGCCGACCTTGGAGACCAGGGCCAGGCCCTCGGGGTAGGGGTGCAGCGCCTCGCGGATCAGCTCGTTGGCGACGTCGGGGCCGTAGTACTGCGCCGTGTCGATGTGGTCGACGCCCAGCTCGACGGCGCGCCGCAGGACGGCCACCGCCTCGTCGTGGTCGCGCGGCGGGCCCATCACACCCGGGCCGGGCAGCTGCATCGCGCCGAAGCCCAGCCGGTGCACCGCGAACGGGCCCAGGGCGACGGTGGCGTCGGGGAAAGAGGTCTCGGTCATGCCGCCGAACCTAGCGCCCGCCCCCAGCCCCGGGTCTACGGTGGTCGGGTGGCCAGTCTCGACGACCTGCGGCGGCTCGTGCTCGCCCTGCCCGGCACCACCGAGGGCACCTGGTACGGCACCCCCGGCTTCCTCGTGGCCGGCAAGGGGTTCCTGCGGGTGCGCACCGAGGACGACGACGGGCGGCTCGTGCTGCCGGTGGCCGACCTCGGCGAGAAGGAGGCCCTGCTCACCGCCCGGCCGGAAGTCTTCTCCACGACCCCGCACTACGACGGGTACGCCGCCGTGCTGCTGAGCCTGGAGGCGGTCGACGTCGACGAGCTGGCCGAGCTGGTCACCGAGGCGTGGCGGACCAAGGCGCCGGCCCGGCTGCGCCGCGAGCTCGACGGCGGCTGACGCCGGCCCGGCCACGGGTTCCGCGTCCGCCCGGTGGCCGCCCGGGGACCGGGGTAGTCTGCTCCTGCCTCTCGGGGGAGGGGCAGCTCGGATCGGGGGATCTCGTGGACACTGCCGTTGCCCGTCGCTGGACCGCGCTCGTGCTGCTGGTCAGCGCGGCCCTCACCCTGGCCGGCCTGACCGCCGCCCCGGTGGCCGCCGCCGACGACGCCAAGATCTACGTCGTGCAGGGCCTGCCCGGCCGCACCGTCGACGTGGCCGTGGACGGCAAGACCGTCGCCGAGGGCGTCAAGACCGCCGCGGTGACGAAGGCCTTCCCCGTGAAGGCCGGCTCCCGCAAGGTGACCTTCAGCGACGACGGCGACGTGCTGCTCGAGCGGATGTTCAAGGTCGGCGCCGGTTCCAGCTGGGACGTCGTGCTGCACCTGCCCGCCGACGGCGGCGCGGACGCCGAGCCGGCCGTCACCGTCTTCCGCAACGACCTCTCCGACGTCCCCCGCGGCAAGGCCTCGCTGACCGTCGCGCACACCGCCCGGGTGGGTGACGCCGACGTCCGGGTCGACGGCAAGGTCCTCTTCGCCGACATCGAGAACGGGGAGTCGCTCAACCTCGTCGTCCCCGTCGCCACCTACGAGGTCGCGATCGTGCCCGCCGGCAAGTCGTCGCCCGTGGTGCTCGGCCCCGTCGACCTCACCGTGCAGGGCGGCGCCCTGAACCGGGTCTACGCCATCGGCGACCCGGCCAAGAAGACGATGAACGTCGCGGTGCACGTGATCGAGACCGGCAGCACCGGCTCGGAGAAGCCCTCGCGGGTCGACACGGGGACGGGCGGGCAGGCCGTCGGCCTGCAGCGCCCCGAGACCGCGCTCTGGTCCTGACCGGGGGTCCGCGGCCCCGCCGCGCGCCGCTCCTGCTGGGGCTGCTGCTGCCGCTGGTCCTGACCGGCTGCGGGTCCGCACCGGTCGCCGCGCCGGCCGCACCGCCCGCCCCGGCGGCGACCGCCGCGTCCACCCGCCCGGCCGCGCCGGCGGAGCCCGTGCCCAGCGCCCGGGTGGGGGAGCCCGCTCCCAGCAGCCGGGTGCACTTCGTGCCGACGGCGGTCGAGCTGCCCGGCGGCGCGCGCGCCCGGGTCGAGCCCGCGTCGACGGTCGACGGCGAGCTGGTCGTGCCCGAGGAGGTCCGCCACGTCGGCTGGTGGGACGGCAGCGCCTGGGCCGGCGACCCCTTCGGCACCACCGTCGTCGCCGGTCACGTCGACTCCGCGACCGAGGGCCTGGGCTTCTTCGCCCGGCTGCTGCGCGTCGAGCGCGGCGACGTCGTGACGCTCCGCGACGACGAGCACCGGCAGCGCTACCGGGTGGTGTCGGTGCGCACGGTGGCCAAGCAGGCGCTGGCCACCGGGAGCGCGGCGTTCGACCAGACCGGCGACCACCGGCTGGTGCTGATCACCTGCACCGGCGCCTACCGCCCCGAGCGCGGCGGCTACGAGAGCAACCTCGTCGTGACGGCGGAAGCAGTCGGGCTCGCCCGCTGACGCGGACGAGCCCGGGGTGCTGCTGGGTGGAGAGCGGTCAGCCGGCGGTGCCGGTGCTGGCCGCGCTGCCCGAACGACGACGGCGACGACGACGGCGCGGGGCGTCGCCCGTGCTGCCCTCGGCCGCGCCGTCACCGACCGCAGCCTCGTGCACGACGGGCTCGCTGATCCGGGTCGGCGCCGGGGCCGGGGCCCCGCCCTCGGTCGTCGCGCCGTTGCGGGTGCGGCGACGCTCCCGCGGAGCGCTGCTCTTGCGCTTGCTGCGACGCTCCTCCCACGACGGGCCGTCCACCTTCTCCTCGGCCTTCGGCTCGACGATCCGGCCCTTGGCGGCCGGGTCGATCCCGAGGTCGTGGAACAGGTGCTCCGAGGTCGAGTAGGTCTCCTGGGGCTCCGGGAACGGCAGACCCAGGGTGTTGTTGATGACCTTCCAGCGCGTCTGGTCGGCCCAGTCGACGAAGGTGATCGCGATGCCCGAGGCGCCGGCCCGGCCGGTGCGGCCGATCCGGTGGACGTAGGTCTTGTCGTCCTCGGGGCACTCGTAGTTGATGACGTGGGTGACGTCGGTGACGTCGATCCCGCGGGCGGCGACGTCGGTGGCGACGAGGACGTCGGCCTCCCCGCCGCGGAACCGCTTGAGCGCCTTCTCCCGCAGCACCTGCGACAGGTCGCCGTGGATGGAGGTGGCGTTGAAGCCCCGCTCCACCAGGTCGTCCGACACCCGCTGCGCGGAGCGCTTGGTGCGGCAGAAGATCATCACCCGGTTGCGGTTCTCCGCCTGCAGGATGCGGGCGACGATCTCGGGCTTGTCCAGGTCGTGCGCCTGGTAGACGAACTGCGCCGTGGCGGGCACCGTCGTGGAGTCCTCGGCGGACTCGGCGCGGATGTTGACCGGGTGGCGCAGGTGCCGGCGGGCCAGGGTGACGATGGCCGAGGGCATAGTGGCCGAGAACAGCATCGTCTGGCGCAGCTCGGGGGTCTTGGCCAGGATCCGCTCGACGTCGGGCAGGAAGCCCAGGTCGAGCATCTCGTCGGCCTCGTCCAGGACGAGGACCTTGATGTGGCTGAGGTCCAGCGCCCGGCGGTCGGCCAGGTCGAGGAGCCGGCCGGGGGTGCCGACGACGACCTCGACGCCGGCGGCCAGGGCGTCCAGCTGCGGCTCGTAGCCCATGCCGCCGTAGAGGGTGACGACGCGGGCACCGCGCTGGGCGGCGGCGACGCTGAGGTCCTTGCTGACCTGGCTGGCCAGCTCACGGGTGGGGGCGACCACGAGGGCCTGCGGGGCGCCGGGCTTGGCCTGGGCCTCGAAGTCGCGGTCCTCGCGGACGACGACCCGCTGCAGCAGCGGGATGCCGAAGGCCAGCGTCTTGCCGGTGCCGGTGCGCGCCTGGCCGATCATGTCGGTCCCGGTCAGCGCGATCGGGATGGCCATCGCCTGGATGGGGAACGGGTGGCTGATGCCGACCGCGTCGAGCGCGTCGGCGATGGTGTCGAGCACGCCGAGGTCGCGGAAGGTCTGGGGGACCGGGGCCGGGAGCTCCTCGGCCGCCTCGTCCTCGCTGACGCCGTCGCCGGCGGCGGTGGTGGGGCCGGTGCCCTCGAGGACGACGTCCTCGAGCGCGGCCGCGGCCGCCCTGGTCTCGTCGGTGGGGGTGGTCTCGGGAGCGGTGGACGCCGTGGGCGTCTCGGTGCTGTCGCTGGTCAGGATGGTCGCCTTCGCTGAGCAAAACTGGGGATGACCCGGTGCGCGCGTCCTGCGAGGAGCGGGGTCCGCGTCGCGCGACCCGACCCGTCAAGGTCGCTGCGCGCTGGAGCGGCGCTCCACGCCGAGGCCTCTCGCGCCGCTTCCGAGCGGTGCGCCGAGGAGCACGGACGACATACCAGGGACGCATCACCTGATGCGTACGCGGCCATCCTAGACCCGCGGGGCCCCCAGACCGAATGAGCGGCGCGCGGGCCGTCGGGCTTCGCCCGCGCGCTGCACGGGCTCCGTCCGCGCGCCGGACCGTGTCGCGCCCGCCGGCCGGGCCCGCTGGCTAGGCTGCCGACGTGGACGAGCAGAGCGCGGCGGGGCTGGGGACGGGTCCGTCGGCGGACGGGCCGGACGCGGCGTACCGGGCGGGTGCGCTCGACCTCCTGGGCCTGCTGGCCTACGGCGCGCTGACGGCTTTCGACCGCCTGGCCGAGGACTCCCGGATGGCGCCGGGGCTGGCCGACAAGGTGCAGCTGGCGGTGATGGCCGGCCAGCAGGTGGAGCACTTCGGCCGGCTGCGCAGCCGGCTCGCCGACTCCGGGATCGACGTGATGGCGGCCATGCGGCCCTTCCACGAGCCCTTCAACGGCTTCCACGACCACACCCGGCCGAAGGACTGGCTCGAGGGGCTGGTCAAGGCCTACGTCGGCGACGGCATCGCCGCCGACTTCTACCGGGAGGTCGCGGCCTTCGTCGACGCCGACACCCGCGCGCTGGTGCACGAGGTGCTGGCCGACAGCGGGCACGTCGACTTCGTCGTCGGCCGGGTGCGGCAGGCGATCGAGAGCGACCCGAAGGTGGGGGGCCGGCTGGCGCTGTGGGGCCGCCGGCTGGTGGGTGAGGCGCTGAGCCAGGCCCAGCGGGTCGCCGCGGACCGCGACGCGCTGACGAGCCTGCTCACCGGCACCGTCGACCGGCCGGGGCTGGACCTCGCCGCCGTCAGCCGGATGTTCTCGCGGCTGGTGGAGAACCACACCCGCCGGATGGCCGCGCTGGGGCTGCAGTCCTGAGCCGGGATCCTGCGGTCCTGGCCCGACCCGCGGCCTGAGCCCGACCCGCGGCCTGAGCCTGTCGAAGGCCCTTCGACGGGCTCAGGGCGCGAGGACAGGCTCAGGGCGCTGTGCGGGCGCGAGGCCTCAGAGGGTGCCGAAGCCCACCTTGCGCGCGTGCTCCTCGCCGAGGTCGACGTAGGCGATCTTCGTCGAGGGGATGAGCACCCGGCGGCCGCGCTCGTCGGAGAGCGTGAAGACGCCCTGGTTCTCGACGGCCTCGCTGAAGGCGCGCTCGACGTCGGCGGCCGTCTCGGTGGTCTCCACCACGACCTCGCGGTTGACGTGCTGGATACCGACCTTGATCTCCACAGATCCTCCTGGTTGTCCTGCTGCCTCCCCGCCCCGGACGTGCCCGGGACGCGGGGTCAGCGCGTGCGCCTCCACCGTGCCACACGACACCGCGCCAGCCGCGCCGTGTTCGCCGACAGCGTGGACGCGGCGGTGCCGTGACCGCTCAGCCGAGGGAGACGAGCTCCTCGTCGGTGGCCGGCCGGAGCACCAGCCGGGTCCAGGCGCCGACGTAGACCCGGTCGTCGGGCCGCAGCTCCTGGCGGGCGCCGACGGGGACGGGGTCCTCGGGCAGCGCGCCGCTGGCCGGGCCGACGAAGGTGCCGTTGGCCGAGTCGAGGTCCTCGACCCACCAGCGGCTGCCGTCGGTGGTCAGCTGGCACTGGCGCCGGCTGACGCCGGAGTCGGTGCCGCAGTCGACGTCAGGGTGGATGTTGCGGCTCTTCGACACCCGGCCGACGAGCAGCGAGCGGCCGCGCAGCGGGCGCACCACCGGCAGCCCCGCGGACGGCAGCGGGTCGGGGCTCTCCTGCGCCTGGTACCAGGACGGGTCGACCCAGATCTCCACCACCCAGGCGAACTCCGAGCCGCCGCCGGCGGTGTCTGGCAGGTGGGCGGGAGCGGCCGTCGGGGCCACGTCGGCCCCGGCCTCGGGCGCCGCGGCGACGGGCGGGGCGCCGGGCGGCGGGGCGGCCGGCCGGCCGGCGTCGGCCTGGTCCGCGCCGGGAGCCGGCGGGACCTCACCGAGGGCGGCGGCGGGCGGGGTCAGCGGCCGCGGCGCGGCGCCGGTCGTGAAGTCGTAGCCGCA
This sequence comes from Microlunatus capsulatus, assembly GCF_017876495.1. Classification (NCBI taxonomy): domain Bacteria; kingdom Bacillati; phylum Actinomycetota; class Actinomycetes; order Propionibacteriales; family Propionibacteriaceae; genus Microlunatus; species Microlunatus capsulatus. The sequence continues at coordinate 755,531 of NZ_JAGIOB010000001.1, read as the reverse complement.
CGCCTCGCAGAACAGCGCGTCCTCGGGGTTGGGGGCGTTGCAGTGCGGGCACGCCTGTGCGGCGCCGGGGGCCGAGCTGGAGACGGGCACCCGGGAACCGGTCGGGGCGTCGCGGACCCAGGCCGGGCCCGTCCCCGCGGGAGCCGGCGCGCCGCCGACGGGGAGCCCGCAGACGTCGCAGTAGTCCTGGGAGACCGTCTGGTGCCCGGCCGGGCAGACCGCGCTCATCCCTGCGTCCGGACGCGGGTGGTCTTGGTCGAGGCGGTGTCCAGGGCCATCTCGTCGGCCTTGTCCACGGCCCGCCGGAGCCGGACGGTCCCGGTGTCGGGGTCGTCGATGTCGACGACCTTGCGCAGCTTGCTGGTCGCCTCGTCGTTGCCCGTGGCGGCCGCGAGCTGGACGGCGCGGCCGAGCTTGGTCGTCGCCGTCTCCTCGTCGCCGACCGCCTTGGCGGCAAGCCCGTCCTGGATGGCCTCGGCCAGCTCGGTCTGGCCGGTGTAGTGGGCGACCTCGGGGTTGATCCGGGTGGTGAGGCTGTCGTCGTCGGACCAGCGGGCCTTCACCAGGCCCTGGGCCACGACCTGCTCGCCGACGACCAGCTGCACGCGGGAGGCCAGCTGCTCCTGGCCCAGGCCCTTCGCGGCCAGCCGGACGCTCACGTGGAAGTCGCGGGACTCGTCGCCCCAGGAGCCGGTGGGGTAGCCCGACGTCAGCGCGTTCACCGGCGTCCGGCGGGCGGAGAGGTCCTCCACCGTGGGGGCGACCTGGCGGACGAACAGCACCTCGGCGCCCTGCGGCGCCCACACCCGCAGCTGCGCCTCGGCGACGCCGCGGCCCATCGAGCGCTGCATCAGCTCGGCGAAGACCTGCTGCATCTGCGCGGCGTCCGGGATGATGTCGACGCTGCCCAGCAGGGCCTGCGCGATCCGTCGCACCTCCGCCACCTGCCAGTCCACGCCGACGCCGCGGCAGTCGCACTGGAACCGGCCGGCGACGCCGGCGATGGCGGTGCTCAGCTGCTCGGGCGTCTCGTTGTGGTTCTCGCCGTCGGTCAGCAGGATCGCGTGCCGCTGCGCGAGCGCGGGCACCGAGTCGAACAGCCGGCCGGCCAGCGTCAGCCAGGTGCCCATGGCCGTGCCGCCGTCGGCGCGGAACTGGGCGATGGCCTGGTGCGCGCCGTGCCGGGCCGCCGCGTCCATCCGGACCAGGCCGGCGCCGCTGCGCACCGGCGGATAGGCCAGGTAGGCCTGGTGGCTGCCGGCGACGACGGCGAACCAGGTGCCGTCGATGACCTGGTCGACGGCGGCGGCCGCGGCCGTCTTGGCGGCCTCCAGCTTGGTGCGGCCCATCGAGCCGGAGGTGTCGACGATGATGATCTCGCCCGCGTCCCCGCCGCCGGTCTGACCGGCGGCCCCCGCGCCGGAGCAGGTCAGGGTGACGATCGCGTTGACGTCCGTGCCGCCGTCGGGCAGGAACTCGTTCTGGTAGACGCTGGCGCTGAACTCGGCCATCGCGTGGGGTCCTCCTCGGCTGGGTCCCGGACCGCGGTCCGGCTCGTCAGCCTCAGTATGCCGGTCGACGCGGTCGGCGGAGCCGGTGCGGGACCTCCCGCCGCGGGCGCGCCGGGCCTACGATCGCGGCCATGAGCTACGCCGACAGCCGGGCCCTGCGCCCGGGCCGGATCCGCTTCGCCGGCATCAGCCCCCGCGCCTACGAGCACCCCGCCGACCGCGGCGCGCTGGTGGCACTGCGGGCCATCCCGGGCTTCGACGCCGTCCTCAAGGCGGTGCTCGGCGCCGTCGGGGAGCGCAGCGAGCGGCTGCTCTACCTGGCCACCGCCGTCCGGGTCTCGGCGCGGCAGTACCCCGAGCTGCACGTGATGGTCACCGAGTGCGCCACCGCCCTGGACCTGCCGCGGGTGCCCGAGCTCTACGTCACCCAGGACCCGCACCCCGATGCGTTCACCGTCGGCACCGACCGGCCGGTCATCGTCACCACCACCGGGATGCTGCAGCTGCTGGACGCGGACGGCATGCGCTTCGTCATCGGCCACGAGGTCGGCCACGTGCTGTCCGGGCACGGTCTGTACCGGATGGTGCTCACCCAGCTGGTGGCGATCTCGGCCTCGGTGCAGTGGCTGCCGCTGGGCGCGTGGGGGCTGCGCGCCATCGTGCTGGCCCTGCACGAGTGGTACCGCAAGGCCGAGCTCTCGGCCGACCGGGCGGGCCTGCTCTGCACCCAGGACCCCGCCGCCGCGCTCAAGGTGCACGCCGCGCTGGCCGGGGCCCTGCACCCCGACGACATGGACGTCGCCGGCTTCCTCGACCAGGCCCGGGAGTACCAGTCCAGCGGCGACGTCCGCGACTCGGTCCTCAAGCTGCTGCAGATCTCGGGCCAGACCCACCCGATGGCCGCCCTGCGCGCGGCCGAGCTGCAGCAGTGGGCGGCGACGGGCGACTACCGCGAGATCCTGGCCGGGGACTACCTGCGCCGCGAGGACGACGCCCGGACCCCGATCAGCGACGACGTCCGGGCCGCGGCCGCGTCGTACCAGCAGATGTTCTCCAGCTCCTCCGACCCGCTGGTCGGACTCGTCGGCAAGATCGGGTCGGCCGTCGGCTCGGTGGGCGGGTTCGCCGCCCACCGCGTCCGCGACTGGTGGCAGGGCCAGCGCCCGCCGTCCTGAGCGACCCCGTTCCTGAGCCGCACGCGCCCTGAGCTCGTCGAAGGGCCTTCGACGGGCTCAGGCAGCAGCGCTCAGGCGTGCCGGGCGAGGGCGACGCTGATGTTGTCGCGGCCGCCCTGGGCGTTGGCCCAGACCACCAGGGCCCGGGCCAGGGGCAGCGGGTCGGCGCCCGTCTCCGCCTGGGTCGTCGCGACCAGGGCCTGGAGGTCGGCGGCGCTGGAGCAGTAGTTCCACAGGCCGTCGGAGCAGACCATGAGCCAGCCGGGCACGCCGAGGGCGATCGAGCCGGTGCGCGGCACGACGTCGGTGCTGTCGCGGCCCAGCCACTTGGTGATGGCGTGGGCCTGCGGGCCGTTCTCGGCCTCGACGCGGTCGACGCCCATCTCGATCCGCACCTGGGCCATCGAGTCGTCGACGCTCAGCTGGAGCGGGTCGCCGGCCCCGGCGTCGGGCAGCCAGTAGACCCGGCTGTCGCCGACGGTGCCGAAGACGACGAGGTCGCCCTCGAGGACGGCGGCGGCGAAGGTGCAGGAGGCGGCGTTGTCGCTCTCGGGGGCGGTGTTGGCGATGACGGCCTCGTTGGCCTGCGCGGAGGCCACGCCGAGCGACTGGGCCAGGGCGGCCGCCCGGCTGGCGGCGACGCCGAGCCCGGAGGCCCGCGCGGCCACGAGCACGTCGCGCGCGGTGCGGGCGCCGGCCAGGGCGGCGACGTCGGAGTCGGTGGAGGTCGAGACGCCGTCGCAGACCACCAGCACCGCGCGCGAGCCCGGCTCGGGGTCCGCGGCGACGGCGGTGGCGTCCTCGTTCTTGTGGTGCCGGATGCCGCGGTCGCAGACGGCGGCCACCCAGGTCGCGGGCTGCTCGACGTAGTGGTCGCGCGGGCTCGGGGCCTTGGTCCCGCAGGTGGTGCAGTAGCCGTCGGCGTCGACCACGCCGCCGCAGCTCGTGCAGGGCGGGCCGGCAGCCGGCGCGGGCGGGGCCGGGGCGGCGCCGACCGCGGTCGCGCCGACCCGACCGCTCAGCTCGACCGGGCTCTCGGCGCCGGCGCCGCCCGGCGCCACCGCCTCGGTGGTCGGGCTCAGCGGCGCTCCGCAGGCCTCGCAGAAGCGCTCGGCGTCGGTCACCTCCGCCCCGCAGGAGGGGCAGGTCAGCCGGGCGCCGGGGGTCGGCGCGGGGGCCGGGGGAGAGGTCTCGGTCATCGCAGGGTCCACCTTCGCACCTCGTTGGCCCGGTCCACCAGCGACCAGCGGCGCTGCTCGTCGGCCTCGGTCGACGCCCACCGCCGGTAGGCGGCCTCCAGGCCGTCGCGGAGCTCCTCGGACCGGGCGGCGTGCGGGCCGATCCGGACGTCGTCGCGGGGTCCGCCCTGGTCCACCAGCGTCAGGGCCCGGGACAGGATCTGCACGCTCAGCTGCGCCTCCTCCTGCGCGTCGATCCGGACCCCGCCGAGGCTGGCCATGGCCTGGCCCAGCGCGGGCAGGCCGTCGCCGTCCTCGGCCAGGTAGGAGGCCCGCAGCCGGCGGGCGTCGGTGAAGCCACGGCTGGTCGAGGGCACCAGGTCCAGCGCCGCCACGGCGGCGGTGACGTCGCCGCGGGCCCGGCGGATGCGGGCCAGCCCGAACGCCGCCGGGGCGACGTAGGTGGCGTCGGTGCCGGCGCAGGTCCGGTAGAGGCTCTCGGCGACGACGGCCTCCCCGCCCCGCTCGCAGGCCAGCGCCAGGGCCAGCTTGGGCGCCAGCTCGCCGGGGACCTGGCCGTAGACGGCGTTGAACGCCGCCTGCGCGGAGGGGAAGTCCTCGCGCTGCAGCGCCGACAGCCCGCTGAGCCAGACCGCACGCCACTCCCACGGGTCGGCCGCCAGCATGGCCTCGACGGCCTGCTCGACGTCGGCGGTCCGGCGCAGCTCGAGCGCGGCCCGGCCGCGCGCCAGCCACACCTCGGGGGAGTCGGCGGGCGCGGCCGCCAGCAGCGTCAGCCGCTCGGCCGGGTCCGCCGCGGCCAGGTTGGCGAGCCAGCCGTGCTGCGCGTCGCCGGTGTCGGCGCGCAGGGCCGGCAGCGCCTGCCAGTCCAGGGTGGCGCCGAGCACCGCCGGGGCCTCGAACAGCACCGAGGCGGCCGAGGTGAGCGCGGCGCCCGGCGTCTGCGCCGCGACGACCTCGCGGAGCACGCCCAGCAGCTGCACCCGGAGCTCGTCGACCGAGGCGAACCGGTCGGCGGGCTCGGGTGCGCAAGCCTTGGCCACCAGCCGGTACAGCGAGTCGTGCTCCACGAACAGCGGTGTCTCCTCCACCGGCGGGAGGGTGGCGACGTAGCGGGTCTGGTAGCCGCGGAACTCCGTCATCAGCACGACGAGGGTGCGGCCGATCGTGTAGATGTCGGAGGCGACGCTGGTGCCCAGCCGGGCCACCTCGGGCGCCTGGTAGCCGACCGTGCCGTAGATGGCGGACTCGTCGTCGTCGAGCCGCCGGACGCCGCCGAGGTCGATGAGCTTGACCGCGTCGCCCACCTGGATGAGGTTGTCGGGCTTGAAGTCGCAGTAGACCAGCCCCAGCTCGTGCAGGTAGCTGAACGCGGGCAGCACCTCGAGGACGTAGGCGAGCGCCTGGTCGACGGGCAGCGGGTCGAAGACGCCGCCGTTGTCGCGCATCCGCTGCTTGAGGATCTGCTTGAGCGAGACGCCGCCGACGTACTCCATGACGATGTAGCCGGCCTCGTCGTGCGTGACGAAGTTGTAGATCTCGACGATCAGCGGGTGCTCGACCTGGGCCAGGAACTGCTGCTCGACGATGGCCACGGCCAGCGCGTCGGCGTCGCCGGTGTTGAGCAGGCCCTTGAGCACCACCCAGCGGTTGGAGACGTTGCGGTCGCGGGCCAGGTAGATCCAGCCGAGGCCGCCGTGGGCGAGGCAGCCGGCCACCTCGTACTGGCCGGCGACGACGTCACCGGACCGGAGCTTGGGGGTGAAGGAGTAGGCGCTCCCGCAGCGGGGGCAGAAGCCCTCGGGGCGTCCCGGCCGGCCCTCCCGGGAGCGGCCGACGGCGTTGCCGCAGACCGAGCAGCTGCGCTTGTCCTCGGGGACCACGGGGTCCTGCATCACCGCGGCCGAGGCGTCGACGACGGGGGCGGGCGGCACCCGGGTCAGCCCGGCGCCCAGCCGGGCGGCGCGCATCCGGACCGAGCCGGAGCGGACGCGGGCGGTCACCACCGAGCCCGACGAGGCGGCCCGCCGCGAGCCCAGTGCCGCCGAGTCCAGACGGCTGGACCCGCGGGTGCGGCTGGAGGCGGCGCCGGCCGGGCCGGTGGCGCCGCCGTCGTCGAGGGGGTGCTCCGGGCCGGCGGCGGTCGCCGGGCGGGGGCCGGGCCCGGGGGCGCTCGCCACACCCGCGGGCGCGGGCGAGCCGCAGACGTCGCAGTAGCCGTCGGCGTAGCTGCCCGTGCAGCCCGGCTGGGTGCAGCGGCCGGGGGCCAGGCCGACGGCGACGGGTGCGGCGCCGGTCGGCGGCGCGGCCACCGGGGCCGGGTTCGCGGGGGTGGTGGCGGCGGCGGGGGAGCCGCAGACGTCGCAGTAGCCGTCGACGTAGGTGCCGGTGCAGCCGGGCTCGGTGCAGGCGCTCACGGGTGCGGCTCCTCGGGGGTGCGGGGGGCGGACGGGACGGCGCGGGGCTCCCGCGGGTCGGTGGCGGCGGCCAGGTAGCTGACGTAGAGGGCGACCAGCTGCGCGGCGATGGCGCTGGGGCAGGGCCGCCGGGCGAGCGTCTCGGCGGCCAGCGCGTGGGCGCGGCGCAGGTCCGGCTGGTCGGCGACGCCGAGGGCGGCGGCCTTGGCCCGCAGGGCGTCGAGCCGGGCGACCAGCTCCTCGTGGTCGCGCAGCGCCTGGCCGTAGGCGCCCTGGACGACGGCCATCGCCCGCGACACCTGCTCCAGCCGGCCGAGGTAGGTCTCCAGCAGCGCCGGGGTGTTCGGCACGGGACCCAGCGCCGAGACGTCGGGGACGGCGTAGCGCGGCGCCGGGTCGACGGCGTCGACGCAGTCGCGGACCAGCTGCTCCAGCGCCGCCTCGCGGGCCTCGAGCTGGCTGCGCAGGGCGCGGGCGCGCTCCAGCCGGGAGGCCGCCTCGCGGCGGCGGGCGGCGCCGACGATGAGGTCGCGCTCGACGGTCGAGGCCTCGATCTCCAGGGGTCCCAGCAGGCCGTCCACGTCGCCGCCGCGGCCGGCCTTGTCGCCGACCTCGGCGAGCCGCCGGGCCAGCCGCGCGGCGGTCGCGGAGCCCTGCTGCTGGTGCGTGCCGGGCGGCTCGGTGCCCACCTGCTCGCGGATCCGCTCGAGCTGCGCGCGCAGCGCCCGCAGCCGGGCCGTCACCTCGGCCGCGGACAGGTCCAGGCCGAGCCGGACCCGCAACGAGGCCACCAGGGCGTCGGACAGCCGGCAGGCCTCGGGCAGCGAGACGGCCAGCCCGGCCGCCGTCTCGCCCAGCCCGCCCGAGGGGCCGGGTGCGGTGACCCGGGTGTCGAGCCGTCCCCAGACCAGCGTCGAGAGCCGCTCCCGCTCCACCGGGCCCACCCGGCCGCCCGCCCAGGTGGCCCCCAGCAGAGCGGTGCGGTCGGCGACCGACTTCCACAGCGCCATCGAGAGCAGCAGGTCGTCGGTGGCGCCCGCGCCGTGCGGCGAGGCCAGCGCGGCCCGGTCCAGCGCGTCGAGCTCGGTGCGCCGCGCCGCCACCCAGCGCTCCAGCGCCGGCAGGTAGCGGGCGGCCTCCTCGACCGTGACGGCGACGCCGAGCCGGCCCGGCGCCGCGGGGGCCAGCGTCGCCGCGTCGCCCGGCACCGGCTCGCCGCGGGGTGCGGCGGCCGCCGGGAGGCTCACGGCCGCCTGCCGTAGACGGCCTTCGGCGGGGCGGGCGCCGGTCCCAGAGGCTCGGCCAGCCACCGGTCGTAGATCGCCTCCCACTCGCCGTTGCCGCGCATCTGCGCCAGCCGGGCGTTGACGAAGCGGACGAGGTCGACGTCGTCGGCGTTCATGCCCAGCCCGTAGGGCTCCTCGGTGAAGGCGTCCTGGCGGGGGACGACGGCGTAGGGGTCCTGCGCCGCCAGCCCGGCCAGCACGGTGTCGTCGCCGGTGATCGCGTCGACCTGGCCCTGCTGGAAGAGCACGAGGCAGCCGGTGTGGCTGTCGGACTCCACGGCGACGGCCTGGGGGGCCTTCTCCCGCAGGGTGGAGAGGCTGGAGGTGCCGCGCGGGGCGCAGACGCGGCTGCCGCCCAGCTGGGCCAGCGTCGTCGCCTTGGAGCCCCGCCGGACGAGGATCTTCTGCCCGGAGCGGTAGTACTCGCTGGAGAAGGCGATCTGGGTCCACCGGTCGCAGGTGATCGTCATGTTGCGGGCGACGAGGTCGACGTCGCCGCTCTCCAGCAGCGGGATCCGGTCGGCGGCGGTGATCACCCGCAGCTGGTAGCGGTCCTCGTCGCCGAAGATGGCCTTCGCCACCGCCTTGACGAGGTCGATGTCGAAGCCCTCGACGCGGCCGTTGAGGGGGTTGCGCGAGCCCAGCAGGTAGGTGTCGGCCGAGACGCCGGCCACCAGCCGGCCGCGCTCGCGGATCTTCGCCATCGTGGAGCCGGCGGGCAGGTCGTCGGGGGCGGGCAGCGGGCCGTCCGGCGCGTAGGACTGCAGCCGGTCGGTGCAGGTGGCCGGGGCGGCCGCGGGCGGCGCGGACGGGGCCGCGGTGCTCGGCGGTGCCGCGGGCAGCGGCGTCGGGTCGTCGGCCAGCACCCCGCAGGCCGGCAGCAGCGCCAGCAGGACGCCCGCCGCCAGCCCGGCGCGCAGCCGGCCCACCCGGCTCACCGGTACTCCCGCAGCCGGTCGGCCACCCCGCGGCGACCCAGCAGGGCGACGGCGACCCCGGCGAGCAGGCTGAGCAGGGCGGCGACGACCAGGCCGGGGGTCCGGCCCGCGAGCGCGTTCCCGGTGGCCTCGCCGGAGGTCTGCAGCTCCTCCGCGAGCCCGCTGTCGACGGCGGCGAACCGGCCGTTGGCCTGCTCGGCCCCGGTCCCGGTGGCCAGCGCCACCGCCTCGTCCCAGCCGCCGCCGTCGTCGAGCGCGCGGATCTCGGCGTGCGTCCGTGCGTAGCCCGACCAGGCGTCGTCCAGGGCAGGTCGGTCGAGGACGTCGAGCTGCTCGGTCACCCGGCCGGCGGAGGCGGTCCAGGCCCGCTCGAACGTCCCGCCCGAGCCGCGGGCCACGAGGGTCAGGCTCTCGTTGGCCTTGGCGTCGTTCGCGCCGATCCGGGCACCGGCGGCGGCGTTGACGTCGGCGAACGGGCCGGACCGCACGCCCTGCACCCCGTCGGCGAGCCGGGCCAGGCCGACGACCGAGGCCAGCAGCGCGACGAGCAGCACGACCGAGGCGGCCAGCACGCCGGGGTTGACCCGGCGGTGGAAGCGGCGGGCCAGCCACAGCTGGGCCAGCACCAGGGCGGCCAGCGACAGCGCGACGACCACCGGGAAGACGGCGCCCGCGCCCACCCGCATCCGGCTGCCGGCACGCGCGGCGTTGGCGGCCACCAGCTCGTCGAGCACGGGCAGCGCGGAGGCGCGCAGCTGGGCGCTGGCCCCCCGGAGGTACTGGGCGCCCACCGGGAAGCCCTGCCGGTTGTTGGCGCGCGCCTGCTCGATCGCCGCGTCGTAGTCGAGGAGCTGCCGGTTGAGCTCGGCGAGCGCCGTCGCGTCGGCCGGCTGGGCCCGGGCCGCCTCGGCGATCATGCCGCTGGTGGTGCTGAGGGCCTCGTCGTAGGTGGCCCGCTGGGCGGCCGGCTCCAGGCCGCCCACCAGGAAGGCGTTGGTGGCCGTGGCGTCGGCGCTGAGCAGGTTCGTCTGGATGGACTGCACCCGCACCAGCTGCTCGGTGTCGGACTCGGCGCGGTCCAGCACGAGCGCCAGCAGGCCGAAGGTGACGACCCCGACCAGGGCGACGAGCACCCCGACCACGACCGTCCCGGCGCTGAGCAGCTGGAGCCGACGGGGGGTGCTGAGCGACGACGTCCGGGGGGCCTCCGCCCCGGCCGTCGTCGCGGGCGCGGTGCCGGGGCCGACGGCCGGGGTGGCCGCCGGCGGGGCCGGGACGGCGGGGGCCGGGGCGGTCACGGTCCCGGCGCTGGGCTGGCTCACGGCGTCTCCTCCTGGTCGGGCCCGAGGGTGATGTCGACCGGGTGCCCCAGGTCGGGCAGCGCGTCGGCCGCGACGTCGTCGAAGTCCTCCGGCGCGAGCGTGCGCAGCTGCTCCAGCGTCGGCTCCTCGACCTCCCGCAGCCGCCAGGCGTGCCGGCCGACGGCGGCCTCCAGCAGGTTGCGGGCGAAGCGGCCGTTGCCGAAGGAGGGCCCGCGCGGGGTGGCGGCGAGCCGGGCGGTGAAGCGCTCGACGCAGCCGTCGGCCAGGTCGTAGTCGGCGCCGGCGGCCATCCCGCGCAGGATCGCGGTCAGCTCGTCGTCGCTGTAGTCGGCGAACTCGATGGTGGTCCGGAACCGGCTGGCCAGGCCGGGGTTCTGGGCGATGAAGGCGACCATCGGGTCGGGGTAGCCGGCGACGATGAGGACGAGGTCGTCGCGCCGGTCCTCCATCTCCTTGACCAGCGTGTCGACGGCCTCGCGGCCGTACTGGTCCCCGGCCAGGCTGTACGCCTCGTCGATGAACAGCACGCCGCCGGCGGCCGAGGCTACGACCTCGGCGGTCTTGGTCGCCGTCTGGCCGAGGTAGCCGGCCACCAGCTCGGAGCGGTCGACCTCGACCAGGGTCCCGGTGGACAGCAGCCCGAGCGCCCGGTAGATGCCGCCCACCAGCCGGGCGACCGTCGTCTTGCCGGTGCCCGGGTTGCCCACGAAGACCAGGTGCCGGGTGATCGTCGGGGCCCGCAGGCCCGCCTCGGCACGCAGCTTCTCGACCCGCAGCACCGCCACCTGGCGGTGGACCTCGGCCTTCACCTCGGCCAGCCCGGTCAGCGCGTCCAGCTCGGCGAGCAGCTCGGCCAGCGGGCGAGCAGGGGGTGGCTCAGGGGTGGTGGGGGTGGGGCCGGGTGCGCTCGCCGCGGTGGGCTGCGCGGAGGTCCCGCTCCCTGAGCCCGTCGACGGGCCTTCGACAGGCTCAGGCCACGGAGATCCAGGCTCAGGCCACGGAGATCCAGGCTCAGGCCGGGGGGACCCGGGCCCGGGCCGTGCCGAGGTCCCGCTCCCTGAGCCCGTCGAAGGGCCGCCGATCCCGGGGAAGGCGCCGGGGAGCAGGGGGGCGAGGGGGTCGAGGTCGAGGCTGCTGCCGCGCGGGTCGGCGGCGCGGATGCCGTCCTGCTGGGCGCGCAGGGCCGCGATCCGGTCCAGCGCCTCGGCCAGCACGGCGCGCAGCCCGCCCGGGTCGGGGCGTCCGGCGTCGCTCACGGCAGGTCCAGGCTGCTGCGCGGGCCCGGGGCGGGCGGGGCGTCGAGCGGGGCCGGGGCGTCGAGGTGGCCGAACTTCTCCTGCAGGAAGCGGCCGTGGGCGATCAGCGCGTCGGCGTCCACCCGGACGACGGCGTCGAGGACCTGGTCCATCGTCGCGGCCAGCAGGTCGAGCTGGTCGACCAGCAGCAGCAGCGAGGTCTTGCCGCCCTCGATGGGGCGGGAGTCGGCCCAGGCGCGGGGCAGCCGGGTGTAGTTGCTGAGCGCCTGCGGCAGGTAGTCGGTGGCGGTGGCGACGACGGAGTAGGCCTGCGCGCTGCCGGGACCGAGGTTGCGCAGCCGCGGCACCGTGTCGCGGACCGTGCCGACGACCCGGCGGACCCGGGACTGCACCAGCGGCGGGACGGCGCCGCCGGCGACGAGCTGCTCGACGCCGTCCAGGGCCGCCCCGATGTCCTCGGCGGTGGGGGTGCGGGGGCGCGCCGGGGCCCCGGGCGCGGGGTCGGGTCGGCCGCCGAGGCGGGCGAACCAGTCCCTCAGCCCCATGACGGCCGGCCGCCGGTCAACGACCGGCACCGGGGGCCGGGTCGAGGTCGAGGGCGCCGGAGGCCAGCTGGGCGTCCTGGCGGGAGACCCGGTCCAGGTAGGCGCGGGACTTGTCGACCTCGGACTCCAGGGTGCCGATCGTGGTGGCCATCGAGTCCAGGGCGGCGGCCTTGAAGCTGTCGATGGAATCCATCGTCGCGTAGATGTTGGCGAACGCGGCCTGCAGCTGCGGCAGCCCGATCGTCGCCGACGCGGCCTGCTGCTGGATCTGCGCCGAGTTGTCGCGCATCATCTCCGAGGTCCGCTGGATGAGGTCCGACGTCGTCGAGTTGAGGGCGCCGATCTGGTCCAGCACGAGCTTCTGGCTGCTCAGCGCCTGGGCCACGATCACCGCCGTGCGCAGGGCCGAGACGGTCGTCGTCGAGGCGCGGTCGACGCCCTTGATCAGCTCGAGGTTGTTCTTGATCACGACGTCGATGGCCAGGTAGCTCTGGATGGCCACGGCCAGCTGGGTCAGCAGGTCCTGGTGCTTCTGCCGGACGTAGAACAGCACGTCCTGGCTGAGGGCCTTGGCCCGCTCCGGGTCGGTGAGCTCGATGGCGGCGATCTGCTCGGCCAGCCGGGCGTCGAGCCGCTCGGCGACGTAGATGTAGGAGTTCAGCCGGCCCATGGTGGCCCACAGGTTCTGCTTCTCCATGTTCAGCGCGACGTTGTCGCGGGTCAGCTCGTCCTGGCCGTTGCGCAGGCTGTGCAGGATGCCGTCGAGGTGGCTCTGCGCCGCCTGGTACTTGCGGAAGTAGTCGACGACCTTGTCGCCGAAGGGCAGGAACCCGAGCAGCTTGCGGGCCCCGGTGGCCTGGCTGGGGTCGAGCTCCTCGACGGTGCGGCGCAGCTCCAGCAGGGTGCGGCCGACGGTGGAGCCCTCGGCCAGCCCGCCCTCCTGCAGCGCCCGGACGGGAGCCTGCAGCAGCCGGTTGGAGGTCTCGGCGGCCCGTCGGATGTCGGCGTCGCCCATCGCGCGGACGTTCTCGGCCTGCGCGGTGAACTGCGGGGACCGGGTCTGCGCGGTGGCCAGGGCGTCGAGGAAGCCGTCGACCTTCTGGTCCAGGGCCGGCACCGTCGCCGGGTCGACCTGCGGGGCCATCGCCGGGGCCGAGGTGGCGGCGACCGCGCGCGGCGGCTCCGGCACGGACAGCGTCAGCGGGCTCGGGTCGGGCGGGGCCAGCGGCGAGGGCGCGGACGTGGGCTCGGTCATCGGAGTCCTCCAGGAGAGCGGGGCGCGGCCGGGCCCTGGAGGGCCGGTCGGCGGGACTGAATCTAGCCGAACCAGCGGTCCACCGGGGCTGCTCGGCGCCGGGTCGGCGCGGCTTCTCCCCGGGCTCAGACGGCGGGCCGCAGCCCGGCGGGCAGCGGCGCGCCCGGGACCAGACCGGCCGTCGTCGCGGCCGCCGTCGCCTCGGCCAGCACGTCGGGCACCGGCCGCCCGGTGCGGGCGGCGAGCCGCTCCACCGCGTCGAACTCGGGGGTGGCCCGGACCACGCGGCCGTCGCGGTGGCCCACCTTGACGGCCACCGGCTGCTCGCCGACGGCGACGTCGACCCAGCCGCGGGGCAGCGCCGTCCGTGTCCAGTCGGCGGCGCGGACGCCCAGCGTCGAGGTCTCGGCGAAGACGAGGTCGCGCAGCGCGGGCACCCGGTGCGGGTGCGCCAGCACGGTGAGGGTGTGCGCGGGCCGGCCCTTCTTCATGAGCACCGGCACCAGCCAGGCGTCCAGGGCGCCGCCGGTCAGCAGCCGGTCCAGCACCCCGGGCCACAGCCGCGGGTCGAGGTCGTCGACGTTGGCCTCGAGGACCGTCACCCGGTCGCCGTCCGGGGCCGGGGCGGCGACCGCGGCCGTCGCGCCCAGCAGCACCCGCGTGAGGTTCGGCCGGTCGGGGAAGTCCTTGGTGCCCGCCCCGGCGCCCGCGCCGTCGACGACCATCGCCGGCAGGTCCTCGTCGCGCTCGCTGAGGGCCACCACGAGGGCCATCCCGGTGGGGGTGGCCAGCTCGCCCCGGCCGCCGGCCAGCACCCGCTTGCCGGTGGAGAGCTGAACGACGGCGGGCACCGGCACGCCGATGTCGCCGTGCGCGGTGCGGATCCGGCCCGACCCGACGGCCACCGGGCCGGCGCTGAGGGTGGCCACGTCCAGCAGCTCGAGGGCCGCGCAGACGCCGACCACGTCGGCGATCGAGTCCAGGGCGCCCACCTCGTGGAAGTGCACGTCCTCGGGGCTGGTGCCGTGCACCCGGGCCTCGGCGTCGGCGAGCCGGCCGAAGGTGGCCAGCACCCGGGCCCGCGTCCGCTCCGGCAGGTCGGCGTCGGTGACCATCGTCCGGATCTCGCTCCAGTGCCGGTGCGGCAGGTCGTCGGTGAGCACCTCGACGTCGACCTTGGTGCCCGACTGGCCGGCCCGCAGCACGCCGTGCGCGACCAGCCGGACCGCCCCGGGCACGACCGCGTCGACGGCGGCCTGGACCTGCGCCAGGTCGGCGCCGGCGTCGACGAGGGCGCCCAGCAGCATGTCGCCCGCGACGCCGGCGGAGGCGTCGACCCAGGCGTGCCGCCCGCTCACGCGGCGCTCCCGTCGGCGGACGGCTCGGCGGGCACGGGTGCGGCGATCTGGGCGGCCAGGTGGCCGGCGCCGTAGCCGTTGTCGATGTTGACCACGGCCACCCCGGGCGCGCAGGCGTTGAGCATGGTGAGCAGCGGGGCGACGCCGGCGAAGGCGGCGCCGTAGCCGACGGAGGTGGGCAGGGCGACGACGGGCGCGCTGACCAGGCCGGCGACCAGGCCGGGCAGGGCGCCGTCCATGCCCGCCGCGACGACGACGACCCGGGCGCTGCGCAGCAGCTCGAGGTGGCCGAGCACCCGGTGCAGGCCGGCGATGCCGACGTCGACGACGACCTCGGACCGCCGGCCCAGGTACCGCGCCGTGAGCAGCGCCTCGCGGGCGACGGGCAGGTCGGAGGTGCCGGCGGCCACGACGACGACCAGCCCGCCGGTGGGCGCCGGGGGCTCCGGCGGCCAGGCCAGCAGGCCGGCGTCGGGGTCGTGGACGGCGTCGGGCAGCGCGGCCAGCACGGCCGCGGCGTGCTCGGCGCCGGCCCGGGTGAACAGCGTCACCTGGGCGTGCTCGCGGGCGTCGGCGGCGATCAGCCCGACCTGCGCGGGCGTCTTGCCCGCGCAGTAGACGGCCTCGGGGTAGCCGCGACGGGCCTGCCGGTCGGTGTCGAGGGTGGCGAACTCGGCCAGCACCTGGGCGGGGGAGAGCCCTCCGGCGGCGGGCGTGCCGTCGGCGGCGGTCACCGGGTCACCAGCGGCAGGGTGAAGGCGCCGGACTGGATGCCGCCCAGGTCGAGGGCGACGAAGCGGAAGCCGGCCGCGCGGACGGCGGCCTGGACGGCGCCGCGGAGCGGGTCGACGACGGCCCGGGGCAGGTCCTCGGCCAGCAGCTCGACGCGGGCGACGTCGCCGTGGTGGCGGACGCGCAGATCGGTGAGCCCGAGGGCGCGCAGAGCGCTCTCGGCCTGGTCGACCTGCCGCAGCTTCTCCGGCGTCACCGGCTCGTGGTGCGGGATGCGGGATGCCAGGCACGGCGCGGCCGGCTTGTCGGCGACGGCGAGTCCCAGGTCGCGGGCCAGCCGGCGGACGTCGGCCTTGGTGAGCGCGAGGTCGGCCAGCGGCCGCAGGACGGCGTGGGTGGTCGCGGC
The DNA here is from genome assembly GCF_017876495.1 of Microlunatus capsulatus. Lineage (NCBI taxonomy): Bacteria > Bacillati > Actinomycetota > Actinomycetes > Propionibacteriales > Propionibacteriaceae > Microlunatus > Microlunatus capsulatus. The sequence goes on along the minus strand of NZ_JAGIOB010000001.1, from coordinate 740,131 downwards.
GCGCGAGCCGGGGCGGTCCGGCCGGCGGGCGTCGTCGGCGTTCTCGCCGTAGGCCACGGCGTCCAGGCGGTGGGTGGCCACGACCTCGTCGTCGATCCGGCTGAACAGCTCGTCCTTGCAGAAGAAGCAGCGGTCGGGGCCGTTGGCCTGGTACTCGGGCCGCTCGCCCTCGTGGGTGGTGACCTCGACGACCCCGACGCCGATCCCGCGGGCCACCTCGTGGGCGGCCACCCGCTCGTCCACGGCCAGGCTGGGGGAGACGCCGAGCAGCGCGACCACCTGGTCGGCGCCGAGGGCGCGGACGGCGAGCGCCAGCAGCAGCGAGGAGTCGACGCCGCCGGAGAACGCGACGCCCAGCCGGGCGACGCCGGCGAGCCGGTCCTGCAGGTCGGCGAGCACGGCGTCGAGCTCGACGGGAGCGGTGTCGGTGCGGGTGGCGGTCACGGCCCCACGCTAGCCGCGGCCGGCGGGCGGTCCGCCGGGTGCCCGGGGAACGGGTCCTCAGCCCCGCGGCGGCACGATCTCGCCGGAGCCGCGGACCACGAGGGTGGCCGGCACCACGAGCGTCTCCTCGGGCCCGGTGCTGCCGCCGAGGCGGTCGAACAGCCGCTCGGCGGCCAGCGTGCCGATCCGGGCCGGGTCCTGGGCCATCACGGTGACGCCGGGCTGCAGCAGGTCGGCCAGCAGCAGGTCGTCGAAGCCGACGAGGGCCACCTCGTGCTGGCGCCCGGTGCCGTGCAGGGCCCGCAGCGCGCCGATGGTCACGAGGTTCTGCGCGGTGAAGAAGGCGGTCGGCGGCTCGGCCAGGTCGAGCAGGGCGCGGACGGCGGCCTCGGCCTCGGCCTCCGAGCGCAGGTCGTCGACGTGGTGGGCCACGACGTCGGGCCCCGCCGCGGCGACGGCGTCGGCGAACCCGGCCCGGCGCTCCCGGGCGGTGGAGATCCGCAGCTCGTCGCCGATGTGGGCGACCCGGCGGTGGCCGGCGGCCAGCAGGTGCTCGGTGGCCCTCCGCGCCGCGGCCTGGTTGTCGGTGACCACGGCGTCGGCCAGCAGCCCGACCGGGGGGCGGTCGACGAAGACCAGGGGCGTGCCCTGCTCGCGCTCGGCCTGCAGGTAGCCGTGGTCCTGGCTGATCATGGTCAGCAGCAGGCCGTCGACGCGGCGGCGGGTGAAGACGTCGACCAGCTCGCGCTCCCGCTCCGGGTCGTCCTCGGAGCTGGCGGCGAAGACGGCGGTGCCGTGCCGCAGGGCCACGGCCTCGACGGCCCGGTTGATGCTGGCGGCGAAGGGGTTGTCCACGGCGTCGAGCAGCAGGCCGAGGGTCCGCGTCTTGTGGTCACCGCGGCGCAGGGCGCCCGCGCCCTGGTGGGGTTGGAAGTTCAGCGCCACGACCGCTGAGCGCACCCGCTCGCGCATGGCGGGCGATACGTTGGCCTCGTCGTTGATCACCCGCGACACCGTCTTGATGCCGACGCCGGCGAGGGCCGCGACGTCGCGGATCGTCGCCCGGGAACGGGTGGCCCTGATCGGTGTTGACACCGGTGTCTCCTCTCGACGACGGCGAGTGTAGCGAGCAGGACACGAACGGCGCGGAAGGCTTGACGGTTTCCTGAGAACAGTCTATAAACATCCCATGACACCGTTGTCACGAGGAGACGGTGCGGCTGGGGGCCCGTCGGCCCCCGGTGACCACGTGTGACCAATGGAGGCCTCATGAAGCACCCGTCCCTGAACCCGCGGCTCCTGGCCGGCCTCGCGCTGGCCGCCGCCACCACCCTCGCCCTCACCGCCTGCGGCGGGTCCGCCGAGCCCGGTTCGACCGACGGCGGCAGCGGGGGCGGCGACGACGTCGCCGTCACCTTGATCACCAAGGACAACAACAACCCGTTCTTCGTGGCCATGCAGGAGGGCGCGAAGGAGGCCGGTGCCGCCAACGGCGTGTCGCTGACCCTCGCCGCCGGCGCCAAGGACGGCGACGAGGACGGCCAGGTCAAGGCGATCGAGGCCGCCGTCGCCCGCGGCGACAAGGGCATCCTCATCACCCCCAACGGCCCCGGCGTCAACACCGCGCTGGACAGCGCCCGCTCCGCCGGTCTCTACGTGATCGCGCTGGACACCCCGCCCGACCCCGCGGACACCGTCGACATCACCTTCGCGACCGACAACTTCAAGGCCGGTGAGCTGATCGGCCAGTGGACCGCCGGCCAGCTGGACGGCAAGACCGCCAACATCGCGCTGCTCGACCTGTTCAACGACAAGATCGTCTCCGTCGACTACAACCGCGACCAGGGATTCCTGACCGGGATGGGGATCGACGTCAAGGACAAGGCGAAGAACGGCGACGAGGACAAGTCCGGCTCCTACACCGCCGGCAAGGGCGGCAGCTACACGATCGCCTGCAACGAGCCGACCCAGGGCGCGCAGGACGAGGGCAAGTCGGCCATGGAGAGCTGCCTGGCCAAGACCAAGGACATCAACGTCGTCTACACGATCAACGAGCCCGCGGCCGTGGGCGCCTCGGAGGCCCTCAAGGACGCCGGCATCACCGACGCCCTGCTGGTCTCGGTCGACGGCGGCTGCAGCCCGGGCCTGGAGGCCGTCGCCGACGGCACGATCTCGGCGACGTCGCAGCAGTACCCGCTGAAGATGGCCCAGCTGGGCGTCGAGGCGATCAAGAAGATCGCCGACGGTGGCGAGAAGCCGGCCGTCACCCCGGGCCTGGACTTCTACGACACCGGCGTCTCGCTGGTGACCGACAAGAAGGTCGACGGCGTCGAGAGCATCAGCGTTGCCGACGGCCAGAAGGAGTGCTGGGGCAAGTGAGCCCTGCGGTCGGCCCCGTCGCTGAGGCGGGGCCGACCCCTCGGGGGCCGCAGGCCCTCTCCCGGCCGGCCCGTCCGGTCCCTACGAAGGCGAGGAAGCCCACGTGACCACCACCGTCGACACGGCAGCGCCGACCAGCGCCGCCGAGCAGTTCGCGATGCGGCGGCAGTCGCCGCTGCAGCGGCTGCAGAACCTGCTCCACTCCCACCCCTCGATCAGCCCCCTGCTGGTGCTGCTGATCTCCTGCATCGTCTTCACCCTGCTGAACCCGCGGTTCGCCCAGCCGGGCACGATCGGCATCATCCTGCAGCAGACCGCGGTCATCGCCGCCCTGGCCATCGGCCAGACGCTGGTCATCCTGACCGCGGGCATCGACCTCTCGGTCGGCGCGATCGCCATCCTCTCGACGCTCTTCTCGGCCAACCTGGCCGTCAAGAACGGCGTGCCCGGGGTGGTCGCGATCCTCATCGGCGTCGCCGTCGGCGTGCTGGCCGGCGCCGTCAACGGGATGCTCGTCACCCGGCTCCGGCTCCCACCGTTCATCGTCACGCTGGGCACCCTGAGCATCTTCACCGCGATCGCCCTGCTGTACTCCGGCGGCCAGCAGGTCGGCCGGCGCGACATGCCCGCCGCCCTCAACTGGGCCGGCACCCCGATCATCGTCGGGCCGTTCCGGATCACGGCGGGCGTCATCATCGTGGTGCTGCTCGCCGTGGTGATGGCCTTCGTGCTCAGCCAGACCTCCTGGGGCCGCCACGTCTACGCCGTCGGCAACGACGTCGACGCCGCCCGGCTGGTCGGCATCCGGGTCGACCGGGTGCTGCTGAGCGTCTACACCGTCGCCGGCCTCATCTACGGCATCACCGCCTGGGTGCAGATCGGCCGCTCCGGCACCGCGAGCGCCAACGCGATCGTGGACGCCAACCTCGACTCGATCACGGCCGTGGTGATCGGCGGCACCAGCCTCTTCGGCGGCCGCGGCGCGATCATCGGCACCATCCTCGGCGCGCTGATCGTCGGCGTGTTCCGGATCGGGCTGAGCCTCGCCGGCGTCGACGACCAGTGGCGGGTCCTCGCGACCGGCCTGCTCGTCATCGTCGCCGTCTCCATCGACCAGTGGATCCGAAAGGTGAAGTCCTGACATGAGCAGCTCGGTGGCAGACCCCAGTCCCGACGAGAAGTACCGCGGCCCGGCCGGCGAGCTCGCCGACCCCAGCCAGACGGTGCTCTCGGGCCGCAACCTGATCAAGACCTTCGGCCGGGTCATCGGCCTGGACGGCGTCGACCTCGACCTCTTCCCCGGCGAGGTGCTGGCGATCATCGGCGACAACGGCGCCGGCAAGTCGACGCTGGTCAAGGCCCTCACCGGGGCGCTGGTGCCCGACTCCGGGCAGGTGTTCCTCGACGGCCGCCAGGTCAACTTCAAGACCCCGCAGGACGCCCGCTCGGCCGGCATCGAGACGGTCTACCAGACCCTCGCCGTCGCCCCGGCGCTCGACATCTCGGCCAACATGTTCCTCGGCCGCGAGCGCCGTCGGCCCGGCGTGCTGGGCTCGGTGTTCCGGATGCTCGACAAGAAGGGCATGAAGGAGGACGCGGGCCGCTCGATGGCCAACCTCGGCATCGCCACGGTGCAGAACATGGACCAGGCGGTCGAGACGCTGTCCGGCGGCCAGCGCCAGGCCGTCGCCGTGGCCCGGGCCGCGACCTTCGCGTCCAAGTTCGTCGTCCTCGACGAGCCGACCGCCGCGCTGGGGGTGAAGGAGACCGGCCAGGTGCTCAACCTGATCCGCCAGATCAAGGAGCGCGGCCTGCCGGTGATCCTGATCAGCCACAACATGCCCAACGTGTTCGAGGTGGCCGACCGGATCCACATCGCGCGGCTGGGCGGCTGCGCCGGGGTCATCACGCCCCAGTCGCACACCCCGACCGAGGCGGTAGCGATCATGACCGGCGCCACCACCCTCCAGCGCGGCTGAGCTGGCGCGGACCCACCCCGACGGCTGCGGCCCGCACCCCTGACCGGGGTGCGGGCCGTGCCCGTCCCACCCGCAGGAGGTCGGCTGTGCACGAGCTCACCCCCGGCCTGGCGCTCTGCCGGGCCTTCTACCGCGAGGCGGTGGCCCCGGTGCTGGCGGCCGCCCACCCGGACCTGCCGCACGGCGCGGCGGTGATGGGCCGCGGCTCGGAGGTGCTCGGCTTCGACGACGCGATGTCCACCGACCACGACTGGCGCCCGCGCGTCTCGGTCTTCCTGGAGCCCGCCGCGCACGCCGCGGTGGGTGCCGCGGTCCTCGCGACGCTGCAGGAGCGGGTCCCGACGACCTACCGCGGCCTGCCGTGCGCCGTCGAGGTGGTGACCGTGCACGGCTACCTGCGGGACCTGGTGGGGCTCGACCTCGACCACCCGCTGACCGCGGCGGACTGGCTCGTCACCGCCGAGCAGCAGCTGGCCCAGGCGACCGCGGGCGCGGTCTTCCACGACGCGGTGGGCCTGGTCGCCGCGCGCGAGCGGCTGGCCCGCTACCCGCACGACATCTGGCTGTACCTGATGTCGGCGGCCTGGTGGCGGATCCACCCGGAGCAGAACCTCGTCGGCCGCACCGGCTGGGCGGGCGACGAGCTGGGCTCGGCGCTGCTGGCCGCCCGGCTGGTCACCGACATGATGAGGCTGGCCTTCCTGCAGGAGTGCCGCTACGCGCCCTACGCCAAGTGGTTCGGCACCGCCTTCGGCCGGCTCGGGGGAGCGGACGAGCTGGGGCCGCTGCTCGCCGCGGTGCTGCGGGCCGAGCGGTGGCCCGAGCGCGAGCGGGCGCTGGACGCGGCCTACGTCGTCCTGGCCCGGCGCCACGACGCGCTCGGCGTCACCCCGCCGGTGCCGACCGAGGTGGTGCGGATGTGGGACCGGCCCTTCGCCGTCACCTGGGGCGACGTGCCGGGCGCCCTGCAGGCCGCCGTCGCCGACCCCGAGGTCCGCCGGATCGCCGAGCGCTGGCCGACGGGCGGGGTCGACCAGCTGCGCGAGGTGCTGTGGCACCCGCGGTCCCGCGCGGCGCTGCTCCGCGTCCTCGACTGAGGTCGGCACCGCGACAGCGTGTGACCTCGTGAGGTGATGTCACCTCCTCAGGTCACACGCAACCGGGTCAGTGCAGGCGGGCCGGGTCGTACCCGGTGAGCGGGAAGCCGCGGATGCCGCGCCAGGCCAGCCGGCTGACCAGCGAGGTGGCCTCCTCGACGGGGATCGACATGCCGGAGGAGACCCAGTAGCGCGCGCTCACCTGGGCGTTGCCCACCAGCGAGATGGCCAGCAGCTTGGCCTGCTCGCGGGGGAGCGCGGTGTCGGACTGGATGACCTCGGCGATCAGGTCGGCGATCTCCTCGTTCACCTGCCACAGCCGCTTCTGCACCGACGCGTCGCCGGTCAGGTCGGACTCGAAGACGAACCGGAACTCCCCGCTGGTGCTGGAGACGAAGGCGTAGAAGGCGTCGATGGTGGCGACGACCCGGTCGGCGTTGTGCTCGTGGCTGGCCAGCGCCCCGCGCACCACCTCGACGAGGGAGTCGCAGCTGGCGTCCAGCAGGGCCAGGTAGAGGTCCAGCTTGGAGGGGAAGTGCTGGTACAGCACCGGCTTGGACACCCCGGCGGCCTCGGCGATGTCGTCCATCGCGGCCGCGTGGTAGCCGCGGCTGGTGAAGACCTCGTTGGCGGCCTCGAGCAGCGACGCCCGCCGCTCCTCGCGGGGCATCCTCGTCGCCCGCGTGCCGGCCTGGGAAGTCACGCCCGTCACCCTACTGGGGCCGGCGGCAGCGGAGGCCGGTCCTGCTCCAGCAGGTCCTGGGCCAGGTCCCCGTGCTCGGCCAGCCGGTCGAGCACGTCCTCGGGGGAGAAGCGGAGGTCGTCGGGGCCTGTCACCGCGCCCACCTCGTCCCAGCTGACCGGGGTGGCCACGGAGGGCTGCTCGCGGCCCCGCAGGCTGTAGGGCGCGATGGTGTTCCGCGCCGCCAGGTTCTGGTGGTGGTCGACGTAGATCTTCCCGCGGCGCTGCTCCACGGACATGCTGGCGACGAAGAAGTCGGGGTGCCGCCGGGCCATGGTCGCGTTCAGCCGCTTGGTGTAGGCCCAGGCGTCGCGGCTGCGGCAGGGCGCGACGGCGGCGTAGACCTGGATGCCCTTGCTGCCCGAGCTCTGCGGCACCGGCACCAGGCCGTCCTCGGCCAGCACGGCGGCGACCAGCAGGGCGGCCCGCGCGGTCTCGACGATGCCCATCCCGGCGCCCGGGTCGAGGTCGACGACGACCCGGTCGGCCAGCGGCTCCCCGGCCCGTGGCTCGTCGCCGGGGAGGTCGAGCACGCCGTCGTCGTCGACGGTGCCGCTGGAGATCGTCCACTGCGGGGTGTGCAGCTCCAGCGCGGCGAGGTTGGCCAGCCACACCAGGGTGGCCGGCTCGTCCACCACGACGTAGTCGATGACGCCGTCGCTGGTGCCGACCCTCTGCCGGGGCACCCACGACGGGGTGCCCGCCGGGGCGTTCTTCTCGTAGAAGGCCCCGCCCGGCGGCGGTGTGGTCCCGCCGCGCTCCTCGCGCGGCTCGTCGTAGCGGACGCCGTCGGGGTAGCGCAGCCGCGTCATCGCCCGGTCGCGGACGTGCGGCAGGATCGTCGGCGCGACCTGCAGGTAGTAGCTGACGACCTCGGCCTTGGTCCAACCGGTGGCCGGGTAGAGCACCTTGTCGAGGTTGGTCAGGCCCAGCACGCGGCCGTCGACCTCGGTGGTCACGTCGCTCGGCGGTCGGTCGGCCTGGCCCATGGCCGCAGTCTCCCACCCCCTACTGTTGCGCCGGTGAGCGTGCGGGTGCCGAATCTCCTCGGACGGCAGGCGGCGCGCGGACCGGCCTGGGCCGGCTGGCTCGAGACGCTGCCCCGGCTCGTCGCCGACGTCCTCGGCGGCTGGGGCCTGGTCGCCGACGGGCCGGTGCGGACCCGGGGGAGCGGCCTGGTGCTGCCGGTGCGCGACGACGGCCGGCCGGGCGACCTCGTCCTCGGCGGTCCCGAGCCGGACGCCGCCGCGGCCCACCTCGCCCTGCGGGCCTGGGACGGCGCCGGCGCGGTCCAGCTGCTCCGCGCCGACCCCCGTCGTCGCGTCCTGCTGCTGGAGCGCTGCGAGCCCGGGCACGACCTCGCCGACCTCGACCCCGTCGACGCCTGCGCCGTGGTCGCGGGGCTGTACCCCCGGCTGCACCGGCGGCCCGTGCCCTCGCTGGACCGGCTCTCGGAGCGCTCGGCGGGCTGGGCCGACGCGCTGGCCGCCCTGCACGGGACGACGGCGGCGCCCCGCCGCTTCGTCGACCAGGCCGTCGGGCTGGCCGCCGACTTCGCCGCCGACCCGGGCACCGACGTCGCCCTGGTGCACGGGGACCTGCACACCGGCACCGTGCTGGCGGCGTCCCGCGAGCCCTGGCTCGCCGTCGACCCGCACCCGCTGGCCGGGGAGCCGTCCTTCGAGGTGGCGCCGCTGCTGTGGACCCGTTGGGACGAGGCCGTGGCCTCGGGCGACCTGCGCGGCGCCGTCCTCGACCGGCTCTACGCCGTCGTCGACACCGCCGGGCTCGACGAGGACCGCACCCGGGCCTGGGTCACCGTCCGGGTGATGGTGGCGCTGCTGGCCGCGGTGAGCGCGCCGGTGCCCGACCGGGAGGCGGTCACCCGCTGCACCACCCTGGTCAAGGCGGTCCAGCGCTGAGCCGTCCGCCTGCCGGGACGGTCGTCCAGGCCTCGGAATAGGGGGCCCGGGCCGGAGGTTGGGGGAGAGGATCGCACGTCATCCCTGACGCCCCGAACGACCAGGAGGAACGACCGTGGCCCTGCCGCCGCTGGTGGAACCCGCCACCGAGCTGACCATCGACGAGGTGCGCCGGTACAGCCGTCACCTGATCATCCCCGACGTGGGCATGGACGGGCAGAAGCGCTTCAAGAACGCCAAGGTGCTGGTCATCGGCGCCGGCGGCCTCGGCAGCCCGGCGCTGCTCTACCTGGCCGCGGCCGGCGTGGGCACCCTGGGCATCGTCGAGTTCGACACCGTCGACGAGTCGAACCTGCAGCGCCAGATCATCCACGGCCAGTCCGACATCGGGAAGTCCAAGGCGCAGTCGGCCAAGGAGTCGATCGCCGAGACGAACCCGTACGTCGACGTGGTCGTGCACGACGTCCGGCTGGACAACGACAACGTGTTCGAGATCTTCAGCCAGTACGACCTGATCGTCGACGGCACCGACAACTTCGCGACGCGCTACCTGGTCAACGACGCCGCCGTGCTGCTGCACAAGCCGTACGTGTGGGGCTCGATCTTCCGCTTCGACGGGCAGGTCAGCGTGTTCTGGGCCGACCAGGGCCCCTGCTACCGCTGCCTCTACCCCGAGCCTCCGCCGCCCGGCATGGTGCCGAGCTGCGCCGAGGGCGGTGTCCTCGGGGTGCTCTGCGCCTCGATCGGCGCCACCCAGGTCACCGAGGCGCTGAAGCTGCTGGCCGGCATCGGCGACCCGCTGGTCGGCCGGCTGCAGATCTACGACGCCCTCGAGATGAGCTGGCAGCAGCTGAAGATCCGCAAGGACCCGAACTGCGCCGTGTGCGGGGAGAACCCGACCGTCACCGAGCTGATCGACTACGACGCCTTCTGCGGCGCGATCACCGACGAGGCCGCCGAGGCCGTCGCCGGTCACACCGTGGGCGTCCAGCAGCTCGAGGACTGGCTCAACGCCCGCGAGCAGGGCGAGAAGGACTTCGTCCTCATCGACGTCCGGGAGAAGGTCGAGCGGGACATCAACCAGATCCCCGGCTCGATCCTCATCCCCAAGGGCGACTTCCAGACCGGCGAGGCCCTCGGCCAGCTGCCGCAGGACAAGCAGGTCGTCCTCTACTGCAAGACCGGCATCCGCTCGGCGGAGGTGCTCGCCATCGTCCGCGGCGCCGGCCTCGACAACGCCGTGCACGTCGGCGGCGGCGTCAGCGCCTGGGTCAACTCCATCGACCCCTCCCAGCCCGCGTACTGAGCAGAAAGGTGGGGGACGGGCGAGCCTGACGGCGGACCCGTCCCCCGCCGCTCCTCGCGCCGCCGAACGGAGGAGGAGCCGGTGAACACGTTCTTCGTTCACCGGCGACGACGACGTCGGCGGACCAGAGCGAGGAGCGCGTCCGAGCGGAGCGAGGACAGACAACACTGCGTGCAGGAACAGAAAAGCCCCTCACGCCTCGGGAGAGGCGGAGGGGCTTTTCTGTTCCTGCAAGCAGTGCGGGTGACTCAGCTCAGATGGCGTGAACCTGGTCGGCCTGCGGGCCCTTGGGGCCCTGCGTGGTCTGGAACTCGACGCGCTGACCCTCGTCCAGGGTCCGGAAACCCGTCGACTCGATCGCGCTGTAGTGGACGAAAACGTCCGGGCCGCCGCCGTCCACGGCGATGAAGCCGTAGCCCTTCTCGGCGTTGAACCACTTGACGGTTCCCTGAGCCATGTGAATCTCCCTATGATCTGGCATTCGGAGCCGCACCTCACGACCCCGACCGCTGTCGGGCACCAGGGTGATGACTGACGCCCACGCAATAGTTCTGGGGGCGTAGCACGTACCACGACACAGACCACTTGCAACAGCAGGGAAAGACTGTCACAGAACACGCCGGGATGGGAACCCCCGGCGAGAACGCATTCAGGACGCGTCAGGTACCGCGTCGGGCGGGGATCCACCCGCCCCGAGCCGCGCCTGCGCCATGACAACGCGCGGCCCCCGCAGCGGAGTTCCCTCCGCGGCCAGCCGTCGCAGCGCCTCCGCCTCGTGACCCCGCGCGGGCGAGCCGTCCGCCCGCACGACGCGCCACCACGGGACCCCGCCGCCCCAGGTCGCCATCACCGTCCCGACCTGCCGCGGGCCGCCGCGGCCGACCGCCTCGGCCAGGTCGCCGTAGGTGGTCACCCGGCCCGCCGGCACCCGTTCGACGAGCCGCAGCACCGCCTCGACGTAGGCCTCCGGGTCGGGGGCACCCGGCTCGGGCCCGGTGGTCACCAGCCGTTGCTGCCGGGGCCGCCCTTGAACGGCCCGACGACGTTCGACGTGATCCAGCCGCCGTAGAAGCCGCCGGGCTGCGGCCCGACGAGCTCGCCGTCGACGAGGCAGCGGTCCACCATCGCGGGGTAGAGCGCGACGTGGTGCCGGAGCGCGGCGTAGCGCGGGGTCGGCTGCGGGTAGTACCAGGCGGCTCGCGGCGCCACCGTCGTGCCGCCGACGAGGTCGAGGTAGGACGCCTCGCCCTTCCACTCGCAGAAGGAGCTGCCGCGGGCCGGCACCAGCGCGCCCTCCCGGAAGGCGGTGCGCGGCAGGTAGTACGTCGGCGGGTGGGAGGTCTCCAGCACCCGCCAGCTCGTCGTGGTCTCGCAGATCTCCACCCCGCCGAGGACCACGGTCACCAGCTCGTCGCTGGCCACCAGCGCCGGCGGTCGGGGGTAGTCCCAGACGGACTCCTGGCCGGGGGCGATCGGTTCGGGGACGGGTCGGGAGGCCATGGGCTGAGCGTAGACGGGTGGTCCGCGCCGGGCCCGCGATACTGGCCCGGTGAGCGACCCCCTGCTGCAGCTGCGCCGCGGCTCCGACCGCTTCACCAGCTCCGCCCCCGGGATCGAGACCGCGCACGTCTTCTCCTTCGGCGCGCACTACGACCCCGAGCACGTGGGCCACGGCCCCCTGGTGGTGGTCAACGAGGAGTCGCTGCTGGCCGGCCGCGGGTTCGACGACCACCCGCACGCCGACGCCGAGATCCTCACCTGGGTGGCGGAGGGCTCCCTGGTGCACGCCGACTCCACCGGCCACCGGGGCGTGGTCGTGCCGGGCCTGGCCCAGCGGCTGAGCGCGGGGTCGGGGGTCGTGCACGCCGAGCGCAACGACGCCCCAGGCGCCGGTCCGGCCCGCTTCGTCCAGATGTGGCTGCGGCCCGACGAGCCGGGGCTGCCGCCCGCCTACGGGCAGGGCGCGGTCGAGCGCGACGCGCTGGCCGCCGACTGGGTGCCGGTCGCGTCGGGCGGCCGGTCCGACGCGGCCGTCGGGCTGGGGACCGCGGGCGCCACGCTGTGGGTGAGCGTGCTCACGCCCGGCACCGCCCGGCTGCTGCCCGCCGGCCCGCTGGCCCACCTGTTCGTGCTCCGCGGCGCGCTGGACCTGGAGGCCGTCGGCCCGCTCGCCGCCGGTGACTCGGTCCGGCTCACCGGCGAGGCCGCGCTCCGGGCGCGCGCCGTCACCGAGGCCGAGCTGCTGGTCTGGACGTTCGCCGCGTGAGCGCCGTCGAGACCGCCACCGAGCGGCCGCTGCTGATCCGCGTCTACGGCGCCGACCGCCCCCGGGTCACCGCCGAGCTGCTGCAGCTGCTGGGGGACGCCGGGGCCGTGCTGGAGGACATGGAGCAGCTGGTGGTCCGCGAGCGGCTGACCCTCGACGTCCTCGTCCGGCTGGCCGGGGCCGACGACAGCCTGCTCCGCGACATCCTCTACTGGGGCTTCACCCGCGACCTGCGGATCGAGTTCGAGCGGGTCGAGGCCCGCTCGCGCCGGGCCCAGCTGGTCCGGCACGCCGTCACCGTGCTCGGCCGCCCGCTGCCCGCCACCGCGCTGGCCGCCGTCGCCGCGGCCGTCGCCGGCACCGGCGGCAACATCGACCGGGTGGTCCGGCTGGCCACCACGCCGGTGACGGCCTACGACCTCGTCGTCATCGCCGGCGACGTCGAGGCCATGCGCCGGGCGCTCGTCGAGGTGGCGCGCGAGCACGGCATCGACGTCGCCGTCCAGGTCAACGGGCTCGAGCGGCGGGCCAAGCGGCTGGTCGTCATGGACGTCGACTCGACGCTGATCATGGACGAGGTCATCGAGCTGCTGGCCGACGAGGCCGGCCGGCTCGAGGAGGTCGCCGCGATCACCGCCCGCGCGATGGCCGGCGAGCTGGACTTCGAGGGCTCGCTGCGGGAGCGCGTCCGGCTGCTGGCCGGGCTCGACCAGGCCGCCGTCGACCGCGTGCAGGCCCGGATCCGGCTGACCCCCGGCGCCCGCACCTTCGTCCGCACGCTCAAGCGGCTCGGCTTCACCGTCGGCATCGTCAGCGGCGGCTTCACCCCCTTCACCGACCGGCTGCGGGCCGAGCTGGGCCTCGACCACTCCTACGCCAACGGCCTCGAGGTCGTCGACGGCGTGCTGACCGGCGAGGTCGAGGGCCCGGTCGTCGACCGCGCCGGCAAGGCGCGGCTGCTGGCCGAGATCGCCGCGGCCGAGGGGGTCCCGCTCTCCCAGACCGTCGCCGTCGGGGACGGCGCGAACGACCTCGACATGCTGGCCGCGGCCGGCCTGGGGATCGCCTTCAACGCCAAGCCGGTGGTGCGGGCGCAGGCCGACACGACGGTCTCGGTGCCCTACCTCGACGCCATCCTCTTCATGCTGGGCATCCGCGGGACCGACGTCGACCGGGGCGGGGAGACCGCGCCCGGCTGATCGTCGGGACGACCCGCCCCGACCCCGGCGCTCTGCCAGGATGGCGCCGTGGCGGAGGGGACCGGGCAGCCGTCGGGCGGGTGGGCGCCCCCGCCGCGGTGGTCCCCGTACCCCGTCCAGGACTGGTCGACGCTGCCGTTCGACCCGCTCGCCCCCGCCCTGGCGCCCGCGGCGGGAGGTCCGCCCGCCGTCCCCGCCCGTCGCCGGCCGTGGTGGCTGCCGCTGGTGGCCCTGCTCCTGGTCGGCACGCTGCTGAGCCTCGTGGTGCGCGCGGCCACCGCCGGCAGCGGGGCCGAGGACGCCGCCCAGCGCTTCCTGCCCCCCGACGGGCGGGCCGCCTGGCAGCAGACCGAGGCCGGCACCCCGCAGCAGCGGCGCAGCACCACCGGCGTCACCGAGTCGGCCCGGCTCGCCGGGGTGGCCGCGGTGTTCGGGCTCGACCCGGCCCTCAGCGCCCAGCTGGTCACCGAGGCCGTCGACCACCCGGGCCTGCAGCTCTGGCGGACCGTGAGCACCCCGCTCGACGGCCGGGGCCAGACCACGCAGGTCTACCGGACCGACGACGGCGTCAGCCTCCTCGGGGAGAACGGGCCCGACGGGCTGCTCCGCTTCACCCCCGGACTGCTCGAGCTGCCCGCCGACGTCGCGCCCGGCCGCCGCTGGCAGTCCGCCGGCACCACCGGGCCCGGGCGCTCCTACCGCAGCGAGCTGACGGCCGAGGCCGCCGACGGCGGGTGCCTCGCGGTGCGGGGGCGGCTGGAGCTGGGCGACGGCACCGGCACCCGCGCGCTGGACCTCGAGCGGACCTGGTGCCCCGGCCGCGGGCTGGTGGCCGACGCGGTCACGGAGGGCAGCAGCCGCACCGCCACGCTGCCCCGCGACCCGGCCCCGCCCACCCCGGCGACGACCGCCCCGCCGCTGCGCTGGACCGCGCCCGAGCGCTGGACCGCCCGCGAGGTGGCCACGGTCGCCGTCGACCCGCAGGCCGGCGCGCAGCCGGCGGTGGGCTCACCCGGCCAGCTGCCGCCGGTCCGCACGGCGTCGGGGGTGGTGGTCCGGGCCCTGGACGCCCAGCACGACCTGGTCGGCACCACCCGGACCGACGCCGGCACCTGGCGGACGGACTGGCGGGCCCACCCCGGCGGTGCCGTGCTCAGCCTGGCCGCCCTCGGCGACGTCGTCGTGGTGACGACGAGCGAGCGCGCCGTCGTCGCCTACGACGACGAGGGGGTGCCGCTGTGGCGGGTGGCGCTGCCGGAGCTGGCGCCCACCGCCGCGGTGGCGCTCGACGACCGGACCCTCGTGCTGGCCGGGCTGGACGGCGTCGTCCGCACCTTCGCGGTGGCCGACGGCCGGCCCGGCTGGACCCACGCCCTCGACGCCGACGTCACCCTCGCCCCCGCCGTCGGGGCCGGCCTGGTCGTGGTCGCCGACCGCGGCGGCACGACGACGGCGCTGGACGCCGGCTCCGGTGCCGAGCGCTGGTCGGTGCCGCTGCTCGCCACCGGGCTCGCGGTCGCCGGACCCGGCGTCGTCGTCCTGCAGGACCAGAGCGCGCACGCGCTCGACCCGGCCGACGGCCGGCACCGCTGGCTGCGGCCCTTCCGCGGCTCGGTGCAAGCCCTCGTCCCCGCCGGCGACGGGGTGCTGGTCGCGACCAGCGGCGCGAGCGTCCGGCTGGACCGGGACGGCCGGGTGAGCGCCCGGCTGGACGGCTTCCTCGACGTCACCGCGACCGCCGACCACCTCGTCGGCTGGGGTCGGTCCGAGGCCTCGCTGCTGACGCCCGACGGCGCCGTCCTGGCCCGCTGGCCGCTACCCCCCGACGCCACGCTGTTCGGCGAGCGGCCCGCCGTGGCCCTGCCCGACGGCGTGCTGCTGGCCACGGCCACCTGGACGCTGCACGGGTGGTCGGGGTGAGCGCCGGTCCGCTCGCGCCGGTGGGGGCGCCGGCGGCGGGACCGGCCCGTCGCCCTCGGCTGCGCACCTTCGCGAGCGGGGTGCTGCGCCAGACGCTGCTCGACCCGGTCCGGGAGGGCCGGCTGCGCGACCAGGGCTGGCCGGAGGGGCTGCGCGCGGTCGTGCTGGCCGGCTACGTCGTCTTCGCCGCCGGCGGCCTGCTCGTGGTGCTGTCCGGGCCGCTGCGCCGCTCGGCCGCGCTGAGCACCGCGGGCGGCAGCGGCCTCGGACTGCCCACCGCGGCCGCCTGGCCGCTGGTGGTCATGCTGTCCTTCGTCACGGCGCTCCTGCTGCTGGCCGCGGTCCGCGGGCCGTGGTGGCTGGCCGTGCTCGGCACCCTGTTCGCGCTGGTCCAGATGGGCGTCTGGTCGCTCCGGTCGCCGTCCTCCAGCGGCGGCTGGGGGACCCCGCTGCTGGGGGCGGCGGCCATGCTCGCGGTCGTCGTCCTGGTGCCGGTCCGGCGTCGGCGCCGGTCCACCTGGTGGGAGTTCCCGCTGCTGTGGGCGCTGGTCGGCGGCGCGCTCGCGGCGGGGGCGGTCGGGATGCGCCACGGCCGCACCTTCGGGTTCGACTTCGTCCCCGTCACCCTCCAGCTGACCGCCGCGACGCTCGGCTTCCTCGCCCTGCCCGCCGCCACCATCGCGGGGGCAGCCGTCGCGGAGATCACCGTGCGCGCCACCGTCGCCGCGACCCGCGGGGCCCAGCAGCTCACCCGCGCCCGGGCCGCGTTCGCCGTGCTCGGCGTGCTCGTCGGCCTGCGGCTCCTGCAGCTCGGCCACCAGCTGGCCGGTCGCGACCCCGTCAGCCAGGGCTGGAACCTGCTGCTGCCCGCGCTGCTCGTGGTGGCCGGCACCGGCGTCGCGGGCGGTCTGCTGCTGGCGACGGCCCGGCGCCGCGGCGCGGTGCCCGTGGTCGGCGACCTCGGCGACGAGCTGGGCGCGATCGGCTTCCCCGTCGCCGTCGCGCTGATCGCGGTCAACCTGCCCGTGCAGCTGCTCGCCGCCGCCGTCCCCGTGCTGGCCGCCCTCGGCCCGGGCGGCGTCGAGGACCAGACCTGGGTCAACGACCTGCCCCTGCTCGTCGAGGTGCTGGTCGACCCCGTCCGGGCGCTGGTCGGCGTCGGCCTCCTCGTGCTGGCCGTCCGCGCCGCGCGGGCCGGCCGGGCGGGGCGCGCGCTGGTGCTGGGCAGCGTCGGCGTCGTCCTGGTGGCGCTGGCCCGCAGCCTCGTCCTCGGCGACCGGGTGGCCGGCACCACCGACCCCGACGCGTTGAACCTGGTCGCCACCGTCGTCGTGCTCGCCGCGGTGGTCGTGACGTCGGTCCGGCGCCGGCTGACCCCGGTCCGGGCGCTCGGCTTCGCCGGGGTGCTCACGCTCTCGGCCCTCGTCGCCCACCGCACCCTGCTGGCCGACCCGCTCGGGGTGCTGCTGGGGTTCTCCGGCGCCGCGCTGCTGCTCGTCGGCCTCACCTGGGACCTGCTGACCGGGGCCGGCTGGGGCAACGGCAGCTCGGCCCGTTTCCCGCGGCCCACCCGGGTGCTGCTGGTGCTGACGAACTCCCTCCTCACCATGACCGTGCTGGCCTACGCCGCCCTGGTCCGCGACGGCAGCACCACCGTCTACCTCGACCCCTACGCCGAGCTCGGCGACCTGGTGCTGGGCACCGGCCTGCTCGGCGCCGCCGTCGTGGCCGTGCTCGACGCCGCCTGGCGGGGCCGCCCGGCGGTCTGACCCGGCCGGCGCTCTGACCCGGCTGCGCCGGCAGCCCCGGCCGGGACGGGGAACCGCTGAGCGGTCGCACCGCCCGGGAGACCGGGACGTCGGCCGTCAGCGGTTCCCCCACCGGGACCGCCCGCGGGCGGCGACGACGCCGGGGTTGTCAGCGGTGTCTGGTCGAATAGGACCTCCAGCACCCCCGCCCGCCCGGGCCCGACCGCAGGGACGCACCGCACCGCATGTACCGCCTCGTCCGCTCCGCCACCCCGCTCGCCGAGGGCGCCGCCGCCGCGCCGCCGCGGCTCGACGCCGCCCAGCAGGCCGTCGTCGACCACCCCGGCGGGCCGCTCCTGGTCCTGGCCGGGCCGGGCACCGGCAAGACGACGACGCTGGTCGAGTCGGTGGTGGCCCGGATCGAGCAGCGGGGCGTGACGCCGGACAGCATCCTCGTGCTGACGTTCTCCCGCCGCGCGGCGGCCGACCTGCGGACGCGGATCGCGGCCCGGCTGGGCCGGACCGTCGTCACGCCGATGGCCATGACGTTCCACGCCTTCTGCTACGCCCTCGTCCGCCGCTTCGGCGAGCGGCTGGGGGCCGAGAACGACACGGCCGCCACCTCCGGCGCGTCCGCGCCCGTGCGGCTGCTGACCGGCCCCGAGCAGGACTTCCGCGTCCGCGAGACGCTGCAGGGGAGCCTGGAGACCTCCCGCGCCGACTGGCCCGACAGCCTGGCCCGCGCGTTCCCCACCCGCGCCTTCGCCAGCGAGGTCCGCGCCGTGCTGGCCAAGGCCCGGCAGCTGGGGATGGACCCCGACGACGTCATCGCCGCCGGCCGGGCGGCCGGCCGCGCCGAGTGGGTGAGCATCGGGGAGTTCTTCGAGGAGTACCTCGACGTGATGGACGCCGAGGGCGTCCTCGACTACGCCGAGCTGGTGCACCGCAGCCGCATCCTGCTCACCGACCCCGAGGTGGTCGCGACGCTGCGCCGCGAGATCGGCTGCGTCTACGTCGACGAGTACCAGGACACCGACCCGGCCCAGGTCCGGCTGCTGCAGACCATCGCCGGCTCCGGGGCCGACGTCGTCGTGGTGG
Source organism: Microlunatus capsulatus (assembly GCF_017876495.1). Lineage (NCBI taxonomy): Bacteria > Bacillati > Actinomycetota > Actinomycetes > Propionibacteriales > Propionibacteriaceae > Microlunatus > Microlunatus capsulatus. The sequence continues at coordinate 722,031 of NZ_JAGIOB010000001.1, read as the reverse complement.
GGGACCCCGACCAGTCGATCTACGCCTTCCGGGGCGCCGAGGCTCGCGGCATCCTCGACTTCCCCGACCTCTTCCGCACCCGCGACGGCGCCCCGGCCCCGGTGCTCGCCCTCCAGCAGACCCGGCGCTTCGGCCCGGCCCTGCTGGCCGCCAGCCGCAGCGTCGCCAGCCGGCTCGGCATCCCGCGGTCGCTGCCGCCCGACGTCTACCAGGCCTTCCGGCACCCGAGCCCCGACCCGACGCGGCCCCGCGGCCGCGTCGAGGTGCTGACCTGCACCAGCGCGGGCGCCGAGGCCGAGCACATCGCCGAGATCCTGCGCGCCGCCCACCTGCGCGACGGCATCCCCTGGGAGGAGATGGCGGTGCTGGTCCGCTCGGGCCGCGCCAGCATCCCGCCGCTGGCCCGGGCGCTCGTCTCGGCCGGGGTGCCCGTCGAGGTGGCCGGCGACGAGATCCCGCTGGCCGCCGACCCGGCCGTCCGGCCGCTGCTGCTCGCGCTGCAGGTGGCCACCCGCAGCCGCGTGCTCGGGCCTGAGGAGGCGCAGCTGCTGCTGACCTCCCCGCTCGGCGGCCTGGACGCCATGGCCACCCGACGGCTGGGCCGCGCCCTGCGGCAGGCCGAGCGCGCCGAGCTGGCCGGGACCGCGATGCCCCGGCCCTCGGCCGAGCTGCTGGCGCTGGGCCTGCGCCAGCCCGAGCTGCTGGCCGAGTGCGACGGCGGTGCCGACGCCGAGGCGGCCGGCGCGCTGGCCGACCTGCTGCGCCGCTGCGAGCGCGCCGTCGCCGCGGGCAGCACCGCCGAGGAGGTGCTCTGGCTGCTCTGGTCGCGCACCGGCTGGCCCGCCCGGCTGCGCCGCGAGTCGGCCTACGGCGGCGACACCGGTCGCCGGGCCAACCGCGACCTGGACGCGGTGTGCGCCCTGTTCGAGATCGCCGCGCGCAGCGAGGAGGTCGCCGGCCTGCGCGGGGTGACCGGCTTCCTGGCCGAGGTCGAGGGCCAGCAGATCCCCGCCGACACCCTGCGCGAGTCCGAGCTGCGCGGCGGCGGCGTGCGGGTGCTGACGGCCCACCGCTCCAAGGGCCTGGAGTGGGAGCTGGTCGTCGTCGCCGGCGTCCAGGAGGGCACCTGGCCCGACGTCCGCCGCCGGGGCTCGCTGCTGGAGGCCGACCGGCTGGGCCGCCGCGGCGTCTCCGAGGCCGTGCCCACCGCGCAGCGGATCGCCGAGGAGCGACGGCTGTTCTACGTCGCCTGCACCCGCGCCCGCAGGCGGCTGGTCGTCACCGCCGTCGCGGGCACCGAGGGGGAGGGCGACCAGCCCTCCCGCTTCCTGCCCGAGCTCGGCGTCACCGTGCAGCTGCTGCCCGGCCGGCCCCGCCGTCCGCTCTCGCTGGCCGCCCTGGTCGGGGAGCTGCGCCGGGTCAGCGTCGACGCCGAGGCGCCGCCGCCGCTCCGCGAGCAGGCCGCCCTCCGGCTGGCCCGGCTCGCCGACGCGACCGGCGCCGACGGCCGCCCGCTGGTGCCCTCCGCGGCGCCGACGGCGTGGTGGGGGATGCGCGAGCTCAGCGACGCGCCGGCGCCGGTCGTCGCACCCGGTGCCGCCGTCCGGCTCTCGGGCAGCCAGCTCGGCAACGTGCTCGCCTGCCCGCGGCAGTGGTTCCTGGCCCGGCAGGCGCACGGCGAGCCGGTCCGGAACACGGCGGCCAGCTTCGGCTCGCTGGTGCACGTGCTGGCCGAGCACGGGGCGCAGACCGATGACCCCGAGGAGCTCGCCGGCCACCTCGACGCGGTCTGGAACCAGCTGGACTTCGACGCCAACTGGCTCTCGGCCGTCGAGCGGGTGGAGGCCGAGTCGGCGCTGGAGCGGTTCGCCGCCTGGCAGGCCGGCCGCCCCGGCCAGGAGCTGCTGGGCACCGAGGTGCCGTTCACCTGCGACGTGGAGCTGGGCGACGAGCGCGTCCACCTCACCGGCACCGCCGACCGGGTCGAGCGCGACCCCGACGGCCGGATCCGGATCGTCGACTTCAAGACCTCCCGGGCCGCCCCCGGTGCCGCCGACGTCGCCCTCCAGGACCAGCTGGGCGTCTACCAGCTGGCCGTCGCCGCGGACGCGTTCGCCGAGGTCGCCGGCCCGGGCGCCCGCCCGGCGGGGGCCGAGCTCGTCTACCTGCGGCTGGCCGACGGCACCACCGGCCACCCGAAGGTGTTCCAGCAGGCCTCCCTCGACGACGTCCCCTTCCCGGTCGGCCTGCCCGAGACCGACGACCCCGCGGACGCGGCGGTGCAGCCCACCTGGGTGCACCGCCGGCTCGCCGAGGCGGCGTCGGTGATCCGCTCCGAGCGCTTCGAGGCCCGGATCGGCGCCGCCTGCCGCTACTGCCCCTTCCGCGGCAGCTGCCCCACCCAGTCCGCGGGCCAGCAGGTGGTCGCGTGAGCGTCCACCTGCTGACCCCGCCCGCCCCGACCCGTCGGCTGCGGGACACCGACGACCTCGTCGACGCCCTGGGGATCGCCTTCTCCGAGCAGCAGCTCGACGCCATCACCGCCCCGCTCGAGCCCGGCGTCATCATCGCCGGCGCCGGCTCGGGCAAGACGACGGTGATGGCAGCCCGGGTGGTCTGGTTGGTGGGCACCGGCGCCGTTCGGCCCGAGGAGGTGCTGGGGCTCACCTTCACCCGCAAGGCCGCCGCCGAGCTGTCGGCCCGCGTCCGCGCCGCGCTGCTCAAGGCCGGCGTCGTGTCCGACCGCGGCGTCGACGAGTCCGGCGAGCAGCTGGTGATGACCTACGACGCCTTCGCCGCCCGGCTGGTCTCCGAGCACGGCCTGCGGCTGGGCTACGAGGCCGACCCGACGATGGTCAGCGGGGCGACCCGCTACCGGCTCGCGTCACGGGTGGTCAAGGCCGCGGCGGGGCCGTTCGAGTTCCTGTCCCGGCTGCGGCCCGCGTCGGTGACCGAGCGGGTGCTCAAGCTGGACGCCGAGCTGCAGTCGCACCTCGTCGCCGCCGAGGCCCTCGACGCCCAGGCCCGGGAGATGCTGCTGGGCTGGGAGTCGGCGCCGCCGAACCGCTACGGCAACGTCTACGCCGACGTGAAGAAGGCCGTCATCGCCGCCCAGGAGCGGCTGGAGCTGGCGAGCCTGGTGCTGGACTACCAGGAGCTGAAGCGCCGGCTCGGGCTGGTCGAGTTCGCCGACCAGATGGCCATCGCGGCGCGGCTGGCCGAGGAGGTGCCGCAGGTCTCCGCGACGCTGCGGGCCGCCTTCAGGGTCGTGCTGCTCGACGAGTACCAGGACACCTCCGCCGCGCAGGCCATCACGCTGCGGCACCTGTTCTCGGGGCCGGTGCCCTCGCTGGGCCTGGGGCACCCGGTCACCGCCGTCGGCGACCCGTTCCAGGCCATCTACGGCTGGCGCGGGGCGGCGGCCAGCAACATCCTCGGCTTCGCCCGCGACTTCCCGCGCGCCGACTTCAGCCCCAGCCGCCGGTTCGCGCTCACGGTCAACCGTCGCAGCGGCCAGACGATCCTGGACGTCGCCAACGAGCTCAGCCGCCCGCTCCGCTCGACGACGCTGCCCGGCACGGCCGACGACGCCGCGCAGGAGGGGCTGGGCCTGCTGCACGCCCCCGAGGGGACCGCGCCCGGCACCGTCCGCGCGGCGACCTTCGACACCTGGCCGGAGGAGGTGCGCTGGATCGGGGACCAGATCGTCGCCGCGCACACCGGCGGGCAGGCCCCGCACTGGGCCGACATCGCCGTGCTCACCCGGCGCAACGCCGACATCGCCCCGCTGTACGCCGAGCTGAGCGCCCGCGACGTGCCGGTGGAGATCGTCGGCCTCGGCGGGCTGCTGCACCTGCCCGAGGTGGTCGACGTGACAGCCACCCTGCGGCTGGTCGCCGACGTCACCGCCAACCCCGACCTCATCCGGCTGCTCACCGGGCCGCGCTGGCAGGTCGGCCCCCGCGACCTCGCCCTGCTGGGCCGCCGGGCCCGCGACCTGGCCCGCGGCGGCGACCCGCGCCGGGCCGACGACGCCGCTGACGCGGGCGCCCCGCCCGACGTCGTCGCGGCGCTGTCCGACGCTGTGGCCGGGGTCGACCCGACGGAGGTCGTCAGCCTCCTCGACGCGCTGGAGAGCCCGGGGGAGGAGCCGTACTCGGCCGCGGCCCGGGAGCGGTTCGCCCGGCTCGCGGCCGAGCTGGCCTACCTGCGCCGGCACAGCGACGAGCCGCTGCTGGACCTCACCCGGCGGATCGTGGTGACGCTCGGCCTCGACGTCGAGCTGGTCGCCACCCGGGAGTTCGAGCAGAGCAACCGCCGCGACCAGCTGGGCGCCTTCCTCGACGCCGTGGCCGACTACGTCGACGTCGACGGCGAGGCCTCGCTGACGGGGCTGCTGGCCTACTTCCAGGCCGAGATCGACCAGGGCGCCGGGCTGGAGCAGGCCGTCCCGTCCGACCGCGAGGCCGTGAAGCTGCTGACGGTGCACAAGGCCAAGGGCCTGGAGTGGGAGGTCGTCTTCCTGCCCGCGCTGATGAAGGGCGTCTTCCCCAGCGACCGGGTCACCGACAACTGGGTGACCAACCCGGCCGTGCTGCCCGCGGAGCTGCGCGGCGACGCGGACGCGATCCCGCACCTGGAGGAGGCCTCCAACGCGGGCCTGGCCGCCTACAAGGCCGAGCTCACCCGCCAGCAGCTGCTGGCCGAGGACCGGCTGGCCTACGTCGCCGCCACCCGCGCGCGGCAGCTGCTGGTCGGCACCGGGCACTACTGGCGGGCCGACCTGAGCAAGCCGCGCACGCCGTCGGTGTACCTGCGGGCGATCCTCGACGAGGCCGGCCGCCAGGGCGAGGTGGTGGCCGAGGCGACGCCGTCGGGTCCCGACAACCCGCTGGTCACCGCGGCCGCCCCGCAGCCGTGGCCCAAGCCGCTGGACCCCGACGCCTGGGCGCGCCGGCAGACGGCGGCCGGGCACGTCGAGGAGGCCCGCCGGCGGCAGGCCCGCACCGGCAGCTACGAGCCCGCGGGCGGGGCCGAGCAGCTGCTGCTGGACGCCGAGGAGGTGGTGGCCGGCTGGGACTCCGACATCGACAAGCTGCTGGCCGAGCTGGCGGCGTCCCGCTCCGGCGAGCAGGGGGTCGTGCTGCCCGAGACGCTCTCGGCCACGGCTGTCCTCCGGATGACCGCCGACCCCGACGGCTACGCGGCCGACCTCGCGCGGCCGATGCCCCGGCCGCCGTCGCGGGCGGCCCGGTTCGGCACCCGCTTCCACTCCTGGGTCGAGCACTACTTCGGCCCGCGGCTGGGCCACGGCGGGCTCGGCCAGCAGCAGCTGGTGGACCCCGACGACCTGCCGGACCGCGTCGACGGCGGGACCGAGGACGAGACCGAGCTGCGCGAGCTGTGCGAGGCCTTCGTCGCCGGCCGGTTCGGGGCCTCGGCCCCGTACGCCGTCGAGGCGCCGTTCAGCCTGCTGCTCGCCGGCCGGCTGGTCCGCGGCCGGATCGACGCCGTCTACCGGCTGCCCGACGCCGCCGACGGCCGCGCCCGCTGGCAGGTCGTGGACTGGAAGACCAGCCGGCTCGACGACGCCGACCCGCTGCAGCTCGCGCTCTACCGGCTCGCCTGGGCCGAGGTGCAGCAGGTGCCGCTCGCGCAGGTGGACGCCGTCTTCTACCACGTGCGCTCCGACCAGCTGGTGCGCCCGCAGGGGCTGGGGGACCGGTCCGCCCTCGAGGCGCTGCTGCTGGACCGGGGCTGAGGCCCGGCTGCCTGCGGCCCGGGTTCCGGGTCCGGGCGGCGGGCCTGCCGTCGGCCGCACCGGTCGCGCCCTCGGTGGCCCCTCCGGGCGCCCCGGCACGGGTGCGCGCGGCGCCGGCCGGGTCGCCTAGGCTGAGCCGGTGACGACCTGGGTGACCGCGAGCGACCTCGACCGCGTCGACCACCACCGGCGCTCCACCGAGTGGGTCGCCGGTCTGTGGCGGGCGCCGGACGCGAAGCTGCTCAAGCTCAGCGCCGACGGCAAGTTCACCACCCGCGCCGACGGCACCCGGCTGCGGATGGTCAAGCCGTTCGTCGACTTCGACAGCCAGCGCCACCGCCTGCTGGGGCTGCTGCACGGCGCCCCCGTCTTCGCCGTCGAGGCGCTGACCGAGGGCGAGGTGCACGACCTCCGCGAGGTGGGCGGCGTGCTCAGCGAGGCCGAGCTCGACATCGCCGCCGCGGCGACCGCCGTGCTCAACTGGCACCGGCTCGAGTCGCTGTGCCCGCGTTGTGGCGGCCCCACCGCCGTCATCAACGGCGGCTTCGCCCGGCACTGCGAGGCGTGCGGGGAGGACCACTTCCCGCGCACCGACCCGGCCGTCATCGTCGCCGTCGTCGACGAGGACGACCGGCTGCTGCTGGGCGGCCAGGCGCACTGGGGCAACCGCGTCTCGGTGCTCGCCGGGTTCGTCGAGGCGGGGGAGTCGGCCGAGCAGGCCATCCACCGCGAGATCGCCGAGGAGGTCGACGTGGCCCTCGACGAGCTGCACTACTTCGGCAGCCAGCCCTGGCCCTTCCCGCGCTCGCTGATGCTCGGCTACTTCGCCCGTGCGACCAGCACCACCATCAACGTCGACACCGACGAGATCAGCCACGCCGCCTGGTACACCCGCGACGAGCTGACCGCCGCCCTCGACGCCGGCCGGCTGGGTCTGCCCGGGGCCAGCTCCATCGCCTCCCGGCTGATCGCCACCTGGCGCGAGGGGCAGGACCCCTTCAGCAAGCGCTGACCGCGCCGCCCCCCGCGCGGTCCTGACCCGAGCGGCGCCCGACGCCGAGCTCCGGACCCGGCCGGTCGCCCGGCGACGGGTGCTGGGGCGTTTCACCCGATCGCAACCTGACGGCGTCCCCGTCGCAACACGGGCTGCCTACGGTGCTGCTGCTGGCCACCCACGCGCAGGGAGCACCCATGACCGCCACCGCCGCAGCCCCGTCCACCGCCCCGCCCGCCGGGCGCCACCCCGTCGACGAGGTCCCCCCGCTCCGCCGGCTCGCCCCGCTCGGCCTGCAGCACGTGCTCGCGATGTACGCCGGCGCGGTGGCCGTGCCGCTCATCGTCGGCGGGGCGCTGGTGCAGGCCGGTCGGCTGGACGCCTCCGACATCCCCTACCTGATCAGCGCCGACCTGCTGGTCGCCGGGATCGCCACCCTCATCCAGTCGCTGGGCTTCTGGCGCTTCGGCGTCCGGCTGCCGCTGATGCAGGGCTGCACGTTCGCGGCGGTCTCGCCGATGATCGCCATCGGCAGCGAGTACGGCGTCACCGCGATCTACGGGTCGGTGATCGCCAGCGGGGTCTTCATGATGGCGCTGGCGCCGGTGTTCGCGAAGCTGCTCCGCTTCTTCCCCCCGCTGGTCACCGGGACGGTCATCCTCGTCATCGGCCTCAGCCTGATGCCGGTGGCCGCCGGCTGGGCGGGCGGTGGCACCGGCAGCGACGACTTCGGCGCGCCGGCGAACCTCGGGTTCGCGGCGTTCACCCTGGCGGTGATCATCCTCATCGAGCGCTTCGGACCGCCCGCGGTCAAGCGGCTCTCGATCCTCGCCGGGCTGCTCGTCGGCACCCTCGTCGCCGTGCCCTTCGGGCTGGCGGACTTCAGCGCCGTCGGCGAGGAGGCCTGGTTCGGCGTCAGCACCCCGTTCCACTTCGGGCTGCCGACGTTCCAGATCAGCGCGATCATCGCCATGTGCGTCGTCGCGCTGGTGATCATGACCGAGACGACGGGGGACATGCTGGCCATCGGCGAGATCGTCGACAAGCCGGTCGCGCCGCGCCAGCTCGCCGACGGCCTCCGCGCGGACGGGCTCTCGACGGTGCTGGGCGGGGTGTTCAACACGTTCCCCTACACGGCGTTCGCCCAGAACGTCGGGCTGGTCTCGATGACCCGGGTGAGGTCCCGCTACGTCGCCACCTTCGCGGGCGGGGTGCTGGTGGTGCTGGGGCTGGTGCCCAAGCTCGGCGGGGCGGTCGAGGGGATCCCGCTGCCGGTGCTCGGCGGCGCCGGCGTCGCGCTCTTCGGGATGGTCGCGGCCAGCGGGGTGCGCACCCTGACGAAGGTCCGCTTCAACAACACGAACATCCTCGTCGTCGCGGTCGCGGTGGGCGTCGGCCTGCTGCCGACCGTGGCGTCGTCGATCTTCGACCAGTTCCCTACCTGGTTCCAGATCATCTTCCACTCCGGCATCTCGGCCGGCGCGATCACCGCGATCCTGCTGAACCTCCTGCTCAACTCCGACCGGCTGCAGGCCGAGCTGGCCGACGACCCGGAGCTGGCCCCGCACGACGCCGTCCGCGGCCCGGCCGCCGACCCGTCGCGGCACGGGGCCGACGCCACGCCGACGACGGCCGCGCTGCCGCCCGAGCGCTCCTGACCGAGGGCTCGCGGACCGCACCGGACCGGGCCCAGGGGTCCCGGTGACAGGTCGGGGTCGGGGTCGGGGCCGGCTCAGCCGGCGAGCCGGAGCCGCAGCCCGCTCGCCCGCAGGGCCGGCCGGCGGACCGCCTGCCGGACCGCCTCCTCGGTGCCCAGCACGAGCACCCGCTCCGTCGCCCGGGTGACGGCGGTGTAGAGCAGCTCGCGGGTCAGCAGCGGCGACGCCGGCGGCGGGACCACGAAGCTGACCCGGGTGAACTGGCTGCCCTGGGCGCGGTGCACCGTCATCGCGTGCACGGTCTGCACCGCGTCCAGCCGGACGGGCGCGACCAGCGACGGCTCGGCGCCGCGGGCGAAGGCGGCCCGCACGCCCTGCGGGGTCGAGACCACCACGCCGGTGTCGCCGTTGTAGAGGCCCATCTCGTAGTCGTTCGCGGTGACCAGCAGCGGCCGGCCCAGGTACCACTCGCCGTCCTCGCCGTAGCCGGGCACCGCCTCGACCAGCCAGCGCTCGGCCTCCAGGCTCCACCGGGTGACGCCGTAAGGACCGCGCCGGTGGGCGCAGAGCAGGCGGTGCTGGTCCAGCGCGGCCAGCGCTTCGCCGACCTGCCCGGCCTCGGCGGCCGCGCGGGCCGCCCGGCCCGCCCCGCGGACGGCGTCGGCCAGCTCGGCGAGGTCCTCGGGACCGGGGACCCGGCCGGTCTCGGGGTCCAGCTCCAGCTCGCAGAAGCCGACGTCGGGCGCCCCGGAGCGCAGCACCGCGACCACCGCGTCGTCGTCGCTGGCCCGGATGGCGCGGGCCAGCTCCTCGATGGAGCCGCCGAAGCGCCACGGCCGGGTGAGCTGCACGACGCCGTGCACGGGCGGCGGCTCGTCGGCCACCCCGGGCAGCCCGAGCGCGGCCAGCTCCTCGCCCAGCGGGGCGGACGGCTCACCCGGGGCCCGGGCGACGTCGGCCAGGACCGCCCCGGCCTCGACCGACGAGAGCTGGTCGGGGTCCCCGACCAGCACCAGCCGGGCGTCGGGCCGGACGGCCTCCAGCAGCCGGGCCATCATCGTCAGCGAGACCATCGACATCTCGTCGACGATGACGACGTCGTGCGGCAGGTGGTTGGTGGCGTCGTGGCGGAACCGGCTGCGGCTGCCCGGCTGCCAGCCCAGCAGCCGGTGCAGGGTGGACGCGCTGACGTCGCCGACCCGGGCTCGGTCCTCGGGCCCCAGCCCGGCGGTGGCCGAGCGGACGGCCTCCTCGAGCCGGGCCGCCGCCTTGCCGGTGGGGGCCGCCAGCGCGATCCTCGGCTCGGGTCCGGGCTGGTCGCGCAGCAGGGCCAGCAGCCGGGCCACCGTCGTCGTCTTGCCCGTGCCCGGGCCGCCGGCCAGCACCGTGACGCGGCTGAGCAGGCTGACCGCGGCCGCCTCCTGCTGCCGGTCGACCTCGCCCGCGGCCAGCCCCTCGCGCGGGAAGAGCCGCTCGAGGGCGGCGCGGGCGCGCTCGACGTCCACGGCGTAGCCCTCTCCGCTGAACCGCCTCTGGAGCTGCTGGCGGACCAGCTCCTCCTGCTGCCAGTAGCGCTCCAGGTAGAGCTGCCCGTCGTGCCAGCGCAGCGGCCGGCTGCCGTCACCCCCGCCGCCGACGGACACCAGGGGGCTGGCCCGGCACGCCTCGGCCCACGCGTCGGGCTCGGGCCAGGGCAGCCCGGTGAGGTCGACCTGCTCCTCCGCCTCGTCGAAGACGGTGCTGCTGACCCCGGCCAGGTCGACGCAGACCGAGCCGTTGCGCAGCGCCCGGACGGCGAGCGCGAGCGCCAGCTGGACCCGCTCGTCGGGCTCACCGGCCATCCGGGCGACGGCGCGGGCGGTGTGCACGTCCGCCGGGCGCAGCACGCCGGCCGTGTTGAAGGTGCCCAGCAGGCCGCGGGCGTGCCGGACCAGCGCCGGGTCGCCCGGGCTCGGCGCCGGCGGCACCACGGGCCGGGCGGTGGCGGCGGGGTCGGTCGTCGTGCTCACCGGTGCTCCTCGGGGTCGCGGCCGTCCAGCAGGTCGGAGAGGTCGGTGACCAGCGCGGCGGGCGGGCGCCAGCTGAAGACGCCGCAGGGGACGCCGTCGACCTGGGGGGTGTCCTCCCCGGCCATCCCGCGGACGAACAGGTACAGCACCCCGCCGAGGTGGGTCTCCGGGTCGTAGCCCGGCTGGCGCCAGCGCAGCAGCCGGTGCACGGCCACGCCGTACAGCAGCGCCTGCAGCGGGTAGTGCGCCGCCATCATCGCCTCGGCCAGCCGGGGCGGGGCGTAGTCGCCGACCGTCAGCGGCCGGCCGTCGAAGCTGCCCAGCCAGTTCGTCTTGTAGTCCACGACGAGGTAGCGGGGCATCCCGGCCTCGTCGGGCACCCGCAGGACGGCGTCGATGCTGCCGTTGAGGTAGCCCCGCAGCGGCTGCTCGGCCAGCGTCGGATGCTCCAGCAGCTCGGCGTAGCGGCGCAGCGGGTCGCCGGCGGCGAGGTGGCGCCGGACCAGCGGCGCCAGCCGGCCCACCGTCGTCTCGCTCCGGGCGTCGTCCCCACCGGCCAGCGGCATCTCGAAGGCCAGCTCGGGCAGCCGGTCGCGGGGCGGGATGTCGGCCAGCCGCCGGCCGCCGGCCAGCGGACCCAGCGGGGTCTGGAAGGAGGGCAGCAGCGCGGCGGCCAGGGACTCCACGCCCAGCCCGGTGCTGCCGGCGCGGCCGAGCGCCAGCCCCGTCGCCCGCCGCAGCTCGGCGGCGAGGTCGGGGGCCGTCGGGTCGACCTCCTCGAAGACGCTGTGCACCGCGGTGCCGAAGTCGACCCCGCTGGGCAGGTCACCCATCGGGGAGCGGGCGGCGAACGGTCCACCGGCGACCGCCGACCCGCTGCCCACGTCCTCGGGGGTGCCCACGGCCGGCGCGGCCTCGTCGTCCTCGTGCAGCGGCTCGGCCTCGCTGCCCACGGCCGGGACGGCCAGCTCGACGCCGTGCACGGCGGCGGTGAGCGCGGAGTAGGAGGTGCGCCGCCAGCGCAGGTCCAGCGGACGGCCGAAGTCGCGCACCTCCATGGCGGGCGGGTCGCTCCGGTCGGGCCGCCACGGCGTCGCGGGCCGGGCCTCCAGCGGCTCGACGACGACGCCCGGCCCGAGCCCGGGCACGCTGCCCGGGTCACCGGACAGCGGGTAGGTGGCCGCGGGCACCGCGCCCTCGGTGCGGCCGCGGTAGAGGTACCGCTGGAGGGCCGAGCCCGGCGTGTTGTGCGACGGCGCCCACCACGCGACGACCTGGCAGCGGGCCCGGGTGAGCGCGACGTAGAGCAGCCGGAGGCTCTCCCCGGCGTCCTCCTCCAGCGCGGCGCGGAAGCGCTCGGCGCGCCCGGTGCCGGAGCGGCCGCCGACGTCGAGCACGGCGCTGCCGTCCTCGTGCAGGGCGACCGTGCGGCCCTCGTCCCGACCGTTCACGTGCCGGTCCCAGCCGTCGGGCAGGTAGACCAGCGGGTACTCCAGCCCCTTGCTGCGGTGCACGGTGACGACGGTGACGGCCTCGGCGTCGGTCTCGAGCCGGCGGCTGCCGTCGCCGGCCTGCCGGGCGCGGGCCTCGGCCACCCGGTCCTGCAGCCAGGCCCGCAGCGCGCCGACGCCCAGCGGCCCGGCCACCATCGCGGCGTGCAGCGCCTCGGCCAGGTGCCGCAGGTCGGTGAGCCGGCGCTCGCCGCCGACGGTGCCCAGCAGCCGCTCGGGCAGGCCGGTGTCGGCCGTCAGCGTCTCCATCAGCGCGGCCACGCCGCGGCCGGCCAGCACCCGGCTCCACCAGCGGACGCGCTGCGCGAGGTCGGTCAGCTGGTCCTCGGTGGCCTGGGCCAGCTGGGCGAACGTCCAGCCGACGAACGGGGTGAGGGCGGCCCGCCGCGCCAGCTGCTGGCGCGGCTGCTCCAGGGCGGTGAGCAGCGTCAGCCACTCCTGCGCCATCGGGGAGGTGAACACCGAGCCGGCCCCGAGCATGACGGCGGGGACGCCGGCGGCCACCAGGGCCTCCCGCACCTCCTCGCCGCGGTCGTTCGTGCGGACCAGGACGGCGATGTCGGCCGGCTGCACCGGCCGCCAGCCGCGGCCGTCGAGGTGCAGGGTCGAGCCGCCCGCCAGGGTCGCGGTGACGTCGGCCACGAGGTCGGCGAGGATGACCGGCCGCAGCTCACCCACCAGCGGCGGCTCGTCGGCGTCGGGCTCGTGCGGTCGCACCCGCAGCCGCAGCGGCGGGGGCGCCGTGCCGTCGGGTCCGCGCAGCCGCCGCTCGGCGTGGTGCGCCGCCACCGGCCGGACGACGATCCGCGGGTCACCGAGGGCCGCGCCCCCGGTCAGCGCCCCGAGCGCCTCCACCAGGGCCGCGTCGCTGCGCCAGTTGGTGGCGAGGGTGGCCACCGTCCCGGCCTCCTCGCGGGCGTCGAGGTAGCTGAACACGTCGGCCCCGCGGAAGGCGTAGATGGCCTGCTTCGGGTCTCCGATGAGGATCAGCGTCGCGTGGCCGTGGAACGCCCGGCGCAGGATGTCCCACTGCACCGGGTCGGTGTCCTGGAACTCGTCGACCATGACGACGCGGTAGCGGTCGCGCAGCCGCGCGGCGGCGGCCTCGCCCCAGCGCGGGTCGGCGAGGGCGTCGCGCAGCCGGGTGAGCATGTCGTCGTAGGTGAAGAGCCGACCGGCCAGCTTGCGCCGCTCGACCTCGGCCCGGACCTCGGTGGCGAACCCGACCCGCTCGGCGGCGTCGGTCGCCTCGTCGGGGTCGCCGGGGGCGGGCACCAGCCGGGCGTGCACGGCGCCGACGGCCCGCTGCGCCACCCCGAGCGCCTCCTCGAAGGTGCTGAAGGGCGCCCGGCCGCCGGTCGCGTAGCGGCGCAGGTAGACGTCGCTGGTCACCTCGCGGACCAGGTCGCCGAGGTGCTCGACGAAGACGGCCTGCGGCTCGCGGTCGCCGAGCACGCCGAGCCCGTCCAGCATCTGCAGGCAGAACTCGTGGGTGGTGGCGATGGTGGCGGCGTCGAACTCGGCCAGCGCCCGGGCGACCCGGGCCCGGCGGACCTCGAGCTCGTGGGTGGTGCCGTCGCAGAGCAGTGCGCCGACCTCGTCGACCGGCGGCAGCGGGAGCCCCCGGGCGGCGGCCCGGAGCGCCGCCTCGGTGGCGACCAGCCGCTCCCGCACGCGCAGCCGCAGCTCCAGGCTGGCGTTGCGGCCGAAGGTGACCAGCATGAGGTCGTCGAGCTCGACGACGCCCTCGGCCAGGTACCGGGCGGTGAGGGCCGCGATGGTGAAGGTCTTGCCGGTGCCCGCGCTGGCCTCCAGGACCGTGGTGCCGGTGGGCAGCGGACCGCGGACGTCGAAGGGCTCGAGGTCGTCGGCCGTCGGCGCGGGCGGGGCGGTGACGGTGCTCACCCGAGCTCCTCGTTGCTGATCAGGGGGTGGAAGACGCGTCGGGCCAGGGTGCCGAAGCGGCTGGGCTCGGCGAGGCTGCCGCGCTCCTCGGTGCTGCGCGACGGCTCGGCCAGCAGCGCGTCCAGCCCGGTCGGGCCGTGGCCGCCGGGCGGCGGGTCGAAGAAGCGGGCGTACAGGTCGTCGCCCTCATCGCGCCACACGCCACGGAGCAGCTTCATCCGCGGGGCCAGCGGACGGTCGGCGAACCGGATCAGGGCGTACTCGGCCGACGTCTTGGCCGCGAAGGGCAACGGCTCGGCCAGCCCGGTGCGCTGCAGCTCGACGAGGTCGGCCAGCACCCGGGCGGCCCAGCCCGGGTCGAGGGGGCCGAGCACCGACCGCCCCCGCCGGGCGACGCTGACCGCCCGCCAGGGCCGGCCCGGCCGGAGCGCGGTGAGGGCGAGCAGCTCCACCCACGCCTGCAGCCGGTGCCGGGCGCTCAGCCGGGAGTAGCTGACCTGCACCACGTCGTCGCCGTGCACGCCGGTGACGGTGCCCACCAGCAGCCGGTCGCCGAGCCGGCCGGCCAGCTCGACCCGCTGCGGCCCCTCGCCCAGGTAGGGCTCGGCCGCGGCCCGGACCTCGGCCACCTGGGCGGTGACGTCGTCGAGGACGCGCGAGCCGAAGGCCCGGGGCGGCAGGTCGCCGCGGCGCCACTCGGCCGCGCGCAGCACGTCGAGCTCGACGCCCTGCAGGTGCAGGCCGAGCATCCGCTCGCCGACCACCCAGCGCTGCAGGCCGTCGAGGTCCGCCGGGATCTCGGGGTCGGGCGGCTCGTCCTCGCCGTACAGGGAGACGGCGGCCCGGGCCCGCAGCAACCCCCGCAGCGGGTGCCGGAAGAACCGGGTCAGCTCGGCCAGCTCGACGGGCCCCTCGTCCGGCAGGGCCGGCAGCGGGGCCCGCGCGAAGACGACCGGCGGCTCGGACCGCTCGCGCAGCGACGCCCGCGCCCCGCGCAGGGCGGCGGTGTCGAAGCTGAACGCCCGCCGCGCGGCGGGCTCGAGGCCGCCGCGGGCGAAGTTGGCGGGGTCGAACGGCTGCAGCCGGTGCCGCACGGTGACGTGCGCGGACGGCGGCCGGCCGTCGTCGGTCCGGACCGCGAGGTCGACGGCGTCCACCAGCTCCTTGACGGGCACCGCGGGCGGGATGTCGACCCCGGTGCGCGGGTCCATCCCGGCGAACACGACGACGAGGTGCTCCTGCGCCGCCAGCACGGCGTCGAGCAGCAGCTGCCGGTCCTCGCTGCGCGGGTCGGGATCGCCCACCCGCGGGTCGACGGCGGTGACGTCGTCCCCGTCCAGCCGGCCCCGGCGGGGGAAGACGCCGTCGTCCACCCCGAGCAGGCAGACGACGCGGTGCGGCACCGACCGCATCGGGTGCATCGTGCAGAGGGTGAGCGTCCCGGTGCGGAAGTTGCTGCGGCCCGGCCGTCCGCGGAAGGCCTCGGCCAGCAGGGCGTTGACCTCGGCGAGCGTGAGCACGGCCATGCTCTCCTCGCCGGCGGTCTCGGTGAGCCGGCCCAGCTCGGCCTGGGCGTGCGCGACCTGCCAGGTGTCGGCGGGGGTGACGGCGGTCAGCAGCTCCAGCGCGTCGCGGAACAGGGCCACCCAGCCGGCCAGCGGCTGCGGCTCGCGGCAGCGGTCGGTCACCTCGCCGAGCCGGGCCACCAGCTCGGCCAGCCGGCCCACGAGGTCGACGTCGGCGGAGTCGACGTCGTCCAGCGGCAGCGCGGTGCCGAGGAAGTGCTGGCCGGTCTCGTCCATGGCGACCCCGAGCAGCAGGCGGTCCAGCCCGGCGCTCCAGGTGTTCTGGCCGAAGCCGGCCATCCCGAAGGAGGCGCGGTGCCCGGCGTCGAGGCCCCAGCGGACCCCGGACCGGGCGACGAGGTCGCGCAGCCGCTCCAGGTCGTCACCGGTGAAGCCGAACCGGCGGGCCACCGGCGGGGTGGAGCAGAGGTCGAGCAGGGCGGCGGACTCCATCCGCGAGCCGGCCATCTCCACCAGCCGGCTGAGCACGGACAGCAGCGGGTTGACCTGGCGCAGCGAGCGGTCGGCCAGCCGGACGCGGAGCCGGTGGCCCGGGTGCTCGGCGGTGGCCTCGTCGGTGTCGAGCCCGAACGTCGCCGCCACCAGCGGGGCGAAGGTCTCGATGTCGGGGCACATGACGAGGATGTCGCGCGGCTCGAGGGTCGGGTCGTCGGCGAGCAGCCCCACCAGGACCTCGCGGAGCACCTCGACCTGCCGGTCGGGGCCGTGCGAGTGGTGCAGCCGGACGCTGCGGTCGTCGGGGGCGAGCGCGGGGCGGTCGGCCTCCTCGGCCGGCGGCTGGTTGGCCGCGATGCCGCGCTGGAGGTGCTGGAGCAGCCGGGGTGACGGCGTCGCGGACGTCGGCGCGGCGTGGTGGTGGTCCTCCAGCGGCACGCCCGCGGCCTGCAGCACCAGCTGCAGCTCCCGGACGTCGCGGCCGAGGTAGGCCAGCAGCCGGTGCCGGGCCGCGCCGTCGCTGCGGTCCTCGGCCCGGCGGGGGAGGTCGTGGTGGGCCGGCGCGGCGGCGAGGGACGCCCAGAGGTCGGGTGAGGGGTGGGGGAGCCACAGGTGCACGTCACGGCCGGCGGACAGCGCGGCGAGCACGGCGACGTGCTGCGGCTCCAGCCGGGTGGCGCCGAACACCGAGACCCGCTCGGGCAGGTCGCTGAGGGCCGGGTCGGCGGCCAGGGCGGTGGTGCCCGCGGCCACCCGCTCGGCCGGGCTGGGGGCGTCGAGCTCGGTGCGCAGCCGGCGCCACAGCTCGGCCTGCCAGGCGCGGTCGGGGGGGAGCGGGCGGCCCTCGCCGTCGACGTCGCGCCCGGCGGCCCAGGCCTGGACCATGGCGGGCCGGGCGGCGGCGTAGTGCGCGAAGAGCCCGGCCAGCTGCCGGGCCGTGGACCAGCGCCGGCCCCGCCGGCCGGCGTCCGCCCCCGACGCGGCGTCGGGCGCCTCCGGCTCCGGGCTGCGCGGATCGGCGCCCGGCCGGTCGCCGAGGTAGCTCCACAGGACAGCGGCCCAGGCCTCCCCCCGGGCCTCGTCGAGCACGCGCAGCAGCGGCCAGACGGCGCGCTGCGGCCGCCAGGGGTCCTCCAGCCGCTGCGTCGCCGGCGTGCCGAGCGCGCGCTCGACGAGCCGGGGCAGCGGGGGGAAGTCCACGCCGGCGCAGACGCCGTCGCCGCCGGACGGGCCGACGCCGAGGCGACCGGCGAGCCGCTGGGCCAGCCAGCGCTCGACGCCGGGGGTGGGGACGCTGACGACCTCGGTGGCGAAGGGGTCGGGCAGGGGGTCGGCGAGCAGCGCGCCCAGCGCGGCGACCAGGTGGTCGGCGCGCTCGGCGCGGTGGATCTGCAGGCTCATGGTCTGCACACCCTAGGACGCCGGGCTGACAGTTCCGGCCGCGGCGACCGGGCGGCCTCAGCCGAGCAGGTCGAGCAGCTCTGCGGGGTCGTCGAGCAGGTGGTCGGCCCCGGTCGCGGCCAGCTCGGCCACCGACCCGTAGCCCCAGGTCACCGCGACCGAGCCGACGCCGACCTCGTGCGCCGCGGCGATGTCGGAGTGCCGGTCGCCGACCATGAGGACGCCGGCGCGGTCCGGGTCGCCCAGCCGCTCGAGCGCGTGGGTCAGCGTCTCGGCCTTGGTGCGGTGCGTGCCGTCGGTGCCGTTGACCACGGCGAACCGGTCGGCGAGGCCGTGCCGCTCCAGGATGGCCTGCGCGGTCGGCGTCAGCTTCATGGTCGCGGTGGCCAGCGCGACGCCCCGCGCGCGCAGGCCGTCCAGCAGCTCGGCGACGCCCGGGTAGACCCGGGCGCGGTCCATCCCGGTGTCGGCGTAGAAGCGCCGGTAGGCCGCGACGGCCGCCTCGCTGGTGGCCTCGTCCAGGCCGAGGCGGGAGAAGATCACCCCGACCGGTGGCCCGAGGTCGGAGCGCAGCACCTCTTCCTCCGGCACCGGGACGCCGACGCTGCGGAGCGCGTGCTGGTAGCCCGCGACGATGCCGTCGGCGGAGTCCAGCAGGCAGCCGTCGACGTCGAAGACGACGGTGCTGACGGCGCGGACCGCAGGTGCCGCGGTGCTCAGCGGAGCTCGGCCAGCTTGCGCTCGACCTGGGAGGCCGAGGGGTTGGTCATCGACGAGCCGTCGGAGAACAGCAGCGTCGGCACCGTCTGGTTGCCGCCGTTGACCGCGGCCACGACGTCGGCCGCGTCCGGGTGGGACTCGATGTCGACCTCGTCCCACTCGATGCCGGACCGCTTCAGCTGGCCCTTCAGCCGGGCGCAGTAGCCGCACCAGCTGGTCGTGAACATGGTCGGCTTGCCCGGGGTCGCCTCGTAGCTGCTCATGGCCTCGTCAACCCGGTCGGCGGAGGTGCTATTCCCCGCGCGGACGGGCGGCTGCGGTGGCCCAGAACGTCGTCAGCGCGGCCGCCAGGGCCGCCGGCTGCTCGATCGAGGGCAGCACCCTCGAGCCGCTGACCGTCACGACGCGGGCGTCCGCCATCTGGGCCGCCATCGCCGCCGCCTGCTCGGGCGTCCACTCGCCCCGGTCGTCGGTGGTGACCAGCAGCACCGGGCAGGTGATCCGCCGCGCGGCCCACGCGAGGTCGGTGCGGTGCAGGATCGCGGTCCGGATGGCGCGGGCCGTGGCCGCTCGCGACGACCGTTCCAGCGGACCCAGGACCTGGCCGACGCCGGCCGGGTCCTCGGCCCGGCTGCGGTCGGTGAAGAGGGTGTCGAGGATCGCCTCGCGGACCGGTCCGCGCGCCCCGATGACGCGGTAGAGCGGCACCAGCACCGCCGTGAGCAGGCGGAGCCGCGGGCCGACGGGGTGGGTCGGCGCGCTGACGGCCACGAGGTCGCGGACCAGGTCCGGCCGGGTGGCGGCCAGGTGCAGGCCGACGTGACCGCCCCAGGCGCTGCCGAGCCAGGAGACCGGTCCCGGCCCGACGACGTCCCGCAGCCCGGCCAGCAGGTCTTCCGCGGCCGCGGCGCAGGTGCCGATGTCGACCGCCCGCCGGAGCGGGTCGCTGCCCCCGGAGGAGGGGCCGTCGACGAGGACCAGCCGTCGCCCTCCCAGCAGCGGCACGAGCCGGTCCCAGCTGCCCGCGTCGGTGAACAGGCTGTGCCACAGCACGACGGGCTGCCCCGACCCGGTGACCCGGACGCGGAGCCGGCCGAGCCGGGTGGGGACGTGCAGCGTGGTGGCGTCGTCGGTGAGCGCCATGGCTCCTCCTCGGGAGTGCGGGTGGTGCGACGAGTATTCACTGGACTCTGTGTACGGTCAATAGGCTCTAGGATGGTCCGGTGGCCCGCACCTACAGCTCGGAGCTGCGGGCCGAGCGCTCGCAGCAGAACCGGGCGACCGTCCTGGAGGCCGCGCACGCGCTGTTCCTGGAGCAGGGTTGGGTGGCCACGACGATGGGTCGCGTCGCCGAGCGCGCCGGCGTCTCCCGGCAGACCGTGTACGCCCTGCACGCCTCGAAGCTGACCCTGCTCGACGCCTGCATCGACGCCGCCCTGTCCGGAGGGCGGGCGCGCCGGCTGCGGGAGCTGCCCGAGTACTGGCTGATGGCCGACGGCGACTTCGACACCCGCGCCCGGGCGGCGGCGCGCTGGCTGAGCGGCGCCCACGAGCGCTCCGCCCGGATCCAGCGCGTGCTCGACGAGGCGGCCGTGGGCGATCCGGCCGCCGCCGCCCGGCTGGCTGAGCGGGAGCAGAACCGGCTGGCCGAGGTCCGCTACGCCGCCGGGCTCGTGCTGGCCGATCCCGAGCCGCCGGACCCCGTCGTCGACGGGCTGTGGACCCTCACCTCGCGCGACGTCTGGCTCAAGCTGGTCGGCCAGCGCGGCTGGACGGCACAGGCTTGGCAGGACTGGTTCGTCACGCAGCTCGGCACCTACCGCGGGCACGCCGCCGACGGGCGGGGGGAGCCTGTTGACGACGGGGGAGCTGTCAGCGGACCGGCTTAGGGTGGTCGCCGTGCCACCTGCTCCTCCCCGCTCCGCCCACGCCGACCCCGAGGCCCTGCTGGCCGGCCTCGACCCCGAGCAGCGCGAGGTCGCCACCACGCTCAGCGGTCCGGTCGCCGTCGTCGCCGGCGCCGGCACGGGCAAGACGCGCGCCATCACCCACCGGATCGCCTACGGCGTCGCCACCGGGGTCTTCAACCCCACCGCGGTGCTCGCCGTCACCTTCACCACCCGGGCGGCCGGCGAGCTGCGCGGCCGGCTCCAGCAGCTCGGCGCGCGCGGCGTCCAGGCCCGCACCTTCCACTCCGCGGCCCTCCGGCAGGCGCAGTACTTCTGGCCGCAGGTGTACGGCGGCGACCTGCCCTCGGTGCTGGACAACCGGATGGCGCTGGTGGCCGAGGCCGCCAGCCGGCTGCGGGTCCGGGTCGACACCCCCCGGCTCCGCGACCTGGTCTCCGAGGTCGCCTGGGCCAAGGTGAGCAACGTCAGCGCCGAGGACTACCCCCGGCTGGCGGCGGCCGCGGGCCGCAGCGTCGCCTCGGTCGACCCCGAGACGGTGGCCCGCATCTTCACCGCCTACGAGGCGGCCAAGCGCGACCGGGGCCGCATCGACTTCGAGGACATCCTGCTCTGCGCGGCGGCGCTGATGTCGGAGCACGAGGAGGTGGCCGACACGATCCGGCGCACCTACCGGCACCTCGTCGTCGACGAGTACCAGGACGTCAGCCCGCTGCAGGAGGCGCTGCTGACGCTGTGGCGCGGGGACCGGACCGACGTCTGCGTCGTCGGCGACCCCGCGCAGACCATCCACTCCTTCGCCGGTGCGCAGGCCAGCTACCTCACCGACTTCGCCCGGCGGCACCCCGGGGCGACGGTGGTGAAGCTCGTCCGCGACTACCGCTCCACCCCCCAGGTGGTGGGCGCGGCCAACAAGATCATGGCCGGGGTGAAGGCGGGCGGGATCAGCGCGGTGACGCTGCAGGCCCAGCAGCCGCCCGGCCCCGAGGTCGAGTACACCGAGGCCCCCGACGAGGCGGCCGAGGCCGCGGGGATCGCCGACTGGCTGGTCCGCCGGGCCCAGGCCGGCGTCGAGTGGCGCGACATGGCCGTCCTGTTCCGCATCAACGCGCAGTCACCCGCCGTCGAGCAGGCGCTGGCCGACCGGCAGGTGCCCTACCTCGTCCGCGGCGGGGAGCGCTTCTACGAGCGGGCGGAGGTGCGGCAGGCGCTGCTGACGCTGCGCACCGAGGCCCGCGCGATGAGCGGCCAGGAGGGCGGCAGCGCCGTCGACCAGATGAAGGCCGTCCTGGGCAGCCTGGGCTGGACGGCGACCCCGCCGGAGGGCGCCGGTGCCGTCCGCGAGCGGTGGGAGTCCCTGGCCGCGCTGCTCACCGTGGCCGAGGACCTGCTCGCCCGGCCCGCCGGTGGTCCCGCGCCCGACCTGCGCGCCGTCTCGGCCGAGCTCGACGCGCGCGCGGAGGCCCAGCACGTCCCGGCCGCCCAGGGCGTGACGGTCTCGACGCTGCACTCGGCCAAGGGCCTGGAGTGGGGGTCGGTCGCCCTGCTCGGGGTCCAGGAGGGCTCGCTGCCCTTCGTGCTGGCCACCCGTCCCGAGCAGGTGGAGGAGGAGCGCCGGCTGCTCTACGTCGGGGTCACCCGGGCGCGCACCGCGCTGCGCGTCTCGTGGTCGCGCACCCGCAACGGCGGCGGCAGCACCCGCAAGCCCTCCCGCTTCCTCGACCCCGTGCTGCCCGACAGCGCCCGCGCGGGAGCCGCCGGTCCCGCCGCCCGCCGCGGTCGGGGCCGGCCCTCGGTGCTGTCGCAGCACTGCCGCTCCTGCGGAATGGCGCTGGGCGACGCCGCCGAGCGCAAGATCGGCCGCCACCTGAGCTGCCCGTCGACCTTCGACGAGCACACGATGGCGATGCTGCGGGAGTGGCGCCGGCAGCAGTCGGCCGAGCAGAAGGTGCCGGCCTTCGTCGTCTTCACCGACGCCACCCTCATCGCCATCGCCGAGGCGCGGCCGCGGACCCGCGCCGACCTCGTCAAGGTGCAGGGGCTCGGCGTCACCAAGGCCGACCGCTACGGCGAGGAGGTGCTGGCCATCGTGGCCGGCGAAGCGGGGCTCGACGGCGCCTGACGAACGCCCGCAGAACAATCCGGGACGCACTCGTTAATACCGTTGCGCGCTCCCGGCACCTCCCCTAATGTGATCTTCGACCCCGCCGGGGTCGACCCACGCCCGGTCCCGGACCGGCCCCTGGACGACGAGAGGAGATGAGTCCCATGGAGAGCACCACCACCACCCGCACCCGTGAGACGGCTCTGCTCCCGCGTGTCCTCGAGGCCGACTTCGGCTGGCGCGCCGCGGCGGAGCTGCGGGGTCGCGGGGACATCTGCGCCCTCATGGCCAAGCCCGTCGTGGGCACCTCTCAGGGCGGAGCCATCGCCGTCATCGACATGGCTGCCGTCACCCCCGTGGTCTTCGACCACTCGTACTCGACCCGACCGGGATCTCCTTCCTGCAGTCCGCCGGTGTAGCTCCACCCACCGACCGCCTCAGGCCGTGAATCCCAGAACACCGGGAATCACGGCCTTCGTGTTTCCCGCCCCGAACCCGAGCCCCGGGACCACCGGAGCTCACAGCAGACAAGTGGGAGACATGAACAACGCAGGAGGTGCCCTCATGACGGCACCGAGGTGGGAAGCACCGAGCAGGCCGGGGGCGCTGCCGTGCCACCTGGTCGACCCCGAGGTGTTCTTCGCGGAGAGCCCGGCCGACGTCGAGGCCGCCAAGGCGCTGTGCGTCGGCTGCCCTGTGCTCGAGGACTGCCTCGAGGGCGCGCTCGAGCGCCGCGAGCCCTGGGGGGTCTGGGGTGGCCAGCTCTTCATCGGCGGCGTGGTCGTGGCGCGCAAGCGTCCGCGCGGCCGGCCGCGCAAGCACCCGGTCGCCGAGCCCTACGCCCCGGCGGCGGGCCGGCAGGGCAAGGAGGCCGCGGCGTGATCCGCGACGAGGACGGGACCGGGCTGAGCCGGGGCGAGCGGATGTTCCACGCGCTGCGGCTCTGGCTCAGCCGGGCCCTGTCGTGACGACCCCGACCACGACCGGCCGGACCGCCGAGCGGGACTCCTCCCGCTGGACCGGCCGACCTATCCTGGGCGGGTGCCGTCCGGGTGACCACTCCGTGGCACAGCCGCGATCCTCGCGGTCGAGCGTGGACCCCGGGCGCCCCGCCCTGGCGCGTCCTGCGACCGCGCCGCGGCTGTGCCACGCAGTGGCCACCCGGACGGCACGTCCGCTCCCGGTGGTCCCGTCCCGACGAGGGCGACGACCGGGCCGTCAGTCCTCGACGTAGCCGGGCAGGAACTCCTCGAGCACCTCGACGAAGGCCGCGCGCACCCCCAGCTGGGACAGCACGGCGAGGCCGCCGAGCCACACGCGGTGGATCAGCAGGTAGCTGGGCGGCAGGTTGATCTTCAGCCCCATCCCGCCCGAGGCCGAGAGGTCGCGCACGCGCAGGAACTGCTCGCGCATCCACTCGCGGTTGAACTGGAACTCCGGGACGGCGGCCGGCTCGACGAAGGGGGCCAGGTAGTCCCACAGGTCGTCGGCGTCGACGTCGGCGGGCACGAAGCCCTCGCGGTGCAGCTGGTCGGCGACCTCGCGGGCGTCCCCGCGCCGGGCGATCCGCAGGATCGTCCCCATGGCCCGCGGCAGCCCCTCGGGCAGCCGGGAGACCAGGCCGAAGTCGACGACGCCCAGCCGTCCGTCCGGGGTGATCCGGAAGTTGCCGGGGTGCGGGTCGGCGTGCAGCAGCCCGACCCGGCTGGGGGCGGCGAACAGGAAGCGGACGTACAGCAGGCCGACGCGGTTGCGCTCGGCCTCGTCGCGGCCGGCGGCCACCGAGAGGGGCTCGCCCTCCACCCACTCGCTGACCATCACCTTGGACGTGGCCGTCAGCACCTGCGGGACGACGAACTCCTCGCTGCCGACGAAGCCGTCGGCCGCCTGCTGCTGGGAGGCCGCCTCGACGGTGTAGTCCAGCTCCTCGCTGGTCCGCTCGACGAGCTCGTCGACCAGCGGCGTGACGTCCATGCCGCCGGCGAGCGGGGCGAACAGCTTGGAGAGCCGGCGGATCTGCCGCAGGTCCGAGCGTAGGGCCTCGTCGGCCCCGGGGTACTGGACCTTCACCGCGACGGGGCGGCCGTCGGCCCAGGTCGCCTTGTGCACCTGCCCGATGGAGGCGGCGGCGGCCGGCTGGGGCTCGAAGTCGAGGAACAGGTCGCGCCAGTCCACCCCGAGCTCGCGGCGCAGGACGGCGTGCACCCGCGACGTGGGCATCGGCGGAGCGTCCTGCTGCAGCTTGGTCAGCTGCTCGCGGTAGGGCCCGGCGATGTCGTCGGGCAGCACCGACTCGAACAGGCTCATCGCCTGGCCGAACTTCATGGCGCCGCCCTTGAGGTCGCCGAGCACCCGGAAGAGCTGCTCGGCCGCCGCCTGCTGGAGGTGGGCGCTCACCTGGTCGGCGGACTGGCCCCCGAGCCGGCGACCCAGCCCGACGGTGGCGCGGCCGGCGGCCCCCAGCGGCAGCGACGCCAGCCGGGCGCCCCGTCGGAGGGACGACCGGACGAGCGGGTCCCGGTCGTCGTTGCTCATGGGAGCCATTCTGTCGTGCCGGACCAAGCGCAGCCGCAGCCGGCGTGCCGGGGCCACGCCCGCCAGCGCACCAGGGGGTCGGCGTCGTCGAGGTCGAGGGTGGCGCCGGCCGACTCGGGGACGGCTCCGGCGAGGTGCGCGAGCACGTGCACGGCCGCCAGGGCGGCGGCCCAGGCGGCGAGCGCGGGCCGGGCCGGGCGGTGCAGCCGGACGAGCTGGTCGAGCAGCAGGGGCCAGCCGGGGTCGACGTCACGGCGGGCCAGGTCGGTGCAGCGCAGGCAGGCCGTGCGGCCCGGCAGCACCAGCGGGCCGACGGTCACCCCCGTCCCGCTGCTGCGCAGCAGCAGGTGCGGCTGGTCGGTGCGGACCAGGTGCGCCGTCAGGACCCGGTCGACCTCGACGGTGTCCACGGCGACGACGGTGAGGGGCAGCAGCACGCCGTCCGGCTTCGACCAGTGGTTGACCGGGCGGAGCCGGCCCCGCCCCGCCGGGCGGGGGAGTGGGCCGCCGTCGGCCACGGTGGATGCGTCACCGGCGTCGGCCAGGTGGACGTCGACGTCGGCCTCCAGCAGCAGCTCGGCCAGCCGCTGGCCCAGCTGCCCGGTGCCCACCAGCCGGACCGGCGGGCACGGGCGGAGCGGCGGCCGGCTCCAGCAGGTCCGCCGCGGCCAGCCGCTCCAGCACCTGGGCGACCGCCGCGGCCTCGAGGCCTGCGTCCGCCCCCCGCTCGACGAGCCGGGACCGCGGCGTCGCCCCGTCGAGGTGGCGGAGCAGAGTCCGAGCGCGGCCGTGCAGCACGACGGCGCGCCCGGGCAGCAGGCCGACCTGGACCGCGCCGGGGCCGCGCTGCAGCACGGGGGTGCCGGCGCGGAGGCGGGGCGGCTCGGCGACCGGGTCGGGGTGGGCCACCGCAGCAGTGTGCGCGGGGCGCCGGCCCCCGGGCCGCTCGTGCACAGGGCAGGCTCCCCGGACGTGCGCCCCCGGACGTGCGCCCCCGGACCTGTGCCCCCCGGACGTGCGACAGGGGCGGTCCGAGGACCGCCCCTGCAGGGTTCACGGGGTGCCGGCGGGGTTCCCGCCGCACCGGTCGAGCTGAGTGCTCAGGCCTTGCCGAGGATGCGGTTCAGGTTCGTCCCGCAGACGGGGCACTTGGCCTTCGCCATCCGGGTGCCCTTCTCGTTGACGTGCACCTCACCGGAGGCCTCGCGCTTCTCCTTGCACTTCACGCAGTAGAACTCACCGCTGTACGTCTCCGCCATGGTCTCTCCTTGCTCGATGTGTCGTGGACGGGTCGGGTCCACGAGACGGTGCTGCCCGCTCGAGGGCCGCCTCCGTTCCCGGACGGCGTCGCCCGACCGCGGCTGCATCGCTTGGTCGCCGGTAACAATACGACAGGCGCCTGCCGGGCGGGCTGGGCCACGCCGCAGGGGTGCTCGCGGGGGCGGGGGGCCCGGGGAGAACCCGGGACAGACGAAACCTCCAGGAACATCGGCGCCGCTTGCCTTCCCCTGCGAACGGACCGACCATCTGGAGGTTTCGTTCCGCGAACGCTAGGCCCCCGTCCGGGGGCGCGTCAAACCCCTCGCCGGCCCTGCTGTCCACCGCCTGTGGACAACGGTGTGGACGAGGTGTGCAGGGCGGCGTCCGTCCTGTGGAGGGCCGCGCGTCACGCGCCGGACACGGTGTGGACACCTGCCGGACACGACCGCCCCGTCCCGTCCCGTCGCCCGAGCGCCGGTGTCCGACCGGCGGGACGGCGGTAGCGTGGGTCGCTCCGCAGCAGGACCGGTCACGTCGTCAGGGAGGGGTGCGCATGGAGGCCGTCGGCACCCCGGAGGTCCGGGTCGAGGTGCGTCGCAGCCGCCGTCGCACCCGCACCGTCACCGCCTTCCGGGAGCGCGACACGATCGTCGTCGTCATCCCCCAGCGCATGTCCCGGGCCGACGAGCGCAGCTTCGTCGACTCCATGGTGGCCAAGGTCCTCGCCCGGGAGGCGCGGACCGCGACCCCCCGCGGGGACCAGGCCCTGCGCGACCGCGCCGGCGCGCTCGCCCTGGCGCACCTGGCCCCGGTGACGGGTGACCCGCCCGCGCCGACCGACGTCCGCTGGGTCGGCAACCAGCAGCGGCGCTGGGGGTCCTGCACCCCGGCCACGGGCGTGATCCGGCTCTCCGACCGGCTGCAGCCGATGCCGGCCTGGGTCGTCGACTACGTCCTGGTCCACGAGCTCGCCCACCTCGTCGAGCCCAGCCACTCCGCCGCCTTCTGGGCGCTGGTCGCGCGCTACCCCGACGCCGAGCGGGCGAAGGGCTACCTCGAGGGCTACCTCGCCGGCCAGGGCGTCCCGGCGGCCGCCGATGAGGAGGACGTCGAGGACGCCGTCGAGGGGGCCGACGACCGTGCCGACCGCGCCTGAGCCCGGCCCCCGCCGGGCCGTCCTCGTGCTCGCCCGGCACGGCGCCGGGGCGGCCGCACCGGCCGGCGTCGACCCGGGGGACCTGGCCCGGGCGGCGCTGGCCGACACCTACGAGGTGGTGGCCGACCTGGTCGGCGTCCGCTCGGGGGTGGCCGGCGACTGCGTGCCCGCCGACCTGCTCTGGCCGGGTGCGCTGCGCCAGCCGGACCGGCCGGCCGCGGACCTGGCCGCCGCGCTGACCGGGGAGGCGGACGAGCTGGTGCTCGTGCCCGGCGACGCGCCCGACCTGCCCGGGCTGGTGCTGGCCAAGGTGTTCAAGGTGCTGCACCGCAGCGACGTCGTGCTGGCGCCCGCCCGGGGCGGGGCCGGGGTGGTGGCGCTGGGGGTCCGGCTGCCGCTGGCCGGGTGGCTGGCCCCGCTGGACCTCGACCTCGACGCCCCCGACCTGGCGGACCGGCTGCTGGCCGCCGCGCCGCGCCGGTCGGCGGTCCAGACGGCGCCCGACTGGCACCGGCTGCGCTCGCCGGGGGCGCTGGCCCGGCTGGACCCCGGCCTGGAGGGCTGGGAGGAGACGCGCGAGCTGCTCCGCGTCGCCGGCGCCCTGCCGGGCCGCCGCTGAGGGCGGGCCCGGCGGGCGACCGTCGGGTCAGGCGGGGCGGGGACCCTCGTCGTCGGGCTCCTCGGCGTCGAGCAGCTCGGCCAGGGCGGCGTCGAAGTCCTCGTCGGACTGCTGCTCGGCCTGGTCGCCGGACACGAACCCCAGCGGGTCGTCGAGGTCCGCGGCCGTCGGCACGAGGTCGGGGTGGGCCCAGACCGCGTCGCGGCCCTCGACCCCGCGGGCCTCGCGGACCGCGGCCCAGAGGTTGGCCGCGTCGCGCAGCCGGCGGGGCCGCAGCTCCAGCCCCACGAGGGTGGCGAAGGTGGCCTCGGCGGGGCCGCCGCTGGCGCGGGCGCGCCGGACCGTCTCGGCCAGGGCGCCCG
Source organism: Microlunatus capsulatus (assembly GCF_017876495.1). Classification (NCBI taxonomy): domain Bacteria; kingdom Bacillati; phylum Actinomycetota; class Actinomycetes; order Propionibacteriales; family Propionibacteriaceae; genus Microlunatus; species Microlunatus capsulatus. Next base: position 694,108 of record NZ_JAGIOB010000001.1, on the reverse strand, counting down.
CCGCGGGCATCCACGGCGCGGTCGCCTGGGTGACGACGTCGTCCACCCAGCCCTCGACCAGCGCGAGCATCGTCTCGAGCCGCTCGAGCGTGGCCACCTGCTCGGGGGTCTTGCGCGGCTCGAACAGCCCGCCCTCGAGCGTCGCGCTCAGCTCCTCCAGGTTGGTCGGGTCGATCTGCCCGACGGCCTGCTCCAGCGCCGAGGTGTCGATGGTGATGCCGGCCGCGTACTGCTCGACGAGCACGAGGACCTGCTCACGGAGCCAGCCGGCGGAGGCGAACAGCCGCTGCCGGGCGCACTCGCGCAGGGCGAGGTAGAGGGTGACGTCGGTGGCGCTCTGCTCGAGGCCCTCGCCGAAGGCGGCGACGTTCGTGGGCAGCAGCGCCACGTGGCCGGGCTCGCTGAGCGGCAGGCCGATGTCGGTCGCGCCGACGACCTCCGCCGCGAGCTGGCCGAGGCCCTGGCCCAGCTGCAGCCCGAACATCGAGGCGCCCGAGCTGCGCAGCATGGGGCGGAGCACCTGCTCCATCCCGGCCATGCCGGGGATGGCGCCGGACTCGTCGCCGCCGAAGCTGAGCGCACCCTCCATCGCGTCGGCGATGTGGCTGGCCACGGGCTCCACGAGCCGGCGCCAGACGCCCATCGTGCTCTCGACCCACTCGGCGCGGCTCCAGGCCGTGACGCTGGTGCTCACGCGCGGGAAGCGGGTGGCCTCGTCCAGCCACACCTCGGCGATCGAGGCGGCCTCGGTGATCGCGGAGCGCTGCGCCGACGTCGGCGTGGGGTCCGGGCCCAGCGAGGCGACCATCTTGCGCGCGGTGTCCTTGGTGACCTCCCAGTTGACGCCGGAGCCGGAGTCGGGGGCGCCGTGGCCGAAGAGGCCGCCGCCACCGCCGGCGCCGCCGCCGAGCATCGAGAAGGCGTTCTGCAGCTGCTGCATCATCGCGTTCATGTCGCCGGCGCCGCCGCCCGCCCCGCCCAGGGAGGAGAAGAGGGCCTCGAAGGGGTTGGGGGGCTGCTGGCCGCCGGAGCCCGAGCCGGCGCCGGAGCCCGACCCCGAGCCGCTCGAGGAGCCGCCCCCGAGGCGGTAGCCGCTGTTCGGCGAGGCGGGCCCGCTGCCGCCGGCGGGGGAGGAGCCCCCGGTGCTCGCGTCGCCGGTCCCGCCCGGCTCGTCCTCGGGCTGGTCGGCGGATCCTGGCTGCCGGTCCTCGGCCATTCCCACTCCTGATGTCTGACGGCACGACGGGCGCGCGGTGCGCTCCCTGGTCCGTCCACGGTACGCGCCCGGCACGGTCCCCGGCCGGGTGACGGGCCCCGGGTCCGGCGGCTTCGCTCAGGGCGCAACGCGCTCCGCGGGCCCGGTCACCACGGGTCCCTCGGCTAGGGTCGGGCCATGGCATCCGTGGTGCGGGAGGCGAGCATCGGCGACGCGCCGATCAGCGTCGACCGGTTGCTCGGCCTGGTCCGCGAGCCCGCCGTCGGCGGCGTCGCCCTGTTCGTCGGGGTCGTCCGCGACCACGACGAGGGCCAGGGCGTCCGCTCCCTCGACTACACCGCGCACCCCAGCGCGGCGGCCGCGCTGGCCGCCTGCGCCGAGCGGGTCGCGCAGGCCCACGACGTCCTCGCCGTCGCCGTCGAGCACCGCGTCGGGCACCTGGAGGTCGGCGACCTGGCCGTCGTCGTCGCCACCGGCGCCGTGCACCGCGCCGAGGCGCTGGCCGCCTGCCGGCAGCTGATCGACGACCTCAAGGCCGAGGTGCCGATCTGGAAGGAGCAGGCCTTCGCCGGCGGGGGCGTCGAGTGGGTCGGGCTGCCCCCGGGGGACGAGGCGTGACCCGTCAGACCTGGACGGCCCTGGTCTCGGCGCTGGTCTTCGTGCTGCTGGCGGTCGCCCTGGTCGCGGTGCCGGTGCCCTTCGTCACCTGGGCGCCCGGCGGCACGCGGGACACCCTCGGCGCCGTCGACGGCAAGCCGATCATCGAGGTGCAGGGCATCCCGACGCACGAGACGACCGGCCGGCTCGACCTCACCGTCGTCTCGGTGACCCCGGCCGGCGCCCGGCTGAGCCTGCCGCAGGCGCTGCTGGCCCACTGGCTGCCGCACCGCGACGTGCTGCCGCTCGACTCCGTCTACGCCCCCGGCAAGTCCGCCTCCCAGGTGCAGGCCGAGGACGCCGACATGATGTCGACGGCCCAGGACGACGCCGTCGTCGCGGCGCTGCGGGCCGACGACCAGCCGGTCACCCCGCTGCCGGCCGTCTTCTCGGTCACCGTCGGCGGGCCGGCGCACACGATCCTGCGGCCGGGCGACCTCGTGCTGGCCGTCGACGGCGTCGCCACCCCGGCCACCGCGGACGTCAGCCGCCGGATCCAGGCGCACAAGCCCGGGGAGACCGTCGGGTTCACCGTCGTCCGGCAGGGCGAGGAGCGCACCGAACGAGTGCGCACGGTGGTCTCGACGACCCAGGACGGGGTGCCCGTGGTGGGCATCACGCTGGGCCAGGGCTACCGCTACGACCCGCGGATCTCCTTCGAGCTGGGCCAGCGGATCGGCGGGCCCAGCGCGGGCCTGGTCTTCGCCCTGGCCATCTACGACAAGATCACCCCCGGTGCGCTGCTGGCCGGCCGGCACGTGGCCGGCACCGGCTCGATCACCCCCGACGGCGAGGTCGGCGGCATCGGCGGCATCCAGGAGAAGATCGCCGGTGCCGAGGACGCGGGCGCGACCGTCTTCCTCGTGCCGGCAGCGAACTGCGGCGACCTCGCCGGCGTCCGGACCGACATGACCCTGGTCAAGGTGGGCACGCTGGACGACGCCGTCGGCGCCCTCGAGACCCTGCAGCAGGCGGGCGGCGACGCCCGTGTGCCGCGCTGCTGACCCCGCACCCCCGCACCCAGGACGTGACCCGATGACCACCGATCCCCCCACCGCCGACCCGACCGGGGCCGGTGCGCCCGACCCGGAGCAGCACGACGCCCTGGTGGCCGCGCTCGTCGACCTCGAGCGCCACATCGGCGCTGCCGGCTGGGACCAGCCCTCCCGGCTGTTCGCGCTCGTGCTGACCGACGTCTTCGCCGCCGCCGAGCCCGAGCTGGCGGCCGAGCTGGCGCTGCGGACGAGCGCGGAGGGCGGCCCGCCCGGCGCGCTCACCGCCATCGAGCAGGAGGGGTTCGAGCCCAGCGGCGACCTGGTCGCCGACCTCGAGCAGCTGGAGTGGCCGGAGACGGTCTTCGGCTGCGCGGTGAGCGCCGAGCGGAGCTTCCTGCCCAGCGGCGCCGAGGCGGACATCCCCGACGACCCGGAGGCGGCCGCGGCCTACGTCGCCGCCCACCCCGACCGTCAGGAGATCCGCGTCGTGGTCGGCGCGGACCGGGCCGGGAACACCCACGGCGTGGCCCGGCTGGTGTCGCAGCCGGGCGAGCTGCTCGGCGGCGAGGACCTCGTACCGGGGCTCGGTGCTGCGCTGGCGCATACGCTGTCCTGACCGCTCGGGGGCGGCGGGGCGACCCACGGCCTCCCCGGGCGGTTGGACGGACGAGGTCGCCGCGGTGCCGGTGACCGGTCCGCGGACGAGGAAAAAACTGAGGGAGAGTCGAGTTCGTTGAGCAGCGTACGGATCGGTGGACGCCGGAGTGCCATCCTGCCCACCCTGGTGATCGCGGCCGTCCTGGTCGTGCTCTTCGCCATCTTCACCAGCGTGTGGACCGACCGGTTGTGGTACCGCTCGTTCGACTTCGGCTCGGTGTTCACCACCCTGCTGAGCGCGCGGATCGGGCTGTTCGCGGTCTTCGGGCTGGTGATGGCGGCCTGCGTCGCCGCCAGCGCGGCCATCGCCTACCGCTTCCGGCCCCGGGTCCGGGTCAGCACCGCCGCCAGCCCGCTGCTGGAGCGCTACCGGGAGGTCCTGGAGTCGCGCTTCGTCTGGGTGGTCGTGGCCCTCGGCGTCGTCCTCGGGCTCTTCGCGGGCGGGGCGGCCGCCGGCCAGATCTTCACCTACCTGGCCTGGCAGAACGGCACCGACTTCGGCACGACCGATCCGAAGTTCGGCCTCGACATCGGCTTCTTCGTGTTCGGGTACCCCTGGTACCGCTTCGTCCTCTCCTTCGTCTTCGCGGTGCTCGGCTTCAGCGCCGTCGCCGCCGCCCTCGTGCACTACGTGATGGGCAGCCTGCGCTTCTCGGGCGCCCGCCGCGGCGCCAGCGGGGCGGCCCAGGCACAGCTCTCGATCCTCATCGGCCTCGCCGTCGTGGTGAAGGGCGTGCAGTACTGGTTCGACCGGTACGGCCTGGAGATCCAGAACCAGCAGCTGCTGACCGGCATCAACTACACCGCCGACAACGCGACGGTGACGGCCAAGGCCATCCTCGCCGTCATCGCCGGGATCTGCGCCCTGCTGTTCTTCGCCAACGCGGTGCTGCGCCGCTGGGTGGTCCCCACCATCGGCCTCGTGCTCATGGTGCTGTCGGCCATCGTCCTCGGCGTGATCTACCCCGGCGCCGTGCAGTACTTCAGCGTCCGGCCGAGCGAGCCCACCCGGGAGCGCCCCTACATCGAGCGCAACATCGCCGCCACCCGGGCCGCCTACGGGATCGACGACGTCGAGATCACCAGCTACTCGGCCGAGACCACGGCGACGGCGGGCCAGCTCCGCTCCGACGCCGAGGCGCTGCCCGGCATCCGGCTGATCGACCCGAGCGTCGTCGGCCCGGCCTACGAGCAGCTGCAGCAGGTCCGCGGCTACTACGCGTTCCCCGAGACCCTCGACGTCGACCGGTACACCATCGACGGCACCGAGACCGACGCCGTCGTCGGCGTCCGGGAGCTGAACCTGGCCGGCGTGCCCGGGCAGAACTGGAACAACCTCAAGACCGTCTACACCCACGGCTTCGGCCTGGTGGCGGCCTACGGCAACCGGCGGCAGAGCGGCGGCGAGCCCGAGTGGATCGCCCAGGGCATCCCGCCCACCGGTGAGCTCTCCGAGGCCGAGCCGCGGATCTACTTCGGCGAGTCGCCGTCGATGGACTACTCCATCGTCGGCGCGCCGGCCGGCACCGCGCCCGTCGAGCTGGACACCCCGGGCGGCGGCGAGGGCGGCAGCCCGAAGACCTACACCTACACCGGCTCGGGCGGCGTGGGCATCGGCAGCCTGTGGCACCGGATCCTCTACGCGGCCAAGTTCGCCGACGTCAACATCCTGCTCTCCAGCCGGGTGAACGACGCGTCCAAGATCATCTACGACCGCACCCCCAAGGAGCGCGTCGCGAAGGCCGCCCCGTGGCTCAAGACCGACGGCGACAGCTACCCGGCCGTCGTCGACGGGCGGATCGTCTGGATCGTCGACGGCTACACCACGTCGAACTCCTACCCCTACAGCCAGCGGGTAGCGCTCAACCAGGTCACCTCCGACTCCCAGACCGCCACCTCCGGCGGCGCGGTCGTCGCCCAGGCCAACTCCGACATCAACTACATGCGGAACTCGGTCAAGGCGGTCGTCGACGCCTACGACGGCACGGTGAAGCTGTACCAGTGGGACACCGAGGACCCGATCCTCAAGACGTGGGAGAAGGCCTTCCCGGGCGTCGTCCTGCCGAAGTCCGACATCTCCCCGGAGCTGAAGGACCACCTGCGCTACCCGCAGGACTACTTCAAGGTGCAGCGCCAGATCCTGGCCAAGTACCACCAGACCGACCCGAACAACTGGTACCAGAACTCGGCCCTCTGGGAGGTGCCGAACGACCCGGTGAAAACGGCCGGCCAGGCCAAGGAGTCGCCGTTCTACCTCTCGGTCAAGTGGCCGGAGGACGACCGGGCGATCTTCTCCCTGACCACCGCCTTCGTGCCCCGCGGCCGGTCCAACCTCGCGGCCTACATGGCGGTGAACGCTGACGCCAGCAGCCCGGACTACGGGCGGATGCGCGTGCTGCAGATGTCCGACACCACCCAGATCGACGGGCCCGGCCAGTCGTTCAACGCCATGACGACGAACGAGACGGTCGCGGAACGGCTGCGACCGTTCCAGCAGGGCACGGCGCAGTCGTCCTTCGGGAACCTGCTCACCCTGCCCGTCGGCGGCGGCCTGCTGTACGTGACCCCGGTCTACACCCAGCGCCAGGGCAGCACCGGCTCCTACCCGGCGCTGCGGTTCGTCATCGTCCGCTTCGGCCAGTCGGTGGGCATCGGCGACACCCTCCAGCAGGCGCTGGACGAGGTGTTCGCCGGCAACTCCGGCGCCAGCACGGGCGAGGAGGAGCCGGCCGAGCCGACCGAGCCGGGGACGGGCGAGACGGACAGCTCCGCCGCGACCCAGGCGCTCGACGAGGCGCAGGCGGCCTTCCAGGCCGCGGACAAGGCGCTCGCCGACGGCGACCTCGGCACCTACCAGACGCGGATCGAGGAGGCCCAGGCCGCCACCCAGCGCGCGCTGCGGGCCATGGGCCGCTAGGCCCACCGCTGACGACGGCCCCCGGGGAGCTCCCCGGGGGCCGTCGCCGCGTCCGGGGCCGGCCGCGTGCGGGCTCGTGCGCCCGCCCGGGCGGGCGCAGCGGCTCAGAGGGTGACGGTGCCGCGGACCACCGTCGTCGTCGCCCCGCCGACCCACACGGTGCCCGCGGCGTCCTGCTCGACGTCGAGGACGCCGGTCCGCCCCACCCGGGCGCCCTGGCCCACGCGGTAGCGCGACGCCGTCCGGCCCTCGCGCAGCAGCCACTGGGCGAGCGAGGCGTTGAGGCTGCCGGTGACCGGGTCCTCGCCCAGCCCCAGCGCCGGCGCGAAGGCCCGCACCTCCCAGCGCAGCGGGTGGCCGTCGGGGTGGGCGCCGAGGACGCCGATCTTGAGGTCGGGCACGGCCGCGAGGTCCGGCTCCAGGTCCAGCACGGCGGCGGCCGAGGCCAGCTGCAGGGCCAGCCAGCCGGGACCGTTGTCGACCCACTGGTGGGCCAGCACCGCGTCGGCCCGCACCCCGAGCGCGGCGGTGACCCGGGCCAGCAGGGCGTCGTCGAGCGGGCCGCTGCGCGTCGTGGGCGGGGCGGCGAAGGCCAGGGACGACCCGCTCCGGCGGACGCGGACGGGGCCGGCCGCGCAGCTCTGGACGAGCAGCGCGGGGTCCCGCGGGACGCCGCCGGCCTCCAGCCAGGCGTGCGCCGAGCCCAGGGTGGGGTGGCCGGCGAACGGCAGCTCGGCGCCGGGAGTGAAGATCCGCAACCGGTAGTCGGCCCCGGGAGTGTCCGGCGGCAGCACGAAGGTCGTCTCCGACAGGTTGGTCCAGCGGGCGAACGCCGCCATCGCGTCCGCGTCGAGGTCGGTGCCGTCGAGCACCACCGCCACCGGGTTGCCCCCCAGCGGGGTGCTGGCGAAGACGTCGACCTGGGCGAAGGCCCGCGACCGGGGGACGGCCACCGCGGACCTCAGCGGGTGCGGACCTCGAGGTCGGCGAACCCGACCTCGCGCAGCGGCCCGGCCACCACGGCGGCGTCGCCGACGACCACGAGGCTCAGCTCGTCGAGCCGGACGACCTCCTGGAACGCCCGGGTGGCCGAGGCCGGCGTGACGTCGGCGAGGGCGGCCAGCGAGCGGTCGACGTAGTCGACGGGCAGGTCGAGCAGCACGTTCGTCCCGGCCTGGTCGGCGACGCCGTCGGCCGTGGCGTAGCGCAGCGGCGAGACCCCGACGAAGTAGGCGACGGCCTCGCGCACCTCGTCGTCGGTGAAGGGCGCCTGCTCGGTCTGCAGCAGCTCCCGCGTCAGCCGCAGCGCGTCGGCCACCACCTCGGTGCGGAAGGAGCCCTGGACGGCGAAGCTGCCGCCCGAGCGAAGCGGCGAGAACGCCATCCGCACGCCGTAGGTGTAGCCCTTGTCCTCCCGCAGCACGGCGTTGAGCCGGGACAGGAAGGCCCCGCCCATCGCGTAGCTGGCCACGGTGAGGTCGGCCCAGCGCGGGTCGGTGCGGTCGACGGCGAAGGCGCCCAGCCGGACGTCGGCCTGGACCGCGCCCGGCCGGTCGACGACCAGCGTGGCCCGGCTGCCGGGGGCGGGCGCCTGGTAGGTGGTGCGGACCTGGTCGTCGTTGCGCCAGCCGCCGAGGTGCCGCTCGGCCAGGGCGACCGGGTCGAGCGCGGAGAAGTCGCCGGCCAGCACCAGGGTGGCGCCGGCGGGGCCGTAGTGCCGGGCGTGGAAGTCCCGGACGGCCTCCGGGGTCACGGCGGCGACGGTGGCCGCCTCGCCGCCGTTCATCCGCGACGCGCGGCTGCCGGCGTCGTAGGTGAGGCCGCGGAAGGTGTGGGTGGCGGTCTGCGCCGAGTTGGCCTGGCCCTGCTCGATCTCGGCGAGCCGCAGGGTGACGTGGCGGCGGACGTCGTCGTCGCCCAGGGCGGGGGTGGTCACCGCCTCGGCGAACAGCTCCAGCGCCCGGTCCAGCCGGGAGGCGGGCACGTCGAGCACCGCCTGGGTGCCCGCGAGGGTCAGCTCGACGCCGAAGCCCGCACCCTCGGTCTCCATCAGCTCGGCGAACTCCTCGCCGGGGTGGGCCCGGCTGCCCTCGTCCAGGACGCGGGCGGTGATGGTGGCGACGCCCTCCACCGCGGGGTCCTCGGCGTTCAGCGGGACGTCGAGGACGAGGTGGACGGAGACGACGTGCTGGCCGGGCCGGTCGTAGGTGAGGGTGCGGATGCCGTTGGCGAGCGTCCCCTCGACCGGCGTCGGGAACGACCAGGCGCCGGGCGGGCCGACCGGGGGCTGGGGCAGGGAGGTGGTGGTCACGCGTGCTCCTGGCGGTAGGTCAGGGTGGCCCGCTGGTCGCTGCGGAAGACCGAGGTGAGCGCCGCGGCCACGTCGTCGAGGGTGAGGGCGTTCACCTCCGCGATCCGGGTGTTGACCAGGGCGGGGTTGCGGTGCAGGGTGGCGTGCTCGCCGAGGGCGTCGGCGCGGGAGTCGACGCGGGCCAGCTCGTGCAGCCAGTGCCGCTCGAACTGCGCCTGCGCGCGGCGCAGCTCGCGCTCGGTCGGCAGGGTGGTGGCCAGCCCGTCGACCTCGGCCACCAGGGCCTCCTCGACCTGCTCGACGGGCACGCCGTCGCGGGCCCGGCCGTAGGCGAAGCCGTAGGAGGTGCCGCCGATCAGCCCCAGCGTGGTGGCGCCGGAGGACTCGGCCAGCTCGGACCCCCGCACCAGGCTCTTGTGCAGGCGCGACGTCTGGCCGTGGCCCAGCACCGAGAAGGCCAGGTCGACGGCGTCGAAGGCGGGCGTGCCCCGGGCGGGCAGCCGCCAGCTCAGGTAGACCGCCTCGGCGGGGACGTCGGCGGAGGTCTCGGCCCGCTCGGTCCCGGTCAGCGGCGGGAGCGGCGCGACGACGGGCTTGGCCGGCCTCTGGCCGCTGTGCAGGCCGCCGAAGTAGGTGTCGGCGCGGGCGAACGCCTCCTCGGGCTCGATGTCGCCGACGATCGAGAGGACGGCGTTGCTCGGCAGGTAGTAGGTGCGGAAGAAGGTCCGCACGTCCTCCAGGGTGGCTGCGTCCAGGTCGGCCATCGAGCCGATGGTGGTGTGCCCGTAGGGGTGGTCGGCCGGGAAGGTCAGCGCGATCATCCGCTCCATGACGTCGCCGTAGGGCACGTTGTCGTAGCGCTGGCGCTTCTCCTCCTTCACCACCTCGCGCTGGTTGTCCAGGCTCTCCTGCGTCATGGTGTCGAGCAGCCCGGCCAGCCGGTCCGCCTCCAGCCACAGCGCCAGGTCGAGCCCGCCGGTGGGGAGGGTCTCGAAGTAGTTGGTGCGGTCGAACCAGGTGGTCGCGTTGACCGAGGCCCCCGCCGCCTGCAGCAGGCCGATGTGCTGACCCGAGGGGACGTGGGTGGACCCCTGGAACATCAGGTGCTCGAACAGGTGGGCGAAGCCGGTGCGGCCGGGCTCCTCGTCGCGGGAGCCCACGTCGTACCAGAGGTTCACCGCCACCGTGGGGGTCTGGTGGTCGGGGCTGGCGACGACCCGGAGGCCGTTGGCCAGCGTGCGCTGGACGATCGGGTAGGCGAGCGTCGCGCCGGAGCCGGAACTCATGGGTCCCATCACAGCACGAGGGCCCCGACGCCCGGCGCCACGGGGGCGGCGCCGGACCCGGCCTCGCTACCGTGGCGGTGTGCTGATCGCCGAAGAGCTCCTGCTGCTGGCCCTGGACGACACCACCGGACGACGGCTGGTGGGCACCGACCGGCTGGACCCGACGTTGGGCGGTGCCCTGGTCGCCGAGCTGGCGCTGGCCGAGCGGATCGGGGTGACCGGGCCGGAGACGGGCTGGACCCGCCGCGGCCGGATCACCGTCACCGACCCCCGCCCCACCGACGACGTCGAGCTGGACCGCGCCCTGGCTGCCGCCGTCGCCGCGGAGGGCCGCAAGGTCAAGGACCTGCTGAGCAGCATGTCGAGCCGGCGGATCACCAAGGGCCTGGGAGAGCGGCTGGCCGAGCGGCTGGCGCGGGTCGGCATCCTGCAGCGGGTGGACGAGAAGGTGCTGGGGCTGTTCCCGTGGACGACGTGGCCGGCGCGCGACCGCGCCGCCGAGGACGAGGTCCGGCGGCGGTTGCACGGGGCGCTGGTCGCCGGCACCACCCCGGCCGAGCGGACCGTCGTGCTGGTCGCCCTGCTCCGGGTGGCCGGGCTGCTGCCCAAGGTGCTGCCCGACCAGGACCGGCGGCTGGTCCAGCGGCGGGCGAAGGAGCTGAGCGAGGGCGACTGGGTGGCCGGTGCGGTCAAGCAGGCCCTCGACGAGGTGGCCGCGGCGACGGCGTCCGTCGTCGTCTCCGGGGGTGGTGACGGCGGCGGCGGGGGCGGTGGCAGCTGAGGCCGCGGCCGGCCGCGGTCAGGTCGGGTCGGCGGTCGTCGGGGAGGGCTCGGCCGGCAGCAGGCCGGCGGCGCGGGCGGGCTCGGCGTAGGCGGCGGCCAGGGTGGCCGTCGTCTCGTGGGCGTTGAGCCCGCTGGGGTTCGGGACCACCCAGAGCCGGGCCCCCTCCAGCGGCTCGGGCTGCTCGCCGCCGCGGGCCGCGGGCCGGCCGAACGCCGTCCGGTAGGCGGTGATGCCCAGGACGGCCACGACGAGCGGGTGGTGCGTGCGGACGAACGTGCGCAGCCGCTCCGCGCCGGCGCGGAGCTCGTCGGCGTCGAGCTCGTCGGCCCGGACGGTCGCCCGGTTCACCAGGTTGGTCTGGCCGATGCCCCGGCGGACGAAGGAGGCGCGGTCGTCGTCAGTCATCCCGGCGGCGCGGTCGACGTCGCGGTCGATGATGCCGGCCAGCCGCAGCGCGGGGTAGAACCGGTTGCCCGGGTGGGAGAAGTGGGTGCGGGTGCCGGCGGTCCACAGGCTCGGGTTGATGCCCACGAAGACGAGCCGGACGTCCGGCCCCGCGAGGTCGGGGACGGCCCGGTCCCGGAAGCTCTCCAGCTCGGCGCGCGTGAACCCCACCGGGAGAACCTACCGCCGGCCCCGACCCCGACGGGCGGTGGAGGTCGGTCCCCGCGCCCGTCCCGCACTCCTGCGCCCGTTCCGCACTCCCGCGCCCGGTGCGCCGGGCGCGGGAGTGCCGACGGGGCGCGGGAGAGGTCGGTGCGACGCCTGGCGCCGGGCTGCACGGGGTCCGGGCGGGGAGCGCCGCGCGGTAGCGTGACCGCCATGACCTCGACCCCGATCGACCTGGGCCGTCCCGTCGCCGGCGACGTCGTCGAGCTGATCCTCGACGACCACCGCCGCTTCGAGACCCTGCTGCGGCAGCTCCGCGACGCCAGCTCCGACCGCGACGCGGTCCGCCGGGCCCTCGCCGCGCTGCACGTCGCGCACGCCGAGGCCGAGGAGCGGTTCGTCTACCCGACGCTGCGCGACGACCACGCGATCGGCGACCACGAGGCCCAGCACGGCGAGCACGAGCACGCCGAGGGCAACCAGGCGCTGCTGGACGTGCTGGAGCTCACCAGCGTCGCGGGCGAGGAGTTCGACGAGGCGGTCGAGGAGCTCTCCCGGCTCATCAACCACCACCTCACCGAGGAGGAGCTGACGATCCTCAACCCGGCGCGCTCCTCCGTGCCGGCGCCAGCGCTCGCCGAGCTGGGCGCCGTGTTCGCCACCGAGCGCAACGCCCTCATCGACGGCGACTGCGGCCGGCTGGAGAACGTCCGCGCCATCGTCGCCCGCGCCGAGGAGCAGGGCCTGCTGGACGAGGCCGAGGAGGACTGAGCCCCGGCCGGTCCGCCCCGCCGACCCGGAGGTCTAGACGGGAGCGCCCGTCGGGCGTTGGATGGGCCCGTCAGGCCCCCGCCTGGCCCGAGGTGAGGGGCGCACCATGCAGGCAGCACCGACCGAGCTCAAGAAGGGCCTCAAGCAGCGGCACCTGACGATGATCGCGATGGGCGGGGTGATCGGGGCCGGCCTGTTCGTCGGCTCGGGCACCGTGATCGGCAAGGCCGGGCCGTCGGCCTTCCTCACCTACGCGATCACCGGCGTGCTGATCATCCTCGTCATGCGGATGCTCGGGGAGATGGCGACCGCCAACCCCTCGACCGGCTCGTTCGCCGACTACGCCCGGCAGGCGCTGGGCGGCTGGGCGGGCTTCTCGGTCGGCTGGCTCTACTGGTACTTCTGGGTGATCGTCATCGGCTTCGAGGCCGTGGCGGGCGCCAAGGTCCTGCAGTACTGGATCCAGGCGCCGCTGTGGCTGATCTCGCTGATCCTCATGACGCTGATGACCCTGACCAACCTGTTCTCGGTGTCCTCGTTCGGGGAGTTCGAGTTCTGGTTCGCCGGGATCAAGGTCGCCGCCATCGTGATCTTCCTCGTGCTGGGCGGTGTGTTCGTGCTGGGGTTGTGGCCCGGCCGGGACCTCGACTTCAGCAACCTGACGCAGCAGGGTGGCTTCTTCCCCAACGGGGTCAGCGAGATCTTCGCCGCGATCGTCGTGGTGATCTTCTCCATGGTGGGCGCCGAGGTGGCCACCATCGCCGCGGCCGAGTCGCCCGACCCGGGCCGCTCCATCGCCAAGGCCACCAACTCGGTCATCCTGCGGATCGCGATCTTCTTCGTCGGCTCGATCTTCCTGCTGGCCGTGATCCTGCCCTGGAACAGCGCGGAGCTCGCGGCCTCGCCCTACGTCGCGGCCTTCAACGAGATGGGCATCCCCTACGCCGACGACATCATGAACGCCGTCGTGCTGACGGCGGTGCTGTCCTGCCTCAACTCCGGCCTCTACACGTCCTCGCGGATGCTGTTCGTGCTGGCCGCCCGGCGGGAGGCCCCGTCCCGGCTGATGGAGGTCAGCCGCGGCGGCGTGCCGCGGGCCGCGATCCTGTCGTCCACCGTCGTCGGCTTCCTCTGCGTCATCGCCGCGGCGGTCTCCCCGGACCGGGTCTTCTCGTTCCTGCTCAACTCCTCGGGCGCCGTCATCCTCTTCGTCTACCTGCTGATCGCGGTCTCCCAGATCATCCTGCGGCGCCGGACGTCGCCGGAGAAGCTGACCGTCAAGATGTGGCTGTTCCCGGTGCTGTCCTTCGTCGTGGTCGCGGCCATCCTCGCCGTGCTGGTGCAGATGGCCTTCGACGCCGAGGCCCGCACCCAGCTGGTGCTGAGCCTGTCGTCCTGGGCGCTCGTCGTGCTGCTGTACGTCGGGACCCGGCGGTTCCGCAACCGCGCCCCGCGGGACGCGGTGGACCGCCCGGCGCCCGTCGGCGACGCGCCGCCGGCCGAGCGGGTGCTCGTGCTGGCCAACGAGACCGTCGAGGGCACCGAGCTGATGGAGGAGCTGCGCGCCATCGACCGGGCCGGCCACGCCCGCTACTTCGTCTGCGTGCCGGCCAACCCGATCGACACCGGTCAGGCGCTGCACCAGGGCGCGGCCTTCGTCTGGCAGGCGACGACGGAGGCGGCGCAGGCCCGGCTGGACCGGACGCTGGACCTGCTGCACCGCGAGGGCCTGGAGGCCGACGGGGCGCTGGGCACCTACAAGCCCCTGCGGGCGCTGGCCGAGGCCGTCGCGTCCTTCGACCCGGACCGGCTGGTGATCTGCACGCTGCCGGAGGACCGCTCGGCGTGGCTGCGCTACGACGTCGTCGACCGCGCGCGGGAAACCTACGACCTGCCGGTCACCCACGTCGTCGTCACGTCCACCGCCGTCGGGGTCTGAGCTCGTGAGCATCCTCATCGCCCTGGCGCCGGGGGAGCGGGGCACGTCCGCGCTGGACCTCGGGGCGGTGCTGGCCCGCTCCGGGGACGAGCGCGTCGTCGTCGTCACCGTCGTCCCGACCCCGTGGCCACCCAGCCCGTACCGCGTCGACGCCGAGTTCCTGGCCCTGCAGGAGCGCGCCGCGCAGGAGGTGCTGGAGCAGGCCCGGGCCCGCCTCGACGACGACCTGGCGGTCGAGTACCTGGTCCGCCACGACCGCTCCGTCCCGGCCGGGCTGCTCGCCGTCGCCGCGCAGGTGGGTGCGGTGCAGGTGGTGCTGGGCTCCTCGGCGTCCGGCGGCTACGGCCGGGTCAGCCTGGGCGGGGTCGCCGACCGGCTGCTGCACAGCTCGGAGGTGCCGGTGGCCCTGGCGCCCCGCGGCTTCGTCGCCCGGGCGGGCACCCGCGTCCGGCGGGTGACCGTCGCGTTCGGCCGCTCCGACGGCGACAGCGACCTGCTGCGGACCGCGGCCGGGGTGGCCGACCGGATCGGCGCGACGCTGCGGGTGGCCTGCTTCGCGGTGCACCCGGTCAACGTCTTCAGCGGCGCGGTCCCCGACGGGGCCGACGCGCTGGTGGCGGAGGAGTGGCGGCGGCTGCTGGACCGCGACATCGCCCGGGCCCTCGACGGCGGGGCGCTGGCCACCCGCGTCGAGACCGTCGTCGGCCAGGGTGACTCCTGGTCCGCCGCGCTGACCGCGGTCGCCTGGGCCGAGGGCGACGTGCTGGCCATCGGCACCTCGAGCTCGGCCATCAGCCGGTTCTTCCTCGGCTCGCACGCCTCGAAGATCGTCCGCAGCTCCCCCGTGCCGGTGGTGCTGACCCCCCGCTGAGGCCGGCCCCACCGCACCCGCCGGGCGGGCTCAGCCCCGGCTCACCAGCGAGCGCAGGAAGAACGCGAGGTTCGCGGGCCGCTCGGCCAGCCGTCGCATGAAGTAGCCGTACCACTGGTCGCCGTAGGGGGTGTAGACGCGGACGTGGTGGCCCTGCACCACCAGTCGCCGCTGCTCGGCGTCGCGGATGCCGTAGAGCATCTGGAACTCGTAGTCGTCGGCGCCCCGGCCGGTCCCGGCGACGAGGGCCTCGGCCGCGCTGATCATGGCCGGGTCGTGGCTGGCCACCATCGGGTAGCCCTGACCCCGGACCAGCACCTCCAGGCAGCGGCGGTAGGACGCGTCGACCTCCTCACCGGACTGGAAGGCCACCGAGGCGGGTTCGGCGTAGGCCCCCTTGCAGAGCCGCACCCGCGAGCCCGGCCCCGACAGCGCCCGGCAGTCGTCCTCGGTGCGGTGCAGGTAGGCCTGCAGCACGGTGGCCACGGTCGGATGGTCCTCGCGCAGCGCGCGGACGACCGCCAGCGTCGAGTCGGTGGTGGTGTGGTCCTCGGCGTCGACGTTGACCCACACGCCCGCCGCGTCGGCCGCCCGGCAGATCGTCCGGGCGTTGGCCAGCGCGACCGCCTCGCCGTCCCCGGGTAGGGACTGGCCCAGCGCCGAGAGCTTGAGCGAGACCTCCAGGGCGGGCACCGCCGTGCCCGCGGGGACGGGCAGGTCGGCCCAGGCCCGCAGCAGCGACAGGTAGGCGGCGACGGTGGCGTCGGCCTGCGCGGCGTCGGTGGTGTCCTCGCCGAGGTGGTCGACCGAGACGAACCGGCCGGAGGCCAGCAGCTCCTCGGCGGCGGCCACGACCGACGCCTCCGACTCCCCGGGCACGAACCGGTCCACGACGCGCCGGGTCAGGCCCAGCCGGCTGACGGTCCGCTCGAGCCGGGGCGAGCGGGCGGCGGCCAGCAGGGCCGGCCGCAGCGGGTTGACCAGCACCGCGGGCATCAGGCGGACTCGCGCTCGGCCGACTCGCGCTGCGCGCCGGTCTGGGGGCCCTGGTGGGCGTAGCGGTGGTCGGTGGCGGGCACGAAGGTCTCCTTGATCGTCCGGGCCGACGTCCAGCGCAGCAGGTTCTGCGCCGAGCCGGCCTTGTCGTTGGTGCCGGAGGCGCGGGCGCCGCCGAAGGGCTGCTGGCCGACGACGGCGCCGGTCGGCTTGTCGTTGACGTAGAAGTTGCCGGCGGCGAAGCGCAGCGCCGTGCTCGCCTCCTGGACCGCGTGCCGGTCGGTGGCGATGACCGCCCCGGTCAGCGCGTAGCCGGAGCCGGCGTCGACGGTGCGCAGCACGTCGGACCAGGCGCCGGGGCCGCGGTCGTCGTAGACGTGCACCGAGAGGATCGGCCCGAAGTACTCGGTCGAGAACGCCTCGTCGGCCGGGTCGTCCCCCAGCAGCACGGTGGGCTGGACGAAGTAGCCCTCGGTGTCGTCGTAGGTCCCGCCGACGGGGATGGTGATGCTGCTCGTCGCCTTCGCCCGCTCGATGGCGGCCGCGTTGCGGTCGAAGGCCCGCTGGTCGATGACGGCGCCGCCGTAGTGGCCGAGGTCGGTGACGTCGCCGTAGCTCAGCCCGCCGACCTTGGTGATGAAGTCGTCGCCCATCCGGTCCCAGACCGAGCGCGGCACGAAGGCCCGCGAGGCGGCGGAGCACTTCTGGCCCTGGTAGTCGAAGGCGCCGCGGATCAGCGCCGTGGTGAGCACGTCCGGGTCGGCCGAGGGGTGCGCGACGACGAAGTCCTTGCCGCCGGTCTCCCCGACCAGCCGCGGGTAGCCGTGGTAGCGGCCGATGTTGGCCCCCACCTGGCTCCACAGCGACTGGAAGGTCGCCGTCGAGCCCGTGAAGTGGATGCCGGCGAGCCGCGGGTCGGCCAGCGCGACCTCCGACACCAGCGGGCCGTCGCCGAGCACGAGGTTGATGACGCCGTCCGGCAGGCCCGCGGCCTCCAGCAGCTGCAGCGTGAGGTAGGCGGCGACCGCCTGGGTGGGGGACGGCTTCCACAGCACGGTGTTGCCCATCAGCGCCGGCGCGGTGGGCAGGTTGCCGGCGATGGCGCTGAAGTTGAACGGGGTGATCGCGTAGACGAAGCCCTCGAGCGGGCGGTACTCGACGCGGTTCCAGACCCCGGGGGAGGAGACGGGCTGGTCGGCGAGGATCTGCGCGGCGAAGTGCACGTTGAAGCGCAGGAAGTCCACGAGCTCGCACGGGGTGTCGATCTCGGCCTGGTAGGCCGTCTTCGACTGGCCGAGCATGGTGGCGGCGGCGGTCGTCTCGCGCCAGGGACCGGCCAGCAGGTCGGCCGCGCGCAGGAACACCGCGGCGCGCTCGTCGAAGGGCAGGTCGCGCCAGGACGGGGCCGCGGCGGCGCAGGCCTCGACGGCGTCGGCGACGTCGGCGTGGGTGGCGTCGGTGTAGCGGCCGATCACCGAGGCGTGCCGGTGCGGCTGGACGACGTCGTGCTCGGCGCCCGCGCCGCGGCGGCGGCGGCCGCCCACCACCTGCTGGATGTCCAGCGGCTCGCCGGCGAGCCGGGCCAGCTGCGTCTCCAGCCGGGCGCGCTCGGGGCTGCCGGGTGCGTAGTCGTGCACGGGCTCGTTGGTCGGGGCGGGCACGACGGTGGCGGCGTCCACGGGTTCTCCTCGGGGGTGGGGCGGGAGCGGTGCCTCCATCCAACCGCCTGCGGGAGCCCGGCGTCTCGTCCGGTCGGCCGAACCTCGGCCCTGGACTTCGTCCGACCGGACGAGGGAGGCTGGTCCCGTGACCGATCCCGCCGCCCCTCGGACGGTCGCCCGGACGAGCGGCTGGACGCCCGGCCGGGTGCCGCTGGACGCGCTGCTCCGGGCGCTGGCCCCGGCCGCCGCCGAGCTCGTCGTCCCCGGCCCGGGTCCCGTCGAGGTCGCCGCCGCCGTGCTGGTGGACGCCGACGACCTCGCCCGCCCCGACGTCGTGCCCCGCGGTCCGGGGGAGCTGTGGCTGCTCGCCGGGGTGCCCGCGGCCCGGGCGGCCGACTGGCTGACCGCGTCCCCGGGAGGGTCACCGCGCCCACGTCCCGCCGCGGTGCTGGCCCGGGCCGGCGGCGACGCGCCGGAGCTGGTCCGGGCGGCCCGCGACACCGGCGTCGCCCTGGTGTCCGTCCACCCGCGGGCCCGCTGGGAGCAGCTGCTGGCCACCGTCCGCGACGTGCTGGACCGGGTGCCGGTCGGCGCGGACGCCGGACCGGGCGGGCCGGGCGTCGACACCGACCTCGCGGGCCTCGCGCAGACGCTGTCGACGCTGACCCGCGGGATGGTGAGCATCGAGGACGAGCACGCCCGGGTGCTGGCGTACTCGGCCTCCGACGACGCCGCCGACGAGCTCCGCCGGCTCTCCATCCTCGGCCGCGCCGGCCCGCCGGTGTACCTCGAACGGCTGCGCGCCTGGGGCGTGTACGACCGGCTGCGCCGCTCCGACGCCGTGGTCGAGGTGCCGGCCGACGCCGCGCTGGGGCTCCGGCGGCGGCTCGCCGTCAGCATGCGGGAAACGGTGCCGGCCGTGCTGCCCGGCAGGACCGCCCGGCCGCGGCAGCTGGGCACCATCTGGGTGCAGGAGGGCGACGACGTGCTCGCGGCCGACGCGGAGGCGGTGCTGCGCGGGGCCGCCGCCGTCGCCGCCCGGCTGATCACCCGGGCGCGGGACGCCCCCACCCAGGAAGCGGTGCAGATCCAGCGGCTGCTCGGCGCCCGGGGCGGCAGCGTCGACGTGCCGTCCCTGGCAGCCTCGCTCGGCATCCCCACCACCGGGCCGGCCGTCGTCGTGGGCTTCGACGCCGTCGGTCCGGCCGGCCCCGAGCTGGCCGGGGAGCGGGCGGCGGCGCTGCGGCTGCACGCCAGCGGGTACGCCCGGGAGTCGCCGGTGACGACGCTGGGCGAGCGGATCTACCTGCTGCTGCCGCACGCGGCGCCGGTCCCGGCGGTGGCGGCCTGGACCAGCGGCGTGCTGGGCCGGCTCCGCAGCCGTCCGGGCGCGGGCCTGCGGGCGGCCGTCGCCGCCCCGGTCGCGGCCCTGGCCGACGTCCCCCTGGCCAGGGCCGAGGTGGACCGGGTGCTGGACCAGACGACGGGGGAGGAGGGTGTGACGACGCTGGCCGACGCCCGCACGTCGGTGCTGCTGGGCGAGGTCCTCGACCTCGTCGCCGGCCGCCCGGAGCTGCGCGACCCGCGGCTCGACGCCCTGCTCGACCACGACGCCCGGCACGGCGGGGCGGCGCGGGTGAGCGTCGAGGCCTACCTGCGCCGGTTCGGCGACGTGCGTGCTGCCGCCGCCGACCTCAGCGTCCACCCCAACACGCTGCGCTACCGGCTCCGGCGGGCCGAGGCCCTGCTGGGGATCGCCCTGGACGACCCCGACGGCCGGCTGCTGCTCGAGCTCCAGCTGGCGGTGCTGCGTCGCTCGCGGCCCTGACCCCGCAGGATCTTCCGCGCTCGCCGCGCGCGGACCCCGCACCGCGTGGACGCGGTCGCGGCCCGCGGGCGGAGGGACGAGGATGGCGGGATGACGACTCCTGACGCCCCGGCCGACCCGCGCACGCCCCAGGTCGGCACCGACCGGGTGAAGCGGGGGATGGCCGACATGCTCAAGGGCGGCGTGATCATGGACGTGGTCACCGCCGAGCAGGCGAAGATCGCCGAGGACGCCGGCGCGGTCGCGGTGATGGCGCTCGAGCGGGTGCCCGCCGACATCCGTGCCCAGGGCGGCGTCTCCCGGATGAGCGACCCCGACATGATCGACTCGATCATCGCCGCCGTCTCGATCCCGGTGATGGCGAAGGCGCGGATCGGGCACTTCGTCGAGGCCCAGGTCCTGCAGTCCCTCGGTGTCGACTACGTCGACGAGTCCGAGGTGCTGACCCCGGCCGACTACAGCCACCACATCGACAAGTGGGCCTTCACCGTCCCCTTCGTCTGCGGCGCCACCAACCTCGGCGAGGCGCTCCGCAGGATCACCGAGGGCGCGGCGATGATCCGCTCCAAGGGCGAGGCCGGCACCGGCGACGTGTCGAACGCGACCACGCACATGCGCACCATCCGCGGTGAGATCCGCCGGCTGCAGAACCTGGCTCCCGAGGAGCTGTACCTGGCGGCCAAGGAGCTCGGCGCCCCCTACGCCCTCGTCGCCGAGGTGGCCGAGGCCGGCAGGCTCCCCGTCGTGCTCTTCACCGCCGGCGGCATCGCCACCCCGGCCGACGCGGCCATGATGATGCAGCTGGGCGCGGAGGGCGTCTTCGTCGGCTCCGGCATCTTCAAGTCGGGCAACCCCGCCGAGCGCGCGGCCGCCGTCGTCCAGGCCACCACCTTCTTCGACGACCCCGACGTCATCGCCAAGGTCTCGCGCGGGCTGGGCGAGGCCATGGTGGGCATCAACGTCGACGACATCCCGGCCCCGCACCGGCTGGCCGAGCGCGGCTGGTGAGCCGTCCGCTGGTCGGCGTCCTCGCCCTGCAGGGCGACGTCGCCGACCACGAGCGCGCGCTGGCGGCGTGCGGCGCGACCACCCGCCGGGTGCGGCGCGCCGCCGAGCTGGCGGGCCTCGACGGCCTGGTGCTGCCGGGCGGTGAGTCGACGGCCATCGACACGCTCGCCCGGGTCACGGGGCTGCGCGACCCGCTGCGGGCGGCGCTCGCCGCGGGCCTGCCGGCCTACGGCTCGTGCGCCGGGATGATCCTGCTGGCGCGGGAGCTCCTGGACGGCCGGCCCGACCAGCAGACCTTCGGCGGCCTCGACGTCGCCGTGCGGCGCAACGCCTTCGGCCGGCAGACCGACTCCTTCGAGGCCGACCTGGACGTCCGCGGGGTCCCCGGCGGGCCCGTCCACGCCGTCTTCATCCGGGCGCCCTGGGTCGAGCGGGCGGGGCCGGACGTCGAGGTGCTGGCCTCGGTGACGGTGCCCGCCGACGGCTCCACCCGGGCCGTCGCCGTCCGCCAGGGGGCGCTGCTGGCCACCTCGTTCCACCCCGAGGCCACCGACGACCGCCGGCTGCACGCCTACTTCCTCGCCCACTGCCTCCCGGGCTGACGGGGCTCGGGCGCCGGGGACCCGGGGCGCTGCGCGGCCGGTGGCTCAGCCCACCGCGTCCTCGCCCGGCAGCGACCGGTGCTCGACGACGTGCTCGGCCACCCCGCGGAGCTTGACGTTGCCGTCCTGCGAGCGCCGCCGCAGGGCCTCGAAGGCGCGGTCGACGTCCAGCCCGTAGCGCTCCATGAGGATCCCCTGGGCGACGCCGATGACGTGCCGGGCGCCGACGGCCTCGGTGAGCGACGTCGCGGTCCGTGCCGCCGCCAGGGCCAGCACGGCGTGCTCGGCGAAGAGGTGCGCGGCCTCGACGGCCTCGCCCGTGAAGCCCCCGGGCGCCCGCGCGACCAGGTTGAGGGTCCCGCTGGTCCGGTCACCCTCGACCAGCGGCACGCTCAGCACGCTGAGCCAGCCGAGCTCGACCATCCGGGGGGACCAGTGCGGCCAGCGGCGCTCGTCGCGCAGGTCGGCGACGTGCACCGTCCGGGTCAGCCGGAGGGTGTCCAGGCAGGGGCCCTCGCCGGCCTCGATCTGGGCCTGCTCGGCCGCTCGCAGGACCGGGTCGGAGAGCGCCGCGGCGTGCGCCGTCCCCTTGCGCAGCAGGAACAGCCCGCAGGCGTCGGCGCCGACGGCGGCGACGGCCTGCCGGCAGATCGTGTCCAGGGTGGCCTGGAGGTCGGGCTGGTCGGCCATCGCCCGCGCTGCGGTGGCCAGGTCCCTGGCCAGGCTCGCGTCCACCGTGTCGTTCTCCTCTGTCGTGCTGCTCCCGCGGGTCGCCCCCCGGGTGGGTTCCCGGAGCGGGCGCGGCCCGGGGCGCCGTGCGCGGCCGGGCGACCTCGGCGGGTGCTCCCTCTCCTACCCCGCACCGCCCGCGGGCGGATGCAGGGCGTCGGCGGGAGCTCCGGCGCGCGGTCGGCAGGAGTTTACGTCGTAAATCCCTGACGCCGCACCGGGTCGGCGCCGAGTCCTCGGGCGGAGCGTGCCGGGCGACCCGCAACGGTGCGGCGTCCCGTAGCCTGCAGGAGCGCACCCCGCCCGCCCGGGTCGCGGCCTCCGGGCTCCGGGTCGGGGTGGACGCCTGCACGTCACCTGGGGAGGGACGGCACGCGGCCCCCGGCGCAGGAGCGCTGGGGGCCGCTCTGTCCGCCGTCGCGCCTCCCGCGCGGGAGGCGCCGGGCCGGACGGAGGTCGCTGCCGGGTGCGACGGCCCCGGTCAGCGCTGCAGCAGCCCGATGGCGAGGACGTAGGCGAGCCCGACGGCGATGAGGACCAGGGTCGAGACGAAGACGGCGCGCACCGCTCAGCCCTCCACCAGGCAGTCGTAGGGCTCGTCGGGCCGGGGGGTGCAGCCCGCGGCCGTGACCCGCCAGCCGTCGCCGAAGCGGGCCAGGAAGAGCGTGCCCGCGTCCAGCCGGACCTGGGCGCCGCCGCCCCAGACCTCGACCGAACGGGTCGCGCCCCCGGGCAGCGGCAGCGCGGCCAGGGCCTCCGGGCACGACCGGGCACTGGCCTGCTCGAGGTTCGCGCGGGCGGCGGGGGAGAGCAGGGCGCAGGCCCCGGCCCGGTCGCCGGCGCCGACGGCCGCCTGGAACTGCCGACCGGCAGCCAGCGCGGCGGGCTGCTCGGCGGGCGTGCAGCCCGTCAGCAGCAGCGCCACCACCACCGGAGCCGCCCACCTCCTGCTCATGGGTCCATGGAACCAGCCCGCTCGAGGAGGGGACGACCGGGTGCGGGTTCTCCGTGCGGCGTGCAGATCCTGTCGCGCACGAGTAAGTTGGGCGCCATGGGCTTCCGCCACCACCCCCCGGCACGGCGGACGGTCCAAGAGCGGCGTTGATCCTGGGGAGGACGGCTGCTCGGCCCGCTCGGGGCGAGGTGTCAGGGCGCCACCGAGCGGGTCTCCCACCCCGGGCCGTCGTCCACCAGCCAGCTGAGCTGCCGTCCGCGCGACCAGCAGCGGCCGAGGGCCTCGACCCGCCCCGCGCCGCTGTCCAGGAACGTGACGGCGAGGATGCTGTGCCCCGACGCCGGCCGGTCACCCAGCGTCGGCACGCCGGGCGCGACGCCCACCCCCTCGGCCGAGACCCAGGCCAGGGGGCGACGCTCGGCGGCGGTCCGGAGCCCGTCCGCGAAGCGCGCGCGGTCCCCGGGACTCAGCCGGCCGAGCGCCCAGGTGGTGGTGACGACCGGCAGCGCCCCGGCGGGCACCCGGGCCAGGGCTGTGGGCAGCAGGTCGACGACGTCACCGGCCAGCAGCACCCGCGGGACCGCCCGGGCCAGCACGACCTCGGCCTCCAGCGCGACCCGCGCCGCCGCTGGCGCGTCGGGCCCGAGGCACGCGTGCAGCCAGCGGGCGGCGTCGTCGTCGGCCACGTCGAGGGGCTCGCGGTCGACACCCACCCGGGCCAGGACCGCCGGCAGCCGGGTCGTCGGGACGGCACGCCCGCCCACCACCGAGGCCGCCACCTGCCGGGGTGAGGTGGGGTCGCCCTGCACGGGGCCCGCGTCGTAGCGGACGCCGACCCGGTCGAGGTGGAGGTCGAAGCCGGCCGAGCAGCCGAGGCCGACCAGCCCGACCGCCGCCGCTCCCGCCCGTCGGGCGGCCTCGGCGACGAGCGGGCGGAGCACCGCATGCCGGCCCACCTCCTCGGTCCGCAGCCGTCGGCTCGCGCGCTCGGCCACCGCCCCGGGCTCGTCCTGCAGGGTCGCGACGGCGGCGTCCGCGGCCGCCGCGCCGTCCCCGGCGGCCCAGGCCGCGGCGAGGACCGGGGCGCGGTCGGCCAGCACGAGGTCGTGCAGGGCGGCCAGCACCGCCGCCGGTCGCCGGGCGCGGGCCGGGAAGGCCTCGAGGAGCCGCACCGCGTCCGCCGCGCCGGCCAGCCCGGTCGCCGCGGCCGCCTGCCGCGGCGCCGTCGGGGCGAGGGCCCGGGCGGCCTCGCGGTACCGTGCGGCGACACCGCCCGCGCTAGCCACGGGCGGGCCCGCGGCCGGGCGTCATCGCGGTCCCGGGCACCAGCCGTCCGAGCTGACGCTGCGCGCGCGCCCGTCGGGGGAAGGGGCCACGTGCCCGTGCAGCTCCCCGTCGGCCGACCAGTGGAGCACGTCCTCGAGCCAGGGGCGGTCCCGCAGCCGGCGGTGCTCGTGCACCCGTCGGTGCTGGGCCCAGGCCCGTCGCACGGCGGTGGTCAGGGGGTGGTGGTGGTCGTGGACCGTCCCGCTCATGGCGGGTCTCCTCTCTCCGACGGCGTCCTGCCCGACGGCGTCCCGGTCCGGGCGGACAGGGAGGCGGTCGGCGGTCGTGGGGCCGCCGGCACCGGGAGGGGCACGACCTCAGCCTCGGGCTGAGGGGGTCGGGCGCGCATGGGTCATTCTCCTCATCCGGGACGCCGCGGCACGTGGGCGGGGGACTGAGGTGCCCGCGCCGCCCCCCGTGGTTGGCTGGCCCGGTGAGCGGTGCGGCGGACCCGGGGGACGACCGGTGAGCGTGCTGGAGTTGCCCGACCGCGCCCTGACGTGGGCGTCCGGGCTGGCGCCCGCCGCCGTCGTCGACGCCACCCCGGTCGGCGGCGGGATCACCGGCACCAAGTGGCTGCTGCGGCTGGCCGACGGCGGGCCGCTGGTGGTCCGCTGGTGCGACCCGGCGGCGTGGGGCGCGACGGGGCGCGAGCACGTCCGGCGCGAGGCGCTCGCCTGCCGGCTGCTCGCGGGGACCGACCTCCCCGTGCCGCGGCTCCTCGGCACCGACCCCGACGGGGAGCACGCCGGGGGTCCCGCGAACCTCCTGACGTGGCGCCCGGGCCGGGTCCGGCTGGACCCGCTCGACGCCTCCGCCCTCACCGCGTGGGCCCGGCTGGCCGTCGCGGTCCACCGCCAGCCCGTGCCGGCCGGGCGGCGACCGCCACCGGCCGCGTTCCGGGGCCCGGCGCGGCCGGAGGTGCCGGGCTGGGTCCGGTGGCCGGGGCTCTGGCGGCGGGCGCTGGAGATCGGGGCGGCCGGCCCGCCGGCGGGTGCGGCCGGGCTGCTGCACCGCGACTTCCACCTCGGCAACACCGTCTGGGAGGGCGACGCGGTGACCGGCCTCGTCGACTGGGCCGAGACCTCGTGGGGAGCGCCCGACCTGGACGTCGCGCACGCCTGCGCCGACCTGGCGATGCTGCACGGCACCGCCGCGGCCGTGGCGTTCCGCACCGCCTACGTCGAGCAGGGCGGACGGCTGGACCCGGACCCCGACGTCGCCCGCCGGTGGGTCGTCGGCGACGTCCTCGGCTTCCTGCCCGACCCGGCGCACATCCTCCCGGCCGTCGCCGCCGGCCGTCCGGACCTGACGGCGGACGCGGTCCGCCGGGGCCTGGAGGACCTCCTCGCGCTCACCCTGGCGTGACGCCGGCCACGCCGTCCGCCAAGCTGGGCGACGAGGGTGAGGGGGAGCGCGTGACCACCGACGTCAAGCGGCTCGTGCCGTCCTACCGGGCGCGCGCGGGGCGCTTCGCCGTCGTCGAGGTCCCGCCGCTGCAGCACCTGGCCGTCGACGGCGCCGGCGACCCGAACACCGCGCCGGCCTACGCACGGGCGCTCGCCGCGCTGTACCCGCTGGCCTACGCGCTGAAGTTCCTGAGCCGGGACGCGCTGGGCCGCGACCACGTGGTGATGCCGCTCGAGGCGCTGTGGTGGTCGGCGGACCCGGCCACGTTCACCAGCGCGCGCGACAAGTCCCGCTGGAGCTGGACGCTGATGATCATGGTCCCGGACTGGATCGGCGAGGAGCACGTCGGGACGGCCCGGGCCACGGTGCGCCGGAGGGCCGGCCCCCGGGCCCTCGACCCCACCGCTCTCGAGGAGGTGCGGTTGCAGCCCCTCGACGAGGGGCTGGCCGTGCAGACCCTGCACGTCGGGCCCTACGACGACGAGGGTCCGGTGCTGGCCGCGATGCACGACGCGTTCATCCCCGCCCAGGGGCTGCGGATGACGGGCCACCACCACGAGATCTACCTCAGCGACCCCCGCCGCACCCCGCCCGCCCGGCTGCGGACGATCCTCCGGCAGCCGGTGGCGCGGGCCTGACCGGCCCGGCCCGGCGCGGCGCCCGTCCTGCACCCCGGTCTCGCTGCCGCACCCCGAGGAGGGGTGCAGCAGCGATCTCGGGGTGCAGGAGGGCCAGCGGCCGGGGCTCAGTACAGCCGGGACAGGTGCCCAGGGGCCCAGGCCAGGACGGCGAAGACCTGCACCATGGCCGCCTGCTGGATCATCTCGGCCCGCTCGCCGTCCGCCCCGCCGAAGAGGCCGGTGGCGGGGTCGCGGCGGGTGGTCCACATCCGCTCGGCGTAGGCGGCCATGTCGTCGCGGTAGCGCGACGTCCGGGTGGCCGCCCCCAGCCGCAGCAGGTTCTTGAAGTAGATCGAGTTGAAGAAGGCCGGCTGCTCGTCGAGGCGGTCGTCGACGGCGTAGTAGGACCGGGCGGCCCGGGCGATCCGGACGGCCTCGGTGAGGTAGCGGCGCTCGCCGGTCACCTCGTGCAGGGCCACGTTGACCCCGACCGGCACCCCCTGGTTGTAGCTCCAGATCGTCTTCTCCAGGGTGCCGTCGAGGCCGAGGTGGTCGTGGTAGAGCCCGTCCTCGCGCTGCAGGTGGCGGTTCGTCCACGCGTACATCCGCAGGGCCCACTCGCGGTGGTACCGGCGCCCCGTGATCTGGTGCAGCCGCAGGCCCAGCTCGGCGCCGGGCATGTTCGAGACCGTGTTGCGGTCGTCGCTCCACGGCGCCTGGGTCCAGAAGACCCCGCCCGGGGACGCGTGGTCGGGGTCGGTGTCCCAGCCGGAGACGACGAGGTCGAAGAGCTCCTCCGCCTCGCGCAGGGCGCTGCGGTCGCGGAACATCCGCCACTGCTGGACGTCCTTGAGGCCCACCCACTCGTTGTCGTCGTAGAAGAAGTCGCCGCCGGTGCCGTAGGGCGGCAGCGGGGCCGACGCGAACCCGGGCAGCCCGGTGCTGCCGGCGTCGCTCCAGTAGCGCTGCTGACCGCGGACGTGGTCGGCCAGCACGCGGCGGTCCCGGCGGTCGGCGCCGCGCATCCCGGCCAGGTCGAGGGCCGCGACGTGGGCCTGGGAGTAGGGCCACTCGTAGGAGTAGGTCGGGTCCTCGGCCGCGACCGGGTAGCGCTCGCGGTAGAGGCCCGAGTCGTCGTCGGCCCGGAAGTAGGTCTGCAGCGCGGCGAAGCTGGCGCGGGCCCGGGTCTCCCAGACATCGGGCCGTCGACGGGGCCGGGCGCTGGCGGCCGCGGACGGCAGCAGAGCGGCCAGTCCGAGGCCGCCGACGCCCGCGGCGAAACCGCGGCGGGAGACGGGCGAGGACGGGAGGTGGTGGGGGATCGGCATCAGCTGACTCCTTCGTCAGGGTGGGCGCCGAGGGGTGACGGCGGTCGGCCGCGGGTGCGGGACGGGGCCCGGGCCTCACCACCGGGGACCGCCCGGGGCGTGGATGATCTGAACCTACAGGACGTGCTCCTGGTAAGTCCTTGCCCCGACGAGAGAGCGTGCGACGGCACGGCTCGGACCCGAACGCCCGGCTCGGCGACCGGCGGACGTCGGCGGCGTCAGAAGCCGACGCTCCCGCCGCCGCCGGCGCCCGATGCGTCGCCCGGGTGGAAGGGCTCCCACCGGTCGGGGTCCCGCTGGAGCCAGGAGGAGGTCTTCGGGTAGTGGCGGCACCGCTCGCACTGCCGGGAGGTGACGATCTCGCCCCGCTCGCCCGTGCCCTGCCGCGTCACCCACCGGTGGCGCCCCGTCGCGCACAACAGGTTCATGGCGTCATGCTCGTCCTCGGCCGACGGTGCCGCCAGGTGCCGGAACGGCCCACGAGCACGGGGCGGCGGGGCGCAGATCCCTGACGTTCCCGGTCGGTCCTCGCCTCTTCGTGAACAGGCACGTGCTGTCCGTGCAGATCCCGGCCCTCGAGGTTGCCAGGACGAGGTCCTACCCGCGAGGCTCCCGGTGCCGGCGGACGAGGTCGGCGCCACCGCCCGTCCCGACCGGAGGAACCATGGCCGACAGCGGTCGCGTGCCCGAGCCGACCACCCGCGCCCGGGCTCGAGCGACGGCGTCGACGCGATGACGACCACGGCGGCCACGGCGACGCCGTCGCCGGTGGGGATGTGGGCTCCGCTGCACCGCCCGGTCTTCCGGGCGGTGTGGTTGGCCGCGTTCATCGCCAACATCGGCAGCTGGATGCAGACGGTCGGCGCCCAGTGGCTGCTGGTCGAGCGCCACAGCTCCAGCCTGCTGATCTCCCTGGTGCAGAGCGCCTCCAGCCTGCCGGTGCTGCTGCTGGTGATCCCGGCCGGCGTGGTCGCCGACTTCGTGGACAAGCGACGGCTGCTGGTGGCCGCCCAGGGCGTCCAGGCCTCGATCACCGCCGTCCTGGCCCTGCTCACGGCCACGGGTCGGATGACGCCCGAGCTGATCCTGGCCTTCACCTTCCTGCTGGGGTGCGGGGCCGCGGTGCAGCTGCCGGCCTACCAGTCGTTCATCTCCGACCTGCTGCCGCGCACGGAGCTCGGCCAGGGCGCGGCGCTGAGCTCACTGGGCGTCAACCTGGCCCGGGCCGTGGGGCCGGCCGTCGCCGGCCTGCTGGTGGCGCCGCTGGGCGTGCCGTGGCTGTTCGCCCTCAACGCGGTCAGCTTCCTGCTGTTCGCCGCGGCCCTCCTCACCACCCCGAGGACCGCCCCCAGCGCCGCCCCGCTGGTGCGCGCCGCGTCCTGGTCCAGCCTCGGCGCCGGTGCCCACTACGTCGAGCACTCCCCGGCCGTGCGACGGATCCTGCTCCGACTGGTGCTCTTCGCCGTGCCGGCCAACGTGCTGTGGGCGCTGCTGGCGCCGCTGGCCGAGGGACGCCTGGGGCTCGGTGCCACCGGCTACGGCATCCTGCTGGGGGCCGCCGGGGCCGGAGCCGTGGCCGGAGCCGTGCTGCTCCCCGCCGTCCGGACCCGGGTGTCGCCCTCCCGGCTCCTGACCCTGTCCGGAGCGGTGTTCGGCCTGGGACTGGTCGGGCTCGCGGCCGCCAGCACCCCGGTGGTGGCCGTGCTGGTCCTGGTGCCGACCGGGATGGCGTGGATCGCCGTGATCGCCGGCCTCAACGCCACCACCCAGGCCTTCCTGCCCGACTGGGTCCGGGCGCGGGCGCTGGCCGTCTACCAGATGGTGCTGTTCGCCTCGTTCGCCGGCAGCGCGGCCCTCTGGGGCGCGGCGGCGAACCAGCTCGGCCTGGGCTCCACCTTCCTCCTGGCCGGGGTGGCGCTCCTCGTGACGACGGTGGTCGGGATCTGGCTGCCGCTGCGGCGCACGGACGTCGGCGACCGCGCGCCGGTCGCCCTGGGCGTCCTGCCGGACGTCACGGTCCTGGGCGTCCCCCTCCCCGACGACCCGGTGGAGATCGTGCTCCGCTACCGCGTCGCCCCCGAGCAGCAGGACGAGTTCCTGCAGGCGATGGGCGACGTGCGGACCAGCCGCCTGCGCACCGGTGCCACCACGTGGACCCTGCTGCGGGACGCCGTCGACGCGGAGCAGCTGGTCGAGCGCTTCCGCGTCGCCTCCTGGGCCGACCACCGCGACCAGCACGACCGACGGCTCACCCCCTTCGACCACCAGGTCGTGCAGCGTGCCGCCGCGCTGGCGCAGGACGTCTCCCCGGCCACGCACCTGCTCGTCGTCCCCGTGCCGCACCACCCCCGCCACCGACCGGGGACGTGACCATGACCGCAGCCGACCCCCAGGAGACCACCGTGCCCACCCCGCCGTTCCACGCCGTGATCGACGTCTTCTGCTTCGTCGACGACCTCGACGCCGCCGTCGCCTGGTACACCGAGCGCCTGGGGACGGCTCCCGTGCTGACCGCCCCGCAGCTGGCGCGCTTCGACCTCGGCGGCTCCCGGCTGACGGTCCACCGCACCGACGAGTTCAACGCCGGCGGTCCCGCCGGGTGCGTCGCCTACTGGGACGTCGAGGACGTCGACCGGGTCACCGCCGAGTGGGTCGCTGGCGGCGCCACCGCTCACCGCGGACCGAAGACGATCATGACCGGGGAGCGGCTGTGCCAGCTGCTCGACCCGTTCGGCAACCTCATCGGCATCCGGCAGGCCGCTGCGGCGTCCTGAGGCCCGGTCCGGCACCAGCGGCCTCCCGCCGGTGAGCGTTCCGACCCGGCCACCCGGTACCTGAGGGGCCGCTCGCCGCCTGTCGCGTCAGGCACCGGCGCGACGAGGGGCGGTGCGGTGTCCCGTCGCGCCCCGGGCCGTTCGGCCCATCCCTCCGGGGCTGCGTCCGACGACGTGCCTCGCGGCCTGCCAGACTCGGGCGGGCCGGGCGCCGTGCCCGGCCGCCGTGCTGCAGGCCGTGGATCGAGGTGCCCCCGTGACCGTGCTGCTGGACACCGACCTCCTCGCCGAGCGGGAGCGTGCCGACGCCGTCCACGCCGCCTACGCGGACCAGAGCCCACGGCGCACCGTCGTCGTCGGCCCGGGGCCCGTCCGGCACCACGTGGAGCGGGTGGGCCTGGGGGACGGCGCCCACCTGCTGCGCACCGGCGGCAGCCCGCTCGACATCGTCCGCACCGCCCGCCAGGTCCGCGGGGACGCCGACGAGCACGTCGCCCTCGGCCTGCGCCGCCGAGGCCGGGGCGTGGTCTCCGCAGGCGCCACCGAGAGCGACATGCCGGTGGGACAGCTGAACTGCGTCGACATGACGCGGCCCTACCGGCTGACGCACACGACGGCGAACACCCACGACGTCCTCATCCTCAGCAACCGCGTCGCGGGCGTCCCCGTCGACGTGGTCCGGGCTGCCCTGCCGGCGTTGGCCGGCAGCCCCGTCTACGACCTGGTCCGCGGCCACCTCGGCTCGCTGTTCACCGCCGCCCGGGCCCTGTCTCCCGAGGTGCGGGCTCTCACCGGCCAGGCCACCGTCGCGCTGGTGCGAGCGCTGCTGACCACGGCGGCGGAGGTCGACGACGGACGGGGAGCCCTGGAAGAGGCGCTGCCGACGCGGATCGCCCTGTACGTCGACGCCCACCTGACCGACCGGGGCCTCACGGTCCAACGGCTGGCCGAGGCGCACCACATCTCGGTGCGGCACCTGTACAACGTGTGGGCGGCCGCCGGGCACAGCGAGACACCCGCGCAGTGGATCATCAGCCGCCGGCTGGGGCGGGCGCGCGAGCTGCTCGCCGTCAGCGGTGAGGCCAGGACCAGCATCGCGACCGTCGCCCGCCGGTCCGGCTTCTCCGACACCAGCCACTTCGCGCGACGGTTCCGCGAGTCGTCGGGGATGTCACCCAGCGAGTGGCGCGAGGCCCGCAGCAGCACCTGACGCGACCTCGACCGCGGGACGACCCGGCTGCGATCCAGCCCCGCGGGGTGCTCGCCCGGCTCGGGAGAAAGAGAAACGGCCTGCACAGTTTCCTGTGCAGGCCGTTCCGTTCGTAGCGGGGACAGGATTTGAACCTGTGACCTCTGGGTTATGAGCCCAGCGAGCTACCGAGCTGCTCCACCCCGCGCCGCTGAACAGAACATTACCCGGGGACCCCCGGGATGCCAAATCGGGGTGCCGACGGACCTCAGTCGACCTCGGGGACCAGCTCCCGGGCGTCCTCGGTCGGCAGCCCGGTCAGCTCCAGCAGGTCGACGACCATCGAGCGGGCCTGGGCCAGCACGGCGACGGCGGAGAGGGTGTGCGGGAGCTCCAGGTGCGAGCTGACCTCGCCGAGGGCGACCAGCTCGTCGCGGGCCGCGCGGGGGAGCCGGCCCTGCTCCAGCTCGTCCGACATCGAGC
The DNA here is from genome assembly GCF_017876495.1 of Microlunatus capsulatus. Taxonomy (NCBI): domain Bacteria; kingdom Bacillati; phylum Actinomycetota; class Actinomycetes; order Propionibacteriales; family Propionibacteriaceae; genus Microlunatus; species Microlunatus capsulatus. The sequence continues at coordinate 662,186 of NZ_JAGIOB010000001.1, read as the reverse complement.
GGGCCGCGGCGCCGAGCCGGCCGAGCAGCTCGAGGTAGCCGGCCGGGACGTGCTGGCCGCGCCAGACCAGCACGACCGCCCGTCGGGCCAGCACCCGGAGGTTGCGGCTGGCGCGGTCCAGCGGGTCGAGCAGCTGGGCGTAGGCCTGGACCTCCGGCAGCCGCTTCCGGCGGAAGGGCGAGTGCCGGATGACCGCCAGCCCCTCGCGGTTGGCCTCGGCCAACGTCTGCAGCTGGTCCTCGGTGGCGCGCGCCCGCTCCAGCACGCGGTCGGCGGCCGCCTCGTCGTCCAGCCGCAGCGCCGCGGCGGTCGCCTCCAGGGTGGCCGCCATCTCGGCGAGGATCGCGGCCGCCAGCTTCCCGGGCCGGCGCAGCGGCGAGCTCGGGGCGACGGTGGCCACCAGCAGCGCCACGGCGCAGCCGACGAGGGCGTCGAGCCACCGCTCCAGGCCCTGGTCGGGGTTCGGCAGGAGAAGCGTCACCACCAGCGACTGCACGGCCGCCTGCGTCGTCATCAGCTGCCCGGCCCCGAGCAGGGTGGCCAGGGCCATGGACACGCCGACCACCAGCACCACCTGCCAGGCGCCCTGGCCGAACAGCTGGACGAAGAGGTCGCCGACGGCGATGCCGACGGCCACGCCGATGGCGATCTCGACCCCGCGCCGCATCCGGTGGCCGAAGGTGCCGCCCAGGCAGATGATGGCCGCGATCGGGGCGAAGAAGGGGTTCGCGTGCTGGAAGATCGCGCTGGCCAGCAGCCAGGCGAGCCCCGCCGTCACCGCCGTCTGCGGGATGAGGAAGGCCCGCGAGCGCAGCCGCGACCACCGCGCCCCGAGCGATCGGCGCCCCACCCGGGTGGTGCGCTCGCTGAGGTCGAACGCGCGCAGCTTCATCTGCTGCACCGAGAATCCGGACGCCATGCCCGACATGATCCCGGTGCACGTGCTGTCAGCGCGAACGGGCAGACTAGGCAACCGTGAACTCACCGATCCGCGTCACCGTATGGGGCGAGAACTTCCACGAACACAGCGACCGCGACCGCGCCGGCATGGCCGAGCGCTATCCCGAGGGGATGCACGGCGCCATCGCCGCCGGGCTGTCCGAGCTCCTCGGGGACCAGGTGGAGGTGCGCACCGCCACGCTGGACCAGCCCGAGCACGGGCTGACCGAGGAGGTGCTGGCGTCGACCGACGTCCTCACCTGGTGGGGGCACGCGCGGCACGGCGCCGTCGACGACGCCGTGGTCGAGAAGGTGCACCAGCGCGTGCTGGGCGGGATGGGCCTGCTGGCCCTCCACTCGGCCCACTTCTCCAAGATCTTCATCAAGCTGATGGGCACCAGCTGCTCGCTGTCGTGGCGCAACTCCGCCGACACCGAGCTGGTCTGGAACGTCTCGCCGTCGCACCCGATCAGCCAGGGCGTGCCCCAGCCGATCGTCATCGACGAGCAGGAGATGTACGGCGAGTACTTCGACATCCCCGCCCCCGACGAGCAGGTGTTCCTCTCGACGTTCTCCGGCGGCGAGGTCTTCCGCTCCGGCTGCACCTGGCGGCGCGGCAAGGGCAAGGTCTTCTACTTCTCCCCGGGCGACCAGGAGTACCCCGTCTACCACCACCCCGACATCAAGCGGGTGCTGGCGAACGCGGTGCAGTGGGCGCGCCCCGACGAGGTCGCCGACTTCGTCCCGCCCGCCGTCGTCAACGAGCCGGCGCCGTTCTTCGCCGGCGGCAAGGCGCTGCGCTCGTGAGCGCCCCGGGCAGCGAGCAGCGCAAGCTCCGCGCCGGCGTCGTCGGCCTGGGCTGGGCCGGCCGCCAGCACATGGCCGCCTACGACGGCTCGCCCGACGTCGAGCTCGTCGCGCTGGCCGGCATGGAGGTCGAGCCGATGCAGCAGCTGGGCGACCAGTACGGCATCGCCGAGGACCACCGCTACAGCGACTGGAAGGACCTCGTCGCCAGCGGCGACCTCGACGTCGTCAGCATCGCCACCCCGACGACGCTGCACGCGCCGATCGCCGTGGCCGCGCTGGACGCGGGCATCCACGTGCTGAGCGAGAAGCCGATGGCCGAGAACGCCGAGGCCGCGCAGACGATGGTCGACGCCGCCAAGCGCAACGGCAAGGTCCTCGACGTCTCCTTCAACCACCGCCGCCGCGGCGACGTGCAGGCCCTGAAGAAGATCGTCGACGCGGGCCTGCTCGGCGACATCTACTACGCCAAGGCCGGCTGGCTGCGCCGCGAGGGCATCCCCGGTCTCGGCAGCTGGTTCACCCGCCGGGCGACCGCCGGCGGCGGCCCGCTGATGGACATCGGCGTGCACATGCTCGACATGGCCCTGCACCTGCTGCAGGAGCCGGCCGTCACGTCGGCTACCGCGGCCACCTACGCCGAGTTCGGGCCCAAGGGTCGCGGCGGTTCCCCCTACGGCTCCACCGGCAAGACCGGGGTCGAGGCCAGCGACTACGACGTCGAGGACCTCTCGACGGCGTTCCTGCGCCTGGAGGGCGGGGCCACCCTGCTGCTCGAGTCGAGCTGGGCGCAGTGGATCCCGCGCGACCAGTGCTACGTCACCCTCTACGGCTCCGAGGGCGGCGCGAGCATCGAGTGGGGCGGCGGCCCGTCGGACGCCTACGACTCGCTGAACATCTGGACCGAGAAGGACGGCGTGCCGGCCGTCCTGCAGCCCGCCGTCCCGCCGGACGGCCAGCACACGGCCGCCGTGCTCGACTTCGTCGCCGCCGTCCTCAGCGGTGACGTCGAGGGCCACCAGGGCGACGAGGCGCTGGTCCGCGCCGCCGTCGTCGACGCCTGCTACGCCTCGGCGGCGCAGGGTTCCGAGGTCCGCCTCTGAGCCGGGACCCGCGCTCCCGCACCACCCCCGAGCCGTCCGACCCCGCCCTCCCGGGCGCGGGCCGGGCGGCTCGGGACTTTCGTCCCTGATGTCCCAGGTGACCCAGGAAAGTTCTGACGCCTCTGGCGTGTCGGGTTGACGGCGGTGCAGGCTGTGCCCACCCGAACGAATGGATGGTCATGTCCTCCCCGACACGCGCCGTCACCACCGTCCGGAGCCGTACGGGGCGGCTCTGGGGCGGCGCGGTGGCTCTCAGCCTGCTCACCTCCCTCGCCCTCCTGGCGCCGCCGACGGCCTCCGCCGACTCGGCCGTGGCGCCCCGGGAGGGCAGCTTCACCATCCGCGGCGCCGGCTTCGGCCACGGCCACGGGATGTCCCAGTACGGCGCCTACGGGGCGGCGAAGAAGGGCCTGACCTGGAAGCAGATCCTCGCCTTCTACTACCCGGGCACCACGCTGACGACGATGCCCACCGGCACGACGATCAAGGTGCTGCTCACCGCGGACAGCGACGGCGACCTGCGGGTGCAGCCGGCGGCCGGGCTGAGGGTCAGCGACGGCGAGGGCGGGCGCTACACCGTCCCGACGGGTGCGACCCACACCTCCTGGCGGATCAGCCGGAAGGGCGACGGCTACCAGCTGGCCTCGCGCGACGCCGCCGGCACCTGGAAGACGCGGTCCACCGGCCTGGGCGGTGGCACCTGGTCGTTCTCCTCGACCGCGAAGGTCCTCACCCTCGTGCGACCCGGCGGCTCGACACGGCCCTACCGGGGCTCGCTGGGGCTGGTCCGCAGCGGCTCGGGCGGGAAGACGGTCAACACCGTCCTGCTCGAGGACTACGTCCGCGCCGTGGTGCCGGTCGAGATGCCCACCTCCTGGGCGGCCGACGCGGTGCGCAGCCAGGCCGTGGCCGCCCGCTCCTACGCCGTCCGCACCCGGGACTTCACCGACCGGCCCGGCTACGACATCTGCGACACCGACACCTGCCAGGTCTACGGCGGCGAGCGCGCCGAGACCAGCGGCGGCGACGCGGCCGTGAAGGCGACGGCCGGCCGGGTCGTCAGCCACGGCGGGCGGGTGGCGCTCACCCAGTTCGCCTCGTCCAACGGCGGCGCCCTGGCGGCCAGCAACCTTCCCTACCTCGTGGCCAAGGCCGACCCCTACGACGGCGTCATCACCTCCCAGGCCTGGTCGCGCACCCTGACCGCGGCCGCCATCGGCCGCTCGTGGCCCTCGGTCGGCACCGTGAAGAAGCTGCAGGTGACCCGCCGGGACGGGTCCGGTCCCTGGGGCGGCCGGGTGGAGAAGATCACCGTCACGGGCAGCAAGAGCTCCGTCACCGTCGGCGGTGAGACCTTCCAGTACCGCTTCGGGATGCGCTCCTCGCTCTTCACCGTCGCCGGGGCCAGCACCGGCGGCACCGCGACGCCCACCCCGCCGCCGGCCACGGTGCGGCCCGGCCCCGCCTACGCCAGCTACCCGCGCAGCTACAGCGCCGCCTCCCGCGCGGACCTGCTGCTGGTGAGCGGCAGCACGCTGCGCCGCTACCCGGTCACGAAGGGCGTGCTGGGTGCACCCGTCACCCTCGGCACCGGCTTCGGCGCCGCCAGCCACGTCCTCAACGCCGGGGACTGGAACGGCGACGGGTACCAGGACGTCATCACCCGGGCCTCCGACGGCACCCTGCGCCTGCACCGCGGCACCGCGACCGGCCGGCTCGCCGCCGGGGTCGTCATGGGCTTCGGCGGCGGCATCCGCGCCCTGGCCGCGGTGGGCGACGTCACCGGGGACGGCAAGCCGGACCTCGTGAGCATCAGCCCCGCGGGCAACCTCTGGCTGCACGCCGGCAACGGCCGGACGGGCCGGGCGTCGCTGACCAAGCTGGCCGGTGGCTGGTCGGACCAGGAGTCGCTGCGCGGGCCGGGCGACCTGACCGGGGACGGCCGCCCCGACCTGCTGACCACCCGCGGCGACCGGCTCCAGCTCCACCGAGGCACCGCGAGCGGGTTCGCCGAGCCGGTGACGGTGGGGACCGGCTGGTCGGCCTACCCGGCGCTCACCGCCGTCGGCGACGTCACCGGCGACGGCCGCGGTGACGTGCTGGCCCGCACGTCGGCGGGGAAGCTGGTGCTCTTCCGCGGCGACGGCCGGGGCGGCCTGGCCGCCGGCACGACCCTGCCCGGCAGCATCAGCGGCACCCGGTTCGCGATCTAGGGGCGGCTGCGGCCGGCGCCCGCCGGAGGTTTCGGCGGGTGGCCGCGCCAGCGCAGGCTCTGCTCGTCGAGCCGGCGGAGCAACGGGTCGCCCTCGGCCGCGATCCGCTCGGCCAGCGCCACGGCCGCGCGCAGCCGCTCGTCGTCCAGCTGGGCGAAGGCGGGGGGGCGGCGGCGGTCCAGCACGTCGTACCAGCACCCGCCCACCGCGTGGTCCAGCACGATCCGGCCGAAGCAGTGGTCGGCGTGCACCACCCAGCGCTCGGCTCGCGCCCGCCGGGGCAGCTCGTCCAGCACCAGCCGGCGGTAGCGGGCCAGCAGGGCGTCCCGGTCGGCCGGGCCCGCGCGGTCGGAGGAGGTCACAGCCCCCTGTCTACCCGCCCGCCCGGGGCTCCCACCCCGTGGCGGCGGTCCTAGGGTGACCAGATGGTGGCAGGCTTCGAGATCGGGCACCGCACGGCGGACGGCGACGGCTGGCTGACCGGGACGACGGTGGTGCTGGCCCCCGCGGGCGCCGTCGGCGGCGTCGACGTGCGGGGCGGCGGACCGGGGACGCGGGAGACCGACCTACTCGACCCGAGCACCCTCGTCCAGCAGGTCCAGGCGGTGGTGCTCACCGGCGGCAGCGCTTACGGCCTCGCCGCCGCCGACGGCGTGATGGCCGGTCTGGAGGCGCGCGGGCTCGGGTTCCCCGTCGGCCCCGGACCCGGGCAGGTGGTGCCGATCGTGCCCGCCGCCGTCATCTTCGACCTCGGCCGCGGCGGTCACTTCGGGCACCGCCCGACGGCGGAGTTCGGGCGTGCGGCGCTGGACGCCGCCCGGCCGGGACGCCCGGCCAGCGGCTGTGTCGGCGGCGGCACGGGCGCCCAGGCCGGCGGCCTCAAGGGCGGCTTCGGCTTCGCCGAGCAGGCGCTGCCCGACGGCGCCGCGGTCGCCGCGGCCGTCGTCGTCAACGCCGCCGGGTCGCCGGTCGACCCGCGGACGGGCCGGCTCTGGGCCGACGTCGAGCACCGGCTCCCGGAGCCGGACGCGGCGCAGCGGCAGGCGCTGGCGGCGGCGCAGGCGGGGGCGACCCCGTCGCTGGCCACCACGATCGGGGTGGTGATGACCGACCGCGCGCTGGTCCCCGCGCAGGCGCGCAAGGTCGCCGCCGTCGCGCACGACGGGCTGGCCCGTGCCGCCCGCCCCGTGCACTCGATGACCGACGGCGACACCGTCTTCTGCCTCGCCGCCGGCCGCGTGCCGGAGCCTGCCGACCCGCGGGCCGCGCTGGGGGCGATGAACGAGCTGCTCGCTGCAGCGGCCGACGTCTTCACCGCGGCCTGCCTGGACGCCCTGGTCAGCGCCACCGGCCGCGGTCCGTGGCCCGCCTACGCCGACCTCGTGCCGGGCGCCCGGCCGGGGCCGGCCTGAGCCGCGGCCGGCGGGGTGCACCTGAGACGGACGGGCGCGCGCCGCCCCCGCTTCCTAGACTGGGCCGCGCCCTGCGTGCACCAGCCAGCTGACGAGGAACCATGAAGGCTCTCCTGCTCGAGAACATCCACCCCGACGCGGTCCGGGTCCTGAGCCAGCGCGGGATCGAGGTGACCACGGCGAAGGGGGCCCTCGACGAGGCCGAGCTGGTCGAGGCCGTCCGCGACGTGCAGCTGCTGGGCATCCGCTCGAAGACCACGGTGACCAAGGCGGTGCTGGACGCCAACCCGGACCTGCTGGGCATCGGCGCCTTCTGCATCGGCACCAACCAGATCGACCTGGAGGCCGCCGCCGACCAGGGCACCGTCGTGTTCAACGCGCCGTTCTCCAACACCCGCAGCGTCGTCGAGCTCGTCATCGCCGAGATCATCGCCATGGCCCGGCACCTCACGGACAAGAACGCCAAGATGCACGCCGGCGTCTGGGACAAGTCCGCCAAGGGCGCGCACGAGGTCCGCGGCCGGACGCTGGGCATCGTCGGCTACGGCAACATCGGCAGCCAGCTCTCCGTCGTCGCGGAGTCCCTCGGCATGCGGGTGCTGTTCTACGACGTCGCCGACAAGCTGGCCCTGGGCAACGCCCGCCGCTGCGGCTCCCTCGACGAGCTGCTGGCCGAGGCCGAGACCGTCACCCTGCACGTCGACGGCCGGGCCGGCAACGCCGGGCTGTTCGGCGCCGAGCAGTTCGCGAAGATGCGGCCGCGCAGCCTGTTCCTCAACCTGTGCCGCGGCATCGTCGTCGACCACGAGGCGCTGCGCGAGCACCTGGTCAGCGGGCACATCGCCGGGGCCGCGCTCGACGTCTTCGCCGAGGAGCCCAAGACCGCGGGCGACCCCTTCGTCTCCTCGCTGCAGGGCCTGCCCAACGTCATCCTCACCCCCCACGTCGGGGGCTCCACCGAGGAGGCGCAGCAGGACATCGGCGCCTACGTCGCCGGCAAGCTCGCCGACTACGCGCTGGCCGGCACGACGACGATGTCGGTCAACCTGCCGCACGTGCAGGCCACCGACACCCCCGAGCGCTACCGCGTCCTGCACGTCCACCACAACGTCCCGGGCGTGCTGGCCACGGTCAACGGGGTGCTGGCGGACTTCGGCGTCAACATCGAGGGCCAGACGCTGTCCACCCGCGGCCAGCTCGGCTACGTGGTGACCGACATCGGCGGCCCGTTCAGCGACGAGCTGCTCGACAAGCTGCGCGCCCTGCCCGAGACGGTGCGGCTGCGCGTCATCGACTGAGCCCGCGGCGGGCCCCGCTCAGCGGGGTCCGTGGTGGATCCGGCCGCTGACCTCGCTCAGCGGCCGGCCGGCCCCGCCCCAGCGCCGGCTGACCAGCTCGGCGGCGATGGAGACCGCGGTCTCCTCCGGGGTCCGGGCGCCGAGGTCGAGGCCCAGGGGGCTCGCCATCCGGGCCAACTGGTCCTCGGTCAGCCCCTCCGCGCGCAGCCGCTCCAGCCGGTCGGCGTGGGTGCGCCGCGAGCCCATCACCCCGACGTAGCCCAGCGGCAGCCGCAGCGCGGCGGCGAGCAGCGGCACGTCGAACTTCGGGTCGTGGGTGAGGACGCAGACGGCGGTCCGCCCGTCCAGCCGGCCCGCGGCGGCCTCAGCGGCCAGGTAGCGGTGCGGCCAGTCGACCACCACGGCGTCGGCCTCGGGGAACCGGGCTGGCGTGGCGAACCGTCCCCGGGCGTCGCAGACGGTGACGTGGTGGCCGAGGAAGGCGCCCATCCGCGCCAGCGCCACCGCGAACTCGCTGGCGCCGAACACCAGCATCCGCGGCCGGGGCGCCAGCGCGGTGACGAAGACCTGCAGCCCCTCGCCGCGGCGCTCGCCGTCGGGGCCGTAGGTGAGCAGCTCGTCCCGGCCCGCGGCCAGCAGCCCGCGCGCGTCGTCGGTGACCGCCGCGTCCAGCCGGTCCGAGCCGAGGCCGCCGCCGACGGCGGGCCCGTCGGGCCGCAGCACGAGGTGCCGTCCCCGGCGGTCCACGTCGTCGGCCGCGACCACCACGGCCACGGCCACCGGCTCCCCGGCGGCCACCAGCGCGGCGACCGCGGGCAGCGCGGGGAAGGTGGCCGGGGAGACCGCGGCGACGTGCACCTCCACCGTGCCGCCGCAGGGCAGCCCGACGGCCAGCGCGTCGCCGTCGCTGACCCCGTACCGGCGCAGCACCGGGACGCCGTCGGCGAGCACCTCCTCGGCCAGCGCGCAGACGTCGGCCTCGACGCAGCCGCCCGACAGCGAGCCGACGACGCTGCCGTCGGGGCCCACGACCATCGCCGCGCCCGCCGGTCGTGGCGCGGACTCCCAGGTGCCGACGACGGTGGCCAGCGCCGCCGTCCGCCCCTGCTGCCACCAGCCGAGCAGGGCGGGCAGCACGTCACGCACGGGCGCTCCCGGCCGGGACGTCGACGTCGTGACCCGCGGCCAGGTCCCCGCAGCCGACGACGGTGGCGTCGTGCGCGGCCAGGTAGGCCTGGCCGCCGGTGTCGCCGGCCAGGCCGGCGGCCAGCGGGGCCAGGTGCACCGGGCCGACCAGCACGGGGTGCCCCGGGCGGCCGTCGTAGCCGGCGCGGGCCAGCACGTCGGGGGCCGGCGGGGCGGCCGCGAGCAGGCGGCGGACCACCGCGGGCCCGACGTCGGGCAGGTCGACGAGGTGCACCACGACGGCGGCCGGCCGCAGCCGGGCGGCGGCGTCGAGGCCGTGCCGCAGCGACCCGGCCAGGCCGTCGGCCCAGCCGGGGTGGGTCAGGGTGCGGACGTCGGCCCCGGTGACGGGGTCGGCGGCCAGCAGGGCGGAAGCCTCCGCGGCCCCGCAGCCCAGGACCACCAGGACCGGGTCGCAGCCGCCGTCGACCAGGACCCGCACCGCGCGGGTCAGCCAGGCGGTGCCGTCGGCGTCGCGGCGGAGCGCTTTGGGGCCGCCGGCGCGCCGGCCCGCCCCGGCGGCGAGCAGCAGCCCGACGACGCCGGTCGTGGGCTCAGCCGGCCGCGCGGCCGTCCCCGTCCTCCTCGTCGTCCGTCGCGTCCTCGTCGTCGAGGGCGTCCGGGCGCAGGTGCCCCAGCACGGCGTCGTGCAGCAGGCCGTTGGTGGCGTAGGCGCCCGCGCCGTGCGGCCCGGGCCGGCCGTCGACGTCGGTGAACCGGCCGCCGGCCTCGGTGACGACGAGGGAGCAGGCGGCCATGTCGTGCAGCTCCAGCTCGGGCTCGCAGGCGATGTCCACCGCGCCCTCGGCCAGCAGCATGTAGGACCAGAAGTCGCCGTAGGCGCGGGTCCGCCAGCAGCTGCGCAGCAGGTCGACGAAGCCCTGGCCCTGGCCGGTGGCGACCCACTCGCCCAGCTCGGCGTAGCTCAGCGAGGCGTCCTCGACGCGGCCCACCTCCGAGACCCGGCACGCCGTGGGGTTCATCAGCGACTTGCCCGCGTACGCGCCGCCGCCCAGCGAGGCCCACCAGCGGCGGCCGAGCGCCGGCGCGCTGACCACCCCGACGACGACCTCGTCGTTGACCAGCAGCGAGATCAGCGTCGCCCAGACCGGCACGCCGCGGACGTAGTTCTTGGTGCCGTCGATGGGGTCGACGACCCAGCGCCGCGGCCCCCAGCCGGTGTCGGCCATCTCCTCGCCGTGCACGGCGTCGCGCGGCCGGGCCTTGCCCAGCGTCCGCCGGATGGCCTCCTCGACGGCGGTGTCGGCGTCGGTGACGGGGGAGAGGTCGGGCTTCTCGGTCACCCGCAGGTCGAGGGCCTTGAACCGGCTCATGGTGATCGAGTCGGCGTCGTCGGCGAGCAGGTGGGCCAGCCGCAGGTCGTCGGTCAGGTTGCGGTGCAGCGGGCTGTCGGGAGGCATGGCCGCCAACCTACTGGCCCGCGTCGATCATCCGCCGGAACGACTCCAGGCGGGCCGGGGCGAGGTCCCCGCGGGCCACCGCGGCGTCCAGCCCGCACTCCGGGGCCCCCGTCTCGTGGGTGCAGCCGCGCGGGCAGTCCTGGGTGAGCGCGTCCAGGTCGGGGAACGCGGCGACGATGCTCTCGCGGGTGACGTGGCTCAGCCCGAAGGAGCGCACGCCGGGGGTGTCGATGACCCAGCCGCCGTTCTCGACGTCGCCGACCGGGGGCAGCCGCAGCGCGATCGCCGAGCTCGAGGTGTGCCGGCCCCGGCCGGTCACCAGGTTCACCGCGCCGGTGCCGCGGTGGGCGTCGGGGATGAGGGCGTTGACCAGCGTGGACTTGCCGACGCCGGAGTGGCCGACGAAGACGCTGGTGCGCCCGGCCAGCACGGCCCGCAGGTCGGTGAGGTCGGCCCCCGGCTGCACCGTCTGGACGGGCACGCCCAGCGGCCCGTAGAGGGCGAGCAGCTCCTCGGGGCCGGCGAGGTCGGCCTTGGTGAGGCAGAGCAGCGGGTCCAGCCCGGCGTCGTAGCCGGCCACCAGGATCCGGTCGATCATCCCGGTGCGGGGCGGCGGGTCGGCCAGCGCGGTGACGATGACGAGCTGGTCGGCGTTGGCGACGATGGGCCGCTCGTAGGGGTCGTCGTCGTCGGCGGTCCGGCGCAGCACCGTCGTGCGCTCCTCGACCTCGACGATCCGGCCCAGCGTCCCCTCCTCCCCGGAGGTGTCGCCCACCACCCGGACCTCGTCGCCGACGATGACGCCGGTGCGGCCCAGCTGGCGGGCCTTGGTGGCGGTGATTTCGCGGTCCTCCAGCAGGACGGTGAAGCGACCCCGGTCGACGGTGACCACCCGTCCGACGGTCGCCGCGGAGTAGTCGGGGCGGTCCTTGGTGCGCGGCCGGGTGCGCCGGCGCGGCCGCTCGAAGGCCGCGTTCTCGTCGGTGCGGAACTGGCGGGAGGTCACGCGACCACCGCCCCGCTCACGCCGGCACCTCGGGGTCGAGCGGGCCGACCGTCTCGATCCCGGCCTCGGTGTCGGCGACCATCGCGTCCCACAGCCCGACGAAGTCGGGCATCGTCTTGCTGGTGCAGCCGACGTCGTCGACGACGACGCCGGCCACGACCAGGCCCAGGACGGCGGCGGCGTGCGCCATCCGGTGGTCGGCGTAGGTGCGGAAGACGGCGCTGCCCAGCAGCTTCGGGTGCACGGTCAGCCCGTCGTCGTCGCTGCTGACGCCGCAGCCCAGCGCCGACAGCTCGGCCTCCAGAGCGGCGAGCCGGTCGGTCTCGTGACCGCGGATGTGCCCGACGCCGGAGATCCGGCTGCTGCCCTCGGCCAGGGCGGCGACGGCGGCGACGACGGGGGTCAGCTCGCTGGCCGCGCGCAGGTCGAGGTCGACGCCGTGCAGGAAGTGGTGGCCGCGGACGGTGAGGTCGCCCTCGAACCACGTCACCTCGGCGCCGAAGGCCTGGAGGATGCCCCGGATCTGGTCGCCGGGCTGCAGGGTGCTGGCCGGCCAGTGCCGCACGGTCACCATGCCGCCGGTGACCGCGGCGGCGGCCAGGAACGGCGCGGCGTTGGACAGGTCGGGCTCGACGACGACGTCGTGGGCCTCCAGCACGCCGGGGGAGACCCGCCAGCGCCCGGGCTCGGAGTCGTCGACCTCGACGCCCCGCTCCCGCAGCATGGCCACGGTCATCGCGATGTGGGGCAGCGACGGCACCGGGCCGCCGACGTGGCGCAGGTCGAGGCCGTCGGCCAGCCGGGCGCCGACGAGCAGCAGGGCCGAGACGTACTGGCTGGAGGTCGAGGCGTCCACCGTGACGGCGCCACCGCGGAGCCCCGGGCGGCCCGAGACGGTGAAGGGGAGGCCCGGCCCGCCGTCGGTCCGGCTCTCCGCGCCCAGTGCGGTCAGCGCGTCGAGCAGCGGGGCCATCGGCCGGGCGGCCGCCTGCTCGTCTCCCTCGAACCGGACGTCGCCCGCGGCCAGCGCGGCCAGGGCGGGCACGAAGCGCATGACGGTGCCGGCCAGGCCGCACTGGACGGTGACCCCGCCGGTGAACGCCGCGGGCGGGGTGACCAGCCACTGGCTGCCGTTCTCGACGATGACGACGCCCAGCGCGCGCAGGGCCTCGCGCATCAGCACGGTGTCGCGGGCGTCGAGGCCGTTGGTGATCACCGACGGCTTGTCGGCCAGGGCGGCCAGGACCAGCGCGCGGTTCGTCTCCGACTTCGAGCCGGGCACGGTGACCGTCGCGCTGATCGGTGCGGGCGCCTCGGGGGCGGCCCAGGGCTGCGGGGGCGGGGTGCTCGGCACGGGGCGATCCTACGGTCCCGGACCGGCCCGCCGGGGGCGGTCAGCCCCGCGGCGAGACCCGCCCCGGCTCAGTTCTCGCCGAGCTGGATGTTCTTCTTGACCTTGCCGGCCTTCTTGGCCAGCTTCTTCGCGGTCTTGCGCCCCTGCTTCACGGCCTCGGCGGACCGCTTCTGCTGCTGCTTGCGGACCTCCTCGGCACGCTTGGCGCCCTCCTTCTTGGCGATGGCGGCCTGCTTCGCGGCGACCTCGCGGGCCTCGGCCAGCTGCTTCGCGGCCACCGCCTGGGTCTTCTTGAGCTGCTTGGACGCCTGCTTGCGCGCCTTGCGGGTGGAGGCCACGGCCGCCCCGACCAGCGCAGCACCGCCGGCGAGCGCGCCGTCGGCGAGCTGGCTCGAGCTCTTGCCGACGTTCTCGGCCAGGTCGCCGGCCGCGTCGGAGAGGCTGCTGACGTTCTTGCTCAGCGCGCTGGTGGTGAGCCCGGTGCGGCGGCCGAGGCGCTTGGTCGTCCGGCGCGTGTCGCGGGCGAGGTGCTCCCCGCCCTTGGCCGCGAGGTAGACCAGGCCCGGCTTGCCCTCGGTGTCACGGGCGGCCAGCAGCACGCCGCCGAGCAGGCTGACGTTCTTGAGGAAGTGCGAGCGGTCCTCGGCCTTCTCGACGGCGTCGGTCCGGCTCCAGAAGGGGTGCTTGGCCACCGTGCTGGGGATCAGCGAGGCGGCGAGGACGACGGCGCCGAGGCGGCGACCCTTGCCGGTGGCCAGCGCGAGGCCGCCGATGAGCTGCAGGGCGCCGTTGATCCGGACCAGCGTCTGCGCGTCCTCGGGCACGTAGCCCGCCACCGAGGCGGGGGCGTAGCGCTTCACGAACGGCACCAGCTTGTCGGTGACCGGCTCGGCGGCGTCGACCAGCAGCTCGGGGTGCCGGACGGACTTGAAGCCGCTCGCGACGAAGTAGGAGGCGAGCAGGGTACGGGCGGTGGCGCGCAGCAACGTCATGGCCTATTCCTACCGTGCCGCCCGGGCCGAGCCAAGCCCGCCCTCCCGCGGGTAACGTGCCCGGCATGTGCGGTCGCTACGCGTCCACGGCGAGCCCGGCCCAGCTGGCGGAGGAGTTCGACGTGGACGACATCCTCGACGGGCTGCCCGGGCCCGACTACAACGTGGCGCCCACCGTGCCCGTGCCCGCGGTCTTCGAGCGGGTGGACAAGGGGAGCGGGGACGTCCGCCGCCGGCTGGCCCCGCTGGTCTGGGGACTGGTGCCCTCGTGGGCCAAGGACCGGGCGATCGGCGCCCGGATGATCAACGCGCGGCTCGAGACGGTGGCCGAGAAGCCGGCCTTCGCCAAGGCCTTCCGCGCCCGCCGCTGCCTGCTGCCGGCGGCCGGCTTCTACGAGTGGTACGTGCCGGAGACCCCTGCCGGCGGCCGCAAGCCGGCCAAGCAGCCCTTCTTCCTGCACCGCGCCGACGGCGGGCTGCTGGTGATGGCCGGGATCTACGAGATCTGGCGCGACCCGACGAAGGACCGCGACGACGACTCCGCCTGGCTGCGGACCTGCTCGGTCATCACCACGCAGGCGACCGACGCGGCCGGGCACATCCACGACCGGATGCCGCTCGTCGTCCCCGCCGACGCCGTCGACGGCTGGCTGGACCCCGCTCTGACCGACCCCGAGCAGGCCCTGGCGCTGCTCAGCGTCACCGGCGCCGCCGAGCTGGAGGCCTACGCCGTCAGCACTGCGGTGAACAAGGTGCAGAACAACGACCCGTCGCTGCTGGCACCCCTGGACGAGGCGGCCGAGCCGCCCGTCGACGACGCCGGGCCGGCCGACCCGCCGCAGCAGGACCGGCTGCTCTGAGCACCCGCGCGCTGGCCGTCACCACCACCCAGGGCCCGGCCCGGTGGCTGCTCGACGAGGCCGACGACCCGGGCGCGGTGCTGCTGCTGGGCCACGGCGCCGGTGGCGGGCCGGACGCTCCCGACCTCGCCGTGCTGGCCCGCCGGCTGCCCGCGCTGGGGATCGTCGTCGCCCGCTTCGAGCAGCCCTGGCGGACCGCCGGCCGGAAGGTGGCGGTGGCGCCGCCCCGGCTGGACGAGGCCTGGCTCGAGGCGGTGCCCGTGCTCCGTGCCGCCCTGCCCCCAGGACTGCCGCTCGCCGCCGGCGGCCGCAGCGCCGGCGCCCGCGTCGCCTGCCGGACGGCCGCGGCCACCGGGGCGGCGGCCGTGGTCTGCCTCGCGTTCCCGCTGCACCCGCCGGGCCGGCCCGAGCGGTCCCGCGCCGCCGAGCTGCTGGCCCCGGCGGTGCCGCGGCTGGTCCTGCAGGGCACCCGGGACACCTTCGGCGGTCCGGACGACGTGCGGCGGGCCGCCGCGGGCGACCCGGGGGTGCGGGTCGTCGAGCTGCCGGGTGCTGACCACGGCTACCGGGTCCCGGCCCGGGCGGCGTTCGGCCCGGCCGAGCTGCGGGAGCGGCTCGTGGCCGAGGTCGCGGCGCTGCTCGGGATGCCGGCCGCCGGCTGAGACGCACCCGGGAATAGGGCCGCGGCGCCGGCGTTGTACCCGACATGCCGATGACCATGCCGCGTGCTGCCGAGCAGCCGACGCTGCGCGGGACCTCGCCGGTACTCTCGTACGTGATGAGCATCCCGACGAGTTCCACCGCCAGCGCGACCGCCGCCCCGGCCGACCCGCGCGAGACCGAGACCGAGGCCGAGCGCACCGCCCGCTTCGAGGCGGAGGCGCTGCAGTACCTCGACCAGCTGTACGCCGCCGCGATGCGGATGACGCGCAACCCGGCCGACGCCGAGGACGTGGTGCAGGAGACCTTCGCGAAGGCCTACGCCTCGTTCCACCAGTTCACGCCGGGCACCAACCTCAAGGCGTGGCTGTACCGGATCCTCACCAACACCTACATCAACTCCTACCGGAAGAAGCAGCGCGAGCCGCAGCTCTCCGACGGCGAGAGCGTGGAGGACTGGCAGCTGGCGCGGGCGGAGTCCCACACCTCCAGCGGCCTCAAGTCCGCCGAGACGGTGGCCCTGGAGAACCTGCCCGACTCCGACGTCAAGGAGGCGCTGCAGCAGCTCGCCCCGGACTTCCGGCTCGCGGTGTTCCTGGCCGACGTCGAGGGGTTCTCCTACAAGGAGATCGCGGGGATCATGGGCACGCCCATCGGCACCGTGATGTCACGGCTCAACCGCGGCCGCACCCAGCTCCGGGCGCTGCTCGCCGACTACGCACGGGACCGCGGGATGGTCCGACAGGGGGGGACGAAGTGAGCGACCTGCAGAAGCCGCCGAGCACCGACTGCGAGCACATGCTCGCCCGTGTGCACGAGTTCCTGGACCACGAGCTGGACACCGCCAGCAGCGACGAGATCCGGGCCCACCTCGCCGCGTGCGAGCCGTGCCTGGACCAGTTCGACGTCGAGCAGGCGGTCCGCAGCCTGGTGAACCGCTGCTGCGGGGGCGACAAGGCCCCCAGCGCGCTGCGCACCAAGGTGCTCGGGCAGCTGGCGGCGGCGCAGGCCACCGCGCACGCGCAGCAGGCCTGAGTCACCGAGCGCCTGCGGCGCAGCACGACGAGACGACAAGACCCCCGCGGTGGTACCGCGGGGGTCTCGTCGTCGTCAGACGCATGCTCGTCGGCGCGTCGCCTCAGGCGTTGGGGCGCTTGCCGTGGTTCGCGCCCTTCTTCCTGCGGGCGCGGCGCTTGCGGCCAGTCTTACCCATCCGTGCCTCCTCACCTGTGCAGTCGGTCAGCGCCCCGGCCGGTGGTGGCACCGGGGCACGGCCAGCCATTCTGCCACACCGGCGCCCGCCCGGTCCGCGCACGGCACCGGGCGGGACCCGGTGTCAGCGCAGCGGCTCGCCCTGGGCCAGCACCGGCCGGACGCCCGGGTCGCCGACGTCGGCGAAGTAGTCGGACTGGCTGGTGATGTCGGTGCCGTTGCCCACCCGGGCCGCGTTCAGCAGGGCGCTGAGGGCGACCGTCACGACGACGTTGAGCGCCAGCGCGGTGAGGCCGATGTAGCCCGCGTCGCCCAGGCCGGGCACCACGGCGAGGGAGTTGCCGAACGGCCGCGTCGTGCAGGCGGTGCAGAACCCGTAGGCGGTGACGGTGCCGTAGAGCATCCCGACCGCCCAGCCGGCCAGCAGCGCCCAGCGGTGGAACCACCGGGTGAAGAGGCCGAAGACGATCGAGGGCAGCGTCTGCAGGATCCAGACCCCGCCCAGCAGCTGGAAGTTCAGCGCGTTCTGCTTGTCCAGCAGCAGGACGAACATCAGCGCGCCCACCTTGGTGACCAGCGAGACGATCTTGGAGACCTTGGCCTCGCGGGCGTCGTCGGCGTCGGGCTTGAGGTAGGCCTTGTAGATGTTGCGGGTGAACAGGTTCGCGGCCGCGATCGACATGATCGCCGCCGGCACCAGCGCGCCCACGGCGATGGCGCCGAAGGCCACACCGGTGAACCAGCTGGGGAAGTGGTCCTCGAACAGCTGGGGGATGACGAGCTGCGGGTTGACCTTGCCGTCGAGCCCGACCGGCTTGGTCCCGGCCTTGATCGCCACGTAGCCCAGCAGGGCCAGCAGGCCGAGCAGCAGCGAGTACGCCGGCAGGATCGCGGCGTTGCGGCGGCCGGTGCTGCGGTCCTTGGAGCTGAGCGCCGCGGTGACCGAGTGCGGGTACATGAACAGCGCCAGCGCCGAGCCCAGGGCCAGCGAGGCGTAGGCCCAGTGCTGGGTGGGTCCGGGGATGAAGACGCCGGTGGGCACGGCCGGGTTGGCCGCCGACGGCGCCGCCATCTTGGTCTGGGCCGCGTCGAAGATGCTGCTCCAGCCGCCGAACAGGCCGGGCAGGTGGATGATCGCCACGAAGATCACGATGTAGATCAGCAGGTCCTTGACCACCGCGATCATGGCCGGCGCCCGCAGGCCCGAGGAGTAGGTGTAGGCCGCCAGCACGGCGAACGCGATGAGCAGCGGCAGGTCGCGGGCCAGCAGGCTCTCCCCGCCGACGCCCAGCACCTCGAGGATCGCCTGGATGCCGACCAGCTGCAGGGCGATGTAGGGCATCGTGGCCAGGATGCCGGTGACCGCGACGGCCAGGCTCAGGCTGCGGGTGCCGTAGCGGCCCTGCACGATGTCGGCCGTGGTGATGTAGCCGTGCCGGTGGGCCACCGACCACATCCGGCCCAGGAAGAAGAAGATCACCGGGTACAGCACGATCGTGTACGGCACGGCGAAGAAGCCCGAGACCGCACCGGTCGCCCACATCGCCGCCGGCACCGCGATGAAGGTGTAGGCGGTGTAGAGGTCGCCACCCAGCAGGAACCAGGTGGTGATGGTGCCGAAGCTCTTCCCGCCCAGCCCCCACTCGTGCAGCGACTCCAGGTTCGCCGGCCGGCGCCAGCGCGCCGCCATGAAGCCCATGACCGTCACGAGCCCGAAGAGCGCGATGACGACGGCCAGGGCCACCCCGTCGACGTTCACCGGTGCTCACCCGCCCCGGTGCGGCGCTCGTGCGCGCGGCGCTCGCGCTTCAGCAGCCAGAAGCTCAGGTAGCACAGGCCAGCAGCGAGGAACACCCACAGCAGCTGGTACCAGTAGAAGAAGGGGAAGCCGAGCAGCCGGGGCTCGACCCGGTCGTAGGTGCCGACCAGCAGGGGCACGACGATGCCGACCAGCAGCAGGCCGGCCACGGCGATCTTGGTGGGGGTGAGCCGCCAGCGCGGGTCCGTCCCCCCGGGTTCCACCCGTCGTGCTGCCATCTCGTCCATCGTTGCCTCCTCAGGCGGCCACGACCCCGTGGCCCGAGTGCACGCTACTGCCCGGGCCGGAGGCGGTGCCGGAGCCCCGTTCCGGCGTGGCGGGCCTGGTCGGGGGGCCTCCCCACGCGCTACTAGGGTGGCCCGCATGCCGTCCATGTCGGAGATCGTCGCCGAGCACACCGACCTCTCCGACGCCGACCAGCGCTGGCTCAAGGTGCTGGTGTCGGAGTGGCAGCTGCTGGCCGACCTCTCCTTCTCCGACCTGGTGCTCTGGGTGCCCGACCGCGACGAGAACGTCTTCTGGGCCGCCGCCCAGATCCGGCCCAACACCGGCCCGACGGCGCTGCTGGACGACGTCGTCGGCGACCTCATCGCCTACTCCCCGGAGCACCTGGTCTCCGAGGCCTTCGGCAGCGGGCAGATCACCCGCACCAGCGCCGCCAAGCTGCAGGCCGGCATGCCCGTCGACACCCACGCCATCCCGGTGAAGCTGGCCGAGCGGGTGATCGCCGTCGTCGAGCAGCACACCAGCCAGCTCGGGGTGCGGGCGCCCAGCTCGCTCGAGTCCGCCTACACCGGCACCGGGGAGATCCTCGCCCGGATGGTGACCGTCGGCGCCTTCCCGATGCCGGCCGACTCCTCGAACCTGGCCTTCAGCCCCCGCGTCGGCGACGGCTTCATCCGGCTCGACGCCGGCGGGGAGGTCGAGTACGCCAGCCCGAACGCGCTGAGCGCCTACCGCCGGCTGGGGCAGATCGGCGACCTCGTCGACGAGCACCTGCCCAGCCTGACGGCGTCGCTGGTGCCCACCGGCCGCGGGCCCGTCGACGACTCGCTCACCTCGGTGCTGGGCGGCCGGACGGCGCGCCGGACCGAGCTGGTCTCGGGTGACGCGCACCTGATGATCCGGGTGCTGCCGCTGCTCGACGGCCGCGAGCGGGTGGGCGCCATCGTGCTCTGCCGCGACGTCAGCGACCTGCGCAGCAAGGAGCGCCAGCTCGTCACCAAGGACGCGACGATCCGGGAGATCCACCACCGCGTGAAGAACAACCTGCAGACGGTGGCGGCGCTGCTGCGGATGCAGGCCCGCCGGATGGAGTCGCCGGAGGCGAAGATCGCGCTCACCGACGCCATGTCACGGGTCGCCGCCATCGCCATCGTGCACGAGACGCTGTCCCAGGCGTTCGACGAGGCCGTCGAGTTCGACAAGGTGGCCGACGGCCTGCTGACGATGGTCGCCGACGTCTCCTCGACCTCGGCCGGGGTGACCGCAGTGCGGCGGGGCACCTTCGGCGTCGTCTCCGCCGACATGGCGACGGGGCTGTCGATGGTGGTGACCGAGCTCTGCCAGAACGCCGTGGAGCACGGGCTGGCCGACGGGTCGGGGGAGGTGCTGGTGCTGCCCAGCCGCCACGAGGGCCGGCTGCGGGTCGAGATCAGCGACGACGGCCGGGGCCTGCCCGCGGACTTCGACTGGCGGCAGTCGCGGAGCCTGGGGCTGTCCATCGTCAACACCCTGGTCGCGGAGATGGAGGGGACGTTCGCGATCGGCCCCCAGCCTGAGGGCCGGCCCGGCACCCGGGCGGTCTTCGAGATCACGGTCTGAGAGCAGCCCTGGGCTCCGAGCACGAAAAAGGACGCCGGGAGATGTCTCCCGACGTCCTCGGTCGTCCGCTGAGCGCGGCCGGCCCGGTGCTACGCGGTGCGGATGCGGGCCCGGGCGGCACGGCGCTTCAGCGCCCTGCGCTCGTCCTCGCTGAGACCGCCCCAGACCCCGTGGTCCTGACCTGCTTCCAGCGCCCACTGCAGGCACGCGTCGCGCACGTCGCACCGCCGGCAGACTTGCTTGGCCTCGTCGATCTGGAGGAGGGCCGGTCCGGTGTTCCCAATCGGGAAGAACAGCTCGGGGTCCTCGTCCAGACAGGCAGCCTTGTGGCGCCAATCCATGGCTTACTCGCTCCTTACTCGGTGACTCGGGCTGGTGGTGCCGCCCGGGAAGGTCCGGAGCCCCGTCCTCTACACTGATGAACTCGGCTTCGGATGCAACCTTTTCAAGTATCCCGGTCGCGCACAAGGGTTTCGCGCGTCGGGTGCCTCACATTTCGTCCGGGTTACAGCCGGATCACGTTCCGACCGTCGTGCTGCGGGCTCCGCGAGAGGTCGGCCGCCGCGGGCACCGCCGTAGGCTGGAGCGGTGACGACGCCCCCCGGCCGCAACCGGTTCCTCCTCCTCGCCACCGCCGGCCTCGGGCTGGAGGCCCTCGCCGCCGTCGTCTTCGCGGTGCTGGAGGCGGCCGCGATCTCCCCGGTCCGCGTCGTGCTCGGGATCGGCGTCACCCTCATCATGCTCGGCTACGGCCTGCTGCTCGTCGTCGTCGCCCGGGGGGTGCTCCGGGCCCGGCGCTGGAGCCGCGGCCTCGCCGTCGTCACCCAGCTGATCCTGCTGCTGCTGGGCTACAGCTTCCGCCAGCCGCCCACCACCTGGGTGGGCCTGGTCATGGGCCTGCTCGCCCTGGCCGTGCTGGTCGGCCTGCTGGCCCCGTCCTCCACCCGCGACTTCCTGGCGGAGGACCCGCCGGTCGACCGCGCGCCCTGAGCTCGACCCCGCGCCCTGAGCCGACTTCCGCGCCCTGAGCCTGTCGAAGGGCCTTGGACAGGCTCAGGCAGCGGTGGTCGACGGGCTCAGGCCGCGGTGGTCGACGGGCTCAGCCGGCCGGCTCCTCCAGCGTCGCCGCGAGCTCGGCGTCCCGCTCGGCCTCGGCCTGGGCCTCGGCCTTGACCCGCTGCAGGAAGGTGCGGGTCCGCTCCTCCTGCGGGTGCA
Source organism: Microlunatus capsulatus (assembly GCF_017876495.1). Classification (NCBI taxonomy): domain Bacteria; kingdom Bacillati; phylum Actinomycetota; class Actinomycetes; order Propionibacteriales; family Propionibacteriaceae; genus Microlunatus; species Microlunatus capsulatus. Next base: position 640,866 of record NZ_JAGIOB010000001.1, on the reverse strand, counting down.
GCAGCACCGCGTCGGGCGGGCCCTCCTCGACGACGACGCCCTGGTCCATGAACACGACCCGGTCGGCGACGCCGCGGGCGAAGCTCATCTCGTGGGTGACCACGATCATCGTCGTGCCCTCCTCGGCCAGCCGGCGCATGACGCCGAGCACCTCGCCGACCAGCTCGGGGTCCAGCGCCGAGGTGGGCTCGTCGAACAGCATCAGCTCGGGCTGCATGGCCAGGGCCCGGGCGATCGCCACCCGCTGCTGCTGGCCCCCGGAGAGCTGGCTGGGGTAGTAGCCCGACCGGTCGGCCAGGCCCACCATGTCGAGCAGCCGCTCCGCCTCCTGGCGCACAGCGGCCTTCGGCAGCCGCTTGACCTGGACCGGGGCCTCCATGACGTTCTCGACCGCGGTCATGTGCGGGAACAGGTTGAAGCGCTGGAAGACCATGCCGATCCGGGACCGCTGGCGGGCGATGTCCTTGTCGGTCCGGGTGTGCAGCCGCCCGCCCCGCTCCTCGACGCCGACCAGCTCACCGCCCACCCAGATGCGGCCGCCGGTGAGGGACTCCATCTGGTTGATCAGCCGGAGGAACGTCGTCTTGCCCGAGCCGCTGGGCCCCAGCAGGCAGACGACCTCGCCCGGGTCGACGGTCAGGTCGATGCCCTTGAGCACCTCGTTGCCGCCGAAGGACTTGGTGACGTTGACCGCCCGGACCAGGTGCTCGACGGGGGCGCCGTCCGCGCGCGCGGCGCTCACTTGGCCGACCCCGCCTGCAGGCCCTTGGCCGCCTTCTCGGCGTCGGAGCTGACGGTGGTGCCGAAGCCGCGGCCGAAGCGCCGCTCCAGGTAGGCCTGGCCGACCATCAGCACGCTCGAGGCGATGAGGTAGAACAGCGTGGCCGCCACCAGCACCGGGAAGGTCTGGTAGGTGCGGCTGCCGATCGCCTGCAGCTGGAAGAACAGCTCCGTGCCGACGGGGATGGCCAGCAGCAGCGAGGTGTCCTTGAGCATGGCGATCGTCTCGTTCCCCGTCGGCGGCACGATCACCCGCATGGCCTGGGGGAGCACCACCCGGCGCATCGCCCGGCCGCGGCTCATGCCGAGGGCCTGCGCGGCCTCCATCTGGCCCTTGTCCACGCTGAGGATCCCGGCGCGGGCGATCTCGGCCATGTACGCGGCCTCGGACGCGGCCAACCCGATCACCCCGCCGGCCAGGCCGACGAAGATCGCGTTGGCATCGAAGGTGGCGATCCGCCAGTCACCCGACAGGCCCAGCCAGTCGATGATCACCCAGTCGAACGGCACGCCGATCGCGATGCCCTGCTGGAAGAGGATGCCCAGCGCGCCCATGATCGTCAGCAGGACGTAGCGCGGGATCGCGCGGAAGAACCACGTGTAGACCCAGGAGACCCCGCGCAGGACCGGGTTGTCCGAGAGCCGCATGACGGCCAGCAGCACCCCGAGCGCCACGCCGAAGACCATGGCCAGCACGGTGACGAGGATGGTGCCCTTCCAGAAGCCCTCCAGCACCGGGCTCTGGTTCATGGCCTGGAAGACGAACGGCCAGTTGAAGGCCTCGTTGCCGACCAGCAGGTTGACCAGCATGGCCGCCAGCACGGCGAGCACCGCGATCGCGACCCAGCGCCACGGGTGCCGGACCGGCCGGGCCTCGATGAGACCCGGCCGGTCCTCGGCCACCGGCGGTGCCGCCGGGGCGGTGGTGGTCACGGGTTGACGGCGAAGTCCGTGACGGCGCCCTGCTCGACGCCCCACTTGGTGAGGGCCGCCTCGTAGCTGCCGTCGGCCTGGACGGCCTCGAGCGCGGCGGCGAGGGCGTCGGCGAACCCGGTCTCCTCCTTCGGCACCACGTAGCCGTAGGGGGCGGCCTCGTAGATGTCGCCGAGGGTCTCCAGCTTCCCGGCCGACTGCTTCACCGCGTAGGCGACGACGGGGGAGTCGGCCAGCATGGCGTCGGCCTTGCCGGTGACGACGGCGCTGGTGGCCTGGTCCTGGCCCTTGAACTGCAGGACCTCGATCTTGTCGTCGCCGCACTGCTCCTGCCGCGCGGGCAGGTCGTCAGTCTCCTGGACGGTGCCGGTCTGGACGGCGATCGTCTTGCCGCAGGCGTTGTCGGCGTCGATGCTCTCCGGGTTGCCGGCGGCGGTCGCCCACTGGGTGCCGGCCGAGAAGTAGCTGACCATGTTGACCTGCTGCTTGCGCTCGTCGTTGATCGTGAAGGACGAGACGCCGACGTCGTACTTGCCGCCCTGGACGCCGGTGATGATCGAGGAGAAGTCGGCGGGCTGGAACTCCGCTCGCACCCCCAGCTTCGCGGCGACCGCGTTGAACACGTCGACGTCCATGCCCTGCACCGTCTTGCCGTCGCCGGCCAGGAACTCGTTGGGCGCGTAGCTGGCGTCCGTGCCGACCTTGATCACCCCGGCGTCCCGGATCTCCTGCGGCAGCTGCGAGGCGAGGTCGGCGTCGGAGCTCACCGACACCGAGGGCGCGCTCTCGCCGGCGGGCTCGCCGCTCAGCGAGTCCGAGCCGCAGGCGCTCAGCGCCAGGGCCGCGACGCAGGCGGTGGCCAGGCCGAGCTTTGCACGTACGTTCACAGGTACTCCTCCTCTGACCCCGACCAGAAGGTGCCCGGGGTGCGGCGCTGACGCGCACGGGCGATCGACGCGGCGCACCGACCTCGGGCGGTCGCCGGCGAGGTGGGCGCTGGGTGCCCACCTCGGACGATCCTCGCACGGCCTGCGCCCGTGGCGCGGCCGTGCGCAGCCGAGAAACCTGATCGAAACGCGGCGGTCTCAGACCGCGCGGTGCGCCCCCTGCGACGGCACGCCGACGAAGTGCTCCGGCGCCGCGTGCCCCGCCGTGGCGAAGGCTTCGGCGACCGCGGCGGCCACGGCGTCGGCGCGCCCCGTCGGCACCAGCGCGATGATGCAGCCGCCGAACCCGCCGCCGGTCATCCGGGCCCCGGTGGCGCCGGCCGCCCGCGCCGTCTCCACGGCGAGGTCGACGGTGGGGACCGTGATCTCGAAGTCGTCGCGCATCGAGGTGTGCGAGGCGTCGAGCAGGGGGGCCAGCTCGGCCACCCGGCCCGTCCGCAGCACCTCCGCGGCCGCGCGCACCCGGGCGTTCTCGGTGACGACGTGCCGCACGCGCCGCTGCATGACCGGGTCGGGCAGGGCCGCCAGGGCCGCGTCGAGGTCGGTGACGTCGCGCAGCGCCGGCACCCCGAGCAGGGCGGCGGCCTCCTCGCAGGTGGCGCGGCGGTCGGCGTACTCGCCGTCGACGTGGGTGTGCGGGGTGTTCGTGTCGAGGACCAGCAGCTCCAGGCCCGCGTCCCCGAGGTCCAGCGCGACCTGGACGGCCTCGAGGGTGCGGCAGTCGAAGAAGAGCGCGTGGTCGGCGGTGCAGAGCGTCGACGCCGCCTGGTCCATGAGGCCGGTCGGGGCCCCGACGAAGGCGTTCTCGCAGCGCCGGGCCAGCACGGCCCGCTCCAGCGGCTCGACGGCCAGGCCGTCGAGGTCGGCGAAGGCGGCCAGCACGGCGCACTCCAGGGCCGCGGAGGAGGACAGGCCCGCGCCGATCGGCACGTCGGAGGTGAGCACGAGGTCGGCCCCGCCGACGGCGTGCCCGGCCTCGGCGAGAGCCCAGACGACGCCGGCGACGTAGGCCTGCCAGCCGCTCATCCCGGGCACCAGGTCGGCGCGGCCGAACTCGCGGGTCTCCCCGGTGCTCAGCGAGGTGACGCTCCACCGGTCGTCGTCGCGCGGCGCCGCCGCGACGGTGACGGCCTGGGCCAGCGCGAACGGCATGACGAAGCCGTCGTTGTAGTCGGTGTGCTCCCCGATCAGGTTCACCCGGCCCGGGGCCACCCAGACCCCGGCGGGCGGGCGCCCGTGGCGGTCGGCGAAGTCCTGCGTCACGGCGTCGGCGTCGGCGGAGGTCACCGGGGCACTCTAGCGGCGCGACCGCGGCCCCGACCCGCAGCACGGCGGGGCCGGTCCACGGCCGCGGGCGGCCCTAGGCTGCCCCTGTGCTCGCCGCCCACGCCGTCACGGCCGACCCCGACCACCCCCTCCGCGCCCTGCGCGTCGGGGAGGTCGAGCCGCCCCCCGTGCCGGAGGACTGGGTCGAGGTGCGGGTCCGCGCCACCGCCCTCAACCACCACGACGTCTGGTCGCTGCGCGGCGTGGGCCTGCCGGCGGAGCGGCTGCCGATGGTGCTGGGCTGCGACGCGGCCGGGGTCACCGCCGACGGCCGGGAGGTCGTCGTGCACGCCGTCGTCAACGACCCCGGCTTCACCGGCGTCGACACCACCCACGACCCCCGCCGCTCGCTGCTCTCCGAGCGCCACCCGGGCACCCACGCCGAGGTCGTCCGGGTGCCGGCCGCCAACCTCGTCGACAAGCCCGCCGAGCTGGGCTTCGTCGAGGCGGCCTGCCTGCCCACGGCCTGGCTGACGGCCTACCGGATGCTCTTCACCCAGTCGGGGCTGCGGCCCGGCGACACGGTGCTGGTCCAGGGCGCCGGCGGCGGGGTGGCCACCGCGCTCACCGCCCTCGGCCGCCAGGCCGGCTTCCGGGTCTGGGTCACCTCCCGCGACGAGGCCCGCGGCGCCCGGGCCGTCGCGCTGGGCGCGCACCGGGCCTTCGCGGCGGGGGAGCGGCTGCCCGAGCGGGTCGACGCGGTGATGGAGACGGTCGGCGCGGCCACCTGGTCGCACTCGGTGAACGCGCTCCGCCCGGGCGGCACGCTGGTGATCAGCGGCACCACGTCGGGGGCCGAGCCCGGCCGGGCTGAGCTGACCAAGATCTTCTTCAAGCCGCTGCGGGTCGTCGGGTCGACGATGGGCACCCGCGACGAGCTGGAGGCGCTGCTGCGGCTGCTGGTCACGACGGGGCTGCGGCCCGTCGTCGACCGCACCCTGCCGCTGGCCGACGCCGCCGAGGGCTACGCGGCCATGGTCGCGGGCGAGCTGTTCGGCAAGGTGGTCTTCGAGCCGTGAGCGGGGCGGCGGTGGTCCGGCCCGCCCGGCCCGACGACGCCGGGGCGCTCGGCCGCTGCCACCTCGCCTGCTGGGACGAGGCCTACACCGGCCTGGTGGACGGCCCCGGGTTCCGCGCGGCGCTGACCCGCGTCGACGAGCGGGTCGAGCGCTGGCGCCGGGTCCTCGCCGGGCCGCACGGGACGGTCGTCGCCGTGGTCGCGGGCGAGGGGGCCGGCGACGCCGCGGACGAGCAGGTGGTGGGCTTCGCCTCGGCGGGCCCGCAGCGCGACGAGGACGTCGACCTCCCGCGGGAGCTCTACGCCCTCTACGTCCGCCGGGCCCGGTGGGGCACCGGCCTCGGCCACCGCCTGCTGCAGACGGTGGTGGGCGACGACCCCTGCTCGCTGTGGGTGTTCCGCGACAACGCCCGGGCCCGCGGCTTCTACGCCCGGCACGGCTTCCAGCCGGACGGCGCCGCGAAGGTCGAGCCGTTCTTCGGCGGCGCCGAGGTCCGGCTGGTGCGGCGGGCCGGGCCGCCGGCTACGGCAGGGTGATGACCACCTGGCTGCCGGGCGGGGCGGACTCGACCACGCGCAGCCGGGCGAGGGCCGGGTGGTCCTCCAGCAGCCGGGCGCCGTTGGCCAGCGAGCGCAGCGCGGCGGTCTCGGACCGGGCCGCCTCCAGCCGGGCCAGCCCCCGCTGCCGGGTGGCGACCAGCTCGGCGTAGGCCGCCCGCAGGTCGGCCGGGAGCACGACGTCCTTGACGACGGCCGCCCGCACCGCGATCCCCAGCGGCTCGCCGACGGCCCGGGCGCGCTCGGTCAGGGCCGCGGCGACGTCGGCCCGGCCGGCCCGCAGCAGGTCCGCGACCTCGAGCGCGGCCAGCTGCTCGCGCAGCACCAGCTGCACGGCGAGGTAGACCTCGGCCACCGGGTCCTGCGCGACCTGGAGGTGGCGGGCCGCGTCGGCCACCCGCCAGGTGAGCGCGGCGCTCACCTTGACGCTGACGCCGTCGGCGGTCAGCAGCTCCTGCGGTGCGACCGTGCTCACCTGGTCGCGGACGTCCACCCGGGTGACCACCTGACGGCGCCGGGCCGGGTAGCGACCGGGGTCGAGGACGGCGACCAGCCGGCCGTCGACGTGGACGACGGCCTGCTCGTGGGCGTGCACGGTGAGGTGGCGCAGGGCCATGGTCGGAGCTCCTGGGAGGGTGCCGGAGGTGCCGCCGGCAGCGAGGCCGGACGGGACGCACCGGACCGCGGGACCGGTCGACGTCGAGGACGTCGCCGGCCGCAGAGCGGACCGCTGGCCTGTCCCGGCCGGCCCGCCGGCGAGGAGTCGAACCCCGGCGCCCGGGGGCGCCGCACCATTTCAGAGGTCGCACCGGGTACGACGCGTGGCATGTCCCGCCCCCAGCGGGAGCGGTCACCACTGATCCGGTGCGGCGTCAGCGTACGGGCGGGCGCCCGCCGGCGCGACGGGGTTGTCCCCTCCGGCGCCGCTCCCCGCCCAGCCGCGGGTCCGATGGCGTGGTGCGGCCGGGGCTGGCCGCAGGCCCCCCAGCGCCGCGCCGCTGGCCATCACGCCCATGCCTGTGCACGACGGGACGGTCAGGCCGGCAGGCAGGCCAGCTGCGCAGGGCTCAGACCGGCCCGGATCCGGGCGTCCTCGTCGGCGGTGAGCGGCTCGGCCGGGGGCATCGTCTTGATCGGGTGGCGCGACGTCCACGTGAAGGTGACCGAGTACCGGTCCTGGTCCTCGGCGGGGCTGGCCCGGTGCAGGATCCGGGCCGGGTCAGCCAGCACGGCCGTCCACGCCGGTCCGGTCGCCTTCACCCACGCCGAGGGCGGCACCACCTCCGCCATCTGCTCGTCGGTCACGAAGCCGGCGACATACCTCAGCCGCTGGACCGCCGGGTCCGAGACGGGCCGGGGGATGTACTGCAGGGCGCCCCCGCGCGGGCCGACGTCGTTGAGCCACACGAGGATCTTGAAGACCTTGTGGTCCTCGATGTCGCGGTGCCACTGCCGCGTCCACTGAGTCGTACCGTCGGCCACCTCGCGGTAGACCGCGGCGCCGTAGTAGGTGACCGGCAGACCGATGTAGTTCTCGACCACGTCGAGCAGCCGCTGGTCGAGACCCCACCGCCACAGCGCGGCGTCAGCGAGGAGTTCGCTGTGCGCTGGTCTGAGCGCGCTGGCCCCCTGAGGGTCCCGAGCGGCCAACGACGCCTTGAGGTGGCCGAGGACGCCCTTCAGCTGGTCTGTTCCGGGGATGCCCAGCTCGTCCTGCGAGCTGACGGCAACCCCTGTCCCCTCGACCTGCTCGAGCAGGGCCGACGTGGCAGGACTGATCGAGGGGAGGTGCTCGCGGTGGTCGCGCAGCCTCGACTGGTGGAGGCCCTCGACCAGGCGGGTGACCGGTGGGACGCGGGCGATCACCTGCCGCTTCGCCCGGTTGGTCGCTCGGCTGAGGATGTTCGTCACGGTGGGCCTCTCGACTCGAGGACGCGCCCCGGGAGACCCCGGATCTGGACGCACGTCGTCGTCGTGCGTGGCGCCACCGCGGTCCGCCATCAGTCGACCCCCCGGTCTGAGCAGCACCCTAGCCATGCGGAGCAGGGCGCGCGGGTCGTACGGGAGTTTGGTTCCGGGTGCCGGCCTCGGAGTGGAGCGTCGTAGGAGGTCGTCCGAGCCCAGCGCCTCCGGCTCAGCCGCGGGCGGTCGTGGGGTCCTCGCCCCGGCGCAGCAGCGGGACCCGCTCGACGGCGTGGGCGGCGGCGGTCAGGCCCCGGCTGGCCGTCCGCAGCACCGCGGCTCCGCGCGGCGGGCCGGCCTGCAGGACCGCGTCGACGACGTCGCGGGCCCGGTCGAGCACCGAGAGCGGCAGGGCGGCGAGGACGTTGCCGGGCGGTCGGCGCGCGACCACGGGGTGCGCGCGGGTCGGCGCCACCCGGCGGACGACCTCCCAGGCCAGGCCCAGGGCGCGCAGCCGGCCCGGGCCGACCCGCTCCTGCAGCTCGGGCAGCAGATGGTCCTCCTCGTCGCGGACGTCCTCCCGCAGGACGGCGGTCAGCCGCGCGAGCACCGCGGGTCGCTCGTCGGCCTCCGGTCCCAGCTGCTCCAGCCGGGTGACGAGCTCGTTGACCTCCTGGTGCTCCTGCTCGATCTGCAGCGTCAGCGCCGGTCCGTCGGGCAGCGAGCGGCGCAGGGCGGGCCACAGCACCGACTCCTCGGCGAAGGCGTGCGGGAAGACCAGGCGGTAGATCCGGCGCAGCACGGGGTCCTGCGCGGCCGGCGGCGTGGCGTCGAGCTGGTGCAGCAGCCGGTCGAGGTGGACGTGGTCGGCCTTCTGCCGCGCCAGGACGCTCAGCCGCCCGCCGAGCTGGGCGACGTCCTGGTCGGCCAGCGACCGCCGGGCCGGGGGTGAGGTGCTCATGCCCGGACGGTGCCCGTCCGGGCGCCGGTCAAACGGCCCCGCTACTCGTCCTCGTCGTCGAGCCGCGCCAGCCAGGTGGCCAGCCGCTCGACGGGGGTCTCGAAGTCGGGGTGCAGGTCGACGAACGTGCGCAGCTGCTCGGCGAGCCACGCCAGGGTGACCTCCTCGTCACCCCGGCGCCGCTCCAGCTCCTCGATCCCGCGGTCGGTGAAGTACACCCGTGCCGCTCAGGCGAAGGCGGCGTCGACGAGCGAGCGCTGCTGCACCTCGTGCACCTTGGCCGAGCCCACCGACGGCGCCGACGCCGCCTCGCGGGTGACGGGCAGCAGCTCCCAGCGCTTCCCGGGCGCCGCCTCGGCCAGCGCGTCGGGCAGGTTGAGGGCCATGAAGGGCCACGCGCCCTGGTTGGCCGGCTCGTCCTGCACCCAGCGGACCTCGTCGACCTGCGGGAAGCGGCTGAGCTCCTCGGCGATCTCGGCGGCCGGGAGGGGGTAGAGCCGCTCGACGGGGACGATCGCGACCTTGCCCTCGAGGCCCTCCTTGGCCCGCTTCGTCACCAGGTCCCAGCGGACCTTGCCCGAGCAGAGCAGCACGCGCTCCACCCGCGACGGGTCGGTGACCGTCGGGTCGGACAGCACGGGCCGCCAGCCGCCGGAGGTGAAGTCCGACGGGTCGGAGACCGCCTGCTTGTTGCGCAGCATCGACTTCGGCGTGGCCACGATCAGCGGGCGGTGCCGCTCGCCGAGGGCCTGGGCCCGCAGCAGGTGGAAGTAGCTGGCCGGTGTCGAGGGCTGCGCGACGGCGAAGGCGTCCTCGGCCGCGAGGGTCAGGAAGCGCTCGATCCGCGCCGAGCTGTGGTCGGGCCCCTGGCCCTCGTAGCCGTGCGGGAGCAGCAGCACCACGCCCGACTTCTGGGTCCACTTGGCCTGGCCGGAGGTGATGAACTCGTCGATGATGATCTGCGCGCCGTTGGCGAAGTCGCCGAACTGGGCCTCCCACAGCACCAGCGCCTCGGGCCGGGCCACCGAGTAGCCGTACTCGAAGCCCATCGCGGCGTACTCGCTGAGCAGCGAGTCGAAGACGTGGAACTTGCCCTGGTCGTCGTCGAGGTGCTTCAGCGGCACCCACGACTCGCCGGTGACCCGGTCGATGATGGCGGCGAAGCGCTGCACGAACGTCCCGCGGCGGGTGTCCTGACCGGTCAGCCGCACCGTGCGGCCCTCCAGCAGCAGCGAGCCCAGCGCGAGGATCTCCCCGGTCGCCCAGTCGATCGGGCCCTGGGTGATCGCCGCGGCCCGGCGCTGCAGCTGCGGCATCACCTTCGGGTGCACGTGGAAGGCGTCCGGGAACGTCGTGTGGGCGTCCGAGATCTTCTTCAGCGCCTCCAGCGAGACGGCGGTGCCGTGGTCGGCGGCCGCCTTGCTCGGGTAGGCCGGCACCCGGCTGTAGCCCGACTCGCGCGGCGGGAGCTCCGGGTCGCGGACCTCCTTGAACACGCTCTCCAGCCGCTGCTGGAACTTCGTCATCACGGCCTCGGCGTCCTCGACCGTGATGTCGCCGCGGCCGATGAGGGCCTCGGTGTAGAGCTTGCGGGTGGACCGCTTCCGCTCGATCAGGTCGTACATCTTCGGCTGCGTGAAGCTGGGGTCGTCGCCCTCGTTGTGACCGCGGCGGCGGTAGCAGACGATGTCGATGACGACGTCCTTGTGGAACGTCTGGCGGAACTCGAACGCCAGCCGCGCCACCCGGATGCACGCCTCGGGGTCGTCGCCGTTCACGTGGAAGATCGGCGCCGCGACCATCCGGGCCACGTCGGTGGAGTAGATCGACGAGCGCGACTCGGTCGGGGAGGTGGTGAAGCCCACCTGGTTGTTGACGATGATGTGGATCGTCCCGCCGGTGCGGTAGCCGCGCAGCTGGGACAGGTTCAGCGTCTCCGCCACCACGCCCTGGCCGGCGAAGGCGGCGTCGCCGTGCATGAGCACGGGCAGCACCGGGAACTCCGCCCCGCGGTCGAGGATGTCCTGCTTGGCCCGGGCGATGCCCTCCAGGACCGGGTTGACGGCCTCGAGGTGGCTGGGGTTGGCGGCGACCGAGGTCTTGATGGTGCTGCCGCTGAGCGCGGTGAACTCGCCCTCGGCGCCCAGGTGGTACTTGACGTCGCCCGAGCCCTGCACGGTGCGCGGGTCGATGTTGCCCTCGAACTCGCGGAAGATCTGCGCGTAGGACTTGCCGACGATGTTGGCCAGCACGTTCAGCCGGCCGCGGTGCGGCATGCCGATGCAGACCTCCTCCAGCCCGGCGTCGGCGGCCTGCTCGCAGACCTCGTCGAGCAGGGCGATGGCGGACTCGCCGCCCTCGAGGCTGAAGCGCTTCTGGCCGACGAACTTGGTCTGCAGGAAGGTCTCGAAGATCTCCGCCTCGTTGAGCTTGTCGAGGATCCGCAGGTGCTCGTCGCGGGGGAGCGACTCGTGCGGGCGCTCCACCCGGTCCTGGATCCAGCGGCGCTGCGCGGGCTCGGAGATGTGCATGTACTCGATGCCGGTGGTGCGGCAGTAGGAGTCGCGCAGGATGCCGAGGATCTTGCGCATCTTCATCACGCCCTGGCCGCCGGCGAACGCGCCGGTCGCGAAGCCGCGGTCGAGGTCCCACAGGGTGAGCCCGTGGTTCTGCACGTCGAGGTCGGCGTGGTCGCGCTGGCGGTACTCCAGCGGGTCGGTGTCGGCCATCAGGTGGCCGCGGACCCGGTAGGCGTTGATCATCTCCATGATCCGCGCCTGCTTGGGGATCTGGTCCTCGTGGTCGGTCGTGACGTCCTGCGCCCAGCGGATCGGCGCGTAGGGGATGCGCAGCGCGGCGAAGATGTCGTCGTAGAAGCCGTCCTCGCCCAGCAGCAGGGCGTGCAGGCGCTGCAGGTACTGGCCCGACTGCGCGCCCTGGATGATCCGGTGGTCGTACGTCGAGGTCAGCGTGAGGACCTTCGAGACGCTCATCTCGCTCAGCCGGTCGGGGTCGGAGCCCTGGAACTCCGGCGGGTAGTCCATCGAGCCGACGCCGATGATCGTGCCCTGGCCCTGGACCAGCCGCGGCACCGAGTGGTTGGTGCCGATCGTGCCGGGGTTGGTGAGGGTGATCGTGGTGTCGGCGAAGTCGGTGACGGCGAGCTGCCCGGCGCGGGCCTTCTTCACCATCTGCTCGTAGGCGGCCCAGAACTGCGCGAAGTCGAGCTTCTCGCAGTTCTTGATGCTGGGCACCAGGAGCTGGCGGGTGCCGTCCTTGGCGGGCAGGTCGATGGCCAGGCCGAGGTTGATGTGGGCCGGCACCACCATCGTCGGCTTGCCGTCGACGACCTGGTAGCTGTTGTTCATCGCGGGCACGGCCTTGAGGGCCTGCACCATCGCGTAGCCGATGAGGTGGGTGTAGGACACCTTGCCGCCGCGCGCGCGGCGCAGGTGGTTGTTGATCACGACGCGCTGGTCGATGAGCAGCTTGACCGGCAGCGAGCGGACGCTGGTGGCCGTCGGCACGCTTAGCGACAGGTCCATGTTCTTCGCCGTGCGGGCGGGCGCGCCGCGCAGCGTGGTGCGGACCGGCTCCTCGCTCGCGACGTCGGGGCGGTCGGACGGGTTGGGCGGGTCGGCCGGCACGCCGCCGCGGCTGCCCGGGGTGGCGGGGCGGCCCTCGCGGTTGGTCGAGGGCTTCTCCACCGTCGGGTTGGGCCGCGACGTGGTGCCCTTGGCCGCGGGGGGCGTCGCGGCCGGTCCCGCGCTCGGGGTGGCGGCCTGCTCGGCCGGGCGGGAGGCGGCAGTGCGGCCGTTCGTGCCGCCGGCCGGGGCGTCGGGTGCCGGGGAGGACGCCTTCGCGGCGGCCGGGGGAGCGGTGGTCCTCGCGGCCGGGGCCGGCGCGGCCTGCGGGGCGGCGGTACGGCTGGGCTCGGGGGTGGCACCGGGGGCGCCGTGCTCCGCGAAGTAGGTGGCCCAGGTCTGGTCCACCGAGCTCGGGTCGGCGGTGTACTGCTCGTACATCTCCTCGAGCAGCCAGTCGTTCGCGCCGAAGTCGGTCTCCTCGGTGGTGCCGGAGGGAGCCGTCGAGCTGGATGAGTCGGGCATGGTGGCCTGGTCGCCTTCTTCCGTGCGATTGTCGAACTGCGTCGGGTGCGGGTGTGGTCCGCCGTTCAGGCTGCACGCCAACACGATTCCGTACGCATTCCGGGCAAGCCCAGGGCTAGGTTACCCACACCGAGCAGACCAGCGTGCGACTGGTGCGCGGTGTCGTGGGGCGGGGCCCGCGTCAGCGCCGGGACGCGGCGCCCAGGGTCGCCACCAGCCGCGCGTGCAGCGCGGCCGAGGCCCGCCCCAGCCGGCGGCTCGCGATCCAGGTGGCCCCCACCAGGCCCGACTCGGCGCTCAGCAGCTCCAGCCCCGGGGCGACGCGGGCGGCGAAGCGGTCGCGGACCGGCCCCGGCGTCGCCAGCACCGAGCCGCCGAGGACCACGGGCTCGCCCGGCCGGGGGTCGAGGGTGGCGAGCGTGGCGGCCAGCAGGTCGGCGGCGGCGTCGGCGATCGCGCCGGCCACGGGGTCGTCCTCGGCGTGCCGGCTGACCAGCGGCGCGAACCGCGCCAGCCAGGTGGGCGGGTGCGTGTAGCAGGCCTGCACGAGGTCGAGGTAGCCCCCCGCCCCGGCCTCGGCCAGCACGGCGGCGGTGAGGGGGGTGGGCGGCCGACCCTCGTCGAGCACCTCCAGCGTCGCCCGGACCGCCGCCCGGCCCAGCCAGAAGCCCGAGCCCCGGTCGCCCAGGAGGTACCCCCAGCCGTCCCGCCGGGCGTGCAGCGCGTCCCCGACGACCCGGCCGGCGACGGCTCCGGTGCCGGCGATGATCATGCAGCCCTCGTCGGCCGGGGTCGCCGAGGAGAACCCGACGGCCAGGTCGGAGACCAGCACGGCGGGCGCGTCCAGCCCCGCGGGCAGCGCCGCGGGCAGGAAGGTGGGGTCGGCGGCGGCGACGGACCCTCCCGCGAGCCCGACGACGGCGCCGCGGACGGTGCCGTCCAGCCCGGCCAGGGCGCGCTCGGCCGCCCCGCGGATCTCGGCCGCCGAGCCCGCGACGCCGACGAGGTTGGGGTTGCCCGGGCCGCCCGAGGCGACGGCGAGCACGTGGCCGTCGAGGTCGACCACGGCGACCCGGGTGGAGGTGCCGCCGACGTCCGCGCCGAGGACCAGATCGGCCATCAGGAACGCTCCTCCTCGGCCTCGAGAGCCCGAATGTGTCGGCGGTGTTGCAAGTTCGTGCAAGTTCTAGCCCACATACTGCAAAACTCGCGCATCTGTGTTTGAGTGTCGGTACTTCGACGGGGCGAGAGGAGTCCGGTGCAGCGCCTTCGCAGAGCTCCTGCGTGTCGCCGTCCGCGACGCCGTCCCCGCCGGCCCGGTCACCGAGACCACGCTACCCACCACGTCCCCGGCGCGCTCGCGCCCACCGGCGTGGCGGCGGCGCCGAGAGGGCGCCCGCAGGGTGGAGTGGGGCACCGGGACCCGGTGGGTCACGCGCACCGTCCGGTCACCTCCCCGCGGTCCAGTCCCGCACACCGATGAAAGGCAGCACATGGACACCTCACGAACCCTGCAGCGCCGGCACTTCCTGCGCATCGCGCTGACCGCCGCCGCCCTCACCCCGGTGGCCGGGGGACTGGCCTCCTGTGCGGCCGGTGGCGGCGAGCCCGCGGCCAGCTCGGGCCCGACCGGCGCGGTCTCGGCCGAGAACCCCTTCGGCGTGGCCGACGGCTCCACCGTCGACGCGGTCATCTTCAACGGCGGCTACGGCACCGACTACGTCACCTTCGCGGCGACGAAGTTCAAGGAGGCGCACCCGAACGCGACGGCGAAGGTCTCGCCGTCGACCCAGATCGCCCAGGAGCTGCAGCCCCGCTTCGTCGGCGGCAACCCGCCCGACCTGATCGACAACTCCGGCGCCAACGCGATCGGCATCAGCACGATCGTCGACCAGCTGGAGGACCTCACCTCGGTCATCGACGCCCCGAACCTCGAGGGCACGACGATCCGCGAGACCCTCTACGACGGCGTCGTGGAGCCGGGCACCTTCGACGGCAAGTTCGCCGCCCTGAACTACGTGCTCACGGTCTACGCGCTCTGGTACTCGGCGTCGCTGTTCGAGGAGAACGGCTGGACCCCGCCCAAGACCTGGGACGAGGCCTACGAGCTGGGCACCAAGGCCAAGGAGAAGGGCAAGTACCTCTTCGCCTGGGGCAAGGAGGCGGCCACCTACTACCAGACGCTCGCCATCGCGTCGGCCATCAAGGAGGGCGGCGACGAGGTCCGGCTGGCGCTGGAGAACCTGGAGCCCGACTGCTGGTCCAAGCCGGCCGTCCAGTCGGTGTTCGAGGGCATGAAGAAGATCATCGACGCCGGCTACTTCAAGCCGGGTGGCTCGGGCACGCAGTTCACCGCGGCGCAGGCCCAGTGGAGCAACGACCAGGACGCGGTCCTCTACCCCTCGGGCAGCTGGATCGAGAACGAGATGAAGGACCAGACCAAGTCCGGCTTCGACATGACCGGTGCGGCCGAGCCGACCGTCACCTCGGGCAGCTCGCTGCCCTACGAGGCGCTGCACAGCACCGCCGGCGAGCCGTTCGTCGTGCCCTCGCAGGCCGCGAACGTGGCCGGCGGCAAGGAGCTGCTGCGCGTCATGCTCAGCAAGGACGCGGCCACCAACTTCGCCAAGGAGCTGCTGGCCCCGACGATCGTCAAGGGCACGGTGCCCGCCGACGGCTTCGGCTCCACCGCGCTGGTCAGCCAGACCACGCTGCTGGAGGCGGCCGGGACCAACATCTTCTCCTGGCAGTTCGTCGACTACTACGGCCTGAACACCGACCAGCTCGTCGTCTGGAACACCTTCCTCGACGGCAAGTCCGACGTCGCGACCCTGACCAAGGGCCTGCAGGGGATCACGGACAAGGTGGCGAAGGACGACTCGGTCAAGAAGATCGAGGTGAAGTGACCGCGGTCGTCACACCGCTGCAGCCGGGCAGGGGCGCCGCCGTCCCTGCCCGGCCGCGCCGGCGGAAGCTGACCCTGGACCGGGTCAGCTTCATGCTGGTGTTCCTCGGGGTGCCGCTGGCGATCTACGTGATCTTCGTGGTGTCGCCGTTCCTGCAGGCGGTGTACTACTCGCTGACGAGCTGGAGCGGGTTCACCCCCACCCAGACCTTCGTCGGGCTGGACAACTACACCCGGGTGCTGACGGACTCGATCTTCCTGCGGGCCATGCGGAACAACATCATCCTCGTGGTGGTGCTGCCGCTGGTGACGATCGTGCTGGCCCTGGCGCTGGCGTCCCTGCTCACCGTCGGCGGCAGCAGCCGCGGCCAGACCCGGGGGCTGAAGGGCTCGGACTTCTACCGCGTCGTCTCCTTCTTCCCCTACGTCATCCCGGCCATCGTCATCGGCATCATGTGGAGCCGGATCTACGACCCCAGCGCCGGCATCCTCAACGGGCTGCTGACCCGGGTCGGCGTCGACAGCGCCGCCTCCTTCCCCTGGCTGGGTGACGAGCGGACGGCCATGCCGGCCACGATCTTCGTCATCGTCTGGGGCTTCGTGGGCTTCTACATGGTGCTGTTCGTGGCCGCCATCAAGGGCATCCCGGCCGAGATCTTCGAGGCCGCCCGCATCGACGGCGCCGGCCGGCTGCGGACCGCGGTCAGCATCACCGTCCCGCTGATCCGCGACAACGTGCAGACGGCCTACGTGTACATGGGCATCCTCGCCCTCGACGCGTTCGTCTACATGGCCGCGCTGAACCCCGGCGGCGGGCCGAACAACTCGACCCTGGTGATGTCGCAGCAGCTGCTGACGACGGCGTTCACCAAGGGCCAGTTCGGCGTGGCCTGCGCCATGGGCGTCGTCCTCGCGGTGGTCACCCTGGCCTTCTCCGGCCTGGTGTTCCTCGTGAACCGCCTGCTCGGCGGCAAGGAGGAGACCCGGTGACCGCCACCCAGCTCGACCAGCCCCGCACCGACGACCGGTCCGACCCGCCGCGGCGGCGCAGCCAGGTCCCGGCGGGGGAGAAGGTCTTCGGCGGCGTCTCGCACGGGGTGCTCGTCCTGTGGTCGCTGATCGTCGTGCTGCCGCTGCTGTGGACGTTCATGACGTCGTTCAAGACGACCAGCCAGATCTTCTCGTCCCCCTTCACGTTCCCGACGTCGTTCAACTTCGTCAACTACGTGAACGCCTGGACCACCGCCGGCATCGGCAGCGCGTTCCTCAACACGATCATCGTCGTGGGCTCCGCGCTGGTGCTGGTGATGATCCTCGGCGCCATGTGCGCCTACGTGCTGGCCCGGTTCTCGTTCCCCGGCAACCGGCTCGTCTACTACGCGATGCTCGCGGGGCTGACGTTCCCGATCTTCCTCGCCATCGTGCCGCTGTTCTTCACCCTGAAGAACTTCGGGCTGCTCAACACGCTGCCCGGGCTGATCATCACCTACGTGGCGTTCGCGCTGCCGTTCACGGTGTTCTTCCTGTTCTCCTTCTTCAAGACCCTGCCGGACGAGATCGCCGAGGCGGCCGCGCTGGACGGGGCGGGGGAGTGGAAGACGTTCTTCCTCGTCATGCTGCCGATGGCGAAGAACGGCCTCACCTCGGTGCTGATCTTCAACTTCCTCGGGTTGTGGAACCAGTTCCTCATCCCGGTAGCGCTGAACACCAACGTCGCCAACTACGTGCTGTCGCAGCGGATGGCGTCCTTCGCCTCCCAGGCGGGCTACGCCGTCGACTTCGGCGCGCTGTTCGCGGCCGTGGTGATCACCGTGACGCCGGTGCTCGTGGTCTACGTGATCTTCCAGCGCCAGCTGCAGGGCTCGGTGTCCCAGGGCACGTCCAAGTAGCCGCACCCCAGGGCTCACCGCGACGCCCCGTCACCCCTCCGGGTGGCGGGGCGTCGTCGTGCCCCGGGGTCGTCGGCGTGCGCGGGCCGGGGTGCGGGGCCGCGGTCAGCGGACGAGGGCGCGGTCGCCCGCCGGGGCGCCCAGCCAGCGCCAGGCCAGCTGCACCACCCGGACCGTGAAGACGACGAGGGCGAGGTTGCGCACCGTGGTGACGACGGTCGCGGCGACCACCATGGGGTGTCCGAGGCGGCCCAGCAGGCCGTCGTAGAAGAGCGGGTAGACCAGGTGCGTGAGCAGGGCCAGCACCAGCAGGAAGGCGGCCAGGCCGCGCATCTGCGAGCGCTCGGCGGGCGTGCCGTACCGGGCCAGCAGCAGCAGGCCGGCCATCGGCCCGCCCAGCCACAGCAGGTACTGCGGGCTGAGGGTCTTGTTGGTCACCGTCATCACCGCGACCGTGGCCAGCACCACCAGGCCGACGGCCATCGCGCCGGGGGCCGGGTTGCGGAAGGCGCGCAGGTAGAGGGCCACGATGACGACGAGCCCGGCGACGGTGGCGGCGGTGGCGACGCCCAGCCAGAGCGCGACCGAGGGCCCGAAGATCTCGTACGCCTGGTACTTGGAGATGTCGACCAGCCAGCGGCCCGGCGCGAGCGCGCGGGCGACCATCACCGGCGTCGCCCAGACCGACTCGATCTGCAGGCCGCGGTCGGACTGCCAGGTGAGCGGGGAGACGAGCCGCGACCAGCCGCCGGCGACGAGGCTGACCGCCGCCAGCCCGAAGCCGACGCCGACGAACGCCCAGCCGGCCGGCTTCCGGTCGGCCCGGTGGGCCAGGAAGGCGGGGATCAGCAGCGCCGGCCACAGCTTGAGCGCGGCACCGAGCCCGGTCAGCGCACCGGTGACCCAGGGCCGGCGCCGGGCCGCCAGCAGCGCGCCTCCCGCGAGCACGGCCGGCAGCACGTCGAAGCGCAGGTAGGACAGCGGGCCGATGAGCAGCACGAAGGCCAGCCAGAAGTCGGCCGCCCCGGTGTGCCGGCGCCCGGCCACCCGGTACAGGGCCAGGGTGAAGGCGGCGTCGAGCGCGAGCATGAAGACGATGAACGCGACCAGGTAGCCCACCCGGTTGCCGCCGGTGGCCCCGTAGGGCAGCCAGAGCAGCCAGGTGACCGGCGTCGGGTACTCGTTGAGCGTCCGCTCGAGGCCGACGTCGAAGAGGGCGCGGATCTTGCGGTGGTAGTAGAAGACGTCGCCGACGACGAAGCGCTCGAACAGCGCGAGCACGCCGAGCACCGCCAGCCGGGTGAGGACCCAGGCCAGGGCCAGCGTCGGCCCGCCTCGCCGGGCGTCCCACCAGGCGGCCAGCCGGTGCAGGGGGCCGGCGGGACCCGGTCGGGTGGGGGCAGGGGCGTTCGCAGACACAGCAGCTTCCCGTCCGGGGTCAGGGGGCGGTGAATCTACCACCGCGGACCCCTCCGCGCGGGGCGCGCGAGCGGGCGCTCGGGCGCGTCCCGACGCCGCGGTCAGGGCCGCTGGTCGACGAGCCGCTGGGCCTGCTCGGGCCAGAACTCGCCGGCCGGCGGCTCGCCGGGCCGGCAGCTGCCGTCGGAGGCGCCCGGCTCCTTGACCCAGAGCAGGGCGACCGCCAGCGCCCGGTCCGGACCGGTCCGCGGGTTCTCCCCCAGCGCGGCGCCGGGCGGGTTGCACCAGGCGTCGACGCCCTCGGTGGCCGCCGGCGCCCCGCGCCCGTTGCGCGAGACGTCGACGACGAACTGGGCGTCGTCGAGCAGCGCGGACAGCCGCTCGCCGTAGGCGACGCTGGCGTCGGTGGTCTGGAAGTTGGCGACGTTGAGGCTGAACCCGTCGGCGCGCCCGACCCCGCTCGCCCGCAGGGCGTCGGCGAGCGCGTCGAGGTCGCCGACCCAGCCGGCGTGCCCGGCGTCGAGGTAGACCCGGGTGCCGGGCCGCTCGGCGAGCACGTCGACGGCGCGGCCGAGCAGCGCGTAGACGCCCGCGGCGTCCGCCGGGCTGCCGCACGTCCCGCTGAGGGCCTGGGCCACCGCGTCGGGCTCCAGCACCACCAGCGCCGGCCGGTCGCCGATCCCGGCGGCCAGCCGGCCGACCCAGGCGAGGTAGGCGTCGGCGTCGGCCGAGCCCCCGGCGGAGTAGGAGCCGCAGTCGCGGCCGGGCCGGTGGTAAGCGACCAGCACCGGCAGCGCGGCCTCGACCTCCGCGGACTGCGTCACCCGGACGGCCTCGTCGAAGGGGTCGTCGGTCTGGCCGGCCAGCCAGGTGGCCACCGGCTGGCTCGTCACCGCCTCGACGGCGGCGTCGGCGGCCGGTCCGACGCGAGCGCGCCAGGCGTCCGCCTGCTGCGCCGCCGTCGAGCGCGGGTCCACCCACAGCCGGGCACCGGCGAGCGGGTTGGCGGGCTGGGAGCCGGCGCCCGAGCCGCAGCCGGACACGGCCAGCAGCAGGGCGAGCAGCAGGGCGAGGGTGAGGGCGACGACGAGTCGGGGGCTCCCGGCACCCTCGACCCCGATCGCCGACGGGCGGGTGCGGCGGGGGTCCACGGGGTCCAGCATGGACCAGCGGGTGGTGCCGGTGGGGTGGACGGGGCCGGTGGGCCTGTGCGTGGAGGGCTCCGGACGCAGCAGAGGCGGGCGTCTCCGCCCGCCTCGTCGGCGCCCCCGGCAGGATTCGAACCTGCGCCACCGCCTCCGGAGGGCGGTGCTCTATCCCCTGAGCTACGGGGGCCGGATCCGGTGGTGACCGGCGTCCAGCCCGTCTGGGCCGAAGAGAAATGTACCAGTGTCCCGAGCCCGACCGCGCCACCGGACCGTCCAGCCCGCGGCGCGCCGCCGCCGGGCTGGATCCGGTCTGGCACGCTCGACATCGTGACCCACACCCACGTCGCCGGCTCGATCCACGCCGACGCGACCTCCCGCGCCCCGGGGTGGCTGGCGCTGCCCGACGACGTCAACGCGCTGCTGCCGCGGCTGTGGAGCCGCGGCGTCCGCAAGGACGAGGACGGCGTGCTCACCGTCGCCGGGGTCGGCGTCACCGAGCTGGCCGAGCGGTGCGGCACGCCCGTGTACGTCGTCGACGAGGACGACCTGCGCGCCCGGGCCCGTACCTTCGCCGAGGCGTTCGCCGGCTGGGAGGTCTACTACGCCGCCAAGTCCTTCCTCTGCACCGCGGTCGCCCGCTGGGTCAGCGAGGAGGGGCTGGGGCTCGACGTCTGCACCGGCGGGGAGCTCGCGGTGGCCCAGCGCGCCGGCGTCGACCTCTCCCGGGTGGGCCTGCACGGCAACAACAAGAGCCTGGACGAGCTGCGCCAGGGCCTGACCGCCGGCGTCGGGCGGATCATCGTCGACTCCTTCGACGAGGTCGCGCGGCTCTCCGCCCTGGCGGCCGAGCTGGAGGTCCGGGCCCGGGTGATGGTCCGGGTCACCACCGGTGTCGAGGCCCACACCCACGAGTACATCGCCACCGCCCACGAGGACCAGAAGTTCGGCTTCTCCATCGCCGGCGGCCAGGCGGCCCGCGCGCTGCAGGCCTGCCACGACGCCGAGTGGCTGGACCTGCGCGGCATCCACTCCCACATCGGCTCGCAGATCTTCGAGCCCGACGGCTTCGAGGTCGCGGCCCGGCGGACGCTGCGGCTGCACGCCGAGCACGCCCGCGCCACCGGCGTCGAGCTGCCCGAGCTCGACCTCGGCGGCGGCTTCGGCATCGCCTACACCAGCGCGGACAGCCCGGCCGACCCCTTCGTGCTGGCCGCGGCGCTGCGCCGCATCGTCGAGGCCGAGTGCGCGGGCCTCGGGGTGGCGGTGCCGCACCTCTCCATCGAGCCCGGCCGGGCGATCAGCGGGCCCAGCGCCTTCGCCCTCTACCGGGTGGGCACCGTCAAGCAGGTGCTGCTGGACGGCGGCACCAGCCGCACCTACGTCGCCGTCGACGGCGGGATGAGCGACAACATCCGCACCGCGCTGTACGCCGCCGAGTACTCCGCGACGCTGGCCGACCGCCGCTCCGACGCGCCGCCCGCGCTCTCCCGGGTGGTCGGCAAGCACTGCGAGGGCGGCGACATCCTCGTCCGCGACGAGTTCCTGCCGGCCGACGTCCGGCCCGGCGACCTGCTCGCGGTGCCCGCCTCGGGCGCCTACAGCCGCTCGATGGCCAGCAACTACAACCACGTGCCGCGGCCGCCGGTGGTGGCCGTCCGCGACGGCGAGATCCGCACCCTCATCCGCCGCGAGACCGTCGAGGACCTGCTCGCGCTCGACGTGGGCTGAGCCCGCCGGTCCCGGCGGCCCGCCACAGGGCGGACAGAACATTCGTGGCGCCGGGGCCGATGGGGGAGAATAAGTCGCCGCCGGCCTGTCCTGGCCGTGAGAGATGCAGGTGAGGACCTCCGTGACGATGACCAGCGCGACACCGACGGGTGTCCTCCGAGGCGACGGCGCGGTGCTCGCGACCGGGCCGGAGACCTCGCCGGACGGCAGCACCGCCACCACGCTGCGGGTCGCGCTGCTCGGCTGCGGCGTCGTCGGCTCCGAGGTGGCCCGGCTGCTCACCGAGCAGGCGGTCGACCTGCAGGCCCGCGTCGGGCGCCCGCTGGAGCTCGTCGGCATCGCCGTCCGCCGGGGGAACCGGCCGCGCCCCGGCATCGACCCGGCGCTGTTCACCACCGACGCCGAGGCGCTCGTCGCCCGGGCCGACGTCGACCTCGTCATCGAGGTGATCGGCGGCATCGAGCCCGCCCGCTCGCTGATCCTCACCGCGCTCGGCCACGGCGCCTCGGTGGTGACGGCCAACAAGGCCCTGCTGGCCCAGGACGGCGCCACCCTGTTCGCCGCCGCGGCGCGGGCCGAGGCCGACCTCTACTTCGAGGCCGCGGTCGCCGGTGCGATCCCGATCATCCGGCCGCTGCGCGAGTCGCTGGTCGGCGACGAGATCACCTCGGTGATCGGCATCGTCAACGGCACCACGAACTTCATCCTCGACAAGATGGACACCGACGGCGCGGGCTTCGGCGACACGCTCACCGAGGCCCAGGAGCTCGGCTACGCCGAGGCCGACCCGACCGCCGACGTCGAGGGCTTCGACGCCGCCGCCAAGGCCGCCATCCTGGCCAGCCTCGCCTTCCACACCCGGGTCACCGCGGCCGACGTGCACCGCGAGGGCATCACCGAGGTCACCTCCACCGACATCGCCTCGGCCAAGGCGATCGGCTGCGTCGTCAAGCTGCTGGCCATCTGCCAGCTCTCCGACGAGGCCGAGGGGGAGCGCACCGTCTCGGTCCGGGTGCACCCGGCGATGATCCCGCGCAGCCACCCGCTCGCCGGCGTCGGCGGCGCCTACAACGCCGTCTTCGTCGAGTCCCGCTCGGCCGGCCGGCTGATGTTCTACGGTCCCGGCGCCGGCGGCTCCCCGACGGCCAGCGCCGTGCTCGGCGACCTCGTCACCGTCGCCCGCAACCGCGTGCGCGGCGCCGTCGGACCGGGGGAGTCCAGCTACGCCGCCCGTCCCGTGGCCAGCATCGGCACGGTGACGACCCGCTACCACCTCTCCCTCGAGGTGGCCGACGTCGCGGGCGTGCTGGCCCGGATCGCCCAGGTCTTCGCCCAGCACGACGTGTCGATCCAGACCGTCCGCCAGAACGGCCGGGGCGAGGACGCCCAGCTGGTCGTCGTCACCCACCGCGCCACCGACGCGGCGCTCAGCGCCACGGTGGCCTCCCTCCGGGAGCTCGACATGGTGCGCGACGTGACCAGCGTGATGCGAGTGGAAGGTGAGTGACATGTCCGACGCCGCCCTGCAGGTGCGCCCCGCGACGACGGCCCGGGGGCTGATCGCCCGGTACCGGGAGTGGCTGCCGGTCGCCCCGGACGGCCCCGTCATCACCCTGGGCGAGGGCAGCACGCCGCTCGTCGAGGCCGTGGCGCTCTCGGAGCTGCTCGGCTGCTCGGTCTTCGTCAAGGTCGAGGGCGCCAACCCCACCGGCTCGTTCAAGGACCGCGGGATGACGGTGGCCGTCAGCATCTCCGCCGCCGAGGGCGCGCAGGCGGTGGTCTGCGCCTCCACCGGCAACACGTCGGCCTCCGCGGCCGCCTACGCGTCGCGGGCCGGGATGCTGCCCATCGTGCTGCTGCCCGCCGGCCGCATCTCCACCGGCAAGCTGGCCCAGGCGATCGTGCACGGCGGCAAGGTCGTGCAGGTCGACGGGAACTTCGACGACTGCCTCGACCTGGCCCGCCGGCTGGCCGACAGCTACCCCGTCGCGCTGGTGAACTCGGTCAACGACAACCGGCTCGAGGGCCAGAAGACCGCCGCCTTCGAGGTGGTCGACGACCTCGGCGACGCCCCCGACCTGCACGTGATGCCCGTCGGCAACGCGGGCAACATCTCCGCCTACTGGCGCGGCTACCGGCAGTACGCCGAGGCCGGCCGAGCCACCCGGACCCCGCGGATGTGGGGCTTCCAGGCGGCCGGTGCGGCTCCGCTGGTGCTCGGCCACCGGGTGCTGCAGCCCGACACCGTGGCCAGCGCCATCCGGATCGGCAACCCCGCCTCGGCGCACCTGGCCCGCGAGGCGCGCGACGACTCGGGCGGGCTCATCGACTCCGTCACCGACGACCAGATCCTCGACGCCCAGGCGCTGCTGGCCAGCCGGGAGGGCATCTTCGTCGAGCCCGCCTCCGCCGCGGGCGTCGCCGGCCTGCTCAAGAAGCACGCCGCGGGCGAGCTGGACCCGGGGCAGCAGGTCGTCGTCACCGTCACCGGCCACGGCCTCAAGGACATCGACACCGCGCTGACCCGCTGGACCCCGCTGCAGGCCGAGGTCGTCGCGGCCGAGCTCGAGTCCGTGGCCGCGGTCTGCGGCCTGCGCGGCTGACGCCGGGGTGAGCACGCTGGAGCCCGGCCGACGGGTCACCGTCGAGGTGCCGGCCACCAGCGCCAACCTCGGCCCCGGCTTCGACTGCTTCGGCCTGGCCCTGTCCTGGCGCGAGCAGGTCGAGCTGACCGTCACCGACGGCGGCTTCGGCGTCGACGTGACCGGTGAGGGTGCCGACGCGGTGCCGCGGGACGAGTCCCACCTCATCCTGCGCTCGACGCTGCGCGGGCTCGCCGACCTCGGGCACGCCGTCCCCGGCCTGCGTCTGCGCTGCCACGGCACCATCCCGCACGGCCGCGGCCTCGGCTCCTCCTCGGCGGCCATCGTCGCGGGCCTGCTGGCGGCGTCGGGTCTGGTGCACGGGGTGCGGGAAGAAACGGCCACGAGCCGGCGTTGGACCCTCCAGCACGCCGCCGCGATCGAGGGCCACCCCGACAACGTGGCGGCCGCGGTCCACGGCGGGTTCGTCCTGGCCTGGACCGGCCCCGAGGGGGTCGAGGTCGCCGTCAGCCCGGTGCACCCCGACGTCGCCGCCACGGTCTTCGTGCCGTCGACACCGGTGGCCACCAAGGCAGCCCGCGGCCTGCTGCCGCCCGCGGTCCCGCACCGCGACGCCGCCCGCAACGCCGGGCGGGCCGCCCTGCTGGTGCACGCGCTGGCCGTCGACCCCGGCCACCTCCTGGCCGGGACCGCCGACTGGCTGCACCAGGACCAGCGACGACCGGCGATGCCGGACTCGTGGACGCTGATGCACCACCTGCGCGGCCTCGGCCACGCCGCGGTCATCAGCGGCGCGGGGCCGACGGTGCTGGTGCTCGGCCGGCCCGCCGAGCTGGCGGGCCTGGAGGCCCGGCCCCTCGGGTTCCGGCGCGTCCCGCTGACCGTCGGCGCGGGGGCGTCCGTCACGGCCGTCCAGGGCTGAACGGGCACGGCGCACCGCGCCCGCGCGGGTGTGCCGCGAAGACGGGGGACAGTGCTAGCCTTTCTGTGCCGCAAGGCCAGGGGAACCACAGGGAGCCAGCAACTCCCAGGTAACGGTTCGGGGCCAGGCACCGCCGCAAGAGCAGGCGCGGCTCGGATGACGACGTGCAGCACTCGTGCTCCTGCGGAGTCTCCCGCCACATCATTTCCCTCCGCCACGTCGCCAGGACGTGGGGAGAACTCAGCACTCACGCCTCGTGGGAACGCACTCCGAGGTGGGGATCGGGCACACCGGTGCCTGTTCCGAAAGGAAACACGTTGACTGACATCGCCGAAGTGACGAGCGACGCGCCCGCCGAGGGTGCCGCTCGCAAGCGCCGGGGCTCCGGCCTGGACTCGATGGTCCTGCCCGAGCTCAAGCAGCTCGCGGGCTCGCTCGGTCTCAAGGGCACGGGCGCCATGCGGAAGGGCCAGCTGATCGAGGCCATCCAGTCCGCCCAGGGAGGCTCCGCCCCCGCCGCGCGCGACAGCGCGCCGGCCCAGAACGGCGGCGGCAACGGCGAGCGCCGGGTCTCCCGCCGCGCGGCCGGGCCGCCCACCACCACCACCGAGAGCGACCGCTCCGACGTCGCCGCCGCGCTCAGCGACCTGCAGCGGGCCCCGCGCGAGGAGATCGCCCGCGTCGAGGAGGGCGTCCGCTCCGAGCCCGCCGCCCCGGCCCGCACCGAGGCCCCCGAGGTCCGCAGCCGGCCCGAGCAGGGCGACGGCGGCCAGGGCTCCGACGACGACGCGAACGGCCGGGACGGCGGCGAGCGCCGCCGGCGCGGCCGCGACCGCGACCAGAACCGCGACGGCCAGCAGGCCCGCGGGGACCAGCAGGCCCGCGACGGCCAGCAGGGCCAGCAGAACCGCGACGGCCAGCAGGGCCAGCAGAACCGCGACGGCCAGCAGGGCCAGCAGAACCGGGACGGCCAGCAGGGCCAGCAGGGCCGCGGTGACCAGCAGGGTCGTGGCGACCGTGACGGCCAGCAGCAGCGCGGCGACCGCGGCAACAACCGCAACGACCGGGGCGGCGACAACCGGGGCAACGACAACCGCGGCGGCAACGACCGGGGCAACGACAACCGCGGCGGCAACGACCGGGGCGGGAACGACCGCAGCGAGGCCCCCGGCAACGACTGGGACGACGACGGCGGTCGCCGTGGTCGTCGTCGTCGCAGCCGCGACCGGCAGAACCGGCGCACCGGCCGCAACGGCTCCGGCGGCGGCTCCGAGCGGTTCGAGTCCGACCCCGTCGTCTCCGACGACGACGTCCTGGTGCCCGCCCGCGGCATCATCGACCTGCGCGACAACTACGCCTTCGTCCGCACCTCCGGCTACCTGCCCGGCTCCGAGGACGCCTACATCGCGCTCTCCACGGTCAAGAAGTTCGGCCTGCGCAAGGGCGACATCGTCACCGGCATGATCCGGGCGCCCAAGGACGGCGAGCGCAAGGAGAAGTTCGCGCCGCTGGTCAAGCTCGAGACGGTCAACGGCGGCGACCCCGAGGACGCGAAGAACCGCGTCGAGTTCGGCAAGCTGACGCCGCTGTACCCGCAGGAGCGGCTGAAGCTGGAGACCGGGCCCACCAACCTGGTCGGCCGGATCATCGACCTCGTCGCCCCCGTCGGCAAGGGCCAGCGCGGTCTGATCGTCTCCCCGTCCAAGGCCGGCAAGACGATGATCATGCAGTCCATCGCCAACGCGATCAGCCAGAACAACCCCGAGGTCCACCTCATGGTCGTGCTGGTCGACGAGCGTCCCGAGGAGGTCACCGACTTCCAGCGCGCCGTGCAGGGCGAGGTCATCGCCTCGACGTTCGACCGTCCGGCCGACGACCACACCACGGTCGCCGAGCTGGCCATCGAGCGGGCCAAGCGCCTGGTCGAGGCCGGCCGCGACGTCGTCGTGCTCCTCGACGGCATCACCCGCCTGGGCCGCGCGTACAACATCGCGGCCCCGGCCAGCGGGCGCATCCTCTCCGGTGGTGTGGACTCTGCGGCGCTCTACCCGCCGAAGAAGTTCTTCGGCGCCGCCCGCAACATCGAGCACGGCGGCTCGCTCACCATCCTCGCCACGGCGCTCATCGAGACCGGGTCGAAGATGGACGAGGTGATCTTCGAGGAGTTCAAGGGCACCGGCAACATGGAGCTCCGGCTCCGCCGTGAGTTCTCCGAGAAGCGCATCTTCCCGGCCATCGACGTCGACGCCTCGAGCACCCGGCGCGAGGAGCTGCTGATGAGCCGCGAGGAGCTGGCCATCGTCTGGAAGCTCCGCCGCGTGCTGTCGGGCCTGGACAACCTGCAGGGCCTGGAGATGCTGCTGGACCGGCTGCGCAAGACGCAGAGCAACGCCGAGTTCCTGATGGCGATCACCAAGTCCGTCCCCAGCTGAGCAGTGCCGCCGACGCCCGGGCCCGCGGAATATCCGCGGGCCCGTGGCGTTGGAGTTTGTGTCGCCGCGGAGATCTGCGGCAGACTTCACCCTTGGTGCCGGTTCACGTCGCGTGACACGCTCGACGACCCGGTGCGAGAAAAGGAGAAACCTATGAAGGCGAACATCCACCCCACGTACGTGGAGACCCAGGTCACCTGCACCTGCGGCAACACGTTCATGACCCGCAGCACCGAGACCAGCGGCACCATGCGCGCCGACGTCTGCTCGGCCTGCCACCCCTTCTACACCGGCAAGCAGAAGATCCTCGACACCGGTGGCCGCGTCGCCCGCTTCGAGAAGCGGTACGCCAAGAAGGCTTGATCCACCACGGCGCCGGGAACAGGGAGCACCTGTTCCCGGCGTTCGTCTGTCTCCACCCACCCGACCTGTCAGAACCCCGTGGGCCCGGAGCACCGCCAGGTTCTGACAAGTCGGAGACCCGTGTTTGAGCAGGCCCAGCCGCTCGTCGAGGAGTTCGCCGCGCTCGAGGCGTCCATGTCGGACCCCGCCGTGCACGCCGACCTCGCCCGCGCCCGCCGCATCGGCCGTCGCTACGCCGAGCTGACCCCCGTCGTCAAGGGCCTCGACGAGTACCACCGGCTGACCGACGACCTCACCGCGGCCCGCGAGCTCGCCGCCGACGACCCGTCGTTCGCCGCCGAGGCCACCGCCCTGGAGGCCCAGCTGGAGCCGGTCGTCCAGCGGCTCACCCGGCTGCTGGCCCCGCGGGACCCCAACGACTCCTCCGACGCCCTCGTCGAGATCAAGTCCGGCGAGGGGGGCGAGGAGTCGGCGCTCTTCGCCGGAGACCTGCTCAAGATGTACAGCCGGTTCGCGGAGTCGCGCGGCTGGAAGGTCGAGGTCCTCGACGCCCAGGAGACCGACCTCGGCGGGTACCGCTCGGTCACGGCCGCGGTCAAGGCGCCCGCCGCCGGCGACCCCGACAACATGCCCTACGGGGTGCTGAAGTTCGAGGCCGGCGTGCACCGCGTGCAGCGGGTGCCCGTCACCGAGTCGCAGGGCCGGGTGCACACCTCCGCCGCCGGCGTCCTGGTGATGCCCGAGGTCGAGGAGACCGAGGTCGAGCTGGACCCCGACGACCTCCGGATCGACGTCTTCCGCTCGTCGGGACCCGGCGGCCAGGGCGTCAACACGACCGACTCCGCCGTGCGGATCACGCACCTGCCCACGGGCATCGTCGTCTCCTGCCAGAACGAGCGCTCGCAGCTGCAGAACCGCGAGCAGGCGATGCGGATGCTCCGCTCGCGGCTCATCGCCGCGGCCGAGGAGCAGGCCGCCAGCGACGCGTCCGCGGCCCGGAAGAGCCAGGTGCGCACCGTCGACCGCTCCGAGCGGATCCGCACCTACAACTACGCGGAGAACCGGATCGCCGACCACCGGATCGGCTTCAAGGCCTACAACCTCGACGCCGTCCTCAACGGCGAGCTGGGCCCGGTCATCGGCGCCCTTCAGGAGGCCGACACCCAGCTGCGCCTCGCCGCCGTCGGCGAGCCGCAGGGGTGAGCCACCCCGTCCGGCCGCTGCTCACCGCCGCGGTCCGCCGGCTGCGCGACGCCGGCGTCGAGAGCCCCGAGCAGGACGCCCGGGTGCTGCTCAGCCTCGTGGCGGGCATCGAGCCCGCCCGGCTGCCGCTGCTCGACGCGCTCGACGACGCCCAGGCCGACCTCTTCGACTCCCTGGTCATCCAGCGCGCCGTGCGGATCCCGCTGCAGCACCTCACCGGCCGGGCCTACTTCCGCCACGTCGAGCTCGCCGTCGGCCCCGGGGTCTTCGTGCCCCGGCCCGAGACCGAGGTGATGACGGGCTGGGCCCTGGACCAGCTCCGGCCGCTCGTGTTCCAGATGCAGCGCCCGCTCGTCGTGGAGCTGTGCACCGGCTCCGGCGCGATCGCCAAGGCCCTCGTCGACGAGCTGCCGCGGCTGCGCGTGCACGCCGTCGAGAAGTCCGAGGACGCCGCCCGCTGGGCCGAGCGCAACCTCGCCGGCACCGGCGTCGCGCTGCACGTCGGGGACATGGCCCACGCGCTGCCCGAGCTCGACGGCACCGTCGACCTCGTCATCGCCAACCCGCCCTACATCCCGCTCGACGCCTACGAGTCGGTGACGCCGGAGGTCCGCGACCACGACCCGGCCCTCGCGCTGTTCTCCGGCGACGACGGCCTGGACGCC
The DNA here is from genome assembly GCF_017876495.1 of Microlunatus capsulatus. NCBI lineage: Bacteria > Bacillati > Actinomycetota > Actinomycetes > Propionibacteriales > Propionibacteriaceae > Microlunatus > Microlunatus capsulatus. The sequence continues at coordinate 611,055 of NZ_JAGIOB010000001.1, read as the reverse complement.
ATCCGCGTGCTCACCCAGGTCGCCTCCCGGCTGCTGAAGCCGGCCGGGCTGCTCTGCTTCGAGCACGCCGACGCCCAGGGGGAGAGCGCCCCCGCCGTCGTCAGCGGGCACGGGTCCTTCACGGCCGTCCGCGACCACCGTGACCTCGCCGGCCGGCCCCGGTTCACGACGGCCGTGCGGGCGCGGCTGAGCGGCCGGATGTCTGCTTGATCTGCCCTCGCTCCGCTCGGGCGCGGACCACGCTCTGATCCGCCGTGTTCGTCGTCGCGCGTGGACGAAGAGCGTGTCCACGCGCTCCTCCTCATCACGGCGGCGCGCGGTCCGGGTGCCGGGCGGGGACGTGTCGAGGGGTGACGGCGGTGGTCGGGACTCCGCGGCCTGAGCCTGTCGAAGGCCCCGACGGAGCCCTCCGGCACGGTGCGATCGGGGCGGGGAGCGTGTCCGTCTCTGGCAGACTGACGGGGTGAGCGAAGCCGACCGTCCCGGGGATCCGGAGACCCCTGAGCCCTCCTCGTCCGACGACGCCGCGGCGGCGTTCGCCGCCGAGGACGGGCAGGAGCACGAGTTCGGCTCCGACGAGGTCGCGGACGAGGGCACCTACCAGCGGTTCGACTGCACCGGGGGGGTCGACGGCCTGGACGAGGCGACCGAGGCCGCCCGGGCCGCCGTCGAGGCGGGGGAGTGCATCGTGCTCCCCACCGACACCGTCTACGGGATCGGGGCCGACGCCTTCAGCGCCGACGCCGTCCAGCGGCTGCTGGACGCGAAGATGCGCGGCCGCGACATGCCGCCGCCGGTGCTGATCGGCGACCCGAGCCTCATCCGCGCGCTGGCGACCGACGTGCCCGACACCGCGCGCGACCTCGTCGCCGCGCACTGGCCGGGCGCCCTGACCGTCATCCTCAAGATCCAGCCCAGCCTCCGGATGGACCTCGGCGAGAACGAGGGCACCATCGCGCTGCGGGTCCCCGACCACGAGTTGGCGCGGGAGATCCTGCGCCGCACCGGCCCGATGGCCGTGAGCAGCGCCAACCTCAGCGGCAAGCCCGCCGCCCTCACCTGCGACGACGCCGTCGACCAGCTGGGGGACCGGGTCAGCGTCTACCTCGACGGCGGCGAGCTCTCCGCCTACGGCGGGGCCCCCTCCACCATCGTCGACTTCACCCAGCACGACCACGGCGAGGTCCTGCGCCGCGGCGCGCTCGACGTGGCGGTGCTCCGGGCCACCCTGCCCGACCTCGTGGACCTCACCGAGCCGGAGCCCGAGCCGGAGCCGGAGCCCGTCGACGCCGCCGCCGGCTCAGAGCCCACCACGGAGCCGGAACCGGACGGCGTCGCCGACCCGGTCGACCCGGAGCCCGTGCCGGACCCGGCGCCGCACGCCGAGGACGACGTCCCGGCCGAGCCGGACGGACGAGCCGGCGCCCACGCCCTCGACCCCGACGCCCCGGCCGACGAGCGCCCCGCCACGGGCGGCTGAGTGCGCGAGTACCTCCTCGTCCTGCTGGTCGCGGCCGCCGTCACCTACCTGACCAGCGGGCTGTGCCGGCGGCTGGCGCTGCGGACGGGAGCGCTGGCCAAGGTCCGCGACCGCGACGTCCACACCATCGAGATGCCCTACTTCGGCGGGGTGGCGATGCTGGCGGGGGTCGCGGCGGCCACCGTGCTGGCCTGGCAGCTGCCGTTCCTCGGCGCCCAGCCGACCGTCCAGCAGGACTCGCGCGGCGTCCTCGTCGCCGCCCTGGTCATCTGCCTGGTGGGGGTGCTGGACGACATCTACGACCTGCCGGCGCTGACGAAGTTCGCCGGTCAGGTGCTCGCGGCGGGGATCGCCGTGGCCCTGGGCGTCAAGATGCTCTGGATCCCGCTGCCGGGGGAGACCATCGCCCTCAACAGCTCGGCCTCGGTGGCCATCACCGTCTTCTTCATCGTGCTCTGCTCCAACGCGGTCAACTTCGTCGACGGCCTCGACGGCCTGGCCACCGGCGTGGTGGGCATCGGCGCGCTCGCCTTCTTCGCCTACTCCTACCTGCTGACCGTCACCGAGGGCCTGACGCGGGCGACGACGTCCAGCCTCATCACGGTGGCCATCGCCGGCGCCTGCCTGGGGTTCCTGCCGCACAACTTCTTCCCGGCGCGGATGTTCATGGGCGACTCGGGGGCGATGCTGCTCGGCCTGCTGCTGGCCACGTCGACGATCAGCCTCACCGGCCAGATCGACACCTCCCAGCTGCAGGAGGGGCTGGTGCCCACGGTGCTGCCGCTGGTGCTGCCGCTGGCCATCCTCGCCCTGCCCTTCCTCGACCTCGTGCTGGCCTTCGTCCGCCGGACCTACGCGGGGAAGTGGTGGTTCGTGGCCGACAAGCAGCACCTGCACCACCGGCTGCTGCAGCGCGGGCACAGCCAGCGCCGCGCCGTCCTGCTGATGTACGTCTGGTCGGCCCTGGTGTCGTTCGGGGTCATCGTGCTGGGCCTGGTGCGCGGCGACGCGCAGTGGACGGTCGTCGCCGTCTGCGTCGTGCTGGCCGTCGTGCTGCTGGTCCTGACCCTCGGCCGGCCGGTCAAGGTGGGCGCCCCGGTGCGCCGCGGAGAGCTGCCCTGAGGGTCGGCTGAAGGGTGCCTGAGGACGGCTCACCCGGGTCGTCTCGAAGCGGGTCCCAGGCGTCGCCTGTGCTAGTTTTCACCCGCACTCACGTCCCGCTCGGCACGGCCGGGCAGGTGACCTGGCCCTCCCCGACCGATCACAGAAGGACGCGCCCCCGATGACCGTGGACAGCAGAGCCGACGCCGCAGCCGACGCTGCGACCGGCCCGAGCGTGCACGTCCGGCGGGCCCTCAAGCTGCTGGCCGGCGGAGCCGTCGGCGGCGTGGTCGCCGCGGTGCTCTGCGTGGTCGGGTTCGGGATCGGCTACGGCGGGTCCGGGGTCCTCTCCGCGGCCGTCGCGGCGCTGCTGGTGCTCCTCTTCTACGCCGTCGGCCAGTACGTCATGGTGCTGTTCGCCGACGCCGGTGCGCGGCTGCTGCTCAGCGTCGCCCTCTTCAGCTACACCACCCGCGTGCTGCTGCTGGGGCTGGCCCTGCTGGTCTACCAGCGCAACGCCGACGCCCTGCCCGCCCTCGTCCCGGTGGCGGTCTTCCTGACCACCGTCGGCGTGGTCGTCGGCTGGCTGGTGGCCGAGGTCTGGGTGTTCTCCCGGCTGCGGGTCACGGCGTTCGACACCGAGTACGTGCCGCCCGCGACGGCGGACGGCGGTCAGTGATGGAGCGGGCCAGGACTGCTAGCGTGAGCACGGCCATGAACCAGCCGCCGCCCCCCGACCAGCCGTCGGGGTCGACCGGCTCCCAGGGCATGAACCAGGGCCTGCAGGTGCTCTCGTACCTGATCGCCGGCATCGGCGTCTACGGCTTCCTGGGCTGGTTGGGCGACCACTTCCTGGGTACGGGTTTCCTGCTGCCGCTCGGGATCGTGGTGGGCGCCGCGCTGGGGATCTACGTGGTGATCAAGCGCTTCAGCGCCGAGCCGGGCACCGGCGCCGGTGCGGGGCCTGACCGAACGACGACGAAGACGAGGGGACGAGTGTGAGCGGCTGGACCGGCCTGATGCCGATGGAGACCTTCGAGCCGCCCGGTGTCGAGAGCTTCGACCTGCCCCCGCTGATCCCGGGGCTCCCGTGGTTCGACAAGTACATGCTGATGGCTGTGGTCAGCGTCGTGCTGATCCTCGCCTTCTGGCTGTCGATGGCCCGCAAGACGGCCCTGGTCCCGACGAAGGGGCAGTTCGTCGGCGAGGCCGCGTACTCCTTCGTGCGGAACACGCTGGGCCGGGACATGATCGGGCACGACTTCAAGAAGTACCTGCCGTTCCTGATCGCGATCTTCTCGTTCGTCCTGGTCAACAACCTGTGGGGCATCTTCCCCCTCACCCTGCTGCCCACGGCCTCCCACGTCGGCTGGGCCTACGGCCTGGCCGGCCTGGTCTGGATCCTCTACAACGGCATCGGCATCCGGAAGTTCGGCCCGATCGGCTACCTCAAGCACGTGACGATCCCGCCGGGCGTGCCGACGTGGATGTACCCGCTGATCATCCCGCTGGAGTTCCTCTCCAACATCCTCGTGCGGCCCATGACGCTGTCGCTGCGGCTCTTCGCCAACATGTTCGCCGGCCACCTGCTGGTGCTGGTCTTCGTGCTGGGCGGGGAGTACCTGCTGCTGCACAGCGAGCCCGTGATCAACAAGGTCGCCGGCGTCGCGTCGCTGATCTTCAGCATGGCGATCTTCGGGCTGGAGATCTTCGTGCAGATCCTGCAGGCCTACATCTTCACCGTCCTCACCGCCCAGTACATCTCGTCGGCGACCGCCGAGGAGCACTGACCACCTCAGTTCCGCACCCCTGCGGGAGACGAAAGGAAACACCCTCATGACCCCCATGGAGATCGTCGGTTCGCTCGGCATCGTCGGCTACGGCCTCGGCGCGATCGGCCCGGGCATCGGCGTCGGCCTGATCTTCGCCGCCGTCATCAACGGCACGGCCCGTCAGCCCGAGGCGCGCGGCGCCCTGCTCAGCACCGCGTTCATCGGCTTCGCCCTGACCGAGGCGCTCGCCATCATCGGCATCGCGCTGGCGTTCGTCTTCAGCGGGCAGTGAGCACGAGGTCCTGATGACCACCCTCATCCCACTCGCGACCGAGAACCCGCTCTTCCCGGCGATCGCGGAGATCATCGCGGCGGTCGTCTTCGTCCTGCTGCTCACGTTCTTGATCAGCAAGTACGTGGTGCCGCAGTTCGAGGCGACCTTCGCGGCCCGCCACGAGGCCATCCAGGGCGGGATCGAGAAGGCCGAGAAGGCGCAGGAGGCCGCGGCCGCCGCGCTCACGCAGTACAACGAGCAGCTCGCCGAGGCGCGTGCCGAGGCCGGCCGCATCCGCGAGGACGCCAAGACCCAGGGCTCGCAGATCCTGGCCGAGATGCGCGAGCAGGCCCAGGCCGAGGCGAACCGCATCAAGGTCTCGGCGCAGGCCCAGCTCGAGGCCGAGCGCAGCCAGATCCTGGCGCAGCTCCGGAGCGAGGTCGGCGGCCTGGCCACGACGCTGGCCGGCCGCATCGTCGGCGAGTCGCTCGAGGACGACGAGCGCGCCCGCCGCACCGTCGACCGCTTCCTGGCCGACCTCGAGGCCGACGACCACCAGCCGACGGTCCCCGCATGAGTGCCGGCGGCGAGGCTCGCGTGCAGGCCCTGGACGAGGTCCTCGACCAGGCCGAGGCCCGGACGGCGAGCAGCGACCAGGGACTGCTGGCGAACCTGGCCGCCACGGTCACCGGGGCCCCGCGCGAGGCCGAGATGGCGGCGCTGCCCGGCGAGCTCTTCGCCGTGGTCGACGCCCTCGACTCCTCGGTCACCCTGCGCCGGGCGCTGACCGACCCGAGCACCCCCGAGGAGGGACGGCGCCGTCTGGTGCACACCCTCCTCGACGGGCGGGTCGGGAAGGTCTGCGTGCACGTCGTGGAGGAGGCCGTGGGCCTGCGCTGGGGTGGCGGTCGCGCCCTGGCCGACGCCCTGGAGCGGCAGGGCGTCCGCGCCCAGCTGGTCGTGGCCGAGCGCGCGGGTAACCTGGACGAGACCGAGGACGAGCTCTTCCGGTTCGCCCGTCTCGTCGAGTCCACCCCTGCGGTGCGCGACGCGCTGAGCGACCGGGCGGTCACCCTCGAGGGCCGGCGCAGCCTGGTCCAGGACCTCCTGCGGGGTCGCGCGAGCGACACCACGGCGGTGCTGGCGCAGCGTGCGGTGGCGGCTCGGGAGCGCACCTTCGCGCACACCATCGAGGGGTTCGTGGAGCTCGCCGCGGCCCAGAAGAACCGGGTGCTGGCCACGGTCCGGGTGGCCCGTCCGCTCACCGCCGACCAGCGCTCGCGTCTGCAGTCCTCGCTCAGCCGTCAGGTCGGCCGCGAGGTGCTGCTCCAGGAGGTCGTCGACACCGACGTCCTCGGCGGCATCCGCGTCGAGCTCGGCGACGAGGTCATCGAGGGCACGGTCGCCGGCCGGCTCGAGCAGGCCCGCCGTCTGTTCGGCTGACGGCCCACCACTTCACCCAGACATCGACAGCAGAGATACGAGAGCAGGAAGCAGCGATGGCAGAACTGACGATCCGTCCGGAGGAGATCCGGGACGCCCTGGACCGCTTCGTCCAGAGCTACACCCCCGACACGTCCAGCCGGGAGGAGGTCGGCACGGTCGTCACCTCCGGTGACGGCATCGCGCGCGTCGAGGGCCTGCCCTCGGCGATGGCCAACGAGCTGCTCGAGTTCGAGAACGGCGTGCAGGGCATCGCCCTGAACCTCGACGTCCGCGAGATCGGCGTCGTCGTGCTCGGCGACTCCGAGGGCATCGAGGAGGGGCAGACGGTCCGCCGGACCGGCGACATCCTCGGCGTCCCGGTGGGCGACGGCTACCTCGGCCGCACGGTCAACGCCATGGGCATCCCGATCGACGGCCTCGGCGACATCGAGGGCACCACGGAGCGCCGCGCGCTCGAGCTGCAGGCCGCCGGCGTCATGGACCGCCAGGAGGTCCGCCAGCCGCTGCAGACCGGCATCAAGGCCATCGACGCCATGATCCCGATCGGCCGGGGCCAGCGCCAGCTGATCATCGGCGACCGCAAGACCGGCAAGTCGGCCATCGCGCTCGACACGATCATCAACCAGAAGGCGAACTGGGAGTCCGGCGACCCCGAGCAGCAGGTCCGCTGCATCTACGTCGCCATCGGCCAGAAGGGCTCGACCGTCGCGGGCATCCGCGGCGCGCTCGAGGAGGCCGGCGCCATGGCCTACACGACCATCGTGCACGCCCCCGCGTCCGACCCGGCCGGCTTCAAGTACGTCGCGCCCTACACCGGCTCGGCCATCGGCCAGCACTGGATGTACCAGGGCAAGCACGTCCTCATCGTCTTCGACGACCTGACCAAGCAGGCCGAGGCCTACCGGGCCATGTCGCTGCTGCTCCGTCGCCCGCCGGGCCGCGAGGCCTACCCCGGCGACGTCTTCTACCTCCACTCGCGTCTGCTCGAGCGCTGCGCCAAGCTCTCCAAGGAGCTCGGCGGCGGCTCGATGACCGGCCTGCCGATCATCGAGACCAAGGCCAACGACGTGTCGGCCTACATCCCGACCAACGTCATCTCGATCACCGACGGGCAGATCTTCCTGCAGTCCGACCTCTTCAACGCCAACCAGCGCCCGGCCATCGACGTCGGCGTCTCGGTGTCCCGCGTGGGTGGTGCCGCGCAGATCAAGGCGATGAAGAACGTCTCGGGCTCGCTGAAGATCAACCTGGCGCAGTACCGCGACATGCAGGCGTTCGCGATGTTCGCCTCCGACCTCGACGCCACCTCGCGCCGCCAGCTGGACCGCGGCGAGAAGCTGGTCGAGCTGCTCAAGCAGCCGCAGTACAGCCCGTACCCCGTCGAGGAGCAGGTCGTCAGCGTCTGGGGCGGCATCAACGGCCAGTTCGACGACGTCCCCACCGACGACGTGCTGCGCTTCGAGCAGGAGCTCCTGGAGCACCTGCGCCGCAACGGCTCGGTCCTGCAGAACATCCGCGAGAGCAAGGTCTTCGACGACGACACCGCCGCCGCCCTGACCGAGGAGATCGCGCGCTTCAAGGGCCAGTTCCAGACCTCGGACGGGAAGCTGCTCGCCGGGCGCGAGGAGCACCAGTCCATGGCGGAGGACGAGGTCGAGCAGGAGCAGATCGTCCGGCAGAAGCGGGGCTGACCGGTGCCGGCCAGCCCTCACGAGCGGAGCGAGTAGATGCCAGCAAGTCTGAGAGAGCTGAGATCCCGTCGGAACTCGGTCTCGACCACGAAGAAGATCACCCGGGCGATGGAGCTCATCGCCGCGTCGCGGATCATCAAGGCGCAGCAGCGTGCCCGTGAGGCCGCGCCGTACGCCCGCGAGCTCACCCGTGCGGTGTCGGCGGTGGCGACGTTCTCCAACGTCGAGCACCCGCTGACCACCGAGGGGGAGAACCCGACGCGCGCGGCGGTGCTGCTCATCACCTCCGACCGCGGGCTGGCGGGTGCCTACTCCTCGTCGGTCATCAAGGCCGGCGAGCAGCTCACCTCGCTGCTGCGCGAGGAGGGCAAGGAGGTCCTGCCCTTCCTCACCGGTCGCAAGGCTGCGGCGTTCTACCAGTTCCGCCGCCGGTCGGTGCACCGCCAGTGGGAGGGGTTCTCCGACGCGCCGAGCTACGCCGACGCCCGCGAGATCACCGACGCCCTCATCGAGGCGTTCCGCACGCCGACCGAGGAGGGGGGCGTGGACGAGATCCACGTCGTCTACACCCGCTTCGTCTCGATGCTGACGCAGTCGCCGGAGGTCATCCGGCTGCTGCCGCTCGAGGTCGTCGAGGGCGAGGCCGCGCCCGCGGCGGAGGACCTGCTGCCGCTGTACGAGTTCGAGCCGAACGCGGAGACGGTGCTGGACGAGCTGCTGCCGCTGTACGTGGCCAGCCGGATCCAGTACTGCCTGCTGCAGTCGGCCGCCTCGGAGCTGGCCGCCCGTCAGAAGGCGATGAAGTCCGCCACGGACAACGCCCAGTCGTTGATCGAGCGCCTGAGCCGGGAGGCCAACCAGGCCCGGCAGGCCGAGATCACCCAGGAAATCAGCGAGATCGTCGGTGGCGCCAGCGCGCTGGCCGACGCCGGCGCCACGAGCGAGTGAGGGAACCCATGTCCACTGCCATCTCCGACCAGCCCACGAGGAAGCACTCGTCCGGGGGCGTGGGCCGCGTAGCCCGCGTCATCGGCCCCGTCGTCGACGTGGAGTTCCCCGTCGACGGCATGCCCGACCTGCAGAACGCCGTGCTGGTCGACACCACCGTCAGCGGCACGACGACCACCATGACCATGGAGGTCGCCCTCCACATCGGTGACAACATGGTCCGCTGCATCGCGCTGAAGCCCACCGACGGCATGCAGCGCGGTGCCGAGGTGCGCGACACCGGCGCACCGATCTCGGTGCCCGTCGGCGACATCACCAAGGGCCACGTCTGGAACGTGACCGGCGACGTCCTCGACGTCGACCCGTCGACGATCGAGATCACCGAGCGCTGGCCCATCCACCGCTCCGCGCCGAAGTTCGACGCCCTGGAGTCCAAGACCGAGATGCTGGAGACCGGCATCAAGGTGCTGGACCTGCTGACCCCCTACGTGCAGGGCGGCAAGATCGGCCTGTTCGGCGGCGCCGGCGTCGGCAAGACGGTCATGATCCAGGAGATGATCTACCGGATCGCCCACAACTTCGGCGGCACCTCGGTGTTCGCCGGCGTGGGGGAGCGCACCCGCGAGGGCAACGACCTCATCAACGAGATGGAGGAGGCCGGCGTCCTCAAGGACACCGCCCTCGTCTTCGGCCAGATGGACGAGCCGCCGGGGACCCGGCTGCGCGTCGCCCTGTCCGCGCTGACCATGGCCGAGTACTTCCGCGACGTCCAGAACCAGGACGTGCTGCTGTTCATCGACAACATCTTCCGGTTCACCCAGGCCGGCTCGGAGGTGTCGACCCTGCTGGGCCGGATGCCGTCCGCCGTGGGCTACCAGCCCAACCTGGCCGACGAGATGGGCCAGCTGCAGGAGCGGATCACCTCGACGCGCGGTCACTCGATCACCTCGATGCAGGCGATCTACGTGCCCGCCGACGACTACACCGACCCGGCCCCGGCGACGACGTTCGCCCACCTGGACGCGACGACCGAGCTGTCCCGCGACATCGCGTCGCGCGGTCTGTACCCGGCCGTGGACCCGCTGACCTCGACGTCGCGGATCCTCGACCCGCAGTACATCGGGCAGACGCACTACGACACCGCGACCGAGGTGAAGGGGATCCTGCAGCGCAACAAGGAGCTCCAGGACATCATCGCGATCCTCGGCGTCGACGAGCTGTCCGAGGAGGACAAGATCGTCGTCAACCGCGCCCGTCGCATCCAGCAGTTCCTCAGCCAGAACACCTACATGGCGGAGAAGTTCACCAACATCGAGGGCTCGACGGTGCCGCTCAGCGAGACCATCGAGGCCTTCCAGATGATCTGCCGCGGCGACGTCGACCACATCGCCGAGCAGGCCTTCTTCAACGTGGGCGGCATGGACATGGTGGAAGAGCGCTGGGCGCAGCTCCAGAAGGAGCAGTGACCGTGAGCTCCGAGGTCCTGGGCACGGGGGGCGGTCGCCGTGGCTGACCCCATGCAGGTGGAGGTCGTGGCCGCCGACCGCGTGGTGTGGTCGGGCACGTCCTCCAACATCATCGCCAAGACGGTGGAGGGCGAGATCGGCATCCTGCCGGGCCACGCGCCGCTGCTGGCCGTGCTGGAGCCCAGCGCCGTCGTCATCTTCTGCGACGACGGCACGCGCGAGGTCGTCGCCGTCGAGGGCGGCTTCATCTCCGTGTCGCAGGGCCGGGTGTCGATCCTCAGCGAGTACGCCCGGCTGGCCACCGAGATGAGCGTCCGGGACGCCGAGCGCGAGCTCGACGCGGCCCAGCAGGTGCTCGACAGCGGGGACTACGACGACGACGACCGCCGGCGCTTCGACCGCGCCAGCGCTCAACTTCGTGCCGCGCAGAAAGCGCAGTAGGGTCGCACCCACACTGCGGGACGAGCGTGAGGTGCGACGGGTTCGATGATGGACGGCTGGTGGGGGATCGCGGAGGCACTCGGCCTCGTGGTCGTCCTGCTGGCCCTGGCCCTGGTCCTGCTGGCCGTCCGCCGTCGCTACCTCGCCCGTCAGGGCGGCACGTTCGAGTGCAGCCTGCGGCTCAGCACCACCACCCCCGGCGCGGGGTGGGTGCTGGGCGTCGGCCGCTACAACGGCGGGCAGCTGGAGTGGTTCCGCTTCTTCTCCTACTCCTGGCGCCCGCGCAAGTCCTTCCCCCGGCGTGAGGTCCGGGTCCTCGAGACCCGCGACCCGGACCCCGTCGAGGCGGTCTCCCTCTACGCCGAGCAGCGGATCGTCAGCTTCGAGGTGGTGGGGGACCCCGGCGACGCCGAGTGGAGCCTGGCGCTGAGCCCCGACTCCCTGACGGGGCTGCTCAGCTGGCTCGAGGCCGCCCCGCCCGGCCTCAGCCGGCTCCCCTGACCGTTCGCGGCGCCTCCCGGGCCCGCGCATCCGCAGCTCAGCCGGCGGCCGCCGCCCGCTGCACCGACAGCAGCTGGGCGCTCATCCCGTCCATCAGCTGCTGGGCCGGCGTCGGGTCGTAGGCGCCCCCGCCGGTGTCGTAGCGGTACTGCCAGGTCACCGTGTTGCTCAGCCGCAGGACGTGCAGGGCGTAGCGGCCCTGGCCCGGTCCGCGCTCCAGCGCGAACGCGAGCTGCTCCGGCGCGTCCTCCGGGGCCGTCACCGCCACCGGCTCCACCCGTCCGGACCCCTCGGCGCCGGAGAACCTCACCGTCTCACCCGTGCAGCCGGCCGCGGCCTGGTCGACGGCCCGGTAGGCGGCCTCGGCGGCGTCGGCGTCGGGGTAGCGGACGGTGAACAGCGAGATGGAGGAGGACGAGCCGCCCAGCCAGTAGGTCGAGACGCCGTCCAGCGCCCCCGGCGGGAACTGGTTGGACACCGTCGAGGCGAACAGCGGCGCGCAGGCCTCCGGGCTGATCCGCAGGGGTGACTCGGTGAAGCGGCTCGCGTCGAGGGTCGAGACGTCGTTGGTGCCGTCGGAGCGCACCATGCCGGTGTAGGCGCCCTGGAGCTGGGACAGCGTGAAGTCCGGGGGCGGCTGCAGCTGGCGCCAGACGGCCAGCCCGGCCACGGCCAGCACCGCGGCCAGCCCGACGGCGACCAGCGTCCGGACCAGCCGGCGGTCGACGGGTCGGGGGGCGGCCTCCAGCACCTCGGGAGCCTGCGGTTCCGCCTCGTCGCGGACCTCGGACGTGGTCATGGACGCAGCGTAGCCGCGGGCTCAGCCCGCCGGGCCCCGTCGGGCGGCGCGGTCCAGGGCGGCCGCGAACCGGTCCGCCTCCGACCGCGCCGGCGGGCTCAGCACGGGGTAGCCGATCTGCAGGACGACGGCGTTCGCGCTGCGCCGCACGTGCACGCTCTGCCGCCGCCCCGGTCCCCGCAGCGCGAACCAGACCTGTCCGTGCGGGGCGTCGGCCACCTCGACGGCGTAGCGGGCCGGCTCGCCGCCTGCCGTCGCGTAGACGACCTCCGGGCACGACGCGGCGGCGCGGTCGAGCTCGGCCAGCGTGGTCCGGGCCGCGTCGGCGTCGGCGTAGAGATAGCTGACCAGCGCGTGCCGGCGGTCGTCGTCGGCCCGGTCGAACACGCCGTGCACCCAGCGGTCCGGCGGGCCGGCGGTGCCGGGGGCGAAGACGGGGCTCAGCAGGATCCCGCAGCCGGCCGGGGTGTAGCGACCGGGATCGGCGGGCCGGTCGTCGTCGCCGTCCTCGACGACGTTGGCCACGGGCGCGCGGCCGAGGCCGGTGGCGAGCACCTGCTGGACCTGGTCGGCGTCCAGCACCGGTGCGGGCCGCAGCGCCAGTCCGGCCGCGAGGGCGGCCAGGCCGAGGACGAGCGCGACCGGTCCGGGCCACCGCCGGCGCCGGGCCGGGGGACGGCCCAGGTCGAGGACCTCGGCCGGCACGGCGACGGCGCTAGCGGGTGGAGAAGGCCGCGTCGAACGCGGCGGCCGGCGGGGTGATGGCGTTCATCGAGCGGATGAAGTCGAGGGCCTCGGGGGCGCCGTCGAGGCGGTCCATCCCGGCGTCCTCCCACTCCACCGAGACCGGGCCGGCGTAGCCGATCCGGTTGAGCATCCGGAAGATGTCCTCCCAGCGGGCGTCGCCGTGGCCGGTGGAGATGAAGTCCCAGCCGCGGCGCGGGTCGGCCCAGGGCAGGTGGCTGCTGAGGACCCCGTTGCGGCCGTTGTGCATCCGGAGCTTGGTGTCCTTGCAGTGGACGTGGCTGATCAGCGCGGAGAAGTCGTCGAGGAAGCCCACGTAGTCGATGCCCTGCCAGACCATGTGGGAGGGGTCGAAGTTGAGCCCGAACGCCTCGTGGGGGCCGAGGGCCTCCAGCGCGGCCTTCGTCGACCAGTAGTCGTAGGCGATCTCGCCGGGGTGCACCTCGTAGGCGTAGCGCACGCCCTCGGCGGCGAAGACGTCGAGGATCGGCGTCCAGCGCTCGGCGAAGTCGCGGTACCCGGCGCGGACGACGTCGTCGCCGACGGGCGGGAACATCGCCAGGTAGTGCCAGATGGCCGAGCCCGTGAAGCCGACGACGGTGCCGACGCCGAAGGCCGCCGCGGCCCGGGCCGTCGTCCGCATCTCCTCCGCCGCCCGCTGCCGGACGCCCTCGGGGTCGCCGTCGCCCCAGACCCGGGGGTGGACGGTGGCCTGGTGCCGCTGGTCGATGACGGCGTCGCAGACGGCCTGGCTGGTGAGGTGGGTGCTGATCGTCCAGCAGCCCAGCCCGTGCTCGGCCAGCACGTCCTTCTTGGCCTGGACGTAGGAGGGGTCCTCTACGGCCTGCACCACGTCGAAGTGGTCGCCCCAGCAGGCGATCTCGAGGCCGTCGTAGCCCCAGGACGCGGCGAGCCGGCAGACCTCCTCGAAGGGCAGGTCGGCCCACTGGCCGGTGAACAGGGTGACCGGGCGGGGCTGCTGCGGCCGGGCGCGGCCGGTGGCCTCGCGCAGGCCGGGGGAGCCGGGGCGGGTGTCGTCGGTCATGCCTGGTCCTCCTGCGGGGGTGTCGTCGGCCGTCGGCGGCGGCTGCCGCCCTCGAAGGCATCGCGGGTGAGGTGGTGGCGCTCGCCGCCCGGCACCCAGAGGATGTCGCCGTCGCGGCCGTTGACCACCCGGATGAGGATGAAGAGCAGGTCGGAGAGCCGGTTGAGGTAGGTGAGGGCGAGCGGGTTCACCCCGCCCGGCACGTCCGGCTCGGCCACCGGCTCGGTGCCGTAGAGCTCGACGGCGGCCCAGGCGCTGCGCTCGGCCCGGCGCGTGACGGTGCGGGCGACGTGCAGCTGGGCCGCGGCCATCGAGCCGCCCGGCAGGATGAAGGACGTCAGCGCGGGCAGCGGGCCGGAGAACTCGTCGCACCAGCGCTCGAGCCGGTCGACGTAGTCCTGGGTGATCCGCAGCGGCTCCCACTCCGGGTCGGGCCGCACCGGGGTCGACAGGTCGGCCCCGAGGTCGAACATCTCGTTCTGCAGCGAGGCGAGCAGCTCGGCGACCGCCGGGGGCAGCTCGCCGGTGGACAGCGCGACGCCGAGGAAGGAGTTGGCCTCGTCGACGGTGCCGTAGGCCTCGATCCGGGGGTCGGTCTTGGGCGCGAGCGACATGTCGGAGAGCCGGGTGCTGCCGCCGTCGCCCGTCCGGGTGTAGATGCGGGTGAGGCGGACCATGGGCACACCCTACGCACGCGTGGTGCGGCCGGCGGGTGGGCGGGCCTGTGTCAGAGTGGACCGGTGCCCGGAACCGACCTCCCCCGCCGTCCCCGCGCCCTCGCCCTGACCGGCCTCGTGCTCGCCCTCACCGGGCTCGCCGCCTGCGCACCCCCCTCCTCGACCCCCGCCCCCTCCGCGGACGGGTCCGCCAGCGCGGGCGCGGGCAGCAGCGCTCCCTCCGCCGACGCCGACCCGGCGGGCTGCGCGTACCCCGCCGAGGGCGAGGCGGCCAAGCCGGTCAACCCGCCGCCCACCGGCGACGTCGAGACCACCGGGACCGTGAAGTACACCCTGCAGCTGAACGGCGACGCGCCGGGGGAGACCGGCGGCGACGTGACCATCACCATGGACCGCAGCGCCACCCCGTGTACCGTCAACTCCTTCGCCTCGCTGGCCGACCAGGGCTACTTCGACGGCACCTCCTGCCACCGGCTCGCCGACTCGGGGCTGTTCGTCCTGCAGTGCGGCGACCCGACGGGCACCGGCTCGGGCGGCCCCGGCTACTCCTTCGCCGACGAGCTCACCGGGGAGGAGTCCTACACCCGTGGCGTGGTGGCCATGGCCAACGCCGGCCCGGACACCAACGGCTCCCAGTTCTTCCTCGTCTGGGAGGACTCGACGGGCCTGCCGCCCAGCTACACCGTCTTCGGCACGATGGACAGCGCCTCCCGCGACGTGGTCGCGGGGATCGCGGGGGAGGGCCAGGACGGCAGCTACGGCGACGGCACGGGCAAGCCCAACAACCCGGCGAAGATCACCGCGGTGACGAAGGGCTGAGCGCCTCGGCGGCGCCGGCCCGGTCGCCGCGCGCCTCTCAGTCGTTCGGGCCGGTGTAGGGCTCGCGCCGCTTCGGCTTGAGGTTGAGCAGGAAGTAGATGAGCGAGAGCAGGCCCACGCCGAAGAACCCGCCGAGCACGGTGGCGTAGGCGAAGCCCGAGTCCTGGGGCGGGTGCACCGCGACCGGTGAGGGCGTGGCCTCCAGCAGGACGAGCAGCGGCAGCAGCACCGTGCTCACCAGCACGTCCGGGCTCACCGGGTGCCGCCGCCCCGGCCGAGGCGGCGCAGGGCCACGAGTGCCGTCAGGGTGAGGGCGGCCAGCGCGAGCAGCGCCAGCCAGTCCTCCGCGCCGTCGTCGTCGCCGCCGGGGCGTCGGCCGCGGTCGCCGTCCAGCAGGGTGATCATCGGCGGGCTCCTCGGGGTCGGCGGCGGCGGCGCGGGTCCGCGCGGGACGGGTGGGGTGTCCGGACCTCGACGGCGGCGGCGGTGCTGTCGGCGCGGCGTTCGCCCTGCCGGAGGCCCGGACACGTCCAGGATTCCGGCGTGCTGCCGGTCACAGATGCAGGAACCTGCGGAGGACGGACTCGAAGACCGCGGGCTGGTCGGCGTGCACCCAGTGCCCGGCCCCCTTGACCGCGACGCTCTGCACCCGGGGGAACAGCGCCCGCATGACGTCGGCGTGCTCGGGGCGGACGTAGTCCGAGCGGCTGCCGCGCACCCAGAGCACCGGCCCGGGGTAGGGCTCGGCGTGCCACGGGTCGCCCGTGAGGTCGGGCCAGCCGGCGACCGCGGGCAGCTCGTCGCCCAGCAGGCGCAGGTTCATCTGCCAGCGCCAGCGGCTCCCGTCGCGGCGGAGGTTCTGCAGCAGGAACGAGCGGATGACCGGGTCGGGGACGAAGGGCTCCAGCGTCGCCTCCGCGCTGGCGCGGTCGGGCAGGTGCTCCAGGTCGACGGCGCGCATCCCCTCGACGTAGGTGCCGAAGCTGCTCATCGGGCCGGTGGGCACGGGGGCGACGTCGACGACGACCAGCCGCTCGACCAGCTCCGGGCGCAGCAGGGCCAGCGCCATGGCGACCTTGCCGCCCATCGAGTGCCCGACGACGGCGTAGGGCTCGCCCCCGCCGTCGACGACCAGGGCGTCGCCGACCACCTCGGCCATCGCCGGGTAGGCGAGCTGCTCCGACCAGGCCGAGCGGCCGTGGTCGGGCAGGTCGAGCAGCGTGACCCGCGCCGTCGCCGCCAGCGAGCGGCCGAGCGTGGTCCAGTTCTTGCCCTGCCCGAACAGCCCGTGCAGGAACAGCACCCGGGGACCGGCCTCGCCCAGCCGGGTGGTGTGCAGGGTGCCCGCTGCGGCGGGGGAGGCGGTCACCGGCGGCGCTCCCAGCAGCTCGTGTGCCAGTGCCGGCGCTCGTCGACGCCGCTGCTGACGTGCCAGGCGGGCTCGGCCGGCCAGACGACGACGTGGGCCACCCCGACGGGGATCTCCTGCGAGCAGCCGGGGCAGCGGTAGGTCTTGACGGCCGAGGCGCCGGGGATGCTCCGCACCAGCCAGCGGCCGTCGGACTTGGCGGCGGCGCCGGCGTGGCCGGCGCCCAGCGGGCGGGCGGTGCGCAGGTGCTTGCTGGGACGCTTGGCCATCAGCCGAGCCGTCCCGCGGGGACCCGCCCGTCCGCCGTCCGCAGCGCGTGCAGAGCCAGGTCGGGGTCGTCGGCGGCGGCGAGCTGCTCCAGCAGCCGGGCGGGCCGGTGCCCGGGCTCGGCCGTCTCGGCGAACACCTGCTGCTGGCGGGCCAGCGTCGCCGCCGGGCCCAGCGCGGCGAGCTGGTCGAACGGGCGCGGCATCCGGCAGCCGAGAGCCATCCCGGTGTCGACGTCGGCCGCGGTGGCGTAGCGGTCGCCCACCATCGTCGCCACGTCGTTGAGGTAGGGGACCAGCAGCGCCTCGGGCAGCTCCCCGGCCCGCGAGGCGGCCGGCGCCGGGACTGGTCCGGGGGCGTCGGTCGGGCCGTCGGCGTCGTAGGTGTAGAAGCCGCGGCCGCTCTTGCGGCCCAGCAGCCCGGCCTCGACCAGCGAGGTCAGCAGCGGCGTCGGCAGGTGCCGGCGGTCCCCGGTCTGCTCGTGCAGCCGGTGCAGGACGGCGGTGGTGACGTCGTGGCCGACGAGGTCCAGCAGGGCCAGCGGCCCCATCGGCAGCCCGGCACCCACCATGGCGGCATCGATCTCCTCGCGGGTGGCGAACCCGCGCTCGTACCAGGAGGCGGCGTGGTTGAGGTAGGGCACCAGCAGGGCGTTGACGACGAAGCCGGCCCGGTCGGTGCAGGCGATGGTCGTCTTGCCCAGACCCTCGAGGACGTCGCGGGCCCGCTGGAGGGTCGCGGGGGCCGTCAGCACCGTGGCGATCACCTCGACCAGGGGCTGCACGGGAGCCGGGTTGAAGAAGTGGACGCCGACGACGCGGGAGGGGTCGGAGGTGCCGGCGGCCAGCGCGGTCACCGACAGCGACGACGTGTTGGTGGCCAGCAGGGCGTCGGGGCCCACGACGGCGTCCAGCCGCGCGAAGACGGCCTGCTTGAGAGCCGCGACCTCGGGGACGGCCTCGACGACGACCTCGCAGCCGGCCAGGTCGGCCACGTCGGTGGTGTAGGTGACCCGCGCCGTCAGGGCCTGCGCGCCGGCGTCGTCGAGCTTGCCGCGCTCGACCGCCCGGGCCGTGGAGGTGGCGAGCCGCTGCCGCGCCCGGTCCAGGGCGGCGGGCTGCTCCTCGAGCCCGACGACCGACCAGCCGCCGCGGGCGAACACCTCGGCGATCCCGGAGCCCATCGCCCCGAGCCCCACCACACCCGCTCGTCCGCGCTCCGCCACAGCGCGAGTCTGCCACGCGCGCACCGGTCGGCCGCGGGCGCGGGCGCCGGTAGGTTGTCCCGGTGCGTCTCGTGATCGCTCGCTGCCAGGTCGACTACGCCGGTCGGCTCACCGCCCACCTGCCGATGGCCACCCGGCTCATCCTGGTCAAGGCGGACGGCTCGGTCTCGGTGCACGCCGACGACCGCGCCTACAAGCCGCTGAACTGGATGAGCCCGCCGTGCACGCTCGTCGAGCTGCCGCCCCCGCCGCCCGATCAGGACATCGTCCCCGGGCCGGAGCCGCTGACCGCCCTGTGGGAGGTGCGGGGGCGCGACGGCGACACCCTGCAGATCTCGCTCGCCGAGGTGCTGCACGACTCCTCCCACGAGCTGGGCGTCGACCCGGGCCTGCAGAAGGACGGCGTCGAGGCCCACCTGCAGGCCCTGCTGGCCGAGCACCCGGAGACCTTCGGGCCCGGCTGGTCGCTGGTGCGCCGCGAGCACATGACCGCCATCGGCCCCGTCGACCTGCTCTGCCGCGACGCCACCGGGCGCTACGTGGCCGTCGAGGTCAAGCGGCGCGGCGACATCGACGGCGTCGAGCAGCTGACCCGCTACCTGGAGCTGATGCGCCGCGACCCGCTGCTCGGCGCGGTGCAGGGCGTCTTCGCCGCCCAGCAGATCAAGCCTCAGGCCCGCGTCCTGGCCGGTGACCGCGGGATCACCTGCGTGACGGTCGACTACGACGTGCTGCGGGGCATGGACAACGCCGACGAGCGGCTGTTCTGATCCTCGTCGTCCGGGACGTCCTGGCTGTCCTGGACGTCCGGCGCCTCCCCGCCCTCCGCTGACGCGGTCTCGTCCGGCATGGCGTCCGCTGGCGACGTCGGGTCCTCGGCCAGGGCGAGGTCCGGGACGTCGGGCAGGCTGTCGGCGGTCTCCACGGCGAGCGCGGACAGCGACGTCAGCTGGCTGAGCATCGCCTGCTTGCGGCGGGTCAGCAGGTCCTGCTCCTGGCGCAGCTGGCGGCGGCGCCACGCGAACTCCTGGCGGGAGCGCTCCTCGACCGTCGCGGCCTGCTGCCGGGCGGCCGCGAGCAGCTGGTCGGCCTCGGCCTGCGCCGCCTGCCGGATCCTCTCGACCTCGGCCAGCGCCTCGGCCCGGAGCCGGCCCGCCTCCTCCGACTCGGCCGCCAGGTGCTCGGCGGAGCGGCGGTGCAGGGCGGTGGACTCGGCCAGCGTCTGCTCGATCCGGGCCCGGAGGTCGTCGGACTCCCGCGTCAGCTCGGCCAGCACGCGCTCGCGCTCGGCCGCGGCCTCCTGGCGGACGGCCAGCACGTCGCGCTCGGCGTCGGAGCGCAGCGTCGTGGCCCGCAGCTCGGCGGCCTCGACGGCGGCCCGGGCCTGGCCCTCGGCCTCGTCGTGGATGGCGCCGGCCTCGAAGCGGGCCGCCTGCAGCAGCTGCTCGGCCTCGGCCCGGGCCGAGGCCAGCAGCGTGCCGGCCTCCTGCTCGGCCTGGCGCCGCAGCGCGTCGAGGCGGGCGAGCTCGGCCCGGCGGACCTCGTCGAGCTCGGCGACCGCGTGGTCGCGCAGGGTCTGCACCTCGTGCTCGGTCTGCTCGGTGAGCCGGTCGGCGTCCGCGGCGGCCCGGCCGGTCAGGTCGAGGGCCTGCTCCTCGGCGATCCGCAGGATCTCCTGGGCGCGGCCGCCCAGCCCGCTGTAGTCGGCCGCCGGGGCGGCGGCCGGCGCGGCGTCACGCTCGGCCTGCAGCTGCGCGTAGTGGGCGGCGAGGGTCTCGTAGGCGTGCCGCAGCTCGGTGATCTCGGCGTGGGCGTCGCGGGAAAAGGTGTCGACGGCCGCCTTGTCGTAGCCCCGGCGGACCACCGGGAAGCCGTAGGTGGTGCTGTTGTCCTGCTGCCCGCTGGTCACGTCCGCTGCTCCTGGTGAGTCCCCGGGTCGGCTGCCGCCCGACCGCGGAGGTCAGCCTAGTGCGCCCGGACCGGCCCGCCGGGGGGTGCCCGGCGGGCGGCGGGCCGCCGGTCAGCGCCGGTCGGAGTCCTCCGGGCGGCGCTGCAGGTGCTCGGTCCCGGCGGGCAGGTCGGCGGCCGCGATCATGATCGTCGCGTCCCCGTCGAGCGGCGGCAGCTCCATCCCGCGCGGTGCGGTCTCGTCGCGCCGACCCGCGTCCTCGGCGGGCCCGGCGTCGGCGTCGTGCTCCTCGACGACCGCCTGCTCGGCGGTGTCGTCGTCGCCGTGCTCGTCCCGCTCGTGCTCGTCCGGCTCGTCCTGGGGCTGCTGGTCGAGGTCCTGCTCGTCGTGGGGCTGCTCGTCGTGGTCCTGCTCCGGCTCGGCGGGCGGGGCGGGCGGGGCGGACACGGCGGCCCGCACCGTCGTCTCGGCCTCGTCGCCGGCGGGCAGCTCCTCGCGCCCGGGCTGCTGGGTGTCGTCGCCGTCCCGCTCCAGCTCGTCGAGGTCGGGGA
Organism: Microlunatus capsulatus; assembly: GCF_017876495.1. NCBI lineage: Bacteria > Bacillati > Actinomycetota > Actinomycetes > Propionibacteriales > Propionibacteriaceae > Microlunatus > Microlunatus capsulatus. The sequence continues at coordinate 590,530 of NZ_JAGIOB010000001.1, read as the reverse complement.
AGGTCTGCGCCGTCTGCTCGGCCAGGGCCGACAGGCTGGCCAGCTGGCTGAGCACGGCCTGCTTGCGCTGGCTGAGCAGCTCGGTCTCGCGGCGGAGCTGCTGCTTGCGCCAGGAGAACTCCTGCTGCGTGCGCTCGCGCAGCGCGGCGACCTCCTGCTGCGCGGCCGCGAGCCGGGCGTCGGCCTCCTGGGCGGCGGCCACCTTGGTGGCCTCGGCCTCGGCCAGCGCCTCGGCGCGGATCCGGGCGGCGTCGGCGACGTCGGACTCGAGCCGCGCCCCGGCCTCGGCGTGGTGGGCGGTGGCCTCGGCGAGCAGGGCCGCGGTGGCACCCTGGGCGTCCTCGTGCACGGCCCGCAGCTCGACGAGGGCCTGCTCGCGGGCGACCGCGATCTCCTGCCGGGCCTCGGCGGCCTCGCGCTCGACGGTCCGGCGGAGGTTCTCGGTGTCGAGGTAGGCCTCCTGGCGCACGCTCTGCGCGTCGTGCTCGCTCTGCCGGCGCAGCGACTCGGCCTGCCGGGTGGCCGCGGCCACGATCGCCTCCGCGTCCGCCCGGGCGTGCTCGACCTGGGCCCGGACCTCCTCGTGCAGCCGGACCCGCAGCTCGTCGATCTGCGCGACCCCGCCGGTGCGGATCTCCTCGCCCTGCCGGGCGGCGTCGCGGCGGATGCCGTCGGCCTCGCGGCGGGCCAGCTCCTTGGTCCGCTCGGCCTCGGCCGCGGCGTTCTCGGTCAGGTCGCGGGCCTGCTCCTGGGCCAGCCGGAGGATGTCGCTGGCCCGGCCGCCCAGCTCGGAGTAGTCGACCTCGGGCGGGTGGGCCGCGCGCTCGGCCTGCTCCTGGCGCACCCGGTCCAGCTCGTCGCGGACCTCCTGGGCCTGCCGACGGGTGGCCACCACCCCGGCCTCCAGGCTGCGGACGTACTCGTCCACCGCCGAGCGGTCGTAGCCGCGCAGGGCGGTGGGGAAGCTGCCGGCGGCGCTGGCGGCGTCGTCGAACAGCCCCAGGCCGGTGTTGTCAGCTGAGCTCACGGGTGGTGTCCTCTCTGTCCCCGCCCTCGCGACCTGCGGCGGGCGGGGGTGACGTCGGCCCCCGGCGGGCGGGAGCCGGTCGGGCCGTCAGGCGTGCTCCGGCGGCGCGGCGGGCTCGACCAGCTCGACCAGCACACCACCGGCGTCGTGCGGGTGGACGAAGTTGATCCGGGACCCCCGGGTCCCGGTCCTGGCTGCATCATAGAGCAGCCGCAACCCCCGGGAGCGGAGCACGCGGGCCGCCTCGTCGACGTCGGCCACCCGGTAGGCGAGCTGCTGCAGGCCCGGGCCGGAGCGCTCCAGGAAGCGGGCGATGGGGGACTCCGGGGAGATCGGCGCCAGCAGCTGGACCTGCGCCCCCGCCCCGTCCGCGGTCGCGCCGAGCATCGCCTCGGCGACGTCGGCGTCGGCGTTCTCCTCCCGGTGCAGGAGCACCAGGCCCAGGACGTCGGTGTGGAAGGCGATGGCGGCGTCGAGGTCGGGCACGGCCAGGCCGACGTGGTCGACCGCCAGCAGACCGGGGAGCCCGGGACCGCCGTCCGGCTCGGGGGCACCGCCGTCGTCGTCGCGCTGGGGCATGCGCCCAGGGTGCCAGACTGGGCCGGCGCGGGGCCGCCGGGCACCGCAGCAGGAGGTCGGAGATGGGTGCGGTCGTCGTCGCCGGGGTACGGACGCCGGTGGGCAAGCTGCTGGGCTCGCTGTCGGGGCTGAGCGCGGTCGAGCTGGGCGGGCTGGCCATCGCGGGGGCGCTGGAGCGGGCCGGGCTCGACCCCGGGCAGGTCGACTACGTCGTCATGGGCCAGGTGCTGCAGGCCGGCAGCGGCCAGATCCCCGCCCGGCAGGCCGCCGTCCGGGCCGGTATCCCGATGAGCGTGCCCGCGCTGACGGTCAACAAGGTGTGCCTGTCGGGCCTGAACGCGATCGCCCTGGCCGACCAGCTGATCCGTGCCGGGGAGTGCGAGGTCGTGGTCGCCGGCGGCATGGAGTCCATGAGCCAGGCCCCGCACCTGCTCACCGGCTCGCGGGCCGGCCACCGCTACGGACCGGTGACGATGCTCGACCACCTGGCCCACGACGGCCTCGAGGACGCCTTCACCGACCAGCCGATGGGCGCGCTCACCGACGCCCACGACACCGGCGACGTCGCCGTCAGCCGGGCCGACGCCGACGCCTTCGCCGCCCGCTCGCATCAGCGGGCGCTGGCCGCCACCCGCGCGGGCGTGCTGGGGGAGGAGATCGTCGCGGTCCGGGTGCCGCAGCGCCGCGGACCGGACGTCGTCGTCGACGCCGACGAGGGCATCCGCGCGGGGGTGACCGCCGAGTCCCTCGGCCGGCTGCCCCCGGCCTTCTCGGCCGACGGCTCGATCACCGCGGGCTCGGCCAGCCCGATCTCCGACGGCGCGGCGGCCGTCGTCGTCGCCAGCCGGGAGGCGGCGGAGCGGCTGGGCCTGCCGGTGCTGGCCGAGATCGGCGCGCACGGCATGGTCGCCGGCCCCGACTCCTCGCTGCAGCTGCAGCCGGCCCACGCGATCGCCAAGGCCTGCGCCAAGGCGGGGCTGGACGTCGCCGACCTCGACCTGGTGGAGATCAACGAGGCCTTCGCCGCCGTCGGCGTGGCCAGCGCCCGGGCGCTGGGCCTCAGCCCGGCCGAGGTCGACGCGAAGGTCAACGTCAACGGCGGCGCGGTCGCGCTGGGCCACCCCATCGGGGCGTCCGGGGCGCGGCTGGTCCTCACCCTGGTGATGGAGCTGGCCCGGCGCGGCGGCGGCACCGGGGTGGCGGCGCTCTGCGGCGGCGGGGGGCAGGGCGACGCCCTCGTCCTGCGGGTGCCGGCCGGAGCCGGGAGCGCGGGCCGCTGAGCGGGTCCGGCGGGCTCGACGCCCTGCTGGCGGGGGTCCGGGCCGGACGGCCCCGGGCCGTCGGCCGGCTGATCAGCCTGGTCGAGGACGGCTCGGCGGCGCTGCCCTCCATCATGGCGGCGCTGGCGCCCGACACCGGCCGGGCCTTCGTCGTCGGGGTGACGGGGCCGCCCGGGGCGGGCAAGTCGACGACGGTGACCGCCCTGGTCCGGGCCCTGCGGGCGCGGGGGGAGCGCGTCGGCGTGCTGGCCGTCGACCCCACCTCGCCCTTCACCGGCGGGGCGCTGCTGGGCGACCGGGTGCGGATGCAGGAGCACGCGCTGGACGACGAGGTGCTCATCCGCTCGATGGCCACCCGCGGGCACCTGGGCGGGCTGGCCGTGGCCGCGCCGCAGGCCCTGCGGGTCTTCGACGCGGCGGGCTGCGCGACCGTCGTCGTCGAGACGGTGGGGGTGGGCCAGTCCGAGGTCGACGTCGCCGCCGCGGCCGACGCCGCCGTCGTGCTGCTGGCCCCGGGGATGGGCGACGGCGTGCAGGCGGCCAAGGCGGGGATCCTCGAGATCGGCGACCTCTTCGTGGTGAACAAGGCCGACCGCGACGGCGCCCAGCCGCTGGTCCGCGAGCTGCGCTCGATGGTCGGGCTGGCCGACCGGCCGCCCGGGGCGTGGAAGCCCCCGGTGCTGACCACGGTGGCCAGCGAGGGGACCGGGGTGCCGGAGCTTCTCGACGCCCTGGACCGCTTCCGGGTCGCGCAGGCGGCGAGCGGGGACCAGGCCCGGCGGCGGCTGCAGCGCTCCCGCCGCGAGGTCGAGGGGCTGGCCCTGGCCACCCTGGCGGGGCGGCTGCGCCGGGAGGGCTCGGCGGCCCTGGACGACCTGGCCGCCGCGGTGCGCGACGGCGGCACCGACCCCTACGCCGCAGCGGCCGCGCTGCTGGCCCGGACCGACCTGCGGTGAGCGGGGAGCTGACCGCCGCCCTGGAAATGCAGCGCCAGTGCGCGGTAGAAGGCCCGGAAAGCCCTCTCCGCGCGCACTGGCGCTGCATTTCCAGGGCCGACGCGCGCGGCGTGCCTGCTGGCCCCCTCGGCCGGGGTGGGATAGACAAGGGCGCGACATCCTGCGTGCGGATCCGGAAGGGGGGACGTCCGACGTGAAGTGGACCAAGAAGATCCTGTTCGTGCTCGTCGTGGGCTTCTGCCTGTTCTACCTGGTCCAGCAGCCCGAGGGGGCGGCGGAGGCCGTCCGCACCGTCTTCGGCGCGCTCGTCCGCGCCTTCCAGGCGATCGTCACCTTCTTCACCACCCTCGCCGCGTAGCCCGCGTGCCGGGCCTCGTCGAGTGGCTCGACCCCCACGTCGAGCGCTACCTGCTCCTCAGCGAGCAGGAGTACGTCGTGCTGGAGGTCTACAAGCACTGGATGGCCAGCATCGGCGCCTGGACCCGGCTCGTCATCGCCGTCCCGGTGCTGATCAGCTCGTGGGCCTTCGAGCCGCCGCTGTTCTGGGTGCTGTTCGTGCTGGCGCTCGGCGTCAGCGCCCAGGCGCTCTACAGCATCGTCGACGAGTACCGCGACCGCTTCGTCATCACCAACCAGCGGGTGTTCCGCGTGCACGGGACCTTCTCGGTCCAGCGGGCCAGCGTGCCCCTGGGCCGGATCCTCGACATCACGGTCAAGAAGCCGCTGGTCGGGCGGATCTTCAACTACGGTCACTTCGTGTTCGAGTCCGCCGCCCAGGTCCAAGGGCTCAGCGAGGTGCGGTTCGTCCGCGACATCGACGCGCGCGACCGCACCCTGCAGGAGACGATGCAGCGGGCCGGCCTGCGGGCCACCGCGCCGCAGCTCGGGGACGACGGCACGTGAGCGGTCGACGCCGCGCCCTGCCGTTCGACCCCATCCAGGAGGCGTCACGGCTGTGGGCGGAGCAGTGGAGCGCCGACGAGACGCCCCGGATGCGCGCCGTCACCTCGCTGATGCGCGTGCACCAGCTGGTGCTCACCGAGCTCGACGAGCTGCTGCGCCCGCTGGGTCTCACCTTCGCCCGCTACGAGGTGCTGGTGCTGCTCTCGTTCTCGCGCCGCGGCTCGCTCTCGCTGGGCACGATCGGCGAGCGGCTGCAGGTGCACGCCACCTCCGTCACCCCGCTGGTCAACCGGCTGGAAGCGGCCGGGCTGCTGGTCCGCAACCCGCACCCCGAGGACGGCCGTGCCGTGCTGGCCGCCATCACGCCGCAGGGCAGGGCCGTCATGCAGCAGGCCACCGAGGCGATCGTCGGCGCCGACTTCGCCCTCGGCGCGCTGAGCGACGCCCAGTGCGACGAGCTCACCGCCCTGCTGACGACGCCCCGTCGCGCCGCCGGGGACTTCGAGCTGCCCGAGGACGCCTGAGGTGGCCGGTTCGACCGCGCCGGTCCGGGTGCTGGCGGTGGCCGACACCGACTCCTACCTCAAGTGGGGCGTGGCCACCCTGGCCACCCTGCCCGCCGGCTGGCAGAGCCGGCAGGTGCTGCTGCGCAACGCCGTGATGCCCTCACCGGCGCAGGTGGCGGCGGCCGGCCGGGCGGGCGGGGACCCGGCGACGCCGGTGGAGACCCTCGGCCTGCCCGCCCTCGCCGCGCTGCTGCTGCGGGAGCGCCCCGACGTCGTCCTGCTGGCCTGCACCGGGCCCGTGGTCGCGCGGCTGACGGCCCTGCCGGTGCTGCGCGGCGCCCGCCGCCCGGTCCTGCTGACGGGGCTGCCGGGGATCAGCATCCCCGCCTCGCCGCGCGCGGTCTCGTTCCGCCGCAGCTGCGACCTCTTCCTCGTGCACAGCCACCGCGAGCGGGTCGCGTTCCTGCGGGCGGCGGACGGGATCGCCCCCCAGCTCGGCTTCGGGCTGGCCCGGCTGCCCTTCCTGCCCGCGCGGCCGCTGCCCGTCGTCGACCCGGCCGAGCGACCCGACGCCCCGCTGGTCTTCGCCTCCCAGGCCCGGGTGCCGCCCGCGCGGGAGGACCGCGAGCACGTCCTGCGCTCCCTCGCCGCCGCGGCCCCGGCCGTGGTGAAGCTGCGGGCGGGCGCCGGGGAGCAGCAGACCCACCGCGAGGAGCACCCGTACGACGTGCTCTGGGCCGACCTCGTGGCCCGCGGCGAGGTCGCGCCGGACGCCGTCACCTTCGCCACCGGCGGGATGGCCGAGGCCGTCACCGCGTCCCGGGGTCTGGTCACGGTCTCCTCGACGGCGGCCCTGGAGGCGATCGCGCTGGGCCGCCCGCTGCTGGTGGCCGACGACTTCGGCGTCTCGGCCGAGATGATCAACCTCGTCTTCGAGGGCTCGGGCTGCCTGGGCCCGCTCGACGCGCTGGCCGACGGCGGGCTGCGCCGCCCCGACCCCGACTGGCTAGCCGACAACTACTTCCACCCCGACGAGGACGCCGACTGGCTGGTCCGGCTCGGGGCGCTGGTGGAGACGCGCCGGGGCGGCGGACTGCCGCCCGTCCCGCCCGGTCCGCCGTCGACGCCCGGGCAGGTCGTCCGGCAGCACCTGCGGCTCGCCTTCTCGGTGCGCGGGGTGGCCCGCGGCGAGCGGGTGCTGACGGCTCTCAGGCGGACGTCGCGCGTGCTGCGAGCACCCGGTCGCACAGCTCGCGGACGGCTCCCTGGCCGCCCGGGCGGCGCAGCACCAGCCGCGCCACGGCCAGCACCTCCGGCCGCGCGTCCGACACCGCCACCGGCCAGCCCACCATCCCCAGCGGACCGAGGTCGTTGACGTCGTTGCCGAGGTAGGCCACCCGGGCCGGGTCCAGGCCCTGCGCGGCCAGCCAGCCCGTCAGCGCGGCGACCTTGTCGTCCACGCCCTGCAGCACCTCGACGCCCAGCTTGGCCCCGCGGGCGCTCACCACCGGGTTGCGCTCCTTGGAGACGATGAGCACCGGGACGCCGGCCGCGCGCAGGGCGGCCACCCCCATCCCGTCGGCCCGGCTGACCCGGACGGCCTCGTGCCCGGCGGCGTCCACCAGGGCGGCGTCGTCGGTGTGCACGCCGTCGAAGTCGGTGACGACGGCGTCGACGTGCACGGGCTCGTCGGCGCGCGCGTCGACCAGCGCGGCCAGCGCCTCGGCCATCGCGAGCTCCGCCGGGCTGTCGATCTCCAGCGCCGTCGCCTCGGGGACGGCCACCGCCGCCGTGCGGCCGAAGAAGCGGTGGCCCGCGGCCCGGAAGCCGGCGACGTCGACGACGTAGAAGCCCCCCGTCTCGCGCCAGTCGGGCTCGCGGTCCTGCCGGCGCGGGCGGTGGCTGGCGTCGTGGTTGACCCCGGCGACGGTGCGCACGGCGCCGGCGCCCGGCTGCGCGCGCCAGAGGAACTCATAGGTCTCGACGGCGGAGAAGGCGGAGTCGGCGTGCCCGTCGGCGACCAGGGCGACCCCGGCGTCGAGGTCGGCCGGGTCGAGGAACGGGCTGGTGCACTGCACGAAGAGCAGCGTCGTCGGCTCGCCGTCGAGAGCGTCGAGGGCGTGCAGGAGGGCCGACTCCGAGGTCGCGGTGTCCCCGGACAGCGCGGGTGGGCGGCGGACGACGTGCGCGCCGGCGGCCGCGGCGGCGTCGGCGATGGCGTCGTCGTCGGTGCTGACCACCACGAGGTCGACCCGGGCGGCGGCCCGGCAGGCGCGGACGGCCCGGACCACCAGGGGCACCCCGCCGACGCGGCGCAGGTTCTTGCCCGGCACGCCCTTAGACCCGCCGCGGGCGGGGACGACGGCCACCGTGCGCAGCTGCTCAGCACCACTCATGCGGCGCACGCTAGGTCGTCCACCTTGCCGCGACGTGAACAGCAGGTGTCCCGTGACCGCCTCAGCCCGCGGGGCGGATCCGGTGGTTGCGCAGGTGCTCGTAGACCACCGAGGTGCGGACGTCGGCCACCTCGGCCCGCTCGGTGAGGGTGTCCACGACGAAGGCGTAGAGCGCCTCGTTGTCGGGCACGGCGACGTGCAGCAGGAAGTCCTCGGTGCCCGAGGTGACGAAGACCCCGAGGATGTCCGGCAGCCCGGCCGCCCAGGAGCGGAAGCCCTCGATCACCCGGCGCGACGGCGGCCGGATCCGCACGGCGACGAGCGCCTGGACCGGCCGGCCGAGAGCGGCCAGGTCGACGTCGAGGATCGCGCCGCGCAGCACCCCGCGCTCGCGCAGGGCCCGGGTGCGGTCCAGCGCGGTGGTGGGGGAGACGCCGACGGCGGCGGCCACGTCGCGGTTGGTCCGCCGTGCGTCCACCTGCAGCTCGCGCACGATCGCCGCATCAAGTGCGTCCAGGACCACCTGTGGACCTCCTCCGCCGGATCATGTACGGATCGCTTGCGGCTCTCCGGGACGCGTGCCTAGCCTCGTCCGCGTGAACCGTACGACGAGCCAGCAGTCCGCGCCAGCCCCGGACACCGACGAGACCGCCGACGCACGGGTCGGCTTCCGGCCCGAGGAGGTCGACACCGCCGCCCCCACCCGGGCCGCCCGGCTCAAGTGGGTGGTCGTCGTCGACGAGGCGCTGCCGCCCGGCCGCGCCGTGAACGCCGCCGTCTGCGCGGCCGCGGCGACCGGGGTGGGGGTCGAGGGCCTGCTGGGACCGGACGCCGTCGACGCCGACGGCTCCACCCACCGCGGGCTGCCCTGGGCGGGCTGCACGGTGCTGGGCGCCGGCGCGGACCGGCTGGCCGACCTGCGGGCGCGGGCCGTGGCCGCGGAGGGGGTCTTCGTCGCCGACATGCCGCACGCCGCGCAGTCGACCCGGGTCTACGACGAGTACCGGGCGGCGGTGGCGGCCAGCCCGGCCGGGGAGCTGGGGCTGGCCGCCGTCAGCGTCGTCGGCCCGCGCAACCGGGTGGACCGGCTGGTCAAGGGGCTCGCGCTGCTGGCCTGAGGGGAGCCGGCCGGCTCCCCCAGGACCGGGACCTCAGCGGCGGTCGAAGGTCCGGGGGTCCGGCCCGAGCCGCCCGCCGGTGTCCACCTGCGCGATGGTGGCCAGGTCGTCGTCGTCGAGCGCGAAGTCGAAGATCGCGATGTTCTCCGCGATCCGGCTGGGCGTCACCGACTTGGGGATCACGACGAGCCCCAGCTGCACGTGCCAGCGCAGCACCACCTGGGCGGGCGTCCGGCCGACCTTGCGGGCGACGGACCGGACCCGCTCGTCCTCCAGCAGGCCCTTGCCCTGGCCGATCGGGCCCCACGACTCGGTGAGGATGCCGTGCTCGGCGTGGTAGGCGCGCAGCTCGGCCTGCGGGAACTGCGGGTGCAGCTCGATCTGGTTGACGGCCGGCACGACGCCGGTCTCGGCGGCCAGCTTCTCGAAGTGCTCGACCTCGAAGTTGGAGACGCCGATGCTGGCGATCCGGCCCTCCTCCTGCAGCCGGACGAAGGCCTTCCAGGTGTCGGTGTAGAGGTCGAACATCGGCAGGGGCCAGTGGATGAGGAACAGATCCAGCACGTCGAGGCGGAGCTTCTCCATGCTCGCGTCGAAGGCCCGGAGGGTGGAGTCGTAGCCCTGCTCGCCGTTGGTGAGCTTGGTGGTGACGAACACGTCCTCGCGGGCGACGTCGGAGGCGGCCAGCGCGGCGCCGACGCCCTCCTCGTTCTGGTAGCCCTGGGCGGTGTCGATGAGCCGGTAGCCGGCCTCCAGGGCCGTGGTCACCGCGACCTCGGTCTCGTCCTGGGGGATCTGGAACACCCCGAACCCCAGCTGGGGGATGGTGCGGCCGTCGTTCATGGTCAGGGTGGGGACGTCGGGCACGGGGCTCCTCGGTGTGGTGGTGGGTCGTGGTGCAGGCCGAGGACGACCCTAGTCACCGGTCCGACGCCCCTGCAGGCGCCCCCCGCGGTGGCCCGGGCGCCCCTAGCATGACCGGGTGCCCGTGCCCCCGCCCCGTCAGCACCTCGTCGTGGTGGGCGCCGACACCACCGCGGTCCGGCTGGTCGAGGAGCTGGTCCGGACCGGTGAGGAGGTGGTGGTCCTCGCGCCCGGCGGCGGGGACCCGGGCGCGGTCGCCGACGTCGAGGCCCTCGGTGCCCGGGTGGTGGCGGCGCCCCGCCGGGTGGGCGAGGCGGACCTGCGCGCGGTCGGCGTGCCGGGGGCCCGCGCGGTGGTCCTGCTGGGCGACGACGACGTCGGCGCCCTCCGGCTCGCGCTGGTGGTGGAGGAGCTGGCGCCCGAGGTGCGGCTGGTCATCGAGATGGCCAACCCCCGGCTGGGCACCACGCTGACCGAGCTGATCGGGGACGTCACGCTGCTGTCGCCGGCCGAGCTGGCCGGCCCGGCCTTCGTCGCCGCCGCGCTGGCCACCGCCGACACCCAGGCCTTCGAGATCGGCGGCCGGATGGTCGCCGCCGGCCCGCGCGAGCGGGTGACCGGCGAGGAGCTGGCCGTGCTGGCCAACTCCCGGCTCACGGGCATCGAGGCGGTGCTGCCCGCCGGCCCGGGCGACGTCGTGCTGGGCACCGCGCTGGTGGCCCCGCCGCGCAGCGACGCCCGGCGCAGCGGCGTCCCGGGGGCGCTGGCCCGGGTCTTCGACCGGCGGGCCCGGGTGGTCGTCGTCGGCATCGTCGTCCTCGTGCTGCTCAGCACCCTGTACTTCCACGCGGGCGGCAGCAGCTGGCTGGTCTCCCTCTACCGCGCGCTCACCACCTCCACCGACACCGGCGACGGCGACCTGGGCGACCTGAGCGTGCCGTTCCGCTTCGGCGCGGTGGCCATCCAGCTGTTCGGGCTGGTGCTGTCGGCCGGCATCACCGCCGTCATCGTCGACGCGCTGGTCAGCGCCCGGCTGGCGGCGATCACCGGTGGGGTCCGCGGCCGGCCGCGCCGCCACGTCGTCGTCTGCGGGCTGGGCCGGGTGGGCACCGCCGTCGCGGCCCAGCTGAAGGCGCGCGGCGTCCCCGTGGTGGCCGTCGAGCGCAGCGAGGACGTGCCCGGCGTGCTGGAGGCCCGGCGGCTGCGGATCCCGGTCGTCATCGGGCCGGCCAGCGACGCCGCCGCCCAGGCGGTCGCGGGCATCGCCCGGGCCGTGGCCGTCGTCGCGGTCACCGACGACGAGGCGGTGAACCTGGAGATCGCCCTGGTCGCCCGGGACGTCAACCCCCGGGTCCGGGTGGTGACGCGGATGTTCGACCACGAGCTGGCCGCCCGCGTCGAGCGACGGCTGGAGCTGGGCACCACCCGCAGCGTCTCGATGCTGGCGGCGCCGGCCTTCGCCGCCGCGGCCCTGGGCCGTCGGCGGGAGGTGATCTTCCCCGTCGGACGCCGCGTGCTGCTGTTCACCGAGGTGACGGTGCACGCCGGCTCGGCGGCCCCGGGGCGGTCGCTGTGCTCGCTGGCCGAGGAGGGAGTGTCGCGGCTGCTGGCGGTGGCGCCCGCCGGTGGCGGCTGGGACTGGCGGTGGGCCGACCGTCCCGTCGAGGCCGGCGACCGGCTCGCGGTGGTGGCCACCCGGGCGGGCCTGGCCCGCATGCTGCGGGCCACGAAGGCCGTCCGGCCGCCCGCCGGGACCCCCGGGACGTAGCGAACCCGGAGCGCTGCCTGCTCGGGGGTTCAGGTAGCGGTCCGGGTTCACCCGCCACATCGTCGCGGGGGCCGCCGGCGTTACACGTCTGCCGGATCTTTTTTTCGGCTGCCCCTCAGGCGGGGGTGCGCGGGTCGGCCAGCGGCCACCCGCCCAGGGCCAGCCGGGAGCGGACCCGGTCGACGTCGGCCGGCCGGGGCAGGTCGGCGGTGATCTTGGTGATGACCGTGCCGATGTCGGTGTCGTCGATCGGCAGCCGGCCCTCGCGGCCGAGCTCGACGGCCACCGCCCGGACCTCCTCCGGCGTCAGCCGGCGGGCCAGCACGGCGACCAGGGGGATGTAGTCCGACTCCGGCACGCCGTCGGGGTAGCCCGCGCGGAGCCAGCCCACGACCGAGGCCAGGAAGCTGCTGAGGGGCACGTCAGCTCCCGAACAGCTGCTTGCCGAAGATCACCACGACGATGCCGAAGACGACCGCCAGGGCGGTGACGCCGAAGCACAGCACGGCCAACGTCTTGCCGCCCGTCGAGGCGCGGCTGCTGATCTCGCCGCCGTCGGCCGCCAGCAGCACGCGGTCGCTCTCCAGCGCCCGGACGCCGAGGGCGAACAGGGCGGGCAGGCCGGCGCCGAGCAGCAGGCCCACGGCCACGACCTGCCACAGGGCCTCGAGGGACTTGGTCAGGATCTCCACGTCGGGCTCCTCAGGCGTTCACGGTCGGGCGGACCGGGTCGGCGGCGGGGACGAGCCCGCCGTCCCAGTCGGCGTTGACGTTGGAGTGGTCGATGGCGTTCTTGCGCGAGTGGCGGAAGATCGCCGTCGCGGCGGCGACCAGGACGACGAAGACGAGCGCGACGCCCGCCCAGCCGCCGACCAGGTGCGCCAGGCCCCAGCACAGGGCGCCGACGACGGCGGCCGCGGGCAGCGTGATGACCCAGGCGACGGCCATCCGGCCGGCGACGGCCCAGCGGACCTCCGCGCCCTTGCGGCCGAGGCCGGTGCCGAGGATCGAGCCGGTGGCGACGTGCGTCGTCGAGAGCGCCATGCCGAGGTGGCTGGAGGAGAGGATGATCGCCGCGGAGGCGGTCTCGGCGGCCATGCCCTGCGGGGAGCTGATCTCGACCAGGCCCTTGCCCAGCGTGCGGATGACCCGCCAGCCGCCGATGTAGGTGCCGGCGGCGATGGCCAGCGCGCAGGCGGCCTTGACCCAGAACGGGATGGCGCCGAGGTCGGTCCAGCTGCCGTAGGCGATCAGCGCCAGGGTGATGACGCCCATCGTCTTCTGGGCGTCGTTGGTGCCGTGGGCCAGCGAGACCAGCGACGCGGAGCCGATCTGGCCCCAGCGGAAGGCGCGGTCGCGGCGCTCCTCGGGCACCTTGGCGACGGTCCGGAAGATCAGCCGGGTGCCGACGGCGGCCACCAGGCCGGCGACGACGGGCGCGGCGACGGCGGGGATGACGATCGAGGAGATGACGCCGTCCCACTTGACGCCGGAGAGCCCGAGCGCGGCGATGGCGGAGCCGATGAGGCCGCCGAAGAGTGCGTGGGAGGAGGAGGAGGGGAGCCCCAGCAGCCAGGTCGCCAGGTTCCAGAGGATGCCGCCGACCAGGCCCGCGAAGACGATGGTGAGGATCGGCGTCCCCATCAGGGCCGCGACGGGTGCGCCGTCGGACCCCTGGATGTTGACGACCTTGTTGCTGACGGTCAGCGCCACCTCGATGGAGAGGAAGGCGCCGACGAGGTTGAGCACCGCCGAGAGGGCCACCGCGACCTTGGGCTTGAGGGCACCGGTGGCGATGGAGGTGGCCATCGCGTTCGCGGTGTCGTGGAAGCCGTTGGTGAAGTCGAAGACCAGCGCCGTCGCGATCACGATCGCGAGGATGAACAGGGGTTCGGTCACGGGAAGATCGTCGTCCTTCTCACGGGTGCGCGTCGATCCGGAGCGGCCCCGGGACGCAGAGGTTCACGAAGTGTTCATCTGGCGCCGCGCTGCGCCGACCTGGGGTTCAGGTCCAGTACAGGAGCGGGGCGCCGGGCAGCCGGGAAGCCAGCTCGGTGGAGAACCAGGAGCGCATCTCGGCCATGGTCTGACGGGGGTAGACGTACTTGACGCCGCCGAACTTGGAGCGCTTCTGGGTGCGGGCGTCCTCGTCCATCTCGAGCTTGGTGTGCGGGTACCAGCCGAGCAGGACGTCCTTGCTGGCCGGGGTGAACCGGTGGGTGATGATCTCGGTCGTCAGGTCGAGGTCGGGGACCCCGTCCAGGGCCAGGCCCACCTGGTCGAGCAGGTCGGCGTAGCCCTCGCGCCAGCCCGGGTAGGCCATCACCGGGGCGATGGTCAGCCCGACGCGGTAGCCGGCCAGGGCCAGCGAGCGCAGCGCCGTCAGCCGGCCGGCGAGCGGTGAGGTCCCGCCGTCGAAGCGGCGGGCCAGCTCGGGGGCGTTGACGGAGAACCGGACGCGGGTGCGGCGCTGGTGGTCCACGGCCAGCAGGTCGGCGACGTCGTCGAACTTCGTCGTGAAGCGCAGGGAGACGCCGTCGCCGTAGCGGCCGGCGCCGACCCGGCGGACCGCCTCGGCCAGCGAGCCGGTGACGTGCTCGATGCCCAGCGGGTCGGTGTAGCAGGAGAGCTCGAAGGTGGTGCCCTCGTGCCCGCGCTCGGCGGTACCGCTGGTGACGGTGCCGAGCCCGGCGTGGGTGCGGACGCCGTCGAGCACCTCGTCGAGGTTGGCGTAGACCCGCGTGACGGGCGGGCCGCTGAGTGAGCCGGCCAGGTAGCAGTACTGGCAGTGCGCCGGGCAGCCCTTGGCCAGGTCGATGCGCCAGTCCGCGCTGGGCGGGATGGGCTGCGGCTTGAGCGCGCTCGGCGGGGCCACGACGACGGCCAGCGTCGTCTTGGCCCGGGCGTAGGTCTCCCGCTCGGTCTCCCCGCGCAGGCCGGTCAGCCGGTCGTTGGTGAGCAGGGTGATGTCCTCGACGCCGGCCGCCTCGCAGCGGCGCAGGATCTCGGCGGTGTGCGGCTGCTCCGCTGCGGCCCGGGTGACCAGGACGCGCTTGGGCGTCCAGAGCCGGGTGGGGGCGGGGGCGGCGGGGAGGTCGATCAGCGGGGCGGTCATCGAGGGGTACAACGCCCCCGCCGGGGCCGATCTTCCGGTCGGGGTACGCACGGGCCGTGGCGGGCGTCACGTTGCGCACCCCACCCTGAGTTGTCAGCGCCGGTGGTCGCCGGGGCCACCACCGGCGCTGACGGGTCGGTGGGTCAGCCGCCCAGCGTCGCGGAGACGACCGCGCGGGCCTCCTCCTGCACCCGGGCCAGGTGCTCGGGGCCCTGGAAGGACTCGGCGTAGATCTTGTAGACGTCCTCGGTGCCCGAGGGGCGGGCGGCGAACCAGGCCGAGGCGGTGGTGACCTTGAGGCCGCCGATCGCCGCGCCGTTGCCGGGCGCCGTCGTCAGCTTGGCGGTGATCTCCTCCCCGGCCAGCTCCGTCGCCTCGACGGCCGACGGGTCCAGCTTGGCCAGCTTCGCCTTCTGCTCGCGGGTCGCCGGGGCGTCGACCCGGGCGTAGGCGGGGGAGCCGTGCCGCTCGGTGAGGGCGGCGTAGTGCTGGCTGGGGGAGAGCCCCGTGACGGCCTGGATCTCGCTGGCCAGCAGGGCCAGCAGGATGCCGTCCTTGTCGGTGGTCCAGGTGCTGCCGTCGCGGGCCAGGAAGGACGCGCCCGCGGACTCCTCGCCGCCGAAGGCGATCTCGCCGGTGCGCAGCCCGGGCACGAACCACTTGAAGCCGACGGGCACCTCGAGCAACGTCCGGCCGAGGTCGGCGGCGACCCGGTCGATCATCGAGGACGAGACCAGCGTCTTGCCGACCGCCGCGTCGGGCCGCCAGCCCGGCCGGTGCCCGTAGAGGTACTGGATGGCGACGGCGAGGTAGTGGTTGGGGTTCATCAGCCCGGCGTCGGGCGTGACGACCCCGTGCCGGTCGGAGTCCGCGTCGTTCCCGGTCGAGATCTGGAAGCGGTCCTTCTGGCCGATCAGGCTGGCCATCGCGTTCGGCGAGGAGCAGTCCATCCGGATCTTGCCGTCGGTGTCCAGGGTCATGAAGGACCACTGCGGGTCCACCTTCTCGTTGACCACCGTGAGGTCCAGGCCGAGCCGGTCGGCGATGTAGTCCCAGTACTGGACGCTGGCCCCGCCCATCGGGTCGGCGCCGATGCGCACGCCGGCGTCGCGGATCGCGTCGAGGTCGAGGGCGTTGCGCAGGTCCTCGCAGTAGGCGCCGAGGTAGTCGAAGCGGACCAGCCGGTCGCTGACCTCGGCGAAGGGCCGGCGCCGGATGGGCGACGGGTCGCCCAGCAGGGCGTTGGCGCGGTCGGCGATGACGCTGGTGGCGTCGGAGTCGGCCGGACCGCCGTGCGGGGGGTTGTACTTGAAGCCGCCGTCGCGGGGCGGGTTGTGCGAGGGGGTGACGACGATGCCGTCGGCGGCCTGGGCGTCGCCCTCGGGCAGCTCGGCGTTGTGCACCACGATGGCCCGCGAGACCGCGGGCGTCGGGGTGAAGTCGTCGTCGCCCTCGCAGCGCACGTCGACGTCGTTGGCCAGCAGCACCTCGATCGCCGTGGTCCAGGCGGGGCCCGAGAGCGCGTGGGTGTCCTTGCCGAGGTAGAGCGGCCCGGCGATCCCCTGCGCGGCCCGGTACTCCACGATCGCCTGGGTGGTGGCGGCGATGTGCGCGTCGTTGAACGCGGTGTCCAGGCTGGAGCCCCGGTGCCCGGACGTGCCGAAGACGACCTGCTGGTCGGGGTCGGCCGGGTCGGGGACCAGGTCGTGGTAGGCCGAGACCACGGCATCGACGTCGATGAGGTCTTCGGGGAGAGCCGGTTGACCGGCGCGCGGGTGAGCCATGCCCGCCATTGTGGCCGAACGGGCTCCGGCGCGGGAGGTGGGCCGTCCGGGGCGGGCCCGGCGGCCGGGACGGGTGAGACCTCGACGGGCCCCCGGGAGCCGTGCGGCAGGATGGGGCGCATGAGTTCGTCCAGCTTCAGCCGTGCCGGTGCCATCGACCTCTCCCAGCTCGCCGCGCGGGCCCAGCAGCCGCCCGCGGGCGCGGCCGGGTCCCCCCGGGGCGGGGCCAGCTACGTGCTCGAGGTGACCGAGCAGACCTTCGAGGCCGAGACGATCCGGCGCTCGGTCCAGCACCCGGTCGTCGTCGAGCTGTACTCCCCGCGGGTCTCCTCCGGCGCCCAGCTGTCGGCGGCGCTGGCCGAGATCGCCAACGCCTCCGAGGGCAAGTTCCTGCTGGCCCGGCTGGACGTCGACACCGCGCCCGGGATCGTCCAGGCCCTCCAGCTGCAGGCCGTGCCCACCGTCATCGCGCTGATCGGCGGCCAGGTGGCGCCGTTGTTCCAGGGCGTGCTGCCCAAGGCCGAGGTGCAGGCCTACCTCGACCAGCTGCTGACCGCCGCGGTGGCCAACGGCGTCGTCGGCCGTGCCGACCCCGTCGGCGGGCCCGCCGAGCCCGACGAGGAGGCCGAGGCGGGTCCCGACCCGCGCTTCGCCGCCGCCGACCAGGCCATCGAGAACGGCGACTTCGACACCGCCGTCGCCGAGTTCGACCGGCTGCTGCAGGCCGACCCGAACGACGCCGAGGCCAAGGCGGGCCGCGCCCAGGCCGGCCTCTTCGCCCGCGCCTCCGGGCTCGACCCGCAGGCCGTGCTGACCGCCGCCTCGACCTCGTCGTCGGTCGAGGACCAGCTGGCCGCGGCCGACGTCGAGATGCTGACCGGCCAGGCCGAGCTGGCCTTCGCGCGGCTGACCGCCCTGGTGCGGCGCACGGCCGGGGACGAGCGCAACACCGTCCGGGTCCGGTTGCTGGAGCTCTTCGAGACCCTCGGCAACGCCGACGAGCGGGTCCTCAAGGGCCGCCGCGACCTGATGTCCGCCCTGTTCTGAGCCCCCGGCTCACCCCAGCGCGGCGGCCAGCCGGCCGGCCAGGGCGCCGACGGCCGCCCGCAGCTCGGGCCCACCCTCGACGGTGAGCGGGAAGGGGATGGCCGCCAGCCACTCCCCGGCGTACATCTCCGGGTTGTCGGTGGTGCCGGTGAGCCGGCACGACTCCGCGTCGACGGCGACCAGCTCGCCCATGGTGGGGCTCACCCAGGGCGCGACGGCCTCCACCGGCGCCCCGAGCACGACGCTGGTGGCGAAGGCCCGGCCCGTGCCGAGGTGCCGCTCCAGCCAGCCGACGGCGTCCAGGTCGGCCGGCGGCACGCAGCGGGCGGTCAGCACCTCGAGGGTGACGACGCGGTCCACCCGGTAGGTCCGGGGCGCGTCCGGCCCGTGGGCCAGGCCCAGCAGGTACCAGAGACCGCCGCGCACGACGACGGCCCAGGGCTCCACCTGCACGGTGTGCGGGACGCCGGACCGCGGCCGGTAGCCGATCCGCACCTGCCGGCGGTCGGCCACCGCCTCGACCAGCCGGCTCGTGGTGTCCGGGTCGGGCCGCGCGGTGCGCCGCGGCGGGGCCGCCAGCGCGTGCTCGCGCAGCAGCGCGGCCTGCCGGCCGACGTCGGGGGGCAGCGCGCTGATGATCTTGCCCAGCGCCGCACCCACCGGCTCGCCCGCGTCGGCGGCGGCGTGCTCGCCGTCGAGCACCGCCATCACCAGCCCCAGCGCCTCGGTGCTGCTGAACACCAGCGGGGGCAGCTTGAGCCCGCGGCCCAGCCGGTAGCCGCCGTAGCGGCCGGGCGTGGAGTCGACGCTGATGTCGGCCTCGCGCAGGATGGCGACGTAGCGGCGGGCGGCGCGGTCGGAGACCCCCAGCCGGGTCGCCAGGTCGGCCGCGGTGAGCCCCGGGTGGCGCTGCAGCAGCTCGAGGGTCCGCAGCGCGCGGGCGGTGGGGCTGCCGTCGTCGACGATCACGTCGTCAGTGAACCAGGACGCCGACCGTCCTGGAAGGGCTCTAGCGTCGGGCCATGACCTCCCCCTCCGGCACCCCCGCCCCCTCCGGCCGCGACGTCGTGCTGCTCGCCGGTCTCTGGCTCACCGGCGACGCCTGGGACGCGGTGGCGGCCGAGCTGACCCGGCTCGGCCACCGGCCCGTCGTCCCGCCGCTCCCCGGGGCCGACGACGGCGCCACGACCGCCACGCTCGACGACCAGCTGGCCGCGGTGGTCGCCGCCGTCGACGCGGCCGAGCGCCCGGTGGTGGTCGGCCACTCCGCCGCGGCCTCGCTCGCGTGGCTGGTCGCCGACCGCCGGCCGGCCGACGTCGCCCGGGTGGTGCTCGTCGGCGGCTTCCCGGGCGCGGACGGCACCGCGTACGCCGACTTCTTCCCCGTCGTCGACGACGTCATGCCCTTCCCGGGCTGGACGGCCTTCGAGGGTCCGGACTCCGTCGACCTCGACGAGGACGCCCGCCGCCGGTTCGCCGCCGCGGCGGTGCCGGTCCCGGCCGGGGTCGCCCGGGCGGAGCTGCGGCTCGGTGACGATGGCCGCTACGCCGTGCCCGTGACGCTGGTCTGCCCGGAGTTCAGCCCCGACGACGCCCGCGCGTGGATCGCCGCCGGCGACCTCCCGGAGCTGGCCCGCGCCGCCGAGGTGGACCTGGTCGACCTCGACTCCGGGCACTGGCCGATGCTCACCCGGCCGCAGGCGCTGGCCCGGTTGCTCGACGGGTTGCCCGCGGAGGGCTGAGGCCTCGACGGGCGCCGGGCGGCCCTTCGACGGTCTCAGGGAGCGGTGCTGTCAGCGGGGCGGGAGGCCGTCCTCGAGGTAGGCCGTCTCGCCCGGGCCGAGGCCGGCGGCGAGGGTCAGGCGGCGGTGGGAGAGCGGCGTCACCAGGGCGGCCGCCTCCTCCAGCGTGCAGAGCCGGGCCTGGATGATCTCGCTGGGCTGCAGCACGAAGCGGTCGAGGTCGTCCTCGCTCACCAGGCCGCCGTCGTAGACGAGCTCGAGCGCGTCCTCCCAGCCCAGGTAGGGCGGCATCCAGTCCGCGACCAGCAGCCGGCCGACCGGCCACTCGACGCCCAGCTCCTCGCGGAGCTCGCGCAGCGCGCCCAGCCGGGGCGGCTCGCCGGCCTCGACGATGCCGCCGGGCAGCTCCCAGTCGGCCTTGAACCGGGTCTCGCAGAGCATGACGCGGCCCTCGACGTCGCGGAGCAGGACGTGGGCGATCAGCCGCTTGCGCGGCAGCGCCGAGCTCATCACCGCCGAGAACCCGTCGGGGCCGCTGACGACGTCGCCGGCCAGCCGGGCGAACAACCACTCGTCCTGGTGGCCGCCC
This sequence comes from Microlunatus capsulatus, assembly GCF_017876495.1. Classification (NCBI taxonomy): domain Bacteria; kingdom Bacillati; phylum Actinomycetota; class Actinomycetes; order Propionibacteriales; family Propionibacteriaceae; genus Microlunatus; species Microlunatus capsulatus. The sequence goes on along the minus strand of NZ_JAGIOB010000001.1, from coordinate 570,856 downwards.
TCGCCGTCGGGCCGGGCCTGCCGGCGGACGCCCTCCAGCCGGAAGCCGGCCAGCAGCAGGGCGCGCCGGCCCCAGCCGTCCTCGGCGGCTACGGCGGCCTGCAGCCGTCGCACCCCGGGTCCGCCGAGCGCCGCGGCGGCGGCCGCGGACACCGACTCGACCAGCCCGGCCGCCTCCGCCTCGCCGGCGACGCCGCTCCAGGCCAGGACGGCGGTGTCGCCGTCGACGGCGACGGTCAGCCCCAGGTCGGGCACCCCGGCGCCGGTCAGCCGGCGGAGCGTCGGGTGCGCCCGCGCTTCGCCGGGGCCGGGGCCGGGTCCTCGACGGGGGTCTCCGCCGCCGAGGACGGCGACGCGACGGCCGCCTTGTTCTTGGCGTCGGGGCGGGCGGCCGAGGCCGTGCCCGCCGTCGCCGCGGGCTGGGAGGGCTTGGCGTCCGCCTTCGAGCGGCGCGACCGCTTCGGCGCGGCCGAGGCGTCGTCGGCGCCGGCCTCGGGCGCGGTGGTGGTCACCGCCCGGGTCCGCGAGCGCGGCGACGCCTGCTTGGCCACCGCCCGCTGGCCGGCCTCGACCCGCGCGTCCTCCTCCGGCGTCGCCTCCTCCGCGACCGGCAGGAAGCGGAACCAGACCGAACCGAGCGGCGGGATCGTCACCGTCGCCGAGGCCGGGTAGCCGTGCGAGGGCACCGCACCGGCGACGACGCGGCCCAGGTTGCCGAACTGGCCGGTGCCGTCGTAGACCTCGGAGTCGGTGTTGAGGATCTCCTCCCAGACGCCCTCGGCCGGCAGGCCGATCCGGTAGTCGGTCCGCGGCTCGGCCGCGAAGTTGGCGAGGCAGGCGATCATCTGGCCCTCGCCGTCGTAGCGCAGGTAGGAGAAGACGTTGCCGCCCCGGTCGTCGGCGCTGATCCAGGAGAAGCCGGCGGGGTCGGTGTCGAGCGCGTGCAGCGCCGGGTTCGCCTTCTGGATCGCGTTGAGGTCCTTGACCAGGCGCTGCACGCCCCGGTGGCCGGGGGCCGCGCTCTCCTCCCAGTCCAGGCTGCGCTGCTCGGAGAACTCGCGGCGCTGGCCGAACTCGGTGCCCATGAACAGCAGCTGCTTGCCGGGGTGGGACCACATGAAGGAGTAGAAGGCGCGCAGGGTGCCGAACTTGCGCCACGCGTCCTCGGGGGCCCGCTCGAACATCGAGCCCTTGCCGTGCACGACCTCGTCGTGGCTGATCGGCAGGATGTAGTTCTCGGAGTAGGCGTACGCCATCGCGAACGTCATCTCGTGGTGGTGGTGCTGGCGGTAGACGGGCTCCCGGCCGAGGTAGCGCAGGGAGTCGTTCATCCAGCCCATGTTCCACTTGAAGCCGAAGCCCAGCCCGCCCGCGTCGACGGCGCGGGTGACGCCCGGCCAGGAGGTCGACTCCTCGGCGATCATCATGATCCCGGGCTTGCGCGCGTAGTTGTGCTGGTTGACCCGCTGCAGCAGCGAGACGGCCTCGAGGTTCTCGTTGCCGCCGTACTTGTTGGGGATCCACTGGCCGGCGTCGCGGGAGTAGTCGAGGTAGAGCATCGAGGCGACGGCGTCGATCCGCAGGCCGTCGATGTGGAACTCCTCCAGCCAGTAGTAGGCGTTGGAGATGAGGAAGCTCTGCACCTCGTTGCGGCCGAAGTTGAAGATGTAGGAGCCCCAGTCGGGGTGCCAGCCCAGCTTCGGGTCCTCGTGCTCGTAGAGCGCGGTGCCGTCGAAGCGCTGCAGCGCCCACGGGTCGGTGGCGAAGTGCCCGGGGACCCAGTCGACGATGACGCCGACGCCGGCGCGGTGCAGGCTGTCGACGAGGAAGCGGAACTCGTCGGGGGAGCCGAAGCGCGAGACCGGGGCGAAGTAGCCGGTGACGTGGTAGCCCCACGAGCCCTCGTACGGGTGCTCGGCGACGGGCATCAGCTCGACGTGGGTGTAGCCCTGCCAGGTCACGTACTCGACCAGCTGCTCGGCGAGCTCGACGTAGGTGAGCCCGCGCCGCCAGGAGCCGAGGTGCACCTCGTAGACGCTGACCTGCTCGGTGTGCTGGGTCTTCTGACCGCGGTACCAGAGCCACTCGTCGTCGCCCCAGGTGTAGCTGCTGGTGTGCACGATCGAGGCGGTGTGCGGGGCGGCCTCGCAGAACCGCGCCATCGGGTCGGCCTTGAGCCGCCAGACGCCGTCGCTGCCGAGCACCTCGAACTTGTAGAGCGCCCCGGTGCCGACGCCCTCGACGAACAGCGCCCACACCCCGGAGCCCGGGACCAGGTGCATCTGGCCGGCGTCGCCGTTCCAGCCGTTGAAGTCGCCGACGAGCCGGACGGTCTGCGCGTTGGGCGCCCAGACCGAGAACCGGGTGCCGTGCAGCTCGCCGCGCTCGGAGTCGTGCACCGAGGCCTCGACCGCGCCGAGCCGCCGCCAGCACTCGGTGTCGTGACCGGCGTGGAAGCCGCTCAGGGTCTCCCCGGTCAGTCCTGCGCTGAGATCGAACGCCATGAGGTCCTACTCCTTCGTGTCGACCGGGCGCCGCGCGCCCTGGTCCGGGTCGGCGGCCGAGGTCGCCGCGTCCGTGCTGGTGGGGTCGTGGGGGGTGGCGCCGGTCAGGGCGGCCAGGGCGCCGAGCGGGATCTGCACCCACTCGGGGCGGTTGCGGACCTCGTAGACCACCTCGTAGACGGCCTTGTCCGCCTCGTAGGCGCGCAGCGTGCCGGCGTCGGCCGGGTCGAGGGGACCGCCCGCGTAGCCGTCGAGGAAGGCGTCGCGGCAGGCTGAGGCCCAGGCCGCGCTGCCCGGTCCGGGCACGCTCGCCTCGGCGTAGCCGAACGAGCGCAGCATGCCGGCGATGTCGCGCCAGACGCTGTCGGGTGCCACCCGCTCGGCCATCGTCTTCGCCGGCTCGCCCTCGAAGTCGATGATCTTCCAGCCGTCGGGGGTGTGCAGCGTCTGGCCCAGGTGGAAGTCGCCGTGCACCCGCTGCACGTCGAGGTCGTGCCCGGCCAGCGCGCCGAAGACGGCCTCCAGGCCGGTCCGGTGGTCCTCGAGCGCGGGCGCGACGGCGCGGGCGGCGGCCAGCCGGTCGGCCATCACCGCCGCCACCCCGTCGCCGGGGCGCCGGTCGGTCGGGAAGGCCGCGCGGAGCGCGGCGTGGGTCTCGGCCAGCGCCCGGCCCAGGGCGCGGGCCTCGGCGGTGAAGTCGGCCCCCGCCTGCAGGGCGTGCAGCGCCAGGTCCCAGCCGTCGGTGGCCTGCGCCAGCTTCTCGACCACCATGGCCAGGTCGGCGGTCAGCGTCGCCGGGGCTCCGCTGGCGTCGGTCGTCGACCAGGTCGCCTCCGCCCAGCCGAACAGCCGGGCGACGTCGCTCGTCCCGGTCCGGGAGAGGGCGTCGTGCACCTCGATGTCGAGGTTGCGACCCAGCTCCAGGCGGCGGAAGAGCTTGAGCATCGCGACCTCGCCGAACATCACCGAGGTGTTGCTCTGCTGGCCCCGGAAGACCGACGGCTCCAGCTCGGCGGTGAGGCCCTCGGCCGCGCTGAGGTGGAAGCGCACCTCGGCGTCGTCGGCGCCCACCCGGCGCTCGTCGAGCAGGGCGCGCAGCAGCACCGAGGCCGCCGCGGGGTCCTGGGTGGCGTCGTAGGCGACGACGGGGCCGAGGTCGGCGTCGGTCCAGCGGCCGATCTCGGCGCCCTGCAGCTCGGCGTGCGGGGCGGGCCGGTAGGCCACGGCCAGCTGGTAGAGGTCGCGCGGGGCGCCGTCCAGCGGACCGTCGGGGGTGGTGACCTCCGGGGCGCCGTCGTCGGCGGGCGCCGGGTCGGGCCCCGTGCCGTCGTCGACGGGGGCGTCGAGGTAGGCCACCTCGACGACCTCGAGCCGGACGGCGGGGCCGGCGGCGTCGAGGTAGGCGGCCGGGTCGGTGAGCCAGGGCAGCGGCGTCACCCCGACGACGGCGGCCCGGCGGCCCTTGCCGCCGAACCAGCGGGCCCCGCTGACGTGCCGGAGCAGCTGCTCGGCGACGTCGGGGCTGAGGGCGGCGCTCACCGGCCGGTCGTGGTCGCGGCGGGGGCCGGGCCGTCGGCGGTCGGCTCGGGGTCCGGGCCCACCTCGGCGGCGCCGGTCACCGGGTTGCCCAGCTGGCGAGGCCCGGGGCGGACGATGCTCAGCACGTGCGCCGGGTCGTCGACGGTCAGCCGGACGAAGGCGCGCTGGCCCCAGCGCCAGGTCTGCCCGGTGAGCTCCTCGTGGACGAGGAAGACGTCGGACGCGCCGAGGCCCAGCGCCTCCATGTCGAGGTAGATCTCCGACTCGACCGTGGCCAGCGGGTCGAGGTTCACCACGGTGAGCACGACGTCGTCGCCGGTCCGCTTGGAGTAGACGATGACGCTGTCGTGCGGCGCGTGGTGGAAGTGCAGGTTGCGCAGCTGCTGCAGCGCGGGGTGCTCGCGGCGGATCGCGTTCAGGGTGCCCAGCAGCAGGTTGAGGTTCTCCCCGCTCGCCTCGGCCGCCTCCCAGTCGCGCGGGCGGTACTGGAACTTCTCCGAGTCCAGGTACTCCTCGCGCCCCGGGGCCAGCACGGCGTTCTCGAACAGCTCGAAGCCGGAGTAGACGCCCCAGGTGGGCGCGAGGGTGGCGGCGAGGACGGCGCGGATGGTGAACGCGGTCTTGCCGCCCCACTGCAGGAACGTCGGGAGGATGTCGGGGGTGTTGACGAAGAAGTTGGGCCGGAAGAAGGCGTCGGACTCCGTCGTCAGCTCGGTGAGGTACTCCTCGAGCTCCCACTTCTCGTTGCGCCAGGTGAAGTAGGTGTAGCCCTGGTGGAAGCCGGCCTTGCCGAGCGCGTGCATCATCGCCGGCTTGGTGAAGGCCTCGGCCAGGAAGAGCACGTCGGGGTCGGTCCGGCGCACCTCCGCGGTGATCCAGGCCCAGAAGTCGACGGGCTTGGTGTGCGGGTTGTCGACCCGGAAGATGCGGACGCCGTGGCTCATCCAGAGCTGGAGGATGCGCAGGCTCTCGGCGTAGATGCCGTCGCGGTCCCGGTCGAAGTTGATCGGGTAGATGTCCTGGTACTTCTTCGGCGGGTTCTCGGCGTAGGCGATGGACCCGTCGGCGCGCTGGGAGAACCACTCCGGGTGGTCCTTCACCCAGGGGTGGTCGGGCGAGGCCTGGAGGGCGAAGTCCATGGCGATCTCGAGCCCCAGCGACTTCGCCTTGGCGACGAACCGGTCGAAGGAGTCGAAGTCCCCGAGGTCGGGGTGGATGGCGTCGTGGCCGCCCTCGACGTTCCCGATGGCCCAGGGTGAGCCCGGGTCGGCCGGCCCGGGGGTCAGCGTGTTGTTCGGGCCCTTGCGGAAGGCGGTGCCGATCGGGTGGATGGGCGGCAGGTAGACGACGTCGAAGCCCATCGCCGCGGCCGCCTCCAGCCGCTCGTGGGAGGAGTCGAAGGTGCCGGAGACCCACCGCTGCGTGTCCGGGTCGAAGTGCGCCCCCTGCGAGCGGGGGAAGAACTCGTACCAGGAGGCGTAGAGCGCCTCCCGCCGGTCGACGAACACCGGGAAGTCGGGGCTGGGGGAGACCAGCTCGCGGGGGCCGTGCACGGCCATCGCCTCGCGGACGTCGTCGCCGAGCACGTCCTCGAGCCGGTCCTCCACCTGCTGCTCGGAGTCCAGGGCGGTGCCGGCCTCGCGGAGCAGGGTGGCGACGGCGGTGTCGCCGGCTGCCTCGGCGCGGGCGGCCGCACCGGCGAAGAGGGCCTTGCCCTCGGTGCAGACCAGGGCGACGTCGATGCCGGCCGGGATCTTGATCTCGGCGTTGTGCACCCAGGTCTCCCACGGGTCGTCCCAGCCCTCGACGCGGAAGGTCCACGCGCCCTCGGTCTCCAGGACGACCTCGGCGGCCCACCAGTCGAAGCCGGCCGGCGTGCTCGGGTGCATGCGCTCGACGCGCTCCCGACCGGTCGGGTCGGTGAGGACGACCGAGGCGCCGACGGCGTCGTGGCCCTCGCGGAAGACGGTGGCGCGGACGGCGAACGCCTCCCCGACGCTGGCCTTGGCCGGGTAGGCGCCGCCCTCGATGACGGGGGACACCTTGGTCACCGGGATGCGGCCGAAGGCCGTGCCGCGCTCGGGCGGGGTGATGACGACGGCGGGCGGCTGGCGGTCGTCGGACGGGACGCTGGTTCCAGTGCTGGCGGTGGTCACGGGGCCAACCTATCGGTACTGCTCCGGCCCGCTCCCCGAGGTGCGGGGGCCGTGGCGGCCCCGGGCGGGAGGCGCTCGAGCCGGTGCGCGACGCCCCGTGGACAGCCGGGTCGCGGCGTCCCCACGCGGGGGTCGGCGCCGCTAGGGTGCCTCCGTGCGCGCCATCCGTCGATTCACCGTCCGTCCCGTGCTGCCCGAGGTGCTGAAGCCCCTCGGCGACCTGGCGCGCAACCTGCGCTGGTCCTGGCACGCGGACACCGAGGACCTCTTCCGCTCCGTGGACCCCGAGCTGTGGGCCTCCACCGGCGGCGACCCGATCCGGCTGCTGGCCGACGTGCCCGCCGAGCGGCTGCAGACGCTGTCGGGGGACAAGAAGTTCCTCAAGAACCTGCGCGGCGTCCAGGCCGACCTGGCCGACTACCTCAGCGGCGACCTCTGGTACCAGTCCTGGGCGGCCGAGAACCCGACCGCCCCGCAGGGCATCGGCTACTTCTCCCCGGAGTTCGGGATCACCGAGGTGCTGCCGCAGTACTCCGGCGGCCTCGGGATCCTCGCCGGGGACCACCTCAAGACGGCTTCCGACCTCGGCGTGCCGATCATCGGCGTCGGCCTGCTGTACCGGCAGGGCTACTTCCGGCAGTCGCTGAACGCGGCCGGCTGGCAGCAGGAGCGCTACCCGCTGCTGGACCCCAACGCGCTGCCGCTGACCCTGCTGCAGGACGCCGACGGCCCGGTCCGGATCGAGGTCCCGCTGGGCGGCCGCACGCTGCACGCCCAGGTCTGGCTGGCCCAGGTGGGGCGGGTGCCGCTGCTGCTGCTGGACTCCGACGTCGAGGCCAACGCCGGGCCCGAGCGGGAGACGACCGACCGGCTCTACGGCGGCGGCACCGACCACCGGCTGGCCCAGGAGGTGCTGCTGGGCATCGGCGGCGTCCGGGCCATCCGGGCCTACTGCCGGGTGACCGGGGCCCCCGCGCCCGAGGTCTTCCACACCAACGAGGGCCACGCCGGCTTCCTGGGCGTGGAGCGGATCCGCGAGTACATGAACGACGGGCTCGACTTCGACACCGCCCTCGAGCGCTGCCGGGCGGGCACCGTCTTCACCACCCACACCCCGGTCCCGGCCGGCATCGACCGCTTCCCGCACGCCCTGGTCGTCGACCAGTTCGCGAGCTTCGACCCGGTCCCGCTGGACCGGGTGCTCGCGCTCGGCGGCGAGGACTACGAGGGCGGCGACCCGCACATGTTCAACATGGCGGTGATGGGCTTCCGCCTCGGCCAGCGCGCCAACGGCGTCTCGCTGCTGCACGGGGAGGTGTCCCGCGGCATGTTCCAGGGTCTGTGGGACGCCTTCGACACCACCGAGGTGCCGATCGGCTCCATCACCAACGGCGTCCACCACTACACCTGGGTGCACCCCCGCCTGCTGGAGCTGCTGGAGGCGCCGTCGGGCAGCAAGGCCGCCAGCGTCGTCGACGGCTACGACTGGAACGGCCTGGCCACGGTCCCCAGCAAGACCATCTGGGACCTCAAGCGCACCATGCGCGACGAGCTCGTGGCCATGACGCGCACCCGGCTCACCGAGAGCAGCCTGGGCCGGGGCCTCGGCGCCGAGTGGGTGGACGAGGTGCTCGACCCCGACGTCGTCACCTTCGGCTTCGCCCGCCGGGTGCCCTCCTACAAGCGGCTCACCCTCATGCTCCGCGACCCGGAGCGGCTCAAGGCCCTGCTGACCGATCCCGAGCGGCCGATCCAGATCGTCATCGCGGGCAAGTCGCACCCGGCCGACGAGGGCGGCAAGGCGCTGATCCAGCAGATGGTGCAGTTCGCCGACGCGGCGGACGTCCGGCACCGGATCGTCTTCCTGCCCGACTACGACATCTCGATGGCCAAGCCGCTCTACCCGGGCTGCGACGTCTGGATGAACAACCCGCTGCGGCCCTACGAGGCCTGCGGCACCTCCGGCATGAAGGCCGCGCTGAACGGTGCCGCCAACCTCTCCATCCGGGACGGCTGGTGGGACGAGTGGTACGACCCGGCCTTCGGCTGGGAGATCCCCTCGGCCGAGGGGATCGACGACCCCGACCAGCGCGACGACCTCGAGGCCCGCGCCCTCTACGACATCATCGAGAACGAGATCGTCCCGCGGTTCTACGACGTCGACGGCGACGGCATCCCGGAGCGCTGGGTGCAGATGATCCGCGAGACCGTCGCCGGCCTCGGCCCCAAGGTGCTGGCCTCGCGGATGGTGCGCGACTACGTCACCCAGCTGTACGGCCCCGCGGCCGCGTCGACGCACGCGGTGGAGTCGGCCGACGGCGGCGCCGAGGGCCTGGCGCTGTGGAAGCGCCGGGTCCGCGAGGCGTGGGAGGGCGTCAAGGTCGACCACGTCGAGAGCCTCGACGGCGACCAGCTCGAGGTGGGCGCGAAGCTGCATGTCAGCGCCCTGGTCCGGCTCGGCGAGCTGACGCCGAACGACATCGAGGTGCAGCTGGTCACCGGACGGCTCGACTCCGACGACCAGCTCCGCGACCCGCGGGTCAACCCGTTCCCGACCGGCACCGACGTCGGGGACGGCCTGCGCCGCTACGAGGGCTGGGTGGAGGCGAAGCGCTCCGGCGCGATCGGCTACACCGTCCGCGTCGTGCCGCACCACCCGCAGCTGGCCAACCAGGCCGAGATGGGCCTGGCCACCCTGCCCGCCGACCTGCCCACCCCGCCTTCGGCCGAGCCCGTCTGACGCCGGCCCTTCGACAAGCTCAGGGAGCGTGGGTCGAGGCCCACCTCCGCTGCGAACGGGTTGTGAGGACTTCGACCGGGAACACCCGGTCGAAGTCCTCACAACCGTCAGCTGCGCGGGCCGTCGACCGCCGGCCAGGTGGTGCGGTAGAAGCGCAGGTAGTCGAAGCCCGCGGTGAGCGCCGGGGTGTCCCCGCCGTGCGCGACCAGGCCGATCCTGGGGCTGGTGCCCGGAGCGAAGGCCCAGACCGCGCCCCAGGTCCAGGCCTTGCCGTCGCGGCTGGTCGCCGCCCGGTAGAGGTGCTCGCCGGCGGCGTCGGTGGTGTGGGCGAGCCGCAGCCACATCTCCGCGTCGGGCGTCCCGACGATGGCGCCGCCGTAGCTGGTCCGGCCGTCGGAGGTGGCCACGAGCTCACGGCCGAACTCGGTCTGCCGGGTGTTCCAGATGGCGACCGAGGACAGCCGGGCGAAGTCGTCGTCGCCCCGGTAGGCGACGAGCCCCGCCTGCTGGAAGTTGCGGACCGTCTCCTCACCCAGGTCGAGGTCGAGCTTGGTCTCGGCGATCCAGGTGCCCTCCGGCGTCCGGTCGCTGAGCAGCACCCCGGCGTTGTTGCTCTCGCCGGTGAGGTCGGCGGCCTGGAGCGGCCAGCGCAGCTGCCCGGACGCGACGGTCGCGTCCGCGTCGCGCCGGACCCAGGTCCAGTCGTCATCGGCCAGCGGCCCGCTGAAGTCCTCCGCCCGGATCAGCGCGCCGCGCTGCGGGACCGGGACCAGCCGGTCGGCCTCCACGGCGAGCCGGCGCACGGAGACGTTGTCGACGACGGCCCGCGTGCTGCGCAGCCGCAACGGGGCGCTGCGCAGCCGCAGGTCGCGGTCGGTGAGCCGGACCTCGGCGAACGGGTCGCCCAGGTCGTCCTCGCTGAGCTGGGCGAGCACCCCGCCGCGGTCGACCTCGACGACCAGGGTGCGCCACCCGTCACCGCGCAGCCCCAGGTCGTCCGTCCGGGTGAGCGTCGAGCGCCCCGAGCCGGAGCGGACGGTCAGCCGGGCGGCGCGCTCGTCGACGCGGACCCGCACCTGGTCCTGGCCGCGGCCGAGCCGGACCTCCAGCGGTCGGTCACCGCGCACGTCGAGCCGGAGCCGGACCGAGGAGCCGGTGACGTCCTGCGTGGTGCGGGCGGTGCCCCGGACGCGTCCGGCGGCGCCGGATTGGATGTCCCGCGGACCCGGTCGCAGACCGCGGAAGCCGCGCGCCGCCGGGTCCGACGGCGTCAGGCCCAGGTCGCTGCCGGTGACCGGTGCGGGCTGCGGGGTGTCGCTGGGGCCGGCGCCCGCGCGGGTCCGCGGCCAGCCGTCCACCCAGTCGACCCGGTCGAGCAGCATCGGCCGCTTCGTGATGCCGAAGGGCTCCTCCAGCCACGCGTCGTCCCGGTCCAGGGCGTGGTAGACGAGGAAGTCGCGGCCCGCGTGGTCGGTGGCGAGGGCGTGGTGCCCCGCGCCGATCCAGCGGTTGCCGTTCTGCGTGACGAGGATGGTGCCGCCGGCCCGGGACGCGGTCAGGCTGATGCCGTCCTCGTCCACGAAGGGTCCCATCGGCGAGCGTGAGCGACCGGTGAAGACCGAGTAGCCGGTGGTCGGCCCCGCGCAGCAGTTCGCCGAGGAGGCCATCAGGTAGTACCAGCCGTCGTGGCGCACCACGTAGCTGCCCTCGAACTTGTTGTCGATCGCGACCAGCGTCGGCTCGCCGGTGGCCGTCAGGCCGTCCTCGCTCACCCGGGTGGCCCAGACGCCGCCGTTGTAGCTGCCGAAGTACAGGTAGCGCTGGCCGTCGACGTCGGTGAAGCCGCTGGGGTCGAAGGTCCAGAGGAAGTCCCGGGCCGCGGGGTCGGTGCCCGGCCGGGTCCGCGGCGCGACCACCGGGGCGTCCGACGGCGTCCAGGGACCGGTCGGCGACGGGGAGGTCGCCACGCCGATCGCCGAGTCGGCGTCGCCCGGGTCGAGCGTGGTGTCGGTGACGGTGTAGTAGAGGACGTACCGGCCGTCGACGTAGCGGACGTCGGGGGCCCAGAGCCCGGACGTCGGCGTCGCCCAGGTGGGCCGGTTGGTCTCGTCGAAGACGGTGCCCTGGTACTGCCAGCTGACGAAGTCCCGGGTGCGGGCGATGTGCATGACGCCCGGCTCGTCACCGGCGCGCAGCGGGTCGGCCGTCGAGTACGCGTACCACCAGCCGTCCTTGGCCTCGATGATCGACGGGTCGGCGAAGGTGTCGGCGAAGGACGCGCTCACCGGGTTCTCGTAGGTGGCCCGCGCGGGGGCGGCGGTGGCCGCGACCGGGGCGCCGACCAGGCCGAGACCCGTCACCGCGGCGACCAGCAGGGCCGCTCCGCGGACCCGGCGCCGTGGCGATCGGGACGCGCCTCGCGCGCCTGGACGGGATCGGACCTGGGGGTCCTGAACGGCCATCTCGACTCCTTCGTCGGTGCTGGGCGGTGGTGCTGGGCGGGGCGGTGCGCCGGCGCCCCCACGAGGGCGGCGGACCCGGTCAGGGCCGGGACGACCTCGTCCGGGGTGCAGCGCGGCTCACCGTAGCGGGTGGCTCCGACAGCCGGCCGCGGGGTCGGGCCGGCGCCGCCCGCTCAGCCCGCCAGGGCGTCGACGACCTCGCCGAGCGCGGCCCGGGCTGCGGGCTCGAAGAGCGGGATCGAGGCGAAGCCGTGGATCGCGTCGGGGTAGAGCACCCGGCGGACGGCGACGCCGTCGGCCTCCAGGGCGTCGGCGTAGCGCAGCGCGTCGTCGCGCAGCGGGTCCTGGCCGGCGGCCACCAGCAGGGTGGGGGGCAGGTCGGACTTGTAAGGCGCGTGCAGCGGGCTGACCCACGGGTCGGCCGGGTCGAGGCTGTCCGGACGGCCCTGGGGGACGTAGCGGGCGCCGAACCAGTCGAGCGAGCGGCGCTGCAGCATCGGCGCGTCGGGCAGCTCGTCGATCGAGGGCGAGGCCAGCGTCAGGTCGGTGATCGGGTACAGCAGCAGCTGGTGCACCAGGGCCGGCCACGCGGGGTCCTCGCGGTGCGCGTCGCGCGCGGCCAGGGCCACCAGCGCGGCCAGGTTGCCGCCGGCGCTCTCGCCCATCACCGACACCTGCTCCGGGTCGCAGCCCAGCCGGTCCGCGTGCCCCACCAGCCAGCGGGTCGCCTGCCAGCAGTCGGTGAAGGGCCCGGGCGCGGGGTGCTCCGGGGCCAGCCGGTAGTCCACGGACGCGACGGTGACCGGCAGCCGGGCGGCCAGGTTCCCGCAGAGCCAGTCGGCGGCGGTGAGGTTGCCGTAGACGAAGCCGCCACCGTGGAAGTTCACCACCAGCGGCGTCGGACCCCCGACGCCGTGGCGCCGGTAGAGGCGCACGCGGAGCCGGGCGCCGGGGACCGGCACGGACAGGTCGTCCAGGACGACGTCGCGGCCCACCGGACCCAGGACGGCACGGGCCAGCGGGCGGGGCAGCTCCCGCCGGACGCCGGCCAGGTAGGCCGCGGTGGGCGGGTCGGGCTTGGGCAGCCGGCGCAGCGCGCCGACCAGCACCCGGGTGCGCAGGTTCACCGCGGCCGCGCCTCAGTCGACCTGGAGGACGACCACGCAGCGGCCGGGCAGCTCCAGCGTCGAGCCGGCGGCCAGCTTGTCGCCTGGCAGCTCGTGCTCCTGCGCCGAGCTGGCGACGACGGTGTAGGTGTGGGCCCAGGGGCCGTCGGGCAGCGCCACCCGCGTCGCCTCAGCGCCGGCGTGCAGCCAGATGAGGAAGGCGGCGTCCTGCTCGCGGTCCGGGGCGTCCTCGGCGAGGTAGATGCCGAGCGTCCGCCGGCTGCCGTCGTGCCAGTCGTCGGCGGTCATCTCGTGCGGGGCGCCGCCGAACCAGGCGAGGTTCTTGCGCCCGGTCGAGCGGCCGGTCGGGTCCAGCAGCGGCTCGCCGTGCCGGTAGGCGGTGCGACGGAAGACGGGGTGCTCGGCCCGCAGCTGCAGCAGCCGGCGGGTGAGGTCGGTGAGGTCGCCCCACTGCTGGGCGGTGTCCCAGTGCAGCCACGAGATGGGGGAGTCCTGGCAGTAGGCGTTGTTGTTGCCCTGCTGGGTCCGGCCCAGCTCGTCGCCCGCGGTGATCATCGGGACGCCGTTGGACAGCAGCAGCGTGGCCATGAGGTTCTGGGCCTGCCGGTGCCGCAGCGTGACGACGTGCCCGTCCTCGGTCTCGCCCTCCACGCCGCAGTTCCACGAGCGGTTGTCGTCGGTGCCGTCGCGGTTGGACTCGCCGTTGGCGCCGTTGTGCTTGACGTCGTAGGTGACGAGGTCGCGCAGGGTGAAGCCGTCGTGCGCGGTGACGAAGTTGACGCTCGCCTCGGGCGCCCGCTCGGCGAAGATGTCGGGGGACCCGACGAGGCGCTGGGCCAGCTCGGCGACGCCGTGGGTCGCCCCGCGCCAGAAGTCGCGCACGTAGTTGCGGAACCGGTCGTTCCACTCGCTCCAGCCCTCGCCGAACGCGCCGACCTGGTAGCCGTAGGGCCCCATGTCCCAGGGCTCGGCGATGAGCTTCACCCGGCTGAGCACCGGGTCCTCGCGCAAGGCCACCTTGAAGGGGTGCTCCTGGTCGACGTGGTGCTGCTCGTCGCGCAGCAAGGTGGTGACGAGGTCGAAGCGGAAGCCGTCGACGCCCATCTCGGTCACCCAGTAGCGCAGCGAGTCCAGCACCAGCCGCAGCACGCCCGGCTCGGAGGTGTCGACGGAGTTGCCGCAGCCGGTGACGTCGTAGTCGTCGCGCTGGTCGTCGGTCAGCCGGTAGTAGCCGAGGTGGTCCAGGCCGCGGAAGGCCAGCGTCGGGCCCTCGTGGCCGCCCTCGCCGGTGTGGTTGTAGACGACGTCGAGGATGACCTCGATGCCCGCCTCGTGCAGGGCCGAGACCATCTCCTTGAACTCGCGGACCTGCTGGCCCAGCGTGCCCACGGAGCCGAAGGCGGAGTGCGGGGCGAAGTAGCCGAGGGTGTTGTAGCCCCAGTAGTTGGAGAGCCCGCGGCTGATGAGGAACGGCTCGGAGACGAACTGGTGCACCGGCAGCAGCTCGACGGCGGTGACGCCGAGGTCGGCGAGGTGCTGCACGACGGCCGGGTAGGCCAGCCCGGCGTAGCTGCCGCGCAGGTGCTCGGGGACGGCCGGGTGCAGCCGGGTGAAGCCCTTGACGTGCAGCTCGTAGATGACCGAGCGCTCCAGCGGCACGGGCTCGGCGATCGGCGTCGGGGGCGGCGAGTCGGCCACCACGACCGAGAGCGGCACCGAGGCGAAGGAGTCCGTGGCGTCGGGGACGAAGTTGGCGTCGGGGAGGTGGTCCAGGATCGGGCCGGAGTAGTCGACGCCGCCGGTCACGGCGCGGGCGTAGGGGTCCAGCAGCAGCTTGGCGGGGTTGAACCGGGCGCCCGAGGCGGGGTCCCACGGCCCGTGCACCCGGTAGCCGTAGCGCTGCTCGGCGCCGATCCCGGGCACGTGCGCGCTCCAGACGCCGTCCGCGCCCAGCGCGAGGTCGACGTTGGTCTGCCGGCGGTCCTCGTCGACCAGGGCCAGCTCGACGCGGGTCGCCCGCGGGGCCCAGAGGCCGAAGGTGGTCCCGCCGTCGCGCACGTGGGCGCCGAGCAGGGACGTGTCCGCCGGGACGGGCAGCGCGGTGGAGGTGGTCATGACGGGCCTTCGGCTCGGACGGCGATGGAGCGGGTGCAGCGGTGGTCGCCCGTTCTGACACCGTTGTCGGCGCGAGAGAAGAGTAGCGGGCGACCTAAATCCGGACCTATTAGATACCCCGGGCCGGGGTCTGGTCTGCAGATCGGCCGACAAGACCCGGCCGGGCGCGGCGGTCGAGCCCGGCGGCGGCGGGGTTAGGGTCGCGAGATGAGCGAGGTCGCACCCGGGGCAGAGCACGTCCGGCTCGAGGTCGAGGACGGGGTGGCCGTCCTGCGGCTGGACCGGCCGAAGCTCAACGCGCTGGACGCCGCCATGCAGCGCCGGATCGGCGCGCTGGCGCTGGAGTGCGGGACCCGGGACGACGTCGCCGCGGTGGTCCTCACCGGGGGCGAGCGGGTCTTCGCCGCCGGCGCCGACATCAAGGAGATGCAGGCGCTGAGCCACGCCGACATGGTCGCCCACTCCGGCGTCCTGCAGGCGGCCTTCACCGCCGTCGCCCGGATCCCCAAGCCGGTGGTCGCCGCCGTCAACGGCTACGCCCTCGGCGGCGGCTGCGAGCTGGCCCTGTGCGCCGACGTCCGGATCGCGGCCGACGACGCCACCTTCGGCCAGCCCGAGATCAAGCTGGGCGTCATCCCGGGAGCCGGCGGCACCCAGCGGCTCGCCCGGCTCGTCGGACCCAGCCGGGCCAAGGAGATCGTGCTGACCGGCCGCTTCGTCGGGGCCGCGGAGGCGCTCGCCCTGGGCCTGGTGGACCGGGTCGTCCCCGCGGCCGACGTCCTCCCGACGGCGCTGGCCTGGGCGCGGCAGTTCGTCGGCGGGCCGGCCCTGGCGCTGCGGGCGGCCAAGGAGTGCGTCGACCGCGGTGTCGAGGTCGACCTCGACACCGGCCTGGAGATCGAGCGCGCCCAGTTCGCCGCCCTGTTCGCCACCGAGGACCGGGCCACCGGGATGCGGTCCTTCGTCGAGCAGGGGCCGGGCCAGGCCCGCTTCGCCGGCCGCTGAGGACGCCTGCACCGCCGACAACCCGCGGGCCGCGGCGCGCGACGGGTGCCGGGACCGGGTCGCGCCCGCCGGTGCCGGCCTGTGGGAGCCTTCCGGAGGAGCCGTTCCCGGGTTACCCGCGGGTAATGTGAGGGCGTCCGACCCGGCGCAGGTGCCTGCGCCCGTCCTGAGCGGAGCAGCAGATGAAGATCCTCGTCCTGGTCAAGCACGTGCCCGACGCGACCGGTGAGCGCACCTTCGCCGCGGACGGCACCGTGGACCGCGAGGCCGGCGACGGCCTGCTCTCCGAGCTGGACGAGTACGCCCTCGAGCAGGCCCTGCGGATCGCCGACGAGCGCGACGACGTCGAGGTGGTCGCCCTGACGCTGGGCCCCGACGACGCGGCGGCGGCCCTCAAGCGCGCGCTGCAGATGGGCGCGTCGGCCGGCATCCACGTCAGCGACGACGCCGTGCACGGCGCCGACTACCTGGGCACGAGCACCGTCCTGGCCGCGGCCGTCACCAAGGCCGCCCCCGACCTCGTGCTCTGCGGGATGGCCTCCACCGACGGCAGCGGCGGCGTCGTGCCGGCCATGGTCGCCGAGCGGCTGGGCTGGCCGGCCGCCACCTTCGGCGCCACCCTGGAGCTGACCGGCTCCACGGTGCGGATCCGCCGCGACGACGACACCGCCAGCCTGACCGTCGAGGCCGACCTGCCCGCCGTGGTCAGCGTCACCGACCAGTCCGGCGAGGCCCGCTACCCCTCGATGAAGGGCATCCTGGCCGCCAAGAAGAAGCCGGTCGAGACCTGGTCGCTGGCCGACCTCGGCGTCGACCCCGCGCAGGTGGGCCTGGCCGCCGCCTGGACGACGGTCCTCGAGGCCACCCCGCGACCGCCCCGGCAGGCGGGCCGGGTCGTGCCCGACGAGGACGGCGCCGGCGCCGGTGCGCTGGTGGAGTTCCTCGTCGCCGGCCGGTACGTCTGACCGCCCTGCCGCCCCCGCCCTGCTGACCGCGCACCGCCCGCGCACCCGAGAGGAACCCCGATGCCCCAGGTCCTGGTCGTCGCCGACGTCACCGACGGCGCCGTCGCCAAGCCCACGCTCGAGCTGCTGACCCTGGCCCGCCGGATCGGCGACCCGGTCGCCGTCGTGCTGGGCCCGGGCGCCGAGGACGCCGCCGCCCGGCTGGGCGAGTACGGCGCCACCCGCGTGCTGTCGGTCACCGACCCGGCGCTGGCGGAGTTCCTGGTGGCCCCGCAGGCCGAGGCGCTGGCCCAGCTCGTGGCCGCCGAGCAGCCCGCGGCCGTGCTGCTGGGCACCGGCGCCCAGGGCAAGGAGGTCGCCGCCCGGCTGGCCGTCAAGCTCGGCTCCGGGCTGATCACCGACGCCGTCGACGTCGCCGCCGACGGCTCGACCACCCAGGCCGTCTTCGCCGGCGCCTACAGCGTGCACGCCGCGGTCACCCACGGCGTGCCCGTGATCACCGTCAAGCCCAACGCCGTCACCCCGGAGCCCGCCCCGGCCACCCCGGCCGTCGAGCCGGTCGACGTCACCATCTCCGACTCCGCCCGCGGCGCCCGGATCGTCGCCGTCGAGCCGCGCGCCGCCAGCGGCCGACCGGGCCTCACCGAGGCCGCCGTCGTCGTCTCGGGCGGTCGCGGCACCGGCGGCGACTTCGGGCCGGTCGAGCAGCTCGCCGACAGCCTCGGCGGGGCCGTCGGTGCCTCCCGGGCCGCGGTCGACTCGGGCTGGTACCCGCACGCCTACCAGGTGGGCCAGACCGGCAAGACCGTCTCGCCGCAGCTCTACGTCGCCGCCGGCATCTCCGGGGCCATCCAGCACCGGGCCGGCATGCAGACCTCCAAGGCCGTCGTCGCGGTGAACAAGGACGCCGAGGCGCCGATCTTCGCCCTGGCCGACCTCGGCGTGGTCGGCGACCTGCACCAGGTGCTGCCCGCCGTCGCCGCCCAGGTGGCGGCCCGCCAGGGCTGAGGACGTGCGGTGAGCCGGACCTACCTCGACCACGCGGCCACCACGCCGATGGTGCCCGAGGCCGTCGCCGCGATGACGGCGGAGCTGACCCGCGTCGGGAACCCCTCGGCCGCGCACGGCTCGGGCCGGGCCGCCCGCCGGGTGCTCGAGGACGCCCGGGAGCTGATCGCCGCCCGGGTGGGCGCCGACCCGGCCGAGGTCGTGCTCACCTCCGGCGGCACCGAGAGCGACAACCTCGCCGTCAAGGGCGCCTGGTTCGCCCGCCGGGACCGCCGCCGCGACCGGGTGGTGACGTCGGCGGTGGAGCACCACGCCGTCCTGGACTCCGCCGCCTGGCTGGGCGCCGCCGAGGGCGCCACGACCGTGCTGCTGCCGGTCGACGGCACCGGCCGGGTGCCCGAGGCCGCGGTGGACGCGGCCGTCGACGAGCGGACCGCCGTCGTCTCGGTGATGGCCGCGAACAACGAGGTCGGCACCCGCCAGCCGCTGGCGGCGGTCGCCCGGCGGGCCGCCGAGGTGGGCGCGGTGTCGCACAGCGACGCCGTCCAGGCCGTCGGCCACGTGCCCGTCGACTTCGCCGCCAGCGGTCTGGACCTGCTGACCTTCACCGCCCACAAGCTCGGCGGCCCGGTCGGCGTCGGCGCCCTGCTGGCCCGCCGCGAGACCGCGCTGGCCGCCGTCCAGCACGGCGGCGGCCAGGAGCGCGAGATCCGCTCCGGCACCTTCGACGTCGCCGCCGTGGCCGGCTTCGCCGCGGCCGTCGAGGTGGCGGTGCGCGACCTCGAGGCCGAGGAGGTCCGGCTGCGGGCGCTCCGGGCCGAGCTGGTCGCCGGCGCGCTGGCCGCCGTGCCGGGAGCCGTGCTGCGCGGCACCCTCGACCCCGAGCGCTCGCTGCCCGGGGTGACCAACCTCGGCTTCCCCGGCTGCGCCGCCGACGCGGTGCTGATGGTCCTCGACGCCGCCGGCCTCGACTGCTCGGCCGGCTCGGCCTGCTCGGCCGGGGTGCCGCGGCCCAGCCACGTGCTCACCGCCATGGGCCTGGCCGACGACGACGCCCGGTCCTCGGTCCGCTTCTCCCTCGGCCGGGGCAGCACCGGGGCCGACGTGGCCGCGCTGCTGGCCGTGCTGCCGGACGCAGTCGCCCGGGCCCGGGCCGCGACCGCCGTCGGCTGAGCGTCCGGGTCCTCCCGCGCGACCTGACAGACTGGACGCCGCCCGGTCCGTGCCGGGCGGGGGAGGGGACGTGATGAGGGTGCTGGCCGCGATGTCCGGCGGGGTCGACTCCGCCGTGGCCGCCGCGCGCGCCGTCGACGCCGGCCACGACGTGACCGGGGTGCACCTGGCGCTGTCGAAGAACCCGCAGTCGTTCCGCTCCGGCGCCCGCGGCTGCTGCTCCCGCGAGGACGCCCACGACGCCCGCCGCGCCGCCGACCGGCTGGGCATCCCGTTCTACGTCTGGGACCTCTCCGACCGCTTCGCCGCCGACGTCGTCGACGACTTCGTCGCCGAGTACGCGGCCGGCCGGACGCCCAACCCGTGCCTGCGCTGCAACGAGAAGATCAAGTTCGAGGCCGTCCTCGACCGCGGGGTCGCCCTCGGCTTCGACGCCGTCTGCACCGGCCACTACGCCCGGCTGGTCGACGGTCCCGACGGGGTCGAGCTGCACCGCGCCGTCGACGACGGCAAGGACCAGTCCTACGTGCTCGGCGTGCTGCGCGCCGACCAGGTCGCCCGGTCGCTGTTCCCGCTCGGCGGCACCCCCAAGCCGGAGGTCCGCCGCGAGGCCGAGCGGCGCGGGCTCTCCGTGGCCGCCAAGCCGGACAGCCACGACATCTGCTTCATCCCCGACGGCGACACCGCCGGGTTCCTCGACGCGCGGCTGGGCCGCCGGGCCGGCTCCGTCGTCGACGAGACCGGCACGACGGTCGGCGAGCACGAGGGCACCCACCACTTCACCATCGGCCAGCGCCGCGGGCTGCGGCTCGGCGTGCCCGCCGCGGACGGCAAGCCGCGCTACGTCCTCGACATCTCCCCGGTCACGGGCACCGTCACCGTCGGCCCGCAGGAGGCGCTCGCCGTCCGCGGGATCGACGCCCGGCGACCCAGCTGGGCGGGGCCGGTCCGGCTGGGGCCCTGGCGCGGGCACGTCCAGGTCCGCGCCCACGGGGCGGCGCTGCCGGCGTCGGCGCTGCTGCAGGCCGACCGGGTCGAGGTCACCCTGGACGAGCCCGCGACCGGGGTCCCCCCCGGCCAGGCCGTCGTGCTCTACGAGGGCACCCGGGTCGTCGGCGGCGCCACCATCGAGGGGACCAGCGCGTGAGCGCCGAGGTCGTGCCGGTCCTCAGCACCGGCATCGGCTCCTGGCCGGGCGCCGACGTCGAGGACGCGGTGAAGATCGCCTTCGCCGAGGCCCCCGACCTGCCCTACCTGCCCGAGCTCCCGGCCCGCGGTCCGCACGCCGGTCTCGTCGGCCGCAGCACGGCGCTGCTGGCGGGGCTCGCCTTCGACCTGCAGCCCGCCGGCTGGCGGCTCACCGACGCCTCCAGCCGCGACCACCGCGCCGCCCGGTCCACCCTGCGCAGCGATCTCGACGTGCTGGAGGAGCAGGCCCAGGACTACGCGGGCCCCTACAAGATCTCCGTCGCCGGCCCCTGGACGCTGGCCGCGACGCTGGAGCGCCCGCGCGGCGACCGCGTGCTGGCCGACTCCGGCGCCCGCCGCGAGGTGGTGCAGTCCCTCGCCGAGGGGCTGTCCGACCTGGTCACCGAGCTCGCCCGGCGGCTGCCCGGCCTCGACCTCCGGGTGCAGCTGGACGAGCCGCTGCTGCCCGCGGTGATGCGCGGCGAGGTGCCCACGGCCAGCGGCTTCTCCCGGCACCGCGTCGTCGACCTGCCCGCGCTGAGCGGCGCCGTCGAGCACGTCGTCGAGCGGCTGGCGGGGACCCCCGTCGTCGTGCACTGCTGCGCCGCCGGTGCCCCGGTGGACCTGCTGCGGCGGGCCGGCGTGGCCGCGGTCTCCCTCGACCTCGACCAGCTCGTGCCCGCCGACTGGGACGCCCTCGGCACCGGCGTCGAGCAGGGCCTGGACCTCTGGCTCGGCGCGCTGCCCACCGACCGCGCGGCGGGCGCCGACGAGGTGGCCCGCCGGACCCTGGCCCCGCTCCGCGCCCTGGGCCTGGAGCCCGGGCCGCTGAGCGAGCACCTCGTGCTGACGCCCGCCTGCGGGCTGGCCGGGGCCACCGTGCGCGGCGCGGTGCAGGCGCTGCGCACCGTCCGGACGGCCGCGGGGATCGTCACCGACCAGCTCGCCGACTAGGCCGCGCGCGCCCGCCCGGGCCGCCGGCGGGGCTGCGGCATGATGTGGCCGTGCAGACCAAGCAGCTCCGCATCCTCTCCACCGTCCTGCTCTCCTTCGCCGTGGGCCAGGCCGGCCTGGGCTCGGGCTACCTCGACGCGAGCGCGCGGGGGCTGCTCATCGCCCACCTGACCAACGCCTTCGCCGTCGTCGTGCTGTCGGTGCTGGCGGCGGTGTTCGGGCTGTCGGCGCGGCGCGCGGGCGGCCCGGGCTGGGTCTTCCTGCTGCCGGCGGCGCTGGCCGTGGTCTCGCTGGTCCAGCTGAGCCTCGGCTTCGCCGGCGTCCGCGGCGGGCACGTCTTCCTCGGCGTGCTCTTCCTCTGCGGGGTCACCACCTACTGCTCCTACACCTGGCGGCTGCTGCCGGTCCCCGGGCCTGCGCGGGGCTCCTCGGCCGCCTGAGACCGGCTGCCGTCCGAGGGCCCGGGAACTGTCGGAGCCGGACGTTAGGGTGCTGACGTGGCCGACCCGACCGACCTCCCCAGCCCCGACGACGCCCCGGCGGTGCCCGCCCAGGACGCGCCCGACGACGCCGCGCGCCACCGGCACCGCGAGCTGAGCGGCCTCCTCGACGAGGCCCGGTGGCGCTACCACGTGCTCGACGCCCCCACGATGTCCGACGGCGCGTTCGACGCGCTGATGCGCGAGCTCAGCGCCCTCGAGGACCGGTTCCCGGCGCTGCGCACCCCGGACTCGCCCACCCAGCAGGTCGGCGGTCCGCCGGCGGCCACGTTCGCGCCCGTCGAGCACGTGCAGCGGCTGCTCAGCCTCGACAACGTGTTCGACCGCGAGGAGCTGGAGCGCTGGGCCGCCCGGCCGGTCCGCGAGCTGGGGGAGCAGCGGGTGGCGCAGTCGGGCTACCTGTGCGAGCTGAAGGTCGACGGGCTGGCCCTCGACCTGGTCTACGAGCAGGGCCGGCTGGTCCGCGCGGCGACCCGCGGCGACGGCCGGGTGGGGGAGGACGTGACGGCGAACGTCCGCACCATCGTCAGCATCCCCGACGAGCTGCGCACCGACGAGCCGCCGGCGCTGCTGGAGGTCCGCGGCGAGGTCTACTTCGCCGTGGAGGAGTTCCGGGCGCTCAACGAGGCCCTCGTCGCCGACGGCAAGGCGCCGTTCGCCAACCCGCGCAACGCCGCCGCCGGCTCGCTGCGGCAGAAGGACCCCCGGGTCACCGCCAGCCGGCGGCTGGGCTTCGTCAGCCACGGCATCGGCGCCTGGGAGGGCCACGAGCGCAGCCGGCTCTCCGAGGCCTACGAGACGCTCGCGGACTGGGGTCTGCCCGTCAGCCCGCACCGCCGGCTCACCCCGACCCTCGACGACGTCTGGGCCTACATCGAGCACTTCGGGGAGCACCGGCACTCCGTCGAGCACGAGATCGACGGCGTCGTCGTCAAGCTGGACGAGCGGACCGTGCAGGACCAGCTGGGCTCGACCGCGAAGTCCCCGCGCTGGGCGATCGCCTTCAAGTTCCCGCCCGAGGAGGTGACCACCAAGCTGCTCTCCATCGACGTCAACGTGGGCCGCACCGGGCGGGTGACGCCGTTCGGGGTGATGGAGCCCGTGCTGGTGTCGGGGTCGACGGTCGGGATGGCCACGCTGCACAACGCGTCCGAGCTGGACCGCAAGGGCGTGCTGGTGGGGGACACCGTGGTGCTCCGCAAGGCCGGTGACGTCATCCCCGAGATCGTCGGCCCGGTGGTGGAGCTGCGCACCGGCGACGAGCACGCCTTCGTCATGCCGACCCACTGCCCGGCCTGCGGGACCGAGCTGCGGCACGAGAAGGAGGGCGACGCCGACCTGCGCTGCCCCAACCACCGCTCCTGCCCGGCGCAGCTGCGCGAGCGGCTCTTCCACGTGGCCAGCCGCGGCGCGCTCGACATCGAGAACCTCGGCTACCAGTCGGCCACCGCCCTGCTGGAGAGCGGCCTGCTGGCCGACGAGGGCGACCTCTTCGACCTCGACGAGGCCCGGCTCACCGGCGTCCCGTTCTTCACCACCACCGCGGGCCGGCTGACGGCCAACGGGGCCAAGCTGCTCACCAACCTCGAGGCCGCCAAGACCCGTCCGCTGGCCAAGTTCCTCGTCGCCCTGAGCATCCGCCACGTCGGGCCCTCGACCGCGCCCGACCTCGCCCGGGCGTTCGGCGACGTCGACGCCATCGCCGCGGCCAGCGCCGAGGAGCTGGCCGCCGTCGACGGGGTCGGGCCGACCATGGCGGCGACCATCGCCGAGTGGTTCGCCGTCGACTGGCACCGCGAGATCGTCGCCAAGTGGCAGCGGTCGGGCTGCGTGCTGCGCGAGGAGCCGCAGGAGCAGCGCGAGCAGACCCTCGCCGGGATCTCCGTCGTCGTGACCGGCTCGCTGGAGGGCTTCACCCGCGACAGCGCGGCCGAGGCCGTCACCTCGCGCGGGGGCAAGGTGGCCAGCTCGGTGTCGAAGAAGACGTCGTTCGTCGTCGTCGGGGAGTCACCCGGCTCCAAGGCCGACAAGGCCGTCGAGCTCAAGGTGCCCGTGCTGGCCGGCGCCGAGGGCTTCCGGGTGCTGCTCGAGCAGGGGCCCGAGGCGGCCGCGGCCGTCGCCACCCGCGGGGACGGCACCGAGGAGGATCCCGCGGTCGTGGAGGCCGCCGCGGCGGAGGCCAAGGCGGCGCGGGCCGCGAAGGCCAAGGCCACCCGGGCCGCCAAGGCGGCGGCGAAGGCCGAGGCGGCGGCCGAGACCGAGGCGGCGACCGGTGGAGCCGGGGCGACGGCCGAGCCGACGACGGCGACGGCCCAGGACGACACCACCCTCGACTAGCGGGCAGCGCCCGGCGGCGCCGGGACTACTCAGGCCTCGCCCATCACCAGCCCCTCGATGGTGTGCTTCTGGGTGATGGGGGTCAGCGTGTCGACGACCGGGCAGGCGAGGTGGTCGCGGACCCGCTGCGGCAAGGCCGCGTGGTAGCCGTGGGTGACGGCCAGGTCGTGGTGCTCGGCGTTGCCCGCGCCGGGCGCGTCGAGGCCCAGCACCAGCACGGGCCGGGACAGCGACGAGCGGTTCTGCGTCCCCCGGTGGATGGTCAGGGCCGAGCGCACCGAGATGTCGCCGCGCTGCGGGTACTTGCGGACGGCGCGCTCGGCGTAGCGCGGGTAGGCCGACTTCGGCGGGAACATCCCGTGGTCGAACTCCTCGGACCAGTCCCACTGGGTCCCGGGCGCGATCTCGAACGGGCCCATCTCGTCGGTGGTGTCCACGGCGGTGAGGTTGAAGGCCAGCGAGGTCAGCCGTCCGTGCTCCCGCGTCTCCTCGGGCATGGGGAAGTCCCGGTGCCACGGCTGGTTCATCGCGCCGGCGAAGGGGATGTCGAAGCCGACCTCGACGATCTGGTACTCCGGGCCCAGCACCGCCCCGGCGACGGCGCGCACCCAGGGGTGGTCGACGAGGTCGACGAAGCCGCGCAGCTGCTCGGGGTGGATCTCGACGTAGTAGCGGTTCGGCCCGCGGCCCACCGCGCCGCCCTCCCGGCTGCGCGCCTCGGCGAAGGCCGTCTCGATGTCCTCGCCCATCCGGTCGGCCCACTCCGGGGCGAACGCGCCCTTCTTGGCCGCGATCCCGTCGGTGTAGAGCGCCTCGACCACGGCCGCGGTCTCCGCGTCCGTCCCCGGCGGCACCGGCGGAGCGCCGCTCGGGCGCCTCTCGGTGATCGGCATCGTCCCCTCCTGTCGTCGTCGACCTGGTGGCGACCAACCTAGACCGGCGGGGCCGGCCGCTAGCGTGAGGTCGTGAGCGACCTCCGGCCGACCGCGGCCCAGCTGGCCTGGCAGCAGCTCGAGCTGGGCATGTTCGTCCACGTGGGCGTCAACACCTTCGCCGGGCGGGAGTGGTCGGACGGGACCCTGCCCGCCGCGAGCTTCGACCCGACGGCGCTGGACGCCGGCCAGTGGGTGGCCGCCGCGCAGGCGATGGGCGCGCGCTACCTGGTGCTGACGGCGAAGCACCACGACGGCTTCTGCCTGTGGCCGACCGCCACCACCGACTACTCGGTCGCCTCCTCGCCCTGGCGGGACGGCCGGGGCGACCTGGTGGCCGAGGTCGCCGAGGCCTGCCGCGCGGCGGGGCTGGTCTTCGGCGTCTACCTGTCCCCGTGGGACCGGCACGAGCCCCGCTACGCCGACCCGCCCGCCTACGACGCCTTCTACACCGCCCAGCTGCGCGAGCTCTGCACGCGCTATGGGCCGCTGGGCGAGATCTGGTTCGACGGCGCCGGCTCGGCGGGTCGCGTCTACGACTGGGACGCGATCATGGCCGTCGTCGAGGAGACCCAGCCCGACGCGATGGTCTTCACCATGGGCCGGCCGACGATCCGCTGGGTGGGCAACGAGGACGGCCTGGCCGGCGACCCGGTGCACTACGTCACCGACCGGACCGACCTCAACAGCTACGACGACGACGTCACCCATCTCGGCCGGCCCCGCTACCTGCCGCCCGAGTGCGACGTGTCCCTGCGCCGCGGGTGGTTCTGGGCGGCCGAGGACGAGCCCAAGTCCCTCGACCACCTGCTGGCCATCCACTACCGCTCGGTCGGCCGCGGGGCCAACCTGCTGCTGAACGTGCCGCCCGACGACCGGGGCCTGGTCCCCGACGCCGACGTGGCCCGGCTGCGGGCCTGGCGCGCCGAGCTCGACCGCTGCTTCGGCCGTCCCGTGGCCGCGGCCCTGGAGCTGGTCGCCGAGGACGGCGACCGCCGCACCTGGGCCGCCCGGCTGCCCCGTGAGGTGCGGCTGGACCACCTGCGGCTCCGCGAGGACTACCGGGAGGGGCAGCGCGTCGAGGGCCACGTCGTCCGGGCCGGGACGACCGAGCTGGCCTCGGGGCTGACGATCGGCCACCAGCGGGTGCACGCGTGCGCGCCGCTCACCACGGCGACGCTGGAGGTGGAGACGGTCGGCGCCGGCGCGCGGCTGGTGTCGCTCGAGGTCTTCGACACCGGTGGCGCCGCGGTCCCGGAGCCGGGCTACGTCGCCAGCACCGACGAGCCGACCTGATCCGCTGACCCGCGGGCTCCGGCCTAGGGCCGCCCGGCGTCCGCCGTCGCGAGCGGCCGCTCGCGGACCAGCAGCAGGAGCAGCGTGCTGGCCAGCACCACCGGCACCAGCAGCGCGAAGACCGGGGTGAGCGCGTCGTTGTAGGCCGCCGCGACCGCCTCCCGCACCGCCGACGGCAGGCCCGCGGCCAGGGCGGGGGTCAGGCTCCCGACGTCCACCCCGCCCACGGCGGGGACCCGGTCGGCGAGCAGCGCGCCGAGCCGGGCGGTGAACAGCGCGCCGACGAGCGCCGAGCCCGTGGTCACCCCGATCTCACGGAAGAAGCTGTTGGTGGCCGTGGCGGCGCCGACCGCGCCGTCGGGCGCGGTGTTCTGCACGACGACGACGAGCACCTCCCAGGCGCAGCCGATGCCCAGGCCCAGCACCAGCAGGTAGAGCCCGGCCAGCGGCAGCGGGGTGGTCGGCGTCAGGGTGGCCAGCAGCGCCAGCGCGGTGGCGACGAGGGCGGTGCCCACCAGCGGCAGCAGCTTGGTGCGCCCGGTGCGCCGGACCAGCTGCGCCGAGCCGACGGTGGACAGGGCCAGGCCGGCGACCAGCGTCAGCATCGCCATCCCGGCGGCGGTGGGACCCAGCCCGACCGCCATCTGGAGGTAGGTCGGCAGGTAGCCCAGGGTGCCGAACATGGCCGCGCCCATCACCAGGCCGGCGACCACCGCGGCGGTGAAGGTCCGGTCGCGGAACAGCGTCAGCGGGATCACGGGCTCGGCGGCCCGGCGCTCCACCAGCACGAGGACGACGGCGGCCGCCACGACGAGGGCGGCCAGCGCCAGGGCGCCCGGCGAGGTCCACGGCAGCCGGGTGCCGCCCCAGGAGACCAGCAGCACCAGGGCGGTGACGGCGACGGCGAGGGTCGCGGTGCCGGCGACGTCGAGCCGCACCCGCTCCGTCCGGCGCGGCGGCTCCCGCAGCAGCAGGGCCACCGCCAGCACGGCCAGGCCGCCCAGCGGCAGGTTGACCCAGAACGCCCACCGCCAGCCGACGCCCTCGGTGAGCCAGCCGCCGACCACCGGACCGGCGATCGCGCTGAGGGCGAAGACGGCGCCGATGGCGCTGAGGTAGGGCGCACGGTCCCGGGCCGGGACGGTGTCGGCGACGACGGACTGGACGAGCACGATGAGCCCGCCGCCGCCGAGCCCCTGCACCGCGCGGGCGGCGATGAGCGTGCCCATGTCGGTGCTCAGCCCGCCCAGCACCGAGCCGGCGACGAAGACGAGCATCCCGGCCAGCAGCACGGGCTTGCGGCCCAGCAGGTCGCTGAGCTTGCCGTAGACGGGCAGCGCGGCGGTGCCGGTCAGCATGTAGGCGGTGTTCACCCAGAGCATGTCCTGGACGCCGGACAGCTCGCCCACCACCGTCGGCAGGGCCGTGGCGAAGACGGTCTGGTCCAGCTCGGAGAGCAGCAGCGCGAGGGCGAGGCCGGTGAGCAGCAGCCAGAGCCGCGAGCGCGACGGGGCCGCTGCGTCGCCGTCGGACCCAGCGCCTGCGTCGGGGCCGGGACCGGGACCGGGGCCGGGCTCCACCCGCTCACCGGTCTCCGCGCTCACCCGGCCACCGTACGTGCGGCGCCGGCGGCTCAGCCGTACGCCGGCAGCCCGAGCAGCCGGTCGACGGTGGTGAAGCGGTAGCCGCGGGCGCGCAGCCGGTCGACGAGCGGGCCGACGGCGGCGACCGACGACGCCCGGTCACCGCCGCGGGCCTCGCGGCCGTCGTGCAGGATCAGGACCGACCCGGGGACCGTCCGCCCGGCGGCCGCCGCGGCGATCCGAGCGGGCGCGGGCTGCGCCACCTCCAGCAGGCTGCCGAAGGTGCCCGAGACCACCGACGAGCCCGACCGGGCGATGCCGCGGAGCACCCAGGGCCAGTGGCACAGCCACGGCGGCCGGTACAGCAGCGGGGTCACCCCGGCCACCTCCCGCAGCACCCGCTGGCCGCCGAGGATCTCGGCGTCCTGGCGCGGCTCGGTGAGGTAGCGGCCGAAGGCGTGGCTGAGGCTGTGGTTGCCGAGCACGTGGCCCTCGGCGACGACGCGCCGGGTGACGTCGGGGTGCCGCTCGGCGCAGCGGCCCACCTGGAAGAAGGTGCCGGGCACCTCGCGCTCGCCGAGGGTGTCCAGCAGCCGGCTGGTCCACGGCTCGTTCGGGCCGTCGTCGAAGGTCAGGGCGACCACCGGCTCGTGGTCCGGGCCGCGGTGGGGGAAGGGCCCGAAGACCTGGCTGGCGGAGCCGAACCCGGCCCGGTAGAGCGCGGCGAGCCCGGCCATCGAGGCGAGCGCCGAGGCGGCGCCGAGGGCGGGGTGGGGGCGGCTCACGAGCCGATGCCGAAGCCCCAGCTGCCGGTCATGGCGTGGTAGACGTACCAGCCGAGCAGGAAGACCGCGAGCATCGTGCCCAGCAGGGCGAGCCCGACCCAGATCCGCATCCGCCGCTTCTGCCGGGTGGTCGGCACCTGCAGCGGGCCCCACTCACCGAGCGTCGGCCGGACCCGCGGGGGCGTCGCCCCGTTCAGGTTGAGGTCGCTGAAGATCTTGGGCACGCGTCCACTCTAGTCGGGCGGCCGGGCCGGGGACCGGCCCCGCGGGGGCGTCGGCCGGGGCTCAGGGCTCCGACCACCAGCCCATCCCGTCGACGCCGTAGGCCACCAGCCCGAAGCGCAGCGCCCGGCCGGCGAGCACGACGGCGGCGAACCAGACCAGCCGCATCCGCGTCGCCCCGGCCAGCAGCGCGACGGCGTACAGCGGCGGGACGCCGACGACGGCGGCGACGAAGGTGATCGGCAGCCCCCAGCGCTTCTGCCCGACGAGGGCGAGCAGGGCCTGCAGGACGGCCCGGACGCGGGCCCGGGCCGGGCCCGCGGGCCGGCTCCGCAGGGCCGCACGCTTGTGCCGGATGCCCGGCAGGTTCTTGCCGCGGCGCACCCCGTAGAACAGCAGCACCTTGCCGATGGTCTGGCCGACGGCGATGCCCAGGGCGACCTCGACCGGGTCGACGGTCCGCGAGAGCTGGGTGGTGAAGACGTAGGCCTCGGCGTTGGCCAGCGGGATGATGGCCGACAGCACCCCGAAACCGATGGTCCCGAGCAGGGTGAGCACGTCGGCCCACCCCATCGCGGTCATCGTGCGACCGTACCGGACCCGGCCCCCGGCCGGGAGGGCTCGGCCGGGCTACTTCACCAGGGCGGCGAGGTGGTGCAGCCGGGCGATCTCGGAGTCGAGGAACGCGGGCCCGCCCAGCCGGCCGATGGCGATCACCCGGTCCCCGGTCAGCGGGGTGACCACGAGGGTCGTGTCGCCCCAGCCCGGGCTCCAGCCCGAGGGCAGGTCGACGCGGTGGGTGGCCTCGAAAGGCCCGAAGGTGGCCGCCACCTCCGGCGTCAGGTCGGGGGCCAGCGTCGTCGAGTAGACCACCCGGGTGCCGTCGCCCAGCTGCAGCAGCGTCGCCCAGTGCGAGCGGAAGACGACCGGGCAGAGCGAGACCAGCGTCTCGGCGGCGTGCACCGGGTCGGCGGTCATCCGCTCCAGCGCCTCGAGGTCGGACTGCAGGCCGCCGCCCTCGGGGTAGCGGGAGATCCACTCGACCTTGACGCCCTCCAGGGTCTGGCAGGCGGTGACGATGTTCTCGGGCAGCGCGCCCGGCGGCAGGTCGACGATGAAGTCGTCGACGACCACCCCGTCACCCTTCTCGACGATCTCGACGGCGTTGATGTCGCCGCCCACCCCGCCCATGGCGGTGGCGACCGCACCCAGGGAGCCGGGGCGGTCGGGCAGGCGCACGCGCATGAGGAACACGCCGACATCCTCGTCCATCGGCGTTACCGGTGGGTGACGCAGGCGTTCCGACACGGGACCCGTCCCGGCCCGTGGACAGCGCGGGCGGTGCCACCATGGTCGCCGTGCCCCGCTTCCGCCCGTTCCGCGCGCTCCGCTACGCCGTCGACGACCTGGCCCTGGTGACCGCGCCGCCCTACGACGTGATGGCCGAGGCCGAGGTCCGCGAGCGCGGGGACCGCTCACCGCACGCCGTGGTGCACGTCGACGTCCCGCTGGACGGCGACGACCGCTACGAGCGGGCGGCCGAGCGGCTGCGGGCCTGGCGGGCCGACGGCGTGCTGGTCGAGGACCCGGCGCCGTCGTTCACGCTCTACCGGCTGCGGTTCACCGACGCGGCGGGCGCCGCGCGCGACCTGGTCGGCGTGCTCGGCGGGCTGGAGGTCGTCGACGAGGGGGCCGGCGGGGTGCTGCCGCACGAGCGGACCACCCCCAAGGCGTCGACCGACCGGCTGGACCTGACGCGGGCCACCCGGGCGAACCTGTCCCCGGTCTGGGGGCTCTCGCTGGCCACCGGGCTCACCGCGCTGCTCCGCGAGCCGGGCGAGGTGCTGGGCCGCGTCGTCGAGGACGGCGTCGAGCACGTCGTCGAGCGGGTCGACGACCCGGCGCGGGTGGCCGCCATCGCCGCCGCCGTCGCCGTCGACGACGTGCTGGTCGCCGACGGGCACCACCGCTACGCCGTCAGCCGCACCTACCGCGACGAGGTCCGGGCCGTCACCGGTGGCGACGCCGGTCCCGCGGAGGAGACGCTGGCCTTCGTCGGCGAGCTGGTGCCCGAGCAGCTCAGCGTGGCCGCGATCCACCGGCTCTACGCCGACGTCGACCCCGCGGTGCTGCGGGAGGCGCTGGCCCGCCGCTTCGACCTCGCCCCGGTCGACCCGCCCGGGCCGGGCACCCTGGCCGCCATGGCCGAGGAGGGCTTCCTCACCCTCGTCGAGCCCGGCGCCACCTGGGCCCTGACCCCGCGGCCCGGCGCCTTCGACGGCGTCCGGGCCCTCGACGGCGGCTGGCTGGAGACGGCGCTGGCCGACGTGGCGCACACCGTCAGCTACCAGCACGGCCTGGACCCCGTGCTGGCCGCGGTGCAGGACGGGCAGGCTGCCGCCGCCGTGCTCATCCGCCCGGTCGGCATCGCCGAGATCGAGCGGACTGCCCGCGAGGGCCTGCTGATGCCGCCCAAGTCGACGTTCTTCACCCCGAAGCTGCGGACCGGCTTCGTGCTGCGGCCCCTGGAGGGCTGAAGGCCTCAGGCCAGCAGGCCGCTGAGGTCGAGGACCAGCAGCACCGCGCCCAGCAGGAACGGCACGCCCAGGACGACGGCGTGCACCAGCCGCTGCTCGACGAGCACGGCGGCGAACTCGCGCAGGAAGGCGCTGGGCACGTAGTAGCGGGCGGTCGGGGAGCCCACGACCTGGGTGTCCAGGCCGAGGTCGCGGGCGATCATCGCCGCCCGCAGCGTGTGGTAGCTGTTCGTCACCGCGAGCGCCGGACCGGGCCGGCCCGCACCGGCCTGCACCGCGGCCGCCAGCACGAGGTTCTCCCGGGTGGTGGTGGCCCGGTCCTCGGGGAGGACGTCGGCCGGGTCCGCGCCCTGGGCCAGGAGGTACTCCGCCATGGCCGTCGCCTCGGCCCGGGTCTCGTCGGCGCCCTGGCCGCCGGAGGGGATCAGCAGCGGTGCCCGACCGGTGGTCGCCGCGGTCCGCCGGTAGACCTGCAGGGCCTTGTCGAGCCGGCTGCGCAGCAGCGGCGGCACCCGGCCGTCGATGATCTTGGACCCCAGCACGACCACGGCCTCGGGCGGGCTCTCGATCGCCGTCCGCCCGTAGACCAGGGAGTAGACGAGGAAGGCGACGAAGACGACGCCGAGGTAGCTGGACACGAAGACCAGCGCGGCCGAGAGCAGCACGCCGACGCGCAGGCCGCTGCTCAGCAGCAGGACGGCCACCACGGGCACGGCCAGCACGGCCAGGCCTGCCACCAGGGACAGCAGGTTGGCGAGGCTCCGGCCCTCCTTGCGCACCATCGTCAGCCCGTTGGCGATGAGGAAGCCCGCCAGCACGAGGACGGCGGCCGGCAGCAGGGCGAGCAGGGCGACCACGGCCAGTCCCAGCACCGGCACCTGCTCCACCAGCAGCGTCAGCACCCCGACCAGGCCGAAGAACAGGGCGGCGACGAGGAAGAAGCCGTTGCGCAGCAGCCGGCGGTCGCGGCGCCGGAAGACGACGTAGAGGACGGCGAACACCGCGGCCAGGACGATGCTCGTCATGGGCGGACCGTACCTGGCGCCGGTGAGCGGGCGGGGGAGCGCGGGCCCGACGCACCTAGGATGAGCGGGCACTGCACCCGATGGCACGAGGGAGAACTGACCGAGGTGGCACTCACACCGAACGACGTGGCCGACCTGGCCCGGCTGGCCCGGATCGAGCTGACCGACGACGAGCTGGAGCTGCTCGCGCCGCAGCTGGACGTGATCCTGGAGTCGGTGGCCCACGTCGCCGACGTGGCGGCCGAGGACATCCCGCCGACGTCGCACGCGCTGCCGCTGACGAACGTGTTCCGCGCCGACGTCGTGCAGCCGTCGCTGCCCCGGGAGCAGGTCCTCGCCGGGGCCCCGGCCGCCGAGCAGGACCGCTTCCGCGTGCCCCGGATCCTGGGGGAGGACGCGTGAGCGACACCCTGCGTGCCACCGCCGCGGAGCTGGCCGGCCGGATCGCCTCCGGCGAGCAGAGCGCCGTCGAGGTCACCCGCGCGCACCTGGACCGGATCGAGGCCGTCGAGCCGGCCGTGCACGCCTTCCTGCACGTGGACGGCGAGCGCGCCCTCGCGGCCGCGGCCGCCGTCGACGCCAAGCGCGGCCGCGGCGAGGCCCTCGGCCCGCTGGCCGGCGTGCCGCTGGCCCTCAAGGACGTGCTGACCATGACCGGGGCGCCGACGACCTGCGGGTCACGGGTGCTCGAGGGCTGGTACCCGCCCTACAACGCGACGGTCACCCAGCGGCTGCTGGACGCCGACCTCGTCGTGCTGGGCAAGACGAACCTCGACGAGTTCGCCATGGGCTCCTCCACGGAGAACTCCGCCTACGGGCCCACCCACAACCCCTGGGACCTCGACCGGATCCCCGGCGGCTCCGGCGGCGGCTCGGCCGCAGCGCTGGCAGCCTTCGAGGCCCCGCTCTCCATCGGCACCGACACCGGCGGCTCGATCCGCCAGCCGGCGTCGGTCACCGGCACGGTCGGGGTGAAGCCGACCTACGGCGGCACCTCCCGTTACGGCCTGGTCGCGCTGGCCTCCAGCCTCGACCAGCCCGGGCCCTGCGCCCGGACCGTCCTGGACGCGGCGCTGCTGCACCAGGTCATCGCCGGCCACGACCCCCGCGACTCCACCTCCATCGACGCGCCCGTCCCCGACGTCGTCGGCGCCGCCCGCTCGGGCGACGTCGCCGGCATGCGGATCGGCGTCGTGAAGGAGCTGAGCGGCGAGGGCTACGCGCCCGGGGTCGAGCAGCGCTTCGCCGAGTCGGTGGCGCTGCTGTCCTCGCTGGGCGCCGAGATCGTCGAGGTCTCCTGCCCGCACTTCGTCTACGCCATGCCCGCCTACTACCTCATCCTGCCCAGCGAGGCCTCGTCCAACCTCGCCAAGTTCGACGCGATGCGGTTCGGCCTGCGGGTCGGCGACGACGGCACCCTGAGCGCCGAGCAGGTGATGGCCGCGACCCGCGAGGCCGGCTTCGGCGCCGAGGTGAAGCGCCGCATCATCATCGGCACCTACGCGCTGTCCAGCGGCTACTACGACGCCTACTACGGGCAGGCGCAGAAGGTCCGGACGCTGATCAGCCGCGACTTCGAGGCCGCGTTCAGCGCCGCCGACGTGCTGATCTCCCCCTCCACCCCGACGACCGCCTTCAAGCTGGGCGAGAAGGTCGACGACCCGCTGGCCATGTACATGAACGACCTCTGCACCATCCCGTCCAACCTCGCCGGCAACGCGAGCGCGTCGTTCCCCGTGGGCCTGGCCCCCGAGGACGGCCTGCCCGTCGGGCTGCAGGTGATGGCCCCGCCGCTGGCCGACGACCGGCTCTACCGGGTCGGCGCCGCGCTGGAGCGCGCGCTCACCGCGCAGTGGGGCGGCGCCCTGCTGGACCGCATCCCGCCGCTCCCCGAGGCGGTGTCCGCATGAGCGACGCGGTGATGGCCTACGACGAGGCGATGGCGACCTTCGACCCCGTGCTGGGGCTGGAGGTGCACGTCGAGCTCAACACGGCGTCGAAGATGTTCTGCGGCTGCTCGACGGAGTTCGGCGCCGAGCCGAACACCCAGGTCTGCCCGGTCTGCCTCGGCCTGCCCGGTGCGCTGCCGGTGGTGAACGCGAAGGCGATCGAGTCGGCGATCCGGATCGGGCTGGCGCTGAACTGCTCCATCGCGGAGTGGTGCCGGTTCGCGCGGAAGAACTACTTCTACCCCGACCAGCCGAAGAACTACCAGATCTCCCAGTACGACGAGCCCATCGCCTACGACGGCTGGGCCGAGGTCGAGGTGGACGGCCAGACGTACCGCATCGAGATCGAGCGCGCGCACATGGAGGAGGACACGGGGAAGTCGCTGCACGTCGGCGGCGCCACCGGCCGCATCCACGGCGCCGACCACTCGCTGCTCGACTACAACCGCTCCGGCGTGCCGCTGATCGAGATCGTCACCAAGCCGATCGAGGGCGCGGGGGACAAGGCGCCGGAGGTGGCGCGGGCCTACGTCGCCATGCTCCGCGACCTGCTGCGCGCGCTCGGCGTCTCCGACGTCCGGATGGAGCAGGGCTCGCTGCGCTGCGACGCCAACGTCTCGCTGCGGCCGACCCCGGAGTCCCCGCTGGGCACCCGGACCGAGACCAAGAACGTCAACTCGCTGCGCAGCGTCGAGCGGGCCGTCCGCTACGAGCTCACCCGTCAGGCCGCGCTGCTGGCGTCCGGTGGCCGGGTGAAGCAGGAGACCCGGCACTGGCAGGAGGGCTCGGGGACGACCTCGCCGGGCCGCTCCAAGGAGCAGGCGGAGGAGTACCGCTACTTCCCCGACCCCGACCTGGTGCCGGTGGCGCCGTCGCGGGCGTGGGTCGAGGAGCTGCGCGGCACGCTGCCCGAGCCGCCGGCCGAGCGGCTGAAGCGGATGAGCGCCGAGTGGGGCTTCTCCGACCTCGAGCTGCGCGACGTCGTCAACGCGGGTGCGCTGGACGCCATCGAGGCGACGGTCGCGGCCGGGGCCTCGCCGCAGTCGGCGCGCAAGTGGTGGCTGACCGAGCTGGCCCGGCGCGCCAACGAGCAGGGCGTCGAGCTGGAGGAGACCGGCGTGACCCCCGCCCAGGTGGCGGAGATCCAGGCGCTGGTCGAGGCGGGCACCATCAACGACAAGCTCGCCCGGCAGGTCTTCGACGGCGTCATCGCCGGTGAGGGCACCCCGGCCGAGGTCGTCGAGCGGCGTGGCCTGGCTGTCGTCTCCGACGAGGGGGCGCTGGGCGCTGCCGTCGACGCGGCCATCGCCGCCAACCCGGGCGTCGCCGACAAGGTGCGGTCCGGCAAGGTGCAGGCCGCCGGCGCGCTGATCGGCGCCGTGATGAAGGAGATGCGCGGGCAGGCCGACGCCGGCCGGGTCCGCGAGCTCATCCTGGAGCGGCTGGCCTGACCGACTGCGCGCTCCAGCAGGTTCGGGAGACCCCGACGCCTGCTGGAGCGCGCAGTCGCTCGCCGTCGTCCACAGATCGCTGACCGGATCGCGCGCCCGACGTCGGGACCGGTGACGCTGGTGGGGTGCCGCGCCCGCTGACCACCGCCGAGGCACTGGCGGCGGGCTGGACGCGCGGTCGGCTGGCCGGCCCCTCGTCGCGGCGCCTGTTCCCGGGGGTGCACCTACCGGCGACGACGGACCTGACCCTGCCCGTGCTCGTCGACGGCGCCCGTGCGCTCCTGCCGCCCGACGCCTTGGCCACCAGCGTGACAGCGCTGCGCCTGGTCGGAGTGCCCGCGGGACCGCTGCGGCCGCTGCGCTTCATCACCGCTCACCCGCACCAGGTCCGCCGTCCCGGACTGTTCGTCAGCCGGACGGCGCGGCTGCCGAGCGGGTGCGAGGGCGTCGTCCCCGTCCTCGACGCCTTCCTGTCCGCCGCACCGCTGGTCGACCTCGTCGAGCTCGTCGCCGTCGGGGACCAGCTCGTGCGGCGCGGTCTCGTGACCGCCGACGGGCTGGTCGAGGCCACGACGGCGTGGCGGGGTCGTGGTGCCCGCGCGGCCAGGAGGGCCGCCCACCTCGTCCGGCCCCGGGTGGAGTCCGCCCAGGAGACCGAGCTGCGGCTCTGCCTCGTGCTCGCCGGGCTGCCCGAGCCCGAGCCGAACATCACGGTCGGCTCGGCCGTCGAGCCCCTGGCGCGGGTCGACCTCGTGCTCCGGCGCCACCGCCTCGTCCTGGAGTACGAGGGCGACCAGCACCGCCGCGACCGGAGCCAGTGGAACCGCGACATCGCCCGCCAGGAGGCGCTCGCGGCGGAGGGCTGGGCCCTGCTCCGGGTGACGTCGGAGGCGATGACGCACCCCCGCGCGCTGATCGGTCGCGTCCTGCGCGCGCTGCGGAGCGCCGGCTACACCGGTCCCGACCCCGTCCTGTCGTCCGAGTGGTCGCAGCTGTTCTCGTCGAGTGCGCGCCGCAGCAGGCTGGCGCACGCCTTCGACCTGCTGGAGTGCGCAGTGGACGGCCGTTCCCCCGGTTAGGGTGACCGGCGATGAGAGGCATCACGCAGACCTGGACGGCCGTGCGGCTCTGGCTGGTGCCGGCGGCCGTGCTGGTGCTGGCCGTCGTCGTGCTAGCGGTGAGCGGCGGCCTCGACAAGGTCACCGGGGCGCAGGGCCGGGCGGCGGAGCCCGGGGAGGAGCTCGCCCTGTCCCGCTGGGTGCTCGTGGTCCGCGACGCCGCGCTGGTCGACGGCAACGACTACGACCCCGCCTCGGAGCCGCCCCGGGTGCGCCTGCACCTGCGGGCCACCTTCGACGGCGAGGAGACCGCCTACGGGCTCCCGACGTCGATGGTCACCGTCCAGCTCCCGCCCGGCCTGCCGCCGCTGGACGCCACGCCGCTCACCGACGGCGACCGGGACGGCAACCTCGACCCCGGCGTCGGCCAGGAGCTCACCCTCGAGCTCGCCTGGCCCGACGCGCCCGCGCGGGCGCCGGGCACCGTCCGCGTGCTGGTCCGCGACGAGGAGGAGCGGGACAACTACCTGACCGGTGACGCGTGGGAGGTCCGGCCGTCGCCGTCCCGGCACGTCGACCTGGCCCTGCCCGACCAGCGGACGGTCCGGTGACCCGCCGGGTCCGCGCCGGCTGGGCGACGCTGCTCGTCTGCCTGCTGGTCGTCGTCCTCGTCAGCGCCACCGCACCCGACCCGGCCGCCGACGTCCGCCGCGCCCACGCCGACGTCGCCGTCGGGCAGGTCGGCCGGCTGGACCACGTCGAGGTCCTGGTCGAGCGGGTGCGGCGCAGCCGGTCGGTGACCACGGCGACCGAGCGCCAGCTCGACAGCGGAGCCACCCTCGTCCTCGTCGACGTCCGCGCCGCCGTCAGGGGAGAGTCCGTCGCCTTCCGCTCGGTGCGGCTGGAGACCCGCGACGGCCACCGCTACGAGGCGCGCCCCGAGGTCCCCGCGCTGACCACGACCCAGCCCGGCTTCACCCGGGTCGGCACGCTGGTCTTCGAGGTGCCCGACGCGCGGGTGGCGGGCGCCCGCCTGGTCGTCGACTCCGAGCAGGGCGCCTACGACGTCTACAGCCGGGCGGTCCGCGTCGACCTCGCCCTGCGCACCGACGGCCCGCCCGAGCCCGGCCCCGTCTCCGTCACCGAGCCGCTGCTCGAGGTCACCCCGTGACGCCGGCCGCCCGGTGGCGCTCCCCGCGCGCCGGCTTCGCCGCCGCCCTGGTGCTGGCCCTGGTCGCGGCCGGCGCGCAGGGCGTGCTGTCCACCCGGGACGCGACCCCGCCGGTGACGTCGACCGCCCGTGTGGGGGAGACGGCCGTCCTGGGCGGCACCACGGTGGTCGTCGACGCCGTCACGACCGCCGCCGCGCTGCCGGCGGCCGAGGCGGGCGACCCCGACGTCGCCGGACCGGCCGGCTCGGTCCTCGTGCTCGTCGTCTTCACCCAGCGGGTGGACGCCACCGTCGACCTGGAGCGCCACTTCTGCACCAGCACACTGGTCGCCGACGACGGCTCGGTCTGGGACACCGACGACGAGCTGGGCTACCGGCTGCGCCGGCCCGAGGCGTCGACCTGCGGGGACGACGCGTCGGACCCGATCCGGCCCGGCGAGCCCCGCCAGATCGGGGCGAGCTTCCTCATCCCCGCCCGCTACGCCGACCAGGTCCGCTGGCGGCTGTCGCTGGAGGACGACCGGACCCGGCTGGAGGTGAGACCGTGACAGCGCCGGCCGTCCCGGGGCGCCGTTCCAGGTCCACCGCACCGTCACTGGGTTCCGGGGGACTCCGCCGCAGGGCCGCCGTCAGGGCCTCGTCGAACGCGGCGGCGTAGAGGGCGATCGCCACCGGGGTGAACAACAGCCCCGACACCAGCACCGCGAAGGGGTCGACGAGCAGGGCCGTGTCCGCGCCGCGCGGGCCCACCAGGACCGTGACGGCGATGTCGAACCCGGCCTGGGCGGCCGTCAGCACGGTGGCGAGCACCAGGTAGACGCCGACGAAGCGCGGTCCGGCCCGGGCGACCAGCCGCAGCGCCTGCAGCACCGGCAGGTACTTCGTGCGCAGGTCGTCGGTGGCCAGGGCCGCCAGCACCCGGGTCCGGCGCCCGAGGACCAGACGGGCGGCGGGCCGCTCGAGCCGGGTGCCCGCGAGCGCGTCGGCGCCGCCGAACTCGCGCCAGCCGAGCACCGTCGCCGTCAGCGCCAGCCAGACCAGCGGCAGCGCCACCGCCGTCCAGGCCCCCGGCACCACGGTGCCCACGAGCAGCTCGACGGCCCGGTCCAGCGCCTGCGGCACGGTCAGCCCGAACGGCAGGTGCCAGTCCGGCAGCAGCCCGAGCAGGCCCTGCCAGCCGTCCTGCAACCCCACCCAGGCCGCCCGCGTCCGCAGCCACACCAGCCCGGCGCGGGTGGCGATGATCGCCACCGCGAACAGGCCGAACACCCAGAGCGCCTCCGCGAGGACCCCGAGCAGGGCGAGCCCCCTCCGGCGTCCGCCGGCCGTCAGCAGGCCCAGCCCCTGCTTCGCGACCCAGGCCACGGCGGCGGCGGCCGCGAAGAAGCGCCACCGGTCCGGGCTCAGGTTGATGGAGAAGTTCAGCACCCCGCCCAGCCCCTGGACGGCGTAGTTGGCGGCGAACAGCTCCCGCACCTGGTCGTCGACGAAGCCCCAGACGGCGTACACGGCCAGGAAGGGGCCCACGGCGGCGGCGACGACGTCCACCGCGCGCTCCCGCGCGAAGACCTGCGCGGGCACCCGGGCGCTGGTCAGCGCGACGGGGTCCGCCGGCGGCCCTGACGCCGTGCGCAGGTGCGGCTCGACAGCGTGGATCATCAGCACCAGCGCGACCAGCGTGGCGACCACCCCGATGACGAAGGCCACGAGCGCCAGCCCGCCGTGCGCGGCGCCCAGCCGGGCCGAGGCCAGCAGGCCCAGCGTGTGCACCGCCCAGCCGAGGCAGAACCAGGCGCCGGTCTGCCACCACGTGCGACGCCACAACCGGCCCGTCGTCCGGACCAGCGACCAGAGCTCCAGCAGCGCCGCGGCGGCCTCCGCCGACGCCGACGGGCGGGGTCGGCGCGGGGCGGTCGGCTCGGGCACCGCGCCAGTCTGCCGGACGCCGGCCTCAGCCGCCGGCGAGCACGCGGGTGAGGAACTGCAGCAGCCGCTCGTCCAGCTGCCGCCGCGAGTCGGCCCGGCGGTACTCGTGGCCCTCGCCGGCCAGCTCCAGGTACTCCACCGGGCGGCCGAGCGCGCGCAGGGCGGCGACCACCTGGGTGGCCTCGCCGAGCGGCACGTTGGTGTCGAGCTCGCCGTGCACCACCAGCAGCGGGACCGCGATGTTGGTGGCGAAGTGCAGCGGGGACAGCGCCCGGAGGAGCGCGTAGTCGTGCTCGGGGTGGCCGTACTTGCTGACCGCCGCCGCGGCGATCCAGGGCTCGGTGTCGCGGTAGAAGGTGTGCAGGTCCGACATGCCGCAGATGTCGACGCCGGCGGCGAAGATGCCGGGGGAGAAGGCCAGCATCGCCAGCGTCAGGTAGCCCCCGTAGGACCGGCCGCCGACGGCGATCCGCCGGGGGTCGGCGACGTCGGTCGCCAGCAGGTGGTCGCGGCAGGCGAGGACGTCGTCGAACGCGTCGCGCCGGCCGCGGACGTCGTCGGCGTGCACGAAGGCGCGGCCGAAACCCGACGAGCCGCGGATGTTCGGGGCGAAGACGGTGATCCCGGCGGCCACCACGGCCTGGTGCTGCGGGTTGAAGGTCGGCCGCTCCTGCGCCTCCGGCCCGCCGTGCAGGCTCACCAGCGCCGGCCCGGGTCCGGTCGACCCGGGCACCCGGTACAGCCAGCCCGTCAGCGGCAGGCCGTCGCGGCCCACCAGGTGCTCCAGCGTCGGCACCACCAGCGGCACGTCCGGCAGGGCGGGCACGTCGGTGACGCGCCGCCAGGCCAGGGTGGCGACGGCGACGGTCCACAGCTCGCGCGGTCGCTCCGGACCCTCGACGGCCATCAGCACCAGCGAGCCGTCGCGGCTGAGCAGGGCGCCGCTGACCACCGCGCCCGGCATCCCAGGCACCGCCCGCAGGGCGCCGGTCGCGGTGTCGTAGAGCTGCAGCTCGCTGGTCCCCGCCACGTTCCAGACCAGCAGCAGCAGC
This sequence comes from Microlunatus capsulatus, assembly GCF_017876495.1. Lineage (NCBI taxonomy): Bacteria > Bacillati > Actinomycetota > Actinomycetes > Propionibacteriales > Propionibacteriaceae > Microlunatus > Microlunatus capsulatus. The sequence goes on along the minus strand of NZ_JAGIOB010000001.1, from coordinate 530,097 downwards.
CGGCCGGCGTCGTCGGCGTCGAGGCCCTCCAGCTCGGCGTCCTCGCGCGGGGCGAGCACGCCGGTCTGCCCGCGCCAGCCCTCGGGGCCCAGCGGCACGGCCACCACCTGGCGGCGGGGGAGCCCGGCGTCGGTGGCGACGTAGGCGACCAGCGCGGACGCGTCGCCGGGGGGCGCGGGCCGGATGATCGCGCGGTCGGTCGAGCCGGTCGCCGGGTAGGGCAGCAGCGGGTGGTCCTCGTCGGCGTCGCGGTCGACGACGACGCAGAACTGCTTCCCGCGCTGCCCGTCCTTGAGGATCACGTGCTCCTGGTCGACGCTGAGGTCGAGGACGCTGATCAGCTCGCCGACGGCGAGAGCGGTGAGCACCCCGGTCGCCGGGTCGGCCAGGTAGCAGGTGGTCGGCTCGCCCGCCGCCTCGCCCGGCACCGTGACGACGACGCGGTGCCCGCTGCGCGTCCAGGGGCCCAGCTCGGCGTGCGTCTCCCGGGAGCCCGCCAGCCGACGGGCCTGGCTGCCGTCGGGCCGGACCACCCACACCTGGGTACGGACGCCGCCGTCGGTGGCCACGCAGACGGCGAGCCAGCCGCCGTCGGCCGACCAGCTGACGGCGACGACGGGGTCCTCCGACAGCGCGAGCCGCACCGGGGCCGGCTCCGCGCCGTCGACCGGCAGGTCGTCCACCCAGACGCAGGGGGTCCCGCTGCGGTCGCTGACGAAGGCGATCCGGCGGCAGTCCGGGTCCAGGGTCGGGCCCCAGCTGCCCCAGGCGTCGACGAGGGCGTGCGCCAGCGCGACCGGGCCGGCGGGCGCCGTCCCCGCCTCAGCCGACATCGTGCTTCTGCAGCCACATCTCGAGCAGCGCCAGCTGCCACAGGGCGTTGGAGCCCAGCGTCGTGCGGGTGCTGTTGGGGTCGGCCAGCAGCCGCTGCACCAGGGCCGGGTCGAACAGCCCGCGCTCCCGGGCCCGCGGGTCGGTCAGCGCGTCCCGCACCCGCTCGAGGTAGGGGCCCTCCAGCTGGCGGATCGCCGGCACCGGGAAGTAGCCCTTGGTCCGGTCGATGACCTCGTCGGGGACGACACCGCGGCTGGCCCGCTTGAGCACGCCCTTGCCGCCGTCGGCCAGCTTGAGCTCGGGCGGGATCGCGCCGGCCAGCTCGACCAGCTCGTGGTCCAGGAACGGCACCCGGGCCTCCAGCCCCCAGGCCATCGTCATGTTGTCGACCCGCTTCACCGGGTCGTCGACGAGCATCACCGTGGTGTCGTTGCGGAGCGCCGCGTCGACAGCGGTGTCCGCGCCCGGCCGGCCGAAGCGCTCGGTGATGAACGCTGTCGGGGCGTCGTGGTCCAGCAGCCAGTCGCGGCTCAGCACCCCGGCCATCGCGTCCCAGCGGCGGTCGAAGAACACCCGGGAGTAGGCCTCGACGGCGTCCGCGCGCGGCACGTCGGAGAGCGGCGGGTACCAGTCGTAGCCGCCCAGCACCTCGTCGGCGCCCTGGCCGGACTGGACGACCTTGACGCTCCGGCTGACGTCCTCGCTGAGCAGGTGGAAGGCCACGCAGTCGTGGCTGACCATCGGCTCGCTCATCGCCTCGACGGTGGCGTCGATCCCGGGCAGCAGCCGGGCGCTGTCGATCGAGATCCGGTGGTGGTCGGTCCCGAAGCGCTCGGCCACCAGCGTCGAGTACTCGAACTCGTCGCCGGACTCCCCGCCGGCGGAGTCGAAGCCGATGCTGAAGGTCTTGAGGTCGGTCTGGCCCATCTCGGCCAGCAGCGCCACGACGAGGGAGGAGTCGATGCCGCCCGACAGCAGCACGCCGACGGGCACGTCGGACACCATCCGCCGGTCGACGGCCACCCGGAGGCTCTCCAGCAGGGCCTCCTCCCAGTCCCGGTCGGACCAGCCGGCCTTGTCGGGGTCGCGGCCGAAGGTGGGCTCCCAGTAGAGCCGGTCGGTCCAGGTGCCGTCCGGCTCGACGACGCGGACCGTCGCCGGCGGCAGCTTCTTCACCCCGGAGAGGATGGTGCGGGGGGCCGGCACGACGCTGTGGAAGGTCAGGTAGTGGGCCAGCGCCTCGCGGTCGAGCGAGGTGTCGGTGCCACCGCCGGCCAGCAGCGCGGGCAGCGTCGAGGCGAACCGGAGCCGCTCGGACGTCTGGTCGAGGTAGAGGGGCTTGATGCCCAGCCGGTCGCGGCCCAGCACCAGCCGGCCGGACAGGTGCTCGTAGATCCCGAACGCGAACATCCCGAGGAAGTGGTCGACGCAGTCCAGCCCCCACTGAGCGTAGGCCTTGCCGATCACCTCGGTGTCGGAGGTGGAGAAGAAGCGGTGCCCGTGCCCCTCCAGCTCGGCGCGCAGCTGGCGGTAGTTGTAGATGCAGCCGTTGAAGACCAGGGTCAGGCCCAGTGCTGTGTCGACCATCGGCTGCGAGCCCGCGACCGAGAGGTCGATGATCGACAGCCGCCGGTGCGCCAGCGCGACCGGGCCGTGCGCCCAGATCCCGTCGCCGTCCGGGCCGCGGTGCTCCAGGCACGTGCCCATCCGGGCGCAGGCGCCCACGTCGGCGCTGCGCCCGTCGAAGCGGAGCTCACCGGCCAGTCCGCACATGCTGTGTCCTCTCCCTCGCGCTCGGTCGGGCCCTCATGGTGCCCTCTTCCTCCTCGCCCGTGACGACGAAAAGCGTGTCGTCACGGCCTCGTCGTCCAGAGAGCACCCGGGCCCGACCTCCCCGACGCTCGGGAGGGGTCGGCCCCGCACCGGGTCGCGTGGTCCTCTGACGCCCGGTCATCCGTCCGACGCCCCGGCTCCCGGCGCCACGATCCAGGTGTCCTTGGCCCCGCCGCCGCGGGAGCTGTTGACGACGAGGCTGCCCTCGGGCGCCATCCGGGTGAGGGCCAGGCCGGCGAGGGTCTGCTCGCCGGGGCCGGTGCCGGTGAGGTAGACGAAGGCGCGGAGGTCGACGTGCCGGGGCTCCAGCGAGCCGTCGTCCAGCGTCGGGTGGGAGGAGAGCATGACGACCTCCTGGGCCACCCAGCCGGCCGGGTCGGCGACGATCTGGGCGCGGCGCTCGGCCACCGCCGAGGCGGCGGCGTCCGGCCCGATGAGGACGCCGAGGCCGCCGTGGCCGTCGACGGGCTTGGTCACCAGCTCGCCCACCCGGTCCAGCACGATCCGGTACTCGGCCTCGTCGCTGGTGCGGTAGGTGGGGACCGACTCCAGGGTCGGGTGCTCGCCGAGGTAGTAGGCGATCAGCTCGGGGACGTGGCAGTACATGGCCTTGTCGTCGGCCACCCCGTTGCCCGGGGCGTTGGCCAGCCGGACGCCGCCGGCGACCGCGGTCTCGAAGAGCTGGGCCCCGACGGGCCGGCCGTCGGCGTCGACGAGGTCGACCAGCTCGACGTCCAGCCGCAGGTAGAGGCACCCCACCGCACCACCCGAGCCGCGGTGCCGCACCCGCCCGTCGACGACCTCCAGGTCGTCGGCCCCGCACAGCAGCAGCCCGGCCTGCTCGGCCAGCACGCGGTGCTCGAACCACGCGGAGCTGCCCGGGCCGCTGGACAGCAGGGCGACGGCGCCGTCGGGGCTGCCGGCCCGCAGGGTGGCGGCCAGCGCGGCCAGCGCCGTCCGCGGGTCAACCAGCCCGTCGGGCCGGGGGAGCTCGGGCACCACCGCGTCCAGCAGCTCGCGGACGGCGAGGGCGTACGCGGCCCCGCTGGGGTTGCGGAGGTTGTCCTCCAGCACCCGCCAGCCGCCGAACTCGTTGCGGACCAGGTCGAAGCCCATCACCGGCGCCCGGACCACCCCGGCGGGGAGCCGGCGCGCCTCGGCCCGCCAGCCGGGGGAGCCCTCCACGAGGTCGCGGTCCAGCACGCCGTCCGCGAGCAGCCGCTGCTCGCCGTAGACGTCCTGGAGGAAGGCCTCGACGGCGCGCGCCCGCTGGCCCAGGCCCTCGGCGAGCGCCGCCCACTCGTGCGGGCTGATCAGCCGGGGGACCAGGTCGACGTGGAAGCGCTGCTGCTCGCCCTCCACGCCGAAGGTCAGCCCGCGGGCGTCGACCCAGGCGTCCCGGGCGGCCACCCGCTCGGCGAGCTGCTCCGGCGGCTGCTTCCGGAAGTGGTCGACGAGGTCGCGGTAGGCGGCCCGCGGCTGCAGGCCGGGCCCGACGGCCTCGTCGCCCGCCCGGGCCCGGTAGCGGCGCAGCGCCGGCACCGCGGGGGCCGGGCCCGAGGCGGGCCCGTGGGTCTCGGCGACGACCAGCTCGACGACGTCGCTCAGCCGTCCGCGCTCGGCGAAGGCGGCCCGCTGCCGGTCGGCGCTGTTGCCGCGGGCCAGGGCCGTCTCGGACAGCTCCTGCACCTCGTCCCAGTCGCCCAGCTCCTCCAGCTGCGGGCGCAGCCGGTGCACCAGCGAGCGGACGACCTCCCGGGCCGGGTGCGGGCGGGGGTGGCGCAGGTGGTCCAGCAGCTCACCGCTCAGGCCGCCGCGCGCCGCCCGCCACACCGACGCCCGGTGCAGCGGCGCGGGCACCGGCGCGAACGGGCGGCAGGCGGCGATGTCGACCTCGGCAGCCCGGACCGCGGCCCGGAACAGCCCGGCGATGAGGATGGCGTCGTCGACGATCGGGGTGGCGTCGCAGACCCGCAGCTCCAGCGTCGGCGCGTGCGAGGAGGGCCGGACGTCGAAGTAGGCCATCTTGGCGTCGGCGATGACGCCGGTGCTGATGAGGTCGTCGACGAGGTCGCCGTACTCCGCGGCCGAGGCCAGGTAGCCGGTGGAGCCCGCGCTCGGCCAGCGCTGCCAGATGATCGAGCGGATGGAGGAGTAGCCGGTGTCCTGCTCGTTCCAGTAGGGCGAGCTGGCCGACAGGGCCAGCAGCACCGGCAGGTCGGGGGCGATCCGCTGCATGATCTGCACGGCGAGGTCGCGGTTGCTCACCCCGACGTGGACCTGCAGCCCGCAGATCAGCTGCTCGTCGACCAGCAGCCGGTACTGCTCCTGCATGCGCCCGTAGCGGCCGGTGGCGGTGAGCTCGAAGTCGGCGAAGGCGGCGGTGGGCGCGGTGCCGACGGCGGCGATCCCGATGCCGTCCTCGGCGGCGACCTCGACCAGCCCGCGGCGCAGCCGGACGAGCTCGTCGCGCAGCCCGCCGAGGGTGTCCACGACGGCGGTGTTGGTCTCCACCGTGGTGCGCTGGATCTCCGCCGAGTAGTGCTCGCGGGGCAGACGGCTGAGCAGCTGGGGAGCCCGTGCCGACAGCTTCCAGCTCTCCAGGTCGATCAGGTGCAGCTCTTCCTCGGCACCCAGCGTCAGTTCAGCGCTCATCCGTCGTCAACCTAGCGACGCCGTGTTACGTCCGGGTGACCGCCGGGGCGCGGGTCCGCGGCCTCCCGAGGGCGGCCCGGACCGCCGGCTCAGCGGGTGCGGGGCGGCCGGCGCAGGCCGGCGAGGACCAGCACGAGGCCGACGACGGCAACGACCAGGCCGATCCAGAACCACCGCATGGCCCCGGTCATGAAGCTGCCCGGCACGTAGCCCAGCCCCTGGCCGATCCACAGCAGACCCACCAGCAGGGCCAGCGCGCCGACGACGACGCTGCTCATCCGGGCCGTACGTGACTTCACGGTGCTCCTCGTGCTCGACGCACGCGCGGACGGGCCCGACGTGACGGCGCCAGCCTAGGCGGCGCTCCCGCCGCGGGCGGGGACGTTCAGACGCGGAAGTCGGCGGCGCCGAGCTCCTCGACGGCGTCGGCCTCGCCGACCAGCTTCACGTCGGCGACGGCCGTCCGCCCGTGGGCGTAGAGCATCAGCTCGCTCGGCTGGCCGACCAGGGTGACCGTGCGGGTGCCCCCGGTCGCCCGGATGGTCTCGGGCTCGCCCTCGGCGTCGGCGCTGCCGAAGCGCTCCAGCACGACGCCGACGGGGGCGCGGCGGAACCAGGCGCGGGCCAGCAGCTTGAGCCGGCGCCACATCCACTCCTCGACCTCGGGCGCGAGCACCCGGGTGGGCTGGGGGGCGTCCCCGGCGCGGCGGACGTCCTCGTGGTGCACGAAGTACTCGGTGGTGTTGGCGCCCTCGTCGACCCCGGGGATGGCGAAGACCGACAGCCGGGCGGGGCCGCGGCGGATCCGGTCGACCAGCTCGGGGTAGGGCCAGCGTTGGCGCACCTCGGCCATCCGGCGCTCCAGCAGGCCCGACAGCGGCTTGGCGACCATCCCGCCGACGCCGACGGGGTCGGTCTCGCGGACCCACAGGTGGACCGTCAGGGCGTGGGCGTCCCAGCCCTCGCAGAGCGTGGGGGCGTCGGGTCCGACCTGGTCGAGCAGGTCGCACAGCGCCGAGCGCTCGTCCTTGGCGAAGGTCACGAGCGACCATGCTAGACCTGCCCGCCGGGGCCGCCCCCGGCCCTGCGGGGTGGCCGAACGCGTTCGCGCCCCGCCGCGGGGCTGTGGACAATGGGCGCGTGCCCACCCCGCCCGACCCCGCCCGCCCCGCGCCCGCGCGCCCCCAGACCCGCTCGGCGCTCGACCCCGCCGTCGCCGCCCTGCTGCGCCGCGACGCCGCCGGCCTCGTCCCCGCCGTCGTCCAGGACGAGCGGACCCGTGCCGTGCTGATGGTGGGCTGGATGGACGACGAGGCGCTGCACCGGACCCTGACCACCGGCCGCTCGACGTTCTGGTCGCGCAGCCGCGAGGAGTACTGGGTCAAGGGGGAGTCCAGCGGGCACCGCCAGTGGGTGCGCGAGGTCCGCCTCGACTGCGACGGCGACACCCTGCTCGTCACCGTCGTCCAGGAGGGCCCGGCCTGCCACACCGGCGACACCACCTGCTTCGACGCCCGGGTGCTGCCGGCTGTCGTCGGCGAGCCCGCCGTCGACACCACCGCCGCCGACAGCGCCGGCGAGCCGCCGCTGGCTGTGTCCTGCGCCGGGATGGGGGTCGGCGCGTGATCGTCACCCCCGACCTCGAGGGCTTCCGCGCCCGGGCCGCCGAGCGCCGCGTCGTGCCGGTGCACACCCGGGTGCTGGCCGACGCCGAGACCGCCGTCGGCCTCTACGCCAAGCTGGCCGGCGACCGGGCCGGCACCTACCTGCTGGAGTCGGCCGAGCAGGGCGTCTGGTCGCGCTACTCCTTCATCGGCGTCCGCTCGGTGGCCACCCTGACCGAGCGTGACGGCGAGGCCGTCTGGACCGGGCACACCCCGGTCGGGCTGCCCAGCGGCGGCGACCCGCTCGCCGCGCTGCGCGAGACCCTGGCCCTGCTGCACACCCCGGCCGAGGACGACGCCGACGACGGGCTGCCGCCGTTCAGCTCCGGCCTGGTCGGCTACCTCTCCTACGACGCCGTCCGCCGCGTCGAGCACCTGCCGGACAGCAACCCGCGCGATCTCGCCATCCCCGAGCTGGGTTTCCTCCTCGTCGCCGACCTCGCCGTGCTGGACCACCACACCGGCGAGGTGTGGCTGGTGGCCAACGCCATCAACTTCGACGGCAGCGACGAGCGGGTCGACGAGGCGCACGCCGACGCGGTCGCCCGGGTCGAGGCGATGGCCGCCCGGCTGGCCGAGCCCACGCCGTCCTCGGCCGTCACCGTCCGCAGGGACGCGCCGCTGCCGGTCCGACGCCAGCGCAGCCCCGAGGAGTTCCAGGCCGCCGTCCGGGCCGCCGTCGAGGAGATCCGGGCCGGCGAGGCCTTCCAGGTCGTGGTCAGCCAGCGCTTCGAGGTCGACACCACCGCCGACGCGCTCGAGGTCTACCGGGTGCTGCGGCTCACCAACCCCAGCCCGTACATGTACCTGGTCCGGCTGGAGGACGCCGACGGCCGGCCCTTCGACATCGTCGGCTCCAGCCCGGAGGCGCTGGTCACGGTGAAGGGTCGCCGGGCCGTCACCCACCCGATCGCCGGCTCCAAGCCCCGGGGCGCCACCCCGGCCGAGGACGCCGCGCTGGAGGCCGAGCTGCTGGCCGACCCCAAGGAGCGCGCCGAGCACGTGATGCTCGTCGACCTCGGCCGCAACGACCTCGGCCGGGTCTGCGAGCCGGGCTCGGTGGAGGTGGTGGAGTTCATGGAGGTCCGCCGGTACAGCCACATCATGCACCTGGAGTCGACGGTGACCGGGACGGTCGCGCCCGGCCGCACGGCCCTCGACGTCGTGCTCGCCGCCTTCCCGGCCGGCACGCTGTCCGGGGCGCCCAAGGTGCGGGCGATGGAGATCATCGACGAGCTCGAGGTGTCCCGCCGGGCGCTCTACGGCGGCGTCGTGGGCTACCTCGACTTCGCCGGCGACGCGGACGCCGCCATCGCCATCCGGACGGCCCTGCTCAAGGACGGCACCGCCTACGTGCAGGCGGGCGGCGGCATCGTCGCCGACTCCGACCCGCCCACCGAGGACCAGGAGTCCCAGAACAAGGCGGCGGCCGTCATCCGCGCCGTCTCCGTGGCCCAGTCGTTCACCCCGCTCGGCCGCGGCACCGGCGGATGAGCGACGCCCCCGCGCGCCCGCCGGGCGGCCGGCTCCGCGGCGCCTCCCCCTCGGGTGGCCGGCTCCGCGGCCGGGCCCTCCTGCCGGGCCTGGTCGGCGGCGCGCTCGCCCTGGTGACGGGCGCGCAGCCCTGGTGGCGGGCCAGCGCCGAGGGCGTGGACGTCGCCTTCTCCGGCACCGAGACCACCGCGGGCCTGGCCTCGGCGCTCGGCGTCGTCGCGCTGGCCGGCTGGCTGCTGGTGCTCGTCCTGCGCACCCGCGGCCGCCAGGTCGTCGGCGTGCTGCTGGCGCTGACCGGCGCCGGCGTCGTCGTCGCCGGCTCCCTGGGCCTGCGGCCGAGCGACGCGGCGGTGCGGACCTCGGTCCGCCAGGTCAGCCTCGTCGAGTCCTACGGGCTCGTGGCCACCGGCTGGTCCTGGGGCTACGCCGCCGCCGGCGTCCTCGTGCTGGCGGGCGGGCTGCTCGTCGCGGTGACCGCGCCGCGCTGGCCGCAGCGCGCCGACCGCTTCACCCGCACGGCGGCGGTCGCCGCGGCCACCGCCGCCGAGGACGACCCCGCGGCGGTCTGGCGGGCCCAGGACGCCGGGCTCGACCCGACGACCGCGCCGCGACCGGCCGCCGGTCCCGCCCCCGATGTGCGTTCTGGGCGCCCGGGGGACACAATGGGCGGTGCTGAACGGCCCCTCCCACCACCTCCCCCGGAATGAGGACGCATGGCTGAGAAGACCGAGACCGGGTCCCGCGCCGAAGCCGGCAAGCACGTCCACCACGGGCGCACCGCCGCCGCGTGGGCGGGCAGCATGCTGGCCATGCTCGCGTTCGTCCTCGGCGGGATCGCCGTGGTCATGCAGAACTGGGTGCTGTTCGGGGTCGCCGTGGTCGTCATCGTCGTCGCGCTCGTCGTCACCAAGGTCCTCCAGGTGCGCGGGCACGGCGCGCTGTGACGGGCTGATCGCCGTGGGAGCCCTGGACGACATCCTGGCCGGTGTCCGCGAGGACCTGGAGCTGCGCCAGCAGCAGGTGCCCCTGCACCGGCTCAAGGAGCGGGTGCAGCACATCGACCCCGCCCTCGACCCCATGCCCGTGCTGCGCGGCCCCGGCGTCTCCGTCATCGCCGAGGTCAAGCGGGCCAGCCCCAGCAAGGGTGCGCTCGCCGAGATCGGCGACCCGGCCTGGCTGGCGGGGGAGTACGCCGCCGGCGGCGCCGCGGCCATCTCCGTGCTCACCGAGGCCCGCCGGTTCTCCGGCTCCCTCGACGACCTCGTCCGCGTCCGGCTCGCCGTCGACGTCCCGGTGCTCCGCAAGGACTTCATCGTCACCGCCTACCAGCTGTTCGAGGCCCGCGCCGCCGGCGCCGACCTCGTGCTGCTGATCGTCGCGGCCCTGACCGACGACGAGCTGGTCTGCCTGGTCGAGCGCGCCGAGTCCATCGGCCTCACGCCGCTGGTCGAGGTGCACGGTCCCGAGGAGGTGCCGCGCGCCGTCGACGCGGGCGCCCGCATCATCGGGGTCAACGCCCGCAACCTGCAGACCCTGGAGGTCGACCCGAAGACGTTCGCCCGGACCGCCCCGCTCATCCCCGACGGCATCGTCCGGGTGGCGGAGTCCGGCGTCCGGGGCCCGCACGACGTCATCGAGCTGGCCCGCTCCGGCGCCGACGTCGTCCTCGTCGGCGAGGCCCTGGTGACCGGTCGCGACCCGCGCAGCGGCGTCGCCGACCTGGTCGCCGCGGGTGCCCACCCGGCCCTGCACAAGTCCTGACCTCCCCGCTCCCGGCCCGACCGGGAGCGCGGGCCGGCGGTCGCCCCGAACGGCGTCCGTCCGGCCCCCTGCAGCAGAAGGAAGCACCGTGACCACCTCAGCCGCCCCGTCCACCGCCAGCGACCCCGCCGACCGCGCGCCGGGCTGGCTGGAGGAGGCGCTCCGGCACCCCGACGCCGGCGGCCACTTCGAGCAGTTCGGCGGCAAGTTCGTCCCCGAGGCGCTCTACGCCGCGCTGGGCCAGCTGGAGCAGGAGTTCCGGGACGCGATGGTCGACCCGGACTTCCACGCCGAGCTCGACGCGCTGCTGAAGGACTACACGGGTCGCCCGACGCCGCTGACCGAGGCGCACCGCTTCTCGGCCGCCTGCGCGCCCGAGCACGGCCCGGCCCCGCGGATCCTGCTCAAGCGCGAGGACCTCAACCACACCGGCTCGCACAAGATCAACAACGTCCTGGGCCAGGCGCTGCTGACCCGGCGGATGGGCAAGACCCGCGTGATCGCCGAGACCGGCGCCGGCCAGCACGGCGTGGCCACCGCGACCGCCGCGGCCCTCTTCGGGCTCCGCTGCACCGTCTACATGGGCAAGGTCGACACCGAGCGGCAGGCGCTGAACGTCGCCCGGATGCGGCTGCTCGGCGCCGAGGTGATCGCCGTCGAGTCGGGCACCCAGACGCTCAAGGACGCGATGAACGACGCGATGCGCGACTGGGTCGCCTCCGTCGACGACACCCACTACCTCATCGGCACCGTCGCGGGCCCGCACCCGTTCCCGATGCTGGTCCGGGAGTTCCAGCGGGTGATCAGCACCGAGGCCCGCGGCCAGGTGCTGGAGCGCTACGGCCGGCTGCCGGACGCCGTCGCGGCCTGCGTCGGCGGCGGCTCGAACGCCCTCGGCATCTTCGCCGACTTCATCCCCGACGCCGAGGTGGCCCTGCACGGCTTCGAGGCCGGCGGCGACGGCCTGGAGACCGGCCGGCACGCCGCGACCATCTCCGCCGGCGAGGTCGGCGTGCTGCACGGCATGCGCACCTTCGTGCTGCAGGACGCCGACGGCCAGACCAAGGAGTCGCACTCGATCTCCGCCGGCCTGGACTACCCGGGCGTCGGCCCCGAGCACTCCTACCTGGCCGCGACCGGTCGGGCGCACTACGAGCCCGTCACCGACGCCGAGGCCATGGAGGCCTTCGCGCTGCTGTCCAAGACCGAGGGCATCCTGCCCGCCATCGAGTCCGCGCACGGCCTGGCCGGAGCCATGCGGCTCGCCCGCCGGCTGCCCGCCCGCCCCGACGGCGAGCCCGCGCTGATCCTGGTCAACCTCTCCGGCCGCGGTGACAAGGACGTCGACACCGCCATCCAGTGGTTCGGCATCGACACCCGCGGCACCGGCTCGGAGTCCGGCCAGCCCGTGGGCACCGACCTGAGCGCCGAGGAGGAGATCGACCTCGGCCTGCAGGAGGACGGCCCGGCCAGCACCACCGGGGTGCAGCTGTGAGCGCGCCCACCGCGACCGGCCCGGGAGCGGCGCCGGGCGCCGCCTTCGACCTCGGGCGGACCGGGCGGACGTTCGCCGACTGCCGCGCGCAGGGCCGCGGGGCGCTCGTCGGCTTCCTGCACGTCGGCTACCCCGACGTCCCCCGCTCGCTGGCGGCGCTGCGGGCGCTGGCCGGCGACGGCGAGGGCACCGGCGTCGACCTCGTCGAGGTCGGCATGCCCTACTCCGACCCGATGATGGACGGCGTCACCATCCAGCGGGCCGGCACCCGGGCCCTGGAGCGCGGTGTCCGCACCGCCGACGCCTTCGCCGCCGTGGAGGCCGTCGCCTCGACCGGGACGCCCGCGGTCGTCATGACCTACTGGAACCTCATCGAGCGCTACGGCCCCGACCGGTTCGCCCGCGACCTCGCCGCCGCCGGCGGCGCGGGCGCCATCACCCCCGACCTCACCCCGGACGAGGCGGAGGAGTGGCTGTCGGTCTCCGACGCGCACGGCCTCGACCGCATCTTCCTGGTCTCGCCGTCCTCCACCGACGAGCGGCTGGCCGCCACCGTCGCCGCCTGCCGCGGCTGGGTCTACGCCACCTCGGTGATGGGCGTCACGGGCGCCCGGACGCAGACTTCCTCGGCCGCGCCGGCGCTGGTCGAGCGGATCCGCGCCGTCGCGCCGGACGCCGCCGTCGGCGTCGGGCTCGGGGTCTCCGACGGCGCGCAGGCCCGCGAGGTGCTCGGCTTCGCCGACGCCGTCATCGTCGGCTCCGCCCTGGTCCGGGCGCTGCTGGAGGCCGAGGACGCGGGCCGGCCGGACGACCTGTCCCGGCTGCGCGCCGTCGTCGCCGACCTGGTCGAGGGCGTCCGGTCGGGAACCTCCGCGCCGCTCGCCCGTTGACCACCGGGTGATCGCCCGCGCGCCCGTCCGCACCCCGTTCCAGCGCGTCGCCCCCTGGGTGTCGACGCTGGTCCGGCTGGTGCTGGCCGGGGTCTTCCTGGCCGCGGGCGGGCTCAAGGCCGTCGACCCGCAGGGCTCGGTCGCCGCGGTCCGCGCCTACGAGGTGCTCCCCGCGGGCCTGGAGACCCTCGTCGGCTGGGGCCTGCCCTTCGTCGAGATCGCCCTCGGGCTGCTGCTCGCCGCCGGCGCGCTGACCCGGCTGGCCGGGGTCGCGAGCGCCGTGCTCATCGGCGTCTTCGTGCTGGCGGTGGTCTCCGCCGCTGTGCGCGGGCTGAGCATCGACTGCGGCTGCTTCGGCGGCGGCGGTACCGTGGCCGCCGGCCAGACCGACTACGGCGGCGAGATCCTGCGCGACTCGCTGCTTCTCGTGCTGGCCCTGTGGCTGGTGTGGCAGCCCCGCAGCCGGCTCGCCCTGGAACCGGGCCCGGACCGACGTCGAGACCTGGAGGACCACCGGTGAGCAGCCGAACACCCGGACGACCGGGGGCACGGGCCTCGCGGTCCTCCCAGGAGGCCTCCCGCCGCGCCGCGGAGCAGGCGGCGCAGCGGCGTCGCGACCGCAACCGGCTGGTGCTGCTCGTGGCGGTGCTCGTCGTCGCCCTGGTCGGCGGCGGGCTCGGCCTGCAGGCCTGGCGCACGGGCCGCAGCCCGTCGGCGGTGCCCGCCGGCAGCTATGCCGACGCCCCGCAGCCGCTGGCCGACGGCCAGCCGCTCCGCTTCGGCGATCCCGCGGCGCCGGTCGAGCTGACGGTCTACGAGGACTTCCACTGCCCGCACTGCGCCGACTTCGAGGAGGCGTTCGGGCCCACCCTCGACGCCGCCCGCGACGCCGGGACGCTGAAGCTGGCCGTCTGGCCGATGTCGTTCATCGACGAGGGCTCGGGCCGCGCGGCCGCGGCGATGGGCTGCGCCGCCGAGGCGGGCTTCGGCGAGCGCTACTACCGGGGCCTGTTCGCCAACGCCCGGCTGCAGTGGAGCCAGACCCAGCTGCTGGAGCTCGGCGCGCTCAGCACCGACTCCGTGCCGGCCTCCTTCGCCACCTGCGTGCAGGGCGGGGAGCGGGTGGCCTGGGCCGACGCGGTGGACACCGCGGCCGACGCCGCCGGCGTCACCGGCACGCCCACGCTGTTCCTGGACGGCGCGCCGCTGCCGCTGGAGGGCCTGACGGCTGAGAGCCTGCAGGACATGATCGAGGCGAAGGGCTGACGTGCTGCTCTCCATCCCCAGCCCCGGCACCGGCGTCTGGTACCTCGGGCCGTTCCCGCTCCGGGCCTACGCGCTGTGCATCATCGCCGGCATCGTCGTGGCGATGGTCATCGCCAACCGGCGCTGGCGGGCCCGCGGCGGCACGGCCGAGGCGCTGGAGACGGTGCTCGTCGCCGCCATCCCCAGCGGCATCGTCGGCGCCCGCGTCTACCACGTCATCACCGACTACGAGCTGTACTTCGGGCCCGGCCGCCACCCCGTCGACGCCCTGAAGATCTGGAACGGCGGGCTGGGCATCTGGGGCGCGGTCGCCGGTGGCGCGCTCGGGGCCTACCTGGTCGCCCGCCGTCGGGGCATCCGCTTCCCGGCCCTGCTGGACGCCCTGGCGCCCGCCGTCCTCGTCGCGCAGGCGATCGGCCGGCTGGGCAACTGGTTCAACCAGGAGCTGTTCGGCCGGCCCACCACGCTGCCCTGGGCGCTGGAGATCGACCTGCAGCACCGGCCGGCCAGCTACGCATCCTTCGCCACCTTCCACCCGACGTTCCTCTACGAGCTGCTGTGGAACCTCGCCGTCGCGCTGGTCCTGGTGGTGGTGGACCGCCGCTTCCGGCTGGGCCACGGCAAGGTGTTCGCGCTCTACGTGGCGCTGTACTCCGCCGGCCGGTTCTGGATCGAGGCGCTGCGGATCGACAACGTCAACGAGATCGCCGGATTCCGGCTCAACAACTACACCGCGCTGGTCGCCTTCGTCGTGGCCGCCGGGCTGTTCCTCTGGCTGGTCCGCACCCGGCCGGGCCGCGAGGCCGTCGTCGAGGCCCCGCCCGCGTCGGCCGACGAGGCGGACCCCGCCCCGGCCGACGGGGCGACGGTGCCCGGCGACCCCGGCAACCCTGTCGGCACCGACGACGCCGGCCGTGCGGACCCCGCGGATCCTGCCGACGCCGACCGGGCCGACGCGGGCCCCGGCCCCGGTACGACGGGGCGCGACAGCAGCAGCTGAGCCGGCGGTGTCCACGGGCGCGCGCGGGTTCGCGTCCGGCCGCCGCGTCTGACTACCCTGGGGCCGACGGTCGACGCCACCGCGTCCCGCCCGTCGCCCCTGGTGTGCTCAGCACCACACCACCGCCCGCGACGCGAAGATGCGTCGTCCAGCAGCCGATCACAGCGGCTCCGTGCGGGAACCGCCCCGCCGGTCGGGAGATCCGACCGGTCGTGCCGCGCGCCCTCGTCCCGGGGGTCGCCCGGCGCAACTCTTCGGGCCGCTGGGGGCGAACAGAGTGCGTTAGCCTTTCCGCGCTGGGCCAGTGTCGTCCCCAGAAGTCCTTGTGAACAGGCCCCTCCCGGCACCCGGGGGCGCGCCGATGCCGCTCAACCAGACCCTGTGACAGAGCCCGTCTCTCTCACCGGCTTCGACGACGGGAGTCCGAGATGTCAGCCACCCCCGCCCAGCCCAGGTCCAGGGCCGGAGAAGGTCTCTACGACCCCGCCTTCGAGCACGACGCCTGCGGTGTGGCCTTCGTCGCCACCCTCACCGGCGTCCCCAGCCACGACATCGTGCACAAGGGCCTGGAGGCGCTCCGCAACCTCGACCACCGCGGCGCGACCGGCTCGGACCCCCTCACCGGTGACGGCGCCGGCATCCTCATGCAGGTCCCCGACGCCTTCCTGCGCGCCGAGGCCAGCTCCTTCCTGGCGGCCGGCGTCGAGCTGCCCGAGGCCGGGACCTACGCCGTCGGCAACGCGTTCCTGCCCACCGACGAGCAGGCCCGCGCCGAGGCCAAGGCCGCGATCGAGCGGATCGCCGCCGAGGAGCAGCTGACCGTCCTGGGCTGGCGCCGCGTGCGCACCGACGACTCCTCGCTGTCGGACCTCACCCGGTCCAACATGCCCTGGTTCGAGCAGCTGCTCGTCGCCCCGGCCGGCGAGCCGGTCCGCGGGATCGAGCTGGACCGGCTGGCCTACTGCCTGCGCCGCCGCACCCAGCACGAGACGGGCGTCTACTTCGCCTCGCTGTCCGCCCGCACCCTGGTGTGGAAGGGCATGCTCACCACCGAGCAGCTCGAGCTGGTCTTCCCCGAGCTGCTGGACGAGCGGATGACCAGCGCGCTGGTCGTCGTGCACTCCCGCTTCTCGACCAACACCTTCCCGGCCTGGGAGCTCGCGCACCCCTTCCGGATGATCGCCCACAACGGCGAGATCAACACCGTCAAGGGCAACCGGAACTGGATGCGGGCCCGCGAGGCGCTGCTGAGGTCGGACCTGATCCCGGGCGACCTGGAGCGGCTCTTCCCGATCTGCACCCCGGACGCCTCGGACTCCGCCTCGTTCGACGAGGTCGTCGAGCTGCTGCACCTCGGCGGGCGCTCGCTGCCGCACGCGATGCTGATGATGATCCCGGAGGCCTGGGAGAACAACCCGGTCATGGACCAGGCCCGGCGGGACTTCTACGCCTTCCACTCCTGCCTCATGGAGCCCTGGGACGGCCCGGCCGGCGTCGTCTTCACCGACGGCACCCAGGTCGGCGCCGTGCTGGACCGCAACGGCCTGCGCCCCGGGCGCTACTGGGTCACCGACGAGGGGCTCGTGGTGCTGGCCTCGGAGGCCGGCGTGCTCGACATCCCGGCCGAGACGATCGTCCAGAAGGGCCGGCTGCAGCCGGGCCGGATGTTCCTCGTCGACCTCGACGAGCACCGGCTGATCTCCGACGAGGAGGTCAAGGCCGAGCTGGCCGCCGCCGCCCCGTACGGCGAGTGGCTGGCCCAGGGCCGCACCCTGCTCACCGACCTGCCCGAGCGCGACCACGTCGTGCACACCCACGCCTCGGTGACCCGTCGCCAGCAGGTCTTCGGCTACACCGAGGAGGACCTGCGGCTGATCCTCGCCCCGATGGCCTCCGGAGGCGCCGAGGCCATCGGCTCGATGGGCACCGACACCCCGATCGCGGCGCTCAGCGACAAGCCGCGGCTGCTCTTCGACTACTTCTCCCAGCTGTTCGCCCAGGTCACCAACCCGCCGCTGGACGCCATCCGCGAGGAGCTCGTCACCTCGCTGTACAACACCATCGGCCCGGAGCAGAACCTGCTGGAGCCCGGCCCGGTCTCGTGCCGCCGCCTCGTGCTGCCGTTCCCGGTGCTGGACAACGACGCGCTGGCCAAGGTCGTCCGGATCAACCGGGCCGGCGACACCGAGTACGCCACCTACGTGGCCCGCGGCCTCTACAAGGTCAGCGGCGGCGCGCAGGCGCTGACGGAGAAGCTCGACGAGCTGTGCGCGGAGATCTCCGACGCCATCGCCGGCGGGGCCAAGATCATCCTGCTGTCGGACCGGCACTCCAACGGCGAGTACGCGCCCATCCCGTCGCTGCTGTTCACCGCCGCCGTGCACCACCACCTGGTGCGGGAGAAGACGCGCACCCACGTCGGCCTGGTCGTCGAGGCCGGGGACGTCCGGGAGGTGCACCACGTCGCGCTGCTGATCGGCTACGGCGCGGCCGCGGTCAACCCCTACCTGGCCATCGAGTCCGTCGAGGACCTGGCCCGGCACGGCGTCTACACCTCCGTCACGCCCGAGAAGGCCGTCGCCAACGTCGTCAAGGCGCTGGGCAAGGGCGTCCTCAAGGTGATGTCCAAGATGGGTGTCTCCACCGTCGCGTCCTACACCGGCGCGCAGATCTTCGAGGCCCTCGGGCTGTCCCGCGAGGTCGTCGACCGCTACTTCACCGGCACCACGTCCAAGCTGGGCGGGATCACCCTGGAGCAGCTGGCCGACGCCGTCCACCAGCGGCACCTGCGGGCCTACCCGGCCGACGGGATCCCGCTGGCCCACCGGCTGCTGCCGGTCGGCGGGGAGTACCAGTGGCGCCGCGAGGGCGAGCCGCACCTGTTCGACCCCGAGACGGTGTTCCGGCTCCAGCACTCCACCCGCTCGGGCCGCTACGACATCTTCAAGCAGTACACCGCCCACATCGACTCCCAGGCCGAGCGGCTGATGACGCTGCGCGGGCTGCTCAAGTTCAACAGCGAGCGGCCGCCCGTGCCCATCGACGAGGTCGAGCCGGTCAGCGAGATCGTCAAGCGGTTCTCGACCGGCGCGATGAGCTACGGATCCATCAGCCTCGAGGCGCACCAGACCCTGGCGATCGCCATGAACCGGCTGGGCGGCAAGTCCAACACCGGTGAGGGCGGGGAGGACAAGGAGCGCCTCTACGACCCCGAGCGCCGCTCGGCGGTCAAGCAGGTGGCCTCCGGCCGCTTCGGCGTCACGTCGGACTACCTGACCAACGCCGACGACATCCAGATCAAGATGGCCCAGGGCGCGAAGCCCGGCGAGGGCGGCCAGCTGCCCGGCCAGAAGGTCTACCCGTGGGTGGCCAAGACCCGGCACTCGACGCCGGGCGTCGGCCTCATCTCCCCGCCCCCGCACCACGACATCTACTCGATCGAGGACCTCAAGCAGCTCATCCACGACCTGAAGTGCGCCAACCCGTCCGCGCGGGTGCACGTCAAGCTCGTGGCCGAGGTGGGCGTGGGCACGGTCGCGGCCGGCGTCTCCAAGGCCAAGGCCGACGTGGTGCTGATCTCGGGCCACGACGGCGGCACCGGTGCGGCACCGCTGACCTCGCTCAAGCACGCCGGCGGACCCTGGGAGCTCGGCCTGGCCGAGACGCAGCAGACGCTGCTGCTGAACGGGCTGCGCGACCGGATCGTCGTGCAGGTCGACGGTCAGCTCAAGACCGGCCGCGACGTCATCATCGGCGCCCTGCTGGGTGCGGAGGAGTTCGGCTTCGCGACGGCCCCGCTGGTGGTCAGCGGCTGCATCATGATGCGGGTCTGCCACCTCGACACCTGCCCGGTCGGCGTCGCCACCCAGAACCAGGAGCTGCGCTCCAAGTTCTCCGGCAAGCCGGAGTTCGTCGTCAACTTCTTCGAGTTCATCGCCGAGGAGGTCCGCGAGCACCTGGCGGCCCTGGGCTTCCGGAGCATCGCCGAGGCCGTCGGCCGCGTCGAGGCGCTGGACACCACCCCGGCCGAGGAGCACTGGAAGGCGCACGGCCTCGACCTGCGGCCGATCCTGCACCGCCCCGAGCTGCCCGAGGGCACCCCGCTGCACAACACGACGAAGCAGGACCACGCGCTCGAGTTCGCGCTGGACCAGATGCTCATCGACCTGTGCCGCCCCGCCCTGGACTCCGGCGAGGCCGTCCGCGCGCAGCTCAGGATCCGCAACGTCAACCGCACGGTCGGCACGATCCTCGGCCACGAGGTGACGAAGGCGACCCGCGGCGAGGGCCTGCCCGACGGGACGATCGACCTCACCTTCTCGGGGTCGGCCGGCCAGAGCTTCGGCGCGTTCCTGCCCGCCGGCATCACCCTGCGGCTCGAAGGCGACAGCAACGACTACCTCGGCAAGGGCCTGTCCGGCGGCCGGATCGTCCTGCGGCCCGACCGCGCGGCGACCTTCGTGGCGGCGGACAACATCATCGCCGGCAACGTCATCGGCTACGGCGCGACCTCGGGCGAGATCTTCATCCGGGGCCAGGTGGGGGAGCGGTTCTGCGTCCGCAACTCCGGGGCCACCGCCGTCGTCGAGGGCACCGGCGACCACGCCTGCGAGTACATGACCGGCGGCCTGGCCGTCATCCTGGGCTCGACGGGACGCAACGTCGCGGCCGGCATGTCGGGCGGCATCGCCTACGTGCTCGACCTGGACGCGTCGCTGCTGAACACCGACATGGCCGACGCCCTGCCACTCGGCGAGGGCGACCAGGACCTCGTCCGCGGGCTCGTGGTCCGGCACGGCGAGGAGACCGGGTCCGATGTGGCCGCGGCGCTGCTCGCCGACTGGGACACCGCCAAGGAGCGCTTCACCAAGGTGCTCCCGCGGGACTACGCCCGGGTGCTGGCGGCGCGCGAGGCCGCCGAGGCCGAGGGGCTGGACGACGACGCGACCACCGTGGCGATGATGGATGCGGCTCGTGGGTGAGCTCGTGGCGTGGCTCAGTCCGCGGTTGTCTGCCGGGGTTGGGTGCGCGGCGCTGCGGACGCCCCCGAGCCGGGGCAACCATCCGCCCTCCGCAGGCTCCGGGCTCCCGCCAGGCCCATCCACGCCCCGGCTCGGGGGCGTCCTCCGCGCCGCTCCTGCGCACGTCACCCCGCGCCCTGAGCCTGTCGAAGGGCCCCGCCGTGCCCCGCTCCCTGAGCCCGTCGACGGGCGCCTCCTCTTCCAGCACCTGACGAAGGACGATCACCATGGCTGACCCCCGCGGGTTCATCTCCACGCCGCGCAAGGTCGCCGAGCGGCGGCCGGTGGCCGAGCGCGTGCGCGACTGGAACGAGGTCTACCCCGGCACGCCGGGGCGGGCCCTGCTGCCGATCATCTCCGAGCAGGCCGGGCGCTGCATGGACTGCGGCATCCCGTTCTGCCACACCGGCTGCCCGCTGGGGAACCTCATCCCCGAGTGGAACGACCTGGTGTGGCGCAGCGACTGGGACGAGGCGCTGGAGCGGCTGCACGCGACCAACAACTTCCCGGAGTTCACCGGGCGGCTGTGCCCGGCCCCCTGCGAGACGGCGTGCGTCGTCGGCATCAACCGGGACCCGGTGACCATCAAGAACGTCGAGGTCACCATCATCGACAAGGCGTGGGACGAGCACCGCGTGCTGCCCCAGCCGCCCGAGTGGCACACCGGCCGCACCGTCGCCGTCATCGGCTCCGGGCCCTCGGGGCTGGCCGCCGCCCAGCAGCTCACCCGGGCCGGCCACACCGTCGCCGTCTTCGAGCGGGCCGAGGAGCCGGGCGGCCTGATGCGCTTCGGCATCCCCGAGTTCAAGATGGAGAAGTACGTCCTCGACCGGCGCATCCAGCAGATGAAGGACGAGGGCACCAACTTCCGCTGCGGCGTCGAGGTCGGGGTCAAGATCACCGGCCAGCAGCTCAAGGAGCGCTACGACGCCGTCGTGCTCGCCGTCGGCTCCACCATCCCGCGCGACCTGCCGGTGCCGGGCCGCGAGCTCGACGGCATCCACCAGGCCATGGAGTTCCTGCCGCACGCCAACCGCTACGCCCGGGGCAAGATCGAGCAGCCGCCGATCTCGGCGCAGGGCAAGCACGTCGTCATCATCGGCGGCGGCGACACCGGCGCCGACTGCCTCGGCACCGCCATCCGGCAGGGTGCGGCCTCCATCCGGCAGCTGGAGATCATGCCCACCCCGCCCGAGGAGCGGCCGGCCCACCAGCCGTGGCCGACCTACCCGATGACCTACCGGGTGTCCTCGGCCCACGAGGAGGCGGGGGAGCGGATCTACTCGGTCTCCACCTCCCGGTTCAACGGCGAGGACGGCAAGGTCACCTCCTTGACCCTGTCCGAGGTGCGCTTCGAGGGCGGCAAGCTCGTCGCCGTCGAGGGCACCGAGCAGGAGATCCCGGCCGACCTCGTGCTGCTGGCCATGGGCTTCGTGGGCCCGGAGAAGGACTCGGTGATCTCCCAGCTGGGCGTCACCCTGGACGAGCGCGGCAACGTCAAGCGCGACGACAACTACGCCACCGACGTCCCCGGGGTCTTCGTGGCCGGTGACGCGGGTCGCGGCCAGTCGCTGATCGTCTGGGCCATCGCCGAGGGCCGCGCCTGCGCGGCCGGGGTGGACGAGTACCTCTCCGGCTCCACCAAGCTGCCCAAGCCCATCCCGCCCACCGCCCGGCAGATGATGGTCTGACGCCCGACGAGCCCACCGCCGCTAGCGAGCCGACAGCACACCGCTCGCTCAGCTGATACCTCCCGCTCCCTGAGCTCGTCGAAGGGCCTTCGACGAGCTCAGGCGGCGGGGGCCAGCTCGGGTGCGCGAGAGCGGCTGATCCCCAAGGGGTCAGGTGGTCGTCGCCCTGGGAAGTCAGCGCTCGACGGCGGCAGCGGGCCTCCTGGGGGCCTCAGCGCGCATCGAGCGCTGACCATCCGGGGACGCCTCAGGTGAACAGCCGCCGGTGCCGCTCGACCCAGCGGACGCCGGCCTCGACCTCGGCGGCGTGACCGCCCGCCAGCCACCCGGCCTGCGGCTCGACGCCGTCCGCCGCCAGGGCGCGGACGACGTCGAGCGTGCGCAGCCGGACCTCCAGGACGAGGTCGACCACCCGGTCGGGCTCCGTGCCGTAGGCCGCGCAGAAGGCCCGGATCCGCGACCCCCGGTCCGGCGGCGCGGCGAAGCCGTGCCAGCGGAGCGCCTCGTCGTCGGGGCGGAACGGGGCGAGCCAGTCCAGGGCGTACGCGACGTCGTGCCGGCGCGGCCCGGGGTGGCAGAAGTCCCAGTCGAACAGCCCGGTCGCGCGGCCGTCGGCCCAGGTCATGTTCCAGGGTCCGGGGTCGCCGTGGCAGAGCACCTCGGCCGGCTCCCGCACCGGCTGGGACCAGGCGGCGTCGGGCGGCCAGGACCAGCCCGCGCTCGCGTCGTGCACCCGGCGGAGCAGCCGGGCGGCCGACACCAGGCCCGCCTCGGGCACCTGGTGCGGCCAGCACGCGGCACCGGCGTCGCCCGGCAGGAAGCCCAGCACCTCCTCGTGCGCGCCCAGGGCCAGCGGTGCCGGCACCTCGACCACGCCGGCCGCGCGCAGCCGCTCCAGCGCCGCGTGCACCGTCGGCGTCCACGCGTGCACCGGCCGGTGCACCCCGTCGAGCCCGACCTGCACGTGGCGGGTCGGCTCAGCGCTCGCGGCCGGGTCCACCCTCCGACCCTGACGCCTGCGGCCCGGGACGGCAAGCGCGTTCCCGACGGCCCCGGCCCGTCGCCCGGTCGTCACCCGGCCGGCCTGGACCCCGGCGCCGCTCGCGGGGCACACTGAGTGCGAAATCCACCCCTCCAGCCCCCAGAAGGGTTCGTCATGCCCCTCGCCGCCCGCGCCGCGCGCCGGATCGGTGCCCTGTCGATCGCCGCCGCCGTGGCGCTGTCGATCTCGGTCCCCGCCGCCGACGCCGCCCCGCGCCCCACCACCTCCAAGAAGCCGAAGACCGTCGCCGTCCGGGTGATGAGCTTCAACGACCTGCACGGCAACCTCGAGAACCCGACCGGCTCGTCCGCCCGCGTCCAGATCGGCGGCGGCAAGACGCTCGAGAACAACGGCGGTGCCGCCTACCTCGCCCGCCACGTCGAGATGCTGCGCTACGGCCACCCGAACTCGCTGCTGCTCAACAGCGGGGACAGCATCGGCGCCTCGCCGCTGGCCTCGGCCCTGTTCCACGACGAGCCGACCGTCGAGGTCCTCAACGCCATGGGCGTCAAGGCCTCCGTCGTCGGCAACCACGAGTTCGACGAGGGCCTGGCCGAGCTGCGCCGGATCGAGCACGGCGGGTGCCACCCGACCGACGGCTGCGCGTTCCGCACCTCCTACGAGGGCACCGACTTCCCCTTCCTCGGCGCGAACGTCACCTTCGAGAGCGGCAAGCCCGCCTTCTCGCCCTTCAGCATCCAGAAGCAGGGCGGGGTGAAGATCGGCGTCATCGGCGTCACCCTCCGCGACCTGCCGGACGTCGTGACCCCCGCCGCCGTCGCCGGTCTGGAGTTCACCGACGAGGTCGCCGCCATCAACCGCACCTCCAAGCTGCTGCAGAAGATGGGCGTCAAGGCCCAGGTCGTGCTCATGCACCAGGGCGACGAGACCAGCGGGGCCGGCAGCCCCAACTCCTGCGACCTCGGCGAGGAGCAGCTCGCCCACCGGATCGCCAGCCGGGCCAGCGCCCGGGTCGACGCGTTCTTCGCCGGCCACACCCACCAGGCCGAGAACTGCACCGTCACCGACCCGGCGGGGAACCCGCGGCCGCTGATCCAGGGGCTGTCCTTCGGCCGGCTGATCTCGGTCGTCGACCTCACCGTGAGCACGAAGACCAAGGACGTCGTCCGCAGCCGCACCAAGGCCACGAACATCATCGTGACCCGGGACGTCCGGCCCGACGCGAAGGTGCAGGCCATCGTCGACCGCGCCGTCGCGAAGGCGGCCCCGCTGGCGAACCGCTCGATCGGCAGCACCACCGAGGCCCTGCTGGGCCGGGGCAGCAGCGACCCGGAGAAGCCCCTCGGCGACGTCATCGCCGACGCCCAGCTCGCCGCCACCACCGGGA
The DNA here is from genome assembly GCF_017876495.1 of Microlunatus capsulatus. Taxonomy (NCBI): domain Bacteria; kingdom Bacillati; phylum Actinomycetota; class Actinomycetes; order Propionibacteriales; family Propionibacteriaceae; genus Microlunatus; species Microlunatus capsulatus. The sequence goes on along the minus strand of NZ_JAGIOB010000001.1, from coordinate 506,103 downwards.
ACGGCGCCCAGGTCGCCATCACCAACCCGGGGGGCATCCGCGCCGACCTCGACGCGGGACCGGTGACCTACGGCGAGGCGTTCTCGGTGCAGCCCTTCGCCAACATCCTGCAGACCATCACGCTGACCGGTGCGCAGCTCGACGCCGTGCTCGAGCAGCAGCAGCAGGCCGCCGGGGACTCCCCGACCTGGCTGCAGGTGTCCTCGACGCTGGGCTACACCTGGACCAGCGGGGCCGCGCCCGGCGCCAAGGTCTCGGGGATCACCGTCGACGGCAAGGCCGTCGAGCCGACCGCCACCTACCGGGTGACGGTGAACAACTTCCTCGCCGCCGGCGGGGACGGGTTCTCGGTCTTCGCCGACGGCACCGACCTGCAGGGCGGGCCGATCGACCTCGACGCCTTCGTCGAGTACCTCGAGGACAACCCGGGCCTGTCGGCCCCGCCGGCTGACCGGATCACCGTCGTCGGCTGACCCCGGCCCGCCGCTCGACGCGCGCGCCCCGGCCACCAGGTCCGCCCCTGGTGCTGCCGGGGCGTCGCGCGTCCGGGACCGGGGCTACCCGGCGGCGACGGCGCCCGGCCGGTGGAACGGCCCCCGCCGGTCGAAGGCGCCGCACCGCGCGTAGAAGACCGTGGTGGCGACGTTGAGCAGCACGGCGGTGGCCACGAAGAGGCCGAGGCTCAGCGCCGGGACGGCGTCGGCCGGGGACGTCGCGACCAGCACCACCCGGCCGACGGCGTCGGCGAGCGTGCCCACCCCCCAGGCGAGGCTGGACCGCCGCCACATCCGCCGGAAGGCGGGCGAGGTCGCCCACAGCGACTCCCAGCCGGACGGCCAGCCCAGCCGCCCCTCGGTCATCGGCCGGGCGAACTGGTAGGCCAGCGGCCGGGCGGACCGGGTGCTGAGCAGGAACCAGACCCCGGTCGCAGCGGTCAGCAGGGACTCCTTGGCCAGCACCAGCCGGCCGCCGCCGGGCAGCAGGGCGACCGCCACCGCCGCCAGCAGCATGACGGTGAAGAACGCCTCCAGCCCCCGCGGCCGGTAGCCCCGCGCGAGCCGGACGAGCGTGGGCACCGCCCCGACGACGGTCGCGGTCAGCAGCGCCGTCCGCAGGCTCAGGCCGGACGCCCGGAGGCCGTAGAACAGCAGCGTGGAGCCGACCAGGCCGACGGCCAGGGAGGCGACCCGCCACCACCGCCGGCTCGCGGTCGTCGTGCTCACCCCGGGTCCCGGCGGGTGCCGCGGTCGAACAGCTCGACCAGCTCGCGGGCCCAGGCGTCGCAGTCCAGCTCGGGCTCCGCGGCCAGCCGGAACGGCAGCGCCTCGACCGCCCGCTGCACCGCGGAGGCGACGACGGCGGGGTCGAAGGCGCGCAGCTCGCCGGTGCGCTGGCCCTCCCGCAGCAGGGCCTCCAGCGGGGCGGTCGCCGCCGGGGTCCCGACGTCGGCCGACCAGGCGCCCGCCAGCAGGATCTGCAGCAGCGCGCTCATCTCCCGGCGGTGCACGTCGCTGAACCCCACGACCGCGGTGATGTAGGCGGCCAGCCGCTCCGGCGCCGTCGTCGCCGCGCGCACCCGGGCGCCGACCTCGGCGCCCAGCGCGCTGACGACGCTCTCGACGCAGGCGGCGACCAGCGCCTCCTTGGAGGCGAAGTGGTAGGAGATGAGCCGGGTGCTGGAGAGCCCGGCGTGCGCGGCGATGCGGGCGAAGGTCGCGTCCCGGTAGCCGCCGTCGGCCACCACCGCGAGCGTCGCGGCCACGACCTGCGCGCGCCGGGCCTCGGCGGCGGGAGAGCGGGGAGGAGCGGGACTTACCTGCACGAGTAAGACGGTAGACCGGTCGGCCCGGCGGCGCCAGACCCCCCGACCCGCGGGGGTCGGGGGGGCCGGGCGTGCGGGTCGAGGGGTCAGCCGGCCAGGTAGCCGACGACGTCGGCGACCAGCTCGGTCTGCGCGGTCGAGCTCAGGCTCACCCGGCCGTCGGCGCTGACGGGCACGATCACCCGGTTGGCGATCGCCCGGCCGGGGACGAGGGCGAGGTCGGTGGCGCTGGTGGTCGCTGCACCCGTGGGGCGGACCGAGACGAAGCCCGTCGTGGCCGCCTGCGCGGCGGTGACGTTGAGGACGACGGCCCGCACGCCCGCGGTGGGGACGCCCTCGCGTCCGGTCACCTGGAGGTCGACCCTGCCACCGGCGGGCACGGCCGCCGCGCGGGCGCCGGTCCCGTCCCGGGTGTCCAGCAGGCGGGCCGGGGTGAGGCCGGTGAGGTCCGAGCTGGTCGGGAACCAGCCCTGGACGTCGGCGACGAGGTGGGTGCCGGCCGAGACGTAGAGGCTGACCTTGCCGCCGCTGCCGACCTTGAGCACGGTGCCGTTCGCCGTCGTCGCGCCCCGCACGTAGTTCAGGGTCGAGGCGCCGGGCCGGGAGGCGCCCGCCGGGTAGGCCGTCAGGTAGCCGGTGCCGCTGGCTCCGGTGGCGGTGAGGTTCAGCACGACCGAGCCGACGCCGCTGGCCGGGACCCCGCCGCGGCCGGTGACCTGCAGGTCGATCTTCTGCGTCCCCGCGACCGGCGCCTTCGCGGCGCCGGTCCCGTTGCGGGTGTCGAGCAGCCGGGCCGGGCTCAGCGCGGTGTAGTCCGAGCCGGTCGGGAACCAGCCCTGCACGTCGACGAGGACGTCGGTGGCGGCGGAGCCGTAGAGCTGGACGGCGCCGTCGGCGCCGACCCCGACCACGACGCTGTTGGCCATCGACGTGCCGGTGGTGAAGTTGAGGGTCGAGGCCGTCGTGCGGGGCTGGCCGGACGGGTAGGCGGTGAGGTAGCCGCCGGACCTGGCGCCGACGGAGGTGAGGTTGAGGACGACGGCGCCCACGCCGGTGGCGGGGACGCCGGCGCGGCCGGCGACCGGGATCGCGAGGGTGCCCTGGGCGGCGAGCGGGGCGGCCGCCCCGGTGCCGGCCCGGGTGTCGACGACCCGGGTGGGCGTCACGGGCCGGTAGCCGTCGGTGTCGGGAGCGGTGGTGCCCCCGGAGCCGGTCCCGGTCCCGCCGGAGCCCGTCCCCGTCCCGCCGGAGCCGGAGCCCGCGCCGTCGCCGGGCAGCCGGAGCTCGGCCGTCACCATGTTGTGGTCCGACGGCCGGGCGCTGTCGGTCACCTTCATGACGTTCTCCCAGGCCACCGGGCCCTCGAACCCCTTGGTCATCAGCACGTCGAGCCGCGAGCCGAAGCCCGTGCCCGGGTCGGCCAGCGTGGTCTTGAAGTCGTTCATGGTGGTGAAGCGCAGGTTGGTGGTCTGCTCCGCGGCGGCCGTGTCGTGGAAGCCCTTGTCGACCAGCACGTCGTGGGCGGTGTAGCCGACCTTGTTGTTCTGCCAGGTGTTGATGTCCCCGCCGAGGACGACCGGCAGGCCCTGGCTGTTCTGGCGGGCGACCCCGTCGACGGCCGCCGCCACCTGGGAGGCGCGGAGCTGGTCGTAGGTGCGCTCGACGGCGGCGTCGGTGGAGTGCCGGGCGTCGAGGTGGACCGAGACGAAGTAGAAGCGCTCGCCGGTGGCCTTGTCGGCGAAGAGCGAGTAGACGGCCTTGCGCCGGTCGGAGTCGCTGTCGCCGCTGGGCCGGATCGGGAGGGCGACGGTGCAGACGTCGTTCCAGGCGCTGGAGCCGGTCTTGTCGGCGCACGGGCTGAGCATCGTGTACTTCGCGCTGTCGTAGAGGATCCGCATGCCCTGGGTGCTGGCCTCGGTGCCGGCCTTGACGTAGGGGGTCGTCTGGATCAGCTTGTAGCGGCCCGCGTCCTGCTTCGCCAGCTCGGTGAGCAGGCTCTCGGTCTGCCGCGGGCGGCCGCCGGTGCTGCCGCTGACGCCGTCGGCCCGGCCCGGGCCGAGCTCCTGGAGCGCGACGAGACCGAGCCGGTGGTCGATGATCTGCCGGGCGACGGCGGGCACGCGCTGCAGCCAGGTCTGCGGGTCGGTGGTGGCCCGGGCGGTGCGGACGTTGAACTGCCCGACCCGCAGCGGCGTGCCCGCGGCGGCCGGGGTCGGGGGGGCGACCCCGACGGTCTGCAGGTTCGGGTGGTCGCGGAAGGTCTCGCCCGCCGAGGTCGTGTTGACCGCCCGCAGGCGGAAGTAGAGGTGGTTGGCCGAGCCCAGCGGGGCGCCGGCGGCGGCCGTCTGCTCGGCGGTCAGGGTGAGGCTGCGGGCGCCCGCCGGGGCGGTGAAGACCTTCCAGCCGCGCGCGTGCAGCGGCATCGAGGAGTCGGTGCGGCTGAAGCTCGTCAGTCCGGTCTCCACCTCGTAGCGGGTCGTGTTCTTCCCGTCGTGGGTCCAGCGGATGGTCACCTCGCCGGGCTGCGGTCCCGGGGTGGAGGAGACGGAGGTGAAGGAGGCGGGGCGGGCCACCGCGGCGACGGCCGTGGTGGCCGTCAGCGGCGCGGCGACGGTGCCGAGGCCGAGCGCGAGGACGAGGGCGGTGAGGGTTCCGGCGGGCTTGCGGATCATCGGGGGTTCTCCTGGCGGGCCGTCGAGGCACCGGACAGCGCGACGCGGGCGTGCGTCAGCGCGGGAGGGCGGGGGAGGGGTGCAGCGGGGAGGGACGTCGCGGCGGGCCGGGGCCCGCCGGGTCAGCGGGCGGGGTCGGGCGGCGGGTCGTCCCGGGTCACGACGGTCGCCCGGGAGGGACGGCGGCGGGGGCCCGTGGGGGACATGGAGACTCCTGGAGAGGTCGTGGCCTGCCCCCGAGCAGCACCTGATGACCTCCATCCTGCTGTCCCGGCAAGGCCGCGGGCAGGGGAGAAAGCACCCGTCCCCGCAGCCTTAGGTCCCGGGTCGGGCGGGCCCTCCGCCGGTCGATGGTCCCGGGTCGACCGGGCCCTGGCGGGTCGATGGTCCCGGGCCCCCCGGCCGCGTCAGCGCGGGCGCGGGCGGACCGGCCCGGGTACGGGAGGACCCGGGTCGCACGGCGACCGGCTCGGGAGGCCGGGCCTCAAGCGGAGGCGCCGGTGTAGCGGCGCAGGGCCACCAGCCAGAAGGCCCGCGAGGCGACGACGAAGCCGACGGCGACGGCGACCGAGAGCAGGGCGGCGCCGCCGGTGAGCTGCCCGGTGAGGGCCTGGGCGGGCACGGTCACCGCGAACGCGATCGGCACGACGAAGGTGAGCACCGGCCGCATCCAGCCCGGGAAGATGGTCACCGGCCAGCGCCCGGCGTTGCCGAAGAGGGCCTGGAAGATCACCAGGATGTTGTCGAGCTTGACGAACCAGAACGCCAGCGTCGAGAGCAGCAGCAGGAAGCAGTAGACGGTCGCGAAGCCGGCGGCCAGGGTGACGAGGAACAGGGCCAGGGATCCGGCGTCCAGGGACAGCCCGGTCCGCGACACCCCGTAGGCCACGACGCCGACCCCGACGACGAGGTCGGTCGCGGCCTGCGGCGCCACCACCTGGGAGCTGGCGAGCAGCTGGGAGTCGGCCGGCTTGGTCAGCAGGAAGTCGAACGTGCCCAGCCGGATGCCCTCCATCAGCGCCTCCATCGAGGGCCGGATGACCAGGCCGACGAGGCCGCTGATGAAGAAGTGGACGCCGATCAGCACCAGCAGGTCGTCGGCCGTCCAGCCCCGCAGGTCGGCGGTGTTGGTGAAGATCACCGACAGCCCGAGCACCTGCGTGACCAGGCTGATGGCGGCGTTGACCAGGGCGATGACGAAGTCCGAGCGGTACTGCACGATGTTTAGCACGCCGACGGTCAAGAAGGCGCGCAGCACCCGCAGCGAGTGCACCTCAGGCCCCGACCGCGCTGTAGCGGCGGGTGGCACGGCTCCACAGCAGGCGCAGGACCACGAGCGCGACGACGACCCAGACCACCTGCGCCCCGTAGCCGACCAGCAGCTCGGTCCCGGTGCGCCGGCCCAGCAGCACCTCGACGGGGAAGGCGAGCGTCCACGGGAAGGGCGTCCAGGCCGCGACGGTCTGCATCCAGCCCGGCAGCACCGAGAGCGGGGCGAACTGGCCGCCGAGGAAGGTGAAGAGGGAGAAGAAGACGGCGTTCATGGCCGAGACCTTGGTGAGCCAGAAGGCCGAGAGGGCCACGCACCACTCGACGACGAAGCGCAGCACCATCGCCAGCAGGACCGCGGGCAGGAAGGCCAGCACCGTCGCCGGCGTCGTCGCCGACAGGTCGGCGCCGAAGACGACGGCCAGCAGGACGGCGGCGGGCAGGATCCCCACCAGCCCGACCAGCTTGTAGCTGAGGTTCTCGCAGACGTCGTTGTGGATGGGGTGCACCGGCCGGAGCAGCAGCGGGGAGAACGCCCCGGTGCGGATCCGGTACTCGAACTCCCACATGTGCCAGATGAAGGTCAGGTGGTCGACCACCATCATCACGAGGAAGTAGGCGACGAACTGGGCGGCCGTGTAGCCCCCGGTGCTGCCGGAGCCCGCCACCGTCCGCCAGACGACGATGAAGACCAGCGGCTGGATGACGCTGGTGACCACCCAGATGGCCACCGCCCCGCGGTAGGCCAGGTTGTTCGCGAGCGCCGAGCCGAACTGGCGGCGGTAGTAGAGCGCCAGCGCCGCCGGGGAGAACGCCCCGAACGACGGCCGGGGCGCCGCGTCGCCCGGCTCGTCGCGCTGCCGGAGCGGACCCGGCTCAGCGGCCCTCACGGCCGGCCTCCTCCGCGGGCGAGGCGAACACGTCCTCGATGACGCCCTCGATGGGCGGGTCCTCGATGGTCAGGTCGACCACCGGCAGCCGGGCCAGCAGCTGGCCGGCCGCGGTCGGGGTGTGCGCCCGCGGGACCTGCACCGTGACGCTGGTGGGCGTCCGGCCGGTCACCGTCCCCCCGACCAGGTCGGCGAGCTCGGCGTCGGAGACGGTGCTGCCCTCCTCGAGGGCGACGGTGATCACCTTGTGCGCCGCGAACCGGTCGACCAGGGCGGACAGCTCGCCGTCGAACAGCAGGCTGCCGCGGTGGATCACCACGACCCGGCGGCAGAGCGCCTCGACGTCGGCCATGTAGTGGGAGGTCAGCATCACGCAGGCGCCGGTGCGCTGGTTGTACTCGGCGACGAAGGAGCGGATGCGGCGCTGCATGGCGACGTCCAGGCCGATGGTCGGCTCGTCGAGGAACAGCACGGCCGGGTAGTGCAGCAGCGACCCGGCGATCTCGCACTTCATCCGCTCGCCCAGGCTGAGGTTGCGGACCGGCTTGCGCAGCAGGTCGCCCAGCTCGAGCAGCTCGGTGAGCTCGGCCAGCCGGCGGGTGAAGTCGGCGGGCCCGATGCGGAAGATCGCCTGGTACAGCCGGTAGGAGTCGAGCACGGGGATGTCCCACTGCAGCTGGTTGCGGTTGCCCATGACCAGCGCCATCCGGCCCAGGTAGGCCCGGTCGCGCAGCCAGGGCGTGTGGCCCAGCACCGAGGCGGTCCCGGTGGTGGGGTGCAGCAGCCCGGCGAGCATCTTCAGCGTCGTCGTCTTGCCCGCGCCGTTCGGGCCGAGGAAGCCGACCACCTCGCCCCGGTCGACGGTGAAGCTCACCCCGGCCACGGCGCGGACCTGCCGCGTGCGCCGGTGCACCAGCGACGTCAGCGCCGCCTTCACCCCGCCCTCGCGCTCGGGCACGACGTAGGTCTTGCCCAGGTCCTGGACCTCGATGTCCGCCATCGCGGGCGTCCCTCCTTCTGCCGGCCCCGATCCTGCCCGACGACCGGGGAGCGCGCGAGCGGGTTGGCCGCGCGGCGACCGGCCGGGACATCATGGCGCGCCCCGCTGACAGTTCCGCGCGGCGCACCGGCGGCCCCCGCTGTCAGCGGTCGGCCCTAGGGTTCCGCGGGTGGACATCGCCCTCGCCGCCGACGACGACGCGCTCGCCCTCGCCGTGCTGGAGGGCGGCCGCCCGGGACCGGTGGAGCGGCTGCGCGGGCCGGCGGCGCCCGCCCGGGTGGCCGAGCTGGAGCGGCTGGGGCCGCGCTGGGTCTGGGCCGACACCACCGCCCTGCACCCGCCGCTGCTCGCGGCCGGGGTCGCCGTCGGCCGGGCGCAGGACCTGCGGCTGGGCCACGCGGTGCTGGCGCGCTCGCGGTACCTCGACGTCCCCCTCGCGGGCGCGGACGACGAGCGCTGGCGTCCCGTCGACCCGGTCAGCACCGGCGGGGAGCCCAGCCTGCTCGACCTTACGGCGGCCGATGGCGCCCCGGACCTGGCCGAGGTGGTCGCCGAGCACGCCCGCCAGCAGGAGGCCGTGGAGGCCTCGGCCCGGCGGGACCGGCTGCGGCTGCTGCTGGCCGCCGAGTCGGCCGGCGCCCTCGTCGCCGCCGAGCTGACCGCCGTCGGGCTGCCCTTCGACGAGGCCGAGCACGATGCCCTGCTCACCCGGGTGCTGGGCCCGCGGCCGCTGCCCGGCGGGCGGCCGGCCCGCCTGGAGGCGCTGGCGGGGGAGGTCCGGACGCTGCTGCGGGCCCCGGGCCTCAACCCCGACTCGGGCCCGGACCTGCTGCGGGCGCTGCACACCCAGGGGCTGACCGTCGACAGCACCCGGCAGTGGGAGCTGGAACGCCTCGACCACCCCGTCGTCGCCCCGCTGCTGGAGTACAAGAAGCTGGCCCGGCTGCTCAGCGCCAACGGCTGGAGCTGGCTGGCGGCCTGGGTCCGCGACGGCCGGTTCCGCCCCGAGTACCTGCCCGCCGGCGTCGTCACCGGCCGCTGGGCCGCCCGGGGCGGCGGTGCGCTGCAGCTGCCCAAGCAGGTCCGGGCCGCCGTCGTGGCCGCTCCCGGCCGACGGCTCGTCGTCGCCGACGCGGCCCAGCTGGAGCCGCGGGTGCTGGCGGCCATGGCCCGGGACGAGGCGATGGCGCGGGCCAGCCGGGCCGGCGACCTGTACCAGGCGCTGGTCGACGAGCACGTGGTGGACACCCGCGCGCACGCCAAGGTGGCCATGCTGGGCGCCCTCTACGGCGCGACCTCGGGCGAGGCCGGCCAGCTGATGCCGCGGCTGCTGCGCAGCTACCCGCGCGCCACCGGCCACGTCGAGGAAGCCGCCCGGGCGGGGGAGCGCGGCGAGGTCGTCACCACCTGGCTGGGCCGGAGCTCCCCGCCGCCCCCGGAGTCCTGGCACCGGGTGCAGCAGCGGGCGAGCCTGCCGGAGGCGACGCCGGCCGACCAGCGCCGCGCCCGCAGCCAGGCCCGCGACCAGGGCCGCTTCACCCGGAACTTCGTCGTGCAGGGCACGGCGGCGGAGTGGGCGCTGTGCTGGCTGGCCGACCTCCGCCGCCGGCTGCGGGCGCTGGAGCCCGTCGACGGCGTCCGGCCGGCGCTCGTCTACTTCCTGCACGACGAGGTGATCGTCGAGACCCCGGAGGCGCTGGCCGGAGCCGTGGAGGAGGCGGTCCGGGCGGCGGCCCGACGCGCGGGCGAGCTGCTCTTCGGCCGGTTCCCCGTCGAGTTCGCCCTGGACGTGCAGTGCGTGCAGAGCTACGCGGAGGCGGGATGAGCCCCGACGACCCGTCGGGGCCGGCCCGCTACCGGCTGCTGGGCGCCGACGGCCGGCCCGTGCTCAGCACGGTCCCGGGACGCCTCGGCGGGCACCGCCGCAGCCGGGTCTACGGGCGGCTCGACTGCCGGGCGGCGGCCCGTGCGCTGGCGGCCGGCGGCTACGCGGCCTCCCGGGTGTTCTTCGCCCGCGAGGAGACCGCGCGCGCGGCCGGCTACCGGCTCTGCGCCGTCTGCCTGCCGGAGGCCTACCGGGTCTGGCGGCGCGATCGGGCACCCGCAGGCTGACCGGGTACGACGACGGGTGGCGCGTCGCGGGCGGCCCGGCTCCTCAGGCGGATGGACGCGGGCGCAGCCCCCGCCGGTCGAGGTGGCGGAGCAGCCGGGCGGGGTCCTGCGCCGGGTCGGCGAGGGCGACGTAGCCGTCGGGACGGACGAGGTAGGCGGCGTGGCGGCGCAGGCCGACCGCCCGGGCCGCCCCGGACCAGGGCCAGCGGTGGACGGCCAGCCCCCGCGCGGCGCAGGCGGCGGCCAAGGCCGGCCGGACGTCGCCGTGGACGTGCACCTGCCAGTCGAGCGCGTCGAGCGGGGCGTGGGTGTCGCGGCCGTCGCCCGGGTCGACCCAGGGCAGCCGGTCGCCACCGCGCACCCGGCCCGCCCGGCCCTCGCTGAGCGGCCCGCCGCGGTAGCGCAGCCGGATCTGGCCGACCGCCGCCCCGGCGGCGCGGCGCCCCACCCGGGTCGCGAGAACGGCTGGCAGCGCGACCCGGAACAGCAGCCGGCGGGCCAGCCGGGCGCGGCGCCCGGCGCCGGTGACGCGGTCGAACACCCGGTCGGTGGTGGCGACCAGGCGGCGCGCGAACGGCAGCCGCTCGGCCTCGTAGCTGTCCAGCAGCGACGCCGGGGCCCGACCCTGCAGGACGGCGGAGAGCTTCCAGCCCAGGTTCACCGCGTCGCCGACCCCGGTGTTCATGCCCTGGCCGCCGAGCGGGCTGTGCACGTGGCCGGCGTCGCCCAGCAGGAACACCCGACCGGTGCGCAGCCGCTCGGCGACCCGGTGGCTCACCCCGTAGGTGGAGAACCAGTGCACCGCCCCGACGCGGGTCCCGGTGGTCCGCTCGGCGAAGCCGCGGACGTCCTCGAACCCGACGTCGTCGCCCAGCCCGGTGGGCAGCAGGCCGACGAACCGGGAGGTGCCGTCGGGCCGGGCCGGCACCACGAGCAGGAAGTCGTCGCGGGACAGGCAGAAGCTGAAGGCGCCCTGCTCGGGCGGCGCCGCGGCCGGCCCGGTGGCGGTGACGTCGGCGACGACGTAGCGGCGGTCCGAGCTCGTGCCCCGGTAGGCGGTGCCCAGCTCGTCGCGGACGGTGCTGCGGGAGCCGTCGCAGCCCGCGAGGTAGCCCACCTCCAGCCGCTCGAGGCCGCCGGCCGGTCCCCGGAGCGTGGCGGTGACGGCGCCGTCGTCCTGCGCGAGGCCGACGCACGTGGTGCCGAACTCCACCTCCAGCCCCGCCTCCGCCAGCGCGGACACGAGCAGCTCCTCGTGGGTGTCCTGCGGGCAGCAGAGGATGTAGGGGTAGCGGCTGAGCCCGGCGCCGGCGTCGCCGATGTCGCGCACGGCCAGCGTCCGGACGCCGTCCTGCACCCGGACCTGGCGCACCCGCACGCCCGCGTCGACCAACCGGTCCGCGACGCCGAGGGCCCGGTAGAGCTCCAGGGTGCGGGCCTGCACGTCGAGGGCCCGGGACTCCCCGGCGGGACCGGGCCGGCGGTCGACCACCCGGACGGCCACCCCCGACCGCACGAGGGACAGCGCGAGCGCCAGCCCGGTGGGGCCGGCGCCGACGACCAGCACCTGCGTGCTCACGGCGGCCCCGTCGGGCTCGGCGTCATCGGCCTGCTGCTCCGGCCTGCCCGGCACCGTCCGTGGCCCGCTGCCCGCACCGGGCTCAGGAGAGCTCTCGCTCGACCCGGTCGAGGACCGTCTTGCGGTTCTTGTGCGCCCGCTCGTGGTCGCGCACGGCCCGGACCTGGTCGTCGTCGTCCAGGGCCGCGACCTCCTTCGCCGCCTGCCGGGCGTCGAGGTCGTCGTAGCCCTCCAGCGGCGGCGCGTCCGCGTCGCCCGGCTGGGGGTGGTGCTGGCGGGCGTCGTGCCCGGCCTCGGCGGCGGCGTCGGTGTTGGGCACGAACTGCTCCCCGCGGGCGCTGCCGGCGGCCTTCTCGGCGTCGGTGGCGCGCTTCTCCTCCTCCGACAGCTGCTCCCAGGCCTTCTCGGGCAGGTAGCGCCGCGACGCCCCGCCCCTCTCCTGCGGACCCCCGGTGCGCGCGTCGGCCGAGCCGTCCGCGGTCTGCCACCTCTCGTCGGTCCACGCGGTGAGGTGCTGCTGGCTCTCGTCCTTCTCACCGCGGTAGCCGCCGCCAGCCTTCTCGTACTCGGCGGCCAGCAGCTGCGCCTTGCGGGCGCTCCACTGCCCGGGCTTGCCGCCCTTGTCGCCGGCGACCACCTCGTCCTTGAGCCGGAGCCGCAGCTGCGGGTCGGTGTACTTGTCGTCCCAGTCCGCCGGGTACCCAGGTGTCATGCGCCCCTGTCTACCCGGACGCGCGGGAGGTACTCAGGCCGACGGCAGCGCAGCACCCATGACCGCGGTGTCGCAGACCTGCTCGAAGGTTGCCAGGCGCCCGTCCCGCACGGTCCACCAGTGGACGAAGCGGGCCCGGAAGGAGCGGCCCGTCGTGCGGTGGGTGCCGGTGTACCAGCCGCGCACCACCACCTGGTCGCCGTCCGCGACGACGGCGTCGGGCCGGGGCTCGAACCCCTCCCACTCGGCCCCCAGCCGGGCGAAGACGTTCTCGAGCACGGCCGGCCCGCCGGTGTAGGTGCCGCCGTTGAAGGAGCCCTCGGACTCGGTCCAGCGCACGTCCTCGGTCAGCAGGCCCAGCACCTGGGGGATCTCACCCGCCGCGAAGTGCCCGTACGCCCGCTCGACGATCTCCTGGTTGCTCACGTCTGCTCCCCTGGTGGTATGACGCGCGTCACTCTCCTCCGCACGGTAGGACGACGGGCGACGGCTGTCCAGCGCCGGCCGCCCGGGCGAGGGCCACGCGGCTACCGTCGGGGCATGGACCCCGCGGAGGTCGGCCGGCGCAAGCGCCGGTCCAGCCGGTCAGCCCTGGCCGGCTGCTCGCTGATGGTGGCCGCCCTGGTGCTGAGCGCCCACGACGTCGGCCCGCCGATCACCACCACCGCGGGCGCCGTCGTGGGCTTCGTCCTCCTGCTCCACGGCGTGCACGTCGGCTGGCTCGTGTTCTACGACCGCGACGACGACGGCCCTTCCAGCTGACCCGCTGCCGCGCCCCGTCCGTGCTCCCGCGCCCCGCCGGGACTCCCGCGCCCCGAGCACCGGGCGCGGCCGTCACGACGGGGCGCGGGACGGGCTCAGCCGTGCACGCGGAAGGCGTTCAGCCGGTAGCCCCGGCGGACGACGGTGCTGATCAGCCCGGGGACGTCGAGGCTCCGTCGCAGCCGGCTCATCGCCACCTCCAGCGCGTGGTCGTCCAGGACCTCCGGGAGGGCGTCGACCAGCTCGGCCCGCGACACCACCGTCGCCGAGCGGGCCAGGGTCTTGACCAGGGCCAGGGCGTTCGGTCCCAGTGGCACCAGCCGGCCGTCGACGCTGACCTGGCGGCCGCGGACCTCGAGCAGCACGTCGCCGCTCTGGTACCGCTCGACGCGGTGCTCGCCCAGCTGCTCGCAGACCAGCCGGATCAGTGCCCCCAGCCGGTAGCGCTCGGGCACGACCGGCTCCACCCCCGCCGCGCGCAGCGGCGCGGCCGTCACCGGTCCCACGGCCGCGGCCAGCACCGGGCCCGACAGGGCCCGCACCAGGGCGCTCCGCAGCCCGAGCGCCTCGGCCGTCTCCAGGGTGGCGACCGCTCCCGGGGCGGAGGTGAAGACGACGGCGTCGAGCTGGTCGCGGGTGGCGGCCTCGATCAGCCGGGGGAGCCGGTCGGTCGCCGCCGGTTGCACCCAGCGGTAGGGCGTCACGGTCAGCACCTCGGCGCTCAGCGCCCGGAGCCGGCCCAGCTGGACCTCGTCGGTGTAGCCGTGCAGCTGGATGGCCACGCGGCGCCCGGTCAGGGCCCGGTCGGCCACGGCGTCGACCAGCGAGGCGGTGGTGTCGAGGTCGGTGGGCTGGGCGTCCTCGAGCCCGGCCGCCCGGACGGCGCCGACCGCCTTGGGGCCGCGCGCGAAGATCTGCGCCTGCTCCAGCACGGCCGTCAGCTCCGCGCCGAGGCCGGCGGTGTCGGCGACCTCGAACCAGCGGCGCATCCCGTAGCCGGTGGTGACCAGGACGACCTCCGGACGCTGCCGGATCAGCTCGCGCGTCTCCTCCAGCAGGGTGGCGTCCTGGTCGTTGGGCGCGATCTTGAGGGCGGGGGCGTGCAGCACCTGCGCGCCCCGCCGCTCCAGCGCGGTGATCAGGTCCTGCGAGCGCCGGTCGGAGGTGACCCCCACCCGGAACCCGCTCAGCTGCTCGACGCGGGCGGCGCCGCCGCGCGGACCCCCCGTCGGTGCCGGGTCGGCCGTCGCCCCCGAGGCCGTGCTCACGGCCGCGGCACCTGCGCCGGGGCGACGGCGTCGAGGGCGCCCACCAGCTCGCCGGTCCGGCCGGCGGCGGGCGCGACGTCGACCACGGCCCCGATCACCACGACGGCGGGGGAGACGAGGTCGAGCCGTCGCACCTCCGCCGGCAGCCGGCCGACCGAGGTGAAGGTGCTGCGCTGGGAGGCGGAGAACCCCCGCTCGACCACGGCCGCGGGGACGGCGGGGTCGAGGCCGGCGGCGAGGAGGCCGGCGACGATCTGCTCGAGGTTGGCGATGCCCATCAGCACCACCACGGTGCCGCCCAGCCGGACCAGGGCCGCCAGCTCCTCCGCGGGCGGCGGGACGTGCCCCGAGATGACGGTGAAGGAGTGGCTGAGCCCGCGGTGGGTGACGGGGATGCCGGTGGCGGCGGGCACCGCGAGGGCGCTCGAGACGCCCGGGACCACCCGGACGGGGACTCCGGCCGCGACGCAGGCCAGCAGCTCCTCACCGCCCCGGCCGAAGACGAAGGGGTCGCCGCCCTTGAGCCGGACGACGGACTGCCCGGCCCGGGCCCGGGCCACCAGCTGCTCCTCGATCGAGCGCTGGGTGACCGGGTGGTGGTAGGGGCGCTTGCCGACGTCGACCAGCTCGGCGCCGGCGGTGAGCTCGGCCAGGTCGTCGGTGGGGGCCAGCCGGTCGTAGAGGACGACGTCGGCCTCCCGCAGCGCCGCGACCGCCTCCAGCGTCAGCAGCCGGGTCGAGCCGGGACCGCCGCCGACCAGCACCACCTGGCCCGCCGCCGCGGCCGGCTCCTCGCGCTGCAGCAGGACGCGCAGGTGGCCGGCCAGCGCCGTGACGTGCCGGTCCAGCTCGGGCTCGGCGTCGACCACCACGACCGACCAGGCCGGTCCGACGAGCCGGAGCAGCCCGCGGGCGTCGGCCGGGTCCGGCTGCAGGACGACGCGGACGCCGTCGGGGCTGGCGAGGACGGGCGGCAGCAGGCCGGGGACGGCCACGGTGACGCGGGCCCCGGCCCGGGCGTAGCGGCGCACGACGCGACGCGTGCCCGCCCGGGTCCCGAAGACCACGACTTTGCGGCCGCTCACGTCGACGTCGATCTGCATGCTGGCTCCAGCCCTCCTCGGAAGGGGCCGTCCCGGGGCTCGGCCGCTCCGGGCGCCCCCGGCGCCGCTCCGCACACTAGGCAGGGCCGGTTACCCGGACGTTTCGCCGCGGTAAAAGTGGTGGGAGGGGTGCGGGGTGCCCGACCCCTCACGCGGTGCCCGGAGTCGTGTGAGTGGACGGGAAAGGGCTCGTAACCTCGCGGCCCCCTCGTCCGTAACAGGGCTCTCCCACGATGAGGGCGTGGCCGCCGCGACCCTCACGCACTGCCCGTACTGCTCGCTGCAGTGCGGGATCTCGGTGGTGGCCGGCGACCGGCCGGCGACGCTGGAGCCGCAGCCGGACTTCCCCACCAACCGGGGCGGGCTGTGCTCCAAGGGCTGGAACGCGGCCGGGCTGCTCGACCACCCGCAGCGGCTGCTCAGCCCGCTGGTGCGGAGCGTCCCCGGGGACCGGACCAGCCCGTTCCGCGCCGCCGGCTGGGACGAGGCGCTCGACCTCGTCGCCGGGCACCTGGTCCGGCTGCAGGCCGAGCACGGCCGCGACGCCGTCGGCTGCTTCGGCGGCGGCGGGCTGACGAACGAGAAGGCCTACACCTTCGGCAAGTTCGCGCGGGTCGCGCTGGGCACGGCGATGATCGACTACAACGGCCGGTTCTGCATGTCCTCGGCGGCCACCGCGAGCAACCGGGCCTTCGGCCTGGACCGCGGCCTGCCCTTCCCGCTCGCCGACCTCGCCGAGGCGCAGACGGTGGTGCTGGTCGGGGCCAACCCCGCCGCGACCATGCCGCCGGCCATGCAGTTCCTCGACGCGGGCCGGGCCGCCGGGGCGACCCACGTCGTCGTCGACCCCCGGGCGACCGCCACGGCCCAGGGCGCGGCCCTGCACCTCGCCTCGTTGCCCGGCACCGACCTGGCCCTGGCCAACGGTCTGCTGCACCTGGCGGTGAAGGAGGGGCTGGTCGACGAGGCCTACGTGGCGGAGCGGACGACCGGGTTCGACGCCGTCCGGGCCGGCGTCGCGTCCTCCTGGCCGGACCGGGTCGAGCGGATCACCGGCGTCCCCGTCGAGTCGATGCGGCAGACGCTGCACGCGCTGGCCGGCGTCGACCGGGCCGTGATCCTCACCGCCCGGGGGGCCGAGCAGCACAGCAGCGGCACCGACACGGCCCAGGCCTGGGTCAACCTCGCCCTCGCCCTGGGGCTGCCGGGCCGGCCGTTCTCGGGCTACGGCACCATCACCGGCCAGGGAAACGGGCAGGGCGGTCGTGAGCACGGCCAGAAGGCCGACCAGCTGCCCGGCTACCGCAAGCTCGCCGACCCGGCCGACCGGGCGCACGTCGCCGCCGTCTGGGGCGTCGACCCCGCGTCGCTGCCGCAGCCGGGCCTGTCGGCGTTCGAGATGCTCGACCGGCTCGGCACCCCCGGCGGCGTCCGCGCCCTGCTGGTGCTCGCGTCCAACCTCGTCGTCTCGGCCCCCGACGTGAACCGGGTCCGCGACCGGCTCGCCGCCCTCGACCTGCTCGTGGTCTCCGACATCTTCCTGTCCGAGACCGCCGCGCTGGCCGACGTCGTCCTCCCGACCGCCCAGTGGGCCGAGGAGGAGGGCACGATGACCAACCTCGAGGGCCGGGTGATCCGCCGCCGGCAGGCGCTGCGGCCGCCCGAGGGCGTGCACGACGACCTCCACCTGATGAAGGGGCTGGCCGAGCGGCTGGGCCGGGGCCAGCACTTCTCGACCGATCCCCGCGCGGTCTTCGACGAGCTGCGCCGGGCCAGCGCCGGCGGTCCGGCCGACTACTCCGGCATCACCTACGAGCGCGTCGACGCCGAGCAGGGCGTCTTCTGGCCCTGCCCCGCCACGGCCGAGGGCGAGCCGCCGCACCCCGGCACCCCGCGGCTGTTCGCCGACCGCTTCGCCACGCCCGACGGCCGTGCCCGCTTCGTCCGGGTCGAGCACCGCGGACCCGACGAGACCCCCGACGCCGCCTACCCGCACGTGCTGACCACCGGCCGGCTGCAGGCGCACTACCAGAGCGGCACCCAGACCCGCCGGCACCCGGCCCCGGCCCAGTCCGCCGTCGGGCCCGAGGTGCAGCTGCACCCCGACCTGGCCCGCGCCCTGGGCATCGGGACCGCCGACGTCGTCCGGCTGACCACCCGCCGCGGCGCCGCGACCTTCCGGGCCAGCCTCAGCGCCGACATCCGCCCCGACGTCGTCTTCGTGCCCTTCCACTGGGGCGGGGCCTCGGCCGCCAACGCGCTGACCAACCCCGCACTGGACCCGTTGTCGCGGATGCCGGCCTTCAAGGTCTGCGCCGTCCGGGCCGAGCGGGTCGGCGCGCCCGACGACGACCACCTGCTGAGCGGCCCGCCCCTGACCGCCGACGCGGCCACCGGCAGCACGGCCCCGACGACCCGCACCGCCCCGGACCGACGACCCCCGCCCCGCCGACGTGAGGACCCCCCGATGATCAGCCAGAACCGTTTCCTGCAAGGGATCTTCCCCTTCGAGGGCGCCGGCCTCGACAAGCCGGTCCCGATCAGCCCCGAGCTCAGCCACGTCGTCCCCGACGGCGTCGTGGGCCAGGCCCTCTACTTCCGCGGCGGCAACTCCAGCGACGAGCTGGTCACCGTCGTCCTGATGCGCGACGGCGTGCCCATGCGCTACTTCCCGATGGGCGCCAAGGAGAGCGTGCACGTCCCGCTCCGCGTGGTCGAGGACGTCGAGGGCGGCTCCGTCGTCGAGCTGAGGCTGGTCGCCCCGCTGGGCGTCAGCGGCACCGTCGTCGTCGACCTGGGACTGGTGGAGCACTGATGACGAGCACCGTGGACCCCGCCGTCGACGGCACCACCGACCCGGGCGACCAGCGCCGCCGGCTCGTCGTCATCGGCAACGGGATGGCCGGCGCCCGCGCCGTCGAGGAGGTGCTGGCCCGCGGCGGGGCGGAGATGTTCGCCATCACGATGTTCGGCGACGAGCCCTACGGCAACTACAACCGCATCATGCTCAGCCACGTGCTCTCGGGCGAGGAGCACGAGGACGGCATCTACCTCAACTCCCTGGCCTGGTACGAGGAGAACGCCATCACCCTGCACGCCGGGGTGCGCGTCACCCGCATCGACCGGCACGCCCACGTGGTCGTCTCCGACGACGGCCGGGTCACCCCCTACGACCAGCTGGTGATCGCCACCGGCAGCCGCTCGTTCATGCCGCCGATGGACGGCGCCCGGCTGCCCGGTGCGGGCGGCGGGCCCGCCGGCGGTCGGCTGCTGCCCGGCATCTTCGCCTTCCGCACCATCGACGACACCCGCGGCATGGTCGAGCACGCCCGCCACGACGACCACGCCCGCGCCGTCGTCGTCGGCGGCGGTCTGCTGGGCCTGGAGGCGGCCCGCGGGCTGCAGAGCCACGGCCTGGCCGTCGACGTCGTGCACTCCGGCCGCTGGCTGATGAACGCCCAGCTGGGCCGCGAGGGCGGGGAGGTGCTGCGCCGCAGCATGGCCGACCTCGGCATCGGCATCGAGGTCAACAACCGCGTCACCGCCGTCTGGGGCCCCGACCGGGTGCGCGGGGTCCGGCTGCGGGACGGCTCCGAGCTCGACTGCGACCTCGTCGTGGTCGCCGCGGGCATCCGGCCCAACACCGACGTGGCCCTGACCAGCGGGTTCACCGTCGAGCGCGCGATCGTCGTCGACGACCAGCTGCGCACCGTCGACGACGACGACGTCTTCGCCGTGGGGGAGTGCGTGCAGCACCGCGGCCAGGTCTACGGCCTGGTCGCGCCGCTCTGGGAGCAGGCCGTCGTGCTCGCCGACGTGCTGACCGGCGCCGACCCCGGGGCCGCCTACCTGGGCTCGCGGACGGCGACCAAGCTCAAGGTGGCGGGCGTCGAGGTCGCCTCGATGGGCCTCACCGAGCCCGAGCGGGACACCGACGAGCACATCGTCTTCTCCGAGCCCGGCCGCGGCGTCTTCAAGTCCGTGGTGATCCGCGACGGCAAGGTGGTCGGCGCCACCCTGCTGGGCGACAGCCGCAAGGTCGCCTTCCTGCAGCAGGCGTTCGACCGCGGGCTCCCGCTGCCGGAGGAGCGGGCGGGCCTGCTGTTCGACCTCGGCGGGCCCGCGGAGGAGGTCGGCGCGGCCGAGCTGGCCGACGACGCGCAGGTCTGCAACTGCAACGGGGTCAGCAAGAAGACGATCACCGACTGCGTCGCCGCCGGCTGCCGGACCGTCTCCGGGGTGATGGACTCCACGCGCGCGGGCAAGGGCTGCGGCACCTGCAAGGGCCTGGTCGCCCAGCTGGTCGAGCACGCGGCGGGCGGCGCCGTCGAGGAGGACCCGGCGGCGAGCTACTACGTGCCGGGCATCCCGATGGCCAAGGCGCCCCTGATGGAGATCATCCGCGAGCAGGGGCTGCGCAGCCCGTCGGCCGTCTTCGCCGCGCTGGCCCCGGGCGGCGCGGAGGACGCCAAGTCGAAGATGGGGCTGGCCTCGCTGCTCAAGATGATGTGGGGCGAGGAGTACGTGGAGGAGAAGGACGCCCGGTTCATCAACGACCGGGTCAACGCGAACATCCAGAAGGACGGCACCTTCTCGGTGGTGCCGCAGATGCGCGGCGGCGTGACCACGCCCGAGCAGCTCCGGCGGATCGCCGACGTCGCCGAGAAGTACCAGGTGCCGATGGTCAAGCTGACCGGCGGCCAGCGGATCGACCTGCTGGGCATCAAGAAGGAGGACCTGCCCGGCGTCTGGGCCGACCTCGACATGCCGTCCGGGTACGCCTACGGCAAGTCCTTCCGCACCGTGAAGACGTGCGTCGGGCAGGAGTTCTGCCGGTTCGGGACCGGGGACTCGACCAAGCTGGGCGTGGAGATCGAGACCCGCATGCAGGGCATGGAGGCGCCGGCCAAGATGAAGCTGGCCGTCTCCGGCTGCCCCCGCAACTGCGCCGAGTCGCTCTGCAAGGACGTCGGCATCGTGGCCATCGAGGGCGGCCGCTGGGAGATCTACGTCGGCGGGGCCGCCGGCGCCCACATCCGCAAGGGCGACCTGCTGTGCACCGTCGACACCGCGGACGAGGCGCAGCTGCTGACCGGCCGCTTCCTGCAGTACTACCGCGAGAGCGCCAGCTGGCTGGAGCGCACCTACGCCTGGGTCCCGCGGGTGGGGATCGAGCACATCCGGTCGGTGGTGGTCGACGACGCCGAGGGGATCGCGGAGCGGCTGGACGCGGCCGTGCAGCAGCACGCCGACACCCACGTCGACCCGTGGACGCAGGGGCGCGAGCCGCTGACCCCGGGCCAGTTCCGGACCGCGCTGCCGCTGGAGGTGCTGCCCCGGGTGCCCGCCGACCGCGCCGAGCAGCTGCTGGGCGGTGCCTGGTGAGCCTCGCCACCCGGGCCCCGCACCGGCTGGGCCCGGTCGACCAGATCCCGTTCGGCGAGGGCCGCGCCTTCGACGTCGCGGGCGAGCAGGTGGCGGTGTTCCGGCTCCGCAGCGGCGCGGTGCACGCGCTCTCGGCCGTCTGCCCCCACCGCGGCGGGCCGCTCGCGGACGGCCAGCTCGACGCGACGGTCGTGCTCTGCCCGCTGCACCTGAACGCCTTCGAGCTGGCCACCGGCTGCTCGACCACCGGAGCGGCGCCCCTGACGCGCTACGACGTCTCGCTCGACGGCGACGAGATCGTCCTCCTGCTGTGACCCCGCCCCGCCCCCGCCCCACCGCCGACCCCACCAGGAGCCGACCATGACCACGCTGAAGACCGCCGACCCGACGCTGGACGGCACCCACCGCAGGATCGGGGGACGCTGGATCGACGACTGGCGGCCCGAGGACCCCGCGTTCTGGAACACCACCGGACGGGTGGTCGCCCGCCGCAACCTCGTGTTCTCCGTGCTGAGCGAGCACATCGGCTTCTCGGTCTGGAGCCTCTGGTCGGTGCTCGTGCTGTTCCTCGGCCCGGCCTACGGCTTCGACCCGGCCCAGAAGTTCCTGCTGACGGCCCTGCCGACGCTGGTGGGGGCCGTGCTGCGGATCCCCTACACCTTCGCCGTCGGCACCTTCGGCGGTCGCAACTGGACGATCGTGTCGGCCCTGCTGCTGCTCGTGCCGTGCGCGCTGATCGCGGTGTTCCTCGAGCCGGGCGTCTCCTTCACCACCCTGCTGGTGATCTCGCTGTTCGCCGGTGTCGGCGGCGGCAACTTCGCCTCCTCGATGACCAACATCAACGCCTACTACCCGCTGCGCCTCAAGGGCTGGGCGCTGGGCGTGAACGCCGGCGGCGGCAACCTCGGCGTCCCGGTCGTGCAGCTGGTCGGCCTGCTGGTGCTGGCCACCCTCGGCGCCACCCACCCGCGCGCGCTGGTCGCGATCTACTTGCCCCTCATCGTGCTGGCCGCCCTCGGGGCGTACCTGACGATGGACAACCTCACCCAGAACAGCAACGCCAAGGGCGCGATCCGCGAGGTCACCCGGCATCGCGAGACCTGGGTCATCTCGCTGCTCTACATCGGCACCTTCGGCTCGTTCATCGGCTTCGGCTTCGCCTTCGGCCAGGTGCTGCTCGTGCAGTTCCCGGAGCAGTTCCCGGTGCCGGTCAAGGCGGCGGCGCTGACCTTCCTCGGACCGCTGCTCGGCTCGCTCATCCGGCCCGTGGGCGGCGCGCTGGCCGACCGGTACAAAGGGTCGGTGGTCACCTTCTGGAACTTCGTGGCCATGGCCGCCGGCGCGGCCATCGTGCTGGTGGCCTCCCAGCGCGGCTCGCTGCCCCTGTTCCTCGTGGGCTTCGTGATGCTCTTCGTGTTCAGCGGCGTCGGCAACGGCTCGGTCTACAAGATGATCCCGGCGATCTTCACGGCCAAGGCCCTGCTGTCGAGCGAGAACGCGGGGGAGGACGGCGGGCTGGCCGCCCGGCTCGCCACCAAGCGCTCGGGCGCCCTGATCGGCCTGGCCGGGGCGATCGGCGCCTTCGGCGGGGTGCTGGTGAACCTGGCCTTCCGCCAGTCGTTCCTCACGCTGCAGAACGGGGACGGCGCCTACATCGCCTTCATCGCCTTCTACGCGCTCTGCTTCGTCGTCACCTGGGCGGTCTTCCTCCGCCCGCGCGCGGGCCGGCTCCAGCTGGTCTGAGCGCGCGCCCGCGGCGGCGGCCCACCTCGGGCAGGATGAGCCCGTGACCACCCACGTCGCCCTGCTGCGGGGGATCAACGTCGGCACGGCCAAGCGGGTGGCGATGCCCGCGCTGCGCGAGCTCGCCACCCGGCTCGGCTACGCCGACGTCGCCACCCACATCAACAGCGGCAACCTGCTGCTCACCACCGACGAGGACGCCGTGACCCTGCGCCGGCGGCTGGAGCAGGGGATCGAGCAGGACTTCGGGCTGCACGCGGACGTCGTGGTGCGCACCACGGCCGAGCTCGCAGCGGCGCTGGCGGCCTGCCCGTTCCCCGAGGAGGACCCGAGCCGGGTGGCGATCGCGTTCCTCGCCGGGCCCGCGCCCGCCGACCTCGCCGAGCGGCTGGCCGCGGTGGCCGCCGAGGACGAGCCCGTCGTCGTGGACGGGCTCGACGTCCACGTGCACTACGGCCACGGCCAGGCCGACAGCCGGCTGGCCCTCGCGTTCGCCGGGAAGCTGGGGGTGCCAGCGACGGTGCGCAACCTGCGGACGGTCACGAAGCTGGTGGGGCTCGCCCGGGGCTGAGGGCGACCCGCCCGGTGGAACTCCTCGAACGACCGCCCGCGCGGGGCCCGGCCTGGTAACGTTACCGGTCAGAAGAAGTGGACACCGGCGTCGACAGCGAGGGGATCGTCCGTGGTGCCGTCAGAGGCCCGGACCGGCTCAGCGCTCGGAGGCCTCGGGATCGGCGACTTTTGACCGGGGGGCAGGCGCACCAGACCATCGTTGACAACCTGTTGGCCGCGGTACAAGATCACCCCACCGGATGGCCGTCCTCGGCCGTTCCGGTCCCGTAGTAACTATTCAAAGGAGAATGGATGACCGACGCGAAAGATGCACTTGGCCGGACGATATCACGTCGATCGGTGCTGACCAAGAGCTCTCTTCTCGGTATCGGCCTCGCCAGCTCGGGCTCCGTGCTCGCGGCCTGCGGAGGCGGCAGCAGCGGCGGTCCCGGCGGTGGGACCGGCGGCGACCAGGGCGACGCGGCCACCGGCAAGGGCGGCGCTGTCACGTGGGCCTCCTGGGCCAACCCCGGTGAGGCCGAGCGCTTCCGCGAGGTGTCGAAGGACTACACCGCGGCGAACGAGACCAAGGTGACGTACCAGATCGTCACCGGCGACTACAACGCCAAGCTGCTCACCCAGCTCGCCGGCGGCAGCGCCCCGGACGCCTTCTACATCAGCACCGAGGGCATGGCGAAGCTCATCGAGTCGAAGAACCTCATCGACCTCACCGAGTTCGCCGGCACCGCCGACTCGCCCGTCAAGATCGACGCCTTCTACCCCGGCCTGCTGCCCTGGTGCAAGACGCCCACCGGCGAGGGCATCTACGG
Source organism: Microlunatus capsulatus (assembly GCF_017876495.1). Taxonomy (NCBI): domain Bacteria; kingdom Bacillati; phylum Actinomycetota; class Actinomycetes; order Propionibacteriales; family Propionibacteriaceae; genus Microlunatus; species Microlunatus capsulatus. The sequence continues at coordinate 482,404 of NZ_JAGIOB010000001.1, read as the reverse complement.
CCTGCCGGTCGACTGCAACCCGCTGGTGTTCTGGTTCAACAAGGACATGGTCGCCGCGGCGGGCATCACCGAGAACCCGCAGCAGAAGTTCGAGGCCGGCACCTGGAACCGGGACGCCCTCGACGAGTTCCTCACCGCGATCAAGGCCAGCGGCAAGCGCGGCCTGGTCCTCGAGGGCGGCTGGGCGGCCATCCTGTCCTGGCTGACCACCTTCGGCGGCACGACCTTCGACGAGAGCAACAAGGCCGTCTTCGACACCGACGCCAAGTCGATGGAGACGATGGAGTGGCTCTTCCAGCACATGAAGGACGACACCATCAGCTACGGCGGCTCGCTGCCCAAGGGCCAGGGCGTCGACGCGCTCTTCTACGCCCAGCAGCTCGCCAGCGTGCAGATGGGTCGCTGGATCCTGCCGAACCTGAAGAAGCTGAAGTTCGCCTACGACATCGCGCCCTACCCGTCGGAGGACGGCAAGAGCTTCGCGCCGGTCAACATCCCGGTCGCGGCCATGGGCGTCAACTCCAAGGCCAAGGACCCCGAGGCCGCGCAGTGGTTCGCCACGCGCTACGTCAGCCCGGAGGGCCAGAAGGCCCGTCTGTCCGGCGGCGGCAACGCGGTGCCCTCGATCCCGGGTGCCGAGGACGTCGTCACCGAGGGCGGCCTGCCCGAGCACGCGTCGTACTGGAACGAGGTCGCCAAGACCGGCTACGCCATCCCGCAGGGCATCGCCACCAAGGCCTCGGTCGCCAGCAACATCAACGCCGAGATCGACAAGGTGATCAAGTCCGGCGCCGACGCCAAGACCTTCGCGACGAAGATCTGCGCCTTCATCAACGAGGGCTAACCATGGCCACCACTGTGGAAAGCTCCACGGGCGCGCGGAGCTCGGCCGGTACGCCGGCCGAGCTCCAGCGGGTGTCCCCCAACATGAGGAAGAAGCGTCGCGCCGACAACCTGTGGGCGCTGGCGTTCCTCTCGCCGCAGCTGGTCGGGCTGATCGCCTTCATGCTCGGCCCGCTCGTCTTCGCGATCATCCTGGGCTTCTCCAGCTGGGACGGCTTCGGCTCCCGGACGTTCGTCGGCTTCGACAACTTCATCGGGGTGCTGAAGGACCCGCAGCTGCGCCAGTCGTGGATCAACACGGCCTGGTTCACGGTGCTGCAGCTCCCGGGGCTCATGATCACCGGCTTCCTGTTCGCGTTCCTGCTGCAGAAGGCCGGCCGCGTCAAGTCGGTCTACCGGGTGTTCTTCTTCGCCCCGCAGGTGACGTCGAGCATCGCGGTCGCCGCCATCTGGCTGTGGCTGCTCAACCCCGAGATCAGCCCTCTCAACACGTTCCTGGCCAAGATCGGCCTGCCGACCCCGGACTGGCTGCAGGACACGAGGACGGCCATCCCGGCCATCGCCTTCGTCTCCGTGTGGCAGGCGCTGGGCTACATGATCGTCATGTACATGGCGGGGCTGGAGAGCGTGCCGAAGGCGCTGCTCGAGGCCGCGGACATCGACGGGGCGAGCGAGTTCCAGAAGCTGCGCAAGATCACCCTGCCGCTGCTGTCGCCGACGATCCTGTTCCTGTCGATCACCTCGATCATCGGCTCGTTCCAGGTCTTCGACTACATCTTCTTCTTCTACGACACCACGGCGCCCTCGAACGCCCGCACCATCGTGTACGAGATCGTCAACATCGCTTTCCGCGAGTTCAGGTTCGGGTTCGCCTCGGCGATCGCGATCTACCTCTTCATCGTCCTCCTGATCGTGACCGGCCTCCAGCTGCTCGCGCAGAAGAGATGGGTGCACTACACAGAATGACCACCACACGAGCCGAGCTAGCCATCGACGCGGTCCAGGAGACTGAGGCCGCCGAGCACAAGGCGTCGAGGACGTCGAAGGGGGGCCCGAGCGACAGCGGCGGGCGCGGCTTCCGGCCGAGCAAGATCCCCCTGCACATCCTGCTGATCGTCTTCGCGGTCCTGATGTTCATCCCGTTCATGTGGATGGTCTTCTCCGCCTTCAAGCCGCTGGACGAGATCTTCCTGCGGCCGCCGGTGCTGCTGCCGAAGGCGTGGACGATCGACGGGTTCCGCACCGCCTGGGAGGGCGCGCCCTTCGCCACCGCCTACTTCAACAGCTTCTACATCTCGGCGTCGGTCACGATCATCACCCTGCTCACCTGCTCGATGGCGGCCTACGCCTTCGCGCGGATCAGGTTCACCGGCAGCAACGCCCTCTTCGGGGTGTTCCTGGCGACGATGATGGTGCCGTTCCAGCTGACGATCATCCCGCTGTACATCATCCTCGGGAAGCTCCAGTGGATCGACACCCACCTGGCGCTGATCGTCCCGGCCGGCCTGTTCAACGCGTTCGGCGTGTTCCTCATGCGCCAGTACGTGCGGGGCATCCCGATCGAGCTGGAGGAGGCCGCGGCCATCGACGGGGCCGGACGCATCCGGACCTTCACCACCGTGATCCTGCCGCTGCTCAAGACGCCGATGACCGCCCTGGGCATCTTCGTCTTCCTCGGGCAGTGGAACGACTTCTTCCGGCCGCTGATCTTCCTGAACAGCGAGGACAAGTTCACCATCCCGATGGTGGTGAACTACTTCAAGGGGGCCTACTCCTCGGACTGGACGAGCCTGATGGCCGCCACGACGATGGCCGCGCTCCCTATGCTGATCATCTTCATCATCGCCCAGAAGCAGATCGTCGAGGGCATCGCGCTCTCGGGGTCCAAGACCTGACGGTCGCCGACCGCACGCACGTCCCGTCCAGCGCCGGTGGAGCCTCTCCGCCGGCGCTGGACGGCGTCCGGGACCCGTCGTGGGACGATGGGCCCCTCGCCGCCGAGCCAGGAGGACCGTTGTCCCACCCCGAGCCGGACGGACGGGCCCCGTCCCGTCACCGGCTGCCCGTCGAACCACCCACCCGCGAGCTCCTCGTCGCCTCGCTCGCGTCGATCGCCGGCGCCTGCCAGCTGTTCGCCTGGGCGCTCGCCCGGCTGCCGACCTTCTTCGTCGTCCTGGGCGTGGTCCTGATGCTGACCGGTCTCGGCTTCGCCGCGTCCGCGCTGGTCCGGCACCGCCGGCTGCGCTGGATCGCCCACGTCGGAGCGGACGCCCTCACCGTCGTCAACGGGCGGCAGCGGACGGTGCTGCCGTGGTCCGAGGTCCGCGCCGTCGACTACCGCGACTTCACCCTCAGCGTCACTGGTGAGGGAGGGCGGCGGCTGGCCGCGCTCGCCGTCGACCGCACCCGGCCCGCCCACGAGGCGGCCCAGGACGTCGAGCGCGCCATCGCGGCGCAGCTGGGTGCGCGCACCTGAGGGACGCCACGACGGGCGGGGGCCGTGCCCCCGCCCGTGCGACCTCGGTCCTCAGCCCCGCGGGGCGAGGGTGAGCAGCACCGCCCGGGCGCCGGAGCCCGCGAACGTCACGGCGACCCGGCCGTCGACGACCGGCAGCTCCTCGCCCGGCTCGCCGAGGTAGCTGGCGAGGCTCGCCGCGGTGACGTCGGCGGGCAGCCGGACCTGCGTCGTCAGCCCCTCGGGGGCGTTGGAGCGCAGCCGGAGCAGCAGCCGGTCGTCGGCCTGGTGCTGGAGCCCGACGAGCTGGACCCGCGGGTCGGAGAAGCCGAGCAGCGACCCCTCCGCCGGCGGCTCGTCGCCGGGGGCCTCGGCCAGGACGGCCCGCAGGGGCTGGACCAGCGAGGCGGCCGTCGCAGCCGCCAGCGCCGGGCCGTCACCCGTCCCGGCGGCGACCCGGTAGTGCAGGTCGGTCTCGAAGCTCTGCTGCACGGGGAAGTTGGTGTCCCAGATGTTGTTGTGCACCCAGGAGAACAGCGTCCCCGGCTCGGTGCGCGGCAGCGTCGCGGGGAAGGGCACGTAGGGCAGCGCGAGATTGCCGACCTCGACCAGGGGGACCTCGGCCGTCGCCCAGCCGACGGAGCCGGCCGCGTCCTGCAGGCTGACGAAGTGCCGGATCGCCCGCATGTACTCCGCCCCGCCGGGCACCTGGCCGACCGCGGGCCCGGTCAGCCCGCCGGCGGACTCCTCGAGCACGGTCGGCTGCTCCAGTGCGAAGGGGAAGGCGAAGAAGGCGCTCTCCTTGTCCCAGGTGCTGCCCTTGGCCAGCCGGTCGGTGATCTCCAGGTGCGCGACGCCGGCCGGCAGCCGGTAGGTGACCTCCAGCCACTCCGCTCCCACCACCTGCTGGCGCAGGGTGACCTGCTGCCCCCGGGGGTCCGACGTCGCCGAGACCACCGCGGCGGGCCCGGCCACGTCGCGGCTGCTGATCAGCGCGAGGTTGCCGGCGTCGGCGAACTTGGAGGAGTTGTGGTTGGAGCGGCCGACGGTGGAGTAGCGGTCGTAGACGTAGTGGTTGAACCCGAACGGGCTCCGCGTCTCGACGAGCTCGCGGCCGGTGGCCCGGTCGACCACGGAGGACAGCGTGCCGGTGGCGAGGTCGACGGTCACCGCGAGGTGCTCGTTCTCCAGCCGGGTGGGGTCGGCCAGGGGCACCGCCGGGGCCGGCGGGGCGTCGGCCGGGCGCAGGTCGAGACGGACGTGGCCGACCGGCGGCACGTCGGCGACGCGGCAGGTCAGGTAGCGGCCCAGCGCCCGGCTGCCGGCCTCCTCGGGCCGCTCGGTGTGGGGGAGGACCTCGCCCGTCCGGGCGTCGACCACCGCCACCGGCCGGGTCAGCGGGACCAGGCCGGCGGGCAGGAACAGCTCGAGCTCGTCGGTGCGGGCGGACCCGGTGACGTTGAACGCGTAGGCCGACACCAGCGCGTCGCGGTGCCGGGGCAGCGCGGCGGCCAGCGCCTGCCGGGAGAGCTGCAGCGCCCGGTCGGAGGCGTCGACCGCGGCGTAGGCGCGCGCGACCTTCCAGGCCCACTGGTGCTCACCGGCCGAGGACCCGTGGTCGGCGTGCTCCCAGGAGTTCGACGCCCCCCACGTGTGCTCGTCCCACAGGGCCAGCTCGCGGTAGCCCGGGTCGGGGTCGACGACGGGCGCCGCCGGTGTGGCCGGGTCCAGCAGCCGGGCGGCCGCCCCCAGCGTCTGGGCGTCGGCCAGGTCGTTCTGCGCCTGCCGGGCCAGGCCGACGGGGGCGGTGGCCGAGCCGACGCCGTGGGCCCACCAGTCGTTCCAGTCGCCGGTGTGGGTGGGGATGACGTCGCCCAGCCGCTCGACGGCGTCGTCGAAGAAGGCCTCGTTGGTGGAGACGCGCAGGCGCGGCCACAGCCAGCGGCTGTTCCACTCCTCGACGATGTCGCTGACGGCCCGGCTGGGACCGGCGTTGTCGCTCCAGCGGCCGTGGGTGCGGATGTGCAGGACGTCCCAGGCGAACGGCGGGCGCTCCTCGACGTCGGTGCCGCCGTCCAGCCAGCCGAAGATGCTGCCGACGGGCAGCGGGTAGGGCCGGGTGCCCAGCGAGGCGAGGTAGGCGCCGAAGACGTCGGAGGTGACGGCGTAGTTCTCGTGCAGGCCCACCATCGGGCCCTCCATGTAGGCGAGGCCGTGCGGGGTGTCGGTGCGCCAGACGACGACCTCCCCGCCCTCGGGCCCGCGCCAGCGGAAGAGCCGGGGCATGGCCATCTGGCCGTGGCCGTCGGGGTGGGAGCGGCCGGCCCAGTTGTGGGCGACGCTGAGGTAGCGGACGCCGTTCTGGGCGAGCGCGTCCGGCAGCCCGACGACGTGGCCGGGGACGTCGGTCTGCATCGCCGAGCGGAAGGGCACGCCGTAGCGCTGCCGCAGGCCCAGCGCCGGCCGGAGCAGCTCGTGCAGCTCGTCGGTGCTGCACATCTCGCTGTGCAGGTTGAAGGGCAGGGCCGACAGGGAGATCCGGCCCTCGGCGACGCGCTGGAGGAACTCGCGCCGCTTGGTCTCGGGCCGGTTGGCGAACCAGTCCTCGACGCTGAACAGCGCCTCCTCGTTCCAGCGGAAGCGGGCCGGCTCGCTCAGCCCGTCGGTGTCGCGGACCAGCCGGAGCACGTCGTCGAGGTAGCCGAGGTGCTGGGCCCGGACGACGTGCTGGCGGTCGGTGTAGCCGATGTCGAGGTGGCTGTGCTGCACCACGTGCACGTCGTAGTGCCGGGGCGGCTGCAGCGTGGTGGCGAGGACGACGGCGTCCTCGCCCGTGCCGCAGGTGACCCGGACCGGGGTGGGGGCGGTGACCTCGGGGACGAGCAGACGCAGGCCCGCCGGGCCCACCGGCTCGGTCCGGGGCGTGACGTCGACCCCGCCCAGCTCCACCCGGACCTGCGCGGGGTCGAGCGGCTCCGCGGCGCGCCAGCCGGTCGCCGCCCCGCCGGTGCCGGGCAGCCGCTGCAGCCGGAGCGACTGCACCGTCCCGTCGCCGTCCGCGGCCACCAGGGGCTCGGCGATGAGGCCGAGCCGGGTGCTGCCGCTGGCGACGACGGCGTCGCAGGCGTGCTCGACGATCTTGCCGCGCTGCAGCGAGGCGTCCCAGACCGGGCTGGGCACCAGGAAGTCGTCGGTGGTGGCGAAGGTCGAGTCCCAGACCGGGCCGGGCTCGTCGGGCAGGACGTGTGACGTCATGGGTCGCTCTCTGGTGGACGGGAGGGTGACGGTCCGGGGCGGGGGAACGGGGTCTGCATCCCGGCGGGGCGGGACCGGGTCGACGGCCGCCCTGGTCACCAGGACGGCACGGGCCGAGTTGTTATCGTTACCAACCGGACGCTAGCACGCACGTCCGGACGTCACAACAGGCTCCGCGCGGGCGGCGCGGCGGGCGCAGTACCGTGCCCTGGTGGACCAGACGGCGGCAAGACCGGGACGGCGGCGGCGACCGGCCGCGCCGACCGTGCAGGACGTCGCCGTCGAGGCCGGCGTGAGCCCGATGACGGTCTCGCGCGTGCTGTCGGGGGCGGCGCACGTCCGCCCGGAGCTGCGCGCGCGCGTCGAGGCGGCGGTCGCCAAGCTGGACTACCACCGCAACGAGAACGCGCGGAGCCTGCGACCGGGGCACCGCTCGGGGCTGGTCGGGGTGACGATCACCAACATCGCCAACCCCTACTACGCCGAGCTGCAGCGCGGGCTGGAGGAGGTGGCGGCCCGGCACGGCCGGCGGATCCTCGTCGGCAACTCCAACGAGGACCCGGCGCTGGAGCGCCAGCTGGTGGCCGACTTCCTCGGCCGCCGGGTGGAGGGCCTCGTCGTCGTGCCCTCCGGCGGGCCGGACGCCGACCACCTGCAGCCCGCGGCCCTGGGCGGGGTGCCGCTGGTGCTGGCCTCCCGGGCGGTGCCGGGCGTCGACGTCGACACGGTGCTGGTGGACGACGTGCGCGGTGCCCGCGAGGCGACCGCCACCCTGCTGGCCGAGGGCCACCGGCGGGTCGCCTTCCTCGGCCACCGGCTCTCGGCCTTCACCGGTCAGCGCCGGCTCGAGGGCTTCCGGCTGGCCCACGCGCAGGCCGGGGTCCCGGTGGTCGACGAGCTGGTGCGGGTGGGCCAGCAGGACGCCGCGTCGGCCCAGCAGGCGCTGACCGCGCTGCTGGAGCTCGACGACCCGCCCACCGCGGTCTTCAGCGCCAACAACCGCAACACCGTGGGGGCCATCCGGGCGATCGCCGCCCGGGCGGCCACGGGTGGTCCACCGGTCCGGCTGTTCGGCTTCGACTCCTTCGAGCTGGCCGACCTGTCCCCGGTCGCCCTCTCGGTCGTCGACCACGACGCCCGCGAGCTCGGTGCCCGGGCGGCCGGGCTGCTCTTCGAGCGGCTGGAGGGGACCGTGCCCCGCGCGCCCGCCCGCCTGGTCGAGCTCCCCGTCGTCCTCCGCGAGCACCTGCGCGACCGCTGAGGCGACGATGGAGTGCTGGCCCCGCTCGTGGCTGATAACGTTACCAACCCAGGCCGCCGGGGCGGTGGCCCGAGCCCGACGCCGGGCCGCGCGCCCCACCCCGACCGAGAGGCGCCGATGCCCCACCCCCTGCCCGCCGAGTCCGTCCCGGGCGCCTACGACACCGCACCGACGATCGTCCTGCCGCCCGGGCACCACGCCTGGCTGGGCGACGAGGCGTGGCAGCGGCTGGCGGACGCGGTGCGCGGCCCGGGCCGGACGATGGCCGTCGACACCTACCCGGGCTGCGACCTGCCCGGGGTGCTCGAGCGGCTCCGTGCCGTGCTGCCGGAGGCGACCGTCCTGGACGTCGAGGAGGCGGCCGCCCTCGCGCCGGAGGAGCTCGAGGCGCTGGTCCGCCCGGGCCTCACCGACGACCGCGTCTTCGGGGTGCTGAGCCACCACGTGCTGGCGGACTTCTACCACCCCGAGCGGCTGGCCGCGCTGGCCCGCGAGGTGGTGGAGCGGCCCGGACCCGTCGTCGTCGTCGGCTGGGGGGCCGCGCTGGTCCCCGTGGACTTCGACGTGCTGGTGCTGGCCGACCTCGCCCGCTGGGAGATCCAGCAGCGGCAGCGCGCGGGCGCACCCAGCTGGCGGGCCGCCGACGCCGACGACGACGCGCTGCGCAAGGTCAAGCGCGGCTACTTCCTCGAGTGGCGGGTGGCGGACCGGCACAAGCGCACCCTGCTGGACCGCGTCGACCACGTGCTCGACCTCAACGGCCCGGTGGCGGCGGCCAAGCTGGTCGACGGCGCCACGTTCCGCACCGGCCTGGAGCTCGCGGTGCGGCAGCCCTTCCGCGTCGTGCCCTTCTTCGACCCCGGCGTCTGGGGCGGCCAGTGGATGCGGGAGGCGTTCGGCCTGGCCGAGGCGCCCAACTACGCCTGGTGCTTCGACTGCGTGCCCGAGGAGAACAGCCTGCTGCTGCAGGTCGGCGAGCACACCGTCGAGCTGCCGGCCCTCGACGTCGTCCTCGCCCAGCCCCGCGCGCTGCTGGGCGAGCGGACCTACGCGCGCTTCGGCGCGGAGTTCCCCATCCGCTTCGACTTCCTGGACACCGTCGACGGCCAGAACCTCTCGCTGCAGGTGCACCCGCTCACCGACTACGCCTTCCAGACCTTCGGCCAGCCCTACACCCAGGACGAGAGCTACTACCTGCTCGACGCCGGCGAGGACGCCGTGGTCTACCTCGGGCTGCGCGAGGGCACCGACCCCGAGGAGATGGCGGCGGCGCTGCGGACGGCCGCCGAGGGCGGCACGCCCTTCGACGCCGAGCGCTTCGTCGGCACCTACCCGGCCCGGCGCCACGACCACTTCAGCATCCCCGCCGGCACCGTCCACTGCTCGGGGGCGGACGCCATGGTGCTGGAGATCTCGGCGACGCCCTACCTCTTCACCTTCAAGATGTGGGACTGGGGGCGGGTGGGCCTGGACGGCAAGCCGCGGCCGATCCACCTCGACCACGCGCTCCGCAACGTCCAGTGGGACCGCGACAGCGCCTGGACGCGGGAGAACCTCGTCGGGCAGGTGCAGCAGGTCGCCGAGGGGGAGGGCTGGGTGGAGGAGCGGACCGGCCTGCACGCGCTGGAGTTCATCGAGGTCCGTCGGCACTGGTTCGACGGGCCGGTGCCCCACGACACCGAGGGGACGGTCAACGTGCTGAACCTCGTGCAGGGGGCCGAGGCCGTCGTGGAGAGCCCGGACGACGCGTTCGCGCCCTTCGTCGTGCACTTCGCGGAGACCTTCATCGTGCCGGCCGCCGTCGGCCGCTACGTCGTCCGGCCGCACGGGGCGGGCGTCGGCCAGCGGCTGGCCACCGTCAAGGCCTCGGTGCGCGGGACCGCTCAGCCGTCCTGACGGGCCCGCCAGACGGCCGCGCCCACCAGCGGGGCGTCCTCCTGCAGGGTGGCGGCCGACAGCGGCGGGACCTCAGCGCCGCTGTCGGCGATGCCGGCGGCCAGGGGCCCCTCGAGCAGGTCGAACGAGCGGGCGATCGCGCCGCCGACCACCAGCCGGGTGGTCCCGAAGCGCTGCAGCGACGGCCCTACCGCGCGGCCGAGCGCGTGGAACGTCGGGTCCCACGTGGCCCGGGCGTCCGCGTCGCCGGCGCGGACCGCCTCGGCGATGCCCCGGACGTCGGTGCTGACGCCGGTCCGCCGCCGGTGGGCGGCCACCAGGGCGCGGGTCGAGACGGTGTCCTCCAGCGGTCCGCCGTCGACGGTGAGCAGGTGGGCCCAGCCGTGCGGGGGCACGTCGGGCCCGTCCTCGACGGGCTCGCCGTCGGCCAGCCAGGCCGAGCCCACCCCGGTGCCCAGGGTGAGGCAGACGAAGCGGCCGGCGGGCGCCCCCCGGTCCGACCACTCGCCGAGGCCGTAGGCGACCGCGTCGTTGACGAAGCGCACCTCCGCACCGGCCACCCCGAGGCGGCCGGCGAGCGCGGCCCGCAGGTCGACCCCGGCCAGCGAGGCGAACTTGGCCACGTCGGCGAAGTCGCCCCGACCGCGGGCGTAGTCGAAGGGGCCGGGCAGGGCGACCGTCCAGGAGGACGCCGCCAGCGGGGCCGCAGCGGCGGCGAGCGCGTCGAGGAGCTCCTCGCGGGGCGCGGCGGGGTCGAGCGCGGACGTCCGCCGGTCCTGCAGCCGGAACGGCCCCGTGCCGACCGCCAGCGCTGCGGTCACGTGGGAGCCGCCGACGTCGACCACCCCCACGGGGCGGTCCGCCGCCGGCGCTGTCGGGGCGGGCGTGGGCGTCGGGGCGGCGGGCACGGACCCATCCTGCCGTCCCTCAGGCCGGCGGGTCCTCGATCAGCACCAGCGCGTTGCCGTCGGGGTCGCGCAGGCTGAGCATCGGCGGCGCGACCTCCATCCGCAGCACCTCCCCGACGTCGACGCCGGCCGCGACCAGCCGGGCGTGCGCGGCCTCGGCGTCGGCCGTGCCGAACCGCGGCGCGACCGGCATCCCGCCCGCCTCGGTGAGCAGCACGATCGCGACGGGGGAGCCGGGCGGCACCACCTCCACCCAGCGGCCGCCGGGCCAGAGCTCGACGTCCGTGCGGAGGGTGCAGCCGAGCACGTCGACGTAGAACGCGATGGCCCGGTCCTGGTCGGCGACGCGGACGGCGACGCTCAGCAGTCTCGTGGTGGTGGTCATGCTCCTCCAGACCAGCCCGCCGTCCCGGACTCACCGGCCGGCCCCGGGGACGCTGCTGCGCTGTGCCGTGAACTCACGGCACAGCGCAGCAACATCGTGGTGCAGGTCGGACGGCGGCGGGTCAGCGGCGCTGGCGCGCCATCCACTCCCAGATCGAGATGCCGTTCTTGCGGGGGTCGTTGCGCGCGACGTAGATCCAGGACCAGTGGCCGGGGTACTCGTCGCCCTCCCACGTGACGTCCTCGTAGAGCGACAGCAGCGCCCCGGGGATCAGCTCGGACGCCTTGACCGTGTTGGCGATCGGGTCGATCGTCTGGTCGTTCCTGGCCGCGACCAGCCAGGACGGCGTGTCGATGGCGCGCAGCTGCGCGTCGCTGATCAGCTCGTCGGTGCCGCGGAAGGCGCCGACGACGCCGCAGATGGGCACGGCGGCGGCGAAGAGCTCGGGGTAGACCACCTCGAGCTTCAGCGTCATGTAGCCGCCGTTGCTGCAGCCCGCGACGTAGATGCGGTCGCGGTCGACGTCCTCGGCCTTGACGACCTCGGCGATCACCTGGCGGATCTGCGGGGCGAAGCGGTCCCCGTCCTCCAGCCAGAACGAGGTGCTCTGCGGGGCGACGACGTACGCCCCGCCGAAGATCTCCTGCGCCTCGTCGGTGGCGAAGCCCAGCGCGCCGCGGTTGGCCCGCAGCGTCGTCTCGTTGTCGTAGTAGCCGTCCGGCAGCGACGCGCCCTCGCCGCCGCCGTGCAGCCAGACCACGAGCGGCCGCTTCCCGCGCCCGCGGTGGTGGCCCCGGCCGCGACGCTCGGGGGAGAACAGCCGGTACTTGAGACCGGACGCGGAGGTCCGGTAGCGGAAGGCGTCGACCTCGGGGTCGGAGAGCCGGCCCTGGACGAAGCGGGGGATGGTGACCTCGCGGCGGCCGCGCAGCGCGAGCGGCTCCTCCTGGGTGATCGTGTACTCCAGGTCGAGGACGACGTTGCGGCCGCGGGAGGCGAAGTAGCCGAGGGTGCTGGCCCCGACCGCTTCCACGCCGGACTCCAGCTCGAGGACGACGTCGCCGCGGCGGTCGACCCGCGCACCGGTGACGGTGCGGGGCTCGTCGAAGTTCAGCGTCGCCTCGCCCGCGGGGATGGGGCTGGTGCCCTTCGCGCGCACCGTGAAGGTGCCGGTGGTCAGGCTGCGGGGGTCGACGCGGCCGAGGCGGCTGGTGGCGATGGTCAGCGAGGTGACCTGCTCGCCGCCGTCGAGGACCTCGGCGTTCAGGGTGAAGCCGATCGCGCGCTGCGGCCGGCGGGCGGCCAGGGCGTCGGCGGCGGGCAGGGCTGCGGCGACAGCTCCGGCTCCGGCTCCGGCCAGCAGGGTGCGGCGGCGGATGGGTGCGGCCATGGGGACTCCTTCGTCCAGGGGGGTGAGGCTGCTCGAGCGGGCCCAGGTCTACCACAATGCGCGTGCGGCGCGGAAGATCGGGACCGCCGGACGTGGACGCCCCTGAGTGGCCAGGTCGGCCCCGGGGCGCGCCCGGGCTGCGGCCCGTCGACGGCGACGGCCGCTGCCGGCGCGGTGTCGGCCGGGGCGGTGTCGGGAGCGCCTAGACGATCCGCTCCACCGACCAGTTGGAGACGACGTGGGTGACGCCGAGGTCCCGGATGGCCTGGTTGCCGAGCTCGGTGGCGTCGAAGCGCGCCCCGCCGCGCCAGGCGCCCAGCCGGGGCGGGCGGCCGGCGGCGCGGGTCAGCCGCTCCACCACCTCGGTCACCTCCGACGCCACCGTCCCCGGGCTGATCTCGACGGCCGAGCGGTGGGTGGCGGTGTGGAAGCCCAGCTCGTGGGCCGTGGCGATCTGGGCCAGGTCCTCGTCGGTGACCCGCGGGCCCTCCTCCAGGCTGGTCCAGCGCACGGGGTAGAACCAGGCCCGGATCCCCAGGCCCGTGCAGAGCTCGGCCGCCCAGTGCGCGGTGCCGGCGTCGCCGTCGTAAAAGGCCAGGGCCACCTGGGGCCCGGTGCCGTCGCCGTCGGGGTCGTAGGGGTCGCCGAGGTCGAGCATCCGGCGCACGCGCTCGCCGGCCTCGCGCCGCGAGTCCGCCGGCACCTCGTGGAAGTTGAGGGCCAGCAGGTGCGCGCCGGTCTCCTCACCTCCCAGGTCGCCGGTGTCGAAGAGCCGGAGCCCGAGCGCCGACTGGCGCAGGTAGCCGGCGGTGCTGAACAGGTCCGGCGCGGGGTCGGCGCCCAGCGACGCGTCGGTGTGCAGCAGCATCGGCACCCCGATGCCCCGCTCGTCGTGGTTGAGCACCACCGCCGACAGGCCGGCGGTCGAGGGTGAGGTCATGGCCACAGTCCACCACGGCCGCCCGCGCGGGGTGCGCCTACAGTCACGGTGTGCTTTCTCCTGAGCCCGGCGACGCCGCCCCGGACCCCGCGACCACCGCCTACGCCAGCACGCTCGGCCGCCTCGGCGAGCTGGTGCAGCTCGAGCTGTCCGGTCTGGACCGGCTGGGCGTCCCCGTCACCAGCTGCTCGCTGCTCGCCGACGGCCGGGTGGTCTCGCACGGCAACGGCTACGGCCGCACCAGCGCCACCGCGCGGCGCGGCGGTCTGGGCGAGCTGGCCGAGGGCGTCCTGTCCGCGCTCGGCGTGCAGCGCCTGCGGGAGCGGGCCCGGACCGGGAGCCACCGCGAGCTGCTGGCCGCCGAGGGCGCCGACCGGGTCGCCGACCCGCGCACCCTCTGCCTGCCGGCCGGCTCCCCCTGGACGCCGGACCTCCCGCTGACCTGGCTGCCGATGCAGCGGGTCCGGACGGGGGAGGACGTGCTGGTGCCCGTCGAGCTGGTGGCCAGCGAGCCCGGCGAGCTGCCGGCCGGGACGACGCCGCTGCTCACCCCCGTGACCAACGGGCTCGGCGCCGGCCAGGACGCCACCCGGCCGGTGGCCCACGGGCTCCTCGAGATCCTCCAGCGGCACACCAACGGTCTGCGCTTCCGGGCGCTCGACGCCCGCTCGCCCGAGATCGCCAAGGACAGCCTGCCGCCCGCCGTCGCCGCCCTGGTGGCCGAGCTCGAGGCGTCGGGGGTCGAGCTGGTCCTCAAGCACGCCGGCACCGAGCTGGGCGTCTGCTCCACCTACGTGATGGGCGTCGACCCCACGCCGGGCGCGGCGATCCAGGTGACGGCGTGCGGCGAGGCGGCCGACCCGTCGGCCGAGGCGAGCCTCACCAAGGCCGTCCTCGAGTACGCCAACTCCCGGGCGCGCAAGGCCTTCATGTTCGGCCCGCCGGAGGCCTCCCGGCCGCTGGCGCCCGCGTCCTACTGGGCGGCGGTCGAGGCCTCCGCCGGCGGCGGCGAGGCCCGGGCAACGGCGGCCATGACGGCCTGGCGCGACCTCGGCGTGGACGCCCTGCGCACCCTGACGGCTCCCGACCGCTCCCGCACGGTCCGCTACGAGGACGTCGTCACCGGCGCCCCGGCCCTCGACGGGCCCGACGCCCAGCTCGGCCACCTGCTCGAGCAGCTGGCCGACCACGACGTCCTGGCCCACCGGGTCACCGTCGACGACGTCACGGTGGCCAAGGTGCTGGTGCCGGGGCTGGAGGTCGAGACGCTGTCCTACGGGCGCCTGGGGGAGGTCAACGCCACCCGGCTGCTGGCCACCGACCTCGACCTGGTGCGCCGCCAGGACGGCCCCAGCGACAGCCACCACGACCGGGTGCTGCTGACGCCGGAGGCCGAGGAGCGCCTGGGCGGTCCGGTCTGGTACTCCTACGCCGCCGCCGACCGCGTCGTCGGCCCGCTGTACCCGCTGTACCGGGAGCCCACCCGGCACTCGGTCACCCTGCCCGCCGGCTGAGCCGACCCCGTCCCGGTCCCGGTCAGCCGGCGGCCGGCGACGGCGGCACGGGCGGGTAGGCGCTCCGCTCGCGGACCAGCACCGTCAGCGCCAGGGCGACGGCCACGCCCACCACGGTCTCGACGGCCCGGTCGCGGACCAGCGGGCCCGCCGGGTGCGCGACCGCCAGCTGGCCCAGCAGCAGGGCGAGCGGGGTGACGCAGACCAGCGCCAAGCCGTAGTTGCGGCCCACCAGGAGCTCGGCCCCGACCTGCAGGGCCACGACCACCGCGACGAGCGCCAGCCCGCGCAGCGGCAGGGCCAGCAGCAGCGCGGCCAGGCCCAGCCCCAGAGCGGTGCCCAGCAGCCGGTGGGCGCCGCGGACGAGCTGCCCGGTGAGGTCCCGCGCCGCCATCGGCACCACGGCCGAGACCATCGCCCAGTAGGGGTGGCCGATGCCCAGCCCCGTGGCCAGCCCGCCCGCCACCAGCACGGCGACCACGTAGCGGACCAGGTGCAGCCGGACCCCGCGCTCGGCGAGCAGGTGCCGGACCCGGCGCCGGTCGGCGTCCGTCCGCGGGGGCGCGGCCCGCCCCCGCCAGCCGACGGTCCCGACCAGGACCGAGAACAGCGCCGAGGCTCCCGCGACGACGGCGGCGGTGCCGACCTGGCCCGTCGTCGCGGGCAGGGCGGCGCAGGCGGCGAAGGCGAAGACGACGAACAGGGGTCCCGGAGGGTGCCAGTCCTGGGCGTCGGAGACCAGGGCGACCAGGCCGGCCAGCAGGGCGGCGCAGGGGACGGTGAGCCAGGCCCGCTGGTCGCTGGTCCCGACGACGACCCCGCCGGTGACCGCGGCGACCAGCACGAGGGCCAGCGTCAGCTGCATCCGCAGCCGGCTCAGGTGGACGCGGTTGCGGCCGTAGAGGCTGGTGAAGGCGCCGAACGCGGCGTAGATCGACCACTCGGGCCGGTCCAGCAGCTGCAGCACCACCAGCGGCACCAGGACCGACGTCCCGGCCCGCAGGGCGACCCGGTGGGCGCCGGCGTGCGGGGCGACGCGGACGAGCCGTCCCGCTCCCGCCCGACAGCCGCTCACCGTCCCACGCTAGACGGGACCCATCGCCCGGTCCGCCCGGGCCTAGCCGCCGACCCGCCCCGACGGCGACTCGGCGTCGGCGGCCAGCAGGGCCGGGGCGCCGCTGCCGTCGGCGGGCACGGTCCAGACCCCGACGGCGCCGGTGGCCGGGTCGAGCCGGCCGTAGGCGATCGTGGCGTCGTCGAGCCAGGAGCCCTGGTCGTCGACGTCGGCGGTCTCGGCCAGCGGGGTGCGGCGGCCGCTGCCGAGGTCGTAGACCTCGAGCCGCCAGGTCAGGTCGGGGAGCCGGTGCTTGTAGACGAGCCGGGTGCCGTCGGGGGACAGCGAGGGGCACTCGACGCCGTCGGCCAGCACGGTGACGGTCTCGCCGGCGAAGTCGCCCTGCACGAGGTAGAAGTGCGAGCCGGTGGCCATCGTCGCGTAGAAGGTGTTGTCGTCGTCGGCGAAGCTGACGCCCCAGAAGTTCGCGTCGACCGGCGGCTTCCGCGCGCGGCCCTCGTCGTCGGTGAGGCTGAAGTCCTCGAGGCTGGTGGTCAGCACGCCGGTCTCGAGGTCGAGGATCCCCGACCGGGTCGAGAAGCCCGAGCTGGTGTAGGAGTCCCCGGACACGAACACCGTCCAGGCCACCACCCGGCCGTCGGCGGAGATCCGCGCGCGGGTGGGCACGCCGTTCACCGGCAGCGTGCGCTGCACCGCCAGGTCGGCGCCCAGGACGTCCAGGACGAAGGTGGCCGGGGAGGCGGGGTCGGGGCGCAGGCAGACGGCGCGGCCGCCGGCGGCGTGCACCCGGGAGCAGCCGGCGGCGGTCTGCCCCCGGCTGCCGTCGGGCCGGACGACGGCCAGCCGGCCGGTGGTGGTGTCGCGGACGACGACCCCCGGGGTCGTCAGCGTGACGGCGGGGTCGACCGCGACCTCCGGGGCCGAGCGGGTGAGGGCCCACAGCACCGCGGCGGCCAGCAGCACCAGCGCGGAGGACCCGGCGACCAGGACCCGTCCCCGGGTGGACAGCGTGCTCACCGGACCCGCCCGGGGGAGCGCAGCAGCAGTGCGCAGCAGGGCAGCAGCAGCACGGCCACGGCCGCGG
Source organism: Microlunatus capsulatus (assembly GCF_017876495.1). Classification (NCBI taxonomy): domain Bacteria; kingdom Bacillati; phylum Actinomycetota; class Actinomycetes; order Propionibacteriales; family Propionibacteriaceae; genus Microlunatus; species Microlunatus capsulatus. Next base: position 465,398 of record NZ_JAGIOB010000001.1, on the reverse strand, counting down.
CGGTCAGGCAGGCCGCCGCCACGCCGGCGTTCTGCCACAGCAGCCCGAAGACCACCGACGACACGACGTAGGCCAGCGCCTGGCCGGTCTGCAGCAGGGCGAGGCCCGTCGTCCGCAGGGCCTCCGGGATCAGCGGCACGGCCAGCGCGGAGAGGACCCCGTCGGTCGCGGCGTAGTAGGCGCCGTAGAGGGCGAGCACCAGCCACAGCGGGCCGGCGTCGGTGCTCAGCAGCAGGTACACCCCGAGCAGGCAGGCGTAGCCGCCGACGACCACGGGCCAGCGCCCCACCCGGTCGGCCAGCCGGCCCAGCGGCACGGCGAGCACCAGGAAGGCCAGGCTGGTGCCCACCGCCAGCAGCGGGAACACCCGGACCGGCAGGTCGTCGCGGTCCTGCAGCACCAGGTAGACGAAGCCGTCGCCGACGGTGACGAGGCCGAGCAGGGCGGCGACCACGCAGAGCCGGCGGAAGGCGCCCGCGTGCAGCAGCCGGCGGGCCCGGAGCCGTCCCGGTGCGCTCAGCACGGGCTCCGCGCCCGGGGCCGGCTCCAGCGCGGCCGCCGCGGCGGGCTCGCGGACGAACAGGGTGAGCACCACCAGGCCCAGCAGGCCGGCGCACAGGCTGCCGACGAAGACGACGGAGTAGTCGGTGGTCCCGGCCAGGGCCAGCAGGCCCAGGGCGGCGACGGGCCCGAGGAAGGCGCCGACGGCGTCCATGGCCCGGTGCACGCCGAACGCCTGCCCGAGGTCGCGCTCGGGCACCGAGGTGGCGATGAGGGCGTCCCGCGGGGCGGTCCGCAGGCCCTTGCCCGTGCGGTCCGCGGCGATGACGGCCCCGACGCCGACGGCGCCGTTCGCGCCCAGCAGCCCGAGCTTCGCGACGGCGGACAGCCCGTAGCCGACGAGGGCGACGACCTTGCGGCGGCGGAAGCGGTCGGCGAGGTAGCCGCCGACCAGCCGGGTGAGGGCGGTGGCCCCCGTGTAGAGCCCGTCCAGCGCGCCGTACTGCGCGATGCTCAGGTGCAGGCCCAGCACGAGGTAGGCCGGCAGGACGGCGGTGACCATCTCGGCCGAGACGTCGGTGAGGAGGCTGACGACCCCGAGGGCGAGGACGTTGCCCGTGGCGACCCGGCGCAGCGAGCCGCCACGCAGCCCGGCGCTGCGGGTGACGTCGGCGAGGTACATCCGGGCCGGCGCCTAGCGGAGGGTGACGTCGTCGAAGTAGGTGCGGTTGGGCGTCGAGGACTTCCCGTCGTCGTGGTTGACCAGCTGCAGCGTGTAGGAGTGCCCGGGGGTGACGTCCACGCCGACCTTCTTCCAGGCGCCCTTGCGCACGCAGGTCTTCGGCAGCAGCGTCGACTTCTTCGCCGAGGTGTTGCGCTTGACCACGACGGTCGCCCAGGCCTTGCCGACGGTGTCGGAGCAGCGGCCCTGCCACCACAGCGTCAGCCGGCTCCTGCCCGCCGGCACGACGAACGTCTGGCTGAGGATCGAGTCGCCGCGGGTCGCGGTGAGCGCCCCGGCCCGCCCCGACCGGTCGCCGCCGTGCACGTTGTTGGTGGAGGTGGTCGTCCTGCCCGAGGTGGCCCACGCCGACAGCCTGCTCTCGAAGCCCGCGTTGCTGAGCCCGGTGCGGGGCTTCGGGGCGGAGGTCCAGATGGTCCGCAGCGGCGTCGCCCGGGCGGCGGCGCCGAGGGGGGCCAGGCCGTAGGCGTCCTCGATCGTCCGGAGCAGCGTGTAGTGGTCCGTCCACTCGGCGTAGAGCCCGGGGCGCACCTTCTGGCCGACGAGGAGGGTGGGGATCTGGTTGACCGTGCCGCCGGCGTTCTCGTCGAAGGTGACCACCAGCAGGCTGTTGTGGGTCATGGCCCAGCGGGCGTAGCCGTCGAGGTTCTTCTTCAGCCACGCGTCGCCGGTGGCGACCGAGCAGTCGTGCATGTCGTGGCACATGTTCGGGGTCACGAAGCTGACCGTCGGCAGCTCCGTGTAGTCGCGGGGGAAGGCGCTGAAGGGCTGGTTGACGCTCTTCGGGAGGTTGGAGAAGTCGACCCACGGGTTGTGCTTGCGCTCGTACTCGCCCTTGCGGCAGCCGGTCCAGCCGACCGAGGGCAGGGACTCGGCGTAGCCGGTGAAGCTGAGGCCGTCCGCCCGGAGCTGGCTGCCGAGGTTGGGCTTCGCCCCCAGGTCGCGGCAGGCGTTGGTCGTCACGCCGTGCTGGCTGCCCGAGAACAGCGCGACGTAGTTGGGCTGGCTGGGGTGGGTCACGCCGTAGGACTGCGACAGGTTGGCGCCGCGGGCGGCCAGGGCGTTGATGTAGGGGGCCTTCGCGCTGCCGATGACGCTGGTCCGGTTCTTGTTCTCCAGCACCACGACGACGACGTGGTCGGGCCGGGGCACGAGGGCGGACGCGGTGGTGGCGGCGACGGCGGGGGCCGGGTCGACGGAGGCGCCGGCCGCGGTGAGGCCGCCGGCGACGAGGGCGAGCAGCGCGGCGGCCACGAGCAGACGTCGCGGGGCGCGGGCGCGCGGGTGGTGTGCAGAGGTCATGCCGGCTCCCCAGGAGGGTGGGCCCCCCGGCCCCAGGTGTGGTGTCCTGCGAACCCTACGGAGTGCCGCCGACAATTCCCAAGCGGGTCGCGACGGGCGCGGACGGGCGCACCAGGTTCAGGCGGCGGCGTGGCGGAGCCCGGCCGCGGTGCGGAGCTCGGCGGCGAAGCGACGGGTCGCCGCAGACCAGGTGCGCACGAGCGCGGCGTCGGCGGCGGCGACGTCGGCCAGCCGCTCGGCGGCCCGGACCGGCTCGAGCAGCCCGGCCGCGACGTCGGCGTCGGCCCACAGGCCCAGGGTGGCCACGTCGACCTCGGGGTGGAACTGGACACCCCACGCGCGGGCGCCCAGCCGCAGCGCCTGGACGGTGCCGGCCGACCGGCTCAGCACGACCGCCCCGGGCGGCGGCTCGACGACCAGGTCGTTGTTCCAGTGCACCGCGGGGGCGCCGGCGGGCACCGGTCCCAGCAGCGGGTCGTCGGCCGCCGCGGGCTCGTGCTCGACCGGCCGGACGCCGAGCTGGGGTCCGCTCGGCGCCGGCTCGACCCGCCCGCCGCAGGCGACGGCCAGCAGCTGCAGCCCCAGGCAGACCGCGAGCACCGGGGTGCCGTCCTCGACCGCCGCGCGCAGCAGGTCCCGGGTGCCCGGCAGCCAGGGGTGCGCGGCGTCGTCGTGGGCGCCCATCTCCCCGCCCAGCACCACGAGGCCGTCGTAGCCCTGGAGCGAGGACGGCAGGCCGTCCCCGGCGTGCCCGCGGTAGAGGTCCAGCCGGCAGCCCTCCGCGACGAGCCAGTCCCCGACGCGCCCGGGCGGGCAGACGGCGGTGTGCTGGACGACGGCGACGCGGGGGCCGGTGGGCGGCAGGAGCGCGTCGCTCACGGGGTTCCTCCAGGTCGGCGGGCCGGGTCGGGCGGTGTCGCGGGACGGGCGTCGCCCACCAGTTTCTGTCGGTGCCACCGGGCATGCTGGTGGCACCGGTGGAGGCCGGTCGGCGGACCCGCCGGGCACGCGTGCCGTGGCCGGTCACGGCGGGTCGAGCGACTACTGTAGGCGCTTGCCGGTCGGCCGGCGGACCCCCGGCGCGGGGTCCGTGGAGCGGGCGGCGAAGCGGGCAGGGCAGCGAGTTGGAGGTCGATCGAGAACATGCCGGACAGCTCCACAGCCGTGAGCGGCGCGACACCTCCGGGCACCACCACCAGCGCGGGCCGATCGGGCGGGAGCGACTCCTTCGTCCACCTGCACGTCCACTCCGAGTACTCGATGCTCGACGGCGCGGCCCGGGTGTCCGACCTCTTCAAGGGCGCCGCGGAGATGGGCATGCCGGCGGTCGCGATGACCGACCACGGCAACCTCTTCGGGGCCTACGAGTTCTACAAGGCGTCCAAGACCTCCGGCGTGAAGCCGATCATCGGCCTCGAGGCCTACGTCACCCCCAAGACGCACCGCAGCGAGCGCAAGCGGGTCCGCTGGGGCGACGGCGGCGGCGACGACGTCTCCGGCGGTGGTGCCTTCACCCACATGACGCTGTGGTCGGAGTCCACCGAGGGCATGCACAACCTGTTCCGGCTGGGCTCGCGCAGCTCGCTGGAGGGGTACTTCTACAAGCCGCGGGCCGACCGCGAGCTGCTGCAGACCTACGCCAAGGGCCTGATCGCCACCACGGGCTGCCCGTCGGGGGAGGTGCAGACCTACCTGCGCCTCGGCCGCTACGACGAGGCCGTGGCCAGCGCCGCCGAGTTCAAGGACATCTTCGGCGCCGAGAACTACTTCGTCGAGCTGATGGACCACGGGCTCAGCATCGAGAGCCGGGTCCGCAAGGACCTGCTGCGGATCGCGAAGGACCTGCACCTGCCGCTGGTCGCGACCAACGACCTGCACTACGCCGCCCGGTCGGACGCGTCGGCCCACGAGGTGCTGCTCTGCGTGCAGACCGGCTCCACGATGGCCGACGGCAACCGCTTCAAGTTCGACGGCGACAGCTACTACCTCAAGTCCCCGGCCGAGATGCGCGAGCTCTTCGCCGAGCTGCCCGAGGCCTGCGACAACACCCTGGCCATCGCCGAGCGCTGCGACATCTCCTTCAACGAGCGGGTCGGCGCCTTCATGCCGCGCTACCCCTGCCCGCCCGGGGAGGACGAGGCCTCCTGGTTCGTCAAGGAGGTGGAGACCGGTCTGGCCCGCCGCTACCCGCGCGGGATCCCCGACCACGTGCGGAAGCAGGCCGAGTTCGAGACCGGGGTCATCCTCTCGATGGGCTTCGCGGGGTACTTCCTCGTCGTCGCTGACTTCATCAACTGGGCGAAGGAGAACGGCATCCGGGTCGGTCCGGGCCGCGGGTCGGGCGCCGGCTCGATGGCCGCTTACGCCATGCGGATCACCGACCTCGACCCGCTGCAGCACGGCCTGATCTTCGAGCGGTTCCTCAACCCCGACCGCGTCTCGATGCCCGACTTCGACATCGACTTCGACGAGCGCCGGCGCGGCGAGGTCATCCGCTACGTCACCGAGAAGTACGGCGACGACCGGGTCAGCCAGATCGTCACCTACGGCACCATCAAGGCCAAGCAGGCCGTCAAGGACGCCTCCCGCGTGCTCGGCTACCCGTTCGGGGTGGGGGAGCGGATCACCAAGGCCATGCCGGCCCCGGTGATGGGCAAGGACGTCCCGCTGGCCAAGCTGTTCGACCGCGAGCACGCGCGCTACGGCGAGGGCGGGGAGTTCCGCGCGCTCTACGAGAACGACCCCGAGGTGGCCAAGGTCGTCGACACGGCCCGCGACCTCGAGGGTCTGAAGCGCCAGTGGGGCGTGCACGCGGCCGGCGTGATCATGTCCAGCGAGCCGCTGATCGACATCATCCCGATCATGCGCCGCGAGCAGGACGGCGCGATCATCACCCAGCTGGACTACCCGACGTGCGAGTCGCTCGGGCTGATCAAGATGGACTTCCTGGGGCTGCGCAACCTCACCGTCCTCGACGACGCGGTGGGCAACATCCGGCTCAACCGCGGCTTCGAGATGGTGCTGGAGGACCTGCCCCTGGACGACGCCGCCAGCTACGCCCTGCTGGGCCGCGGGGACACCCTCGGGGTGTTCCAGCTCGACGGCGGGCCGATGCGCTCGCTGCTGCGGCTGATGCGCCCCGACAACTTCGAGGACATCTCCGCGGTGCTGGCGCTGTACCGCCCCGGCCCGATGGGCGCGGACAGCCACACGAACTACGCCCTGCGCAAGAACAAGCGCCAGGAGATCACCCCCATCCACGCCGAGCTCGAGGAGCCGCTGGCGGAGATCCTCGGCACCACGCACGGCCTGATCGTGTACCAGGAGCAGGTGATGGCGATCGCGCAGAAGGTCGCCGGGTACAGCCTGGGCCAGGCCGACCTGCTGCGCCGCGCGATGGGCAAGAAGAAGAAGGAGGTCCTCGACGCCGAGTTCGTGCCGTTCTCCGACGGCATGCGGGCGAACGGCTACGGCGAGGCGGCGGTCAAGGCGCTGTGGGACATCCTCGTCCCCTTCTCCGACTACGCGTTCAACAAGGCCCACACCGCCGCCTACGGGCTGGTGTCGTACTGGACGGCCTACCTCAAGGCCAACTTCCCGGCCGAGTTCATGGCGGCGCTGCTCACCTCGGTGGCCGACGACAAGGACAAGATGGCCATCTACCTGTCGGAGTGCCGGCGGATGGGCATCCAGGTGCTGCCGCCCGACGTCAACGAGTCCGCGGCCAACTTCACCCCCGTCGGGACCGACATCCGCTTCGGCCTGACGGCCATCCGCAACGTCGGCGCCAACGTCGTCGACGGGATCGTGAACGCGCGCGAGCAGCACGGCAAGGCGGTCAACTTCCACGGCTTCCTCGACCAGGTGCCGCTGGTCGTCTGCAACAAGCGGGTCATCGAGTCCCTGATCAAGGCCGGCGCCTTCGAGTCGATGGGCCACACCCGCCGCGCGCTGATGAGCGTCTACGAGGCCGCCGTCGACGGCGTGCTCGACCTCAAGCGCAACGAGGCCCACGGCCAGGACGACCTGTTCGGCGACTGGGGCGACGGCGACGGCGGCAACGACCCGGTGCTGTCGGGCACGGTGCCCGACCTCGCCGACTGGGACAAGCGGACCAAGCTGGCGTTCGAGCGCGACATGCTCGGCCTCTACGTCAGCGACCACCCCCTGCAGGGCCTGGAGCACATCCTCGTCGGCGAGCGGGACGTGGCCATCGCCGAGCTGCTGGCCGACGACGGGCCCAAGGAGGGCATGGTCACCATCGCGGGGATGATCACCAACGTCACCCGCAAGACGACCAAGCGCGGGGACATCTGGGCGGTGATCACCGTCGAGGACCTCGAGGCCTCGGTCGAGGTGCTGCTGTTCCCCAAGGCCTACGACCTCGTCTCGACGGTGCTGGCCACCGACGTCGTGGTCAAGGTCAAGGGCCGGCTCAAGCGCGACGACGACTCGGTCTCCATCAGCGCGCAGGAGCTCACCCTGCCCGACATCACCGACGGCCCCTCGGGCCCGGTGGTCATCTCGCTGCCGGCCGTCCGCTGCACCCCGCCGGTGGTCCAGCAGCTCCGCCAGGTGCTGGCCGGCCACCCCGGGATGACGGAGGTGCGGCTGCGGCTGCAGTCCTCGGGCAAGACGACGGTGATGAAGTTGGACGACCAGCTGCGGGTGACGCCATCGGGACCCCTGATGGCCGACCTCAAGGCGCTGCTGGGTCCGTCGTGCCTCGCCTCGTGAGGGCGCCGTGCCGGAGCTGCTGAGCAGCGACGGCGCGCCCGCCCGCGCGCGGTCCCGCGGGAGCGCGGGGGCCGTCGCCTGCTTCGTCGCCCTCGCCCTCGGCCTGGGGGCGCTGGGCGGGGTCGTCTGGGAGGCCGTCGTCGACCTGCCCGTCTACGTCGTCGGGCCGGATGGCGGGGCCTCGACCACCGAGCGCGGCCTGACCGCGCTGTTCGGCTCCGACGCCTGGTTCTGCCTGGTGGGGGGCGTCGTCGGCCTGCTGCTGGGGCTGGTGGCCTGGCGCCGGCTGCGGTCCCTCGGCTGGCCGCTGGTGCTGCTCGTCGTCGTCGCCGCGTCCGCCGCTGCCCTGGTCGCCTGGTGGGTGGGGACGGTGTCGGGCCCGGGCCCGTTCAACCCCCGGCTCGCCGCTGCCGGTCCGGGCGACGTCGTGCCGGTGGCGCTGGAGCTCCGGGCCCCGGCGTCGCTGCTGGTCTGGCCGTTCCTGGCCGTCGTCCCCGTCCTGCTGGGCTCCTCGCTCGGGCGTGACGAGGAGGAGCCGGCCGAGCCCGTGGAGCCGGCCGAGGAGACCCGCACCGCTCCGGGCCCGGCCTGAGCCACCGCTCGCCGGGCGGCGGACCGCCGGCGGCCGCGCGGCTCAGTGGCCGATGGGTGCCGTCAGTGCCCCGGTGGTCGTGACGAGGGCCTCCGGCGACAGCTCCACCTGCAGCCCGCGCCGGCCCGCGGAGACCAGCACGGTGGGGAAGCCGGCGGCCGAGCTGTCGACCACGGTCCGCAGCCGGGTCCGCTGGCCGAGCGGGGAGATCCCGCCCAGCACGTAGCCCGTGCTGCGGGTCGCGGCCGCGGGGTCGGCCATCGCGGCCTTCTTCGCCCCCAGCGCGGCGGCGAGCGCCTTGAGGTCCAGCTGCCGGGCGACCGGCACGACGGCGACGACCAGCTCACCGCCGAGGTCGGCGACCAGGGTCTTGAAGATCCGCTCCGGCGCCACGCCCAGCGCGGCGGCCGCCTCCTCGCCGAACCGCTCGACACCGTCCTGGTGCGCGTAGGGGTGCAGCGTGTGCGCCACGCCGGCCGCGGTCAGCGCCGCCGTCGCCGGCGTCCCGCCCCCGGTCCGGCTGCTCTTCGAGCTCTTCACGGTCTCCGTCCTACCAGCGGGGGCCCGGCGACTGCTCAGCGGTGCCGGAGCGCGGCCAGCCGGGCGCGGAGCCGGGCCAGCGGGGGAGGCGGCGTGCTGCTGACGGGCGCCGCCGTCAGCTCGTCCACCAGGGCCTCGACGCGCGTCAGCAGGTCGTCGGCCTCCAGGTCCCACTGCTCGTAGCGCGGGCCCGGCAGCCGGGCCACGTCGACGTCGGTGCCCAGCACGACGACGCGGTCGGCGGCGCGCAGGGAGCCCGCGCTCAGGGGGCGCTCCTCGGCCGGGTCGAGGCCCATCGCCACGAGCATCTCGTCGGCACGCCCGCCCGGGTCGGCGGGCTGGGTGCCGGAGGTCCCGACGACGACGGCGTCCCCGGCCACCTGGCGCAGCACGCTGGCGGCGATCTGCGGGGAGCCCGCGTCGTGCCCGACGAACAGGACACGGGGCCGGCGGCCCGGGGGCGGGAGGACCACGGGGCGCGGGGTGGTGGCGACGGCGGTCATGCGCGGAGCTCCTGACGGTGGGTGGCATCCAGGCGGCGTCGACCGGGCGCAGCCTGGCTGCGCGGGCTCCCAGCCTAGTCGGCGGGGACCTCCCGGGTCGCGCGGCGACGGGGGAGGTGCGTCACAGCGGCGTAGGGTCGGGGCCTGCGGCCGCCCGAGGGCGGCGGGCGGTACCGGTCGTCGCGGACCGTCCCGGGTCAGGCAGCGGCCCGAGCAGCGGCCGTGCCGTGCGCGGAGCGGCCGACCGCCCTGCGTGAGGACCGCTGTGCACCCTCCCGACCCGTCCCCTCCCGGTCCGCCCGCCCGCGGGTCCGGGCTGCACGACCGCGCCCTGGTCGCCCGGGCCACGGGGGTGCTGATGGTCACCCACGGCTGCACGGCCGAGGCGGCGCTCGCCCTGCTCCTCGCCTCGGCGCGGACCCGCCGGCTGAGCCCGGCCGCCGTCGCCGCCGGGGTGCTGGCCGCCGTGCCCCGCGAGCCCGCGTGAACGGGTCAGCGCGTCCGGGTGGCGCCGCGGAGCACCCCGGTCTGCACGAGCTCGTCGGCGACGTCGCGGAGCTTGACGTTGCCGTGCTGGGAGGCGCGGGCGAGCAGCGTGAACGCCTGCTCGGCGGTCACCCTGTAGCGCTCCATGAGCACGCCCTTGGCCTGCTCGATGGTGGCCCGGGAGACCATCGCGGTCCGCAGGTCCCGCAGCTCCTGGTTGGTCATCGACGAGGACTCGGCGTTGCCGATGGCCAGGGCCACCCAGGTGGCCACCTCCTCGCCCCGCGCGACGTCCTCGTCGGAGAAGGCGTCCGGCCGGACGGCGTAGGTGTTGAGCGCGCCGACGGTCGCGTACTGGAAGGGCAGGGGGAGCGACAGCGAGCTGCCGATCCCGCGCTCCGCGGCCCGGGCCGTGTACTCCGGCCACCGGTCCTCGGTGCGGGTGTCCCGGACGAGCAGCACCTCGCCGGCCCGTCCGGCGTCCAGGCAGGGACCGTAGCCCTCGGCGTACTGCAGCTCGTCGGCGTCCAGGGCCAGCTGGCCGTCGTAGGCGGCGGTGTGGCCCTCCGCGGCCCGGACCAGGGTGATCGAGGCCGCGTCGCAGCCCGGCATCGCCCGGTGGGCGATGCCGGTGATGTCGTGCAGCACCTCGTCGAGCTCGCGGTCGTGGACCACGACCCGTGCCAGCTCCTCGTGCATACCCGTCAGATCCACCGCAGGTCCTCCCGGACTCCTCGTACCGCTGGACACCGCTTACCCCGATCGGGGACCGCCGACGCGGGACCCGGCGCCGGGGGCACCGACGTGCCAGACTCCCCGGCATGAGCGTCGGCGGGGGGCGGGAGCGGCCGGGGACCTCGGCCGACCACGACCGCGCCCGCGGCGACGACCTCGCGACCCTGCTCAGCGAGGTGGCCCAGACGCTGCAGCAGGAGGTCGGGGTGGGGGCGACCCTGCAGGGCGTCGTCGACGGCGCGGTGGCCCTGGTGCCCGGCGTCGAGCACGCGAGCCTGTCGACGATCGTGCGGCGGCGGGCCATGGTCACCCGGGCGAGCAGCGGGGAGCTGCCGGAGGCGGTGGACCGGGCGCAGGTGGAGACGGGCCAGGGGCCCTGCCTGGACACCCTCTACGAGCAGCGGACGGCGCGGCTCCCGTCGATGGCGCGCGAGCGTCGGTGGCCGCGCTTCGCCGCCCGCGCGCGCGAGCTCGGGGTGGGCAGCATGCTGGCCGTGCAGCTGTTCGTCGAGGGCGACAGCCTCGGGGCGCTCAACCTGTTCAGCAGCGTCCCGGACGCGTTCGGCGACGAGTCCGAGCACGTCGCCCTGCTGTTCGCCTCGCACGCGGCGGTGGCGATGTCCGGGGCGCAGGAGCAGGAGAGCCTGCGCGGAGCCATCGACAGCCGCGACCTCATCGGCCAGGCCAAGGGCATCCTCATGGAGCGCCACAAGGTGACGGCCGCGGCGGCGTTCCTCGTGCTGAGCCGCGTCAGCCAGACCAGCAACCGCACCTTGCGCGACGTGGCCTCCGAGCTGGTCCGGCAGGGGTCCTTCGAGCCGCCCGTGCCGGGGGCGACGCCGGCCGCGCCGCGCCGCTGACCGCGACCGGGACGGCGCGGCCCGGCGGTCAGGCCGAGGGCTCCAGCGGGGTCAGCAGGTCGTTCTGCTCCACCGCCTGCAGGGCCAGGGTCTTGTAGCCGGTGTCGTCGAACAGGACGGTGAGCCGGTCCTGCTCCAGCGACATGACCAGGCCGCGGCCCCACTCCCGGTGCTCGACGACGCTCCCGCGGCGGTAGGGGCCCTCGTCCTCCCCGGGCTGCTCGGACGCGGTGCCGGCCTCGCAGGTGTCGCAGCTGCCGCAGGGGGAGGTCAGCTCCTCGCCGAAGTAGCCGAGCAGGAACTGCCGCCGGCACCCCGTGGTCTCGGCGTAGCCCCGCATCATCTCGATCCGCGACCGGGTGAGCCGCTGGTGCGTCTCGGCCACCCCGACCGCCCGCTCGACGGCCTCGCCGGTTCCCATCTGCGGGTCCAGGTACTCCAGCCGGCCGTCCTCGCTGGTGCCGACCGCCCCGGCCTGCTCGAGGAGGTTGACGGCGCGGGTCCGCTTCGCGGGGGAGAGGTCGAGCTCACGCCCCAGCTCGGCTGGCCGGAGCGGGTCCGCGCGCTCGTGCAGGGCGTCGGCCACCCGGGCCAGCGCCTTGACCGGGGCCTTGTGGGAGGTGAGGAACCGCTGCAGGTTGAGGTCCTCGGGGCGGTAGAAGAGGACGATCTCGGCCGGTGCGCCGTCCCGGCCGGCGCGGCCGATCTGCTGGTAGTAGGAGTCCAGCGACTCCGGGGCCGAGGCGTGCACCACGAAGCGCACGTCGGGCTTGTCGATGCCCATGCCGAAGGCGGAGGTGGCCACGACCACCTCGACCGAGCCGTCGAGGAAGCCCTCGTGGACGCGCGTCCGCTCGGCCGCCCGCAGGCCGGCGTGGTAGGCCGCCGCCCGGATCCCGAACTGCTCCAGCTCGCCGGCGTAGAGCTCCGCGTCCTTGCGGCTGGCGGTGTAGACCAGGCCGCTGCGGGTCCCCGGGTCGGCCATCAGGGTCCGGACCCGGACCACCACCTGCTCGCGCTTGCGGCGGTCCTCCGAGGCGTGCTCGACGGTCAGCCGCAGGTTCGGCCGGTCGAAGCTGGCCACCACCTCGCGGTGGTCCCGCAGCCGCAGGCGCTCGACGATGTCCTCGCGCACCGGTTGCGCCGCGGTCGCGGTGAGGGCGACGACGGGCGGGTGCCCCAGCCGGGCGATCGCGCCGCCGAGCCGCAGGTACTCCGGCCGGAAGTCGTGCCCCCACGCCGAGACGCAGTGCGCCTCGTCGACGACGAAGAGGCTGATGCCCAGACCGGCCAGCTCGTCGACGACCTCGTCCTTGGCCAGCTGCTCGGGGGAGAGGAAGAGGTACTCGGCCTCGCCCTCCTCGACCGCCCGCCAGGCGTGCCGGCGCTCCGCTGTCCGCTGCGCCGAGTTCACCGCGACCGCCTCCGGCGCCTCGGAGCTCTCGATCCCGTCCACCTGGTCCTCCTGCAGCGCGAGCAGCGGGGAGACGACGAGCGTCGGCCCCGGCAGCAGCAGGGCCGGGACCTGGTAGATGGCGGACTTGCCGGCGCCGGTGGGCAGGACCGCGAGGACGTCGTGGCCCTCCATCAGCGGTTCCATGGCCGCGAGCTGCTCGGGGTGCAGCGCGTCCCAGCCGAACGTCTCGGCGGCGACCTGCTGCAGGCGGGTGGTCATCGTGGGCACGACACCGGGCTACCCGGCCGCGCCGGGGCCTAACGACGCGGATCCGCAGGGCGTTGCCCCGGGCCCGCGCCGGTGGGGGCAGAAGTTGTGAGGACTTCGCCTGCGAGTACCCGGCCGAACTCCTCACAACTCGGCGTCGACCGTCGTCGCGACCGTCCTGCTCATCTGAGCAAAGGTGCCAACAGAAGTTGCCGGCCGGCGCGGTGGGCGGCTAGCGTCGGTGACCGCCCCGCACCCCGTCCCGAGGAGAACCGTGACCGACCAGCCCAGCACCGCGTCCGCCCTGCCCGCCGTGATGACCGCCGCCGTGATGCACGCGCCCGGGGACATCCGCGTCGAGGAGGTCCCGGTGCCCTCGCCCGGTCCCGGCGAGGTGCTGCTCAAGGTCGCGGCCTGCGGTGTCTGCGGCTCCGACATCCCCCGGATGCTGCGCAACGGCGGCTACGTCATGCCGATCATCTGCGGCCACGAGTTCTCCGCCCACGTCGAGACGCTGGGGGAGGGCGTCACCGGCTTCAGCCCCGGCGACCTCGTCTCCGTCCCGCCGCTGATCCCCTGCCGGCACTGCGACTTCTGCGTGCGCGGCGACTTCGGCCTCTGCGAGGACTACGACTACTTCGGCAGCCGCAGCGACGGCGCCTACGCCCAGTACGTCGTCTCGCCCGTCGGCAACCTGCTGCTGATGCCGGAGGGCCTCGACCCCCGCGCCGCCGCGATGCTCGACCCGGCCGCCATCGCCCTGCACGCGCTCTGGAAGACCGGCCTGCGCGCCGGCCACCGGGTGCTCGTCGTCGGCGCCGGCCCCATCGGGCTCTTCGCCGTCCAGTGGGCCCGCCTGCACGGGGCCGCCGAGGTCGTCACCATCGACCTCAGCGAGGAGAAGTCGGCGATGGCCCGCGAGGCCGGCGCCGACCACGCCGTCCAGACCCTCGACGAGGCCAAGGCCCTGGCCGGACGCGGCTTCGACGTCGTCCTGGAGTCCGCGGGCGTCGCGGTGACGGCCGACATGGCCGCCCGGCTGGTGGGCCCCAAGGGGCACGCCGTGTTCGTCGGCATCCCGCACGCCCCCGTCGAGCTGGCCAAGGAGACCTTCAACCAGTTCCTGCGCCTGGAGGTCACCCTGCACGGCTCGTGGAACTCGTTCTCGGCCCCGTTCCCGGGCGACGAGTGGCGCGTGTCCGCGGCCAAGATGGCCTCCGGCGAGCTGCGCTGGGAGTTCATGATCACCCACGAGCTGCCGCTGTCCGCCCTGCCCGAGATGATGCAGAAGCTGGGCGCGCGGTCGGAGCACTCCTCCAAGGTGATCTTCGTCCCGAACGCGGGCTGAGCGTGGGCCTGCTGCTGGGGCTCGACCTCGGCACCGAGGGCGCCCGGGTGGGCGCCTTCACCGAGGACGGCACCGCCCTCGGCTCGGTGCACCGGCCCTACGCCACCTCCTTCCCCCGCGCCGGCTGGGCCGAGCAGGACCCGGAGGCCTGGTGGGCCGCCGTCGTCGACGCCGCCCGGACCCTGCTGGCCACCGACGCCTGCCGCGCCGCCGGCCCGGTGCTGGCGGTCGCGTCGGCCACCACCGCCTCGACGGTGGCGGTCCTCGACGCCGACGGCCGGCCGCTGCGGCCCGCCATCCTCTGGATGGACTCCCGGGCCTCGGCCCAGGCGGCCCGGACGGCGGGGCTGGCCGACCGGCACCCGGTGCTGGCCTGGTCCGGCGGATCGGACGCGTCGGAGTGGCTGCTGCCGAAGGCTGTCTGGCTCAAGGAGCACGAGCCGGCCACCTGGGCGCGGGCGGCGCGGGTCGTCGAGGCAATCGACTACCTGACCTTCCGGCTGACCGGGCGCTGGGTGGGCTCGCAGATGAACGCCGTCTGCAAGTACAACTACGACGGCCTGCGCGGCGCGTTCCCCGTCGGGTTGTACGCCGACCTCGGGGTCGCCGACCTCGTCGAGCGGCTCCCCGACCAGATCCTGCCCGTCGGCTCGGTCGCCGGGCCGCTGACCGCGGAGGCGGCCGCGGCCTTCGGGACCGCTCCTGGTGCGCCCGTCGTCGTCGGCGGGATCGACGCCCACGTCTCGCTGCTGTCCTGCGGGGCGTCCGACGACGTCGTCTCGCTGGTCTCCGGCACGTCCTCGGCGATCATCGCCGAGGTCGACGAGCCCACCGAGACGACCGAGATCTGGGGGCCCTACCCGCACGCCCTGCGGACGACGAAGTGGCTGGTCGAGGGCGGCCAGGTCACCAGCGGCTCCGTCCTCACCTGGGCCGCCGAGAACATCATGGGCGTCGCCCGCACGGACCTCTCCACCCTGGTCGAGGAGGCCTCCCGGGTCGAGGCCGGAGCGCACGGGCTGCTGGCCCTCGACACCTTCATGGGCAACCGGACGCCCTACCGCGACGCCCGGCTCCGCGGCGCCGTCGTCGGGCTCACCCTGGGCACCACCCGGGCCGAGCTCTACCGGGCCTCGGTCGAAGCCGTGGCCTGCGGCACGAAGGGCGTCGTCGACTCCTTCGAGCGGGCCGGCGTCGCGTGCGGCCGGCTGGTGTTCTCCGGCGGGATCGAGAAGAACCGGCTCTGGCAGCAGGTCACCGTCGACGTGCTGGGCCGCGAGGTGGAGGTCGTCGACGGCGACAACCTGACCCTGCGGGCCTGCGCGGTCATCGGGGCGGCGGGCGCCGGCCTGGTGAGCGGGCTGGACGAGGGCGCGGCGGCCTACGCACCGCGCACCCGCACGCTCACCCCGGACCCGGCCCGGCACGCGCTCTACCGCCAGACCTACGCCGACTACGTCGGGCTGATGCAGGCGCTCACGCCGCTGATGCACGCCTCCGTCGACCGGCTGGCCGCGCGGTGAGCACGCCGCCCGGGGACCGGACGGCCCTGCTGCTGGAGGTCGCGCAGCGCTACTGGGAGCAGGGCCGCACCCAGGAGGACATCGGCCACGAGCTGCACCTCACGCGGTGGAAGGTCGGCCGGCTGCTGGAGGAGGCCCGGGCGGAGGGGATCGTCCAGATCACCGTCGTCCACCCCCGCGCCCGCCGGCACGACCTCGAGGCCGAGCTCCGCGCCCGCTTCGGGCTGCGCGACTGCGTCGTCGTGCCCGCGCCCGGTGGTGCGGCGCCGGGCAGCACGCACGTGGCGCTGGCCGCCGCGGACCTGCTGCGCAGCCGCGGCCGCTCCCTGCGCACCCTCGGCGTCTCCTGGGGCAACACCCTGCAGGAGGTGGCCGCGGTGCTGCCGGCCGGCTGGACCACCGGGCTCGAGGTGGTCCAGGTCAACGGCAACGTCAGCCGCTCCGTGCGCCCGACGACGGCGGCGGACGTGGCCCTGAGCATCGCCCGGAGCGGGAACGGCCGGGCCACCCTGCTGCCGTTGCCCGCCATCGTCGAGCACGCCAGCACCCGGACGGCGCTCTACGCCGAGTCCTCGGTGCGGGAGACGCTGGACAGGGCCCGCGGCGCGGACGCGCTGCTGTTCTCCCTCGGCGCCCTGAGCCCGGACTCGGTGCTGGTGCAGAGCGGCGCCGTCAGCCCCGCCGAGCTGGACCGGTTGCGCGCGGCCGGCGCCTGCGGCGACGTCCTCGGCCACTACGTGACCCCCGACGGCGCCGTCGCCGACGCCGGCGTCGAGTCCCGGACCGTCGGGCTGACCCTGGACGACCTCCGCGCCGCGGAGCTGGCCGTCGCCGTCGCCTCCGGCCCCGCCAAGGCCGACGTCATCCTCGCCGCCCTGACCAGCGGTCTCTGCTCGGTCCTCGTCACCGACGAGGACGCCGCCCGCCGCGCCCTCGGCGCCGGCTGAGCACCCGGCGCGGGACGATGCTCCCGCAGCCCGTCCCCGCACCCACCCCGATCCACCCAGACCCCGCAGCACCGACCGGAAGGCATCCCGTGACCGACAACCGCATCCCCGAGCTGAGCCCCGCCGCCGTCGCCCGGCTCATCGACCACACGCTGCTCAAGCCCGAGGCCACCCGGGCCGACGTCGAGGCGCTGGTCGCCGAGGCCGTCGCGCTGGGCACCTACTCCGTCTGCGTCTCGCCCTCGATGCTGCCGCTGGACGTCCCGGCGGGCAGCGGGCTCAAGGTCGCCGCCGTCACCGGCTTCCCGAGCGGCAAGCACACCTCCGCGACCAAGGCCGCCGAGGCGACCCAGGCCGTCCGCGCAGGGGCGGACGAGATCGACATGGTGATCGACGTCGGCGCCGCCAAGGCCGGGGACTTCGCCGCCGTGCAGGCCGACGTCGCGGCCGTCCGGGCCGCGGTGCCGGCCCCGACGGTGCTCAAGGTGATCATCGAGTCCGCCGTCCTCACCGACGACGAGGTCGTGGGCGTCTGCCGGGCCGCCGTCGAGGCGGGTGCGGACTTCGTCAAGACCTCCACCGGCTTCCACCCGGCCGGCGGTGCCACCGAGCACGCGGTCCGGCTGATGGCGCAGACCGTCGGCGACCGCGCCCACGTCAAGGCCTCGGGCGGTGTCCGCACCCTCGACGACGCCCGCCGGATGGTCGCCGCCGGTGCCACCCGGCTCGGCGTCTCCGGCTCCCGCGCGCTGCTGGAGTCCGGCAGCGGGGCGGCCGGGGCCTCCGCCGGCTACTGAGCGCCGGGGCCCCCGCCCGGGCCGACCGCGGCGCCGAGCACCGCGACCTCGGCCGCGTAGAGGGCGCCCGGGTCGACGCCGACCGCCCCCAGGTGACCGCCCAGCTCCAGGCTGATGACCCCGTGCAGCCGGGTCCAGGCGGTGAGCGCCAGCCGCAGCACCCGCGGCGGGTGGCCGTCGAGCCCGGCGCGCCGCCCCCAGGCGGCGACCTCGGCGTCGAGGGCGGCGGTGCCGGCGTCCCGGTCCGCGGCGTCGGTGCCACCGCCGGCGGCGTGCGCGGCCTCCAGGGCGTCGACGAGGACGGCCATGCTGCGCGAGGCCGCGGACACGGTCCGCTCGGGCGCGAGGTCACGGCCCGAACCGCTGGCGGTCTGGAAGACCAGCCGGTAGCGGTTCGGGTGGGCCAGGGCCCACGTCCGGGCCGCGCCCAGGACGGCGACCAGCCGCGCGGTCGGTGCCGCCCCGGCGGGAGCCGCTGCGGCCAGGGCGTCGGCGAAGTCGTCGTAGGCGTCCACGACGAGGTCGGCGAGGAGGGCGTCGCGGCTCTCGACGTAGCGGTAGATCGCGGCGGGCGACATCGACATCGCCCGGACGATCCCGCTGAGCGACACCGCCTCCGGCCCGCCGGCGCTGACCTGGTCCAGGGCCAGTGCCCTGATCTCCTGCACCGTCTGCGTGCGCCGCTCCTCGCGCCTCGTCGGACGTCGGGTCTCCGTGCTCACGGCCGCACCTCGCTCCTGGTTCGGTGGCCTCGGTCGTTGACACCGTAACAGGGTCTCTCTAGTGTGATGGGTATTCACATTGCGAGGTGCTGTCACCTCCTGACCGAGCCGAGGACCACCATGAGCACCGCCCCCTCCCTGCCCCGGACGACGACGCGGGTGGTCCTGCCGGGGCTGGTCGAGCCGTCCGGCCTCCAGCTCGTGACCGGCCCGGTGGCCGCGCCCGGCCCGGGCCAGCTGCTCGTCCGCGTCGAGGCCACCGGGATCTCCTACGCCGAGCAGGCCATGCGCAAGGGCCGCTACGCCGGTCAGCCCGCCTTCCCCTTCACCCCCGGCTACGACCTCGTCGGCCGGGTCGTCGCCGTCGGCCCGCGCGCCGAGCCGGCGCTCGTCGGGCAGCGGGTGGCGGTGATGACGAAGACCGGGGCCTGGGCCGAGCACGTCGTCGTCGAGGCCCGCGACAGCGTCCGCGTCCCCGACGGCGTCGAGCCCGAGGAGGCCGAGACGGTGGTCGTCAACGGGGTGACCGCGTGGCAGATGCTGCACCGCGCCGCCCGCGTCCGGCCCGGGCAGACGGTCCTGGTCTTCGGGGCCAACGGCGGCGTGGGCGGCATCCTCATACAGCTCGCGCACCACCACGGCGTGCGGGTGGTCGGCGCCGCCGCGCCCCGCCACCACGCGGCGCTCCGCGCGGCCGGCGTCGAGCCCGTCGACTACGCCGACCCGGACCTCGCCGCCCGCGTGCGGGAGCTCGCCCCCGGCGGGGTGGACGCGGTGTTCGACAACATCGGCGGGCCGGTGACCGACACGGCCTGGGGCCTGCTGGCCCCGGGTGGAACCCTCGTGTCGTACGCGATCATCGCCGCGGTGAGCGGGACGGGGAGCCTCTGGACCCCCTTCCTCACCGCGATCGGCCAGACGGTGCTGCGCTCGGCCCTGCCCAACGGGAAGCGGGCCACCTTCTACGACCTCTGGTCGGGGCACCGGCTGCGGCCGCGCCGGTTCCGGGCCCACCTGGAGGCGGACCTCGGGCACGTCCTCGCGCTGCTGCGCGACGGGGTGCTGACGGCCAACATCGCCGCCCGCTTCCCCCTCGCCGACGCCGCCCGGGCCCTGGAGCTGGCCGAGTCCCGCACGCTCAACGGCAAGGTCGTCCTCGTCCCCTGAGCACGCGGCTGGATCCCGCTGCCCGAGCCCCCCCGCTGCCTGAGCCTGTCGAAGGCCCTTCGACAGGCTCAGGGTGCGGAGGTCGAGCTCAGGGCGCGGGTGTCGAGCGCTGAGGGGTCGCGCTCAGCCCCGCCGTCTCCGGACCACCCGGACGGCCGCCCAGCCGAGCGCTCCGGCGGCGAGCCAGGGCCCGGCGACGAGGACCGGGTCGAGCCACTGGTGGTGGACGTCGGCCCGGTGCTGGCCGGCGCGCGAGGCCCAGCCGTGCCGGCGGGCCTCGCCCAGCACCCCCGTCTCGGTCACCGGGTCGTCGGGCCGCGCGCTGGCGAGCGAACGGACGCGGGCCCCCGCGGTGTCGACCCGGTCGGCGGCGATGAGCAGCAGCCAGTGCGCGGAGCGCGCCTCGCTGTAGCGGCGGTAGGCGTGGCGGCGGATCGCACCCGAGACGCCGTGCAGGGGCTGGGCGGTGCCGAAGACCGGCGGCAGCATCCCGTGCTCGATGGAGCGCTCGCGCGCGGCCAGCTCGGGCTGGCGCTCGGGGAAGTCCCACCGCGCCCCGGAGGCGCCGGGGTCGAAGCGCTCGCGCGGGTAGGAGGGCCGGTCGGCGGGGTCGAGGTCGGCGCCCCAGCCGGGGATCCGGGCGCGGAGCTGGTCCGGGGTCTCGGGCAGCGGCGGGTGGTCGGCGGTGTAGGTCATCGGTCTCCTCCTTCAGGCGCCGGGCTCGACGAGGGTCTTGATGCAGCCGTCGAGCTTGGCCGAGAACATGTGGTAGCCCTCCGCGATGTGCTCCAGGGGCACCCGGTGGGTGACGATCCCGCTCGGCTCCAGGTAGCCGTTCTGGATGTGGGAGAACAGCCGGGGCCACTGCCGCTTGACCGGCGTCTGGTTGGTCCGGATGGTCAGGCCCTTGTTCATGGCGTCGCCGAACTTCACCAGGTTCGGCACCGGCCCGTAGGCGCCGACGACCGAGACGGTGCCGCCCTTGCGGACGCTGTCGATGGCCCAGTTGAGCGCGACGGGGGAGCCGCCCTGCAGCTTGAGCTTGGTCCCGCTGACCTGCTGCCGCAGGTTGCCGTCGGCCTCGGCGCCCACGGCGTCGATCACCCGGTCCGCCCCGAGCCAGCCGGTCATCTTCTTCATCTCCACGACGACGTCGTCGAGCTCGGCGAAGTTGCGGGTCTCGGCGTGCGCGAAGGTGCGGGCCTTCTCCAGCCGGTAGTCGAGGTGGTCGACGACGATGACGCGGCCCGCGCCCATCAGCCAGGCCGACGCGGCGGCGTAGAGGCCGACGGGGCCCGCGCCGAAGACGGCGACGACGTCACCCTGCTCGATGTCGGCCAGCTGGGCCCCGAAGTAGCCGGTGGCCAGGGCGTCGGTGCAGAGCACGGCGTCCTCGTCCGACATCCAGTCGGGGATCTTCGCCGGTCCGACGTCGGCGAACGGCACCCGGACGTACTCGGCCTGGCCGCCGTCGTAGCCGCCGGTGGTGTGGGAGTAGCCGTAGATGCCGCCCACCGCGGTGGCGTTCGGGTTGACGTTGTGGCAGTTGGAGTACAGGCCGCGGGCGCAGAAGAAGCAGGAGCCGCAGTAGATGTTGAACGGCACCATGACCCGGTCACCCACCTGCAGGTTCGCCACGTCGGGGCCGACCTCGTGCACCACCCCGATGAACTCGTGGCCGAAGGTGTGCCCGACCCGGGTGTCGGGCATCAGCCCGTGGTACAGGTGCAGGTCCGAGCCGCAGATGGCGGCCAGCGTCACCTTCACGATCGCGTCGCCGGGGTGCTCGATCCTCGGCTCGTCCTTCTCCTCCACCCGGACCGTGTAGGGCCCTCGGTAGACCATCGCCCGCATCGGCGTCTCCTCCCTCGGTGCTGCTCGTCACCCGAGGACGTACCCCGCCGGCGCGAGCGCTAACGGCGGGGGACGGTGGCCGCTCCCCGGCCCGTCGTCCTCCCGTGGTCCGCTCAGGTGAGCAGGCGGAGCAGGGCCGTGACCGCGATGGCGGTGAGGAAGACGACGAGGAACCCGCGCCGCATGAGCAGGGCGACGACGGCCGCGGCCACCCCGGCGAGCACCCGCCAGTCCACCGCGTACCGCCCGCCGCCGTCGGCCAGCTGCACCGCGACGAGCGCCGCCAGCATGGCGACGGGCAGGAAGGCGGCGACGCGCTGGACGCGCGGGTGGGCCAGCACCGACTCGGGGAGGGACAGCCCGGCCAGCTTGGTCAGGTAGCTGCCGACCGCCGCCACGACGAGGGCCACCCACAGCCCGGTCACGACGCCGGCCCGGTGCGGGTCGCGCCCGGCCGCAGGCCCGCGGCCACGGCGACCCCGGCGGCGGCGAGGACCGGCACGCCCTGCGGCGCCACGGGGACCAGGGCCAGCGCGAGCGCCGCCCCGACCACCGCGACCCAGCGGGCCTCGCGGCTCGTGAGGCCCGGCCAGAGCAGGGCCAGGAAGACGGCGGGACCGGCGGCGTCGAGGCCGAAGTCGGCGGGGTCGACGATCCCGCCGGCCAGCGCGCCGGCGAGCGTGCCCAGCTGCCACAGCGCGCAGAGGATGAGCCCCGTCGACCAGAACGCGTAGCGCTGCAGCCGGACGCCGCGCTGGCCGACGGCCATGGCCGTCGTCTCGTCGATGACGAAGTGCGCGGTCCAGAACCGGGACGCGCCGCGCGGAGCCAGCACCGAGGTGAGGGTGACGCCGTAGAAGGCGTTGCGCAGGCCCAGCAGCAGCGCCGCGGCGACGGCGGTCAGCGCCGACCCGCCGGCGGCGGCCACGCCGGTGAAGGCGAACTGCGAGGCGCCCGAGAACATCACCAGGCTCAGCACCACCGCCTGGGCCGCACTCAGCCCCGAGCCGGTGGCCACGGCGCCGAACGAGGCCCCGAAGGCGGCGGCGTAGAGGCCGATGCCGACCGCCGCGCGCAGCACCGAGCGGCGGGCGGCGCGCTCGTCCACCTCCGGACCGGCGGCGTCGTCGGACCCGTCGTTCACCGGAACGCCGCCACGGCCGCGACCAGCAGCGGCGCGACCACGAGCGCGGGCAGCAGGTTGCCGACGGGCACCTGGCGGATCCGCAGCAGCCGCAGCCCGACGCCCAGCAGCAGCAGCCCGCCGGTGGCGGTCAGCGCGTCGAGGTGGGCGGCGGGCAGCACGTCCCCGACGACGAGGCCGACGACGGTCAGCAGGCCCTGCACGACGGCGACCGTGAGCGCGGAGGCCAGCACCCCGACGCCGAGGGAGGCGGCGAAGGCGATCGCGGCGAAGCCGTCCAGCGTCGCCTTGAGGTAGAGCTGCTCCGCGCCCAGCCCCAGCCCGTCGGACAGGGCCCCGAGGATGGTCAGCGGCCCGACGCAGAACACCAGCGAGGACGTGACGAAGCCCTCGATGAACCGCTCCCGCGCCGCGTCCTGGGCCTCGCCCGCCGCGGCGCCGGCCGTCGCGGCGCTCCGGCGTCCGAGGCGGACCCGGACCCAGCCGCCGAGGTCCTCCAGCCGGCGCTCGACGTCGACCAGGGAGCCGGCGATGCCGCCCAGCAGCAGGGCGCCGAGCACGATGAGCACGGGGGCCGAGGAGCCGACGGCGCCCTCCAGGGCGGCCGAGCCGACCGAGGCGGCGGACAGCGCGCCGATCAGCAGGGTGACCAGGCCGAGCCCGTCGGTGACGGTGTCCCGGGTCCGCTCGGGGAGCCGGTGCCCCAGCGCCAGCCCGAGTCCACCGCCGGCCAGCACCGTGGCGACGTTGACGAGCGTGCCGGCGCCGGCGAAGGTCATGGCGGTCCTGTCGGGTCACGAGGGGGGAGCGGGGCCGGCTGAGCCTAGCCGGGGCCGGCGGCCCGGCTGAGAACGTCCCGGGGCTGTCAGCGCGGCTCCGTAGGATGGCGGCGTGCTGAGGACGATCGACCTGCGGGGCCGTGCGGCGACCGGCGAACGCCTGGACTACGCGACGGTGGTGCCGCGCGCCGCCTTCGACGTCGCGGCCGCCGTCGAGGTGGTCCGGCCCATCTGCGACGACGTGGCTGAGCGCGGGGCCGTCGCGCTGGCGGAGTACTCCGAGCGCTTCGACCACGTGGTGCCGCCGTCGTTCCGGGTGCCGGCCGAGGCCCTGGCCCGCGCCCTGGAGCAGCTCGACCCCGACATCCGCGCCGCGTTCGAGGAGTCCACCCGGCGCCGGCGGCTCGTCAGCGAGGCCGAGCTCGGGGAGCGGGCCGTCGAGGTCCAGGTCGCCCCGGGCGCCCAGGTCACCCAGAAGATGGTCCCGGTCCGCCGCGTCGGGCTCTACGTGCCGGGCGGGCTCGCCCCGCTGGCCTCCAGCGTGATCATGAACGTCGTCCCGGCCCAGGTGGCGGGCGTGCGGTCCATCGCCGTCGCCTCCCCGCCCCAGCGCGAGTTCGGCGGGCTGCCGCACCCCAGCATCCTGGCGCTCTGCCACCTGCTGGGGGTCGAGGAGGTCTACGCCGTCGGCGGGGCCCAGGCCGTCGCCATGTTCGGCTACGGCGTGCCGGGCCTGTGCCCGCGCGTCGACCTGGTGACCGGCCCGGGCAACATCTACGTCGTGGCCGCCAAGCGGCTGCTCAAGGGCCGCGTCGGCATCGACTCCGAGGCCGGCACCACCGAGATCGCGGTGCTGGCCGACGACTCGGCGAACCCGGTGCACGTCGCCGCCGACCTCATCAGCCAGGCCGAGCACGACCCGATGGCCGCCGCCGTCCTGGTCACCGACTCCCCGGAGCTGGCCGCGGCCGTCGAGGCCGAGCTGCCCGAGCAGGTGGCCGCCACCAAGCACGCCGACCGGATCCGCACCGCCCTCGGCGGGGTGCAGTCGGCCGTCATCCTCGTCGACGACGTGGAGCAGGGCCTCGACGTGGTGGACGCCTACGCCGCCGAGCACCTGGAGATCCAGACCCGCGACGCCGCGGCGGTCGCCGCCCGCGTGCAGAACGCCGGGGCGATCTTCGTCGGGCCCTGGTCCCCGGTCTCGCTGGGCGACTACTCCGCCGGCAGCACCCACGTCCTGCCGACGGCCGGCTGCGCCTGCCACTCCTCGGGGCTCAACGTCAAGAGCTTCCTCAAGGCCGTGCACGTCGTCACCTACTCCGAGCAGGCGCTGTCCGACGTCGCCCGGCACGTCGAGGTGTTCGCCGACGCCGAGGACCTGCCCGCGCACGGCGCTGCTGTCAGCCGGAGGATCCCCCGGTGACCGCGACCGCCGCCGGCACGGCCAGCCCCGCGCTGGCCGACCTGCCGCTGCGCCCCGAGCTGGTGGGGGAGGAGCCCTACGGCGCCCCGCAGCTCGACGTCCCCGTCTGCCTCAACGTCAACGAGAACCCGTACCCGCCCAGCCCGGCGGTCGTGGCCGAGATCGCCACCGCCGTCGCGCACGCGGCCGGCTCGATGAACCGCTACCCCGACCGCGACGCCCTGGGCCTGCGCGGCGACCTGGCCCGCTACCTCGGCCACGGCCTGGGGGCCGAGCAGGTCTGGGCGGCCAACGGGAGCAACGAGGTGATGACGCACGTCCTGCAGGCCTTCGGCGGGCCCGGCCGGACGGTGCTGTCCTTCGCCCCGACCTACTCGATGTACCCCGAGTACGCCCGGAACACCCACACGGCCTGGGTCACCGCGCCCCGGACGGCCGACTTCCGGATCGACGCGGCCGCGGCCGTCGCGGCGATCGCCGAGCACGCCCCGGACGTCGTCCTGGTGACCAGCCCGAACAACCCCACCGGCACGGCGGTCGACCTGGCCACGGTGCGCGCGATCTGCGACGCCGCCCCAGGCGTCGTCGTCGTCGACGAGGCCTACGTCGAGTTCGCCCGCAGCGGCACGCCCAGCGCGCTGGAGCTGCTGCCGGCGTACCCGCGGCTCGCCGTGAGCCGGACGATGTCGAAGGCCTTCGCCTTCGCCGGCGGCCGGCTCGGCTACCTCGCCGCCGCCCCGGCCTTCGTCGACGCGCTGCGCGTCGTCCGGCTGCCCTACCACCTCTCCGGCGTCACCCAGGCCGTCGCCCGGGTCGCGCTGGCGCACGCGCCCGAGATGCTCGCCGCCGTCGACCAGCTGCGGGTCGCGCGTGACGAGGTCGCCGGCTGGCTGGCCGGCCAGGGCCTCGCGGTGGCCGAGTCCGACGCCAACTTCGTCCTCTTCGGCCGCTTCGCCGACCGGCACGCCGTCTGGCAGGCGCTGCTGGACCGCGGTGTGCTGATCCGCGAGACCGGCCCCGCCGGCTGGCTGCGGGTCTCGGCCGGCAGCCCGGCCGAGATGGACGCCTTCACCACCGCCCTCGCCGAGGTGCTGGCGACGCCCGCCGCGCGCCGCGCCCCCGACCCCCAGGGAGACCCCCGATGACCGAGCGCCGCGCCCGGACCGCCACGATCGAGCGGATCACGTCGGAGTCGATCGTCCGGCTGAGCCTGGACCTCGACGGCACCGGGGAGTCGAGGATCTCCACCGGCGTCGGCTTCTACGACCACATGCTCACCGCGCTGGCCCGGCACGCGCTCGTCGACCTCGAGGTCGAGAGCACCGGCGACCTGCACATCGACGCCCACCACACCGTCGAGGACACCGCGATCGTGCTCGGCCAGGCGCTCCGCGAGGCGCTGGGCGACAAGCGCGGCATCCGTCGCTTCGGCGACGCGATGGTGCCGCTCGACGAGGCGCTGGCCTCCGCCGTCGTCGACGTCTCCGGCCGGCCGTACTGCGTGCACACCGGCGAGCCGGAGGGCCAGGCCTTCGCCCGGATCGGCGGCGGCACCCCGGCCGGTCCGGGCGCCCGCGACAGCGTCCCCTACACCGGCTCGCTGACCCGGCACGTCATGGAGACGCTGGCCTTCCACGCCCACCTCTGCCTGCACCTCACGCTGGTCGCCGGCCGCGACCCGCACCACATCGTCGAGGCGCAGTTCAAGGCCGTGGCCCGCGCCCTGCGCGACGCCGTCGCCTACGACCCCCGGGTGACCGGGGTGCCCAGCACGAAGGGATCCCTGTGACCGACCGCAAGACCGTCGTCGTCCTCGACTACGGCTCCGGCAACCTGCGCTCGGCCGAGCGCGCCGTCGCGCACGCCGGGGTCGCCGTCGTCGTCACCGCCGACACCGAGCAGGCCCTGGCCGCCGACGGCCTCGTGGTGCCCGGCGTCGGCGCCTTCGCCGCCTGCATGGCCGGGCTGACCGACGTCGGCGGGCCCGGGCTGATCGCCCGCCGGGTGGCGGACGGGAAGCCGACGCTGGCCATCTGCGTCGGCCACCAGGTGCTGTTCGACGCCGGCATCGAGCACGGCGTCCGCGCCGCCGGCTGCTCCGTCTGGCCCGGCCTGGTCGAGCAGCTGACCGCCCGCCGGCTGCCGCACATGGGCTGGAACACCGTCGAGCCGGCCGCCGGCAGCGGGCTGTTCGCCGGCCTGGAGGACGAGCGCTTCTACTTCGTGCACTCCTACGGGGTGCGCGTGCTCGAGGAGACCCTCGACCGCAAGGTCACCTGGGCCGAGCACGAGGGCGACCGCTTCGTCGCCGCCGTCGAGGAGGGCCCGCTGTGGTCCACCCAGTTCCACCCCGAGAAGTCGGGGGAGGCGGGCACCGGCCTGCTGCGCAACTGGGTCGCCACGCTGTGAGCCCGGCCCGGTGAGCGTCTCGCCGTCGGTCCTGTTCGACCTCGGCGGCGTCGTCGTCGGCTGGGACCCGGCCGGCGCCTACGCCGGCGTGCTGGCCGAGCCCGAGGTGGCGGGCTTCCTGGAGCGCACCGGCTTCGGGACCTGGAACCGGGCCGCCGACGCCGGCCGGCCCTTCGCCGAGATCGAGGCCGAGCTGCTCGGCCGCTTCCCCGACGAGGGCGCCGCCATCGCGGCCTACCGCGCGAACTTCGGCCGCACCCTGACCGGGCTGGTGCCCGGCACCGGCGCCGTGCTCGCCGAGCTGCAGCAGGCCGGCGTGACCTGCGCCGCGCTGACCAACTGGTCGGCGGAGACCTTCCCGGTGGCCCAGCAGCGGTTCGGGCTGCTGCGCCGGTTCGTCGGCGTGCTGGTCTCCGGCGCCGAGCGGCTGGCCAAGCCCGACCCGGCGATCTTCCGGCTGGCGCTGGAGCGCTTCGACCTCGACCCGGCGGGCTGCGTCTTCGTCGACGACTCCCCGGCCAACGTCGAGGCGGCGGCCGAGCTCGGGATGACGGGCCTGCCCTTCACCGGCGCGGACCGTTTCCGGGCCGACCTGGAGCGGCTCGGCCTGCTGGGGCCGCGCCGCCCGCCGGCGGCACCGGTGCTGCACCTCACCGAGGCAGCCGTCTGGGAGCGGGCCCGGGAAGCGGGCTCCTACCCGTGGTCGGGCCGGACGGGGACGTACGAGTCGGAGGGCTTCGTGCACGCCGGGTTCGCCGACCAGGTGGACGGCACCCGCGACCGCAAGTACGCCGACCTGCCCGACGACGCCCTCGTGGTGCTGGAGCTGGACGCGACGACCCTCTCGGTCCCGGTCGTGGTCGAGGACCTCGGCGCCGGGCCCTTCCCGCACCTCTACGGCCCCCTCCCGGTCGAGGAGGTCGTCGCCGTCCACCCCTACGCCTCGGCCTCCTGGCGCCCCGCGCCCTGACCTCACCGCTCCCTGAGCCTGCCGAAGGGCTCGACCCCGCTCCCTGAGCCTGTCGAAGGGCCTGCGACGAGCTCAGGCAGCGGTGGACCAGCGCAGGCAGCCGGGGACGAGCTCAGGGAGCGCCGACGGCGACACGACACGAGGCGTTCGGCTCCTGTTCACCCACCGGAACTAGCGTCGCGGCTCCCTGACCCCGGCGGACGGAACCTGATGCGACGCGCCCTCTTCGTGGCTGCCTTCGACTCCCAGCTCAAGTGGTGCGCCCGCATCCGCGACGAGCTCGAGGCCCGCGGCTTCGCCTCCGAGGTGGTGGTGCCCGACGTCCGCTCGGCCCTCTCGCCGGGCCAGATCGAGGCGGCCGGCTTCACCGACGTCGAGACGGTCAGCTGGGACGAGCTCCTGGAGCGGGCGCTCGCGGCCGACGCCGTCGTCTGCAGCCTGTCCGGGCCGTTCACCAAGGCGCTGCTCTTCGACCTCGCCGACCGCCTCGAGGGCTCCGGCACGCCGGGCCCGGTCGTGGTCAGCGGCTGGGTCGGCGTGATCATCGAGAAGATCACCGCCGGCTACCTCGACCGCTGCGGCTCCGACGTCGTGGCCGTGAACTCCGTCGAGGACCTCGAGCACTTCCGCCGTGCGGCGGCCGCCCTGGCGCTGCCGACGGACAACCTGCTGCTGACCGGCCTGCCCTTCCTGAGCGGTGACCCGGCACCGGCCCGCACCGAGGTCCGCCGGCTGCTGTTCGCCGACCAGCCGACGGTGCCCAGCTCGGCCGCGGAGCGCCGCTTCCTCTACGACGGCGCCCTCGCCTACGCGCGCGCCCACCCCGACCGCGAGGTGCTGCTCAAGCCGCGGCACCGCCCGGACGAGGACACCTTCCACCGGATGCGGCACCACCCCGAGGTCCTGCTGGCCGGCGCCGAGCTGCCGCCGAACTTCCGCGTCGACTACACCTCGGTGGCCGAGCTGCTGCCCGACGTCGACCTGCTGGTCACCGTGTCCTCCACCGCCTGCCTGGAGGCGATCGACCACGGCTGCCGGGTGGCGCTGGTCCTCGACCTCGGTGTCCACGAGCGCTACGGCAACCAGGTGTTCCTGGGCAGCGGGCTGCTGCGCACCTGGGAGGAGATCACCGCCGACCAGCTGGGCACCCCGCGGCCGGACTGGCTCGCGTCCTACTTCTTCCGACCCGAGCGCACCGCCACCCAGACCGTCGCCGACCGCGTCGAGGAGCTGCTGGCCAGCGGGGAGCGGCCGGCGGCCGCGGTCCGCGGGTCGGACTACTTCCGCAGCGCGGCCAGCTACCACCGGACCCTGCCGAAGCCGGCGCCGCCCGCCCCGCCCGTCCCGAAGCCGGCCCCGCCGCGCCGCCGGCTGCGGGGGCGCGACTTCGTCCCCCCGGTGCTGCACCGACCGCTGGCCCGGGTGCGCCGCGAGGTGCGGCCCGCGGCCGGCCGGCTGGTCGGCGCGGTCAGCGGGCGGCGCGCGCCGTCGGGCCCCGACGCAGCAGACGTCTGACCCGGCGGCGGACCGGCCGCAGCGCCCGGCGCGCGGCCTGCTCCCAGCCGGGCACCGGGGCCGGCACCGGCGCCGGGGGCACCTCGACGACCACGGGCGCGGGCAGCCGGCCGGGCAGGTCCAGCAGCGTCAGCCGGCGCCGCCGGAAGTAGCGGCCCAGCACGGGCCAGTGCGTCCGCAGGAAGGCCTCGGCGCCGGGCCTCAGCGCGGGGTAGCGCTCGGGCTGCATGCAGTAGCTGACCGCCCGGACGAGCGCGCCGATCGCGACCTCGCCGCGCGCGGCGGGCCCGGGCACCACCGAGCGGGTCAGGTCGGGGAGCCAGGCGTCGACGACCGTCAGCGGCACCCGGTTGCTGTTCTCGTAGGGCTTGAGCCGCTCCATCAGCAGCTCGGTCCCGACCCGCGCGGCCGGCAGGTCGTAGAGGCTGGACGCGGTCATCAGCGCCGTGGAGAAGCAGCCGACGACGAGGCCCACCGAGGGGCTGCGGAACCAGGCCTCCACCAGCGCCGGTCCGTCGACGAAGGTCAGCTCCACGCCCAGCCGGGCGGCCTCGTGCTGCAGCTGGGCGCCGTGGGCGGGCGGGGCCCCGGGGTGCGGCTTGACCACCATCCGGGTGAAGCCGGCCGCGGCGGTGTGCCGGACCATGGCCCGCACCAGGGTCGCCTCCTCCTCGGCGGAGACGAGGTCGAGGGCCGCCAGGTACTGGCCGAGCACGACGGCGACGCTCCGCGCGGGTGCGTCGGCGACCGCCGCCGGCGGGGGGTCCAGGGTGGCGACGACCGTGCGGAAGGACTCCGACGAGATGGTCTGCGCCGGGACGCCGAACTCGGTGAGCAGGACCGGTACCAGGCCGGGGACGAGGTCCAGGTGCAGGAGCCGCTCGAGCCGGCAGGCGACCTGCGCGGGGATGGTGTCGCGCGTCGGCCCGTAGCTCATCAGCCCGTCGGCGTAGACGTCGACCCGGGCGTCGGCGAAGATCCGGCACAGGGTCAGCGACGGCGCGGTCCACACGCACTCGACGACGAGGTGGACGTCCCCCTCGAGGTCCCAGCTGCGACGCACCATCCGCTCCAGCAGCGGCAGGTCGGCCGCGCGCGGGCGCCACAGCGACGGGTGCTGCGGGGCGATCAGCTGGTTGTAGTCGTGCACCGCGTCGAAGCGCGCGGCCAGCCGGTCGACGCCGGCCACCTCGGTGACCGCCACCGCGGCCTCCGGGACCGCCGCGTTGGTGCTGAGCACGAGGACGCGCCGGTCGGCGGCGTCGAAGAGCCCGTCCTCCAGGGCCGCGGTGAGGGTTGCCAACCCGAAGGCCGTCGAGGCGACGAAGACCTGCGTCGTCACGCCGCCACCCCCTGCAGCGCGCGCAGCCGGTCGGCCCGGTCGGGGTCGAGGCCGGCGACGACGGCCGCCAGCGGACCCGCCGGCATCCGGCGGAGCGCGGCCCGGCAGCGCTCGTCGAGGACCGCCGCGAGCTCGGGCGCGTACCGCTCGCGGAGGGCCAGGTGGTGCAGCAGGATCGAGCAGTACGAGCGCACGGCCTTGGGCAGCAGCAGCGCGGCGTCGCGGTCCCCGCTCACCAGCTCGAGGATCTGGTCGAAGGCCGGCAGGAAGTCCAGCTGGCGCTCGTCGGCCACCTGGGTCAGCGAGCCCGGCACGCCACGGCGGTAGAACAGGCCGTGCAGGCCCACCACCGCGAAGGAGGCGGCCCGCAGGTGCAGCCGCCAGATCCAGGGCCGGTCCTCGCAGGTGCGCAGCCGCTCGGAGAAGTGCAGGAGCCCGTCGTCGACGAGGCGGCGGTGGTAGATCCCGGCCCAGGCGTAGGGCGCGTCCACGGAGGTGACGCGGTGCACCGGGAGGATCGCGTCCCGCGGCCGGCCGACGACCCCGCGCGGGCCGTGCCCGATCCGGTGGACGGTGCGCTCGCGGCCCTTGACCTGCACGTGGTCGGTGCGGACGAGGTCGCAGCGCAGCCGCTCGGCGACGGCCAGCAGCTGCGGGTAGTAGCCCGGGCCGACGAAGTCGTCGCCGTCCAGGAAGGTGACGTACTCGCTGCCGGCCGCGTCGAGGCCGGCGTTGCGGGCGCCGGCGAGGCCCCGGTTGGCCGGCAGCCGCAGCAGCCGCGCCCCCGGCAGGGTGTCGAGCTGCTCCTCGAGCACCGCCGCGGTGGCGTCGGTGGAGGCGTCGTCGACGAAGAGGAACTCGACGTCGGGGCTGGCGCTGCGTCGCAGGCTCGCGACGGTCTGGCCGACGTAGCGCTCCACGTCGTAGCAGGGGATGACCACGGTCAGGCGTCTCACCGGAGGGACGGTAGGGGACCAGCGGGAGGGCGTCGGGGCCGAACCCGTGGCCGCCCGGTGAACGTTGCCTGTCAGAACGGTGACCGGCGGCGCAGCGCCCGGAGCGCTCGCCCGGCGCGGCCGCGGAGGGCCGGCGCGGGCGCGGGGGCCGGGCGCGCGTCGAGCCGGCGGCCGACCCGCTCGGCCACCCGGTCCGCCAGCCGGTCGAGGTCGCGGTCGTCGAGCCGGGGGCCCGCCGGGGCGGGCTTCGCGCCCAGCCGGCGCAGCCGCAGCACCTCGTGCCCCGCGATGCTCTGGGTGGCGCTGCGCAGGTCCGCGTCGCCGGCGACCAGGTCCTCGACCACCCGCCGGGCCGGCGCCGGGTCGTCGTAGACGCCGTAGAACTTGTGCGGCGTCAGCGCCACCGGGACCAGGCCGCCGGTGAGCACCGCCTCCCACACCGCCGCGGCGACGCCCGGGGTGTGCTCGGAGCGCCAGTCGTCGAGCACGACGACACCGCCGGGGCGCAGCAGCTCCCGGGTGCGTGCGATGTCGGCGCGGACGACGTCGAAGAGGTGCGAGGCGTCGACGTGCACGAAGCGGGCGGTGCCGGGCGCGACGTGGTCGACGACGGTCTCGCTGAGGCCCTCGACGACGGTCGGCAGCTGCGGGTGCAGGGCCCGGTAGTTCTGCTCGAAGGTCTGCCGGGTCAGCGTGCGGTAGGAGCCGTCCACCTCGGCCCGGTTCGCGTCGGCCACCGCGGAGCCGGGCAGCAGGTCGGTCCGGCCGAACAGGTCGACCACCACGAGCTCCTCGCCCGGGCGGACGTGCTCGCCGATCACCACGGCGCTCTTGCCGAGGTAGGCCCCGATCTCCACCAGCACCCCCGGCGGGCTCGCGGCCTGGGAGCGCAGCAGGGCGCGGAAGAGGAGGTAGTCGAGCCAGTAGAACCAGCCCGGGATGTCGGTGAACCCGCGCACGGGACCGCGCGGTCGGTCGAGCGGGGGCGCGTCCCCCGGGGCTGCGGTCACCCCCGGTACTGTGCCGGAGCAGGCCGGGCGCGCACGAGGACCGCGGTCTGAACAGCGGGTGAACGACCGTGGCCCGCCGCGGGGACCGGAGGTCGAAGCGTGTGCTGGTGTTCTCCGGGCGTTCAGGTGTCGGCACCCGTCCTGCCACCTCGGCGGCCTACTTTCCGGGCATGACCACTTCCGCACAGCTGCTCCAGGGACCGACGCGACGCCTCGGCGACCGCGTCGTCGGACCGGGCCACCCGGTGTACATCACCGGCGAGATCGGCATCAACCACAACGGCGAGCTCGCGAACGCTTTCGCGCTCATCGACCAGGCCGCCGCCGCCGGCTGCGACGCCGTCAAGTTCCAGAAGCGCACCCCCGAGATCTGCACCCCCCGCGACCAGTGGGACATCGAGCGGGACACCCCCTGGGGCCGGATGACCTACATCGACTACCGGCACCGCGTCGAGTTCGACGCCGACGACTACCGCCAGATCGACGAGCACGCCCGCGCCCGCGGCATCGCCTGGTTCGCCTCGCCGTGGGACGTCGAGGCCGTCGACTTCCTCGAGCAGTTCGACGTGCCGGCCCACAAGGTCGCCTCGGCCTCGCTGACCGACGACGAGCTGCTGCGCCGGCTGCGCGCCACCGGCCGCACGATCATCCTCTCCACCGGCATGTCGACCCCCAAGCAGATCCGGCACGCCGTGGAGGTGCTGGGCAGCGAGAACATCGTCATGTGCCACGCCACGAGCACCTACCCGGCCAAGCCGACCGAGCTGAACCTGCGGATGATCCACACCCTGCAGTCGGAGTTCCCCAACGTCCCGATCGGCTACTCCGGCCACGAGACCGGCCTGCAGACCACGCTGGCCGCCGTCGCCCTCGGCGCCGTCTTCGTCGAGCGGCACATCACCCTCGACCGCGCGATGTGGGGCTCGGACCAGTCCGCCTCGGTGGAGCCCCCCGGCCTGCAGCGGCTCGTCCGCGACGTCCGGATCATCACCGAGTCCCTCGGCGACGGGGTCAAGAAGATCTACGACGGCGAGCTCGCCGCGATGAAGAAGCTGCGCCGGGTGCAGGACAGCAGCGAGCCGCAGCTCGCGAGCACGGGCAGCTGACCGTGCGCTCGTCGGCCCTGGTGGAGAGCCCCGCCCAGCTGCTGAACGTGGTCGAGTGGGCCCACCAGGCCGGCGAGCCCCGGGACGACCTCACCGTCATCGTCCTGGCCCCGACGAACGAGGCCTCGCGCCGCCAGCTGCGGGCGATGTCCGCGCTGGCCCGCGAGGACGGCCTCGAGGTGCTCTGGCACGAGCCGCGGCTGGGCGGTGCGGCGACCGCCCGCACCGTCCGGTCCCTGGCCAGCGAGCTGTCCGGGATCGAGCGGCTCGTCGTCGGGGACCCGTTCTCCGGCGTCCTGCAGGTGGTGATGAGCATCAGCCGGGCGCCCGAGGTGGTGATCGTCGACGACGGCACCGCCACCCTGGAGTTCGCGCGGCAGTGGGTGGCGGGGGAGCACCTGTCGCGCTGGCACACCGTCGCCACCCCCGGCCAGCGGCGCCAGATCAGCCAGCTGGCCCGCGACCAGATCTCCGGCTCGGTCCGCCGCCGGATCGGTCCGGAGTCCGGCTGCCGGCTGCGGCTGTTCACCAGCCTCGACGTCGAGCTGCCCCGGGTCGAGGTGGGCCGCAACACCTTCGGCTGGGTGCGGTCCCGCTTCCCGGTGCCCGAGGTCAAGCTCGGCTCCGACCTCATCGGCACCTCGCTGGTGGAGACCGGCGTCGTCGACGCCGAGTCCTACCACGGCGGCGTCGCCAGCCTCGTCGAGCAGTACGCCGTCGACCGCTACTTCGCCCACCGCAAGGAGTCCGACGCCAAGCTCGCCCGGATCGAGGGCCTCGGCGTCGAGGTCGTCCGGCCCGACCTGCCCCTGGAGATCGCGGCCCGGCTCGGCGTGCTGGCCCGCCGGCTCATCAGCTTCCCCTCCACCGTCGTGCACACCCTGCCGCTCGTGCTCGCCGACACCCCGGCCGAGCTGCTCGTCTGCGACATCGACGAGCGCTGGTACACCGAGCGGGCCACCGCGAACTCGGGCCGCTTCCTCGGCCAGGTGAGCGCCTCCGCCCGCGACCGGTTCGGCCTCGCGGCCGTCGCCTGCTGAGCGCGCCCGGACCCCTCCCGACGGCCTCCCGGGCCCGGCGGACGTGGCCGGTCGGGCGGCGGCGCTCCGGTAGGGTCATCGGGTGAATTCGCAGAACCCGTTGGTGCTGCTGCCCGCCGTCGACGTGTCCGGCGGCCAGGCGGTGCAGCTGGTCCAGGGTCGGCTCGGCTCGGAGAAGGTTTTCGGGGACCCGCGGGCCGCCGCCCAGCGCTGGCAGGACGCCGGCGCGGAGTGGATCCACCTGGTCGACCTCGACGCCGCCTTCGGCCAGGGCAGCAACGCCGAGATCATCGCCGAGATCGTCTCCCACCTGCACCTGGAGGTGGAGCTGTCCGGCGGCATCCGCGACGACGAGACCCTCGAGCGGGCGCTGGCCACCGGTTGCCGGCGGGTCAACATCGGCACCGCGGCCCTCGAGCGCCCGGAGTGGTGCGAGGAGGTCATCCGCACCCACGGCGACCGGATCGCCATCGGCCTCGACGTCCGCGGCACCCGGCTCGCCGCCCGGGGCTGGACGTCGGAGGGCGGTGAGCTCGACGAGACCCTCGACCGCCTCGACCGCGCCGGCTGCTCCCGCTTCGTCGTCACCGACGTCGCCTCCGACGGGATGCTGAGCGGCCCCAACCTCGACCTGCTGCGGCACGTCTGCGCGCGGACCGAGGCGCCCGTCGTGGCCAGCGGCGGCATCTCGAGCCTGGAGGACCTGGTCGCGCTGCGCGACCTCGTCCCCGTCGGCGTCGAGGGCGCGATCGTCGGCACCGCCCTCTACGTCGGCAACTTCACCATCGAGGAGGCCCTGCGCGCCGCCTCCCTGCCGCTCGCCACCCCCGAGGACCGCACCCCATGACGGCTGTCGCCGACCCCTTCGCCCGCCCCACGGTCGTCCGCGACCCGGCGGACCCCGCCCCCCTGCTCGACGGCCGGCTCCGCGACCTCCTGGCCGGTCGCACCATCGTCATGACCGGGGTGACCGGGTTCATCGGCGAGCAGCTGCTGTGGAAGATCCTCACCGAGCTCCCCGACGCCCGGCCCGCGGTGCTGGTGCGCCGCAAGGGCTCCGCCGCGGCGCGCGACCGGGTGGTCTCGCTGGTGAAGAAGGCGATCTTCGCCGAGGTCCGCGAGGCGGCCGGGGGCGCCGAGGCGCTCGTCGACAGCCGCATCCAGGTCATCGAGGGCGACCTGCCGAACGTTCCCGCGCTACCGCGCGACCTCGACGTGCTGGTCCACTGCGCCGGCGACGTCTCGTTCGACCCGCCGATCGACCAGGCCTTCACCACCAACGTCGTCGGCACCAAGGCGCTGATGGAGCGGATGCTCGAGGCCTGCCGCGACGAGGACGGGACGCCCACCTCGGTCCCGCACTACGTGCACATCTCCACCGCCTACACCGCCGGCCGACGGCGCGGCGCGATCCCGGAGGGTCCGCAGGAGCACAGCGTCGACTACGAGGCCGAGACCGCGGCGGGGCTGGCCATGCGCGAGCTCGTCGAGGCCGAGTCCCGGATGCCCGAGCGGCTCACCGCGCTGCGCAAGGAGGCCGAGCGCCAGCACCGCCGCGCCGGCTACCTGACCACGGCCGCCGACACCGAGCGCCGGCGCACCGAGTGGGTGCAGGCCGAGCTCGTCCGGGCCGGGACCGAGCGCGCCCGCTCGCTGGGCTGGACCGACGTCTACACCTTCACCAAGGCCCTCGGCGAGCGGGTGGTGGCCGACCTGGGTGCCGACATCCGGGTCTCGATCGTGCGGCCCGCCATCGTCGAGTCGTCCTGGGCGCACCCCTACCCGGGGTGGATCGAGGGCTTCAAGATGGCCGAGCCGCTGATCCTGGCCTACGGGCGCGGCGAGCTGCCGGAGTTCCCGGGCTCGCCCGACTCGGTCCTCGACATCGTGCCGTGCGACCTCGTCGTCAACGCCATCGTCGCCGTCTGCGCCAGCGAGCCCGCGGTCGGCCGGCCCGAGTACTACCACGTCAGCTCCGGCGCCCGGAACCCGCTGACGATCGCCGACATGTACAACCACATCCGGCGCTACTTCGCCGAGCACCCGCTCGAGCGGACCGCCAAGCCGGGGGAGCCGCTGCCCGAGTGGGACTTCCCGGGCTCCTCCTCGGTGGGCCGGCTCCTCGTCGCGTCGGAGCTGGCGCACTCGGTGGCCGAGCGCGTGCTCGCCCGCGCGCCCCGCTCGGACCGGGCCCGGCAGGCCGCCCGCAGCCTCGACCGCTTCCGCGGCCGGCTCGACTTCTTCAAGCGCTACCACAGCCTCTACAACGAGTACGCGCAGTCCGAGCTGCACTTCGTCGACGACGCCACGCTGGCCCTGACCCGCTCGCTGCACCCCGACGACGTCGCCACCTTCGCCTTCGACACCGCCGTCTTCGACTGGAAGACCTACATCGAGGACGTGCACTGCCCCTCGATCACCACCTCGGTGCGGCGGATGGACGCCCTGCGCAAGAAGCGCGGGGCCCGGCCGAGCACCATGAAGGACCTCAGCCGGGACACCGCCGGGTCCTCCGCCGTCGCGATCTTCGACCTCGACGGCACGATCATGTCCACCAACGTGGTGGAGCAGTACCTGTGGTCGCGGCTGCCCGAGCTCTCGACCGCCGCCCAGGTGGCCGAGGTCGGCCAGGTCGCCCGCCGGCTGCCCGGCTACCTGCTGGCCGAGCAGCGCGACCGCGGGGACTTCCTGCGTGCGGTCTACCGCCGCTACCGCGGCCTCGACCTCGCCGACCTCGAGCACCGCGTCGACACGACGATGGCCCCGGCCATCCTCAGCCGGGTCTCGCCCGAGGCGCTCGCGCGGATCCAGGAGCACCGGGCCGCCGGCCACACGACGATCCTCATCACCGGGGCCGTCGAGACGCTCACCCGGCCGCTGCGCCAGTACTTCGACGTCGTCGTCGCGGCCGAGCTGGCCACCGACGCCGACGGCCGCTGCACCGGCTTCCTGGCCCGCCCGCCGCTGGTGGGGGAGTCCCGCGCCGCCTGGCTCAAGCACTACGCCTCGCTGCACGGCGTCGACCTCACCCGCAGCTTCGCCTACGCCGACTCCCAGGCCGACCTGCCGATGCTGCAGACCGTCGGGCACCCCGTCGCGGTCAGCCCGGACATCCCGCTGATGCGCGCCGCGGCCCGCAGCCAGTGGTCGACGGTGGAGTGGAAGATCAAGCCGACGACGCCGCGGTGGCGCATCCCGCGGTAATTCTGTCCTCGCTCCGCTCGGACGCGGCGGGGGCTCTGGTCCGCCGACGTCGCCGTCGCCGGTGGACGAAGAACGTGTCCACCGGCTCCTCCTCCGCTCGGCGGCGCCCCCGCCGGTGGTGGTCCCGGGCTGCGGCGCCCCCGCCGGTGGTGGTCGGGTGGGCGGCCTTGCTGCCGCGCCCTGTGCCGAGTTGTCAGACGTGGGTTGACCCCTGGGTCAGCTCAGGTCTGACAGGTCGGCGCCGAGCGGGGCGGCGACGGACGGATAAGATCGCCTGCATGTCGGGACACTCCAAGTGGGCAACCACCAAGCACCAGAAGGCCGTCGTCGACGCGCGCCGGGCCAAGTCGTTCGCCAAGCTGATCAAGAACATCGAGGTCGCCGCGCGCCTCGGCGGCGGTGACGTCGACGGCAACCCGACGCTCTTCGACGCCATCCAGAAAGCCAAGAAGACCTCCGTCCCCAAGGACAACATCGACCGCGCGGTCAAGCGCGGCTCCGGGGCCGAGTCGGGCGGCGCCGACTACGAGACGCTGATGTACGAGGCCTACGGCCCGGCCGGCATCGCGATGCTCATCGAGTGCCTGACCGACAACCGGAACCGCTCCGCCTCCGAGGTCCGGGTCGCGGTCACCCGCAACGGCGGCACCATGGCCGACTCCGGCTCCACCGCCCGGGTGTTCAGCCGCAAGGGCGTCGTCGTGGTCCCCAAGCAGCAGGGCGACAAGACGCTGGCCGAGGACGACGTCCTCGAGGCGACGCTGGACGCCGACCCCGAGGAGGTCAACGACCTGGGGGAGACCTTCGAGATCATCTCCGACCCGGCCGACACCGTCCGGGTGCGCACCGCGGTGCAGGAGGCCGGCCTGGACTACGACTCCGCCGAGGTCTCCTTCGTCCCGGAGTTCACCCAGGAGGTCGACGGGCCGACGGTCGAGAAGGTCATGAAGATCATCGACGCCCTCGAGGACTCCGACGACGTGCAGAACGTCTACGCGAACTTCGACGCCTCCGACGAGGTCCTCGCTTCGATCAGCTGACCCCGGTCGCCGGCTGCGCGCCCTCCGGCGCGCCGTCCCGGCCCGCCCGGCCCCGGCTCGTAGGGTGAACCGAACACCCGTTCGACCGAGGGACCGGGCCAGACCGGTCGAGGAGCTGCTGTGCGCGTGCTGGGCATCGACCCGGGCCTGACCCGCTGCGGCCTCGGCGTCGTCGACGGCACCCCCGGGCGCCCGCCCACCATGGTGGCGGTCGGCGTCACCCGCACCCCGGCGACGCTGGAGACGGCTCGCCGGCTGGTGCAGATCGAGGAGGCGGTGGAGGCCTGGGTGCGCGAGCACCGGCCCGACGCCGTCGCCGTCGAGCGGGTCTTCGCCCAGCACAACGTCCCGACGGTGATGGGCACCGCCCAGGCCGCCGGCATCGCCATGCTGGTGGCGGCCCGGCACGGGCTGCCCGTCGCCCTGCACACCCCGAGCGAGGTCAAGGCCTCGATCACCGGCTCCGGCCGGGCGGGCAAGGACCAGGTCGGCGCCATGGTCACCCGCATCCTGCGGCTCACCGCCGCCCCCAAGCCCGCCGACGCCGCCGACGCCCTGGCCCTGGCCATCTGCCACGTCTGGCGCGGTGGGGCCACCGCCCGGGTGGACGCCGCCCTCCAGGCCGCCGCCGTCGCGTCCGCCCGCCAACGCCGGGCCTTCACCCAGGCCCGCCCGTCCCGAGGAGCCTCGTGATCGCCTCCCTCAGCGGCACCGTCCTGCAGGTCGGTCCCACCTCCGCCGTCGTCGAGGTCGGCGGCCTCGGCGTGCTGGCCCTCTGCAGCCCCGGGACCGTCGCCGGCCTCCGCGTCGGCCAGCGGGCGGCGCTGGCCACCTCGCTGGTCGTCCGCGAGGACTCGCTCACGCTGTACGGCTTCGCCACCGCTGACGAGCGGGAGCTCTTCGAGCTGCTGCTGACCGCGACCGGCGTCGGCCCCAAGCTGGCCCAGGCCGCGCTGGCCGTGCTGCCGCCGGACCAGCTGCGGTCCGCGATCGCCAGTGAGAACCTCGTGCAGCTCTGCAAGGTGCCCGGCATCGGCCGCAAGGGCGCGCAGCGGATGGTCATCGAGCTCAAGGACAAGATCGGCGCCGTGGGGCTGTCGGCCGAGCCGCACACGAGCACGAGCGCCGTGCCGGCCTGGCGCGACCAGGTCGCCCGCGGCCTCGTCGGGCTCGGCTGGTCCGAGCGGGACGCCGACGCCGCGTGCACCGAGGTCGAGCCGCTGGTCGCCGAGGACCCCGCCACCAGCGTCGCCGTGCTGATGCGCGCCGCGCTGCAGTCGCTGGCCCGGGGCTGAGCGGGTGAGCACCGAGGACCTCGGCGCGCTGGTCCGGCCCGCCGCCGACGCCGACGAGCGGGCGGCCGAGTCGGCGCTGCGGCCCACCTCGCTGGCCGAGTTCGAGGGGCAGCCGCGGGTCAGCGACCAGCTGGGCCTCGTCCTGGAGGCGGCCCGGCACCGCGGGGCGGTCGCCGACCACGTGCTGCTGTCGGGCCCGCCCGGGCTGGGCAAGACGACGCTGGCCATGATCATCGCCGGCGAGATGGGGGCCCCGCTGCGGATCTCCAGTGGACCGGCCATCACCCACGCCGGCGACCTCGCCGCCATCCTCTCCGGCCTCACCGAGGGCGAGGTCTTCTTCCTCGACGAGATCCACCGGATGTCGCGGCCGGCCGAGGAGATGCTCTACCTCGCCATGGAGGACTTCCGGGTCGACGTCGTCGTCGGCAAGGGCCCGGGCGCCACGGCCATCCCGCTGGAGATCCCGCGCTTCACCCTGGTGGGCGCCACCACCCGTGCGGGCCTGCTGCCGGGCCCGCTGCGCGACCGGTTCGGGTTCACCGCCCAGCTCGACTTCTACGACACGCCCGCCCTGGAGCACATCGTGCACCGCTCGGCGGAGCTGATCGAGGCCCACCTCGACCAGGCCGGCGCCGCCGAGATCGCCCGCCGCTCGCGGGGGACACCGCGGATCGCGAACCGGCTGCTCCGGCGGGTGCGCGACTACGCCCAGGTCCGCGCCGACGGACGGATCACCGCGACCCTGGCCCGGGCGGCCCTGGAGCTCTACGAGGTCGACGAGCTCGGCCTCGACCGGCTCGACCGGGCGGTGCTGCGCGCCGTGTGCACGCGCTTCGGCGGCGGGCCCGTCGGGCTGTCGACGCTCGCCATCTCGGTCGGGGAGGAGCGGGAGACCGTCGAGGAGGTCGCCGAGCCGTTCCTGGTCCGACAGGGCTTCCTCATGCGGACCCCGCGCGGCCGGGTGGCGACCCCGGCGGCCTGGCGGCACCTCGGGCTGGCCGTCCCCGGCGGG
The DNA here is from genome assembly GCF_017876495.1 of Microlunatus capsulatus. Classification (NCBI taxonomy): domain Bacteria; kingdom Bacillati; phylum Actinomycetota; class Actinomycetes; order Propionibacteriales; family Propionibacteriaceae; genus Microlunatus; species Microlunatus capsulatus. The sequence goes on along the minus strand of NZ_JAGIOB010000001.1, from coordinate 424,128 downwards.
GTCACGGGCCCCGACACCGCTCCCGACCTGTTCGGCTAGGGCGCTCGGGGGCGCCGAGTGGGTAGAGTACGTCGGTCGGCGCGCGCGCCGACCCGCTCGACCCGACCCTCGGTCGGCCTCACGACCCGACCCACCCCGACCGGTGCGCAGCCCGCGTGCCGGGTGCCCCGACGGATGCTGGAGCCATGCAGAACTACACGACCCTGATCATGATCGCCCTGATGGTGTTCGCGTTCTACTTCCTCATCCTGCGGCCCCAGAAGAAGCGTCAGCAGGCGATCCAGAACACCCTGAGCAGCCTCCAGCCGGGCACCCGCGTGCTGCTGGGCAGCGGCCTCTTCGGCACCATCGTCTCCCTCGGGGACCGCCAGGCCGTGCTCGAGATCGCGCCCGGCGTCGAGCTGACCGTGCTCAAGCAGGCCATCGTCCGCGCCGCCACCGAGGCCGACGAGGACACCGTCGACGAGGACACCTACGTCGACGACGACGACGTGCTGGCCGACCCGCAGGGCCTGGCCCCGCGCGACACCACGACCGACCTCGACGGCCGCGACGGCTCCACCGCCGCCTCCGACCTCGAGTGGCAGAACCCGTCGGCGGGGGCCGACCCCAAGCGCCCCAGCTGATCGACCGACCACCCCGCTCGGTCTCGCGTAGCAAGGAACTCCTTCCCCGTGGCAGCACAGAGTGGCCGACCCGGCCGCACCCTCATCGTCCTGACGGCCCTCGTGGCCGCGCTGATCGGCCTCATGGCCCTGGGCGGCACCTGGACCCCGAAGCTCGGGCTCGACCTCCGGGGTGGCACCACCATCACCCTGACGGCGCAGAACACGTCGGGCTCCGGGTCCATCGACCCCACCAGCCTCGACGAGGCCCGGACGATCATCCAGAACCGCGTCGACAGCCTCGGCGTCGGCGAGTCCGAGGTGACCACCGCGGGCGACCGGCAGATCATCGTCAGCGTCCCCGACGTCCAGGAGGACCGGCTCGTCGAGCAGGTCGGCCAGACGGCCGTGCTGCGCTTCCGCGCCGTCTACTCCGCCGAGCAGGTCACGCCGCCGGTCGCCCCCAGCGAGGAGCCGTCGACACCGGCCCCGAGCGGTGAGCCCGGCAGCGACGAGTCGGCCGGCGCCCCGTCGTCGGCGCCCAGCAGCACCCCGGCGCCCGGTGCCAGCCCCAGCGGTGACAACCGCCCGCTGCCCGGGCTGCCCACCGCCCCGCCCGCGCCGTCCACGCCGCGGCCGACGGCCGAGGGCCAGGGCACGCCGCCCGACCAGGCGATCGGCTACCAGCCCAGCGAGGCCGACACGGCCGACTTCGCCGCCTTCACCTGCGACCAGGCCGGCAACCAGGTCGACGTCTCCGACCAGCCGCTGTTCTCCTGCAACCGCGAGGGCACCGAGAAGTACCTGCTGGGCCCGACGCTGATTCAGGGGGACACCCTGACCGGCGCGACGGCCGGGATCCCGCAGAGCGGCATCCAGTGGGTCGTCAACCTGACCTTCAACTCCGAGGGCGGCACCGCCTTCGAGAACATCACCGGCCAGCTGGCCCAGCGCAGCGAGCCGCAGAACCGGTTCGCCATCGTCCTCGACGGCGAGACGATCTCCGCCCCGTCGGTGAGCTCGGCGATCCCGGGCGGCCAGGCCGAGATCTCCGGCAGCTTCACCCAGGCCAGCGCGACCGACCTCGCCAACGTCCTCAAGTACGGCGCGCTGCCGCTGGCCTTCGAGGTCTCCGAGGTCTCCAACGTCTCCGCCACCCTCGGCGGCGAGCAGCTGCAGGCGGGCATCATCGCGGGCATCATCGGCCTCGTCCTGGTGGTCGGGTTCTGCTTCGCGTACTACCGCGGGCTCGGCATCGTCGTCGTGGCCTCCCTCGCGGTGGCCGCGGTCATCACCTACGCGTGCATGGTGCTGCTGGGCAGCTCGGTGGGCTTCGCGCTCAACCTGCCCGGCATCGCCGGCGCGATCGTGGCCATCGGCGTGACCGCGGACAGCTTCGTCATCTACTTCGAGCGCATCCGCGACGAGGTCCGCGACGGCCGGAGCCTGCGGACCGCCGTCGAGACCGGCTGGCGGCGGGCCCGGCAGACGGTGCTGATCGCCGACGCGGTGTCGATGCTCTCGGCGATCATCCTGTTCATCCTGGCCATCGGCTCGGTCAAGGGCTTCGCGTTCACCCTGGGCCTCACGACGCTCATCGACGTGCTCGTGGTGTTCCTGTTCACCAAGCCGCTGATGTCGGTGCTGGCCCGCACCAAGTTCTTCGGCAACGGGCACAAGCTGTCCGGGCTCGACCCGGGCCACCTCGGCGTCAAGGCGCTGCCGGGGATCCGGGCCCGACGCCCCGGGTCGGCCGCCGCCGGCCGGGCGGGGTCCGCGCCCACCCCGGCCACGCCCGTCGCCACCACTGGAGAGAAGGCCTGATGTCGAAGTTCAGCGATCTCGGGCACCGGCTCTACACCGGTGAGGTCTCCTACGACTTCATCGCCCGCCGCCGCCGCTGGTACGCGCTCTCGGCCGTCCTGCTGCTCATCTCCCTCGGCGCCCTGGCCATCCGCGGCCTCGACTTCGGCATCGAGTTCGAGGGCGGGGCGGACTTCCGCGCCACCACAACGGTGAACAGCCAGACGGTCGACGACATGCGCTCGGCCCTGGAGCGGACCGGCCTCCCGGACCTCGACGACTCCACCATCAACACCATCGGCAGCGACCAGGTGCGCGTGCAGACCCGCACCCTGGACCCGACCAGCGAGGTCCCGGTCGTCCGCGCCGCCATCGGCGAGGAGGTCGGCCTGCCGACCGACCAGGTCGCCTACAACCTCATCGGCGCGTCGTGGGGCGACCAGATCACCGAGCGCGGGCTGATCGCCCTCGGGGTGTTCCTCGTCCTCGTCGGGCTGATGATCTGGATCTACTTCCGCGACGGCGCGATGTCGGCCGCCGCGCTGGTGGCCCTGGGGCACGACCTGGTCCTGACGGTGGGCATCTACGCCCTCGTCGGGTTCACGGTCACGCCGGCGACGCTCATCGGCGTGCTGACGATCCTCGGGTACTCCCTCTACGACACCGTCGTGGTGTTCGACAAGGTCCGCGAGAACGTCCGCGACCTGCGCAGCAGCACCACCCGGACCTACTCCGAGGCCGCCAACCTGGCGGTCAACCAGGTGCTGGTCCGCTCGATCAACACGACGATCATCGGCGTGCTGCCGGTGGCGGCGCTGCTGTTCGCCGGGGCGTTCATCCTGGGCGAGGGCCCGCTCAAGGACCTCTCGCTGGCCCTGTTCGTCGGCATGATCTCGGGCGCCTACTCCTCGATCTTCATCGCCACGCCGCTGCTGGCGCAGATCAAGGAGCGCAACCCCGAGATGCAGAAGCTGGCCGCCCGGGTCGCCGCCCGCCGCAGCAAGGAGAGCGCCCGCACCCGCGGGGCCGACGGCGAGCCCGTCGAGGGTGTCGAGGAGGCGGGCGAGGGCGCGGGTCCCCGGACCCCGGCCCTGACCGTCACCCGCGCGGTCGCCGGCACGGTGCCGGTCCGGCCGGTCAGCGAGGGTGCCGCCAAGCGCCCGCAGCCGCAGCACAAGCCCCGCAGCCAGCGTCGGGGCTGAGCGGCCTCCGATGGTGGACCTGGCCTCCCTGGTCGTCGACGTCCCCGACTTCCCCCGCCCCGGGGTGGTGTTCAAGGACGTGACGCCGCTGCTCGCCTCCGCCGAGGGGCTGGCCGCCGCCGTCGACGCGATGGTGGCCTCGGTCCCCGGCGGCGTCGACGTCGTCGTCGGGCTGGAGGCGCGCGGCTTCCTCTTCGGGCCGCCGGTGGCGCTGGCGCTCGGGGTGGGTTTCGTGCCCGTCCGCAAGCCGGGCAAGCTGCCGCGGGAGAGCGTCGAGGTCTCCTACGCCCTCGAGTACGGCGAGGAGACGCTGGCCCTGCACGTCGACGCGGTGGGCCCGGGTGACCGGGTGCTGGTCGTCGACGACGTGCTGGCCACCGGCGGCACCGCCGTGGCGGCCGCCGGGCTGGTCCGCCGGCTCGGCGCCGAGGTCGTCGGCGTCTCCGTGCTGCTGGAGCTCACATTCCTGCCGGGCCGGGCGCTGCTCGCCGAGCACGGGCTCGACCGCGTCGACGCCGTCCTGACGAGCGACGCGTGAGCGGCCGCTCCGGCCGCAGCTCGACGCTGGTCCGGCGCCCGGGCGGCCAGCGGCCGTGGACCCACGACGCCCTGGTCAGCCTGCCCGCGCGGACGACGTCCCCGCTGGTCGAGCTGGCCCGGCGCGGGGCGCTGGCCCTGCTGCTGGTGGCCTTCATCGTGCTGCTGGTGTACGTGGACCGGAACGCCTACACCGACAACCACGACGGCGAGGTCTCCTTCGTCGACGCGATCTACTACGCCACGGTCACCATCACCACGACCGGCTACGGGGACATCACCCCGATCACCCCGCACGCCCGCATCCTCAACGCCATCCTCGTCACGCCGCTGCGGATCATGTTCCTGGTCCTGCTGGTCGGCACGACGCTGCAGGTGCTGGCCAACGAGGGCCGGCGCATCTTTCTGGACTCCCGCTGGAGGAAGCACATGCGCAACCACGTGGTCGTCGTCGGGTACGGCACGAAGGGCCGCAGCGCCGTCGACACGCTGGAGGCGAACGGCTGCAACCCGGCCCAGATCGTCATCATCGACGGCCGCGGCAACGCCGTCGCCGACGCGAACATCCGCGGCTACGCCGCCATCGAGGGCGACGCCACCCGGCGCGAGGTGCTGCGCCGCGCCGAGATCATCAAGGCGCGCGAGGTCATCATCACCCTCGACCGCGACGACTCCGCGATCCTCGTCACCCTCACGGTCCGCCAGCTCAACCCCAGCGCGCACGTCGTCGTCGCCGTCCGCGAGGAGGACAACGCGTCCCTGCTGCGGCAGTCCGGCGCCAACGCGGTCATCACCTCCTCCGAGGCCGTCGGCCGGCTGCTCGGGCTCTCGGCCACCAGCCCCAACCTCGGCACCGTGATCGAGGACCTGCTGTCCTCGCGCGAGGGCCTGGAGGTGGGCGAGCGGCAGGTCACCCGCGAGGAGGTCGGGCTGAACCCGGGCCAGGTCGAGGGGGAGCGGGTCATCGCCGTGGTGCGCAACCGGACGCTGCGCCGCTTCTACGACCCGACGGTGGCCAAGCTGGAGACCGGTGACCAGGTCGTCGTGGTCCGGCACGCGGCCGATCAGCCCTGAGCGTTGACCTAGACTGACGTCACCGTCGAGGTGAGGGACAGCCTGTGAGCGATCAGGGAGCGGCCGTGCGGCCGGACGTCGGGACGAGCGCGGACCCGGCGGTCCCGCCCCGGGCCCTGGTGCCCGAGCGCGCCCCGGGCGAGGTGGCCACCACCACCGAGCTGGTGCCCCGCACCGCGCCCGGTGAGCAGCCGCGGGTCCGGATGCGGCAGCGGCTCGCCCGGCTGGGCACCACCCGTCCGCAGACCCCGGTCCTCGACCCGCTGTTCCGGGTCATCCGGGTCAGCCACCCCAAGGCCGACCTCAGCGTCGTCGAGCGCGCCTACCGCACCGCCGAGCAGCACCACGCCGGCCAGCTCCGCAAGAGCGGTGACGCCTACATCACCCACCCGCTGGCCGTCACCACGATCCTCGCCGAGCTGGGCATGACCGAGGCGACGCTGTGCGCCGCGCTGCTGCACGACACCGTCGAGGACACCAGCTACACGCTGGCCCAGCTGACCCGCGACTTCGGCGAGGAGGTGGCCCTGCTCGTCGACGGCTGCACCAAGCTGGACAAGGTCAAGTACGGCGACTCGGCGAAGTCCGAGACGATCCGCAAGATGGTCATCGCCATGAGCCGCGACATCCGCGTGCTCGTGATCAAGCTGGCCGACCGGCTGCACAACATGCGCACGCTGCACTACCTGCGGCCCGACAAGCAGTCTCGGATCGCCACCGAGACGCTGGAGATCTTCGCCCCGCTGGCCCACCGGCTAGGCATGAACGCGATCAAGTGGGAGCTCGAGGACCTCGCCTTCGGCACCCTGCACCCCAAGGTGTACGACGAGATCGTCCGGCTGGTCGCCGAGGCGGCCCCCAGCCGCGACGAGTGGCTGGCCGGCGTGATCGAGCAGGTCCAGGCCGACCTCAAGGCGGCCAAGATCAAGGCCTCGGTCACCGGCCGGCCCAAGCACTACTACTCGATCTACCAGAAGATGGTCGTCCGCGGCCGCGAGTTCCGCGACATCTACGACCTCGTCGGGCTGCGCGTCCTGGTCGAGGACAACCGCGACTGCTACGCCGCCCTCGGCGTGCTGCACGTCCGCTGGAACCCCCTGCCCGGGCGGTTCAAGGACTACATCGCGATGCCGAAGTTCAACATGTACCAGTCGCTGCACACCACGGTGCTGGGGCCGGCGGGCAAGCCCGTCGAGCTGCAGATCCGCACCGAGGAGATGCACCGGCGGGCCGAGTTCGGCGTCGCCGCGCACTGGAAGTACAAGGAGGGCAAGGGCGCTCCGCCGACGGCGAACCCGGGCGACACCGGCGAGCTCGTGTGGGTCCGGCAGCTGATGGACTGGCAGCGCGAGTCCGCCGACCCGGGGGAGTTCCTCGACTCGCTGCGCTTCGAGATCAACTCCACGGAGGTCTACGCCTTCACCCCGAAGGGCGAGGTCATCTCCCTGCCCCAGGGCTCGACGCCGGTGGACTTCGCCTACGCGATCCACACCGAGGTGGGCAACCGGACCATCGGCGCCCGCGTCAACAACCGGCTGGTGCCGCTGGAGTCCCAGCTGTCCAACGGCGACGTCGTGGAGATCTTCACCTCCAAGGCCGAGAACGCCGGCCCCAGCCGCGACTGGCTGGCCTTTGTCGCCAGCCCCCGCGCCCGCAACAAGATCCGCCACCACTTCACCCGCGAGCGCCGCGAGGAGTCGATCGAGTCGGGCAAGGAGGCGCTGGCCCGCCAGATGCGCAAGGCCGGCCTGCCCATGCAGCGGCTGCTGACGCTGGAGCACCTGACCGCCGTCGCCGGCTTCTTCAAGCTGGCCGACGTCTCGGCGCTCTACGCCGCGGTGGGGGAGAACACCGTCGGCGCGCAGGCCGTGGTCAACCGGCTGATCAGCGTCGAGGGCGGGGAGGACGCCGCTGCGGACGAGACCAGCGAGGACCGCGTCGTCACCGGCCGCCGGGCCCGCACCGGGGGCAGCACCAGCAGCGAGTCGGGCATCCGCGTCGTCGGGGCCACCGACCTGTGGGTGAAGCTCGCCAAGTGCTGCACGCCGGTCCCCGGCGACCCGATCCTGGGTTTCGTCACCCGCGGCGCCGGGGTCTCGGTGCACCGCACGGACTGCGTCAACGCGGCCAGCCTGCGCGCCGAGCCCGAGCGGCTCATCGACGTCGAGTGGGCGCCGACGGCCAAGAGCTCGTTCCTCGTCGCCATCCAGGTCGAGGCGCTGGACCGCAACCGGCTGCTGTCCGACATCACCCGGACGCTGTCCGACCAGCACGTCAACATCTTGTCCGCGGCCCTGAGCACCACCAAGGACCGGATCTGCAAGGCCAAGTTCACCTTCGAGACGGCCGACCCGACCCACCTCGACCACGTCCTGCGCGCCGTCCGCGGCGTCCCCGCCGTCTTCGACGTGTACAGAATTTCTCAGTGAGCTCGTTCGCGCACGCGGCGCTCTAGCTGCCGTCTTCCTCCCTCGCTCGCAGGCGAGGAACGTGCCTGCTCGCTCGGTCGTCCAGACGGCAGCGCGCCGCTCCGACGCTCACGAGCTGGTGGTCACCGCCCGACGTTCACGAGCTCGTGGTCACCGCGCCCTGAGCCTGTCGAAGGGCATGGTTCTTGCGCACGCCGCCGGGTGGACCAGCCGCGGGCGCGAACGAGGTCAAGCTGAGTAGTCGGCCACAGCCTTGCGGGCCTGCTCCAGCCACTCCTGGTAGGTCGACGCCGAGCTGCGGGCGTCGGCGGCGGCCTTGGTGTCGCCGCGGGCCTCGGCCTTCTCGGCCTTCTCCAGCAGCGTCGCGATCTGGACCTCGAGCTTGGCCGCGGTGTCCTCGGCGCGGGCGCGGGCCTCGGGGTTGGTCCGCCGCCAGCGCTCCTCCTCGGCGTTGTTGACCGCCTCCTCGATGGCGCGCAGCCGGTTCTCCAGCGGGCGGATGGAGTCGCGCGGGACCTTGCCCAGCGCGGACCAGCGCTCGATGAGGTCGCGGTACAGGGCGCGGCCGGCCGCGGGGTCGGTGATCGGCAGCTTCGCCTCGGCCTCGGCGAGCAGCTGCTCCTTGGCGTCGGCGTTCACCCGGAACTCGGCGTCCTGCTCCGACATCGCCTCGGTCTTGGCGGCGAAGAAGGTGTCCTGGGCGGCGCGGAAGCGGCGCCACAGCGCCTCGTCCACGCCCCGGGGGGCGGGCCCGGCGTCCTTCCAGCGCTGCATGAGGTCGCGGTAGGTGCCGGTGGTGGGGCCCCAGTCGGTCGAGCCGGCGAGGGCCTCGGCCTCGACCGCCAGCTGCTCCTTGACGGTGCGGGCCGACTCGCGCTGCTCGTTCTGCTGCGCGAACTGGGCCTTGCGGCGGCGGGTGTAGGTGGTGCGCGCGCTGGAGAAGCGGTGCCACAGCGCGTCGTCGGTGGCCCGGTCCAGCCGGGGCAGCGTCTTCCACTGGTCCAGCAGGGCGCGGAACCGGTTGACGCCGCCGCGCCAGTCGTTGCCGGCGGCCAGCTTCTCGGCCTCGACGACGAAGGCCTCCTTGGCCGCCCGCGCCGCCTCGTTCGCCTTGGCCTTCTCGGCCCGGCGGACGGCGCGCTGCTCGGCCAGCCGGGGCGCGAGGGCGTCGAGCCGGGCCAGCAGGGAGTCCAGGTCGCCGACGGCGTGCGCCCCGTCGACGGCGGTCCGCACCGTCTTGACCGAGCCGGCCGCGTCGTCGGGGGAGAGGGCGCCGGAGGCCACCCGCCGTTCCAGCAGCGAGACCTCCAGCTCCAGCGCCTCGTAGCGCCGGGTGAAGAAGGCCATGGCCTCCTCGGCGGGCACGCCGGGCACCTGCCCGACGCTGCGCTCGCCGTCGGCGGTGCGGACGTGCACGGTGCCGTCGGGGTCGACCCGGCCGAACGACGCCGGACCGGCGCCGCCGGGGGCGACGGGACCCGGACCGGGGACGACCGGTGGGCTGACCTCGGGCGCGGCCGGTGCCGGGGCGGGCTCGGCGGGCACAGCCGGCTCGGGAGCCTCCGGCGTCGAGGGCGCGGGCTCGACGGCCGCGTCGGCCACCCGGACCTCGGTCGCGGGCTCGTCCGGCGTCGTCGAGGGCTCGACGGCGGCGGTCTCGACGGCCTCGGGCGCGACCGCGCCGGGCTCCGCGGCCTCAGGTCCCGTAGCTCCTGGCCCCGCAGCATCAGTCATGGGCCCAATCCTGCCCGATAGTCTCGCGATTGTGTTCATCGCGTCCTTCCCGGCCGGCCCCTGGCAGACCAACTGCTACGTCGTCGCCACGGCCCCGGGCGCGGAGTGCGTCGTCGTCGACCCGGGACTGGGGGCGGTCGCCGGGGTCCAGGAGCTGGTGGCCGAGCACGGGCTGAAGCCGGTCGCGGTCCTGGTCACCCACGGGCACCTCGACCACACCTTCTCCGTCACCCCGTTGTGCGCCGGGAACGCCGCCACCTGCTGGGTCCACCCGCGCGACCGGGCCCTGCTCGGCGACCCCTACCGCGCGATGGGTCCCGACACCCGGGCCCTGGTGGAGCAGCTGGCCGGGCCGACGGTGTTCACCGAGCCGGACGCCGTCTCCGAGCTGGCCGACGGCACGGCGTTCGAGGTCGCGGGCCTCACGTTCGAGGCGCTGCACGCTCCCGGGCACACGCCGGGCTCGACGATGCTGAGGACCGCCTACCCGGGCGCGGAGGTGGAGTCGGTCGTCTTCTCCGGCGACGTGCTGTTCGCCGGCTCGGTCGGCCGGACCGACTTGCCAGGCGGGAGCCACCTGGACATGCTGAGCAGCCTGCGCACCAAGGTGCTGCCGCTGCCGGACCGGGTGGCGGTGCTCCCCGGGCACGGCCCGCAGACCACCATCGCCGCCGAGCGCGCGCAGAACCCCTACCTGCAGGCGTCCTACCTGCAGGCCCCGAACGCCGGACAGGAGTAGGTCGTGAGTCGCCCCAAGCCGCTCTCGGGCTTCCCGGAGCTCGCCCCGGACGCCCGCATCGTGGAGCAGTTCGTGCTCGACCGGCTGCGGGAGACGTTCGAGCTGCACGGCTTCGGCTCGATCGAGACCCGCGCCGTCGAGCCGCTCGACCGGCTCGCCAAGCAGGGTGAGATCGACAAGGAGGTCTACGCCGTCCAGCGGGTGGCCGCCGAGCCGGGCACCCGCGCCGATCTGGGCCTGCACTTCGACCTCACCGTGCCGTTCGCCCGCTACGTGCTGGAGAACGCCGGGCAGCTCGCCTTCCCCTTCCGGCGCTACCAGATCCAGAAGGTGTGGCGCGGCGAGCGGCCGCAGGAGGGCCGCTACCGCGAGTTCACCCAGGCCGACATCGACATCGTCGACGCCGGCACCCTGGCCGCCCACCACGACGTCGAGCTGCCGCTGGTCACCCTCGGCGCGCTCGAGCGGCTGCACACCGACCTCGGCGTGCCCCCGGTGCTGATGCGGGTGAACAACCGCAAGCTGGCGCAGGGCTTCTACCTCGGGCTGGACATCGCCGACCCGCCGGCCGTGCTCCGCCAGGTCGACAAGCTGGACAAGATCGGCCCCGACCGGGTGACGGCGCTGCTGACCGACGAGGTCGGCGTCAGCGCGGCGCAGGCCGCCTCGGTGGTCCGGATGGCCCAGATCTCGACGGCGGACGAGTCCTTCGTCGACCACGTGCGCGCCCTCGGCGTCGACCACCCCCAGCTGGACGAGGGCCTCGAGCTGCTGGCCGGCGTGGTCCGCGCCGCCCGCGAGCACGTCCCGGGCCGGCTCGTCGCCGACCTCAAGATCGCCCGCGGCCTCGACTACTACACCGGCACCGTCTACGAGACCGAGCTCGTCGGCTTCGAGGGCTGGGGCTCGATCTCCTCCGGCGGCCGCTACGACTCCCTGGCCACCGACGGCCGGACGAGCTACCCCGGCGTCGGCCTGTCGATCGGCGTCACCCGGCTGCTGGCCCCGCTGCTGGGCCGGGGGTTCCTGCGGGCCTCCCGCTCGGTCCCGACGGCGGTGCTCGTGGCCGTGGAGTCGGAGGAGAGCCGCTGGGACGCGATGGCGGTGGCCGAGCAGCTGCGCGCCCGCGGCATCGCCTGCGAGGTGGCGCCGAAGGCCGACCGGTTCGGCAAGCAGATCCGCTACGCCGACCGGCGCGGGATCCCGTTCGTCTGGTTCGGCGGCGCCGAGGGCGAGGTCAAGGACATCCGCTCCGGGGACCAGGTGCCCGCCGTCGCGGCGAGCTGGGCACCCCCGGCCGAGGACCTGCGGCCGCAGGTGCACTCCGCCGGCTGACCGGGCCGGAACTGTCAGCGGTCCCCTCTAGCGTCTGGTCATGGCTGCCGCACCGTTCGTCCTCGTCCCCGGCTACTGGCTCGGCGGGTGGGCCTGGGAGCGGGTCGCCCCGCTGCTCCGGGCCGCCGGCCACCCGGTCAGCACCCCGACGCTGCCGGGCCTGGAGCCCGAGCCCGCGCGGCGACCGCCCGGGGTCACCCTGGAGGACCACGTCGCCGCGGTGGCCGACGCCGTCCGCGCCGCCGGCCCGTCGGCGGTGCTGGTGGCCCACAGCGGCGCCGGCAAGCTGGCGACGGCGGTGCTCGACCGCGACCCGGCGGCCGTGGCCCGCGTGGTCTACGTCGACAGCGGCCCCGCCGCCGACGGGCTGGCCGAGCCCCTGCCCGATGGGGCTGACCGCGCTCGCGCTGCCCCCGTTCGAGGGGCTGGAGGCCAGCCTGGACGGGCTGTCGGAGGCCGATCTGCAGGACTTCCGCGAGCGCGCCGTGCCGCACCCCGCGGGCGTGGTCCGCGAGCCGCTGCGGCTGCACGACCCCGCGCGACGCGCGGTGCCGGCCACCCTCGTCTGCTGCTCGCTCCCGGCCGCGACGGTCCGGGAGCTGGCCGCGGGCGGGCACCCGATGTTCGCCGAGGTGGCCGAGCTCGCCGACCTGACGGCGGTCGACCTCCCGACGGGGCACTGGCCGATGTGGAGCCGGCCCGGCGAGCTCGCCGAGGCGCTGCGGGAGGCCGCCGGCGACGGGCACTAGGGTGACGGCGTCGAGGCGGAGGAGGACGCGTGACGGAACGAGCCCGCGGTCACCAGGTCCTGGCCTCGGCCGACAGCGACGTCTTCGCCTCGCTGCGCAAGCGGCCCAGCTCCCGCGAGGAGCGCTACGCCCTGGGGCGGGAGCTGCGGCACCGGGTGCCGCGCAGCGCCCTCGGCGACTGGACGGCGCCGCAGGACCGGGCCGACCCCGTCCGGCTGGTCCAGCAGTCCCACCGCGGCCGGGTCCCCGCGCTGGTACCCGTCCGGGTGGCCCGGATGGTCGGCTCGCCCTACGGCTTCCTGCGCGGGACGGCGGTGGTGATGGCCGAGGACGTGGCCCGGCTGCCCGCCACCGGGATCCAGCCGGTGATCTGCGGCGACGCCCACCTCGGCAACTTCGGCTTCTACGCCTCGCCCGAGGGCGAGCTGGTGATCGACCTCAACGACTTCGACGAGGCCCACCCCGGCGGCTGGGAGTGGGACCTGCGCCGGCTGGTGGCCAGCATCTGGGTGGCCGGCCGCGAGAACGGCTCCACCGAGGAGCAGTGCCAGAGCTCGGTGCTGGCCTGCGTCGCTGCCTACCGCGAGGAGGTCCGCTTCCTCGCCGAGCAGCCGTTGCTGATGCGCAGCTACAACCGCCTCGACGTCGGCCGGCTGCACGAGACCGCGACCGAGAAGACGTTGCGCGACGAGATCCAGCGGGCGGCCAAGCGGGCCCGGCAGCGCACCAGCGACCGCGCGCTGCCGCGGTTCACCGCCGAGCGCGACGGCCGTCGCCAGATCGTCGAGGAGCCGCCGCTCATCACCCGGCTGGAGGCGCGCGAGGCCGCGGCCGTCGGGCAGGCCCTCGACCGCTACCTGCTGACGCTGGCCCCGCACTGGCGCCGGGCGGTCGGCGGGTACACCCTCGTCGACCTGGCCCACAAGGTCGTCGGGGTGGGCAGCGTCGGCCTGCGCGCCTACGTCGCGCTGCTGGAGGGCAGCAGCCCCGACGACGTGCTGTTCCTCCAGCTCAAGCAGGCCCGCCGCTCGGTGCTCGCGCCGCACGTGCACGGCGGGTCGGCCTGGCACGCCCACCAGGGCCAGCGCGTGGTGGAGTACCAGCAGGCCCTGCAGACCGTCAGCGACCCGCTGCTGGGCTGGACGACGGTGCAGAACCGGCAGTACTACGTCCGCCAGTTCCGCAACATGAAGGGCACGATCCCGCTGGACGCGATCGACGCCGCGGCCCTCACCGACTACGCCGGCATCGTCGGGCACCTGCTGGCCAAGGGCCACGCGCGGACCAGCGGGGCCTCGATGATCGCCGGCTACGCCGGCTCCTCCGACAAGCTCGACCAGGCGCTCGCGGTCTTCGCCCGCGCCTACGCCGACCAGACCGAGGCCGACCACGCCCGGCTGGTCGCGGCGGTCCGCGCCGGCCGGCTGCCCGTCACCGAGGGCGCCCTGGACAGCGGCGGCTCAGCCTTCCGACCGGCCTGAGCGCCGGTGCAGCAGGGCCACGGCCCCCAGCGCGGCCAGGGCCACGAGCAGCGCCGCCGCCGCGGCCGGTCCGGCTCCCCAGCCGTCGGCGGGCGGCCCGCCGCCGGGCATCGGGGGGTAGCCGGTCTCACCTCCCGCCGAGCGGACGGTCGGCCGCGTCCCGCCGCAGAGGTCGGCCACCAGCCCCCGAGCGCCGTCCCGAGCCTGCACGAGGAAGGGGCCGGTGCCGGTGACCTCCAGGCCGCAGGTCGCGGGCTCCACGGGCGTCCGGACCTGCTGCAGGCTCGTCGCCGCACCCTTGTAGACCCGCTCCACCGCGAAGGTCAGCGTCCGGGTCTGGCCGCGGCTGCGGTCGTCGACCACCGAGCCCCGGAAGACCACGGCGGCCCGGTCGAACAGCGCCGGGTCCTCGGCGCTCGTCACGCAGCTGCAGGCCGACGCGGGCGGGGCCAGCGCGGCCGATCCCAGGACGGCGAGCAGCAGCGCCAGCAGGACGGCCCGGACGCGGGTCCGGCGCGCGGCGGTCACCGGCGCGGCCGGCCGGGGCGCCAGAGGACGACGAGGCCGGCCCCGGCGACGACGAGCAGCCCGGCGCCCGCGATCCCGGCCACCCGCAGCCAGCGGCTCAGCGTCCGGTCGGTGCGGGTCGCACGCTCCGCCCGGTCGGAGCTGCCCGGCCGCGGGATCTGGCCCGGACCCAGGGCGGGCGGCGCCGTCCCGGTGGCGAGGTTCCCGCTGCACAGGGTGGTGACGAGCCGGGCGACGGCGTCGTCACCCCGGCCCTCGACCCCGGACCGGGCGAACACCACCCAGGTCGAGCCGGGCGCCGGCTCCAGGCCGCAGCCGGCGGGGTCCTGCGGGGTCGCCACCACCTGGTCGGCGAAGGCGGTGCCCTTCCACACGGTGTCGACCCGGAAGCGCACGTCGGTGCGGGCGTCGGCCCCGCGCCCGACCTCGTCGGTGGCCGTCACCACCCCGCGGAAGACGACGTCGGCCTGCCGCAGCGCCCGGAGCGGGCTGATCCCGGCGCAGTCGCAGGCGGAGGCGGCGGCGGGGGACACCCAGGCCCCGAGCAGCGCCAGCAGCAGCGCGGCCAGCAGGCCCGCCGCGCGGGCGCCGACGCGGTTCATGCCGTCATCGTGCCCCGCCGGCGTCACCGGGGCGAGGGGGGTGCCGCACAGCCGTCCGCAAACCCGTCGGGCACCCCGGCCCGCTCGCCGTAGGATCGGGAGCTGTCCACGGAGAAGTTTGTTGGAAGGAAGCAGTCTGTGATCCGCACCCACGGCGCCGGCACCCTCGGGGCCGAGCACGCTGGAACCACCGTCACCCTGGCCGGCTGGGTCGCCCGCCGCCGAGACCACGGAGGGGTGGCCTTCCTCGACGTGCGCGACGCCACCGGGGTCGTCCAGGTGGTGGTGCGGGACGAGACGCTGGAGGCCTCCGGCGCGCACGACCTCCGCAACGAGTACTGCATCAAGGTCGTCGGCGAGGTCTCGCTGCGGCCCGAGGGCAACGCGAACCCGGACCTGCCCACCGGCGCCGTCGAGGTCGTCACCAGCGAGCTCGAGGTGCTCAGCACCGCCGCGCCGCTGCCGTTCCAGATCGACGAGCGGGTCACCGTCGGGGAGGAGGCCCGCCTCAAGTACCGCTACCTCGACCTGCGCCGGCCCGCTCAGGCGGCGGCCCTGCGGCTGCGCAGCGAGGTGAACCGGGTCGCCCGCAACACCCTCGCCGACCGGTCGTTCGTCGAGATCGAGACGCCCACCCTGACGCGCTCGACGCCGGAGGGCGCGCGCGACTTCCTCGTCCCGGCGCGGCTCAAGCCCGGCTCCTGGTACGCCCTGCCGCAGAGCCCGCAGCTGTTCAAGCAGCTGCTGATGGTCGCGGGCATGGAGCGCTACTTCCAGATCGCGCGCTGCTACCGCGACGAGGACTTCCGCGCCGACCGGCAGCCCGAGTTCACCCAGCTCGACGTCGAGATGAGCTTCGTCGACCAGGACGACATCATCGAGCTGAGCGAGGAGCTGCTGACGCGCATCTGGGCCCTCATCGGGGTCGAGCTGCACGCGCCGTTCCCGCGGATCACCTACGCCGACGCCATGGCGCGCTACGGCTCGGACAAGCCCGACCTGCGCTTCGGCAACGAGATCACCGAGGTGACCGGGTACTTCGCCGAGACGCCCTTCCGCGTCTTCCAGGCCGAGTACGTCGGCGCCGTGGTGATGCCCGGTGGTGCCTCGCAGCCCCGCAAGCAGCTGGACGCCTGGCAGGAGTTCGCCAAGCAGCGCGGCCACCGCGGGCTGGCCTACGTGCTCGTCGGCGAGGACGGCGAGCTGGGCGGTCCTGTCGCCAAGAACCTGTCCGAGGGCGAGCGGGCCGGCCTGGCCGCGCAGGTCGGCGCCCGGCCGGGGGACTGCGTGTTCTTCGCCGCCGGCGCCCGGTCCCAGGCCCAGTCGCTGCTCGGCGCCACCCGGCTCGAGATCGGCCACCGGGTCGGGCTGGTCGACACCAGCGCCTGGGCGTTCGGCTGGGTCGTCGACGCGCCGCTGTTCGAGCCGGCCAGCCAGGCCGTCGCCGCGGGTGACGTCGCCGTCGGCAGCGGCGCCTGGACCGCGGTGCACCACGCCTTCACCTCGCCCAAGCCGGAGTCGCTGGAGACCTTCGACACCGACCCGGGCCACGCGCTGGCCTACGCCTACGACATCGTCTGCAACGGCAACGAGATCGGCGGCGGCTCCATCCGCATCCACCGCCGCGACATCCAGGAGCGGGTGTTCGCGGTGATGGGCCTCTCGGCCGAGGAGGCGCAGGAGAAGTTCGGCTTCCTGCTCGACGCCTTCAGCTTCGGGGCTCCGCCGCACGGCGGGATCGCCTTCGGCTGGGACCGGATCTGCGCCCTGCTCTCGGGCATGGACTCGATCCGCGACGTCATCGCCTTCCCGAAGTCGGGCGGCGGGGTCGACCCGCTGACCGACGCGCCGGCGCCGATCACGGCCCAGCAGCGCAAGGAGGCCGGGGTGGACGCCCCGGCCGTGCCCGCCGCGGCCGCCGCCGCCGCCCAGGGCTGACCGGCTCCCGGGGGCGGTCGCGCCGACCGCCCCCGGGGCCACCCGGCCGTCCCCGCCGCAGGCCGTGCGGACCCCGGGCTTGCGCTCGCGGAGCCGGTCTGCTTGGCTCAGGGCAGAGCAAGACGTGGTCGAGAAGAGTGCCGCATTCCTTCACTACAGGACGGCACCCCCATGTCTGCACCTCCCGTCTCCCGTCTCCGCGTCGTGCGGGACACCGCGTCGGCCCCCTCCACCCGCGTCACGGTCAAGCGCCGCGCCGCCCCCGGTGAGGAGGAGGTCCCCGACTGGCGCGAGTCGGCGGCCTGCGCCCGCGAGGACCTCAACCTCTTCTTCCCGATCAGCAGCGTCGGCGCCGCCGCCCAGCAGCAGGTCGAGGCGGCCAAGGCCGTCTGCGCTCGCTGCCCGGTGCGCCAGGACTGCCTGGAGTGGTCGCTGGACGTCGGCCCCGAGTTCGGCATCTTCGGCGGCTGCACCGAGGTGGAGCGCCGCCGCCTCCGCAACGAGCGCAGCAGCGGTCCCCGCTGGCGCTCCGACGTCGGCCCGCACCGCTCCGAGGCGGCCGTCCGCGAGGCGCTGGAGCCGTTCTGAGCTGACCCGCCACCGGCGGCCGCCGAGCCTGCGCGAGCCGGCGGGTCCGCCCGGGGCCACTACAGTGCTGGTCGTGGATCGAGTGCTGGTCGTGGATCGAGCGCGGCGCCGGTGAGCGAGGACCTCTTCGGGGGCGGCGGTGCGGCCGGCGGACCGGCCCCCAGCGGCAGCCTCGGCGACGCCGCCGGCAGCCACCTCCCGCTCGCGGTCCGGATGCGTCCGCGCACCGTCGACGAGATCGTCGGTCAGGGCCACCTGCTCGGCCCGGGCTCCCCGCTGCGCCGGCTCGCCGCCGGCGAGGCGATGTCGGTCTTCCTGTGGGGCCCGCCCGGCGTCGGCAAGACGACCATCGCCTCCGTCGTGTCGCAGAGCACCCGGCGCCGCTTCGTCGAGGTCAGCGCCGTCACGGCGGGCGTCAAGGAGGTCCGGGCGGTGCTCGACCAGGCCCGCCGCGACCTGCGCGTCGGCCAGGAGACCGTCCTGTTCGTCGACGAGGTGCACCGCTTCTCCAAGACCCAGCAGGACGTGCTGCTGCCGGCGGTCGAGAACCGGCTGGTCACCCTGGTCGCCGCGACGACGGAGAACCCCAGCTTCTCGGTGATCTCCCCGCTGCTGTCGCGCTCGCTGCTGCTGACGCTGAAGCCGCTCACCGACGACGACGTCAGCGCCCTGCTCGACCGCGCGCTGAGCGAGGAGCGGGGTCTGCGGACCGCGGACGGGCTGCCCTACGAGCTCACCGAGCCGGCCCGCCAGACGCTGCTGCGGCTGGCCGGCGGTGACGCCCGCCGCGCCCTCACCTACCTCGAGGAGGCCGCGGCCGGCGCCGAGGCGGTCGGCGACGCGCAGATCGACGACGACGCCGTGGCCCGGGCCGTCGAC
The DNA here is from genome assembly GCF_017876495.1 of Microlunatus capsulatus. NCBI lineage: Bacteria > Bacillati > Actinomycetota > Actinomycetes > Propionibacteriales > Propionibacteriaceae > Microlunatus > Microlunatus capsulatus. Next base: position 405,905 of record NZ_JAGIOB010000001.1, on the reverse strand, counting down.
AAGGCGGCCATCCGCTACGACCGCGACGGCGACCAGCACTACGACGTCATCAGCGCCTTCATCAAGTCGATCCGCGGCTCCGACGTCCAGGCCGCCCTGCACTACCTGGCCCGGATGATCGCCGCCGGGGAGGACCCGCGGTTCATCGCCCGCCGGCTGGTGGTGCTGGCCTCGGAGGACATCGGGATGGCCGACCCCGGCGCCCTGCAGACCGCCGTCGCCGCCGCGGACGCCGTCGCCTTCATCGGGATGCCGGAGGGCCGGATCAACCTCGCCCAGGCGGTCATCGCCCTGGCGCTCGCGCCCAAGTCGAAAGCGGTCATCACCGCCATCGACGCGGCCCTGGCCGACGTCGGCGCCGGGAAGATCGGCCTGGTGCCGGCCCACCTGCGCGACGCGCACTACGCCGGGGCGAAGAAGATCGGCCACGGCCAGGGCTACGTCTACGCCCACGACGCACCGCACGGCATCGCGGCCCAGCCCTACCTGCCCGACGAGCTGGCCGGCGCCCGCTACTACAGCCCGACGGACCACGGCGCCGAGGCCGCGCTGGCGGCCCGGCTGGCCCGGATCGAGCAGCTGCTCGGACGCGCAGACCCGCCCGCCCGCCAGCCGGACCGCCGCTAGCCCGACCAGTCCGGGCCGCGGGCCAGCCGGAGCGCCCCGGTCGCCGTCGCGGGGTCCACCCGCTCCCCGTGCTGGCGCACCTCGACGACGCCGTCGGCGGCCAGCGCGGCCGCGACGTCGCGGGCCGCGTCCATCAGCTCCCGCCAGCCCTCGCCACCGGTGACGCGCGCGGCGTCGCTGGGGCAGATCGTCGACTCGGGCTTCCGGTGCCGCAGCAGCGACCGCACCGCGGACGCCAGACGCTCCCGGCGACCCTCCTCGGTGCCCGGCTCCCACCACGCCTCGCCGCGCTCGCCCAGCGCCACCTTGGCGTCCTGCACCCGGCGCCGGGCGGCGGCCGTGGCCACCTCCTCGCCGGCGGCGTCCTTCACCGCCCGCCGGGCGGCCATCAGCTCGGCGACCAGCTCGGTCCGCAGGGGGTCGGGGATGCCGGGGTCGCTGGCCCGCCAGCGCCGACCGCCCACCACGAGGTAGCGCCCGTCCGGGGTCCGCTCGGGCTCGCTCACCGGCCCAGCCTCGCAGAGCCCCGCCCGGCCCGTGCTCCCGGTGCGGCGCCGGGGCCGCCGATGTGAGCACGCGACGGGGGGCACGGGCGCGATAGGGTTTCCGCGGACCGGCGGCCCCGCCGCCGGTCGACGCCGCCCCCGGCGGCCCGCACACCGCAGCCACGTCACGCTGCACCAGCACCGGAGGAAGACCCCCATGACCGTAGGAGCGATCGCCGGCTTGATCGCCGCCATTGCCTTCGTCGCCCTGGTCGCCCTCGCGGCCGTCCCGCTGCTCAAGCTCGGACGGGTGCTCGAGGAGGTGCGGCTGGCGGTGCGCGACCTCGGCCACGAGTCGGTGCCGATCCTCACCGAGCTGCAGGGCACGGTCCGGGCCACCAACGCCGAGATCGAGAAGCTCGGCGTCGTCACCACCGACGTGGCCACGGTCAGCCGGAACGCCACGGTGGTCACCGACAACGCGGCCAAGCTCACCACCCTGTTCTCCGCGACCCTGGGCGGCCCGCTGGTGAAGACCGCCGCGCTGACCTACGGCGTCCGGACGGCCCTCAAGGGAAGCGGCGGCTCGGCGAAGCGCGCCGCCAAGCGGGCGAGCGCGTGATGGGCCGGGTGCTCTGGTTCGCCCTCGGCGCCGGGGTGGCCGTCTACGGCTACAGCAAGGTGCGGGCGTCGCTGCGGCAGGCCACCCCGCAGGCCCTGGGTCAGCGGGCGACCGGCTCGGCCGTCGAGCTGGCCGACTCCGCGCGCGGCTTCGTCGACCGGGCCCGAGCCGCCATGGCCGAGCGCGAGGCGGAGCTCCGCGACACGCTCGGCCTGCCCGCGCCCGAGTGACCCCCGGCTCGACCCGAACTTCGTGAGGACCTCTCCATGAACACCGCCGAGATCCGGCGCCGCTTCCTCGACTACTTCGCCACGCGAGGTCACGAGGTGGTGCCGTCCGCGCCCCTGCTCTACAACGACCCCACCCTGCTGTTCGTCAACGCCGGCATGGTGCCCTTCAAGCCCTACTTCACCGGGGCCGAGACCGCGCCGTTCGACCGCGCCACGAGCGTCCAGAAGTGCGTCCGCACGCTGGACATCGAGGAGGTCGGCAAGACGACCCGGCACGGGACGTTCTTCCAGATGAACGGCAACTTCTCCTTCGGCGACTACTTCAAGGCCGAGGCCATCCGCTACGCCTGGGAGCTCGTCACCGGCAGCCAGGACGCGGGCGGGCTCGGCTTCGACCCCGAGCGCGTCTGGGTCACCGTGCTGCACAGCGACGACGAGGCGGCCGCGCTGTGGGCCAACATCGCCGGCCTGCCCGCCGAGCGGATCCAGCGCCGCGGCCTGCTCGACAACTACTGGCACATGGGCATCCCCGGCCCCGGCGGCCCCTGCAGCGAGATCTACATCGACCGCGGGCCCGCCTACGGGCGCGACGGCGGTCCCGTCGTCGACGAGGACCGGTTCCTGGAGATCTGGAACCTCGTCTTCATGCAGGAGGAGCTGTCGACCGTCCGGGCCAAGGACGACTTCGACACGCTCGGCGACCTGCCGCGCAAGAACATCGACACCGGCATGGGGCTGGAGCGCGTCGCGCTGCTGCTGCAGGACGTCGACAACCTCTACGAGATCGACCAGGTCTTCCCGGTCATCCAGCGGGCGGTCGAGCTGTCCGGCCGGCGTTACGGCCGGGGCGGCGACGACGGCCGCCAGGACGACGTCCGGATGCGGGTGGTCGCCGACCACATCCGCTCCAGCCTGATGCTCATCGCCGACGGCGTGACCCCCGGCAACGAGGCGCGCGGCTACGTGCTCCGCCGGCTGCTGCGCCGCACCGTGCGCTCCATGCGGCTGCTGGGCGTGCACGACCCGGTGCTGCCCGAGCTGCTGCCGGTCAGCCGCGACGCCATGGGCGCGGCCTACCCCGAGGTCGTCGAGAACTTCGACCGCATCGCGGGCATCGCCTACGGCGAGGAGGACGCGTTCCGCCGCACCCTGACGACGGGCACCCAGATCTTCGACCTGGCCGTCTCCGACGCCAAGACCGCGCAGCAGCCGCAGCTGTCGGGTGAGCGGGCGTTCCAGCTGCACGACACCTACGGGTTCCCCATCGACCTCACCCTGGAGATGGCCTCCGAGCAGGGCCTCAGCGTCGACGCCGACGGCTTCCGCCGGCTGATGCAGGAGCAGCGCGACCGCGCGAAGGCCGACGCGAAGTCGAAGAAGGCCGGCGCCGCGAGCACCGAGGTGTACCGCGAGCTCCGGGCGCTGGGCCTGACGCCGTTCACCGGCTACGAGGAGCTCGTCACCGAGTCCCGGGTGCGCGGCATCGTCCGCGACGGCGCCCTGGTGGAGAGCGCGGGCGAGGGCGACGTCGTCGAGGTCGTGCTGGAGCAGACCCCGTTCTACGCCGAGTCCGGCGGCCAGGACTCCGACGCCGGCCTCATCCGGGCCGACGGCGCGACCCTCGAGGTCGTCGACGTCCAGCGCCCGGTCAAGGGCCTGGTCGTGCACCGGGTCCGGGTGGCCGACGGCGAGCTGCGCAGCGGCGTCGACGTCTCCGCCGAGGTCGACGGCGAGTGGCGGCTCGGCGCCTGCCAGGCGCACTCGGGCACCCACGTCGTGCACGCGGCGCTGCGCCAGGTGCTCGGCCCGACGGCGCTGCAGAGCGGCTCGTACAACAAGCCCGGCTACCTCCGGCTCGACTTCGCGTGGCCCTCGGGGCTCAGCCCCGCCCTCCGCTCCGACGTCGAGGAGGCGGCCAACCAGGCCATCCGGCTCGACCTCAACGTCCGGGCCAACTACATGTCCCTGGCGGAGGCGCGCGAGCTGGGCGCCCTGGCGCTGTTCGGCGAGACCTACGGCGAGGAGGTCCGCGTCGTCGAGATGGGCGGCCGCTGGTCGCGGGAGCTGTGCGGTGGCACGCACGTGCAGCACTCCTCCCAGATCGGGCTGGTCACCCTCAACGCCGAGTCCTCCGTCGGCTCGGGGGTTCGCCGCGTCGAGGCCTTCGTCGGCATCGAGGCGTTCCGCTACCTCGCGCGGGAGCGCGCGCTGGTGTCCGGCCTCACCGAGGCGCTCAAGGTCCAACCGGACCAGCTGACCGACCGGGTGCACCGCCTCGTCGAGCAGCTGAAGACCGCCGAGCGCCAGATCGCGGAGCTGAAGAGCCGCAACGTGCTGGCCGAGGTGGGCACCATCGCGGCCAAGGCGCACGACATGTGGGGCGTCGGCTACATCGGGCACCACGCCGAGGGCGTCGCCGGCGGCGACCTGCGCACGCTGGCCCTCGAGGTCCGCAACCGCGTGCAGGACACGCCCGCCGTGGTCGCGGTCGTCGGCGGCACCGCTGAGAAGCCGGCGGTCGTCGTCGTCACCACCCAGGGCGCGCGGGACCGCGGGCTCAAGGCGGGTGACCTCGTCCGCACCGCCAGCGAGGTGCTGGGGGGTCGCGGGGGCGGCAAGGACGACGTCGCCCAGGGTGGCGGCACCGACGGCAGCCGCGTCGGCGAGGCGCTCACCGCCGTCGAGCACGCCGTCGGCCACGTGGTGCAGAGCTGACGAGGGCGTGAGCCCGGACGAGGACCCCCGGTCCGACGCCGCGCCGGTCTTCCGGCGCGGCGTCCGACTGGCCCTGGACTGGGGCGACGCCCGGATCGGCGTCGCCGCGTGCGACCGGGACGGACTGCTCGCCTACCCGCTCGACACCGTCACCGCCGGCCCTGCCGAGCTCGACCGGGTCGTCGCCCTGGTCGCGGAGCACGAGCCGCTCGAGGTGGTGGTGGGGCTCCCGCGCTCCCTCAGCGGCGCCGACGGGCCGGCCGCCACGAAGGTGCGGGCGCGGGCCGAGGCGCTCGCCGCGCGGCTCGCCGTGCCCGTCCGGCTGGTCGACGAGCGGCTCACCACGGTGACCGCCTCGAGGCGCCTGCGGGAGGGCGGGAAGAAGGCCAAGCAGCAGCGCTCGGTCATCGACGCCGCCGCCGCGGCGGCCATCCTGGAACAGGCCGTGGCGCTCGAACGTTCGAGGGGTGGGCCACCGGGGGAGCTAGTATCGGTCCCTGGTCGCTCTGACTAGGGCGCCTGCCCGACACCGGCGCCCCGGGCGGGGCCCAGGACACTCGAGGGAGACCGACCGCGTGACATCGATGCTGGACCCGGAGGTCAAGCCGAGCCGGGCACGGGAGGTGGCGCACCAGGGCAAGGGCTGCCTGGCGGTCATCGTCGCCGCGGCCGTGCTGCTGTTCGGCGGCTTCTTCGTCTACGACCAGTCGAAGGGTCTGCTCGAGGGGTTCGGGGAGATCCCGGACTACCCGGGGCCGGGCACGGGCTCGGTCACGATCACGATCCCCGAGGGCGCGACGCTGAACGACATCGGCGACCTGCTGGTGGCTGATGACGTGGTGAAGTCCGTCGACGCCTGGGACCGGGCGGTCCGGAGCGAGGAGGCGGCCACCAGCGTCCAGCCGGGCAAGTACCTGATGCAGCAGCAGATGCCGGCCGTCGACGCGCTCGGCCTGCTGATCAACCCCGGCAGCTCGCGGGTGCGCAGCGAGTTCACCATCCAGGAGGGCCTGCGGCTCAGCGAGCAGGTCAGCGCCCTGGCCAAGGGGACCAAGATCAAGAAGTCCGCCTTCACCAAGGCGCTGGACGAACCGGACGAGCTGCGGCTGCCGAAGTACGCCAAGAACAGGCCCGAGGGGTTCCTCTTCCCCGACACCTACGAGCTGACCGAGGACGCGACCGCCCGCTCGACGCTGCGGCAGATGGTGGCCCAGTACAAGCGCGTCACCGACGACATCGGCCTGGAGGCCGACGCCAAGAAGATCGGCCGGACGCCGTACGAGGTGCTCATCGTGGCCAGCATCATCGAGAAGGAGGTGAACCAGGACCAGTACCGCGCCAAGGTCGCCCAGGTGCTCTACAACCGCCTCGACGAGGGCATGCCGCTGGGCCTGGACTCCACCGTCGTCTACGCCGAGAAGCTGAAGACGAACACGACGACGCCCGAGGACCGGCTGAGCGACTCGCCGTACAACACCTACCTCGTGGACGGGTTGCCGCCCGGGCCGATCTCCGCCCCGGGCCGCGCCGCGCTGGAGGCGGCCGCCAACCCGGAGAAGGGCGACTGGCGCTACTTCGTCACCGTGAACTTCGAGACCGGTGAGACCAAGTTCGCCACCACCAACACCGAGTTCGAGCAGATCCGCCAGGAGTTCCAGGACTACTGCCGCGCCAACCCCGGGACCTGTGACAGCTGACCCCGGCCGTGGCCGGCGGTGCGCGGTCCTCGGCTCGCCCATCGCGCACTCGCTGTCCCCGGCCCTGCACCGGGCGGCCTACGCCGAGCTCGGCCTCGACTGGGAGTACGGCCGGTTCGAGGTGCCCGAGGACGGGCTCGCGCCGTTCGTGGCCGGCTGCGACGGCTCCTGGCGGGGCCTGAGCCTCACCATGCCGCTCAAGGTCGTCGCGCTGGGGCTGGGCCGGGTCGAGCCGCTGGCCGCCCGGGTCGGCGCGGCCAACACCCTGGTCTTCGAGGACGACGGCTCCCGCACGCTGCACAACACCGACGTGCCCGGGCTCGTCTGGGCGCTCGGCGAGGTGGGCGTCACGGCCCTGGAGCGGGCGACCCTGCTGGGTGCGGGCGCCACCGCCCGGTCGACCGTCGTCTCGCTGAGCGGGCTGGGTGCGCGGGAGGTGACGGTGCTGGCACGGACGCCGGCCCGCGCCGAGCCGCTCGTCACCCTGGGGGCCTCGCTCGGGCTGTCCGTCGTCGTCCTCGGCTGGGACGCCCCGCTGCCGCCGGCCGACGTGCTGCTCAACACCGCCGTCGCCGGGGCGGCCGACGCCGTGGCCGTGCGCGCGGCCGCGAGCGCACCCGTCGTCTTCGACGCGCTCTACGACCCCTGGCCGACGGCGCTGGCCGTCGCCGCGGAGGCGGCCGGCTGCCGCGTCGTCAACGGCCTCGACCTGCTGGTCGGCCAGGCGCTGGTCCAGGTCGAGCTGATGACCGGCCGCACGGTCCCGGCCGCGACGCTGATGGCGGCGGGCCGCGCCGCCCTCGCCGCGGGTCAGCCCTGACCGAGCTGTCAGACGCCAGTAGGGCCAGGACCCCGGCGGCGTCTGACAGGTCGGGGCGGGTGGACGAACCGGGGCCGTGTGGGCGCCGCGTGGAAGACTGACGCCCATGCTCAGATGGCTGACCGCAGGAGAGTCCCACGGCCCGGCGCTGGTGGCGATCCTCGAGGGGCTGCCCGCCCACGTCCGCGTGACCACCGACGACCTCGCCGACGCGCTCGCCCGTCGCCGCCTCGGCTTCGGCCGCGGCGCCCGGATGAAGTTCGAGGCGGACGCGGTGACGGTGCTCGGCGGCGTCCGGCACGGCGAGACCCAGGGCGGTCCGGTGGCCATCCAGGTCGGCAACACCGAGTGGCCGAAGTGGGAGACGGTGATGTCGGCCGATCCCGTCGACGCCGAGGTGCTCGCCGGCCAGGCCCGCAACGCCGCCCTCACCCGGCCCCGTCCCGGGCACGCCGACCTCGCGGGCATGCAGAAGTACGACTTCGACGAGGCCCGTCCCGTCCTGGAGCGGGCCAGCGCGCGCGAGACCGCCGCCCGGGTGGCGCTCGGCCGGGTGGCCACGGCCTTCCTGCAGCAGACCCTCGGCGTCACGGTGCTGAGCCACGTCGTCGAGCTGGGCACGGTGTCCGCCCCGGCCGGCGTCGTCCCGACCTTCGCCGACCTCGAGGCCGTCGACGCCGACCCGGTCCGCTGCTTCGACCGCGACGCCTCCGCGGCGATGATCGCCGAGGTCGAGGCGGCGCAGAAGGACGGCGACACCCTGGGCGGTGTCGTCGAGGTGGCCGTCTGGGGCCTGCCGCCGGGCCTCGGCTCGCACGTCCACTGGGACCGCCGCCTCGACGCGCGGCTGGCCGGGGCGCTGATGGGCATCCAGGCGATCAAGGGCGTCGAGGTCGGCGACGGCTTCACGCTGGCCCGCACCCGCGGCAGCGCCGCGCACGACGAGATCGTCGCCGGCGAGGGCGGCATCTCCCGGGCCTCGCACCGCTCCGGCGGCACCGAGGGTGGGATGAGCACCGGCGAGCTGCTGCGCGTCCGCGCCGCGATGAAGCCGATCGCGACCGTGCCGCGGGCGCTGCGCACCGTCGACACGGCGACGGGGGAGAACGCGGTGGCCCACCACCAGCGCTCCGACGTCTGCGCCGTCCCGGCGGCCGGCGTGGTGGCCGAGGCCATGGTGGCCCTCGTCATCGCCGACGCGGTACTGGAGAAGTTCGGCGGCGACTCCGTCGAGGAGACCAAGCGCAACGCCGAGGCCTACCTGGAGCACGTGGCCGAGCGCGGGCTGTCGGTGGCGCCCGGCGCCGGCCAGGCGTGAGCGGCCCCGTCGTCCTGGTCGGCGCGCCCGGCTCCGGCAAATCCACCACCGGTGCGCTGCTGGCCGAGCGCCTCGGCGTGCCGTTCGCCGACGTGGACGCCGTGATCGAGCAGCGGGCCGGACGGAGCATCGCGGCGATCTTCGCCGACGACGGCGAGCCGGCCTTCCGGGCGCTGGAGGAGCAGGTCACCGCCGAGCTGCTGGACCAGCCGGGCGTGCTGTCGCTGGGTGGGGGAGCGGTGCTCTCGGCCACGACCCGGGCGGCGCTGCGCGGGCACCGCGTGGTGTGGCTCGAGGTGAGCGCGGCGACGGCCGTGTCCCGGGTGGGGCTCAACGAGGCCCGGCCGCTGCTGCTGGGCAACGTCCGCGGCCGGCTGATCAAGCTGCTGGCCGAGCGGACCCCGCTCTACGCCGAGGTGGCCACCGAGCGGGTGGAGACCGACAGTCTGCCGCCCGAGCAGGTCGTCGCGCTGCTGCTCACGTCGTCCTCGGAGGAGACCGGTGCCTGAGACCACCCGCATCACCGTCTCGGCGGAGCGTCCCTACGACGTGCTCGTCGGGCACGGCCTGCTGGGCGAGCTGCCCGGCCTGCTGGGCGCCGACGTGCAGCGGGTCGCGCTGATCCACCCGCCGACGCTGGCCCGGCTCGCCGCCTCGGCGAACCACGTGCTGGCCGAGGCAGGCTACGAGGTCGTCCGCATCGACGTCCCCGACGCCGAGGCCGCCAAGACCGCGACCGTCGCCGCGTCCTGCTGGTCCGTCCTCGGCAACGCCGGCTTCACCCGCTCCGACGCCGTCGTCGGCCTGGGCGGCGGCTCGACGACCGACCTCGCCGGCTTCGTCGCCGCCACCTGGCTGCGCGGCGTGCGCTACGTCAGCGTGCCGACCAGTCTGCTGGGCATGGTGGACGCCGCCGTGGGTGGCAAGACCGGCATCAACACCGCCGAGGGCAAGAACCTCGTCGGCGCGTTCTACGAGCCGGCCGGCGTCCTCTGCGACCTCGAGGCCCTGACGACGCTGCCCCCGGCCGACCTCGTCGGGGGGCTGGCCGAGGTCGTCAAGTGCGGCTTCATCGCCGACCCGGCGATCCTGACCCTGGTCGAGACCGCCCCCGACGCCTGCCGCACCCCGGGCTCGCCGGAGCTGCGCGAGCTGGTCGAGCGCTCCGTCCGGGTCAAGGCCGAGGTGGTGTCCGGCGACCTGCGCGAGGCGACCTCGGTCGGCTCCCGGGTCGGACGCGAGCTCCTGAACTACGGCCACACCCTCGGCCACGCCGTCGAGCGCCGCGAGCAGTACCGCTGGCGCCACGGCGAGGCCGTCAGCGTCGGGATGGTCTTCGTCGCCGAGCTGGCCCGGCGCGCCGGGCTGATCGACTCCTCGCTCGCCGCCCGGCACACGGCCGTGCTCGCCAGCGTCGGCCTCCCGGTCCGCTACGACCCCGACGCCTTCGACGACCTGCTGGTCACCATGGGCCTGGACAAGAAGACCCGCGGCTCGACCCTGCGTTTCGTCGTCCTCAACGGCCTCGCCTCGGCCGAGATCCTCGCCGGTCCGTCGGAGGACCTGCTGCGCGAGACCTACGCCGCGGTGAGTGCTGGATAACCGCGGCTGAGAGCGCCCTGCTCGAGCGGGTTCCCAGCACTCGCCGATCCGGTCGGCAACTGCGGGGAGACGACGAGTTCCGGGCGCGGGCAGGTGTCGTCCTCCCGCAGTTGCGTCAGCGGACGAGGACCTGCAGCTCGCCGACGGGGATCGTCGTGCTGGCCGACTGGTAGAAGGGGATCGAGCCGGTCGTCCCGTTGATCGCCCAGTCGATGGCCCAGACCGCGTTCGCGGTGACGGTGTACGAGCCCTCCGGCAGTGACGGCTGCGGGTAGGCGTAGCCGCAGGACGGCGACGCGGTACCGGGCTCGACGGAGCGGGTCCAGCGGGTGCCGAGGTCCGAGCAGCGGACGCGGTTTCCGTCGCCCATGTCGAAGACGACCTCGACGAGGCGGGCGTCGAGCGCGACGGACAGGTCGAAGACCGAGTCCGACACCGGAGCCGGGTCGAGGTCGCCCTCCGCCCACAGCCAGAGCGGGTAGCCGACGGCTGCCATGTCCCACTCGTTGATGTCGGGCGGCGGCCCGACCACCGGTTGCGGCGCCGTGAGGCGGAGGCGGGCCGAGGCGATGTAGGCGGCCTGCTCGGGCGTGACGGCGGGCGCGGCGGGTGCTGCGGCCGGATCAGCGGGGTCGCCTGCCTCGCGGATGTTCGGGTCGTCGGGGAGCGGCACGGTCTGGAAGCGCCCGCAGTTGAGGTTGCCCGCGGTGGCGACGCACTGACCCTGCGCGTTGGTGGCGGCCTTGTTGGCGCTGATGGCGGCGGCCAGCCGGGTGCGGTAGCTGTCCATCTGCGCCTTGTACTCGTCCTGCGGCAGATACTTGTAGTCCGACTTGCCACTGGTGGTCACCGGCCTCGCGGGACTCTTGCCGGGTCTTGTGCCTGACGACGGCGCCTGCTGACGCTGCTTCCAAGCCTGGACACGGACAGAGTTGTCCCCTGTGCGGAGGCCGCTGCCTTCGTCTGCCTGGCTTGTCGTTGGTGGTGTTGCGAAGACCAGGAGGCCGGTCAGAATCCCCGCGGTGAGCATCCTCAATCGCATGTCGATACCTTCTTGCCGCTGCCCGACCAGAGTTTCCAGGCATCGCTGATCCGCCGAACTTGGATGATCGACTGGCGCATCTCGCCTTGGCCGACCTGTTCGCCGTTCTTTGCGATGATCCTGATTGAACGACTGTCCTCGCAGACCCGAAGCTCTAACTCGGCCGCGGAGTAGGCGCCCGGCGCGACAGAAAGAATCCTCTCCTTGCCTTCTTGGTGGTCTCCCAAGCCGTGGTATGCCTCGGTGACCTCGGCAAACTCCTTCAGGTACTCACCCCCGGCGGTCTGCTTCATCACCTTTGTCGGCTCCTTCGCCCCGCCAGCCCGCAGCACCCGCCCGTACTCGGCCCGAAAGGTCCGGTACGCCTTCTCGGCCGTGGCGTAGTCGAGCCGCTCCTGCCGCTCGGCGTCGGTCTCGGTCGGGGTGGCGGACGAGGCGCTGGGCGACGGCGAGGGCTGGACCACCGCATCCGGCGTGCAGCCGGTCAAGCCCGGGCCCAGGGCGAGCGCGCCGACCAGCGCGGCGACGCCGACCCCCGTCCGACCGTCCCTCACCTCACGTCCTCCCCGTCCGCGAGCGGCCAGACTCCCACGCACCGCGGCCCCGTGTCAGCCCCCGCCGGGCACTCCTGTGGACAACCAGGGGCACGGCGACCGTCGGACGGCCGTCAGCGGTGGTCTAGACTGAGTGGCTGCCCTCGAAGGGCTCCACCATCACGAAGGGTTTCCGCGCGTGGCGTCGACGAATGATCTCAAGAACGGCATGGTCCTCGACCTGGACGGCCAGCTCTGGTCCGTGGTCTGGTTCCAGCACCACAAGCCCGGCAAGGGCAACACGGTCGTCCGGACCAAGCTGAAGCACGTCCTGTCGGGCAAGGTCGTCGACAAGACCTTCAACTCCGACACCAAGGTCGACACCGCGAGCGTGGACCGCCGCGACATGCAGTACCTGTACCACGACGGCTCCGGCTTCGTCTTCATGGACACCTCGACCTACGAGCAGGTGACCATCAGCGACGAGACCGTGGGCGACGCGAAGAACTACCTCCTCGAGGAGCAGGTCGCCACCGTCGCGATCCACGAGGACAACCCGCTGTACATCGACCTGCCGGCCTCGGTCGAGCTGCTCATCACCTACACCGAGCCCGGCCTGCAGGGCGACCGCAGCACCGGCGGCACCAAGCCCGCCACGCTGGAGACCGGTCTGCAGATCCAGGTCCCGCTGTTCATCACCAACGGCGAGAAGGTCAAGGTGGACACCCGCACGGGTGACTACCTGGGCCGCGTCGCCTGACCTGACGACGAGCAGCATGTCCGAGCCCGACCGGCCGCGCACCCTCTCGACCCGGAGCAAGGCCCGCAAGCGCGCCCTCGACATCTTGTTCGAGGCCGACCTGCGGGGCAACGACCCGCTCGAGACGCTCGCGGCCAGCACGGATCGCTCCGACCCGCCGGTTCGCGACTACACCGCCACCCTGGTGCGCGGCGTCGTCACGCACCGGACCGAGATCGACCGGCGGATCGCCTCCTGCATGGCCAAGAGCTGGTCGGTGGAGCGGATGCCGCGGGTCGACCGCGCCGCCGCCCGGATCGCGGTCTTCGAGATCGACTTCGGCGAGGTGCCCGACCCGGTCGCGGTGGCCGAGGCCGTCGCCCTGGTCGGCGACCTCTCCACCGACGAGTCGCCGGCCTACCTCACGGGCCTGCTCAGCGCGGTGCTGGCGACCAAGACGCCCGACGCCGAGCCCCCGGCCCAGTCGGCCTGACCGACCGGACCCGCAGACGCCACGAGCGGCCGCCCCCTCCTGGGGACGGCCGCTCGTCGCGTTCTCGGTGGGTGAGAAGCTCAGCCCTGGAGGATCTTCTCGCCGACGCGCTCGGTCAGGTCGGCCTCGGTGGCCTTGAGCAGCCGGATCCGCTCCTGCCGCTCGGCCAGCTCGGCGTCGGCCTCGGTGAGGACCCGCTCGGCCTCGAGCCGGGCGAGCCGGGTCAGCCGGTCGGCCGTCCGCTGGCTCTCCAGCAGCAGCTGGCGCGCCTGCTCCTGCGCCACCGTCAGGACGTCGAGCGCGGCGGCGGAGAGTTCCTCGCCGGCGTCCTCGGCCGCCACGCGGCGAGCAGCCGGAGCAGGGGCCGGACCCTGCAGCGCGGGCACGTCCTCCGCGACCGCCTCGGCGTTCCCGTCGGCCGCCGCGGTGGCCGTCGGGGTGATCCCGACGGTGGTGCGCAGCGGGACCTCGCGGACCAGCACCACCGCGACCAGGGTGACGACCGAGATGACGGCGGCGATGGCGAACAGCAGGCCGAAGGAGTCGCCGTAGGCCACGTGCACGATGCTCTGGATCGGCGCGGGCAGGTCCTTGATGTCGAGGCTGCCGCTGGAGCCGGTGCCGGCGCTCGGCAGGCCGGCGGCGGTGAGGCCGCTGGTGATGTTCCCGGCGACGTGGTTGGCCAGGATGGCGCCCAGCACGGCGACGCCGACGGCCCCGCCCAGCGAACGGAAGAACGTGATGGTCGCCGAGGTGGAGCCGACGTCGCGGACGTCGACCGTGTTCTGCACGGCCAGCACGATGTTCTGGATCAGCGCGCCGACGCCCACGCCCATGACGGCCATGAAGAGGCCGACCTGCCAGTAGGCGGTGGTGTGGTCGATGGTGCCCAGCCCGGCGAGGCCGGCGACCAGCGCGATCGCGCCGACGACCATCAGCGGCTTCCAGCGCCCGGTGCGGGTGACCACCTGGCCGCCGATCGTCGAGGTCAGCATCTGGCTGATGATCAGCGGGATCGTCATCAGGCCGGCCCGGGTGGCGGAGTGGCCGCCCGCCAGCTGGAAGTACTGAGTGAGGAAGGTGCTGCTGCCGAACATGGCGACGCCGACGGCGAGGCTGGCGATGATCATGAGGATGGTCGTCCGGTTGCCCAGCAGGCGGATCGGCACCATCGGCTCGCTGACCCGCAGCTCGGTGACCACGGCGAGGGCGACGGCGACGGCGAACGCCGCGAGGAAGGCGCCCGACTGCCAGGAGATCCAGGCGTAGTCGGAGCCGGCGAAGGTGACCCACAGCATCGGCAGCCCGGCGACCAGCGCGATCAGCACGGCGCCGAGGTAGTCGATGCGGACGCCGCGGCGGCCGGCCGGGGCGTGCAGGGTGAGCTGCAGCGCGACGAGGGCCAGGACGGCGAGCGGCACGCAGACGAAGAAGCACCAGCGCCAGTTGGCGTTGTCGGTGATCACGCCGCCCAGCAGCGGGCCGGAGACCGTGCTCACGGCCATCACCGCGCCCATGTAGCCGGCGTAGCGGCCGCGCTGGCGCGGCGGGATGAGGGCGCCCATGATCGACTGCGTCAGCGCCACCAGCCCGCCCATCCCGAGCCCCTGCAGGGCGCGGAAGGCCATCATCGGCGGCACGGTCTGGGAGAGCCCGGCGCCGACGGAGCCGGCGACGAAGATCACGATCGACAGCTGGACGAGGACCTTCTTGTTGAACAGGTCGGAGAGCTTGCCCCAGATGGGCGTGCTGATCGTCATCGCCAGCAGCGACGAGGTGATCACCCAGGTGTACTGGCGCTGGGTCCCGTTGAGGTCGGCCATGATCGTCGGCAGCGCCGTGGAGACGATCGTCGTCGACAGCATGGCGGTGAACAGGGCGGCGAGCAGCCCGGTCATCACCTTGAGGATCTGCTGGTGGGTCAGCGCGTCGCCGACGGGGGCGACGGCGGGTGCTGCGGTGGTGGTGGTCATGCGTGCCTTCGGTGGTGGGAGCGGGTCAGGAGGAGGTGCGGGCCGGCGAGCGCGAGCCGTGAGCGGGGGAGCCGAGGTCCAGGCCCTCGGTCAGCGTCGACTCGAGGCGGTCCATCAGCCGGGTGAGCGTGGCGACGTCGGCGGGGTCCCAGGCGTCGAGCAGCGGCGTGAAGCGGTCGGAGAACTCCCGGCGGGCGCTCTCCAGGCGGTCGCGGCCGGCGTCGGTCAGACCCAGCCGGGCCGCACGGGCGTCGTCGGGGTCGTGCCGGCGCTCGACGAGCCCCGCCTGCTCCAGCGGCACCAGGGCCCGGGAGACCACCGACGGCGCGATCTGCAGCCGTCCGGCGAGGTCGCCGGCCCGGGACTCGGCCGTGGAGAGGGCCTTGAGGATGCCCAGCGGGGTGCCGCTGAGGCCGTACTCGGCCTGGTGGCGGTGCCCGGCGGCGCGCGCGGTGCGGATCAGCCGGCCCAGCACGTCGAGCAGCTCGGCCGTGCCGGCCGTCCGCTCGTCGTGCTGCGGGTCGCGCGTCGCCGTCATCAGGTCTCCTCCAGGTCGATAGTTGCTGCAAGCAACCTTACGGTCACGGGTTACATAGCGCAACTAACCGTCGGTTTGTTCCCGGGCCGGTCTCGCGGCCGTCACGGCGGGCGGCCGGGGGGTCTCCGGCTGGTAGCGTGTCCGCGATCTTCCAACCTTTAAGACCTGTCCTGTGAGGCAGGAAAGGACGGGCATGAGCACAGCCGATTCGACGCGTCCAGATCCCTCCGACTCCCGTCCGCCGGCAGCGCTGCTGGTGCTCGAGGACGGCCGGACCTTCACGGGCCGGGCCTACGGGGCCGTGGGGGAGACCTTCGGCGAGGCGGTCTTCGCCACCGGTATGTCGGGCTACCAGGAGACCTTGACCGACCCCAGCTACCACCGGCAGGTCGTCGTGGCCACCGCGCCCCACATCGGCAACACCGGCTGGAACGACGAGGACGACGAGTCCGGCCAGATCTGGGTGGCCGGCTACGTCGTCCGCGACGCCGCCCGGGTGCCCTCGAGCTGGCGCTCGCGCCGGACCCTGGAGGACGAGCTCCGGGCCCAGGGCGTCGTGGGCGTCCAGGACGTCGACACCCGCGCCCTCACCCGGCACCTGCGCGAGCGGGGCGCCATGCGCGTCGGCCTCTCCAGCGTCGAGACCGACCCCGCGGCCCTGCTCCGCCGTGTCCAGGAGGGACCCGCGATGGCGGGCGCCCACCTCGCCGACGAGGTCACCACGCGCGAGGCCTACGTCGTCCCCGCCGAGGGCGAGCGGCGGTACCGCGTCGTCGCCGTCGACCTCGGCATCAAGACCATGACCCCGCGGCAGATGGCCCGGCGGGGGATCGAGGTGCACGTCGTGCCCTCCACCGCGACCTTCGAGCAGATTGCGGCCCTGGAGCCGGACGGCGTCTTCTTCTCCAACGGCCCCGGCGACCCGGCGGCCACCGAGGGCCCGGTCGAGCTGCTGAAGGCCGTGCTCGGCGCCGGCATCCCCTACTTCGGCATCTGCTTCGGCAACCAGATCTTCGGCCGCGCGCTGGGCTTCGGCACCTACAAGCTGGGCTACGGACACCGGGGCCTCAACCAGCCGGTGATGGACCTGCGCACCCGGCGGGTCGAGGTCACCTCGCACAACCACGGCTTCGCCGTCGACGCCCCGCTGGACCGGCCGACGACGACGCCCTTCGGCACCGCGACCGTCAGCCACGTCGGCCTCAACGACCAGGTGGTCGAGGGCCTCGAGCTGCGCGACGGCGCCGGCCGCGTGCTCGGCTTCTCCGTCCAGTACCACCCCGAGGCCGCCGCCGGCCCGCACGACGCCAGCTACCTCTTCGACCGCTTCGTCGAGGTCATGACCCTTCGATCCTTCGACAGGCTCAGGACAGGCGAAGCTCAGGGAACGGAGAACGTCTGATGCCCCGTCGCACCGACCTGCACACCATCCTCGTCATCGGCTCCGGCCCCATCGTCATCGGCCAGGCCAGCGAGTTCGACTACTCCGGCACGCAGGCCTGCCGCGTGCTCAAGGAGGAGGGCTTCCGCGTCGTCCTCGTCAACTCCAACCCGGCGACGATCATGACCGACCCGGAGTTCGCCGACGCCACCTACGTCGAGCCGATCACCCCCGAGTTCGTCGAGCAGGTCATCGCCCTCGAGCGGCCCGACGCGCTGCTGGCCACCCTGGGCGGGCAGACCGCGCTCAACGCCGCCGTCGCCCTGCACGAGAACGGCGTCCTGGAGAAGTACGGCGTCGAGATGATCGGCGCGTCCTTCGACGCCATCCAGCGCGGGGAGAACCGCGAGCAGTTCAAGGCCATCGTCGAGAACCTCTCCGGCCTGGCCGGCGGCGTCGCCGAGGTGGCCCGCAGCTACGTCTGCCACTCGATGGACGACGTGCTGGCCGCGGCCGGGGAGCTGGGCTACCCGCTCGTCGTCCGGCCCAGCTTCACCATGGGCGGTGTCGGCTCCGGGTTCGCGCACGACGAGACCGACCTGCGCCGCATCGCCGGCGCCGGGCTCTCGGCCAGCCCGACCACCGAGGTGCTCATCGAGGAGTCGATCCTCGGCTGGAAGGAGTACGAGCTCGAGGTCATGCGCGACCGCGCGGACAACGTCGTCATCGTCTGCTCGATCGAGAACTTCGACCCGATGGGCGTGCACACCGGCGACTCGATCACCGTCGCACCGGCCATGACCCTGACCGACCGCGAGTACCAGCTGATGCGCGACGTCGCCATCGGCATCATCCGCGACGTCGGCGTCGACACCGGCGGCTGCAACATCCAGTTCGCCGTCGACCCGGCGACGGGCCGGATGATCGTCATCGAGATGAACCCGCGGGTCTCGCGCTCCAGCGCCCTGGCCAGCAAGGCGACGGGCTTCCCCATCGCCAAGATCGCGGCCAAGGTCGCCGTCGGCTACACCCTCGACGAGATCCCCAACGACATCACCGAGCAGACCCCGGCCAGCTTCGAGCCGACGCTGGACTACGTCGTCGTCAAGGTGCCGCGGTTCGCCTTCGAGAAGTTCCCCTCGGCCGACTCGACCCTGACCACGCACATGAAGAGCGTCGGCGAGGCGATGGCCATCGGCCGCAACTTCACCGAGGCGCTCGGCAAGGCGCTCCGCAGCCTGGAGGACCCGAAGGCCCCCTTCGAGTTCGCGCAGCCGGTGACCACGCCGGTCGAGGAGATCCTGGCCGCCGCCGCCCGCCCCCACGACGGCCGGATCGGCCTGGTCATGCAGGCGCTGCGGGCCGGCGCCACCCCGGAGCAGGTCTTCGCGGCCACGAAGATCGACCCGTGGTTCGTCGACCAGCTCGTCCTGGTGCTCGAGGTGGCCGACACCGTCCGCGACGCCCCCGAGCTGACCGCCGACGTGCTGCGGCTGGCGAAGCGGCACGGGCTCTCCGACGCCCAGGTCGCGGCCCTGCGGCACCTGCGCGAGGACGTCGTCCGCGGCGTCCGCTGGGCGCTGGGCATCCGGCCGGTCTACAAGACCGTCGACACCTGCGCGGCCGAGTTCGCCGCCCGGACGCCGTACCACTACAGCTCCTACGAGACCGAGTCCGAGGTGATGCCGCGGGACAAGCCCGCGGTGCTCATCCTGGGCAGCGGCCCGAACCGGATCGGCCAGGGCATCGAGTTCGACTACTCGTGCGTGCACGCCGCGATGGCGCTGTCGGCGGCCGGCTACGAGACCGTGATGGTCAACTGCAACCCGGAGACGGTGAGCACCGACTACGACACCGCCGACCGGCTCTACTTCGAGCCGCTGACGCTGGAGGACGTGCTCGAGGTCGTGCACGCCGAGCAGCAGGCCGGCCCGGTCGCGGGCGTCATCGTCCAGCTGGGCGGCCAGACGCCGCTGCGGCTGGCCCAGGGGCTCAAGGACGCGGGCGTCCCGATCGTCGGCACCAGCCCCGAGGCCATCCACCTGGCCGAGGAGCGCGGCGCCTTCGGCGAGGTGCTCGACGCCGAGGGGCTGCCGGCCCCCAAGCACGGGCTGGCCCGCTCCTTCGACGAGGCCAAGACCATCGCCGACGAGATCGGCTACCCGGTCCTGGTCCGGCCGTCCTACGTGCTCGGCGGGCGGGGGATGGAGATCGTCTACGACGAGCCGTCGCTGTCCTCCTACATCGGCCGCGCCACCGAGGTCTCGCCCGCGCACCCGGTGCTCGTCGACCGCTTCCTCGACGACGCGGTGGAGATCGACGTCGACGCGCTCTACGACGGCACCGACCTCTACCTCGGCGGCGTCATGGAGCACATCGAGGAGGCCGGCGTGCACTCCGGCGACTCCGCCTGCGCGCTGCCGCCGATCACCCTCGGCGCCGAGGTCGTGGACCGGATCCGCGACTCCACCGAGAAGATCGCCCGCGGCGTCGGC
This sequence comes from Microlunatus capsulatus, assembly GCF_017876495.1. Taxonomy (NCBI): domain Bacteria; kingdom Bacillati; phylum Actinomycetota; class Actinomycetes; order Propionibacteriales; family Propionibacteriaceae; genus Microlunatus; species Microlunatus capsulatus. The sequence goes on along the minus strand of NZ_JAGIOB010000001.1, from coordinate 386,595 downwards.
GTCCGCGGCCTCATCAACATCCAGTTCGCGCTGGCCGGGGACACCCTCTACGTGCTGGAGGCCAACCCGCGCGCGTCGCGCACGGTGCCCTTCGTCTCCAAGGCGACCGGCACCCAGCTGGCCAAGGCCGCGGCCCGGGTGATGCTGGGCACGAGCATCGCCGACCTGCGCGCCGAGGGCCTGCTGCGGCCCACCGGCGACGGCTCCGACGAGGACGTCGCCGGGCCGATCGCCGTCAAGGAGGCCGTTATGCCCTTCAACCGGTTCCGCACCGTCGAGGGCATCTCGGTCGACACCATCCTGGGCCCGGAGATGAAGTCGACCGGCGAGGTCATGGGCCTCGACCTCGGCTTCGGCACCGCCTTCGCCAAGAGCCAGGTCGCCGCCTCCGGCCCGCTGCCGCTGAAGGGCACCGTCTTCGTGTCCGTCGCCAACCGGGACAAGCGCAACGTCGTGTTCCCGGTCAAGCGGCTGGCCGACCTCGGCTTCCAGATCGTGGCCACCACCGGCACCGCGTCCATGCTGCGGCGGCATGGCGTGCAGGTGACCACGGTCCGCAAGTACAGCCAGGGTCCCGGCCCGGACGGGGAGAAGACGGTCGTCCAGGCGATCCTCGACGGCGAGGTCGACCTCATCTTCAACACCCCGCACGGGCTCAGCCCCGACGGCCGGCCGCGTTTCGACGGCTACGAGATCCGCACCGCGGGCGTGCTGCGCAACGTCCCCTGCATTACCACGGTGCAGGGGCTGGCGGCGGCCGTGCAGGGCATCGAGGCCGTCATGGCCGGCGACGTCGGCGTGCGCTCGCTGCAGTCCTGGGCGCAGGACCGCGCGGCCCGGTGACCGGCGCCCGATGAGCGCGGACACCTGGCTGCTGGACCGCGGCTACCGCCGGCTGCTGCGACCGGTGCTGTTCCGCTCCGGCGGCGGCGACCCCGAGCAGGTGCACGACGCCACGCTGGCGGCGCTGCACCGGGTGGGGGAGAACCGGGCGGCCCGCGGCGCGCTGGCCGCGCTGCTGGCCCGGCACCGCGACCCCGTCCGGGTGGCCGGCGTCGACTTCCCCGGCCGGGTCGGCGTCGCCGCGGGCCTGGACAAGAACGGGCTGGGGCTCAGGGCCTGGGGCGCGCTGGGCTTCGGCTTCGCCGAGCTGGGCACCGTGACCAGCCAGGGCCAGCCGGGCAACGCCCAGCCGCGGCTGTTCCGGCTGCCCGAGCACCGGGCCATCGTCAACCGGATGGGCTTCAACAACGCCGGTGCGGCGGCGCTGGCGGCCCGGCTGGCCGCCGCCGACGTCGTCCGGGGCAACCGCGCCGTCGGGATCCCGCTGGGCGTCAGCCTGGGCAAGACGAAGACGACCCCGCTGGCCGAGGCGACGGCGGACTACCTGGCCTCGTTCCGGCTGCTGGCCGGCTACGCCGACTACGTCGCCGTCAACGTCTCCAGCCCGAACACCCCCGGCCTGCGCTCGCTGCAGGACGCCGCGGCCCTCCGCGAGCTGGTGGGCACGCTGGTGGACGAGGCCCGGCGCCGCGACCCCGACCGGCCCGTGCCGGTGTTCGTGAAGCTGGCGCCCGACCTCTCCGACGACGCGCTCGAGGAGCTGCTCGACGTCTGCACCGACGCCGGCGCCGCCGGGCTGGTGGCGACCAACACGACGCTGTCGCGGGACGCCGTCGCCGGCCACCGGCACGCCGCCGAGGCGGGCGGGCTGTCCGGCTCCCCGCTGGCCGCGCGGGCCCGGGCCGTCGTCGCCTTCCTCACCGCCCGGACCACGCTGCCGGTGATGGGCGTCGGCGGCATCCTCACCGCCGACGACGGCCGCGCCATGCTGGACGCCGGCGCCGTCCTGCTGCAGGTCTACAGCGGCTACATCTACCGCGGTCCGGCGCTGGTCGCCGAGCTCAACCGGCTGCGGCCGGCGGACCGCCCGAGCACGACGACGAGGGGATGACGCCGGTGCGCGCGAGCTACGGGGAGCGGCTGCAGCAGGTCGTGGGGGAGCGGGGGCCGCTCTGCGTCGGCATCGACCCGCACCCCGGCGTGCTGGCGGCCTGGGGGCTGGCCGACGACGTCGCCGGCCTCGAGGCCTGCGCGCGGGGGATGGTCGAGGCGCTGGGCGCCGAGGTGGCGGTCTTCAAGCCCCAGTCGGCGTTCTACGAGGCCCACGGGTCGGCCGGCGTCGCGGTGCTGGAGCGCGTGCTCGCCGACATCGCCGCGGCCGGCGCCCTGTCGCTGCTCGACGTCAAGCGCGGGGACATCGGCTCCACCATGGACGCCTACGCCCGCGCCTACCTGGCCGACGGCGCCCCGCTGGCCGCCGACGCGGTCACCCTCAGCCCCTACCTCGGCTTCGGCTCCCTCGACGGCGCGGTGGACCTCGCGGCCCGGCACGGCCGCGGTGTCTACGTCCTGGCGCTGACCAGCAACCCCGAGGGCCCGCAGCTCCAGCACGCCCGGACCGCCGACGACCGGCTGGTCGGCCAGCTCGTCGTCGACGAGGCGGCCGCGCGCAACCCGGGGCCGGGGCTCGGCCACGTCGGCGTCGTCGCCGGGGCGACCATCGGCCGCACCGGCGTCGACTTCTCCGCCCTCAACGGCTCGATCCTCGCCCCGGGCATCGGCGCGCAGGGCGGGACGGCGGCCGACCTGGCGGAGGTCTTCGGCGCCGCGGCCCCGCTCGTCCTCCCCACGACCAGCCGCGAGGTGATGGGCGCGGGGCCCGACCCCGAGGCCCTCCGCGACGCCGCGCGCAGCACCCTGGCCGCCATGCGCGCGGTGCTGTCCGTGGGGTAGGTTTCGAGGCTCCGGAGGTCGCCGTCCGCTGCCGAGTGCGGGGCACCTGGAGTTCGTAGATGAGGACGCACGTAGTGACCATTCCCCCGTTGAGCGACGAGCAGCGCCAGCTCGCCCGGCACGCCGCGACCGAGGCCCGGCGCCGTCGCGCCGAGGTCAAGCAGGCCCTGCGCACCGGTCGCCGGACGCTCGCCGAGGTCCTGGCCCAGGCCGAGCAGGACGACGTCGTCGCCCACACCAAGGTCGTCGACGTGCTCAAGTCGCTGCCCCGCGTCGGCGCCGTGCGCGCCGCCCGGGTGATGGAGCGGCTGGACATCGCCCCGAACCGCCGCCTGCGCGGCCTCGGCAAGCACCAGACCGCCGCCCTCGTGGCGGAGTTCCCGGCCCCGGGCGTCTCCGCCGACCCCTCCGCGTGACCCCGGTGGGCCTCACGGTGCTCTCCGGCCCGACGGCGGTCGGCAAGGGCACCGTGGTGACGCACCTGGCGGCGCAGCACCCGGAGATCTTCGTCTCGGTGTCGGCCACGACCCGCCCGCCGCGGCCCGGCGAGGTGGACGGCGTGCACTACCTCTTCGTGTCCGAGGACGAGTTCGACGCCCTGGTCGCCGACGGCGCCCTGCTCGAGTGGGCCGTGGTGCACGGGGTGCACCGCTACGGCACGCCGCGCGCGCCCGTCGTCGCCGCGGTGCAGGAGCACCGGCCGGCGCTGCTGGAGATCGACCTCCAGGGGGCGCGGCAGGTGCGCGACGCCTGGCCGGACGCCCGGTTCGTCTTCCTGGCCCCGCCCAGCTGGGAGGAGCTGGTCCGCCGGCTGGTCGGCCGCGGCACCGAGTCGGAGGCCCAGCGGGAGCGCCGGCTGCAGACCGCGCGGGAGGAGCTGGCCTCGGCCACCGAGTTCGACCACGTCGTCGTGAACGGCGAAGTAGGCCAGGCCGTGGCCGAGTTGGTAGCCTTGACTCGTCTGTGACGACAGACGCCCCACCTCAGCGCGGTCCGGCTCGACGAGCCGGTCGCTGCGCTGCGCGGGACCCGGCCTCTGCGGCCGGTCCTGCGGGGGGTCACCCGAGCTGAAACCGAAGGTATCTCCGTGACTGTCCACCCCGTCGCCGAAGGCATCACCAACCCGCCGATCGACGAGCTGCTCACCCGTTCGGACTCCAAGTACAAGCTGGTGCTGTTCGCCGCCAAGCGCGCCCGCCAGATCAACGCCTACTACTCCCAGCTCGGCGAGGGCCTCCTGGACCACGTCGGCCCGCTGGTCGAGACCGGCCCGCAGGAGAAGCCGCTGTCCATCGCCCTGCGCGAGGTCAACGCCGGCAAGCTCGACTGCATCGACATCGACCCGGACGCCGAGGAGACCGAGGAGTCCGGCCCGCAGGGCCCGACGCTGGTCGAGCCGGCCTGAGCCCGACCCCGTGAGCACGGTCCTGGGCCGCCGGCCGCCCCGCGGGTGGGCGGCGGGCCCGGCCCCCGCGACGGCCCGGCGGTGAGCCGGGTCGTCCTCGGCGTCGCCGGCGGGATCGCGGCCTACAAGGCCTGCGAGCTCCTCCGGCGGCTGCTGGCCGCCGGTCATGAGGTCACCGTCGTCCCGACGGACTCGGCTCTGCAGTTCGTCGGCGAGGCCACCTGGGCGGCGCTCTCCGGCCGGCCGGTGCACACCGGCGTCTGGGCCGATGCCCAGCACGTGCCGCACGTGAAGCTGGGCCAGGAGGCCGACCTCGTCGTCGTCGCCCCGGCCACGGCGGACCTGCTCGCGCGGGCCGCCACCGGCCGCGCGGACGACCTCCTGACCAACGTGCTGCTCACCGCGCACGGCCCGGTGGTGATGGCCCCGGCCATGCACACCGAGATGTGGCAGCACGCCGCGACCCGGGCCAACGTGGACACCCTCCGCTCGCGCGGCGTCGTCGTCGTGGACCCCGACTCGGGCCGGCTCACCGGCCCCGACTCCGGTCCCGGCCGGCTGCCCGACCCGGCCGAGCTGGCCGCCGTCGTCGAGGCCGTGCTGGTCGACGCCGACCTCACCCGCCGCGCCGCCGCGCAGGACCTGGCCGGGCTGCGCGTCGTCGTCAGCGCCGGCGGCACCCGGGAGCACCTCGACCCGGTCCGCTTCCTCGGCAATTCCTCCTCCGGCCTGATGGGCTGGGCCCTCGCCCGCGCCGCCCGGCTGCGCGGGGCCGACGTGACCCTGGTCGCGGCCAACGTCGACCGCCCCGCCCCGCCCGCGGTGCCCGTCACCCCGGTGACCTCCACCGCCGACCTGGACGCCGCCGTCCGCGCCGCCGCGGCGACCGCCGACGTCGTGGTGATGGCCGCCGCGCCCGCCGACTTTACCCCCGCCGCCGCCAGCGGCACCAAGATCAAGAAGTCCGGCGACGGCGGCCTCGAGCTCGACCTCGTGCAGACCGCCGACGTCCTCGCCGGCCTCGTCGCCGCGCGGACCGACCCGCGCCAGGTGCTCGTCGGCTTCGCGGCCGAGACCCCGTCCGACGACGCCGACCTGCTCGCCCTGGGCCGGGCGAAGCTGGCCCGCAAGGGCTGCGACCTGCTGGTGCTCAACGCCGTCGGCCGCGGCCGGGTGTTCGGCCAGCCGGACAGCGAGATCACCCTGCTCACCGCCGACGGGGCGCAGGGGCCGCGTGCCGGCAGCAAGGACACGCTGGCCCACCTCATCTGGGACACCGCCCTGCGCCTGCGCTCCTCCCGGTAGGTTGGCCCGGGCCGGTGCAGGAGCCGGTCCAGCCCAGAGGGAGACGAGGCCATGGCGCGCAGACTGTTCACCTCCGAGTCGGTCACCGAGGGCCACCCGGACAAGATCGCCGACCAGATCAGCGACACCGTCCTCGACGCCCTGCTGGACCAGGACCCCTCCAGCCGCGTGGCCGTCGAGTGCCTGGTCACGACCGGCCTCGTCGTCGTCGCCGGCGAGGTGACCACCGACTCCTACGTCGAGATCCCGGGCCTGGTCCGGCAGAAGGTCATCGACATCGGCTACGACTCCTCCACCAAGGGCTTCGACGGCGCCTCCTGCGGCGTCTCCATCGCCATCGGGCAGCAGTCGCCCGACATCGCCCAGGGCGTCGACACCGCGTTCGAGTCCCGCACCGGTTCCTCGGTCGACGCGCTCGACGCGCAGGGGGCCGGTGACCAGGGCCTGATGTTCGGCTACGCCTGCGACGAGACCGCGTCGCTGATGCCGCTGCCGATCGACCTCGCGCACCGGCTCGCCGAGCAGCTCTCCGCCGTCCGCAAGGACGGGACCATGCCCTACCTGCGCCCCGACGGCAAGACCCAGGTCACCATCGAGTACGACGGCGACCGGCCGGTCCGGCTGGACACCGTCGTGCTGTCCAGCCAGCACGCCGCCGACATCGACCTCGACGCCCTGCTGGCTCCCGACGTCCGCAAGCACGTCGTCGAGCCGGTGCTGGAGCGCTTCGCGATCGACAGCTCCGACTACCGGCTGCTGGTCAACCCCACCGGGCGGTTCGAGATCGGCGGCCCGATGGGCGACGCCGGGCTGACCGGCCGCAAGATCATCGTCGACACCTACGGCGGGATGGCCCGGCACGGCGGCGGCGCCTTCTCGGGCAAGGACCCGTCCAAGGTCGACCGCTCCGGGGCCTACGCGATGCGCTGGGTGGCCAAGAACGTCGTCGCGGCCGGGCTGGCGCGTCGCTGCGAGGTCCAGGTCGCCTACGCCATCGGCAAGGCGCACCCCGTGGGCTTCTACGTCGAGACCTTCGGCACCGAGTCGGTCCCGACCGACCAGATCGCCGACGCCGTGCTGGCCACGTTCGACCTGCGGCCGGCCGCGATCATCCGCGACCTCGACCTGAAGCGGCCGATCTATGGTGCCACGGCCGCCTACGGCCACTTCGGCCGCGAGCTGCCCGGCCTCACCTGGGAGGTCGCCGACCGCGCCGACGCCCTCGCGGCGGCCGTCCGCGGCTGAGCCTCAACGGGCCAGCAGGCTGCGTCGGCGGGTCCGGCGCACGGCCCCCCGCACGGACTGGGCGACCGCGGCACCGACGAGCAGGCCCAGCGCGATCGCGGTGACGACGCCGAGGACGCCCAGCGCGGCCTCGGCCGAGCCGTCGGGGTCGACGGCCAGCTGGGTGGTCGAGAGCAGCCCCAGGCTGCCGGGCACCAGCAGCCAGAACGACGGCAGGAAGACGACGAGCCGGGGCAGCCGCGGCTTGACCGCCTCGACCGCCGAGGCGCCCAGGCTGGCGGCCAGCGCCCCGGCGAAGCTGCCCAGCACCGGACCCGAGAGGGCCTGGCCCAGCGACTGCGCGGCGAAGGCCAGCACCAGCGTGAGGGCGATGAAGGGCAGCAGCCGCAGCGGCGGGCTCTCCAGGACGCCGATGCCCAGGGTGATGAGCACCAGCCCCAGCGGGGCGGCCCACCAGCCCAGCTCGTCGACCCGCAGGTTCGTCAGGGCCTCCTGCGGGATGCTGAACAGCCGGGCCGCGGCGACGATCCCGAGGGTGAAGAGCAGCAGCTGGACGGCGCCGAACGCCAGCCGCGCAGTCCCCGCCACCATGTCCCCGGTGGCCAGCTCCGACATCGCCGTGACGATGAGCGCCCCGGGCAGCAGCACGGCCAGCGGCGGCAGCAGCGTCCGCAGCGGCCCCTCGAGCAGACCGGCGTCCACGGCCGCGAAGACCAGGCAGGCCAGCACGAAGGCGGCCAGCGTCGGCAGCAGCGTGCTGATGAGCCGGAACCGCTGGCTCAGCCGGAACAGCCCGACGACGACGGCCCCGCCCAGGACGGCGAAGGCCACGTTGGCGCGCCCCGGCTGCAGGATCAGCGCGATGCCGGTCGCGATGCCCACCCAGCCGAGGTTGGCGAGCCACACCGGGTAGCGCGACGGGCGGGCGCTGAGGGCCAGCAGGGCGCTGATCCCCTGCTCGATGCTGAGGGACCCCTCGACGAGCTGGTAGCGGATGGTCCGCACCTCGGCCGCCTGGTCGAGCCGCAACGAGCCCTTGACGCTCTCGTAGGTGGACGGCTCGCCGCTGCCGACGCAGACCGTCACCCCGGTCGGGCCGGCGGCCACCTGCGCGTCGGGGAACCCGAGCCGGCCCGCCACCTCGACCACCTCGTCCTCGATGTCGGAGACGGGCTGGCCGGTGGCCACCATGGCCGCGGCCAGGGCGACGAGCAGCCGTCGCACCTGGAGGTCGGACGGCTCGGCGGGCGTGCTCTGGCTCATGGCTCCTTCTCGGTCGGTCGGCGCGTCCGCCCCTCGCCGGGCCTGTGCGCGGGCCCGGGGCTGTCGGACCCCTCTGCCTATCATCGGGTGTGCCTCTCCGGTCGGACCCGCGGACGAGTGCCGCGGAGCCCGCGGCACCGCTGGTCCCCGCGCCCGAGCGCCCGTCGCGCCCCGTCCCCGTGGCCCCGGTGCCCGTGCCCGCCCCGGCGCCGCACCTGCCGGCGGAGGACCGGCCCGTCGCCCGCGTCGTGCTCGACCTGCCGCTCAGCCACCTCGACCGGCCCTTCGACTACACCGTCTCCCGGGCGCAGGACCCCGAGGCCGTCCCCGGCGCCCGCGTGCGCGTCCGGTTCGCCGGCAAGCAGCGCGACGGCTTCCTGCTGGAGCGGCGCGACGCCAGCGACCACGACGGCGCCCTCAGCCCGCTGGCCAAGGTCGTCTCGGCCGAGCCGGTGCTCACCCCGGAGGTGGCCCGGCTGGTCCGCGGCGTCGCCGACCACTACGCCGGCAGCTTCTCCGACGTCGTGCGCCTCGCGATCCCGCCGCGGCACGCGGCCACCGAGAAGGCCGCACCCGTCGCCGGTCCCGCGGTGCCGCCGCCCGCCGCCCCGCCGCACCCGTTCGGCGCCTACCCGGCCGGTCCCGGCTTCCTGTCCGCGCTCGCCGGGGGCCGCAGCCCCCGCGCCGCCTGGCAGGTGACGCCCAGCGCGGACCCCAGCGGCGACTGGGCCGCCGGGCTGGCCGCGGCCGCCCGGGCCGCGGTCGAGGGCGGGCGCGGGGCCGTCCTCGTGGTGCCCGACCAGCGCGACGTCGAGCAGCTCAAGCAGGCGTGCGCGGCCGCGCTCGGACCCACCGGCTTCGCCGTACTGGTGGCCGAGGCCGGCCCGGCCGCCCGCTACCGGGCCTTCCTGCGCGCCCTGCGCGGGGAGGTGCGGGTGGTCATCGGCAACCGGGCCGCGGCGTTCGCCCCCGTGCACGACCTCGGTCTCGTCGCGCTCTGGGACGACGGCGACGACCTGCTGGCCGAGCCGCGGGCGCCGTACCCGCACGCCCGCGAGGTGCTCGCGCTGCGCGCCGCCCAGCAGGGCGCCGGCGCGCTGTTCGCCGGCTACGCCCGCACGGCCGAGGTCCAGGCCTGGGTGGAGCAGGGCTGGCTCCGCGAGCTGGCCCAGGACCGGGTCGCCCTGCGGCACACCGCCCCGCAGGTGAAGGTGAGCGCCGATACCGACCGGGCCCTCGAGCGCGACCCGGCGGCCCGCGCCGCCCGGCTGCCGCACGAGGTCTTCACCCTCATGCGCTCGGCGCTGCCCCAGGGCCCGGTGCTGGTGCAGGTGCCGCGCTCCGGCTACCTCGTCGCGCTGGTCTGCCAGGACTGCCGCGAGCCCGCCCGCTGCCGGCACTGCGGCGGTCCCACCCGCGCCGGCCGGGGCCGCACGGGCGACGGACCCCAGGCCACCTGCACCTGGTGCGGGCGGCTGCAGGTGGGCTGGGAGTGCCCGATCTGCGGCTCGCACCGGTTCCGGGCCCCCGTCGTCGGCTCCGAGCGGACGGCGGAGGAGCTGGGCAAGGCGTTCCCCGGGACGGCCGTCCGGCAGTCGAGCGCCGGTCAGGTCGCGGCCACCGTGCCCGCGACGCCGGCCATCGTCGTCGCGACCCCGGGTGCGGAGCCGCGGGCCGAGGGCGGCTACGCCGGCGCCGTGCTGCTGGACACCCCGCTGCTGCTGCTCCGCGCCGACCTGCGCGCGACCGAGGAGGCGCTGCGCCGCTGGCTGAACGCCGTCGCCCTGGTCCGCGGCGGCGGCGACGGCGGCTCGGTGATCGCGGTGGGGGAGAGCTCCGGCCGCGCGCTGCAGGCGCTGGTCCGCGTCGACCCGGCGGGGCTGGCGGCCCGCGAGCTGGTCGACCGGGCCGAGGCCCACTTCCCGCCGGCGGCCAAGCTCGTCACCGTCGAGGGCCGGCCCGAGGCGCTCGCCGAGTTTGTCGAGCTGGCCCAGCTGCCGCCGCACGCCGAGGTGCTCGGGCCCGTCGCGCTGCCGCCCGAGCGGCGCCCCGGCGAGGCGCCGGGCCCGGGGGAGAGCGCCCTGTCCCGGCTGACGCTGCGCTCGCCGCGCACCGAGGGGGCCGCGCTGGTCCGGGCGGCCAAGGACGTCGCCGCCATCCGCAGCGCCCGCAAGAGCGAGGGCGCGCTGCGGATCCGCGTCGACCCCGTCGCCGTCGGCTGAGCGGCCACTCCGGAGCCACCGGCTGAGCGACGGCGCGGTCGGTCGGAGCGGCTCCGCGCCCTAGACTCGGCCGGTGCGCATCGTCTTCGCCGGGACCCCCGAGGTGGCCCTGCCCCCGCTCGAGGCGCTGCTGGCCTCCCGGCACGAGGTGGTCGCCGTCCTCACCCGACCCGACGCCCCCGCCGGCCGCGGCAAGAAGCTGACGCCCAGCCCCGTCGCCGCCCGTGCCGCCGAGCTGGGGATCGAGACGCTGACCCCGCGGAGGCCGCGGGACGAGGACTTCGTCGCCCGGCTCAGCGCGATCGCCCCGGACTGCGTCCCCGTCGTCGCCTACGGCGCGCTGCTGCCGCAGCGGGTGATCGACGTGCCGCGGCACGGGTTCGTCAACCTGCACTTCTCGCTGCTGCCGGCCTGGCGCGGTGCCGCCCCCGTCCAGCACGCCCTGCTGGCGGGCGACGCGGTCACCGGCGCCACGACCTTCCAGATCGTCCTCGAGCTGGACGCCGGGCCCACCTTCCTGCGCGTCGAGGAGCCCGTCCGGCCCGACGACACCGCGGGCGACCTGCTGGCGCGGCTGGCGGTGTCCGGCGCCGAGCTGCTGGTCCGCACGCTGGACGGGATCGAGGACGGCACCCTGACCGCCCAGCCGCAGCCGGCCGAGGGGGTCAGCTTCGCGCCCAAGATCGAGGTCGACGACGCCCGCGTCGACTGGTCGCTGCCGGCCGAGGTCGTCGACCGGCGGATCCGCGGCTGCACGCCCGCCCCGGGCGCCTGGACCACCCTGGGCGGCGAACGGCTCAAGCTCGGCCTGGCGACCCCTGCCGACGGCGAGCTCGCACCGGGTGCCCTCCAGGTCGGCAAGGCCGCCGTCCTGGTCGGCACCGGGACCCGGCCGCTGCGGCTCGGCCGCGTGCAGGCACCGGGGAAGAAGCCCATGCCCGCGGCCGACTGGGCCCGCGGCGCCCAGCTGCCGCCCGACACGGTCCTGGGGGGCTGACGTGGCCGCTCCCGACCGCGGACGCCGCGGCACCACGGCCCGCCGCAAGCCCGACCGCGCCCGACGGCTGGCCTTCGACGCCCTCCGGCTGGTCAACGGCGAGGGCGCCTACGCGAACCTCGTGCTGGCCGACCTGCTGGCCGAGCGGCACCTCGAGGGCCGCGACGCCGCCTTCGCCACCGAGCTCGTGGCCGGCACCTGCCGGCTGCAGGGCACCTACGACGCCGTCCTCGTCGCCGCGTCCGGCCGCAGCCTGGGCAGCCTGCAGCCCGCGGTGCTCGACCTGCTGCGGCTCGGCGCCCACCAGCTGCTCTCGCTCCGGGTCCCCGGGCACGCCGCCGTCGCCGCGATGGTGGACCTCGCCGCGGCGACCGTCGGCGAGCGGGTCACCGGGCTGACCAACGCGGTGCTGCGCAAGGTCGCCGCTCGGGACCTCGACGGCTGGCTGGACCAGCTGGGCGCCGGGCTCGACGAGCGCGACGCCCTGGCCCTGCGCACCGCCCACCCCCGCTGGGTCGTCGACGCCCTCGCCGACGTGCTGCCCGCGGACGAGCTGGCCCCGGCGCTCGCCGCGGACAACGTCAGCCCGGTCGTCAGCCTCGTCGTCCGGCCGGGCCTGGCCGAGGTGGCCGAGCTGCTGGACGCCGGCGCGGAGCCCGGCACCCTGTCACCGTTCGCCGCGCGCTGGACCGGCTCGCCGGGCGCGCTGCCCGCCGTGCGGGAAGGTCGCGCGGGGGTGCAGGACGAGGGCTCGCAGCTGGTCGCCTGGGGCCTCACCCGGGCCAGCGCCCCGACCGGCCCCTGGCTGGACCTGTGCGCCGGTCCCGGCGGCAAGGCCGCCCTGCTGACCGGCCTGCTGGGGCCCGACGACGGCCCGCTGGTCGCCGTCGAGCCCTCGGCGCACCGGGCGGCCCTGGTGGCCGGCGGGCTGCGCGGCTACCGCGGGGACCGCGCCGTCGTGCTGCAGGCCGACGGCACGCGCCCGGCCTGGCGAGCGGGCACCTTCGCCCGGGTCATCGCCGACGTGCCCTGCACGGGCCTCGGGGCCCTGCGCCGCCGTCCGGAGGCCCGCTGGCGGCGGGCCGACACCGCCGTCGAGCAGCTGCACGGGCTGCAGCGCGCCCTGCTGGCCGCCGCGCTCGACGCCGCCGCGCCCGGGGGCGTCGTCGCCTACGTCACCTGCTCCCCGCACCGCCGCGAGACCGTCGACGTGGTGGCCGAGACCCTCGCCGGCCGGGACGACGTGACCGTGCTGCCGGCGTCGGAGCTGCTGCCCGAGGTGCCCGACGCGGCGGCGGGGGACTTCCTCCAGCTGTGGCCCCACCGGCACGGCACCGACGCGATGTTCGCCGCGTACCTCCGGGTGTCCTGAGGCCGCAGGCTAGGGTCGGGGCGTGGTCCGCCTCATGCCCAGCCTGCTCTCCGCCGACTTCGCCAACCTCCAGGCGGCGATCGAGTCCGTGCCGTCGGCGGACGCGCTGCACGTCGACGTGATGGACAACCACTTCGTCCCGAACCTGACGCTGGGTCTGCCGGTCTTCGAGTCCATCCGTGCGGCCACCCCGGTGATGCTCGACGTGCACCTGATGATCGAGGACCCGGACCGCTGGGCGCCCGCCTACGCCGAGGCCGGGGCGGAGTCGGTGACCTTCCACGTCGAGGCGGCGGCCGCGCCCGTGCGGCTGGCCCGCGAGCTGCGCGGCCGCGGCGCCCGGGCGTCGATGGCCCTCAAGCCGGCGACGCCGATCGAGCCCTACGCCGACCTGCTGCCCGAGCTGGACATGGTGCTGATCATGACCGTCGAGCCGGGCTTCGGCGGCCAGAAGTTCCTCGACCTGTGCCTGCCCAAGATCGAGCGCACCCGCGCCCTGCTGGACAAGGTGGGCGGCGACGTCTGGCTGCAGGTGGACGGCGGCGTCTCGGCCGAGACGGTCGAGCGCTGCGCGGCCGCGGGGGTCGACTCCTTCGTGGCCGGGTCGTCGGTGTTCGGCGCCGACGACCCGGACGCGATGGTGGCCGAGCTGCGCCGGCTAGCTCTGGCGGCCGCGGGCTGACTGCCGCTTCGACGCGGGGACCTCGCGGTCGCGCCGCTTCCGCTGCTCGACCGGGGTCTCCTTCTTCGGTGCTGAGCTGATCAGCCCGTTGATCCAGTTCGCCGGCACGGAGTTGTCCACCAGCACGGACTTGACGAACAGCGTCGCCGGGATCGCGATCAGCGCCCCGAGGGCGCCCAGCAGGTAGGCCCAGAAGATCAGCGAGACGAACGCCACCGTCCCGTTGATGCCGACGGCGTCGCCGGTGAAGCGGGGCTGGATGATCGTCTGCACGACGACGTTGATCACGGTGAAGACGATCACCACGGCCAGCGCCTGGCCCGGACCGCCGGCCAGCAGCGCGATCAGCGCGGGCGGGATGACGCCGATGACGAAGCCGATGTTGGGGATGTAGTTGGTGACGAAGGCCAGCACGCCCCAGGTCAGGGCCAGCGGCACGCCGATGATCAGCAGCGCGACGTAGTCCATCACCGCGACGATCAGGCCGAAGACGGTGGTGACGATCCAGTACTTGCGCACCCGGCTGGCGAAGTTCACGAGGCCGTCGGCGATGTGCGGCCGGGTCTCGCGGATGACGGCGATCCGGTCGGCGATGCTGCCGGAGTCGAAGGCCAGGAAGATCACGACGGTGATGATGAGGATCAGCAGCGAGGCGCCACCGCTGAGCGCGCCCAGCAGGGCCTGCGCCGGACCGGTCAGGCTGCTGAGCTGGAAGGACGACGCGAGGTTCTGGATCTGCTCCGAGCCGTAGCCCAGCCGGGTCGACAGCGCCAGCAGCGAGTCGAAGATCTTGTTGAAGGCCTCGGCGTACTGGGGGAGCGCGTTGACCAGCTTGACGACGGCGTAGACCACCGAGCCCAGGATCACCAGCAGCAGCGCGTAGATGGCCAGCAGGCTCACCACGCTGGCCAGCCAGGACGGCCAGCGGTGCTTGACGAGGAACTTCCGCAGCGGGGCGACGGTGATCACCAGGGTGAGCACCAGGAAGACGGGCGCGACGATGTCCGCGGCCGAGCGCAGCCCCACGCCGACGACCACGAGGGCGGCCAGCAGCACGATCCCGAAGTAGGGCGGGCTGGGGGCCGTGCCGACGCCGGGGTCAGGCTTGGGGGGTGCGGTGGGGGCCGGGGCGGCGGACTGACGGGGCACGGAACTCCTCGACGGGTGGGGACACGGGCGGGGGCGCCGGCCCTCAGCCTGCCCTAGTTACCCGTTCTGCGCTCAATGACCCTGCCGGCGCCGCAGGTACCGCTCGAACTCGGCGGCGATGACCTCACCGCTCGCCTCGGGCAGGTCGGTCGCGTCCTGCTGCTGCTCCAGCGACGTCACGTACTCCGCCACCTCGGAGTCCTCGGCGGCCAGCTCGTCGACACCGCGCTCCCAGGCCCGGGCCAGCTCGGGCAGCTCGCCCAGCTCCAGCGGGGTGTCGAGCACCTGCTCCAGCTGGGACAGCAGGGCCAGCGTGGCCTTGGGGCACGGCGGGTGCGAGACGTAGTGCGGCACGGCGGCCCAGGACGAGAGGACCTGCACCCCGCTGCGCTCCAGGGCGTCGGCCAGCACGCCGACGATGCCGGTCGGCCCCTCGTAGGTGGAGGGGGCCAGGCCCATCGACGTCATCAGCTCCCGGTTGCCCGTGGAGGTGGAGACGGGGATGGGCCGGGTGTGCGGGGTGTCGGCCAGCAGCGCGCCGAGCAGGTGCACCCGGCGGGTGCTCGCGGACTTCAGCGCCGAGGTGATGAGCGTGCAGAACTGGCGCCAGCGCAGGTTGGGCTCCAGGCCGTGGACGAGGACCAGCGGGCGGCCGTCGGGCAGGTCGGCGACGAGCACCTCGGTGGTCGGCCAGACCAGCTCGCGGTCGTCGTCCTCGTCCAGCTTCACCTCGGGCCGGTTGACCTGGAAGTCGTAGAAGTCGTCGGGGTCGATGGCGAAGACCGACTCGGCCTCGTAGACCTCGCTGAGGTGCTCGACGGCGCCGGTCGCCGCGCTGCCCGCGTCGTTCCAGCCGCCGAAGGCCACCACCACCACCGGGTCGTCCAGGTCACGGAGGTCACGGCTGGGCACGTCTGACATGGCTTCACTGTAACCGGCGGTCCCGGTGCCCGACGGCGGTCCGCGGGGGCCCGCCACATGGTGGCTACCCGGTGCCGGGAGGCGCCGCGGACCTATCCTCGACGGGTGCCCACCGACCTGCGCTCCGCCCTGTCCTCCCGTGTCGTCATCGGCGACGGGGCGATGGGGACGATGCTGCAGGGCTACGACCTGACGCTGGAGGACTTCGAGCAGCTCGAGGGCTGCAACGAGGTGCTCAGCCGGACCCGGCCCGACGTCGTCCGGGCCATCCACGACGCCTACTTCGCCGTCGGGGTCGACGCGGTGGAGACCAACACCTTCGGCACGAACCTGTCGGCCCTCGGCGAGTACGGCATCGCCGACCAGATCCTGCCGCTGGCCGAGGCCGCCGCCCGGATCGCCCGCGAGTCCGCCGACGCCTTCAGCACCCCCGACCGGCCGCGCTGGGTGCTGGGCAGCGTCGGCCCGGGCACCAAGCTCCCCACGCTCGGCCACATCTCCTACACCGCCCTGCGCGAGGCCTACCAGCGCCAGGTCGAGGGGATGGTGGCCGGTGGCATCGACGCCGTCCTCATCGAGACCTCGCAGGACCTGCTGCAGACCAAGGCCGCCGCCCTCGGCGCCCGCCGGGCGCTGGCCCACGCTGGCCGCGACCTGCCGGTCATCGTGCACGTCACCGTCGAGACGACCGGGACGATGCTGCTGGGCTCGGAGATCGGCGCCGCGCTGACCGCGCTGGAGCCGCTGGGCATCGACATGATCGGCCTCAACTGCGCCACCGGCCCGGCCGAGATGAGCGAGCACCTGCGCCACCTCGCCCGGCACGCCACGGTGGGCGTCAGCTGCATGCCCAACGCCGGCCTGCCCCAGCTCACCTCCACCGGGGCGCACTACCCGCTGCAGCCCGTCGAGCTGGCCGACGCCCTCGAGCAGTTCGTCGGGGAGTTCGGCCTCGGCCTGGTGGGCGGCTGCTGCGGCACCTCGCCGGAGCACCTGGCCCGCGTCGTCGAGCGGCTCGGCGAGCGGCCCGTCGTCGAGCGCTCGCCCGGCCACGTCGCGGCCGCCGCGTCGCTCTACGCCGAGGTGCCGTTCCGCCAGGACACCAGCTACCTCTCCATCGGCGAGCGGACGAACGCGAACGGCTCCAAGGCCTTCCGCGAGGCCCTGCTGGCCGAGCGCTGGGACGACTGCGTCGACATCGCGCGCGCCCAGATCCGCGACGGCGCGCACCTGCTGGACCTCAACGTCGACTACGTCGGCCGCGACGGCGCCGCCGACATGAGCGAGCTGGCCTTCCGGCTGGCCACCGCCTCCACGCTGCCGATCGTGCTGGACTCCACCGAGCCCGCCGTCCTGCAGGCCGGGCTGGAGCGCCTCGGCGGCCGGGCCGTCGTCAACTCGGTGAACTACGAGGACGGCGACGGGCCCGACTCCCGCTTCACCAAGATCATGGCGCTGGTGCAGGAGCACGGCGCGGCCGTGATGGCGCTGACCATCGACGAGGAGGGCCAGGCCCGCACCCGGGACTGGAAGGTCGCGGTGGCCACCCGGATCGTCGAGGACCTCACGCAGAACTGGGGGATGCGGCGCAGCGACATCATCCTCGACTGCCTCACCTTCCCGATCGCCACCGGCCAGGAGGAGACCCGCCGCGACGGCATCGAGACGATCGAGGCCATCCGCGAGGTCAAGCGGCTCTACCCCGACGTGCAGACCACCCTGGGGCTGTCCAACATCTCCTTCGGCCTCAACCCGGCCGCCCGCGTGGTGCTGAACTCGGTCTTCCTGCACGAGTGCGTGGAGGCCGGCCTGGACTCCGCGATCGTGCACGCGGCCAAGATCGTGCCGATGAACCGGATCCCGGACGAGCAGCGCCGGGTGGCGCTCGACATGGTCTACGACCGTCGGCGCCCTGCCACCGAGGACCAGGGGGGCTACGACCCGCTGCAGACCTTCCTCGAGCTGTTCGACGGCGTCACCACCGCCGACACCAAGGCCGAGCGGGCCGCCGCCCTGCTGGCCCTGCCGGTGAGCGAGCGCCTGCAGCAGCGGATCGTCGACGGCGAGGGCAAGGGCCTCGGCGACGACCTCGAGCAGGCGATGGGCGAGGGCAAGACGGCGCTGGAGATCATCAACACCGACCTGCTGCAGGGCATGAAGGTCGTCGGCGAGCTGTTCGGCTCCGGCCAGATGCAGCTGCCGTTCGTGCTGCAGTCCGCCGAGGTGATGAAGAGCGCCGTCGCGCACCTCGAGCCGTACATGGAGAAGGCCGACAGCCGGGGCAAGGGCACCATCGTGCTGGCCACGGTCAAGGGCGACGTCCACGACATCGGCAAGAACCTCGTCGACATCATCCTGACCAACAACGGCTACACCGTCGTCAACCTCGGCATCAAGCAGCCGGTGAGCACGATCATCGAGGCCGCGGAGGAGCACCACGCGGACGCTATCGGCATGTCCGGGCTGCTCGTGAAGTCGACCGTGGTCATGCGGGAGAACCTGCAGGAGCTCAACGCCCGCGGCGTCGCGGCGAGCTACCCCGTCTTCCTCGGCGGGGCGGCGCTCACCCGCGCCTACGTCGAGCAGGACCTCCGCGAGGTCTACGCCGGCGAGGTCCGCTATGCCCGCGACGCCTTCGAGGGCCTTCGTCTGATGGACGCCCTGATGGCCGTCAAGCGCGGCGAGGAGGGCGCGGCCCTGCCCGCCCCGCGCGAGCGGCGGGTCAAGCGGCGGGCCGACCAGCCGGCGACGCACGCGGAGGCGGCCGACGCGCCGGGCGCGGTGCAGACCGCCGTCCGCTCTGACGTGGCCCGCGACGTCGACGTGCCGGTGCCCCCGTTCTGGGGCGACCGGATCGTCAAGGGCATCAAGCTGGCCGACGTCGCCTCGTTCCTCGACGAGCGGGCGACGTTCCTCGGCCAGTGGGGCCTCAAGGGTGTGCGCGGGGGGCCGTCCTACGAGGAGCTGGTGGAGACCGAGGGGCGACCGCGGCTGCGCGCCTGGCTGGACCGGGTGCAGACCGACGGCATCGCCGAGCTCGCCGTCGTCTACGGCTACTGGCCCTGCTACAGCGAGGGCGACACCCTCGTGGTGCTGCGGCCCGGCGGCGACGTCGACGACCCGGCGGCCGAGCTGCACCGCTTCACGTTCCCGCGGCAGACCCGCGACCGGCACCTGTGCCTGGCCGACTTCTTCCGCGACCGCGGCGAGGTGCGCGAGCACGGCCCCGACGTCATCGCCTTCCAGCTGGCGACGATGGGGTCGGCCGTGAGCCGGGCGACCGCCGAGCTGTTCGAGCGCAACGCCTACCGCGACTACCTGGAGCTGCACGGGCTGAGCGTCCAGCTCACCGAGGCGCTGGCCGAGATGTGGCACGCCCGCATCCGGTCCGACCTCGGCCTGGGCGCGGCGGACGGCCCGGTCGACGACATGGTCCGCGACCAGGCCTACCGCGGCTCGCGCT
Source organism: Microlunatus capsulatus (assembly GCF_017876495.1). NCBI lineage: Bacteria > Bacillati > Actinomycetota > Actinomycetes > Propionibacteriales > Propionibacteriaceae > Microlunatus > Microlunatus capsulatus. Next base: position 367,775 of record NZ_JAGIOB010000001.1, on the reverse strand, counting down.
ACTCCTTCGGCTACCCGGCCTGCCCGGACCTGGAGGACCGCGCGAAGCTCGTCTCGCTGCTCCGCCCGGAGCGGATCGGCGTCGAGCTGAGCGAGGAGCTCCAGCTGCACCCCGAGCAGTCGACCGACGCGCTCGTCGTCCACCACCCCGAGGCCAAGTACTTCAACGCCCGCTGAGATCCGGCACGTCGTCGGTGCCGGAAGGCCCGGAGGGCGGCGTGTCGCTCAGTCGGGGGCCGACGACGTGTCGAGATTCAGCGCAAGGCGGCGAGGACGGCCACGACGACGGCGTCCGGGTCCTCCGTCAGCATCGCCCAGGTGAAGCGGAGGACGCGCCAGCCGGCCAGGACGAGGTCGTTCTGCCGGGCCCGGTCCTGCTCGAAGGCCGCCCGGCTGCCGTGGAACTCCCAGCCGTCGATCTCCAGGACCAGCCGCTCGCGGTCGAAGGCGATGTCGACGTAGTAGCGGGTCCCGTGGACGACGACGGGCCGGTTGGCCGACCAGCCGCCGATGCCCGCCCTCCGCAGCAGCGCGTGGGCGATCCGCTCCGCCTCGGACCACGGCTCGTCCCGCGAGTCCCGCAGCAGGGCCCGGCGCCGCTGGTTCCCGCGGCGGTCCGGGTGGGCGGCGAGGACCCGGTGCAGGTCGGCCAGGCGGGCCTGCCGGCTGCGGAGCACGGCGTCGACCGCTGCACCTCCCTCCTCGTCGCAGAGGTCGAGGGCGGTCAGGGCCGGGGACGTGCAGCGGAGCCCGTGCCGCTCGACCACCTCGTCCGGGTCGACCCGCCGGTTGCGCAGCACGAAGCCGGCCCGCTGCCCGCGCAGACCGGGAGCCGCCGCCTCCACCGCCCCCACCCGCAGCTCCGGCCAGAAGAGGAGCTGCGCCGCGGCCCGGCCGCTGACGACCGCGTCCGGGCGCCAGGCCCGGAGGGCGGCCAGCCGCACGCCGAGGTCGGCGCACCGGGCGGCGTCGCCGTAGACCCCGGGTAGCAGCGCCGTCAGGCGGCCGTCCCGCAGCAGCCGGTCGAGGCTGCCGGCCAGGGCCGGGTGGTCGGCCCGCCGGACCGCCCCGCCGCCCTGATCCAGCAGCCGGCTGATCTCCACCTCACGCGCGCGCACGCCGGGACCCTCGGGACGCGGGCGGCCGCAGCGGCGCCCTGCGCCGGCCCTGTGGACCTCCCGGCCCGCAGGTCGCGGCCTGGGGATTCGTGCTCTCGGTGCCGCGGCTGGGAGGATGTCGGGCGATGAGCACCACGACCCCCGCCGCCCCGGCCGCCGTCCTCTGGGACTTCGACGGCACCCTCGCCGACACCGAGCCCCTGTGGATCGAGGCGGAGTTCGAGCTGATCGCCACCCTCGGCGGCACCTGGTCGGAGGAGCAGGCCGACGAGCTGGTCGGCAACTCGCTCATCGACTCCGCGATCTACATCCTCAACGCCATCGACCGGCGCGACGTCGACCCCGCCTGGGTGGTCGACCAGCTGCTGGGCCGCGTCGTCGGCTTCCTCGCCGAGCGCCCGATGCCCTGGCGGCCGGGCGCCCTCGAGCTGCTGACGGCCCTGGGCCGGGCCGGCGTGCCCTGCGGGCTCGTCTCGGCCTCCTACCGGGTGCTGCTCGACGCCGCCCTGTCCCAGCTGCCGGCCGGCACCTTCGCCGTCTCGGTGGCTGGTGACGAGGTCACCCAGGGCAAGCCCCACCCCGAGCCCTACGAGAAGGCCTGCGAGGCGCTCGGCGTCGACGCCCGCCGCTGCGTGGTCATCGAGGACTCCGTCACCGGCGCCCGCTCCGGCAACGCCGCCGGCTGCCTCGTCGTCGGGGTCCCGAACCGCGTCGAGATCCCCGCGGCCCCGCGCCGCCGCGTCGTCGCCTCCCTGACCGAGCTGGACGCCGCCGGCGTCGCCGAGCTCCTGGAGCATGCCGATGACCCGGACTGAGCGCACCCGGGTGCTGGCCGGCGCGGCCGCGGCCGTGCTGCTGGCCGGCTGCAGCCTGACCGGGGGAGGGACGGACCCCGCGCCGTCGGACAGCCCGGCACCGCGGCCCTTCACGGTGATGAGCACCGACCGCGTGCGGGTCACCGACCCGGCGGCGATGACCGACGCCTCCTCGGCGATGCTGGCCCTCAACGTCTTCCAGCGGCTGATGACGGCGGCGCCCGGGGAGTCGGTGCTCAAGCCCGACGCGGCCCGCGACTGCATCTTCACCGCGGCCACCACCTACACCTGCACGCTCAACGAGGACGAGGCCTTCCACAACGGCCACCCGCTGACCTCCAGCGACGTGAAGTTCAGCATCGAGCGGGCGGCCCGGCTGAACGTGGCCGGCTCGTCGGCCCCGCTGCTGTCCTCGCTCCGCCGGATCGAGACGCCGGACCCGCTGACCGTCCGCTTCCTACTCAGCCGCGTCGACACCCAGTTCGGCTGGGCGCTCGCGAGCCCGGCCGCCTCGATCGTCGACGAGGAGGTCTACGACGCCGACGAGATCCGGAGCCGGGAGGACCCGGTCGTCGGGTCGGGGCCGTTCAGCGTCACCAGCCTGACCGAGGACGAGATCGGGCTGCAGCGCTACCCGGACTACCAGGGCCGCAACCCCACCTCCCTCGACGCCCTCGTCTACCGCAGCGTGGACGACTCCGCGACCATCGAGGACGCGATGGCCAAGAACACCGTCGACGTCGTCTGGCGCGGGCTCGACGAGGCCGCCGTGACCCGGCTCAGCCAGCAGGCCGTCAACGCCGACGCGACGACCGCCACCGGCTTCCGCCAGCAGGTGCTGACCGGCACCCGGGTGCTGCAGCTGGAGTGGTCGCCGGACTCCCGCAGCCGCGGCACCAAGGCCCTGCGGACGGCCATCGCGCTGGCCCTGCAGGGTGACCGGACCTCGGACTCCGTCGTCCCCGGCGGCGTCCCCGGCCACGTCGCCACCTTCCCCCTCGGGGGCACGACCAACCCGCGGGTGACCTGGGACAACCGGATCAACCTCACCCTCGGCTACGACTCCACCCAACCGAACGGACGCGACATCGCCACCCAGATCCGCAGCCGCCTCGAGGACACCGGCGGCCTGAGCGTCCAGCTCCGCGCCGACGAGCCGGGCGACCTCACCCTCGTCGACCGCAAGGCCTGGACGGCCACGCCGCTGGCGTGGCTGCAGCCCTACGTCGAGGCCCCGCTGCCCGCCTCCGCCGACGCCGTCGCCACGGCCGAGTCCGGCTACCGGGCCACGACCACCGACGACGCCGCGAACCAGCTGCTGGCCACCCTGCAGGAGCAGGCCGCCGCCGACCTCGTCGTGCTGCCCGTGAGCCAGTCCGACGAGTACGTCTACGTCGGCCCCGGCACCGACATGAGCGAGACCTCCTACGGCCCGGGCTGGCAGCTCGGCCTCTTCGGGATCTCCCGTGGGTGAGCCGAGCACGGAGCACCCGGCCGTGCTGTCGGGTGTGCGCCTCGGGGAGCTCCGGGCCGGCGAGCGGATCACCCTGACCGACAACAAGAACCGGCGGCACTCGGTGCTGCTCGCCGAGGGCGGGCGCTTCCACACCACCAAGGGCGCCGTCGAGCACGACGAGCTCATCGGGCAGCCGGAGGGCACCGTCGTCACCTCGGTCGGCGGCACCGCCTACCTGGCCCTGCGGCCGCTGCTCAACGAGTACACGGTGACGATGCCGCGCGGCGCCCAGGTGATCTACCCCAAGGACGCCGCCCAGATCGCCATGACCGCCGACATCTTCCCGGGCGCCCGGGTGGTCGAGGCGGGCGCCGGCTCGGGAGCCCTCACCTGCACGCTGCTGCGGGCCGTCGGACCGACGGGCCGGGTGCGCTCCTACGAGCGCCGCGAGGACTTCGCCGCCCAGGCCCGCAAGAACGTCGAGGCCTTCTTCGGCGGTCCGCACCCCTCCTGGGACCTCCGGGTCGGCGACCTCGTCGAGAACCTCGGCGACCAGCCGGTCGACCGGGTGGTCCTCGACATGCTCGCGCCCTGGGAGTGCGTCGACGCGCTGGCCGAGGTCCTGGTACCCGGCGGCGTGCTCTGCGCCTACGTCGCCACCACCACCCAGCTGGCCCGCACCGTCGAGACGCTGCGGGTGCGCGGCGGCTTCACCGAGCCCGAGGCGGGGGAGACCCTCATCCGGGCCTGGCACGCCGAGGGCCTGGCCGTGCGGCCCCGCCACGACATGGTCGGCCACACCGGGTTCCTGGTCACCGCGCGGCGGCTGGCGCCCGGCGTCAACGCCCCGCCGCGCAAGCGCCGCCCGGCGCCCGGCGCGTATGGCGAGGACTACACCGGGCCCCGCTGAGCCGCGGGTAGGGTCGTGCCAGGAGGTGCGTCATGACCGGACCCGTCCATGATCGTCCCGAAGAGCGTGGAGCTCTCGTCGCCCAGATCAGTGCGCTCAGCGAGGAGCTCACCCGGTTGCGCGAGCGGCTCGCGTCCCACCCCCACGACATCGCCGTGCTGGAGCGCCGGCTCGCCGACGCCCGGCAGGACGCCCGCACCACGGCGTCCAACAACGAGCGGCTGGCGTCGACCCTGCGGGAGGCGCGCGACCAGATCGTCGCGCTGAAGACCGAGGTGGACCGGCTGGCGCAGCCGCCGGCGAGCTTCGGCATCTTCCTGGCCGACACCGGGGAGAACACCGCCGACATCTACACCTCCGGGCGCAAGATGCGCGTCAGCGTCAGCCCCGACGTCGACCTGGCGGCGGTCACGCCCGGTCGCGAGGTGATGATCAACGAGGCCATGAACGTGGTCGCCGCGCTGGACTTCGACGAGGTCGGCGAGGTCGTCCTCCTCAAGGAGGTCATGGACGGCGGCGACCGCGCCCTGGTCGTCGGGCACGGCGACGAGGAGAGCGTCGTCCGGCTGGCCCAGCGCCTCCGCGACGAGAAGCTCCGCTCCGGTGACTCGCTGCTCATCGACCGCCGCGTGCACTTCGCCTACGAGCGCGTCCCCAAGATGGACGTCGAGGAGCTGGTGCTGGAGGAGGTGCCGGACATCGACTACTCGGTGATCGGCGGCCTCGGCGGCCAGATCGAGGCCATCCGCGACGCGGTCGAGCTGCCCTACCTGCACAAGGAGCTGTTCGCCGAGCACGAGCTGAAGGCGCCCAAGGGCATCCTGCTCTACGGCCCGCCCGGCTGCGGCAAGACCCTGATCGCCAAGGCCGTCGCCAACTCGCTGGCCAAGAAGGTCACCGAGCGGACCGGCCAGGAGGGGCGCAGCTTCTTCCTCAACATCAAGGGCCCGGAGCTGCTCAACAAGTACGTCGGCGAGACCGAGCGGCACATCCGCCTGGTCTTCCAGCGGGCCCGCGACAAGGCGTCCGACGGCATGCCGGTGATCGTCTTCTTCGACGAGATGGACTCGCTGTTCCGCACCCGCGGCACCGGGGTCTCCTCCGACGTGGAGAACACGATCGTCCCGCAGCTGCTGAGCGAGATCGACGGCGTCGAGGGCCTGGACAACGTGATCATCATCGGCGCGTCCAACCGCGAGGACATGATCGACCCGGCGATCCTGCGGCCGGGCCGGCTGGACGTCAAGATCAAGATCGAGCGGCCCGACGTCGAGGCCGCCCGCGAGATCTTCAGCAAGTACCTGACGCCGACGCTGCCGCTGCACGCCGAGGACCTCGCCGAGTTCGGGGGGGACCGGGCCGCGACGGTGGCCGGGATGATCGACCGGACCGTCGCCCGGATGTACGAGGAGTCCGAGGAGAACCAGTTCCTCGAGGTCACCTACGCCGGCGGCGACAAGGAGGTCCTGTACTTCAAGGACTTCAACTCCGGCGCGATGATCCAGAACATCGTCGACCGGGCCAAGAAGATGGCGATCAAGGACCTGCTCGACGCGGGCGTCCGCGGTCTGCGGATCGGCCACCTGCTGCAGGCCTGCCTCGACGAGTTCGCCGAGAACGAGGACCTGCCGAACACGACGAACCCCGACGACTGGGCGAAGATCTCGGGCAAGAAGGGGGAGCGGATCGTCTTCATCCGCACCCTCATCTCCTCGAACAAGGGCACCCAGCCGGGCCGCTCGATCGACACGGTGTCCAACACGGGGCAGTACTTGTAGCGGGGTCTTCACTCCGGCCGTGGCGCTGCTGCTGACCGGTGCGCCTCGCTCGTCGTGAACGAAGAGCGTGTTCACGACGAGCGTCGCCGACCGGTCAGCGCGCCACGGCCTGCGTTCGACCCCGCTGGTCCGCTCTCTGCCCCTCGGGTCCCTGCGTCCGGTGCGGGGCAGGAGGGGTCGGGACCACCGCTCCCTGAGCTCGTCGAAGGGCCGCTTCGCAACCCTCGCGCGTCAGGCCGGGGCGTGCCCGGAGCGGTGGCGGGCGCGCTGGACGAGGGACCACAGGCCGCGCCAGCCGAGCAGCAGGACGCCCAGCACGACCGCCGTGACGATGACGAAGGAGAGCTGGACGCCGGCGCCGGTGAGGACGCGGAAGGCCATCCCGACCACCACCGTCGAGCCCCACAGGATGAGGGCGGAGGGACGGGCGACCGGGTGCCGCCAGGAGCGGGCCAGGGTGAGACCCAGCGCGTAGCCGGCCAGGAACGGCCAGGCCGTGGCCAGCACGCCGACCAGGTCGGTGCTCTCGGCGTGGCTGCTGCGGCCGACGATGGCGAACACGAGGATGCAGATGACGTCGGCAGCCAGCGCGGGCCAGATTCTCACGGCGGCAACACTACGCTGGACGGCATGGCTGAGGCGTCCCGTCGCGGGGAGAGCACGACGAGTGGACCCGACCCGGCCGAGGTGCCGCGCCCGACGCGGGTGATGGGGCTGGAGACCGAGTACGGGATCAGCGCCCTGCCCGGGCCGCACCGCGGCGCCGAGGAGGAGCTGCACCCGATGCAGCTCTCGAACCACGTCGTCAAGGCCTACGGGCAGCTCGCCCCGGGCCAGCCGGCCGGCTGGGACTACGAGACCGAGACCCCGCTGCGCGACATCCGCGGCTACGACATCTCCCGCTCGACGGCGCACCCGGACCAGCTGACCGACACCGACCTCGGCATGGCCAACCTGATCCTGACCAACGGGGCGCGGCTGTACGTCGACCACGCGCACCCCGAGTACTCCGGGCCGGAGGTGACGAGCGCGCTCGACGTCGTCCGCTGGGACAAGGCCGGGGACGTCGTCGCCGCCATCGCCGCCCGCCGCGCCAGTCAGTCCCTCGGCCGGTCCGTGCGGCTCTACAAGAACAACACCGACGGCAAGGGCGCCTCCTACGGCACCCACGAGAACTACCTGCTGGACCGGGCCACCCCGTTCGACCGGGTGGTCACCCAGTTCACCGCCTTCCTCGTCTCCCGCGCGGTGGTCACCGGGGCGGGGCGCGTCGGGATCGGCCAGGCCAGCCAGCAGGCCGGCTTCCAGCTCAGCCAGCGCGCCGACTTCTTCGAGGCCGAGGTCGGCCTGGAGACCACGCTCAACCGGCCCATCATCAACACCCGGGACGAGCCGCACGCCGACGCCACCCGGCACCGCCGGCTGCACGTCATCACCGGCGACGCGAACCTGTCCGAGATCTCCACCTACCTCAAGGTCGGCACCGCCTCCTGGGTGCTCCGGGTGATCGAGGCCGGCCAGCTGGGCGCCGACCTCCGGCTCGAGTCGCCCGTGGCGGCCATGCGGGCCGTCAGCCACGACGTCGGCTGTGCCGCCCCGCTGACCCTGGCCGACGGCCGCCGGTTCTCCGCCGTCGACCTGCAGGAGGCCTACCTCGAGGCGTGCCGCCGCCACCTCGAGCGCGTCGCCGGCAGCCTGTCCGAGCCGGCGGTCAGCGAGGCCAAGGACGTCTTCACCCGCTGGCAGGAGGTGCTCGACGCGCTCCGCGCCGACCCGTTCGTGCTGGCCGACCAGCTGGACTGGGTGGCGAAGCTCCAGCTCATGGAGTCCTACCGCGCCCGCGACGGCCTGGGCTGGGACGCCCCCAAGCTGGCGCTCATCGACCTGCAGTACGCCGACGTCGACCCGGCCCGCAGCCTCTACGCGGCCCTGGTGGCCAAGGGCAAGATGCAGCGGCTCGTCGGCGACGACGAGGTCGAGGCCGCCCGGACCACGCCGCCCGAGGACACCCGGGCCTGGTTCCGCGGCCGGGTGGTGGAGCTCTTCGGGGACGCCGTCGTCGCCGCCTCCTGGGACTCGGTGATCTTCGACGTGCCCGACCGGCCCGCCCTGCAGCGCGTGCCGCTGCTCGACCCCCTGCGCGGCACCCGGGCGCACCTCGGGCAGGTGCTCGAGAGCTGCGCCGACGTCACGGAGCTCTTCGCCGCCCTCGGCCGGTAGCCGCCCTCACCGCGGGAGCGGCAGGTGGGCAGGCCGGCGCGAGCGCGAGCGCGACAGGACTGTCAGCGGGGGTGGTTAGGCTTGGCAGCACTCGACGCACGGCGGGCCGCGAGGCCCGGCACGGCCGTGGGCGGGTCGACACGAGGAGCACCGATGGCTGAGTCAGAGCAGAGCGCCCGCCGCACGAGGCGGAGCGAGGACACCGAGCCCGAGGAGGAGCTGGCGCCCGTCGACACCGCGCACAAGGCCGAGCTGGACTCCGACGTCGACTCCCTGCTGGACGAGATCGACGGCGTCCTCGAGGTCAACGCCGAGGAGTTCGTCCGCTCGTTCGTCCAGAAGGGTGGCCAGTGAGCGTCCGACCCAGCACCCCCGGGCTGCCCGCGGAGTACCTGAGCGTGGGCACGTCGTCCTTCGCCGACTTCGCCGCCCAGGTCGCGCCCAACGTCCTGCCCAGCTCGCGCGCGGTCTCGGCCGGCGTGGCCGACCTGGCCCCGCACGGCACCACCATCGTCGCCGCGACCTTCCCGGGAGGCGTCGTCGTCGCCGGTGACCGCCGCGCCACCATGGGCAACGTCATCGCCCAGCGCGACATCGAGAAGGTCTTCCCGGCCGACGAGTTCTCCGTCGTCGGGATCGCCGGCGCGGCGGGCATCGCCGTCGAGATGGTCGGGCTGTTCCAGGTCGAGCTGGAGCACTACGAGAAGATCGAGGGCGCCCCGCTCTCGCTGGTGGGCAAGGCCAACCGGCTGGCCACGATGATCCGGCAGAACCTCGGCCTCGCCCTGCAGGGCCTCGTCGTCGTCCCGCTGTTCGCCGGCTACGACGTCGCCACCGGCCAGGGCCGGATCTTCTCCTACGACGCCACGGGCGGTCGCTACGAGGAGCACGCCTTCTTCTCCGTCGGCTCGGGCTCGGTCTTCGCCCGCGGGGCGCTGAAGAAGCTGTACCGGCCCGACCTCGACGCGGGGGCGACCACGCTGGCGCTGCTGCAGTCGCTCTACGACGCCGCCGACGACGACTCTGCCACCGGCGGCCCGGACCTGGCCCGGCGGATCTTCCCCGTCGTCCTCGTCGCCACGGCCGACGGCGTGCAGCGGGTCAGCGAGGCCCAGGTCGAGGAGTTCGTCGAGCAGATCGTCAGCAGCCGCCGGCAGCGTCCCGACGGCCCGGCCGCCCCGCTGACCTGACGTCCTGCCCCGACCGCTGACATGAGCCCGTCCGTCCCGAGCCCGATCGGAACCCCCGCATGAGCACGCCTTTCTACGTCGCGCCCGAGCAGCAGATGAAGGACCGCGCCGACTTCGCCCGCAAGGGCATCGGCCGCGGTCGCTCGGTGGTGGTCATGCACTACGCCGACGGCATCCTCTTCGTCGCCGAGAACCGGTCGCAGGCCCTGCACAAGGTCAGCGAGATCTACGACCGGATCGGCTTCGCCGCCGTCGGCCGCTACAACGAGTTCGAGAACCTGCGCACCGCGGGGATCCGCTACGCCGACCTGCGCGGCTACAGCTACGACCGGACCGACGTCACGGGCCGGGGTCTGGCCAACGCCTACGCGCAGCTGCTGGGCACGATCTTCTCCTCGGGCGGGGAGAAGCCCTACGAGGTCGAGATCATCGTCGCCGAGCTCGGCGCGACCGACCAGCTGGACCAGATCTACCGGCTCACCTACGACGGCTCGGTGGCCGACGAGACCGACTTCGCCGTGATGGGCGGCTCGGCCGAGGTGATCACCGAGACCGTCCGGCGGGGGTTCCGGCCCGACCTGAGCCTGGTCGCCGCCGTCCGGCTGGCCGTCGGCGCCCTCGCCTCCGACGGCGGCCCGAACGCGCCGGCCCGCGAGCTGGGCGACCAGGCGCTGGAGGTGGCGATCCTCGACCGCAACCGCGCGCTGCCGCGGAAGTTCCGCCGGCTGCAGGGCGCGCGGCTCGCCGACCTGCTGCGCGGGGAGGCCGAGAGCGGCGACCCCGGCCACGAGACGGCACCGCAGCTCGCCCCGCAGCCGCTGCCGGAGACCGAGCTGCCCACGGGGGACACCGGCCCCGGCGCGCCCGGTCCCGCCCAGCCCACCTCGTGACGGGGGAGCGCCGGACCGCGGTCGTCATCGGCACCGGCCTCATCGGGGCCAGCCTGGCCCTGGCGCTGACCGCCGACGGCTGGACGGTGCACCTGCAGGACCGCACCAGCAGCCACGCGCGGGTGGCCGCGGGCCTCGGGGCCGGCGTCCTCGATAAGCCGGAGCCCGGCGTCGTCGACCTGGTCGTCGTCGCCGTCCCGCCGGCGGCCATCGCCGCCGTCGTGCGGCAGAGCCTGCAGACCTTCCCGGCCGCCACGGTCACCGACGTCGGCTCGGTGAAGGCCGGCGTCCTCGACGCGCTGTGGGACGGCGACGCCGACCTCGGCCGCTACGTCGGGTCGCACCCGATGGCCGGCTCGCAGCACTCGGGGCCGGTGACCGCGCACGCCGACCTCTTCGACGGCCGCACCTGGGTGGTGGCCCCGCACCGGCGCTCCCGCGAGGAGTCCGTGCAGGACGTGCTGGCCCTCGTCCGCGCCTGCCGGGCCCGCGAGGTCGTGATGGACGTCGACGACCACGACGCCGCCGTCGCCCGCGTCTCGCACCTGCCGCACCTGATGTCGGTGCTGATGGCCGGCCACCTCACCGCCGTCCCGACCTCGGACCTGCTGCTGGCCGGGCAGGGCCTGCGCGACGTCACCCGGATCGCCGGCAGCGACCCGGGGCTGTGGCAGCAGATCCTCAGCGCCAACGCGACCGCGGTCCTGGCCGAGCTCCGCGCCGTCTCGGGCGAGCTCGCCGGGCTGATCCGCTCGCTGGAGACCGGCACCACCACCGGGGAGCTGGAGGAGCAGCTGGCGCGCGGCGTCGACGGCACCCGGCGCATTCCCGGCAAGCACGGGGCGGCGCCAGCCACCTACCACCAGGTGGTCGTCGAGATCCCCGACACCCCGGGCGCGCTCGGCCGGCTGTTCGCCGAGGTCGGCGCCGCTGGCGTCAACGTCGAGGACATCGCCATCGAGCACGACCAGGCCCGCGAGATCGGCTACCTCGCGCTGTCCGTCGCGCCGGAGCAGGCGGACGACCTGCTCGCCACGATGCGGGCCGGCGGCTGGTCCGTCGGCTCCTGAGCCGCGCGCGGACCGGGGTCTGTCAGCGCCTCCCGGTACGCTGGCCCGCGTGTCAGAGGCAACGAGAGTCCAAGGTCCGCGCACCGCCGCGCCCTCCGGGGAGCGGCTCGTGGTGGCCATCGACGGTCCCAGCGGGTCCGGGAAGTCCAGCACCGCGCGGGGGGTCGCCGACCGTCTCGGCCTGGCCTTCCTCGACACCGGGGCGATGTACCGGGCGGCCACCTGGCTCGCCGTGCACGAGGGCCTCGACCTCGCCGACACCGACGCCGTGGCCGCCCTGGTCCGCGCCGCTGTCTTCGACATCGCCCTCGACCCGGCCAGCCCCACGATCGCGGTCAACGGCCACGACGTCACCCAGGCCATCCGGGCGCCCGAGGTCTCGGCCGCGGTCAGCGCCGTCGCGACCAACCTCGACGTCCGCGCCGACCTCGTGGCCCGCCAGCGCCGGCTGATCGCCGACGCCCCGGCCGGCGTCGTCGCCGAGGGCCGCGACATCACCACCGTCGTGGCGCCCGACGCCCACGTCCGGGTCCTGCTGGTGGCCGACCCGGCCGCCCGGGTCGCGCGCCGGCAGGCCGAGCTGGGCACCGCCGTCGACGCCGCCGCCGTCACCGACCAGGTGATCCGCCGCGACGCCGACGACTCCACCGTGGCGCAGTTCCACGACGCCGCGCCCGGGGTCACCGTCGTCGACTCCACCCACCTCGACCTGGCCCAGGTCATCGAGGCGATCTGCGAGCTGGCCCCCGGCCGCGCCGGGGCCGAGCCACGTCCGTGATCGCCGGCATCAGCCCGGACCTGCCGCACACCGACGAGCTGCCCCCCGCCAAGGAGTGGGGGCTGCGGCTGCTGCGGGTGCCGGTCCGGCTGGTGCTCAGCACGTGGTGGCGGGTGCGGGTGCACGGCCGCCAGCACGTGCCGCGCCGCGGCCCCGTCATCCTGGCCGCCAACCACCTCGGCTTCCTCGACGGGCCGGCCCTGGTGGCCTTCACCCGCCGGCGGACCTTCACCGTGGCCAAGACCGAGCTGTTCCACGGGGTGCTGGGGCACCTGCTCACCTACGTCGGGCAGATCCCGGTGCACCGGCACGAGCCGGACACCCGGGCCATCGACCGGGCCGTCCAGGTGCTCCGCGCGGGCAAGGTGCTCGCGCTGTTCCCCGAGGGCCGGCGGACCGGCGGCGAGGTCGCCCACGCCCACCGGGGCGCGGCCTACCTGGCCATGGTCACCGGGGCGCCCGTGGTGCCGGTGGCGCTGCTGGGCACCCGCGAGCCCGGGCACACCGACGCCCAGCTGCCCCGTCGCGGCGGGCCGGTGCACATCGTCTACGGGGAGCCGCTGCAGCTGCCCCGCGAGCCGTGGCCGCGGCGCCGCGACGAGGTCGCGCGCTGGACCGAGCACGTCCGCCGGCACCTGGCCGAGCACGTCGTGGCCGCGCAGGCCCTGACCGGACTACCCTTGCCAGGGCCGCCGAAGGCCAAACCGCGCCTCACCCGGCACTGAGTCCGCCCCCGCGGCGACCGCGCCGGGTTCCACCGCGTCGTGAGACGCAGATCTGAAGTGAGCACATGACCGACCTCGAGACCGCCGACGCGGCCCCGATCCTGCCGGTGGTGGCCGTCGTCGGCCGCCCCAACGTGGGCAAGTCGACCCTGGTCAACCGCATCATCGGCCGCCGCGAGGCCGTCGTGCAGGACGTCCCCGGCGTGACCCGGGACCGGGTGTCCTACGACGCCGACTGGAACGGCAAGCAGTTCGTCCTCGTCGACACCGGCGGCTGGGCCCCCGACGCCAAGGGCATGGCCGCCCAGATCGCCGAGCAGGCCGAGCTGGCCATCGCCGCCGCCGACGCCGTCCTCTTCGTCGTCGACGCCACCGTCGGCACCCAGGACGTCGACGAGGCGGTGGTGCAGATCCTGCGCCGCAGCGGCAAGCCCGTCGTCCTGGCCGCCAACAAGGTCGACGACCAGCGTTCCGAGGCCGAGGCCGCCACCATGTGGAACCTCGGGCTGGGCGAGCCCTTCCCCGTCTCGGCGCTGCACGGCCGCGGCAGCGGCGACCTGCTCGACGCGATCCTGGAGGCCATCCCCGAGGCGCCGCGCGAGGTCGTCCAGGCCGAGCGCGGCCCCCGCCGGATCGCCATCGTCGGCAAGCCGAACGTCGGCAAGTCGAGCCTGCTCAACAAGGTCTCCGGGCAGCAGCGGGTCGTCGTCGACAACGTGGCCGGCACCACCGTCGACCCGGTCGACGAGCTGGTCGAGGTCGACGGCACCATCTACAACTTCATCGACACCGCCGGCATCCGGCGCCGCGTGAAGGAGGCGTCGGGCCACGAGTTCTACGCCTCGCTGCGCACCCACGGCGCCATCGAGCGGGCCGAGGTGTGCGTCGTCGTCATCGACGCCAGCGAGCCCGTCACCGAGCAGGACCTGCGCATCCTCACCTCGGTCGAGGAGGCCGGGCGCGGCCTGGTCATCGCCTTCAACAAGTGGGACCTCACCGACGAGGAGCGCCGCCGCTACCTCGACCGCGAGATCGAGCGCGACCTCGTCCAGTTCGGCTGGGCCTCGCACGTCAACATCTCCGCCACCACCGGCCGGCACGTCGACCGGCTCGGCCCGGCGATCCAGGAGGCGCTCGCCGGCTGGGAGACGCGCATCTCGACGGGCAAGCTCAACGCCTTCCTCGGCCGCATCGTCGCCGCCCACCCGCACCCGGTGCGCAGCGGCAAGCAGCCGCGGATCCTCTTCGGCACCCAGGCCCAGGCCGGCCCGCCGACCTTCGTGCTGTTCACCTCCGGCCAGATCGACCCGGGCTACGTCCGGTTCGTCGAGCGGCGGCTGCGCGAGGAGTTCGGCTTCGTCGGCACGCCGGTGCACGTCGAGGTCCGGGCGCGCGAGAAGCGCAAGGACCGCTCCTGACGTCCCTGCCCTGACGTCCCCGCCCTGACGTCCCTGCCCTGACGTCCTCGCCCTGACCCCGGTGGGTCAGGGCGTCCCGTCCGGCGCCCGAGCCGGCAGCTCGACGACCAGGGTGAGCCCGCCGCCCGGGGTCTCCCTCGCGTCCAGGGTGCCGGCCATCGCCTCGGTGAGCCCGCGCGCCACCGCGAGCCCGAGGCCCAGCCCGTCGCCCTGGGGCACATCGCCCAGGCGCTGGAACGGGGTGAACAGGTCCTCGCGCGCACCGCCGGGGACACCGGGCCCGTGGTCGGTGACCCGGAGCTGGACACGGGGGCTGCCGTCGGACCCGCGCGCGGGACCGCTGGTGATCTCCACCGGGGCCCCGGCGCCGTGCCGGAGCGCGTTCTCGACGAGGTTGGCGACCACGCGGTCGAGCAGGCCGGCGTCGGCCCGGGCCGTCGGCGTCGCGGGGTCGAGGCGCAGGACGACGCGCCCGGCGTCCGGCAGCGGCTCCAGCGCCCAGCCGACGGCGCTCTCCAGGTCGACCTCGCCCAGCAGCGGGCTGAGCGTGCCCATCTGGAGCCGGCTGAGGTCCAGCAGGTTGCCGACGAGGTTCTCCAGCCGGTCGGCGCCGATCTCGACGGCGGCCAGCAGCTCGGCCTCGTCCGCGGCCGACCAGGTGACCGACGGGTCGCGGAGGCTGCCGACCGCCGCCTTGATCCCCGCCAGCGGGGTGCGCAGGTCGTGCGAGACGGCGGCGAGCAGGGCGGTCCGGGTCCGGTCCGCCTCGGCCAGCTCAGCCGCGTGCCGGGACTCGGCCAGGGCCTCGCGGCGCTCGCGGACCACCGCGAAGTGCGCGGCGTAGGCCGACATCAGGCGCTGGTCGGCCGCGTCGAGGGGGTGCCCGCGGAGAACCACGGCGACGTCGGAGGACACGGTGATCCGGGCGTCCCCGCCGTCGGGGGTGCCCGGGGCGTCGCCGACGACGGCCTCGGCCGTCCAGCCCTCGTCGGTGCGCCGCAGGATCGCCGCCCCCGTCATGGCGAACACCTCGCACACCTTCTGCAGCAGCTCGGCGGGGTTGTCGCCGGTGTGCAGCAGCGTGTGGGAGAGCACGGCGAGCGCGTTCGCCTCGGCCCGGGCGCGGGTGGCCTGCTCGGTGCGCCTCGCGGCCCGGTCGACGACGGTGGCGACGGCCACGCCGGTGAGCAGGAAGACCGCGAGCGCGAGCGCGTTCTCAGGGTCGGCGATGGTCAGCGTGCCGGTGGGGGGCACGAAGAGGACGTTGAGCAGCAGGCTGCTGAGGACGGCGCCCAGCACGGCGGGCAGCAGCCCGCCGACGAGGGCGGTGGCGACCACGAGGGCCATGAAGAGCATCGACTCGGTGGGCAGGGCGTGCAGGTCGGGGCTGGCGGTCAGCAGCGCGGCCAGGGCCAGGCTGCCGGGCACGGCCATCAGGTGCCCGCCGACCCGCCGCCGGCGGCTCACGGTCGCGCGTCGGCGGCCCGTGCCGGCACCCCGCCGGGCGTAGGGGTGGGTGACCACGTGCACGTCGATGTCGCCGGACTCGGCGATGACCACCTCGCCCACGCCGGGGCGGAGCAGGCTGGCGGGCCGGCTGCGGCGGCTGGCGCCGATCAGCACCTGGGTGGCGTTGACCCCGCGGGCGAAGTCCAGCAGGCCGGCGGCGACGTCGGCGGCCACGACGGCGTGGAAGGTCCCGCCCAGCCCGGCGGTGGTGACGCGCAGCTTCTCCAGCTGGACGGCCGAGACCCCGGCCAGCCCGTCGCGGCGGGTGACGTAGACCGCCATCCACTCCCCGCCGGTGCTGCGCGAGGCGATCCGGGCGGCGCGCCGCAGCAGCGCCGTCGACTCCTCCAGCCCGGACACCGCCACCACCACGCGCTCGCGGGTGGCCCAGGTGGCGTCGATCCCGTGGGCGCTGCGGTAGCGGTCGAGGCCCTCGTCCACCCGGTCGGCGAGCCACAGCAGGGCGAGCTCGCGCAGGGCCGCGAGGTTGCCCTCGCGGAAGTAGTGGGTGAGCGCGTGCTCGACCTTCTCGGCCGGGTAGATGTTCCCGTGGGCCATCCGCCTCTGCAGCGACTGCGGGCTCATGTCGACGAGCTCGACGGCAGCGGCCCGGACCACCGCGTCGGGGACGGTCTCGCCCTGCCGGATGCCGGTGATCGCCTCCACCACGTCGTTCAGCGACTCCAGGTGCTGCACGTTCAGGGTGGTCACCACGTCGATGCCGGCGGCGAGGAGCACCTGCACGTCCTGCCAGCGCTTGGCGTGCGTGCCCGGGTGGCGCCGCCGGTGGTCCTCGTCGAAGGCGTTGGTGTGGGCCAGCTCGTCGACGAGGACCACCTGGGGCCGTCGGGCCAGCACGGCGTCGAGGTCCATCTCCGTCGTCTCGACGCCCCGGTAGCCGACCGGCTGGCGGGGGACCACCTCCAGGCCCTCGACGGCCTCCGCCGTGCGCGGGCGGCCGTGGGTCTCGACGTAGCCGACGACGACGTCGGTGCCGCGCTCGGCGCGCCGGTGCCCCTCGTCGAGCATGGCGAAGGTCTTCCCGACGCCGGGGGCGGCGCCGAGGTAGACCCGGAGCTGCCCGGGGTGGCTCACCGCCGCCTCAGGACCGGGCCGCGAGCGCGGCGTTCAGCTCGACGACGTTGACCCGCGGCTCGCCGAGGAAGCCCAGGGTGCGGCCCGAGGTGGCCGCGGCGACCAGCTCCGCAACCTCCGCGCGGTCCAGGCCGCGCTCCCGCGCCACCCGGTCCTCCTGCAGGCGCGCGTAGGCGGGGGAGACGAAGGCGTCGAGCCCGGAGGCCGAGGCGGTCAGGGCGTCCGCGGGGACGTCGGCGGGGGCGACGCCCTCGCGGGCGGCCACGGCGGCGCGGCGCTCGGCGATGGCGGCCAGCAGGTCGGGGTCGGAGGGCCCGGCGTTGGAGCCGCCGCTGGCCTGGGCGTCGTAGTCGCCGGCGGAGGGCCGGGGCTGGAACCACTGGTCGCCCTCCACCGCCTGCCCGAGGAGGGTGGAGCCGCGGACGGCGCCGTCGGCGACGAGCAGCGAGCCGCGGGCCCGGTCGGGGAAGGCGACCTGACCGAGCCCCCAGACCGCGGCGGGGTAGGCGACGCCGAGGAGGACGGTGAGGACGGCGAGCAGGCGCACGCCGGTGAGGAGCTGGCGGAGGGTCATGGTGGTCACAGTCCTGGGAGGAGGGAGACGAGGAGGTCGATGATCTTGATGCCGACGAAGGGCACGACGACGCCGCCGACGCCGTAGAGCAGCAGGTTGCGGCGGAGCACGTCGGCCGCGGGTCCGGGCCGGTACCGCACGCCGCGCAGGGCGAGCGGGATGAGGGCCACGATCACCAGGGCGTTGAAGATCACCGCGGAGAGGATGGCGGACGACGGCGACGAGAGGCGCATGACGTTCAGCGTCTGCAGGCCGGGGTGGACGGCCACGAACATGGCGGGGATGATCGCGAAGTACTTGGCGACGTCGTTGGCGATCGAGAAGGTCGTCAGCGCCCCGCGGGTGATCAGCAGCTGCTTGCCGATGGCCACGACCTTGATCAGCTTGGTGGGGTCGGAGTCGAGGTCGACCATGTTGCCCGCCTCCTTGGCCGCGGCGGTGCCGGAGTTCATCGCCACCCCGACGTCGGCGGCGGCCAGCGCGGGGGCGTCGTTGGTGCCGTCGCCGGTCATCGCGACCATCCGGCCGCCGGCCTGCTCCTCCTTGATCAGCGCCATCTTGTCCTCGGGCGTGGCCTCGGCGAGGTAGTCGTCGACGCCCGCCTCGGCGGCGATCGCGGCGGCGGTCCGCGGGTTGTCGCCGGTGATCATCACCGTCCGGATCCCCATCGAGCGCAGCTCGGCGAAGCGCTCGGCGATGCCGGGCTTGACGACGTCCTTGAGGTGGACGACGCCGAGGACCTCGGACCGCGCGCCGGTCCGCTCGGCCACGACGAGCGGCGTGCCGCCCGAGGCCGAGACCCGCTCGACGAGCGCGTCCAGCCCGTCCGGGGTCCGGCCCAGCCAGGCCGCGACGGCGGAGGCCGCACCCTTGCGGATCTGCCGGTCCCCGACGTCGACGCCGGACATCCGCGTCTGGGCGGTGAAGGCGAGGTAGGTGGCCCCGTCCGGCAGGTCGTCGTCGTCGGCCCCCTGGGCGAGGGCGAGCTGGACGACCGAGCGGCCCTCGGGGGTCTGGTCGGCCAGGCTGGACCAGCGGGCGACGTCGCGCAGCCGGGCCGGGTCGACGCCCGTGAGCGGCAGCAGCTCGGCCGCCTGCCGGTTGCCGTAGGTGATGGTGCCGGTCTTGTCGAGCAGCAGGGTGCTGACGTCCCCGGCGGCCTCGACGGCGCGGCCCGACATGGCCAGCACGTTGGCCTGCACGAGCCGGTCCATGCCGGCGATGCCGATGGCGCTCAGCAGGGCGCCGATCGTGGTGGGGATCAGGCACACCAGCAGGGCGACCAGGACGACGACGGGTTGGCGCTGACCGGAATAGGTGGCCAGCGGCTGGATCGTCACGACGGCGAGCAGGAAGATCAGCGTCAGGCCGGACAGCAGGATGGACAGCGCGACCTCGTTCGGGGTCTTGCGGCGCTGCGCCCCCTCGACAAGGCCGATCATCCGGTCGAGGAAGGACTCGCCGGCGGCCGCGGTGATCCGGACGACGACCTCGTCGCTGAGCACGGTGGTGCCGCCGGTCACGGCCGAGCGGTCGCCGCCGGCCTCGCGGATCACCGGGGCCGACTCGCCGGTGATGGCGGACTCGTCGACGCTCGCCACGCCCTCGACGACGTCGCCGTCACCGGGCACGACCTGGCCGGCGCTGACGCGGACGCGGTCGCCGACGACCAGCTGGGTGCTGGGCACCGCGTTCTCGCCGCCGTCGGGGTCCACCCGGCGGGCGACGGTGTCGGTGCGGGTGGCCCGCAGCGAGGCGGCCTGCGCCCGTCCCCGGCGCTCGGCGACGGACTCGGCGAGGTTGGCGAACAGCACCGTCAGCCAGAGCCACACCGCGATGGACACGGAGAAGACGCCGGGCTCGGCGACCGCCGCGACCGTGGTGACGACGGAGCCGATCCAGACGATGAGCACCACCGGGCTGGTCCACAGGTGCCGGGGGTCGAGCTTGCGGAACGCCTCGGGCAGGGCGGCGGCGAGCTGGCCGCGCAGCGGTGCGGTGCCCGCGCGGGAGCGGCGGTCGGAGCTGGTGCTGGTCAGCACCGCGTCGAGGTCGGGGTCGGTGAGCGGGGAGAGGGTCATGAGAGCGCCTCGGCGATCGGCCCGAGCGCGAGCCCGGGGAAGAAGGTGAGACCCGTGACGAGGAGGACCACGCCGACGAGCAGGGTGACGAACAGCGGGGTGGTGGTGGGCAGCGTCCCGGGGGTGACCGGGACCGGCCGGGCCTGCGCCAGCGACCCCGCCAGGCCGAGGACGAGGACGATCGGCAGCAGCCGGCCGACGAGCATGGCGGCGGCGAGGGTGTACTGGAAGAAGTCGGAGGTCACGGTGATCCCGCCGAAGGCGCTGCCGTTGTTGTTCGCCGCCGAGGCGTAGGCGTAGAAGACCTCCGACAGGCCGTGCGCACCGGCGTTGCCCTGGGCGTCCGGGGTGCTGGGCAGCGCCATCGCGACGCCGAGCCCGATCAGCACGAGCGCGGGCGAGGCGAGCACGTAGAGCGACACGAAGGTCATCTCCCGCGCGCCGATCTTCTTGCCGAGGAGCTCCGGCGTGCGCCCGACCATCAGCCCGGCGACGAAGGTGGCCAGGATGGCGGCCACCAGCATCCCGTAGAGGCCGGAGCCGGTCCCGCCCGGCGAGACCTCGCCGAGCAGCATGTTGACGAGCACGACCCCGCCACCGGCCGGGCTCAGCGAGTCGTGCATGGCGTTGACGGCGCCGGTCGAGGTGCCGGTGGTGGAGACGGCGAACAGGGCGCTCGTCCAGGGGCCGAACTGGGTCTCCTTGCCCTCCAGGGCGGCGCCCGCGGCCCCGGCGGCGAGCCCGGCCCCGCTCGTCTCGGCCCAGGTGGTCAGGGCCAGGGCCCCGGCCCAGAGGACGGTCATGGCCGCCAGCACGGCGCGGCCCTGCCGCCGGTCGCCCAGCATCGTGCCCAGGGTCCGGGTGAGCGCGACGGGGATGACCAGCATGAGGAAGACCAGGAACAGGTTGGTCAGCGGGTTCGGGTTCTCGAAGGGGTGGGCGGAGTTGGCGTTGAAGAAGCCGCCGCCGTTGGTGCCGAGCTGCTTGATGACCTCCTGGGAGGCCACCGGACCGCCGGGCAGGGTCTGGCTGCCCCCGGTCACCGTGGTCACCACGGTGTCGGGGGCGAAGTTCTGGATGACCCCACCGGCGACCAGCACGAGGGCGCCGACGACCGAGATCGGCAGCAGGACCCGCAGCACCACCCGGGTCAGGTCGACCCAGAAGTTCCCCAGCTCGCCGGTCCGGGAGGCCACGAAGCCCCGGATCAGCGCGGCCGCGACGGCGATCCCGACGGCGGCCGAGACGAAGTTCTGCACCGCGAGGCCGGTCATCTGCGCGGTGTGGCCGAGCGTGGACTCCCCGCCGTAGGACTGCCAGTTGGTGTTCGTCACGAAGGAGACAGCGGTGTTCAGCGCCATCGCGAAGCCCATCCCCGGCAGCCCGCGGTCGAAGGGGAGGGCGGACTGGCCCATGAGGATCGCCACCAGGGCCACGACCGAGACGGCCGAGAAGGCCAGCACGGCGACGGCGTAGCTCCGGGCGCTCTGCCGGCCGTCGGGGTCGACGCCGGCGGCGCGGTAGACGAGGCGCTCGACGCGGGAGTGGCGGACCGGCGTGAGCACGCGCGCGAGGTGGTCGCCGAGGGGCACGTACGCGAGGGCCAGCAGCAGGACGAGCAGGCCGGTGGTGGCCAGGCCGGCGGCGGCGTCGGAGAGGGCCGGCATCAGAACCTCTCGGGGAGGACGAGGGTGGCCAGCAGGTAGACGACGAGGGCGGCCACCCCCAGCAGCAGGGCGATCGACAGCAGGGACATGGCTCCAGCCCACACCGCGGCCGTCGTGGTCCGACCGGTCTTGACAGCGTCTTGACGGCTCTTGACGCCGTCTTGACGGGGTCCCTACTCCGCGGCCAGCACCGCCCGGACGGAGCGGCGGGCGCCGAGGGCGGCGGGCACGAGGGCGGCGGCGGCGAGCACGACGAGCTCGGCCGCGGCGGTCACCCCGGCGGCGCGGAAGCCGGGCCCCGTCGCCGGTCCGAGCAGGGGTGCCCCGACCGCCGCGAGCCCGACGGCCGTGGTCACCGCGACGGCGACCAGGCCGAGCAGGGCGGCGGTGACGACGTAGATGACGGCCTCCGCGAGCGCGGCCAGCAGGACCAGGCCCGGGGTGCCGCCGGCGGCCCGCACCAGGGCGGCCTCGCGGTGGCGGGGGCCGGCGGACATCAGGACCGTGACGACGGCGCCCAGGACCGACAGCAGCACCGGCCCGCCCACCAGCAGGACGACGGTGGGCAGCGACACCGGGCTGACGGTGCCAGCCTCCGCCGGTCCGGCCGTGGCGACGGCGCCGGCCGCGGACAGGCTGCCGGTGAGCGCGCACGCGACGAGCAGCGGGCTGATGGCCGCCGCGCTGCGCCCGGTGCGGTGGGCGGCGCTGGCCCGGGCGAGGAACCACGCCGACGAGAGCCGGACGGGGACGAGCCGGGTCCACGCCCGCAGCACCGCCGGGACGACGAGCGGGCCGAGCGCGACCAGCACGCCGGCCACCAGCAGACCGGTCAGCAGCAGCGGGGGCTGCAGCCGGTCGGCGGGCCGGCCGCCGAGGCTGGCGAGCACGGCGACGAGGACCCCGAGCAGGACCACCGCCAGCACCCACCGGCCCGCGCCCGCGCGGGTGCCGGGCGGGTCGGGGTCGCGCAGCACGGCGGTGGCGGCGACCCGGGACGCCCGTCGGGCGCTGCGTCCGCCGCTGAGGCCGACGACGACCACGACCACCACGACGACCGCGGCCGCGCTGAGCCCGCCGAACCGGACCTCGACCATCCCCAAGCCGGGTGCGGCCCCCACCGTGCGGGCGAACAGGGGCGCCAGCAGGGGGACGGCGAGCGCGGTGCCGCCCAGGGCCCCGACCAGCCCGGCCAGCAGGAGCTGTGCCCGGACCACCCGTCGGACGGCGGCCGGGCTGATCCCGAGCAGCAGCCACAGGGCGTGGCTGCGCTGCTGCAGCACCACCGTCAGGTCGGCGGCCGACGCCAGCACGACGACGGCGGCCACCGTCGTCGTCGCCACGACGAGCCCGCCGATCGCGTAGAGCGCCAGACCGACGTCCCCGCCGGTCCGGGCCGCCGTCTCGAGGTCGGCGGCGGCGGTGCTGAGGACCAGGGCGGCCGCGGCGGCGACGACGGTGACGCCGAGCCAGACCCGGGCGTGCTGCAGCAGGTCGGCGAGCACCAGGCGCAGCATCAGGCCGGGCCCGGCTGCTCGGCCCGGGTGACCGCGGCGAGGACCTCGGCCGCGGTCGGGTGCACCAGCTCGGCGTGCAGCCGGCCGTCGCGCAGGACCAGGACGCGGTCCGCCCGCGCGGCCGCCTCCAGGTCGTGGGTGACCATGACGACGGAGCGGTGCTGGTCGACGACCTCTCGCAGCAGCGCGAGCACCTCGGCGCCGCGGGCGGTGTCCAGCGCCCCGGTCGGCTCGTCGGCGAAGACGAGGTCGGGCCCGCTGGCCAGCACCCGGGCGATCGCCACCCGCTGCTGCTGGCCGCCGGAGAGGGCGGCGGGCTTGTAGCGGGCGCGGTCGGCGAGCCCGACCCGCCGCAGGGCGTCGTCGACGACGGCGGGGGAGACCCGCCCACGGGCGAGCCGCGCGGGCAGCGCGACGTTCTCCCAGGCGTGGAGGGAGGTGATGAGGTTGTAGGACTGGAAGACGAAGCCGACGTGGTCGCGGCGCAGCGCCGCCAGCGCGCGGGGCCGCAGGCCCGCCAGCGGGGTGCCCAGCACCGACACCGACCCGGTCGTCAGCGGCTCGAGCCCGGCCAGGCAGTAGAGCAGGGTCGACTTGCCCGAGCCGCTGGGCCCGACGACGGCGACCAGCTCGCCCGGCGCGACGGCGAGGGTGACGTCGC
This sequence comes from Microlunatus capsulatus, assembly GCF_017876495.1. Lineage (NCBI taxonomy): Bacteria > Bacillati > Actinomycetota > Actinomycetes > Propionibacteriales > Propionibacteriaceae > Microlunatus > Microlunatus capsulatus. Next base: position 344,304 of record NZ_JAGIOB010000001.1, on the reverse strand, counting down.
GCAGCACCTCCACCGCCCCCGCGCCGTCCTGGGCCGGGAAGCTCTTGCCGACGCCGCGGGCCTCGAGCAGCGGGGCCGGGGCGCTCACCGTCGGGCAGCGGCGCCCGTGCGGGCGGCCACGAAGTCGTCGAAGGTCTGCAGGGCGGGCTGCAGCCGGCGGGTCCGGGCGACGTCGGCCCGGTAGGCCGGCAGCGTGCCGAGCCAGCCGAACATGGCGCGGCTGTCGTCGTCCCCGACGTCGGCGAGCGGGACGGTCGCCAGCCGGCAGGTGGTCCCGGTCCGGGCGGCGACCACCTCGGTGACCGCCTCGGGCGTCAGCTCGTCGCCGCCGATCTCCAGCCCGTCGGGCGGCACCAGCGCCGGGTCGAGCAGCGCGGCCGCGGCGACCGCGCCGATGTCGGCGACGGCGATCATCTGCAGCGGCACCCCGGGCCGGAGCGGGGTGCGCAGGACGAGGTCCCCGTCGCCGGGCGCCGGGGCCAGCGCGCCCAGGAAGTTCTCCATGAAGAAGACGGGCCGGACGACGCTCGCGGGCACGCCCGAGGCCCGCAGGTGCTCCTCGACGGCCCACTTGCTGGCGAAGTGCGGCACGCCGGAGCCCCGGTCCGCACCGCCGACGGAGCTGTAGACGACGTGCGGCACCCCGGCCGCGGCGGCCGCGTCGACGACCGCCCGGCCCTGCACGACCTCGCCCTCGGGCCCGTGGCCGGCGAACACCGTCATGGCGAACAGGCCGCGCAGTCCCGCCATCGCCGCCGGCAGGCCGGCCGGGTCGTCGGTGTCGGCCCGCACGACGTGGACGCCGTCGGCCGCCAGCGCCCGGCTCCGCGGGTCGTGGACGTCGCGGACCAGCGCCCGGACCCCCGCCCCCCGGGCGCGCAGGGCCCGGACGACGGCGCCGCCCTGCTGGCCGGTGGCGCCCAGCACGCCGAGCTCGCCGTCGGGGACCGGGTGCCCGCCGGCGGTCACGGCGTCTGCAGCAGCGTGTAGACGCGGGCGAGGAGGCCGTCCTCCACCAGCGCGATGTCGAGGCCGCGGACCACCGGCGGCTGCCCCTCGGGCGCCAGCGTCCACGCCAGGTACCCGAGGTCGTGGTTGACCCGGACGGGGCCGTCGGCGGCGAAGACCAGGCCGGGTGCCCCGTCGAGGATCTGCTGCACCTTGGCGTGCAGGGCGTCGTGGCCGGTGAGGCTGTCGTCGGGGTCGAAGAACTGCACCCCCGGGGTGTATGTGCGCGCGATCGCCGCCCGGCGCCGCTCCGGGTCGTGCTCGGCGAACACCTCCAGCAGCTGCGCCGTCATGAGCTCCTCGATCGTGGCCACGTCGGTCCTCCCCGTCGTCCTCGCCGCGGGCAGCCGCCCGCGCGGGCAGCGTAGGAGCGCGATACATGACACGTCAAGCATCGGTCGTGCGGGGTGGACCCTGCCGCCGCGGGCGGCGGACGAGCGCGCGGCGGACGAGCGCGCGGCGCGTTGCTAGGTTGCGGGGGTGGAGTCCGAGGCCGGGTCGTGGGAGCTGGACCCCCTCGAGCTGCGGGCCTGGCGCGGGCTGATCGAGACGACCGCGCTGCTGCGCCGGCGCTCGGACCAGCTGCTGCTCGCCGACTCGGGGCTGTCCGGCAGCGACTACCCGGTGCTCGTCACCCTGCACGAGCTGGGGGAGGGCACCATCCGCCTCACCGAGCTCGCGGAGCGGATCGGCTGGGAGCAGAGCCGGCTGTCCCACCACCTCGTCCGGATGGAGCGGCGGGGGCTGGTGAGCCGGCGCCCGCACGCCGCGGACCGCCGCGGCTCGGAGGTGGTGATCACCGAGCAGGGGCGGACGGTCTTCCTGGCGGCCACGACCGCCCACTCCCGCACCGTGCGCACCCACTTCGCCGACGTGCTGAGCCCCGCCCAGCTGGAGGCGCTGGCTGACGCGATGGAGGCCCTGGCCCGCCACCTCGCGGCGACCGAGGACTGAGCCGGCCCGGGTCGCCCGGGAGCGCGGCCGAGCCCGGGTCAGCGGTCGGCGGCGGCCGCGGCCTGGAGGGCGGCGCGGTCCCGGTGGGGTGCGCCGTCGTCCAGCCAGACGGCGAGCGCGCGCGGGCCGAAGAGGCCGTCGGCCGCCATCGCCGCCGCCCCGACCAGGCCGGCGGTGTCGCTCAGCGGCGAGACGGTCAGGCTGAGCGACTCCGTGGCCACCCGCATGGCGCGGGCGTCGACGGCGGCCCGGACGGCGTCGACGACGACGTCGCCCTCGGCGACCAGGGTGCCGCTGAGCAGCACGAGCGCGGGGTTGAGCAGGGTGACGACGCCGGCCAGCACCGCCCCGGTGCGCTCGCCGGCCCGGGTCAGCACCCGGACGGCCCCCGGGTGCCCGTCGGCCGCGGCCGCGACCAGCGCGCGGACCGCGTCCTCGTCGTCGGCGGGCTGCGGGTCCTGCGCCGGGGCGGGGAGCGGCACACCCTCGGCGCGGGCCTCGTCGAGGAGCGCGGCCGTCGACGCGAAAGTCGAGAGGCAGCCGCGGCCGCCGCACCAGCAAGGCCGCGGCTCCTCCCCGGGCACGGCCAGGTGGCCGATCTCGCCCGCGGCGGCGGCGCCGTGCTGCAGCCGGCCGCCCAGGACGAGACCGCCGCCGATGCTCGGGCCGAGCTTCACCAGGACGACGTCGTCGACCCCGCGCGCCTGGCCGGACCGCAGCTCGCCCAGCGCCATCAGGTTCACCTCGTTGTCCACCCAGACGGGGCGCTCGAGCGCGTCGGCCAGCCGCTGCCGGACCGGGTAGCCGTCCCAGCCGGCCAGCGCCGTGCCCTCGAAGAGGTGCCCGGGGGCGACGTGCCCGAGGTCACGGTCGACGGGCGCCAGCACGCCGACGCCGACCGCCCAGAGCCGTTCCGAGGTCTGGCCGCTGGACTCCAGCAGCCCCCGGAGCGTCGTCGCGATGCCGTCGCAGACGGCTTCCGGCCCGGCGGCCGCACCCAGCGCGAGCTGCTCGCGGACCAGCACCGTCCCGTCCAGCTCGGTCAGCGCCACGGTCGTCTGGTGCAGGTTCATCTGGGCGACGCCGAGCAGACCCCGGTCGGCCTGCAGCCCGACGGTCCGGGGCATCCGGCCCCCCGTCGAGCGGGCCAGCTCGCCCTCGGACACCAGCCCGAGCGCCATCAGCTCCTGGACGCGCTCGGAGACGATCTTGCGGCCGAGCCCGGTGGTCCGCTCCAGCTCCGCGCGGGTCGTCGGGCCGACCTGGCGCAGCACCTGCAGCAGGGCGGCGTGGCTGACCTCGCGGGAGGTGGGCAGGGGCGACATGCGCCCAGTCTGGCGAATGTCGGGCGGTCGGGGGACCGATCGCGTCGTGTCGGGCCCGGCGCCCCGGGCCTGGGTGGGCTGAACTGCGGAGAGCCGACAGCTCCGAGCGGCTCCCGCCTGTCGTCTCCCCGCAGTTCCCGCGCGCGGTCGGTGAACTGGCGCGGGGCGTGACCCAGGTGAACGCTCGTCCGAGCTGAAGACGTCGAGCAGGACGGCTCTGCTCGCGCAAGCCGGCCGACCCCTTACCTCGACGCAGGCCGAGCCGTGGCCGGTGCGAGTGCTGAAGAGAGGCACGTCTGGGCCCGTCTTCTCTGCACCTTCTCAGCACTCGCCGGTGCGACGGGGCCCTTCGACAGGCTCAGGGAGCGGCGGAAGCGGAGGCGAGCAACTGCGGGAGGACGACAGCCCGGACCGGCTCCCCGCTGTCGTCTTCCCGCAGTTGCTGCCTGCGGGCGTGAGTCGGCCTAGCTCGTGGTCGGCGGGTCCTCGGACCGGTCCTCCGCGGTCCGCGCCAGGTGGTCCCGGACGACGTCGGTGCGGACCGCCGGCCGCCCGTCGCCCATCGGCCCGGTCCTGGTCAGCGCCTCGACGAGGCCCGGGAAGCGGGCGTCGAGGTCGGCGCGCCGGAGCTCGCAGAACTGCGCCCGGCCCTCCACCAGCGTGCGGGTCAGGCCCGCCTCGCGCAGCACCTTGAAGTGGTGCGACATCGTCGACTTCGTGACGCCCGTGCCCCACGCGTCGACCCGCTTGGGGTGGGGCCGGCCGTCGGCGAGCACGGTGACGATGTCGAGCCGCGTCGGGTCGGCGAGGGCGCGTAGCACCTGGACCAGGTCGAGGTCGGCCACGTCGGGGACGGGCTGGTCGGTCACGGCGGGCTCCTCACCTCAAGATCGGTTCGACAGTCGTCGAACCGCGGGGTACGGTCACGGTATGACCACCGTCGAACCATCGTACCCGGGCCGACTCGTCGGGGTGCGGCTCGGGCTGCTCGCCGCGGCGCTCTTCGTGGTCGGCACCAACGCCTTCGTCATCGCCGGCGTGCTGCCGCAGATCGCCCTCGGGCTGGGGACCACCGACGCCCGGGTGGGCTACACGATCACCCTCTACGCCGTCGTGGTGGCGGTCGGGTCGCCGGTGCTCTCGATCCTGCTCGCCCACCGCGACCGCGGCCGGCTGATGGCCCTCGCGCTGGGGGTCATCGCCGTCGGCACGGCGACGACGGCCGTCGCGAGCAGCCTCCTCGTGTTCGAGCTGGGCCGGGTGCTGGCGGCCGTCGGGGGAGCGGTCCTGGTGCCGGCGGCCACGGCCGCCGCCCCGTCCCTGCTGCCGCCCGAGCAGCGGGGCCGCGCCCTGGCCGTCGCCGGGCTGGGCTTCACCCTCGCCATCGCCGTGGGTTCGCCGGCGGGGACCGCGCTCGCGGGATCGGGTAGCTGGCGGCTGCCCCTCGGCGTGCTGGCCGGGGTCGGCGCGGCCCTCGCGGTGGCCCTGCTGCTCGTGGTCCGCGACGTCCCCCGGGGGCCGGTCGCCGGGGTCGCCGCCCGGCTCCGGGTGCTGCGCTCGAGGGCGGTGGTGCTCACCCTCGGCTCGGCCCTGCTGCTGACGGCGTCGTTCAACGTCGTCTACATCTTCTCGGCGGCCGCCACGGCGCAGGCGACGGGCGGCTCGAGCCGGCTCCTCGCCGTCCTGCTGCTGGCCTTCGGGGCCGGCGGCGTGCTCGGCACCGCGCTCGCGGGCCGGCTGACCGACCGGCTGGGCAGCCGGCTGATGGTGGCCGTCGCCCTCGGGGCCCAGGTCGTCGCGCTGGCCCTGGTGCCGCTGCTGCAGGGCTCCTACCCCGCGCTGGCGCTGGATTTCGTCGTCTGGGGCGCCGTCGCGTTCGCCGCCGTGATCCCGGTCCAGCACCGGCTGGTGAGCATCGACCCGGCCACCGCCGGCATCGCGCTGTCCTGGTACTCGACGGCGATGTACGTCGGCATCGCCCTCGCCCCGCTGCTGGGCGGGGCGGCGCTCGGCGGGGTCGGCGGGCTGCCCGGCGCCGACCTCGTGCCGCTGGTCGGCGCGGCCCTCGGGCTGGCCACCCTCGCGCTGTTCCTCGTCGGCCACACCGGTCGGCGCCCGCCGCTCGCCGCGGCCTGACGGCGGGTCCGGTGCGCGTCGCGCCGGGGAGGGCGGACGCGCTGCGCCATCCGCTGACCCGGCCCGTCAGTCCCCCAACCCGGTGAGCCGGTCGCAGGCGGCGGCCAGGGCGTCGACGAGGGCGTCGTCGCGCAGCCGTCCGGGCAGCCGGGCCGGGCCGTGGCCCTTCCAGCAGGGGGCGGTGGCGAGGTCGGCGCCGCCCTCGGCCACCGGCAGCGCGCAGAAGGCGAGGGACTCGGCCGAGTCCTGCACCCGTCCGGTCGCGCCCGGGCTCGCGAGTTTCGTCGGCACCCAGCCCGGGTCGAGGGCCGCCGAGGCGAGGTCGGGACGCCGCCGCCCCCAGGCCACGGCCAGCGCGACGTCGCAGGCCTTGCTGTCCCGGTAGGCCTGCTGCGGGTCGGTCACCTCGCCGAGGCGCTCCGGGTCCGGGCGCCCCGAGCCGGCCATCCCCGAGCCGAGCCAGACCACGCGGTCGCGGACGGCGTCGCCGAGCAGGGCCGTCAGCAGGTGCGGGGCCAGCACGTTGACGGCCAGCGTCGTCTCGACGCCGTCGGCCGTCCGGGCCGGCGTGGCCCCGCGGACCCAGACGCCGGCGTTGTGCACCAGGCTGTCGACGCCGCCCGCCTCCCGCACCTGCGCCGCGAGCGCGTGCACCTCGTCGGGCCGCGAGAGGTCGCCGGTCACCAGCCGGGCCGTGCCGGGCCGGTCGGCGAGCTCGGTGAGGACGGGGGCGCCGCGCTCCGCGCTGCGGGCGTGCACGAGGACGTCGTGGCCGCGGGACAGCAGCAGGGCGGCGGTGGCGCGGCCGATGCCGTCGGTGGCGCCGGTGAGGAGGACGGTCGTCATGCCGCCATCGTGCTCCCCGGGTCCGCACCGGCCGGCGCGCCGGTGTATCAGGCCGGCCCGTCCGCTGCTCCTCCCGGTCACCAGGCGCTGCTCGACAGGGACGGCGCTGTCCCGGAAGGACCTGAGATGAACCGCACCACCGTGAGGACCGTCCTGGCGCTGGCCGCCACCACCGCCGTCACCGCGACCACCGTCCTGCCCCTGACCACCGCCAGCGCGGCCCCGGGCGACGAGCCCGCGCGCGGGGTCGTCGTCGCGAAGGGCGGGCTGGTGGGCCACCTCCGGCCCAGCACCCACGCCCCGGACAACTACACCTACCCGCAGGGCTCCGAGGTGACCCTGGACTGCAAGGTGAGCGGGCCCGTCGTCGGCGGCAACCCGCGCTGGTACCTGGTCAACGGCGAGGGCGACGCCAACTGGGTGTCGGCGCGCTACGTCCGCAACGTCGGCCCCGGCCCCGAGCCCTGCGACCCGAGCGACGGGACGTTCGCGGCGAAGACGAAGACGGCGCTCAAGAAGCGGGTCGGCCCCAGCACCGCCGACGCCAGCGCCGGCACCTACGCCAAGGGCGCGAAGCTCCGCGTGCAGTGCTACACCGGCTCGGGCGCCCAGAAGTGGTACCTGACCAGTGCCGGCCGCTGGGTGAGCGCGACGTACGTGACGACGTCGACGAAGGTGCGCTACTGCTCGAACAACAGCTGACGGTCCGTCCCGCGTCACCCGCCGTCCGCGCGCCTCACCCGTGGGGACGGCCGGGTGGCGCAGTCTCGGCGGGTGCCCGTTCCCCGCCTGGTGCCCGGTGACCGCGTCCGGTTCGTCTCGCCCGCGAGCCCGCCGACGCGGGAGGCGGTCGCCCGGGGGGCCGAGGTGGTCAGCGGCTGGGGGCTCCAGGTCGAGCTGGGCGAGCACGTCTTCGACCGCACCGGCTACACGGCCGGCCCCGACGCCGTCCGGCTCGCCGACCTCGACGCGGCGCTGCGCGACCCCGGCGTCCGCGCCGTCTTCGCCACCACCGGCGGCAAGGGCGCCTACCGCATCGCGGCCCACCTCGACGTCGCCGCGGCGCGCGCGCACCCCAAGCCCGTCGTCGGGTTCAGCGACATCACCTTCGTGCACCTCGCCCTACTGCGGGCCGGGGTGCCGGGACCGGTGCACGGCCCCTTCGTCAACTGGACCGACGAGTACTACGACGCGGACTGCACCGAGGCGCTGCGGCGGAGCCTGATGGAGCCGGAGCCCGTGGTGGTCCGCAGCGACCCGGGGGAGTACACGGCGCAGCTCAGCACCGGCGGCTGGGCGACGGGCGTGCTGGTGGGCGGTCACCTCGACAGCGTGAGCCGGGCGGTGGGCTGGGGGCTGCCCTCGCTCGCGGGGGCGATCCTGCTGGTGGAGGACCACCACGGCACCGGGCTCGGCCAGATCGACCGCTGCTTCGCCCAGCTCGCGCACACCGGCCTGCTGGGCCAGCTGCACGGCGTCGCCCTGGGCACGTTCGGCGAGTTCGAGACCACCACCGCCAGCGGGACGACGCTCGCCGACGTGCTGCGGCACTGGCTCGCCCCGCTCGGCGTGCCCGTCCTCGGCGGGCTGCCCGTCGGGCACGGCCTCAACCCCGCCTCCGTCCCGCTCGGCACCAGCGCCATGCTCGACGTCCCGGCCGGGACGCTGACCGTGGACCCGGCCGTCCGGTGAGCCCGCCGCCGGAGCAGGGTCCCGGTGGGGAGCGGCCGCGCGGGCTCGTGTTCTTCGACGTCGACGGGACGCTCGTCCCCGGCGGCTCGTCGAGCAGCTACCTCGCGTCGCACCTCGGCCACCAGCCCGCGCTGGACCGGGCCGAGGAGCGCTACGCCCGCGGCGAGCTGACGAACCAGGAGGTCTGCGCCGTCGACGCCGCCGGGTGGGCGGGCGCCACGCCGGCGGAGGTCGACGGCTGGCTGGCGGACCTGCCGGTGATCCCGGGCGTCGAGCCGGTGCTCGCGTGGTGCCGCGAGCACCACGTGGAACCGGTGCTCGCGTCGCTCGCGTGGCAGCCGGTCGGGGCCTTCCTCGCCCGCCGCTACGGCTTCACCGCCGACGGCGGGCCGCGGGTGGGCATGACCGGGTCGCACTACGACGGGACCGTGGCCGAGGCGTTCGACGAGCACGACAAGCGCGACGGGGCGCTGGCGCTCGCGGCCGTCCGCGGGGTCCCGCTCGCGCACTGCTGCGCGGTCGGCGACAGCCGCTCCGACCTGCCGCTGTTCCGCGCGCTGCCCACGTCCCTGGCGCTCAACGCCGGCGCGGCGGCGCGGGAGGCCGCCTCCGACGTCCTGGACGCCGACGACCTGGTGGCGATCCTGCCCTGGCTGCGGCGCTGGGAGCGCGGGCTCGGCTGACCGACGGGCCCGGGTCAGGTCTCGAGGGTCACCAGGAACAGCTCCGAGTCGGCGGTCACGGGCAGCCCGGTCCAGGGCTGCTCCAGGTGACCGTCGTCGGTGTCGTCGTACCCGCGCAGGGCCCGCCCCCCGGGCAGCCGGAGGACCGGCTCGACCTCCCCGTCGGGGTGCTGGACGGCGACGTCCACGACCCGTCCGCGCAGCGTCACCCGCGGGTGCCGGGTGGTCAGCTCGTGGTGGGTCTCGACGTGGCGCGGTGGGCCGCCCTCGACGCCCGGCACGACCAGGCAGGTGACCTCGACGACGGCGTCCCGCTCGTAGGCGGGCCCGCAGCACGCGTGCTGCCAGCCGCCGACCTCGACCACCACCCGCACCCCGGCGATGCTAGGGCCGGACGGCTCCGGCGTCGACGGGTCCGGCGTCGCGGCGGGCCACCACGACCAGCTCGCGGCCCGGGCGGTCGGGCGCGTCCCGGACGTCGACCACGGTGAAGCCGGCGCGCCCCAGGTCCTCGGCCACCTCGTCGCGGGTCCGGAACCGCAGCGTCGAGTCCGAGGTCAGCACCGCGCCGTCGGCGGCGAAGCGCCAGGTCGAGCGGAAGCTCACCAGCGGACCCTCGACGGCGGTGACCTCGGTCCAGGTGGTCACCGGGCCGGCGCCGGCGACGTCGGCGGTCCGCAGCGTCGCCTCCCGGGTCCACTCCTCCCAGGCGCGCGCCGCCGGGTCCCGGGTCTCCAGCACCAGCACCCCGCCCGGCACCAGCGCGGCGTGCAGGGCGCGGAGCGTCGCCGCCCAGTCCTGCGGGTCGTCGACGGCCTGCGCCACGTTGGCCGTCATGGTCGCGACGTCCCGGTCGTCCAGGCGCAGCGCGCGGGCGTCGCCCTCGACCCAGCGCACCCGCTCGGCCCCCGGCTTGGCCCGGGCCACGGCGAGCGAGGCCGCCGCGGGGTCGACGCCGACGACGTCGAGCCCGCGTGCGGCCAGCAGCAGCGCGAAGGTCCCGGTCCCGCAGCCGACGTCGAGCACCCGGCGGGCCCCGAGCGCGGCGACGAGGTCGAGGTAGGGCAGCAGGTCGGAGCGGTCGGGGTCGAGGGCGTCGTAGACGGCGGCCAGCCGTGGGTGCCCGAACTCCGCGTCGACCACGCCGCCTCCTCCGCCCGGCGCCCCGGTGGCGCCCGGGGTCGAGCCTAGGACCGGACGCCGGCGCGGGGGCGGCTACCGTGCGGGGGTGGTCGACGGGTCTGCGGCGTGGGTGGTGGGAGCGGTCAGCGCGCGCGAGCCCGACGTGCAGGAACTGCTGGCGGCCCTGACCGCCGAGCTCGCGACCGGCGGCTACAGCGCCGAGCAGACCTTCGGCTACTCCGTCGAGCAGATCGAGCGCAGCGGCGTGCACCTCGTGGGCGCCCGGGTCGGGGCCGACCTCGTCGCGGTGGCGGGGCTCGAGCCGCAGACCGACGGCGTGGGGGAGCTCAAGCGGTTCTTCGTCAGCCCCCCGTGGCGCGGGCGCGGGGTCGCGGACGGCTTGATGACGGCGCTGCTGGCGCGGGCGGCGGAGCTCCGGCTCGGCGTGCTCAGGCTGGAGACGGGCGACCGCCAGGCGGCGGCGCTGGCCTTCTACCGCCGCCACGGGTTCACCCCCGTCGCGCGCTTCCCGCCCTACCAGGACAGCGCGACCTCGGTCTGCCTGGAACGGCGGCTCTGACGTGGCGCGCGCCGGTGACGTCCGGGGGGACGGGTGAACGGCCTCGGGCCGGAGGAGCTGGTCGTCGTCGCGCTGGTCGTGCTGGTCGTGCTGCTGCCGGCCGCCGTCGTCGTGCTGGTCGTCGTGCTCTCCCAGCGGCGCTCCCGCGACCCGGTCGGCGGTCCCGACGGCCGTCCCGGCGCGGCCCAGACGGAGCACCCGCTCGCCGTGACCAGCCTGGTCCTGGGGGTGCTCGGGCTGTCCGGGCTCGGGCTGCTGGCCCCGCTGGCCTGGGTCCTCGCCCGCCGGGGGCTGCGCGAGGTGGCGGCCGCACCGGGGCGGTACCGGCCCGGCGCGCTGCTGCGGGCGGCTCGCCTGCTCGGGATCGTCGGGACGACCCTGCTCGGGCTCTTCCTCGTCGCCGTCGTCATCGCCCTCGTCCTGCGCTGACCGGTCCGGCCGGCCCGGTGCGGGCACGGCCGACGCCGGGCGGCCTGGCTAGAGTGCGGGCATGACCTGCTGCCCGGCCGCTGAGCGCACCCGCCGCCGCTGAGCGGCGCGCCCACGCCCGCCGCTCCCGCGCCCCCGCCGGCCCCGTCCGGGCGCCGGCCCCGTCGTCGTGAACCGGAGCCACCCGTGAACCAGCAGCAGACCACCACCCCCAGCCCCACTCCCACCACCAGCCCGACTCCCACCACCAGTCCGACGCCGTCCCCGACCTGCGTCGTGCTGATGCTCGGCTACCCCGGCATGGGCAAGCGCACCATCGGCTCGCACCTCACGGCGCTGCTCGACGGCGTCCTGGTGGACAACCAGCTCATCAACCGGCCCGTCCTCGAGCTGTTCCGCTGGGACGGCGTCGCCCCGCTGCCCCGGGGGATCTGGGACCGCGTCCGACCGATCCGGGACGCCGTCCTCGGCGTCATCGAGGACCTCGCCCCGCTGTCCACCAGCTACGTCTTCACCAACGTGCTCGAGGACGAGCCGGCCGCCGTCGAGGAGTACGCGCAGCTCCGCGCGCTCGCCCACCGCCGCGGGTCGCTGTTCCTGGCCGTGCTGCTGACCTGCGACGTCGACGTCCAGGTCAGCCGGATCGACAACCCCGACCGGGTCGCCCTCCGCAAGGGGTCCGACCCCGAGGGCTACCGCGGCCACCGGCTCAGCACGCAGTTGTTCCAGCCCCCGGCCGAGGAGGTCCTGCACCTGGACAGCACGACGACGAGCCCGGCCGACAACGCCCGGCGCGTCCTCGACGAGCTGACGTCCCGTGGCTTCGCGCCCCCCTCGGGAGCCGCGCCGACGACCGGCGCCTGAGCTCCGGCGCCCGCCGCGCCGCACGGCCCGTGTGAGGCTGGCGCGGTGGGCGCAGCGGAGTCGGCGGTGCTGCTGGTGCTGGCGGGCGTCGCGGCCGGTGTCGTCGGCGCCGGGGGCGGGGTCTCCTCGCTGGTGTCCTACCCGGCGCTGCTCGCCGTCGGGGTCCCGCCGCTGGCGGCGAACGTCGTCAACCTGCTGGCCGGGGTGGCGATCGGGCCGGGCTCGGCGGTCAGCTCGCGCCGGGAGCTGGCCGGCAGCCGGGGCACCCTGGCCCGGCTCCTGCTCCCGACGGCGGCGGGTGCGCTGAGCGGGGCGACCCTGCTCGTGGTCACCCCGCCGGGAGTCTTCGAGGCCGTCGTGCCGTTCCTCGTCCTGAGCGGTGCGGTGGCCGTGCTGCTGCAGCCGCTGCTGGTGCGCCGGGTCCGGCGCGGAGCGGTCCCGCGCTGGGTGCCGCCCGCCGTGGTCGGCGTCGTCGCCGTGTACGGCGGCTACTTCGGCGCCGGCTCCGGGGTGATGCTCCTCGCTGCGGTGCTGGTCCTGGTCGAGGAGGCCGTGCTCCGGGCCAACGCGCTGAAGAACCTGCTGCTGGGCGTCATCTCCGTCGTCGCCGCCGTCGTCCTGGTGGTGGGGGAGCCGGTGCGCTGGTCCGCCGTCCTCCCGCTCGCCGCCGGGCTGCTGGTCGGCAGCGCGCTCGGCCCGGTGGTGGTCCGGCACCTGCCGCACGGCCTGGTCCGCGGGGTCGCCGCCGGGTGCGGGGTGGCCCTGGCCGTCTACCTGTGGGTGGTCCCGGGCTGACCTCGTCGGGTGGAGCCGGCGACGGCTCAGGCCACGACCGCGTGCCTGCTCAGCATGCCGCCTTGGAAGCGGGAGGCGGCGATGGTCTCCCGCACCGACCAGACGATGAAGGGGCTGAACCACCCCTGCGACGGCTTGCTGAACGCGTAGCCGCCGCCGAGGGTGACCGCGGCGTGCTCCGCCTGCCCCTCCCGGTTCCGCCAGACGAGGACGACGCCGGGTTGGTGGTCGTGACCGGTGCCGCGCACCGGCCGGGTCCGCGTGGAGAGCCAGAGGTCGATCGGCTCGCGCTGGCTCCGGTCGGCGGTGGAGCCGTCCTGCACCGCCGCCAGCACGGCGCCGAAGCAGTTGGGCCCGGACGCGGCCGGGAAGGTCCCGGCGCGGCCCTCCGCTCCTGGGAGGAGGACGCGGGCCTGCTCCCAGACCGCCGGAGGCACCTCCCCGTGTCGGCTGGCCGGCAGCCCGTGCTCGACGTAGTCCAGCAACGGCCGGTCGCCGACCCGGCGCAGCAGCCCCGGCCACCACACGATGCGCGAGTCCACCGCATGGTCCTCGGCGAGGGCACGAGCGGGCGCGGGCAGGTCGCTGACGCGCCCGGTCGCGGGTCTCCCGCGCAGGAGCGCGCGGCGCGTCGTCCGGTCGAGGGCCTCGAACTCGGGTTGCTCCAGCCAGGTCCAGCTCGGGTCGTCGTAGACGTGGAACGTGTCCCGCACACTGAGCGCCGGCTCGGTCGAGCGCCCGATCCCCGCGCCCCCGCCGCCGAGGAACCGCGTCGGGAACGGCTGCAGGGCCGGGGCGAACCAGTCGCGCCAGCGCTCGACGAGAGCGGGCGGCACCTCGATCCCCAGCACGGTCGTCACGGTCACGACTGCTCGCGGACGAGGAGGAGAGCACACACCGGTGCAGTCTCGACCACGTACCCGGTCCGGGTCGAGCACGGACCCGACGGCGCTCAGGACGTCAGCGTCGCGGACGGCTCCGCAGCCGGTGGACGAGCGCGGTCAGCCCGACGAAGGGGAGCAGCAGCACGAGCATGTACACCGGCAGGAACAGCAGGAGCAGGACCGCGGTCGAGCTCTCGTCCCGCAGCATGGAGACCAGCGACACGACGATCAGCCCCGTCTGCACCACGCAGGCCACCACGACGACCGAGAGCCCGCGCGGCGCCCGCCGGGCGGCCACCCGGACCAGGGCCGCCAGGGCCAGGGGCGGGAGCAGGTTGTAGCCGACGAGGACGAGCTCGAAGACGGCGTCCTCGCCGACGCCCCCGGGCCGCGACCAGGGCGGCGCCCACGTCGCCGGGTCGAACAGCCCGGCCGAGAAGGCCAGCACCGCCAGCGTCACGAGGGCGCTCACGGCGGGGAAGGCCAGCAACCACCGGGCCGAGGGGTTCCCGGGTGACGGCCGTCGCGCTCCTCCGGGTCGCCCCGACGGGTGGCCCGGCCGCGGTCCTGCGGTCAGCAGCTCGCCGGCGGGAGCCGTCGCGGCGTCCCGGCTCTCGGTCCCGGGCTGCGGGGGGTGGTCCTGGGGTCCTGCGGCGCTGAGGTTCGTCATGGGACCAGCCTGGGGACGAGGCGGGGTGGCGCGCGTCGTGCCGCAGCATGAGGGGCGTCCGTCCCCGGGTGGAACCTGCGCCGTCGTGCACCCGGTCCGCGTCCGGGGTCAGCGAGCATGGGACCACCGCTGCTGCTCATGGCCGACATGTCCCGTCCGGGACGGTTGCCGTCCCCCGACCGCCCCCACCTCCGATCGGATCGTCCTGCTGATGACTGCGACCACCCCCACCGCCGACCCCCCGCCCCGGCCGCGACCGCTGCCGGCGTGGCTCGGCGTGCTCGTCGGGATCGCGGCGGCCGGGGTCGGCCTGCTGCCCTGGCTGGTGACCGGGCTGCGGCTGCCGCTGCAGAACCTGTGGGCCGTCGAGACCCGGCCCGAGGACATGCCGCGCGTGCTGCTGCCGTTCAACCAGTACCTCCTGGTCCTGCTGATCGGCGTCCTCGTCACCGGCTCCGTCCTCGCCGGGCTCGCCGCCCGGGTGCTCCGCGAACGGCTGCCGCGCGGCGGGGTGCTCGCCGTGGCGGCCGGGCTCCTGCTCGTCCAGCTGGTCGCCGTGGTCCAGACCACCGCGGTCGTGCACGCCGGCCTCACCGAGCGCCTCGCCGCGACGTTGTACCTCCTCGCCCTGGTCGGGGTCGCCGGGCTGTCGGTGCTGGTGGGTGCCGTCGCCCTGGCCCTGGTCGCGACCGCCCCGCCCGGCGGCGCCGTCGTCGGGCTGTGCGTCGGGGCCCTCGCCCTCGGCCCGTGGCTCAGCGGGCTCGTCGTCCCGTCCGGCTCCGGGTACCCCTCGCCCGGCGTGCTCGCCCTGCTCACGGCGCTGCGGTGGGTGCCACCCGTGCTGGTCGGGCTCGCGGTAGCGTGGGCCGGGCTGCGGACGCCGGGCCGGGTCGCGGCCGCCGTCGTCGGCCTCCTGCTGGTCTGGGTCGTCCCCGCGCTCACCACCGGCCTGGTCAACGCCGGCGGCAGCCGGGCGCTGGCCCGCGACCCCGCCGAGCTGGTGGCCTACGCTGCCGAGGTGTTCCGCGCGGCGCTCACCACACCGGCTCTCGCGCTGCCGCCCATCGCGGTCGCGGTGCTGGTCGCCGTCGTCGGCCTGGTCGTCGGCCCCGTGCTCCGTCGTCGCGGCGGAGGAGACGGTGCGTAACCCGCCGGCCGAGGTGGCCGTCGACGCCGCCCTGGTCGAGGCGCTGCTGCACGAGCAGCTGCCCGCGCTGGCGGGCGAGGTGCGGGTCGTCGCCCACGGGTGGGACAACGTCATCGCCCGCGTCGGCGCCGACCTGTGCGTCCGGGTCCCGCGGCGCGCCCTGTCCGCCCCGCTGGTGCAGCACGAGGCCCGGTGGCTGCCCCGGCTCGCGCCCCTGCTGCCGGTCGAGGTCCCGACGGCGGTGGCCGTCGGCGGCCCGGGGCACGGCTACCCGTGGACCTGGCTGGTCTGCCCGTGGTTCGAGGGCCGCCCGTTGGCGGAGGTCCCGGTCGGCGAGCGCGGTGGGGTGGCCGCCGGGCTGGGTGCGTTCGTGGCGGCGCTGCACGTCCCCGCCCCGGCCGACGCCCCGGCGAGCCCGTGGCGCGGCATCCCCCTCGCCGTCGTCGACGCCACCGTCGAGGACCGCCTGCGGCAGGTCCCGTCCGCCGACGCCGAGACGCTCCGCGCCGCCTGGCTCCGGTGCCGGGACACGCCTGCGCACGCCGGCCCTCCGCGGTGGCTGCACGGCGACCTGCACCCGCTCAACGTGCTGGCCGACGTCGGACCCGAACCCGGCCTGCGGGCGGTGATCGACTGGGGCGACCTCTGCTGCGGCGACCCGGCCACCGACCTGGCCGTCGGCTGGCTGGCCTTCGACGCCCACGACCGGGCCACCTTCCGCGCCGCTGCCGCGGCCCGGCACCCGCTCGACGACCCGGTGTGGGACCGGGCGCTGGGCTGGGCGGTGGCCCTCGGACTGCTGTTCATGCTCGACGCCGAGCCCGGGACCGTCGCCCACGGCGTCGGCGCCCACCTGCTGGAGCAGCTGCGGGGCCACGATGAGCGCTGACAGGCCGGGCGCGGGGGACGCGGTGCCGGCCGCACCCGGGGCCACGGAGGGGCGGGTGCTGCGGCACGGCGTCCTGGTCCTCGGGCTGGCGGTGCTGGCCGGCGCGCTCGGCGGAGCCGTCCTCGGTGCCCTGACGGTCGCTCTCGACGCGCTGACCACGCGGTCCTCCACCACCTGGGCGTTCGACGCGCTCGTCGCCGCGGCGGCCGGAGCGGTGGTGGGCGCCGTCGTCGCGACGCCGACCAGCCTGGTCTGGATGCTGCTCGCCGACGGCGGACGGCCCCGGCCGCGTCTCGCCCGGGCCGGTTCCGGCGTGACGGCGGCCCTGGCCGTCCTGGTGCTCGCTCAGGTCCTCGTGCGCGGGATCGGCTGGTTCGCCGTCGTCTGCGCCGTGGTCGCCGCCCTCGTCGCGGCTGCGGCCGGACCCGCGCTGGGCTACCGGCGACGGCGGCGCTGACCCCCGCCGGCCGACCTCGAGCCGACGGGCGTCAGCGGTGCCGGACCCAGATCGCCGGCTCGACGCAGGTCCCGCGGTCGACCGCCCGGTCGACGTGCAGCGGGGCCAGCGCGTCGGGGACGACGTAGGCCCCGTCACCCGGCAGCTCGAGCCCGCTCCAGTCCCGCCACTGGTCGACCGTGCCGGTGAAGGTCTGGGAGGCGGGGCTGGTGCCCAGCAGCCGGCCGCCCATCCGCAGGTGGGTCCGCAGCCACGGGTCGAAGGCGCTGCCGTCGTCGCGCGTCCAGCGCGCGTAGTCCTCGACCGGCGTGAGCGGGTAGCGGTGCTTGGCCGTGGGGCGCAGGGGAGCGATCACCCGGGCGAGCCCGGCCGCCTCCGCCGTCTCGCGCAGGCCGTCGACCAGGGCCGCGGCGAGACCGGTGCGGCCGGCGTCGGGCCGGACCTGCGCTGCGCAGAGGACGAAGGTGTCGGGGACGGCGGCGGCCTCGTGGTCGCGGACGGCGCGGGCCAGGGCGTCGCTGTAGCCGCCCGGGAGGTCGTGACGGTCCCGTCCCAGGCCAGCGGCACGCCCCAGCCGGCGGCGACGAGGACGTCGTCCTGCAGCAGCGCGACCTCGAGGTGGCCGAAGGTGGCGCGGATGGCCGGCAGGTGGCGCGCGGCCTCGGCGTCGGCCTCGATGAACGCCGGCCAGCCGCCGGCGAACAAGGCCGCGAGCTGCTCGGCCGGTCGCGGACGGAGGTGGAAGGGCTCGACCGTCAGGCCCGGCCGAGGTCCCGGCGCGGTCACGGGGCGTGGGGCGAGACCGCCCACTCCGACGCGAGGACGCTGCGGACCTCGGAGTCGCGCCAGCCGTCCCGGAGCCGGATCGTGTCGCGGAGACGGCCCTCGTAGGTCATGCCGATCTTCTGCAGCACGCGGGCGGACGCCGTGTTGCGGGGGTCGCACGTGGCGCTCACCCGGTGCAGGCCGTGCTCGACGAAGGCCCGTCGCAGCAGCTCGACGGCGACCGCCGTCGCGATGCCGCGCCGCCAGTGGTCGACGTCCACCGCGTAGGCGATCTCCCCGTGCTGGTCGCGCCGGCTGCGGATGGTGAGCTCGCCGAGTCCCACCACCTGCCGCCCCAGCTCGGCCACCCAGACGTGGCGGTCCTGCGGGACCCGGCTCCAGGCGGCGACGGCGGCCGAGGTGAACGTCCGCGTCTGCTCCGGGGTGTTCGGCCCCCAGGCCTGGAACCGGCAGGCCTGCTCGTCCGCGGCCCAGTGGTGGATGGCCGGCCAGTCGGCGAGCACGACGGGGCGGAGCAGGACCTCGGGCGGCACGGTGCCATTGAACTCCCTGCCGTCTCGATCCCGGACGGGGCGGGGCCGTCCCGTGGCTCAGAGCACGAAGCGCGTGGTCGGGTCGTCCACCAGGACCACGTCGATGCGCTCGCGGTGCGCGGGCTCCATCGGCGGCAGGTCGTTGACGGACCACCAGACCGCCTCCGTCGACTCCTCGTCCGCGGCGTACGGCTCGCCCTCGAGCCAGGTGCAGGCGAAGGTGTGGTCGAGGTAGTGGGCCAGGTCGCCGTTGGGGTGGGCCATGAGCGGGTGCGCCGCGACCGAGGCGAGGCGGTCGACGCGGATGCGCACGCCCGTCTCCTCCAGCGTCTCGCGGGCCGCAGCGGCCGCCGGCTGCTCACCCGGGTCGACGATCCCGGTGACCGGAGCCCACCGACCGTTGTCCGAGCGTCGGACCAGGAGCACCTCGGTGCCCCGGTCGCAGGGACGGCGGACGACAGCTGTCACGCCGGGGAGCCACAGCGGGGCGTGGCCGACGTGGCGGCGGAGGGCGAGGACGAACTCGGGGACGGCCATGGACGCAGGCTAGGTCCGCCGCCCGTCCCCGCGCCCGGGTCGTCGCCCACCAGGTCGGTGCGGACCGTGTCCGGTCGTCAGAGGAGCCCCAGGTCGGCGGCGAGGGCGACGAGGTCAGCCTGCCCGCCGTTGTCGAAGCCGGCGAGATAGGTTCTGGCCTCGGCCGGCGGGAGGGCGTGCACGGCGACCACGACCTCGCCGTCGGGCGGGTTCGTCGGCTCGCCCACCCGCTCCACCTCGACCGCCCCGACCAGCCACGCCGTCACGGGGAAGGGGTGCCAGTCGCGCCACGGCGCGTCCGTGCTGGTCACCGTGAAGCTGGCGAACCAGGTGACGGGCCCGGTGGGGACGCAGCCGGCCTCCTCGACGAGCTCACGACGCGCCGTCGTCTCGACGTCCTCCCCGCGCTCGCGGCTGCCGCCGGGGAGCGTCCGCCAGCCCTCGACCGTCTGGCACACGACGAGGCGGGACCCGGTGGTGGCGAGGAGCCGCACGTTGACGACCAGGTCGTCGGGCGGCAGGTCCAGCGTCAGCGCCAAGCGGTGGTCGCGCGACTCGCCCGCCCAGCTGTGCCGGTGCGGGCGGACGAGGCGCGGGTAGCGGGCCTCCAGGTCGACGCTGTCCACTGTGCGAGCATCGCAGCCGACCGAGGCTCAGAGCAGCGATCGCCGCACAGTCGAACGCGCGCAGCACCGGACCTCAGGACTCCGGGGTCCCGCGCATCAGCTCCACGTCGGCTCCCCAGCCGTCGACCACGTCGCCGTGCCCGTGCTCGCGGGCCGTCGGCTCGACCGCGGCGAAGGCCTGCCGCACCCCGACGGAGACGTCCACCGGCCGGAGCAGGGAGCCGACCACGCGGCGGGTGCTGGCGAGGTCCCAGCCGGGCACGGGCAGCGGGAACCGCTCCAGCTCCCACTCCAGGTACTTGTTGTACGGCTCGACCCGGCGGGCCAGCGCGAAGACGTAGCCGATCATCGGCCGGACCGCCTCGGCGGCGTCCAGCCGGGCGGCCAGACCGCGTCCGTCGCGGTCGTTCTTGAGGGCGCGGTAGACCGAGTTGAGGAACTGGTCCAGGAGGCGCGGTGCCAGCGTCGCGGCCTCCGCCTCACCCAGCGCGGCCTTCTCCGCCACCAGCGGGCCGACCTGTCCGTCGCGGTCGAGGACCACCTGGGCGTAGGCGTAGGAGTAGCGGTCCCAGACGTATTCGCTGCCGGGCAGCGCGTGCCGGCGGAAGGCCGTCAGCCCGGTGACAGCCAGGTCGAGCTCAGGGGTCCGGCGCCGCTCGGCGGCCAGCTCGTCGACGTGCTCGTCGCGGGCCACGACCAGGACGTCGTAGTCGGAGCGTTCCGTGGCCGTGCCCGCGCGGGCCTGCGAGCCGGACAGCACCACCCCCAGCACCCAGTCGTCGGCTCGCAGCCGGTCGAGCAGGTCGGTGTACTGGCGGCGGAGCTCGCGCTGGTCCATGCGGGCAGCCTCGCCCCTGCCGACCGACGGGGCCAGAGGGTTTCCGGAGCCCTCCCGCACCCGCGGGCGCTGGTCGTCCCGCGCCCCTCCTCGCACGCCGCGCCCCGTCGGGACGGCCGCGCCCCGTGCACCGGGCGTGGGAGTCGGATCGGGGCGCGGGAGTAGGAACGGGGCGCGGCAGCAGCGACGGGGCGCGGGAGCCGGTCTGCTCCGGACGACGCGAGGGGCGCCGGGTCGTCAGACCCGGCGCCCCTCGTCCAGCTCCGCCTACTTCCGGATGACCACCACCACCCGGCGGTTGGCCGAGCGGTCCGCGGGCTGGCCGCCGACGACCACCGGCCGGCTGCTGCCGTAGGCCTTCTCCTGGCGGGAGGAGACCTGGCGGGCGTACTGCCCCAGCAGGTCGCAGACGGCCGCCGCGCGCTGGGCCGACAGCTTCTTCTCCCGCGAGACGACGCCGCCGTAGTCGGCGTAGCCCTCGCAGGTGACCGCCTTGACGTAGGTGAGGCTGGTCGCGACCGACTTCACCTGCGCGCGCCCGGAGGCGCTGATCTTCGTGCCGTCGAAGCTGAAGAGGTTGAGCAGCTCGACGGCCTGACCGGGCTGCAGCTGACGCCCGTCCAGGCTGGTGCCGGGCACGGCCACCCGGTCGTAGCCCGAGCGGGCGCTCGCCCGCGTCACCCGCAGCGGGCCGCGGTAGGACGCCGGCTTCTTCGGCACCGCGACCTGCTTCTTGCGCGCCGCCTTCGTCACCGGGTCCTTGAACCACTGGGCCGTGGCGGCCTTCACCGCGGCGGTGGCCGGACCGGTACCGGCGGCGTTGCGGGCCCGGACCCGGACGCTGAACGCCTTCCCGTTGAGGACCGGGGCCACCGTGACGCGCAGCGGCTCCCGGCCGGTGGTCCTGGCCGTGGTCCAGGTCTTCCCGCCGTCCAGGCTCAGCTGGTAGCCGGTGACCGGGGTCCCGCCGTCGTCGGCCGGGGCCCTGAAGGTCAGCGACAGGCTGCGGTCGCCCGCCGTCACCGCGAGGGCCCGCGGAGCGCTGGGCGCCGCGGTCACCTCGACGGCTGCGCTGGTGCGGACCGGGCCGGTGCCGGTGCCCGCCCGGGTGGCGTCGAGGTTCACGGCCACGACGCTGAAGCGGTACTCGACGCCCGTGGGCAGGTCGTCGAAGGTGCACCGCGTCGTGCGGGTGGTGCACGTCTGGCCGCCCGGGGCGCTGGTGACGACGTAACCCGTGATCGGGGAACCGCCGTCCGACGCCGGAGCCCGCCAGCTGACGGTCGGCTCCCCGCCCGCGACGGTGACGGCCAGCGAGCGGACGGCGCCCGGGGTGGTGGCCGGGGTCGCCTCGACGACCTCGGACCGCGGACCGTTGCCCACCGCGTTCACGGCGCGGACCGCGACGGGGTAGCGGGTCCCGTTGGTCAGGCCGGTCACGGTGGCCGTGAGGTCGTCGCCGACCGGAGCGGTGGTGAGGGGACCCCACGTCCGCCCGCCGTCGAGGGACACCTGGTAGCCGACGACATCGGCGCCGTTGGCGGCCGGCGGTCCGAGCTGGAGCACGAGGGCGCCGGCGGTCGAGCTCACCGACCGCAGGACCGGACGGCCCGGCACGGCGGCCGGGGTGACGGCGTCGGAGGCAGCCGAGGGGTCGGAGTCGCCGACGTCGTTGGTGGCGACCACGGTGAAGGTGTAGCTGGAGCCGTTGTCCAGCCCCTCGACGACGCAGGGGCTGCTCGCGCACACGACGGTGCGTCCGCCCGGGGCCACCACGACGGTGTAGCCGGTGATCGCGGAGCCGTTGGCCGCCGGTGCCGTCCAGGAGACGGTCGCCGCGCGGTCCCCGCGGGTGGCGGCCACGCCGGTCGGGGCCTCGGGCGCCCGGGCCGGGGTGACGGCGGAGGACGGGCTGCTGGCGCCCGGCCCCACCTCGTTGACGGCGCGCACCCGCAGGTCGTAGTCGCGGCCGTTGGTCAGCCCGGTGAGGCTCGCCTCGACCGGTCCGGTGCCGGTGGTCTCGAGGTCCACCCAGGTCTCGCCGCCGTCGAGGCTGACCTCGTAGGAGGTGATGGCGGAGCCGCCGTCGTCCGGGACGTCGAAGCTCAGCGCGGCCGAGGAGTCCCCGCGCTCGACCCCGAGGGCCAGCGGTCCGGCGGGGACGGTGGCCGGGACGACCGGACCGGCCGACGCGGACTCCGCCGAGAGGCCGACCTCGTTGAGCGCGGCCACCGTGACGGTGTACGCGGTGCCGTTCTCGAGGCCGTCGACGACGCACGGGCTGGCCGGGCAGGTGACGACGGGCCCGTCCGGGGACACGGTGACCCGGTACTCGGTGACCGGGCTGCCGCCGTCGTCGGCGGGGGCGGTGAAGGTGACGGTGGCCGACCCGGCGCCGCGGCTCGCGGAGACCCCGGTGGGAGCGGACGGGGCCGCGAGCGGGGTGACCTCGCCGGCGCCGACCGGTGCCGACGAGCCGACCGCGTTGACGGCCTGGACGCTGAAGGCGTACTCCTCGCCGTTCGTCAGCCCGGGCACCACGCAGGGCGAGGCCGCACAGGTGACCACCGCGCCGGAGGGCTCGACGGTGATCCGGTACCCGGTCACGGGGGTGCCGCCGTCGTCGGCCGGCGCCGTGAAGCGGACGGTGGCGGACCCGGCGCCGCTCTCGACGCTGAGGTCGGTCGGGCTGCCCGGCGTGGTGGCCGGGGTGACCGGCGCGGTGCGGACCGAGGCCGGACCGGTGCCGTGCACGTTGCGCGCCTGGACCGTGAAGGTGGTGGCGGTGCCGTTGGTGAGGCCGCTGACCTCGCAGGGGCTGGCGGTGCAGGTCGTCGTGGCGCCGCCCGGGCTCGTGGTGACGACGTAGTCCAGGACGGGGGAGCCGCCGGTGCTGGCCGGTGCGGTGAAGGTCACCGTCGCCGTGCCGTCGCCGCGGGTGGCGACGACGCCGGTCGGGGCGCCCGGCACGGACTCGACCGAGACCCGCGCGCTGGCGCGGGCGACGACGCCGGCGGTGGTCGAACCGACGGCCAGGTCGCCGTACTCGACGATGTAGCCCGCGATCGCGCCGGAGACGGGGGCGAGGTCGTTCCACCGCCCGATGGTGCCGCCCCAGTTGGTGACGGCGGCGTACTCACCGCTCCCGGAGTTGTTGGGCTCGCCCGTCCCCCAGCTGCTGTAGCTGTTCGGCGTGGTGAAGCTGCAGGGACCCGTCGCGTTGGTGCAGGACGAGACGACCTGGCCGGCGAGCGGACCGTCGCCCCAGGCCCACGTGCGGGCGGGGTTCTGCGTCGGGTTGGTGGTCGCGAAGGCACCGAACCAGACGTTGGTCGCCCCCTGGATGCGGCTGGAGACCAGGTCGTTCAGCGCCTGGCTGGGCATCGTGGCGAGGTAGCCCGTCTGGCCCTGGAACGTGCGGGCCCGGGCCGCGCTGCGGGCGGTGGTGGCGCTGATCCCCGCTGCCGGCACGTACTCGTAGAAGTGCTGGTTGGGCGCGGCGTAGACGTAGCCCGGCGTCGAGATCTGCGCGGCCACGTCGACGGTGGCGACGACGCCGGAGGTCGTCCCGGGGCTCAGGACCAGGCTGGCCAGCCCCGCGTTGAGGTCGGGCTGCAGACCGGTGAAGGTGATGGCGGAGCCACCCGACCAGGAGTTGCCGAAGGCGAGCGTGAGCCCGGTGGTGGTCGTGATGGCCAGGGTGCCGCGGTCGGTGGAGACGGTGACCTGGATGTCGGTGGTGTCGTCGAGGCCGGTGACGCCGACCCCGGTGAGCGGGGTCCTCGCGCCCGTGAGGGCGACGGTGGTGCTGGTGGAGGTGACGGCCAGGCCGGGGGCCGCGCTGGCACCGGGGGCGGTGACCAGCAGGGTGAGGGCGGCGAGGACCAGGGCCACGGTGGCCGAGCAGGTCCTGCGGAACCGCCCCAGGGAGGGGGGTGGGGTCATGCGGGTGGTGCTCCTTCGTCCCCGAGTGGACGGTGCCGAGCGAGCGCTGGTCGGCTGGCGTGGTCCCCCGAGCGGACGGCGGGCGGGAGGTCGGCGACCCCGTGGGCCCTGAGCCGGGCGTCAGCGTAGTGCCCTCGTGGCGTCAGCGCGCGGAGAAGAGGCGGACGGGGTCAGCCTCGTCGCCCGTTCCGCGATACCGGATCGTCAGGACGAGCCGCTCAGGAGGCGTCGGCGAGCGCCTCGGGCTCGAGTCGTCGCTCGATCAGGCGCTCGGCCACCGTCTCGAGGCTCAGCGTGCGGCTGAAGGCGTACCCCCGCAGGACGGCCAGCGCGTCGTCGGCCGTCAGCGCCAGGGAGTGGACGACCATCCCGACGGCGGTCCAGACGTCGAGCCGGCGGGCGGCGGCCTGCGTCGGCTCGCCGAAGCCCTGCAGCAGCTGCGGCACCCACTCGGCCTCGCCCACCAGCACCGCACCCATGGGGTCGATGACCGCGTCGATGACCTCGGTGAGGTCCCCGAAGGGGGCGTCCGGGTCCAGGGAGTAGAGGTCGACGGCGCCGAGCCTCGTGCCGTCCAGCTCCAGCGGCAGGGAGGCGACCGAGCGGAACGGCGTCGCGGCGAGCAGCTCGGCCGCGTACACGGGCCACCGGTCGGCCATCGCCTCCAGCGCGACGGCGACCGGCCGGCCGGAGGTGACGGCGTCCAGGCACGGACCCTCCCCCAGCGTCGTCTGCAGCCGCTCGGCCTCGGCGACGGCCACCGAGGTGGCGGCCAGCGGGAGCCGGAGCTCGGCGGTGATGCTGATGCCCGCCCCGGCCACCGGGAGCACGGACAGGCAGGCCTGGACCAGGATCAGCGGCAGGGCGGCGGCGGGCTCGTGGTGCTGCGTCGCCGCCTCCACCACCGCGCTCTGGTACGCGCGGCGCAGGCTCACCGGCCCGGGTCCGCGGTGGTGACCGGGAGGGGGCCGTCGTCGTCGGGACGGCGGGGGACCGCCCCGACGACGACGGTGTCACAGCAGCGCCCGCTGGCGCGGAGTTTCCCCCGGGGAACGGTCCCCGGGCGGGCAGCGGCTGTGGCGCGGCCCGCGGGGGCGCAGCAGGTGCCCCTCCGCGGACCGTGCGCCGTGCCCGGGACGGGTCGCGGCGCGCTGGGGGTGCGGGGAGGCAGGGTCGTCGTCAGCGGGCGGGGCCCGGGACGGCGGTGTCGCCGAGGTCCGGGGTCGGTGCCGTCGGGGGCGACGGGCACGGACGTCCGGGGACGGCTCGACGCCGGCAGCGACCGGGGTCGGCCGGGAGGGGTGGTCTGGGCTGGGTGGGCCGTCGCGGCGTCCACGCTCACACTCGCAGGGTTCGGGGAGGGGGCACGCACGAGCGCGCCGGCTGTTCCCCAACCGTGAGCACCGTAACCCACGGCCGCGCCCGCCGGGCGGCGCACCCGGATGCGGGTCCGCGCGGCGCGCGGCGGGTCGCCGGTGGGCGTAGTGTCAGAGCGCCGTGGATCCCCGGGCGACCCCACCGGGAAGTCGTCCACGGAGCTCCGCCGTCAGGGCCGGTCGCGGCCCCAGGATCGGTCACCCATGGCAGGACCCCCGCTCGAGCCCTCCCCGCTGCCCTTCCGCGAGATCCAGGCGCTGCTGCTCAGCACCCGCGACGTCGACGACTTCCTGCAGGACCTCGCCGGGCTGGCGGCCCAGGCGGTCCCCGGGCTCCCGCTGGCCTGCGGCGTCACCATGCGCCTCGCCAGCCGCACCCTCACCGTCGCCTCCAGCGACGCCCGGGCGGAGCGGCTCGACGAGTCGCAGTACCAGGCGCGGAGCGGACCCTGCCTGCAGGCCCTGAGCACGGGGCAGGCCGTCCGCTGCGACGACGTCGAGCACGAGGAGCGCTGGCCGGACTACACCCGCCACGCCCGCGGCGAGGGCCTGCGCAGCTCGTTGTCGCTGCCGCTGGTCGCGACCGGCTCGACGTCGGGGGCCCTGAACCTCTACGCCTTCGACCGCACCGCGATGGCTGAGGACCCCGAGGTCCGCGGCCGCCTCGAGCTGCTGGCCACCCAGGCCTCGGACTCGCTGCGGTTCGTCACCCGGCAGCTCGAGGACACCGCCCTGATCAGCCAGCTCGAGCAGGCCCTCAGCTCGCGCAGCGTCATCGACCAGGCGATCGGCATCCTCATCGGACGGCACCACCTGAGCGCGGCGGACGCCTTCGACCTGCTCCGGCGCCGGAGCCAGACCAGCCAGACCAAGCTGCGCGCCGTCGCGGCGGACCTGGTGGAGGAGGCCAGCGGGCACCCCGCCACCCCGGGGCGCACCTTCCGGTCCAACCAGGACTGACCGCACGCCGACCGGACCGGTTGGGCGAGGATGGGCCCGTGCAGATCGCGTCCGTGGTGATGTCGGTGCTCCTCGCGGCGGTGCTGACGGTCTCGGCCGTCGCCAAGCTGGCCCGGGTGCCCGCGGTGGTGGAGTCGATCACGGGAGTGGGCTGGCCGGCGTCGCGGCTGTGGGTGCTGGCGGTGGTCGAGCTGGCCGGCGCGGCCGGTCTGCTCGTGGGCCTCGCCGTCCCGGTTCTCGGGCTGGCCGCCGCGGTCGGCGCCGCCCTCTACTTCGTCGCCGCCGTGGTCTCCCACCTGCGGCTGCGCCAGTCGGCGTCCGCCGCCCTCGGCCCGCTCGCGATCGCGGTGGCCACGGTCGTGGTGCTGGTCCTGGCCCGGTGACCTCGCCGTCCGGCAGGACCGTGTGACCTGACGAGGTGCTGACGGCTCGTCAGCTCACACGATCCCGGCGGGCCCGGGCCGACCGTCGGTGCGGAGGGCGGCGTAGGAGCACATGTCCCGGCGTCGTCCGCCGATCTCCTGGTGCTGGCGCAGCACCCCCTCGAAGCGGTAGCCGGCGCGCTCGGCGGTCCGCCGCGACGCCGCGTTGGCGGGCTCGATGAACAGCTCGACGCGGTGCAGCCCGGGCACGGTCCACGCGAAGGCGGTCAAGGCCACGAGCGCGTGCCCGGCGACGCCGCGACCGCGGGCCGAGGGCCGGACCGCGTAGCCCGCGCTCGACCGGCCGGCGGCCAGGTCGCGCAGCCACAGGCCGGCGGACCCCAGCGGCTCGTCCTGCTCCCCGGCGACGCAGAAGCTGAAGCCGGCGCCCTCGGCGAGCCGGCCCTGCTGCCGGGTGATCCAGTCCTGGGCGGCGACCGGACCCGCGTGCGCGGGCAGCGAGCCGATCAGCGGGACGTACGGGTCCGTGGCGAGCTCCTCCACCATGGCGACGTCGCCCGACCGGAACGCCCGCAACCGGACCGGACCGGAGCGGGGCGGCGTCTCCGGCCAGCGCAGGTCGGTCACAGCCGCAGCCCCGCCGCGATGCGGGCGGCCGCCTCCGCGGGGGAGAGCCGGCTGTTGTCCACCCGGAGGTGCTGCTCCGGGTAGACGAAGTCCCCGCGGGTGCTGAGCTGGTGGGCGACGTCGTCGGCGAGCAGTCGCTGCCGGGTGGCATCGAGGTCGCGCTTGCTGCGCTTGTGCTCCAGCCGCAGCGGCGTGCCCTCGCGGGCCAGACGGGTGGCCTGGTCGGCGTACAGCTCCACGAAGTCCAGCCGTCCGCCGGCCTGCCGCACGGGTTCGGTCAGCCGGTCCACGTACTCCCGGTCGCCGGGGTCCTCCAGCGCCCAGACGTAGGTGAAGACCAGACCGGGCATCCCCGCTGCGACGGCCTCCTCCACCACGCCGCGCCGCAGCTGCTCCGTCAGCCGGACGAAGCCCGGCGAGCCCCACGGGAAGATGTCGAGCACCGGCTCGATGCTCATGTGGTTGTGGAACAGCGGGTAGCCCGTGATCGCGCTCAGCTCGCGGCCGACGGTCATCTTCCCCACGGCGGACGGGCCGAACAGCATGATCAGGTGCACGGGATGATCATGGTCGACCGCCAGCGGTCCGACCAGCGGGTTGCTGCCGACGCGGCCGGTGAGGGGCTCGGCGCCGGCGGCGAACGCCCACGCCGGGGACAGGATCTGCGCGTCAGAGCCCTCGACGGCCGTGGCTCCCGCATGATGGCCTGGTGCGACGTCGACGGCAGGCTCGGAGCGGGGCGCCCCTCTACGTCGAGACCCTGGTCCGGGCGGACCTGGACCGCGTCTGGTCCCTCACCCAGGACACCGAGAGCCACCCGCGCTGGGACCTCCGCTTCAGCGCCATCGTGCCGACGGGCACCGAGCCGGACGGCGCCTGGCGGTTCCGCTACGAGCTGCACCTCCCCTTCCACCGCATCTGCGGCACCGGCATCTCCCTCGGTGAGCGGGTCCGGCCGGACGGGACGCGCACCTCCGCGCTGCGGTTCACCACGACCGACCGGCTGTCCCCGCTGGGCGACGGCCGCGGCTACTGGCGCTACGTGCCGACCCCGGAGGGCGTGCGGTTCCTGACGGGCTACGACTACCGGCCCGGCTGGGGTCGGCTGCCCGACGCCCTCGGGATCCGCCGGGCGCTGGGGTGGATGACGGCGTGGAGCTTCGACCGGCTCCGCATCTGGGCCGAGACCGGGGTGCCACCCGAGGCGTGGCCCTGGTGGTCGGTGTTCCAGCTCTGGCGACCGGACCGTCCGCGCGCGTCGCGCTGCCGGCGCGCACCGGTCCGCGGGACCGCGATGAGCGACTCACCCGCCACCCTCGAGACCCTGGACCGCCCGTGACGTCGATCTTCCGGGAGGCGATGGGGGAGGACTTCGACCGCCTGCACCCGATGCTCCAGCGGCGCTTCGGGATGGGTCTGGCGGCCGGCTACGGGTGCGTGGGGACCGGCGTGATGACCTCCATCCGGCGCGGGCCGTGGTGGACGCTGCCCTTCCTGCACCTCGGCCGGGTGCGCAACATCCTCATCCCCGACGTCGGCACCGACGTGCCCTTCACCATCCGCAACTTCCCCTACCGCGACCCGTACGGGCGCGAGACCATCACCTTCGCCCGGGAGTACGCGGTGCGGGCGCGGCCGAGCCGGTTCGACGCCACGATGGTGCTCGACGCCGGACGGGTCGTGGACTACCTCGGCACCCACCAGCACCTGGCCGTCGACCTGCGGATGCGCGCCGAACCGGACGGGTCGCTGCTCCTCACCACCCACGCCCAGCGGTTCTACGAGGGGCCCGTCGGCTTCACGTTCCCGCTGCTCCTCAGCGGCACCGCGGTCCTCCGGGAGAGCTGGGACGACGCCCTCCAGGCGTTCCGCGTCGACCTCACCGTCCGCAACCGGGTCTTCGGCTTCCTGTTCGGCTACCAGGGCACCTTCACCTGCGAGTACGTGCCGGCGACCGACGCCCCGGCGGAGCTCAAGCCGAGGCGGCACGAGCGCCGGACCTGAGGGAGGCGGTCGCCGGGAGCCCGGGCGGAGGCCCTGTCGGTCTGGGAAACAGACGATCTGAACCTCAGACCTTCTCGCTGCGATACGATCTGCCCGTGTCCGCCGACCCCGAACCCGCGCCCCGCCGGGCGGAGGAGATCGACTGGGAGGCGGGCGGGATCGAGACCGAGCTGGGCTGGTCGCTGCAGGCGTTCTACCAGGCCTTCACCCGGACCGCGACGCCCGCCGTGGCGGAGGTGCCGGGCGGTCCGCGCGGCTACCAGGTCCTCGTCGCCGTCACCACCGAGGACCCGACGTCCCAGCTCCTGCTGGCCCAGCGGCTGGGTGTCGACAAGACGGCGATGACCTACCTCGTCGACGCGCTCGAGGCCGAGGGGCTGGTGGAGCGCCGGGCCCACCCGCGCGACCGGCGGGTCCGCCAGGTCCTGCCGACGGCTCCCGGAAGGGCGCGGCTGGAGAGCGCCCGGACCGCGCTCCGCGCCGTCGAGGACCTGCTGATGCGCGACCTCGACGTCGACGAGCGGACCCGGCTGCGTCACCTGATGGCCCGGGTGGCGCTCGGCGCCGGTGACACCCCTGCCCAGCCCGACCACCCCCAGCCCGACCAACCCCAGCCCGACCAACCCCAGCCCGACCACCCCCAGCCCGACCAACCCCTGGCCGCACCGCACCGGTCCGCGCGCCGACGTCCCACCCCGTCTCCGGAGAGCTGAGCCCCACCCATGACCACCACCGTCCTCGTCGCCGGCGCCACCGGCGACCTCGGCCGACGCATCGTCGCCGAGCTCCTGACCCACGACACCCGGGTCCGGGTCCTCACCCGGCCGGGCAGCGGCACCGCCGCCGACCTCTTCGGCCACGACCCGCGCGTCGACGTCGTCGAGGGCACCTACGACGACGCGGTCACGCTCAGCGCCGCCCTCACCGGGGTCGAGACCGTCGTCTCGGCGCTCAGCGGCACCCGTCCGGTCATCGTCGACGCCCAGCGGGTCCTGCTCGACGCGTCGGTGCGCGCCGGCGTCGCCCGGTTCATCCCCAGCGACTACTCGGCTGACTACCGCCAGATCGCCGTGGGCAGCAACCGCAACTTCGAGCTCCGTCGCGAGTTCGCGGCCGCCGTCGACGCCGCACCGGTCCGCGCGACCTCGGTGCTGAACGGCGCCTTCACCGACATGCTCACCGGGGAGGCGCCGATGATCATGTTCGGCCGCCAGCGCGTGCTCTTCTGGTCCTCGGCGGACCAGGTCCTCGACTTCACGACGAAGGACGACGTCGCCCGGACCGTCGCGCTCGTCGCGCTCGACCCCGCGGCGCCCCGCGTCGTCGAGGTCGCCGGCGACCGGGTGACCGCCCGCGAGGTCGCACGGACGATGACCGAGCTGACCGGCACGCGGTTCGCGCTGCAGTGGGCGGGCACCACCGGCACCCTGTCGTTGATGAGCAAGGTGGGCCGCCGCTTCGCCAAGGACGAGGACGAGACGTTCCCCGCCTGGCAGGGCATGCAGTACTTCGTCAGCATGTTCAGCGGTCAGGCCCAGCTGCACCACGTCGACAACGACCGGTACGGCGAGCAGCCCTGGACCACCGTGAGGGACGTCCTGGCCGCTCACGTCACCCGGCCGCGCGACCTCCGCGCCGCCGACCCGGACGACGCCGCGGCCTGAGTCCGACGAACCCGGCCGCCCCGCGGACGTCAGCGGGCGGTCGGCTCAGCCCGGGTCGGACGTGCCC
Source organism: Microlunatus capsulatus (assembly GCF_017876495.1). NCBI lineage: Bacteria > Bacillati > Actinomycetota > Actinomycetes > Propionibacteriales > Propionibacteriaceae > Microlunatus > Microlunatus capsulatus. Next base: position 313,477 of record NZ_JAGIOB010000001.1, on the reverse strand, counting down.
GTGTCCGCGACCGTCGCGGTCGGCGGCTCGACCGGCCCCCAGGCCGGGACCAGCGCGTACAGCACGAGCGGGCGGTCCGGGCTGTCGCCCTCCTCGACGACCCGGGCCGCCTCGACCTCGTCGTCCCAGACGTGGCCGTCGCGGTGCAGGCGGTCGACGAGCTCCCCGCTGGGGGTGAACTCGGCGACCACCCAGCCGGCGGGGTGGGGTCGCTCGGGACGCTCGGCCAGTTCCATGACCGCAGGCTAGCGGGGTGCTGGACACGTCCCCTGGCCACCGCCGTCGGAACCTTCGACACCTCCGCCCGTCCCGAGCCGCCGCTGTCCGCCGAGGACGGGTGGTGCTGGGTCGGATGACGATCGACAAGACGTTCCACGGACCGCTCGAGGGGACCGGTGTCGTCCACCTGACGTGCGCGCGCACCCCGGTGGAGACCAGGGCCGGGTACGTCGCCGTCGAGCAGGTGCGGGGCTCCCTCGGCGGCCGGCAGGGCTCCTTCGTGCTGCTGCACGTGGGCACGGCCCAGGGCGGCGGCACGCGTCTCGAGGTGACGGTCGTCCCCGACTCCGCGACGGGCGAGCTGGTCGGCCTCACCGGGTCGATGACGATCTCCGAGGACGCGGACGGCCACCACGACGCCCCCGACCACCAGCTGCCCGGCCGAGCCGCCGCCGGTCCACCGGTCCCCGGCCGTGCTCGGCGGGGAAGAGACCTCTCGTACCGTGACCCGGGTGTACGTGCAGACCTTCATCCCCGGCGGCCGGCCGATCCCCGTCCTGCTCGCCACCACCTCGACGGACGAGCTGCTGCGCCTGCGGCTCACCCGGGAGGGCTGGGTCCCGTTCGGCCAGCCCCTGCAGTCCGGTGCCGTAGGCGAGGTGCGGAGCGGCCTGGACCGGCTCCAGGTGGTGGCCAACGGGCGGGTGCTGCTGGACCACCTCCTCGACCCCGTCACCCCGGACGGCTGGTGGACGGCCGTCGACGCCCTCGGCAGCCACTGCGTGGTCGTCCTGGCCCGCGAGGGCTCGGTCGACCTGGGTGGCCCTGACGCCGCCGAGCGGCTCTCAGGCCTGCTCGGCACCGAGCAGGCGATGTCGGCGGCGTTGCCCGTCGTCACCGACCTGACCGGCTGAGCCGAGCGCCGACCGGGTCGGGAGCGGGATCGACCAGCGCGTCGAGCCTCGCAGCGGATCCTGGTGCGTCTCATCGCAGCCCGTCGCGGGTTGGCCAGGAGCGGCCGAGTTCTGTACTGTCCCGCGCAGAAGTCCCTCGGGGGACCACCGCCAGATCTGTCGTCCGCGTCGCGGTCGGCTCGACCAGAACGGTTCCACCCCCGATGACTCGTGCCATCAGGCTCGCTCTCGCCCTCCTGCTCAGCACCGCAGGGCTCCTCATCCCCCTCGGAGCACTCGCTCCCACCGCCTCTGCCGCCCAGGGCCAGCTCGGGGCCCCCCAGGTCGTGCTCAACCCGGGCGGCGGTCGGCTGGCCGACGGCACGGATGGGCTGCGCTTCACCATCAACGCGCTGTCGCGTCAGTCCGACGAGGGCGACGAGTCCTTCGACGAGTACTACGTGCCTGGTCAGGACGCGCTGTTCTACCGCGGGACCCAGCAGTACTGCTGCTCGGCCGGTGCTCCCATGCTGGCAGTCGGCGGGACCGCCTTCGGTCAAGCCGGCCCCGGGATGGACGTGGGCGACTGGTCCTCGCTCACGGTGGTGTCGACCGGGGGGAGCACCTCGACCGATGACGTCAAGCCGGACCGGACGGGCAACGCCAGTGCCCGGGTCCGCTACGTCGCCACGAAGAACGGGCTCGAGTACCAGGTCACCCGCACGGTGACCTACACCTACCCGAACGACTTCGTCACGGACAGCTACGCGTTCGTGATCCCGGAGGGGAACACCGAGCCGGTCAAGTTCTACCTCGGCGGCGACACCGCGCCGGGCGGCTCGGACCAGGGCTACGGCGTCATGCTGACCTCCCCGGTCCGTTCGGTCATCTCGCTGAACACCTCCTCCCAGATCCAGTTCGGCATCCGGGAGGTCCCGGAGTCGAAGAAGTTCGACGGCGCCACCTCGCAGTCCTTCTACACCCCCTACGGCACGGTCCAGACCGGCGGCGACATCGGCTTCGTCGCCACCAACCAGACGCACGACGCCGGGCTGATGGTGCAGTGGAACCTCGGCAGCACCCCCGGGACCCAGACCGCGGCCCTGCAGCAGTTCGTGAACAAGCAGGGGACCAACCTCTCCGGCGGGTTCGACCGCACCTTCACCACCGCCGGTCAGCCGGTCCGGCTCAACCTCTCGGTGGAGAACACCAACCTGACGGCGGCCGTCGGCCTCGGCTACGCGGTGAACCTGCCCACGGGCACGGTGCTGGCCCCCGGCACCCGCTCGAACACCTGCGGCGGCACGCTGACGGCGACCGACGGCGGGACCAGCGTCACGCTGACCGGCGCCTCGGTGGGCGCGACGGCGAACTGCGTCGTCGGCGTCCCCGTGGTCGCCTCGACCTACGGCACCTACACGCTGTCGCTCGACAACGTCGCCTCGGTCACGGGCGGCCTCAACAACAACGTCGGGACGACGGCCTTCTTCGTCCCGCTGGCGCCCACCTACGGCGACGCCGCCCTCGGCGACCTCACCGTGGGGACGGCCACCACCGGCTCCGTCACCGCCGGCGGCGCTCCGGCCCCGACCTACGCCGTGACGACCGGCGCCCTGCCCGCCGGGCTCCGCCTCGACGGCGACACCGGCGTGGTGACGGGGACGCCGACGAGGGCCGGAACCTACAGCTTCACCGTGACGGCCACGAACGCCGGCGGCACGGCCACCCGGGACTTCACCGGCACGGTCGGCCGGGGTACCCCTGGTCTGACCGGCAGCGCTGACCCGGCCTCGGCGCCCTTCGGCTCGGCCGTCACGCTGAGCGCGGGCGACCTGCCGGGTTCGGCCACCGGCACCCTGTCGTTCCGCTCGGGGGAGACGGTGCTGTGCAGCGCCACCCTGCCCGCCACCAGCTGCGCGGTGGACGCCGACCTCGAGCCCGGGACCTACCCCGTGGACCTCACCTACTCCGGCGACGCCAACTGGGCGGAGCGGACGGTGGCGCTCCCCGCGGTCGCGGTCACTCTCGCCGAGGCCAGCCTCAGCGCGACCCTCGACGACCGGACCACCGAGTTCGGCCAGCGCTCCACCGTCGAGGTGGCGCTGCGACCCGCCGGGGCGACGGGCACCGTGACGGTGAGCGCGGGCGCCCTGGTGCTCTGCGAGGTGACCCTGCCCGGCTCGAGCAGCTGCCGCACCCCGGCCGACCTGCCCGTGGGCACGCACACCGTCACCCTGAGCTACGCGGGCGACGCCCGGTACGCGCCGGTGGCGGCCGGGGCCGGCACCCTGACGGTGGAGCGGGCGACGCCGGCCCTGCCGCCGGAGGAGCTGGTCACCGGCACCTTCGGGCAGCCGACGACCGTCAGCCTGCCCGGCCTGCCCGAGGGCGCGACGGGCCGGGTGACCGTCTTCGTGGACGGCCGCGAGGCCTGCTCCTACGACCTCGGCGACGACCCGGAGAGCTGCGACCTCCCGGCGGACCTCCGCGCCGGGGAGCACGTCCTGCGCCTGGACTACGCCGGTGACGACCGCTACCAGCCGGCCACTTTGACCACCGACCTGGTGGTCGACCGGGCCAGCACCGCCCTCACCACGCCGGCCACGGCGTCGGGCACCTACGGCAGCCGGACCACGGTGCAGGCCGGCGGCCTGCCCGAGGGCGCGACCGGCACCGTCACGGTCACCGTCGGCGGGGAGGTCGTCTGCCGGTTCGACGTCGCCACCGCCACCAGCTGCGACCTGCCCGCCGACTTCCCGGCCGGTGAGCGGTCCGCCCTCGTCACCTACTCCGGCGACGACGACCACCTGGGCTCCAGCACGACGGTCGAGCTCGACGTCGACGTCCGGCCCACCGCGGTCGAGGCCGACGCCGAGGTGGCGGCCGTCTACGGCGCGCCGGCCACGATCGCCGTCGACGGGCTGCCCGCCGGGGCGACCGGGCTGGTCACCGTGACCGGCGGGCCGGCGGGCACCGAGTGCACCATCGACCTCGACGAGGACGAGACCAGCTGCGCGACCGACGGGCTCACCCGGCCCGGCCGCTACACGCTGACCGTCCGCTACGCCGGTGACGCCAACCACGCGCCGTCGGTCGCCGAGGTGGTCCTCGAGGTCGCGCAGCAGGCGACCACGCTCGAGACGGCCGCCACGGTGGCCGGCACCTTCGGCACGGGGGCGACCGTCTCGTTCGACGGCCTCCCGAACGGGGCCACCGGGACCGTCGTGGTCCGGCTGGGCGAGCGCGAGCTCTGCACGGTCACCGTCCCGGGTGGCGTCCCCTGCACCCTGCCCGCCGACCTGCCGGCCGGCGAGCACGAGCTGGAGGTCGCGTACTCCGGGGACGACAACTTCGCCGCCTCCACCACCACCACGACGCTGACGGTGGGCAAGCGGGCCACCACGATCGGCGCGATCGCCCCGCTGACGTCGGTCTTCGGCACGGCCGGGCAGGTGCAGGTGGTCGGGCTCCCGGAGGCGGCCACGGGCACCGTGACGGTCACCGCGCGCTCGGAGGACGGCGACGTCCTCGAGGTCTGCACGCTGGACCTCGACGAGGACGAGACGACGTGCCCCACCCCGGTGGACGTCGACGCCGGGCGCTACACCCTGGTCGTGTCCTACCCGGGTGACGCGAACCACGAGGGCACGGAGACCACGACGACGTGGGAGGTGGGCCAGGCCGAGCTGACGAAGCTCCCCGCCTCGCCGACCACCACCGGGACGTCCGGCTCGCGGCCCGAGGTCGCGATCGCCCCGCTCGACGGCGCCACCGGCACGGTCGTGGTGACCTACACCGGCCCCGACGGGACCGAGCTGCCCTTCTGCGAGATCCAGCTCCCGGGCACCACCTGCACCGGCCCGGCCGGGCTCCGGGCCGGCACGTACCGGCTGACCTTCCGCTACGGCGGCGACGCCAACTTCGCGGCGGCGACGGGTGAGACCACGCTCGTGGTGGGGCCCCGCTCCACCCAGGTGACCACCGAGGAGCGGTTCTCCAGCACCGAGGGGCAGCCGGCGCGCATCACCTTCGGCGGCCTGCCGGTCGGGGCCACCGGGACCGTGACGGTCGCGCTCGCCGAGCCGGAGGCGCCCGTGGAGGTCGAGGCCGCCCTGCGGGTCCCCGCCGCCGGTGAGGAGCTGTGCACCGTCGACGTGACCGCGGACGACGGGTGCAGCACGCCGGCCGACCTCGAGGACGGCTCCTACGACCTGGTGGTGCGCTACGGCGGGGACGCCGACCACCAGCCGTCGGAGGCGACCACGGTGCTGCTCGTGGAGCCGGCGGTCGAGGAGCCGACCGAGCCCACCCAGCCTGCCGAGCCGACCCAGCCGCCCGAGCCGGCGCAGCCCGCCGACCCGGACCCGGCGCCCTCGACGGCGCCGGTGGCCGAGCAGCCGGTCAGCGGCGGTGGTACCACCGGTGGTGGCTCGCTGGCGCACACCGGTGGTCCCGGTCTGCTGCTGGGCCTGCTGGGGCTCGCCCTGCTGGGCTCCGGCGGGGCCGCCCTGCTCCGGGCGCGTCGCCGGGCCTGACCCACCCCGTGCACGTCGCCGACGGCGGTCCCGGTCACCCGGGGCCGCCGTCGGCGCGTCCGGAGCCTCTCGCGGGCCGTCTCAGGGCCGCAGGTCGCCGCGGCCGTAGCGGGAGGGCGAGGTGCCGAAGGTCTGGCTGAACACCCGGGAGAAGTGCAGCGGGTCGGGGTAGCCGACCACGGCGGCCACCTCCCCGACCCGGAGGGCGGAGCCCCGGAGGAGCCGGGCGGCCTCCTCCATCCGGGTGCGGCGGACCCACCCCTGGACGGAGCTGCCGGTGCCCTCGCGGAACAGCCGCTGCGCGGTGGAGGTGCTGCACCCGCCGGCGGCGGCGACGTCGGCGACGCTGAGCCGGCGGCCGAGGTCGCCCCGGACGAAGCGCACCATCTCCGCGAGCGGCGGCGCCAGCCGCGGCGCGGGCCGGTGGCGCGACCACACCGCGTCCTCCGCCAGCAGCAGGCGGCCCAGCGCGCGGCCGACGACCTCGTCGAAGGGCTCGGCCAGCCAGCGCTCGACGGCGTAGGAGCCCAGGTGGACCAACCGGGCTCCACCGGGGTCGGCGGCGCTGCCCTGGCGCCAGCCGGGGGACCGGGGGTCGCCCCGCCGCGCGGGGTCGTGCAGCAGCGGGTCGCCCGGGCGGTGCGCCACCCGGGGGACGACGGGGGTCCCGGCCGCGTGACGGGGGACCAGGTGCAACGTGCCGAGGTGGAACGGCCGGCGCTCGTCGGCCCGGTACCGGACGTGGTGGCCCCACGGCAGGCGCAGCAGCGAGCCCTTGTCCAGCCGGCCGGTGCGCTCGCCGGAGACGACCTGGCCGCCGCCCTCGACGACCCAGAGGAAGCAGAGGCTCATCACCCGGTCGTGCTCGATCTCCTCGCCGCTGCGGAACCGGTACCCGTTGGCGCCGACGACGACCGGACCCGGCTGGCGCTCGTCCTCCATGCCCCCAGCATGACCCCGCGGGGGGACCCGGGCACTCCGCCGCGCGTCCTGTCCATGACCTGCATCCCCGGTGCCTGGTCGGCACCGGGTCGTCCCTCCTAGCGTCGGAGCAGCCGAGGAGAGGTGGAGCCGATGGAGGTCGACGTCGACCGGGACGCGTGCGTGGCGGCGGGGCAGTGCGCCCTGGTGGCCGGGGAGGTGTTCGACCAGGACGACGACGGCCTCGTCGAGCTGCTGACCGCCGCGCCGGGTGCTGAGCAGCGGACGGCGGTCGAGCGCGCGGCCGCGCTGTGCCCCGCACGGGCGATCCGGGTGCGCGGGTGAGCGGCACCCCACCGGTCGTCGTGGTCGGCGCCTCGACCGCCGGGGTGACGACGGCGGAGGCCCTGCGCGCCGAGGGCTGCACGGCCCCCGTGCTGCTGGTCGGCGCGGAGGCCCACGCCCCCTACGGCCGCCCGCCGCTGTCGAAGCAGGTGCTCACCGGGGCCTGGTCGCCCGAGCGCGCCGAGGTGCGCTCGGCGGCGGCGCTGGCCGACCGCGGCATCACGCTGCGGACCTCGTGCCCCGCTACCGCGCTCGACCCGCGGAACCGCCGGGTGGCCCTGGGCGGACGGTGGCAGGACTACGCGGAGCTGGTCGTCGCCACCGGCCTGACCGCCCGCCGGCTGCCCGGGGCGGGGGCCGGGGTGCCCGTCCTGCGCACCCTCGACGACGCGGTGCGGCTGCGGGCGCGGCTGCTCGGGACGCGGCACCTGGTGGTGGTGGGGGCCGGGATCCTCGGCCAGGAGATCGCGTCGGCCGCGCGGGCGCTCGACGTCGCGGTGACGCTGGTGGGTCGGTCGCGAGAGCTGTCGCTGGGCACCGTCGGCGCCCTCCTCGCCGAGCGGCTGGCGGCGCTGCACCGCGAGCACGCGGTCGACCTCCGGCTGGGCCGGGCCGTGCTGGGTGTCCGGCCGGTCGGCACGAGACGCTGGTGCGTCGAGCTCGACGACGGGTCCCGGCTGACGGTCGACCTCGTCGTCGCCGCCCTCGGCGGCGTGCCGACGACCGGCTGGCTGCGCGGCTCCGGGCTGGACCTGGCCGACGGGGTGCTCTGCGACCCCGCCGGTCTGGCGGCGCCCCACGTCCACGCGGTCGGCGACGTGGCCCGCTGGCGCGACGCCCGCACGGGCCGGGGTCGGCGGGTGGAGCACCAGACCAGCGCGGTCGAGCAGGGCCTGGCCGTGGCGCGGCGGCTCGTGCACGGGACCCCACCCGAGCCCGCGGTTCCCTTCCTGTGGTCGGAGCTGCACGGCACCCGGGTGCAGGCCTACGGGTGGTTCCCGCCCGGCCGTTCGCTGGAACCGCTGCCGTCGGCGAGCGGGACGCTGCTGGCCGCCACCGCCGCCGGTCGGACCACGGGCGTCGTGGGCTGGGGCGCCGGTCGCGCGTTCCGCGTCGCCCGCGGGCTCGTCACGGCGGAGTCCCCCGGAGCCCCCGGTGCCCGTCGCTGAGGGGTGCCCGGCCCGCGCCGGTGCCCCCTCCGGGCCTGCGTTCGGGACGGCCCCCGAGCCGGGTCGCCCCGGACCGGTGACCCTGCCCGGTGACGGCACCCCGCTCCAGCCCTCGCCCGCGCTCGCGGCGTGGCGCGCGGTCGCGCCGGCCACCCCGCTGGACTACGCCGACGGTCACCGCGGCCTCGTCGTGACCGACCACGCGCTGGCCCGGGCCCTGCTGGAGGACCCGCGGTTCAGCATGCAGCCGGCCCGGATGCCCCGGGGCCCGGGAGCGCCGGCAGCGGTCGACGGCGACCCTCCCGACCCGCTCGACGACGCCGGGCGGGAGGCGCAGCGGGCCAGCCTGCTCTCCCTCGACGGCGCCGAGCACGCCCGGCTGCGGCGGGCCGTCGCCGCCGGCTTCGCGCTCAAGCGGGTGCGGGCGCGTGGCCCTGCGGTGGCCGCCACGGTCGCGTCGGCCCTCGCGCGGTTCCGGGCCGAGGGCTCGCCCAACGACCTCTGGCGGCGCTTCGCCCAGCCCGTCGCCGCCCGGACCCACTGCCAGGTGCTCGGGGTCCCGCCGGACCAGGAGGACGCGTGGGTCGACCTCTTCGTCGAGCCCGCGCCCGCCCAGGAGCGCCACGACTTCATCCGGCGGCTGGTCGCGCTCCGCCGGGCCGACCCGGGCGAGGACGTGGTCAGCGGCCTGCTCGCCCGCCCCGACGTCACGGACCCGGAGGTCGAGGGCCTCCTGTTCATGCTCATGCTCTCCGGGCGGGACTCGGTCGCCTACACGATCACCACGACGGTCCTCGCGCTGCTCCGCCACCCCGGGCAGCTCGCCGCCCTCCGCGCCGACCCGGCCCTCGTCGGGCCCGCCGTGGAGGAGTTCATGCGGGTCAGCGCGATGTTCCTGACGCTGTTCCCGCGGACGGCGCGGGAGGACGTCGAGCTCGCCGGCTGCCCCGTCGCCGCCGGCACCACGGTGTCGGTCTCCGCGGTCGCGGCCAACCGGGACCCGCAGCGCTGGGACCGGCCCGACGAGCTCGACACGGGCCGGGACGCCTTCGGCCACCTGGGCTTCGGGCACGGGATCCACGGGTGCATCGGGCAGCAGCTGGCCCGCGTCGAGATCACCGAGGCGGTCCGCCAGGTGCTGCTCGGCCTGCCCGGGCTGCAGCTGGTGGCGGCCGAGCAGCTGGCGCCGCTGCCCTTCGCCCACCCCGTCGCCACCTACGAGGCGGGCGAGCTCCTCGTCCGCTGGGATGCGACGGCACCGGCGTGAGCGGCACTAGGCTCAGCGGCGAGCGGCGGCCCGGCCCACCGCGCCCCGACCCGTCGAGAGAAGCGAGACCATGGCTGCCGCCCGCACCACGGGCCCCCGACCCGCCGGTCGGCGACCGACCATCGTCGACGTGGCCCGCCGGGCCGCGGTGTCGCCGGCGGCCGTGTCCAAGGTGCTGCGCAACGCCTACGGCGTGAGCCCCTCCATGCGCGAGCGGGTCGAGACCGCGGTCTCCGAGCTGGGGTACCGGCCGATGGTGTCGGCGCAGAGCATGCGCACCGGCACCCGGACCCTCGGCGTCTCCTCCCTCGACCCGCGGAACCCCTTCATCCCGATGCTGCTCGACGGCGTCGCCCGCGAGGCCCGGCGCAGCGCGTTCAGCGCGTTGATCACCCTCACCGACGCCGACGGCGCCACCCAGCTGGAGGCCGCCCGCTCCATGGTCGACCGCCAGGTGGACGGGCTGATCCTCATCACGCCGACGATGTCGGAGGACGACCTGGTGCAGCTGGCGGCGGAGGTCCCGCTGGTGCTGCTCGGCCGGCACGGCGCCCACCCGGCCTTCGACTCCGTGGCCAGCGACGACGCCCTCGGCGCCGCCCTCACCGTCGACCACCTCGTCAGCCGCGGGCACCGCCGGATCGCCTTCCACACCCAGCCGACCCGGTCCGGCGGGCTGCCCGAGGAGTTCCGCGAGGCGGGCTACCGGGAGGCCGTCCGCCGGCACGGCCTGCAGGCCGACGTCGTCGTGGGGGAGTGGTCGGCCGAGGGCGGCCGCCGCCTCGTCGACGAGCTCCTGGGCCGCCCGACGCCGCCGACCGCCGTGCACGCCGGCGCCGACATGGTGGCGCTCGCCGTCCTGGACCGGCTGCTGGAGCGGGGCGGGCGGGCGCCGGACGACCTGGCCGTGGCGGGGTGCGACGGGGTCCCGGCCGCCGCCCTGCGGGCCGTCAGCCTCACCACCGTGGACCAGCAGGCCGCCGAGATGGGCGGTCTCGCCGCCCGGCTGCTGGTCGAGCGGCTGGCCGGCCGCGCCGAGCCCCGGCACGTGCTCGTGCCCCCGCAGCTCGTGGTCCGCGCGACGACCTGACCTCCACCCACCCGGCGACGCGGGCCGGCCGAGACCCCCTTGACGTCGATCTGTGGAACGTTCTACGTTTGCCCGCAGGGGCCGTTGAAACCATTCAGTCGCTGCGGACAGCACCAGCGCGCGGGTGAGGCCGGGAAACCACCTGTCAAAGGAGATGGACATGATCACTCGCCGTGGACTGCTCGGGAGCACCGCCGGCCTCGCGGGGGCGGCCGCCCTGGCCGGCTGCAGCACCAGCGCCGGCGGGCCGACCGGCAGCGGGTCGGTCGCCACCCGCGCCGACGGTCTGCCCGACCTCACGTGGAAGGGCACCATCACGATGGGCGCGCAGGGGTACACGCCGGCGGTCGAGGGCGTGAAGCTCGCACCCGGCACGGCGAAGCTCCAGCAGTTCGGCAAGGCCGCCGAGGAGTTCACCAAGCTCTACCCGGGCATCACCGTGAAGTTCCTCGGCTCGGAGTACACCTACGAGGTCGACCAGATGAAGACCGCCGCGACCGGCGGCCAGCTGCCCGACGTGTGGTGGCAGCAGGCCCCGCTGGTCAAGACCTCGTTCCCCAAGGGCGTCGCCACCAACCTCAACGCCTACATGGACCAGCCCAACCCCTTCGTCGAGGGCAACACCCGCTGGCGCGACGTCTTCAACACCTCGGTCTACGCGACCACCGCCGTCAACCCCGAGACGCTCTACACGAACAACGGCGACTTCGTCGGGACGGCCTTCTTCTACAACGTGAAGATGTTCGCCGACGCCGGCCTGACCCCGCCCACCACCTGGGCCGAGCTGCTGGAGGTCTGCCGGGCGCTGTCGGCGCGGGGCGTGACCCCGCTGGCCATCCAGCCGATCACCAGCGGCTTCGGCTGGGTGTCGCGCATCTTCCTCGGCAACATGCTGGGCCGCGAGACGCTCGAGAAGATCGACGCCTACTCCGCCGAGCCGGGCATCTCGGTCACCGACGTGGCCGTGGCCTACAAGAAGGGTCTGCTGGACCCGCGGCAGAACCCCGGGGTGCTGGCCTGGTGGCCGGTCGCCAAGCAGCTCTTCGACTTCTGCGACAAGACGATCATGCAGCTGCCGCCGAACCCGCCGACCGGCTCGCCCGAGCCGGGCACCTACTTCGCGGCCGAGAAGGTGGCGATGATCTACGACGGCACCTGGGCGCCGGGTGCGGTGGCCGACAACGGCTCCGACTTCGAGGTCGGCTCCTTCCCCTGGCCGGCTATGGCGGGCTCCTACGAGAACGCCACCGACTACGACAGCTCCAACGCCGTCTCCGGCCCGTCGGCGGCCTGGCAGTTCCACGTGTCCACCGACCGCTCGGACTCGACGCTGAAGGAGGAGGGCAAGCTCGACGCCGTCGTCTCCTGGATGAAGTTCTTCTCCACCCCGCAGTGGAACCAGGCGATCTGCAACGAGCGCGGAGCCTTCCTGCCGACCTTCCAGGGCACGACGCCGCCGGCGTCCATGAAGGACCTGGCCGCGCTCGCGGCCGAGCCGATCTACGCGGTGAGCGGTGGGGCGGAGTTCTCCACCGAGGCGGCGGACCAGGTCTCGCGCCTGTTCCAGCAGTTCCTGCTCGGCCAGGTCGGGATGGACGAGGTGAGCACCAAGTACCCCCAGATCATCGACAAGGGCCTGCAGGAGTACCTGCGCGCCAACCCCGTCGACTTCGACCAGTACCCGGCATGAGCGCGGTCGTCGCCCAGCAGCGGCGGCCACCGGTCCGTCGCCAGGTGCTGGAGCGGGTCGCGGCGGTCGGCTTCCTCGCGCCCACCCTCGTGCTGGTCGTGCTGTTCTGCTACTACCCGGCGGTGCGCGCCGGTTACACCTCGCTGACCCGCTGGGACGGCTTCAACGCCCCCGAGTGGGTGGGACTGCAGAACTTCGTCGACGTGTTCGCCGACGCGGACTTCCGCCGGTCGGCGGTCAACGTCGCGATCTGGACCGCCGTCGGGGTGCCGCTGGCCACCGTGCCGTCGTTCGTGGTCGCGGAGCTGATCTTCCGGCTGCGCTCGGAGCGGCTGCAGTACTTCTGGCGCGCGGTCTTCACCGCGCCGCTGATCATCCCACCCGTGGTCTCGGTGCTCATCTGGCAGTTCCTCTACGGTCCCGAGGGCCCGATCAACCGGGTGCTGGCGGGCGTCGGCCTCGAGTCGCTGACCCGCAGCTGGATCGCCGACCCGCGCTTCGCCCTATGGGCGCTGATCTTCCTGGGCTTCCCGTGGGTGTCGGCGTTCAACGTGCTGATCTTCTACGCCGGCCTCAAGGCCATCCCCAGCGAGGTGCTCGAGGCCTCGGCCCTGGACGGGGCGGGGCGCTGGAAGCAGTTCACCCGGCTCGAGGTGCCGCTCACCTTCGGCCAGTGGAAGCTGCTGCTGGTGCTCAGCATCATCGGCGTCACCCAGAACCTCATGGTGCCGCTGCTGCTGACCGGCGGAGGTCCGGGCAACGCGACCCTCACCCCGGTGCTCTACATGTACCAGGGGGCCATCACCTACGGGAACTACGGCTTCGGCATGGCCGTCGGCACCATCCTCTTCGTCGTGGTGCTGGCCCTCTCCATCGTCAACATGCGCGTGCTGAGGACGGACCGATGACCACCTCCACCACCCTCCGGGCCCCCGCCGTCGACCGCACCGCGACGGCCCGTGCCGTGCCCGCGCGGCGCCGGCCCCGCCGTCGGCTCTCGGTCACGGCCAACGTCGTCCTGGGCCTGGTGGCCCTGCTGAGCTACGTGCCGATCTACTTCATGGTCAACAACGCGCTGCGCAGCGGGCCCGAGATGCAGACGTCGCCCTTCGCGCCGACCAGCGCGCCCCGGTGGCAGAACTTCCAGTTCGCCTGGGAGGCCAGCGGCTACGCCTACCCGCGGACCCTGCTGGTCGTCGGCCTGGCCGTGCTGGGCATCGCCGTGACCACGGCGGCCAGCGGCTACGCCTTCGCCCGGCTCCGGTTCCGCGAGAAGGAGGTCTGGTTCTACGCCGTCTTCGGCCTGCTGCTGATCCCCGGCTTCATCACCCTCATCCCGCTCTACGTGCAGATCGTGGACTTCGGGCTGGTGGGCACCTCGTGGGGGCTGATCCTGCCCTACCTCGCGGGTGGGCAGGCGCTGGGCGTCGTCGTGCTCCGCAGCGCCGTCGAGGCCATCCCCGAGGAGCTGTTCGAGGCGGCGAAGCTCGACGGCGCCGGCCACCTGTGGCAGTTCGTCTACATCGCGCTGCCGCTGGCCCGGCCGCTGGTGATCGCGCTGGCCCTGCTCAACGTCGTCGGGCTCTACGGCGACTACGTGCTCCCCTCGCTGGTGCTGCAGGGGGAGGGGTCGACGGTGTCCGTGGCGATCACCGGCTTCACCCCGCCGGCCTTCTCGCCGAACCTCGACACCTTCAACATCCAGCTGGCGGCGTTCACCATCGCCTCGCTGCCCATCGCCGTGCTCGTGCTGGTGCTGATGCGCTACTTCGTCTCGGGCCTGTCGCAGAGCGCGGTGAAGATGTGACGGCGGCACCGGGGTCGCGGGTCCGCTGGCAGGGCCACTGGATCACCAGCGGGGACGACGGGCCCGTGGCGCCGCTGCTGCGCCGCGAGCTCACCGTCCCGGCCGGCACGGTCGCGGGTCTGCTGCACGTCGCCGGCCTGGGGCTGCACCGCACCACCCTCGACGGCGTGCCGGTCTCCGACGCCCGCCTGGAGTCGGGCATCAGCGCCTACGACCGGCGGATCGCCCACAGCAGCTACCCGGTGGCGCTGGAGCCGGGTCCCGCCGTGCTCGGCGTCGAGCTGGGCCGAGGCTTCTACGCCATGACCACCCCCAACGTCTGGGGCTGGCACGAGGCGCCGTGGCGCGGCCTCCGGATGGCGCTGGTGCAGCTGGAGCTGCTGGGCGCCGACGGGGAGCAGCTGGGGGTGGTGGTCAGCGACGACGCGTGGCGGTGGGCGCCCGGCGGCACCCGCTTCGACTCCCTCTACGAGGGCGAGACCTTCGACGCCCGGCGGGAGCCGACCGGCTGGGACCGGCCCGGCTTCGACGCCTCCGGCTGGTCCCCGGTGCACCGGGGCACCCCGCCGGCCGGGCTGCTCGTGCCGCGGTCGCACGAGCCCGTCCGCGTCACCGCCTCGCACCCCGTGGTGGCCTGGAGCGGCGGCGGCGAGGCCCCGCTGGTCGCCGACTTCGGCCGCCAGCTGGCCGGCTGGGTCAAGGTCAGCGCACCGGACCTCGACGCGGGCCGCCGGATCACCCTGCGGCTCGGCGAGCGGGCCGACGCGGGCGGTGTGCTGCTGGAGAACCCGCACGTTCACTCCGAACGGCTGGACGTGCACGAGTTCGTCGTCGCCGAGGGCGGCGGCAGCTGGGAGCCGCGGTTCACCTGGACCGGGTTCCGCTACGCCGAGGTGAGCGGCGTCGAGCACCCCGACCAGCTGGAGCTGCTGGCCCAGCACGCGCACACCGACGTCGCGACCGCGAGCACCTTCTCCTGCGACGACGAGGTCCTCACCTGGATCGACACCGCCATGCGGGCGACGGTGGTGAACAACCTGCACCACCTGCCGACCGACACCCCGGTCTACGAGAAGAACGGCTGGACCGGCGACGCCCAGGTGGCGCTGGAGGCGATGCTGCACCAGCTCGACCTGCAGCACCTGCTGGTGAAGTGGCTCGACGACCTCGCCGACGGCCAGGCCGAGGACGGCCAGCTGCCGGTGATGGCCCCCACCCCCGGCTGGGGTTACATCGAGGCGCCGGAGTGGACGACGCTCTACCCCTATCTGCTCGAGCGGCTCGACAGCTGGTACGGCCTGCCCGCGGTGGTCGAGCGCCACCGCGAGCCCCTGCTGCGCTACCTGCGGCGCGAGCTGGCCCGGGTCGATCCCTCGGGCCTGGTCGTCGGGGTGCTCGGGGACTACCTGGCCCCGGGCACCGAGGGCACCCCGCCCGAGGACGACCTCCGGATCGCGGCGAGCTGCTACCTGGTTCGCGGGCTGCGCGCCGGCGCCGCCCTGCTGGAGCGGCACGGAGCCGGCGACGGGACGGGCGGGGAGGCGGCCGAGCTCCGAGCCGCGGCCGACGCCCTGGCGGCCGCGGTCAACCAGGCCTTCCTCGACCCGGTCGCGGGCTGCTACCGCAGCGAGCGCGAGCCGCGGTACCGGCAGGCTTCGAACATCTTGCCGGTGGCCTTCGGCATCACCCCGCCCGGTCACGTCGACGCGGTGGTGGGGCGGCTGGTCGAGGAGCTGGAGGCCCGCGGCCTGCGTCACGACACCGGATGCCTCGGCCTCTCCGAGCTCTTCGGCGTGCTCACCCGAGCCGGGCGGGCCGACGTCGCCCTCGCCGTCGCCACCGGCACCGACGCCCCCAGCTGGGGCGCCTGGAAGGAGGCGGGCGAGACGACGATGCTCGAGATGTGGGGGCCGGTCGAGCGGTCCCGGAACCACTACTTCATGGGGGCGATGGCGCGCTGGCTCTACGAGGACGTCGCGGGCGTGCGGATGAGCGCACCGCAGTGGCGGGAGTTCGTCGTCGCGCCGGCGCTTACCGGGTCCGGGCTGGGGCACGCGGCCTACCACCGGCAGGGCCCCCGGGGACGGCTGGGCGCCGCCTGGCGGCGGACCGGGGCCGCGGTGGAGGTCACCGTCACCGTGCCGCCCGGCAGCACCGCGCACGTGCACCTGCCCGGCGTCGCGCCCTTCGCCGCCGGCCCGGGGGAGTGGACCCACCACGTCGACGTCCCGGCCCCGGTCCGGACACGTCCCGGGGGTGGGTCGCCCGACCACCGCCACCGGCCCCGGTGCGACGATGGGGCCGCGGCCACCGGGCCCGCGACCACCACCAGGACAGAGGAGTCTGCATCGTGAAGATCGGCGTCATCGGTACAGGGCAGTTCGCCCGGAGCTTCTTGTCCCTGTGGCAGCTCCACCCCGATGTCGAGGAGGTCTACGTCACCGACCTCGTCCCCGAGCGGGCGGCGGAGCACGTCGAGCGCTTCGGGCTGGCCGGCACCTTCGCCGACATCGACGAGATGCTGGCCTCCGACGTCGACTCGGTCGCCGTGCTGACCCAGCGCTGGAGCCACGGCCCGATCGTGCTGAAGGCGCTCGACGCCGGGAAGAACGTCTACTCGGCGGTCCCGATGGCGGTGAGCGTCGAGGAGATCGAGGCCATCGTCAAGAAGGTCGAGGAGACCGGCCTCATCTACATGATGGGGGAGACGAGCTACTACAACCCGGCCGTCGTCTGGGCCCGCAAGCAGGTCGCCGAGGGCGCCTTCGGCCGCGTCTTCTACTCCGAGGGCGACTACCTGCACGACATGGACAACGGCTTCTACGCCGCCTACCAGTACAGCGGCGGCGACGACTGGAAGAGCACCGCCAGCTACCCGCCCATGCTCTACCCGACCCACGCCATCGGCGGCGTGCTCGGCGCCCTGCCGACCTACGCCACCTCGGTGAGCTGCATCGGCATCCGCGACGACCGCGGGGACGGGGTCTTCGACCGCGAGGTCTCCCGCTGGCAGAACGAGTTCTCCAACATGACGTCGCTGATCGAGTTCGCCGACGGCGGGACCATGCGGCACAACGAGTTCCGCCGCCTCGGCTACTGGCAGGGCCACGAGTCGCGGTTCCGGTTCTACGGCACCGAGCAGGTCTTCGAGCAGAGCGGCCACGGCGCCACGCTGAGCGTCAAGACCGAGGGCGAGGACTACGCCAAGGGCGAGACCCGCGACATCAGCGACCTCTTCTACACCCGCGGCGGGCAGATCCCCGAGGGCTTCGGCGACGTCGACCCGGCGCTCATGCAGAGCTTCAGCTCGGGCACGGCCCCGGTGCAGGACCGCTCGCGGCTGCCGCAGGAGTACGAGGGCGCCCACAACGGGCACGAGGGGAGCCACCACTTCCTGGCCGACGACTTCGTCCGGGCGGTGACCACCCGCACCCACCCGCCGGTCAGCGCCTGGAAGGCCGCCCGGTTCACGCTGCCCGGCATCGTCGCCTGGGACTCCGCCCGTCAGGGCGGCGTGCGGCTGCTGGTCCCGGACTTCGGCGACGGCCCGGCCACGCCCGCCTGGGACTGACCTGCTGACGAGCACCCGCTCGTCACCCGTCCGCTGACGTCAGCGGTGGGGGCACCCACGTGCCGCCACCGCTGTCGTGCGTCCGGGCCCCCGGCCGTGGGTCAGGTCCCCGCGGTCAGGTCCCCGTGGTCAGGTGCCGCTGCGTCCCTCATGGGCGGCGGCGGCCTGCCGTGAGCTGCGGCGGCCGGCGGCGACGGACACCACGACGACCAGCGCCAGGCTGACCCAGAGGGCGTACTTGTCGACCAGCAGCACGACGTCGACGGCGTGCTGGCCGAGGCCGTAGCCGAGGCCGGCCACCAGGCCCACCACCAGCAGCGCGCCCAGGGCGTCGAACAGCAGGAAGGTCGCCAGCCGCATCCGCGTCAGGCCCGCGAGGCAGTAGACGGCGACGGCGGGGACGCCGGGCAGGGCGCCGGCCAGCACGGCGAGCCGGACCAGCCACGGGTTGGCGGTCCGCAGCCGCTCCACGAAGCGGCCCGCGCGCTCACCGGGCGCGAACAGGGCGACGACCCGCGCGCCCCAGCGGCGTCCCGCGAGCCAGAACAGCCAGTCGAGCTTGATCATCCCGACGACGCCCGCCAGCACCACGAGCGCCAGGGAGGTCTCCCCGATCCGGGCGAAGGCCGCGCCGGCGCCGATCGCGGACAGGCTGCCGGTGACCAGCTCCAGCACCACCGGGTGGCTGGCCAGCAGGAAGGGCCGCAGCGGGATCGTCAGCAGGAGCACGCCCATGACGCCGAAGATCGTGCCCAGGAGCACCTTGTCGCCGCGGGTCGCACGGCCCTCCCAGGGCAGCACGTCGGCCCAGGTGGGGGGCCGGCCGGGTTCGGCGGTGGTCGGCGCGGGGTCGGCTCCCGCCATGGTCGGGCGGGCGGGCGGCACCTCGGGGTCCGGGGACGTCGTCATGGCCCCATCGTGCCCGGCGCGGGCGCTCCGGACCGCGTGGCGGCCGGCCTCTCACCGTGCCGTCAGGAAGTTCTCGGCCGCGGTCCGCACGCCGTCGGCCCCGGGCCGAGCCCGGCGCGGGGCGATCTTTGACCTGCCCCGACCTCTTCGTGTTGCTTCTTTGTCCGGGCAATCCTCTTTCTCCGAGCCTCCGAAGAAGTCGCTGGGGAAGCCCGGGACGGGCGTCGCACCGTGCGCGGTCCCCATCGGGTGACGGACGTGCCGGCGCCTGCCTGAGGAGCACCACGATGAGGCGCAGATCCAGCCTCCTGGCCACCGGCCCGACCGCGTCGACCGGTCCCACCGACCCCACGACCGCCGACGGCGGCGTCCCGGCCCTGGCCGTGGAGGGATGAGCGCCGCGACCGCGGAGCTCCTCGCGGAGGAACCCGGGGCGTTCCTCGTCCAGGCCACGGTGGTGGCGGCCGCCCGGCGCGGTGACGTGGACGCCTTCGAGCAGCTCGTGCACCGGTACCAGCGCGAGATGTTCCGCCTCGCGTTCCGCCTGCTCGGGGACCGGGGCGAGGCCGAGGACGCCGTCCAGGACATCTTCGTGCTGGTCTGGCGGCGCCTGCCGACCCTCGCCGACCCGCGGGCCTTCCACGTCTGGAGCCGTCAGCTCGGCACCCGCTGCTGCCTGGACCTGCTGCGGGCCCGCAGCCGGCGGCCCTCCGAGGTCGGGCTGCCGGCCGAGGAGCCCGACGGGCGCGACGAGGTGTGCGGGAGCCGTTCCCCGGGGCCGGAGGACGTCGTGCAGACGGCGGGCGGGCTCGCCGGCCTGCAGCAGCTGGTCGCCGCCCTGCCGCCGGAGCAGCGGGCCTGCTGGGTGCTGCGCGAGCTGCACCACCTGACCTACCCCGAGATCGCGGACGCCGTGGGCGCCCCCGTGAGCACGGTCCGCGGACGGCTCGCCCGGGCCCGCCGCAGCCTGGCCGAGGGCATGACCGCCTGGCGGTGACCCCCGGCGGTGCCCGGGAGGGCGCCGGGGGGCCGGGCGGACACCGCGAGGACACCTCGCCGCCCGGTGCGGGGCCTACACTCCGGCGACCTCGTCCCGATGGGAGCCCTGATGCCGATCCGTCCCACCCTGCGCCTGCCCCGTCGCCTGGCCCCGCCGGTCGGCGCCGTCGTGCACCCCGGCGCCAGCCCGACGGCCGCCGAGGAGTCCCGCCAGCCGAGCCTCGTCGACAACGCGATCTACGTGGACGGCGTCCGGACGGGCAACCCGGCCAGCCTGGAGGAGACCTACGAGCTGCTGCGGGAGCGGCGCGGCACGGCCTGGATCGGGATGTACCGCCCGACCGTCGCCGAGATCACGTCGGTGGCGCAGGAGTTCGACCTCCACCCGCTGGCCGTGGAGGACGCGATCCTCGCCCACCAGCGGCCGAAGCTGGAGCGCTACGGCGAGATCCTGTTCATCGTGCTGCGGCCGGCCCGCTACCTCGAGGCCGAGGAGCGGGTCGAGTTCGGCGAGCTGCACGTCTTCGTCGGGCCCTCGTTCGTCGTGACCGTGCGCCAGGCGGAGTCACCCGACCTGGCCGCGGTGCGGCAGCGGCTGGAGTCCAACCCGGGACTGCTCGGCTGCGGGCCCGAGGCCATCCTCTACGCGATCCTCGACCAGGTCGTCGACGAGTACGAGCCGGTGGCGGCCGGGCTCGAGAACGACATCGACGAGATCGAGGACCAGCTGTTCAACACCGGCGACGACGCCGTCTCCCGGCGGATCTACGACCTGTCGCGGGAGGTGATCGAGTTCCAGCGCACCACCCGACCGCTGCTCGGCATCCTCGAGGCGCTGAAGGGCGGCTTCGACAAGTACGGGGTCGACGTCGAGCTGCAGCGCAACCTGCGCGACGTCGCCGACCACGCCATCCGGCTCGTGGAGCGGGCCGACGGCTTCCGGGCGCTGCTGCAGAACGCGCTGACGGTGCACGCCACCCTGGTGGGGCAGCGGCAGAACGACGAGATGCGGCACCTCAGCGAGTCGAGCCTGGCCCAGAGCGAGGAGGTCAAGCGCATCTCCTCCTGGGCCGCCATCCTGTTCGCCCCGACGCTGGTGGGCACGGTGTACGGGATGAACTTCGAGCACATGCCCGAGCTCGACTGGCGCTACGGCTACCCGCTCGCGCTGGTCGCGATGCTCGCCGTCGGCGCCGTCCTCTACCTCATCTTCCGCCGGCGCCGCTGGCTCTGACGCGGAGCCGGGGGGACGGGAACGCCGCCCCCCGGGCGTCACCACCCCGACCGCCGGCCCCGCGGCGCGGCCCCCGCACCCGCCGTTCACCCGGACGTCGGGTGCCCGTCGCACGGGCTCCCTACGGTCACCCGGTGCCCGACCGACCCCGTCCGCTCGTCGGCCGCGTCGGCGTCGGGCTGGCCTGCGCCGCCGTCCTGGCCGCCTGCCTGGTGTTCCTGGTGGCTCCGCTGAACCCGAACCTGCGCTACGAGGCCGGCGTAAAGCTCGTCTCCGACGGCTCCGCGGCCGGGACCTTCTCCCACCGGCCACTGGCCTACCGGCTGGTCATGGACGCGGTGTTCCGTGCCGCCCGCGCGTCCACCTCGGGGGTCGTGGCGTTCGAGCTGGCCGTCCGCGTGCTGCTGGTCCTGCTCGCCCTGGCCGCCGGGGCGCTGCTGGGGCGGGGCCTGGCCCGGCAGGGGGTCGGGGCACCCTGGCTGCACGCCGCCGTGGTGGCCGTCGGGCTCGTGGTGCTGGGTCCGGTGAGCGGCGGCGAGCCGGACTGGATGGCGGCGCTGCTGACGGCGGCCGGCGTCGGGGTCGCCCTCCTCGGCGACCGCGGGCGCGCGGGGCTGGCGGTGCTGGCGGTGCTGGCCGGGGTGCTGCTGGTGGCGGCGGCCGGCATGAAGGTCGTCACCCTCCCGGTCGCCGTCCTGGGCCTCGTGGTGGTGCTGGCCCTGGACCGCGGCCGGGGGCTGCGGGTGCTCGGCGGGTCGGTGGTCGTCGGCGTCCTCGTCGTGGTGGCGACGCTGCTCCTCGTGCCGTGGGAGGTGCACTGGCTCCTCGACATCCGCGCGGTCCAGGTCGACGCCGCCGAGCAGCTGCCCGACGCCGGCCCGTTCCTGCTGGCCCTGGCGGCCGACCACCCCGTCCTCGCCCTGCTGCCGGCGGCGCTGGTGCTGGTGCCCCGCGCCGAGCGGGCGGTCGTGGCCGTCGCCGTCCTCGTCACCGGGGGGATGGTCGTGGCCCAGGGCCAGTACTTCGGCTACCACGCGCTGCCGCTCCTGGTCGTCGCGCTGGTCGCGGTGTTCCGCGCGCTCCGGGGCCGGATGGGCGCCGCGGCCGGCGCCGTCCTGCTGGTCGCCGTGACCGCGGCCTCGGCGCTGACGACCACCAGCACGAGCTGGCAGACCGGCCACCAGCGGCTCTGGGTCGGCGGGCTCGCCCTGCTCGCCGTCGCGGGCCTCGGCTGGGCGGGCGTCGTCCGGGGCCGGCGACCCGACGACCGGCGGGCGGGTGCCGCGGTGGCCGCGGTGGCGGCCCTGGCCCTGCTGGTCCCGGGCGCGACGCCGTGGTCCGCGCAGCTGCTCCGTCCCGCGGACCCCGACGGGGAGCGGCCGCCGAGCACGCGGCAGGTCCGCGACGACCGCCGGGCGACGGTCCGGGAGGTCCACGCCGTCGTCGGCGGTGCGGGCGTCCCGGTCACCTACCTGACCAGCGGCGAGTGGACCTACTGGCTCGGCAACCCGACGCGCTGCCGCTACCCGTCGCCGCTGTTCCTGCAGCGCACCCGGCAGCAGGCCCGGCTGGGGACCGCCAGCTACCGCGAGAACCTGGCGTGCCTCAGCGCGCCCGGCTCCCGCTGGCTGGTCGTCGAGACGTCCTGGTTCGTCGTGGGCCGCCAGCCCCCGGACGTCCGGGCGGTGCTGGACCAGGAGTGGGACTGCGACGCCGCCCGCGAGGTCGGCCGGCTGCGGCTCTGCCCGCGCCGGGCCTGAGCCGCGCCGGGCCTGAGCCGCGCCGGGCCTGACCGGGTGCGTCCGACCGGCGCCCGACCGGGCCCGGTCAGCCGAGCGCGACCCGGCTGCCGCAGGCGCCCAGCACCACCTCGTCGTCGCTGCTGAGCACGCAGCACACGCCGTCGGCGGCGACCGCCTCGAGCACGCCCACCACCCGCTCGACGCTGTCGGGGTCCAGCTCGCTGGTCGGCTCGTCGAGCACCACCAGCCGGGGCCGCAGCACCAGCGCGCGGGCCAGCGCCACCCGCTGCTGCTGACCGCCGGAGAGCTGCTCGACCAGGTTGTGCCAGGTCGCGGGGGAGAGCCCCAGGGCCTCCAGCTGGGCCTCTGCCCGCGCGCCGGTCGCCCGGGTGGGTGGCTCGCCGCCCGCGATCAGGGTGACCAGGAGGTTCTCCACCGCGGTCAGCGTGCCGATCAGCCGGTGCTCCTGGCTGAGGTAGCCGAGGCGGCGCGGGTCGGGGTCCAGGCCGAGGTCGGTGCCGTCGAGCACCACCGAGCCGGCGGCCGGTGCCCGCAGGCCGGCCAGCCGGGCCAGCACGGCGGTGACGTCGGCGCTCGACGGCCCGGTGATCGCGAGCCGCCCGCCCGCGGCCAGGTCGAGGTCGAGGCCCTCCACGACGGTCCGGCGCTCACGGCCGGCCGCGGCGCCGCCGGCCGGGACGGTGACGACCAGCCCGCGGACCCGCAGCCCGGTCGACGCGCTGCCCGCTGCTCCGCCGCTCACGGCGCCTCCTCGGCCGGCAGCCGCCGGCGGATGCTGATCTCGTCGGGGGAGGAGGCCTGCACCGACACGGTGGACCCGGCGGGCCAGGACGCCAGCAGCTCCTCGGGCAGCTGCACCGAGCCGTCGGCGCCGATCACCGCGTACTGCTCGTGCCGCTGGCCCTCGGCCCCCACCCGGCCGTCGCGCATCCGGACCATCCGCTGCATGCGGTGCGCGACCTGCTCGTCGTGGGTGACCATCAGCAAGGTGGTGCCGACGGCCGTCGTCGTCTGGACCAGGGTGTCCAGCAGGCTCTCGCGGGCGTCGTCGTCCAGCTGGCTGGTGGGCTCGTCGACCAGCAGCAGGCGCGGGCTGCCGGCCATGGCGACCGCGAGCGCCGTCGCCTGCTGGTCCGCGCGGCCGAGCACCCCCACCGGTCGTCGCTCGTCGGCCAGCCCGGCCGCGGCCAGCGCCTCCTCGGCCACCGGGTCGCGGCCGCGGGACCGGCCCCGGCCGCCGACGAAGGCGACGTTCTCCCGCGGGCTGGCGTAGGGCAGCAGGTTGGAGACCGCGCCCTGCATCATCAGCCCGAGGCTCTCGCTGCGGTAGCCGTAGAGCTGCGCCTCCGTGTAGCGGGCGATGTCACGGCCGTCGACCAGCACCGAGCCCGCCGACGGGCGGCGGAGCCCCGCGACCACGCTCAGCAGCGTGGACTTGCCCGAGCCCGAGGGACCGAGCAGGGCCACCCGCTCGCCCGGGGCGACCGCGAGGTCGACGCCGCGCAGCGCGGCCACGTCGGTGCCGGCCACCCGGTAGACGTGCACCACCCCGACGGTGCGGACCGCCGCCCCCTGCTGCGTCCCGGTCACCGGTCCTCCTCCGCGCGCACCTCGGCGAGGGCCCCGACCTGGGCGACGACCGCGATGACGAGGACCGCGCCGGCCCCCAGCAGCAGCACCGGCCACCAGGCCAGCTGGAGGTCCAGCGGGGGTCCGGGGGCGTCGGCGTCGACCAGGGGGAGCCGCGAGCCGGCGACCCGGGCGGCGGCCGCGCCCGCGAGCAGGCCGACGACGACGGCCAGGACGGCGGGCGCGGCGATCTCGGTGCGCGCCAGCCGGCGCAGCCGACGGGGGCTGACCCCGCCCTCGCGGAGCGCGCGCCAGTCGGTGCGACGGCGGCCGGCGTCGGTCCAGCGGGCGGCGACCAGGGCGAGCAGGCTGAGCGCGAGCGCGGCGACGCTGATGACCACCGCCACCGCGGCCCCGCGGGTGGTGGCCTGCTGCTCGAGCGCCTCCCGGGTGGTGCTGAGCAGCTCGCGGCTCTGCACCCGGACCCCGTTCTCCGCCAGCCGCTCCTCCAGCTGCGGCGAGGCCCCCGGCGCCAGCCAGACCTGGTCGACCATCTGGCTGGCCGCCGGGTCGGACAGGGTGCGGGCGGCGCCGAGGTCGACGAGCACGCCGTCGTCCAGCCAGCGGGGCAGGACGGCGGCGGTGCCGAGCACCGTCAGCCGCTGGTCCTGCCCGTCCAGGCCGATGCCGTTGACCGCCCCGACCCGCCCCGGGACGGGCGTGAGGGAGGTGGTGGGGCCGAGCAGCGCCGGGAGCGGGTCGACGGTGTCGCCGGGGGAGACCGCGGTGACGCTGCCGCCCTGCTCGTCGAACGCCACCAGGGCCAGGCCGTCGGGAGAGGCGGCCGGGGTCGCCATGGCCGTCGGCTCGGGCTGGGTGTCGTTGGCCGTCTGCTCGTGCCAGCCCTGGTCCAGCGCCAGCCAGGCGGCCGAGTCGGCGACGGGCTGGACGTCGGTGCCCACGCCGGTGACGGTGAGCGTCGCCCGGTAGGGGGCGTTGGCGCCGGCGGCGAGGCCGATCGAGACCAGCCGGCAGCCCGCCGCGCACGGCAGCGCCGCGGTCAGCCGCTGCTCCCGGGCGGACCGCTCGAGGGGCCCGAGCCGGACCGTCTGCCAGCGGCCCTGCGCCTCGACGGTCAGGGCGAGGTCGGGCGGGGGCGGCGGGTAGACCGCGTCCCGCGGGGCCGAGGGCGGCAGCTGCAGGGGCAGCAGCTCGAGGTCGGCCAGCTCGACGTCGACGCGTTCGCCGCGGAGCACGACCGGCTCCCGCTGGCCCGCGGTCAGCGCCGGGGCCAGGTCGTCGACGCCGGCCCAGTCGGGCGACCAGCTGGAGACCGCCGCCAGCCGCGGGCTGTCGACCGCGAGGATGCGGGCGGCGCCGTTGGAGGCGACGACGGCGCTCTGCTGCACCGCCATCGCCTGCCGCCCGTCGGGGTCGGCGGCCCGGACGGCCGTGAGCAGGTCGGCGCCGGGCGCGACCGAGACGCCGAGGACGGTGCTGGCCCCGGTGACGGCGTCGGCGCGCAGGCCCTGGTTGCGCTCGGAGAACACGAGCACCTGGCTGGCGAACACCGCCAGCGCGACGCCGACGGCGATGACCATGGCCGGGTTGAGCGAGGACGGGGTCCGCGCGGCGTGCCGGCCGACGACCAGGGAGGCGAGGCCGCGCGGGGGCCGGGTGGTGACCCGACGGACCACGACGACGGCCAGCCGGACGGCCCCGAGCGCGACGGCCAGCGCGAACAGGCCGGGCGCGAGCAGCCCCAGCTGCGGGCCGCTGCTGGAGAGCCGGCCCCCGGTCACGAGCTGGTAGATGGTGGCGGCGGCCAGCAGGAACACCCCGGCGTGCACGACCGCGCCCGCCGTCGTCAGCCGGCGCGACTCGGACTCCTGCTGGACCAGCTCGGCGAGCGGGCGGCGGATGCTCGGCAGGGTGACCCCGACCAGGGCGGCGACCGCCACGACGGTGGTGGCGACCGCGGCGGCGACGACCGGCCACCGCCACGGCTCGACGGGGGTGCCGGGGCGCAGCACGAGGTCGGCACCCAGCCGGCCGACGGCGCTCCCGGCCAGGAAGCCGAGCGGCAGGCCGACGAGGATGGCGAGCAGCGGCTCGGTGAGCACCGAGCGCAGCCAGCGTCCCCGCGGCACCCCGCGCAGCCGTCCGACGCTCCACTCGCCGGCCCGGGTCCGGCCGATCCGCTGCAGGACGATCGCGAGGGCGAACAGGGCCAGGAAGACCGCCTGCACGTCGGTGACGAGGACCAGCACCCGGGCGGCGGAGGCCTGGTCGTCCACCCGGTCGAGGACCTCGGGAAGCTGGCTCTGGACGGCGAGCAGCCGGTCCTGGGCGTTGGTGGCGGTCTTGAGCTGCTCGACGGAGGCCTGCACCACGGGGACGTCGCCGACGGCCAGGCCCGGCCGCAGGGCCAGCCGGACGCTGATCTCGACCGGCAGCGGGAGCTCCTCGGCCTGGCGCCGGCTGAGGACGAGCGGGTCGGCCTCGACCCCGGCCGCCACCCCGGCGGTGGTGCCGGGCCGGGTGAGGCCGGCGGTGGCCGAGCCGTCGGCGTCGTAGAGCCCGACGACGGTGACGGTGGTCCGCGGCACCCGGGCCAGGCTGAAGGAGAGCCGGTCGCCGACCGCGACCTCCCGGGCCGTGGCGTCGGCCGTGCTGAGCATCGCCTGGCCGGGAGCGGCGGGGCAGCGGCCCTCGGTGAGGCGGAAGGCGCCGCAGTCACCGTCGACGGCGTTGACCAGGGCGGCGGTGGGAGCGGCGCCGGTGCGCGCGGTGGAGAAGGTGAGGGAGGTGGACCGGGTCAGGACCTGCGGGTCCTCCCACTGCTGCGGGGCCGCCTGCCGGCCGGCCTCCACCGCCGCGACCGCGAGGTCCTCGACGCTCAGCCACGGGTCGTCGGCCCCGGCGTCACCCGAGACCGAGATGGACGTCCCGGGGAGCCCACTGGCCTCGAGCGCATCGCTGAGGGTCGACTGCTGGACCGCCCGGACCAGCAGCGGGCCCAGCACCGACGTCATCACCGCCACCGCCGAGAGCAGGCAGAGCAGCACGGCGATGTGGGGTCGGCGCTGGACGCTGCGCAGCCACAGCGGTCCGCTCACGGGGTCGGCCGTCCGGTGGGGAGCTCGCGCGGGGTGCGCTGCCGCAGGGCGTCGGCCGGTCGGGGGGCCGGGCGCGGCGGGCTGGTCGGCAAGCGGTCCTCCTGGTCGGCGTCGTCGTCGGCGTCCCGCTGCTCCCGCGGCGGACAGGTCCGGCCACCCTAACGGCCGGTCCTGCGGCGTCCTCGCGTCGACGTCTCGTCGGCCGTGGTCGCGGGCTCTACCCTCGACGCGTGCAGCAGCTGGTGCGGACGCGTCGGGCCGCCCGCCGGCGGGTCGTGCTGCTCGTCGTCGCGGGTGTCGCGGTGGTGCTGCTGGTCTCGGTCGCCGTGGTCGGGGTGCGGCGGGCGGTGCAGCACGAGTTCGCCTGCTCCGGGCCGCCGAGCGCCCAGGAGAGGGTCCGGCAGGAGGCCTTCGTCCGCGTCCACGTGGGCGACGCGCACGGGTTCGGCTGGGAGACGGCGGACTGCGACGACGACGGCGTCTCGACCCTGACCTACGAGACGTCCCTCGACCCCGCGGCGGCGCTCGCGGCCTTCCGAGCCGACCCGGTGTGCGTCGCGGCCTCGCCCCGGCAGGAGCCCGGCGGCCTCGTCTGCGCCACGGACCCGGGCCGGGTGGTCGTCGGCGTCGAGCGGGACGACCGGGGTCGGACGACCGGGTACCTGGTCTGGACCGACCTGGACCTCGACCGCTGAGCGGAGGTGCGTTGCGCCGTGGGCTAGCCGGCCCCGCGGCCGGGGAGGGGGCACCGGACAGGAACGCCTCGTCCTCAGCCCGGACGTCCACCTCGACCACGGGCTGCTGCCCGCTGCACCGCGCGCCCGTCCGGTCCCCCCCCCCCCCCCCCCAGGGCCGGAGAACTAGCCCTCGTCCCCCGACGCCACGTCGCCGCTCACACCCTGGTGACGGCGGGCGGGTCGACCCGTGCCACCCCGCGGACCGCCAGCTCGCCGAGAACCGCACCCGGCCGATCCAGCACGGTCCCCGGTCGGCGTCGTGGCCGCTCTCCCGCTGGACGAACATGATCCGCCTGGGCACGACGCGACAGCAGCTGCCCCTGGCTAGCGACCCTCGGACGAGAGCACGTCGTCCGCACCGCCGGTGGGGTCCCTCATGCTGGGGCCGTGCGCGCACCCCTGCTGCTGACCGGACCGCCCGCCGCGGGCAAGAGCACCACGGCGCGGGCCCTGGCCGCGAGCCTGCCCCTCGCCGCGGTGGTCGACGTGGACGACGTCCGGCACCTGGTCGTGGCCGGGCACGCCGCCCCCTGGGACGGCGACCGGGGCCGCCTCCAGCAGGACGTCGGCGTCGACAACGCCTGCGACCTCGCGCGCCGGTTCGTCGCCGCGGGGATCGCGGTCGTGCTGGCCGACGTCGTCACGGCCCGGACGGCGGTCCGCTACCGCGAGCGGCTGCCGGGGCTGCTGGTCGTCCGGCTGCGGCTGCCGCTGGACGAGGCCCGACGCCGGGCCCGGCTCCGGCCGGTGCACCTGACCGAGCAGGAGCTCGACGACCTCCACCTCGCCGACGCAAAGGGCGCCTTCCCCGTCGACCACGTCCTCGACGTCGGCGGTCTCGACCCGGTTCAGCAGGTCGACGCCGTCCGGTCGCTCTGGTCGGGGGAGCCGCCGGTCGGCTGAGTCCTGGCTCCGGATCTACACCAGCACGACGATGCACGTCCTCGTCGACCTCACCGGGGTCACGCTGGCCGGCAACGCGGGCAGCACGCAGCCCGCCGGCTCGCCCGCGCAGCGCAAGGCGGCGCGGACGGACCGGACGACGCGGTTCTTCGAGGTCGACCAGCAGCGGTAGCCGACCAGCCCGACGACGAGCAGCAGGGCACTCCGCACAAACGGCACCCGCGGTACCTCCGAGCCGGGCGGCGAGTGCTGAGAATCCGCAGCGACACGCCGCTGGTCCGGGCGGTTTCTCAGCACTCGCGCGGATCCGTCATCGCCGGTGGCAACTGCGGAGAGACGACGTGCGTGAGCGGGCTGGGGCTGTCGTCTCCCCGCAGTTCCTCCTCCGGGCGCCGGTCCGGCCAGCTGTCGGGGCGACGACCCGCTCGGCGTTGACCAGCACGCGTTGGTGTCCTCGGAGGTCCGGAGGGTGGGTGTCGTAGCGACCGCGTCCTCGATCCTGCCCGTGACCGGGTGATCAGGTCGTCGGTGGCTTCGTCAAAGCTCCGGCCCGCTGAGATCTGGCACGTCGTCGCGGGCGGGAGGGCCGGGGAGCGGCGTGTCGCGCGCTCGGGGCCGACGACGTGTCGAGATTCAGCGCAGGGCAGCGAGCACGGCCACGACAAGAGCCTCCGGGTCCTCCGTCAGCACCGTCCAGGTGGAGGGGAGGACGCGCCGGCCGCCGAGGACGAGATCGTTCTGCGGCGAGGTCGTGCTCGAGAGCCGCCCGGCTGCCGCGGAGCGGAGGCAGACCGGCACGTCGGTCGCCCTGGTGAAGGGTTCGCACAACTCCTCGGCGGCGAGCTCGGATCAGGGCCGGCGCGACCCGTGACCAGCACGCGGCTCACCGCGGGCCACCCCGGGTCGCCAGGACGGCCGCCCCGGCTGGCTCCGTTCACCCTCCGGCGCGGGCCACCGCGCGTCGCCCCAGCCGGAGCGTCGCGGCCACGAGGTCGCCGAGGACCTGCGGGCTCCGAGCCTGCTGCAGGTCGCCCAACATGCTGTCGACCTCACCCATCCCGCCCTCGACGAACAGGGTCTTGTCGTTGGTGACCCAGCGTCCTCCCGTCGCGGCCGCGGCGTGGGCGAACTCGGCCGCTCCGACGGCGACCAGTCCCAGGCACGCCGTCGTCCGGCCGTGCCCGGCGTGACCGGCGGCGTGGTCGAGGGTGAGCTCCGCCCGCCGCGCCCACCCGGGGCCGGCATTCGCGCGCAGGGCCGCCGGGTAGTCCGGTCGCGGCAGCCGTCCGTGCAGCACCTGGTTCCGCGCCAGCTCGGCCAGCAGGAGGTAGGTCGGGATGCCCGTCAGGTGGAACATCAAGGGCTCCGTGCGCCACCGACCTGCGCGAGCGGCTCCGATCTCCTCCTCGACGACGTCCAGGTCGCGCCAGAGGAGGTCGACCTCCGTCCCGTCCAGGCACCGATCTCGGTCACCGTGCCGGGATGGCCGAGCACGCGGACGTCGGCCGGGTGGAAGTCGCCGCGGTAGTAGACGCCGAGGTCCCAGTCGCTGTCCGCGGTGTGCGTGCCGGCGGCTCGCGACCCGCCGAGGGCCACGGCCTCCACCCCCGCGACGTCGGTGAGGTCGCGGACCAGCGCGTGCAGGGCGGGCGGGCCGTCCTGCAGCTGGTCGTACCAGGGGGAGCGGTCCACGGGTCGGACCCTGCCAGGACTGCCAGGAGTGGTCCGGGGGTTCCGCACGACGTCTGCACGTGCAGTCCCGCCGGCTCACCGCCGGGCAGCGTGCGGCGGCGTCCCTTGACTATCCGGCGCCGGGGGGCAGGATGAGCCTGCTGGTGACACCGGTCCTCGGGGGACACGTCGATCTGGAGGACCGTCTGTGAAACCCCCGCTGCTCGAGCGCACCTCCGCCGACCCGGCCCCGCTGAACGACCAGGCCCGCGACGGCCGCTGGTGGCGGCTCACCCAGGCGATCTGCACCATGGGCCGCGAGATGAGCGTCGAGGGCCGGCTGCGCCAGACGGTGGTGGCCGCGGCGGAGACGACCGGCGCGCGCCACGCCGCGCTGGTGCTGTTCGACCGGACAGGCACGGGGGTGGAACGCGTGGTGCACAGCGCCACCGACCCGGCGGAGATCACCGCGGCCGACGCCCTCCTCGCCACGCGTCTGGGGCGGTCGACGACGGCGCACCGTACCGGGCCGGCACCGGACGACGCCGCGGACCTCCAGGTGGGCGGCCGGTGCCTGGTGGTGCCCATCGAGGCCGAGACCGGCGCTGTCGGCGCCATCTACGTGCTGGAGCCGCTGGAGGCGGACGCGTTCGGGCTCGACGACCGCAACCTGCTCGTCAGCCTGGCCGAGACGGCCGGCGTCGGGGTCGACTGCGCGACCGCCTTCGAGGAGTCGGAGCGGCGCGGTGACTGGCTGGACGCGTCGAGCACCGTGAGCCGTCAGCTGCTGGCGCTGAGCACCGACGTCGTGACGATCGTGCAGCAGATCCTCGACCACGTGGCCCGGCTGACGGGGGCCCGGTCGGTCACCCTGGTGGTGCCGTCGACGGAGGACCCGGATCTCCTGCACGTGCGGGCGGCCGCCGGGCTGGGGGCCGGGGACCTGCCGCAGGTCGTGACGCCCCGGCGCGGCAGCATCGCCGCCGCCGCCTGGGACGTCGGCGCCGGCGTGGCCGAGGCGTTCGCCGGGCTCGCGTCGGGCCACGACCAGGTGGCGACCGACCAGCCCGTCGGGCCGGTGCTCGCGGTCCCGTTCGACGGCGGTGGGCAGGTGGGGGCCCTGGTCGTGAGCCGTCGCACGGGCGAGCCGGCGTTCAGCGTCAAGGACGTGGCCATGACGGAGGACTTCGCGCGGCAGGCCGCCCTCGCCCTGGAGCTGGCCCGGAGCCGGTCCGCGCACCAGGAGCTGCAGCTGCGCCGCGAGCGGGCGCGGATCGGCCAGCAGCTCCAGGACAACGTCCTCCAGCGGATCTTCTCCGCCGGGCTCCGGCTCGAGGCCCTGCAGGGCTCGGCCGAGGACCCCGTGGTGCAGGACCGGCTGCGCGAGGTGACCGCCGACCTGGACGCCACCATCCGCGAGATCCGCGCAGTGCTCACCGCCGGCTGAGCGGTGCGGCCGGGGGCAGCGCCCCCGAGATCGTGGTCGCTGCCCCCGGCCTGGGAGCCGCCGACGGTCGTCCCACCACGTCGGTGACCCTTGGGCCCGTTGTCTACCGGACGGCAGCCGTCCGGTGCAGCACCGGGGTCGGCGCCCAGCAGCCACCGCCGCCGAGCGGGCGTCTCCCCGGCGCGGCTAGGAGCGGTCTGCGCGGCGACCGCGGAGGTCAGGGGTCGACGTCAGCTCCGCCGCGTCCAGGCCGCCGGAGTGCCGGGCGTGGGCGTCGACCGCGGCCAGCTCCCCGGCCGTGACCGGCTCGAACAGCCCGCCCGCCCAACGGAGCTCGGCCTCCGTCATCGGGTGGGCGGCGGACTCCGCCTCGTCGTTGCGCTGCTGGAGCCGCGCCCAGAGGGTGTCGTGGTCGACGTCGAAGACGTGCAGCTCGACCCGTGCCGCGCAGGACCGGGCGTCCGCGATCTTCTCCGCACGCTCGGCGCGCATCCAGAGCCCGTCCTCGAGGATCACGTCCACCCCGCGCCGCAGCAGCGTCAGCGCGTGGGCGTACAGCGTGCTCTGCAACCGCTCGTGGAAGTCGCTGTCGGCGTGCCCGACGCCGAGCGCCGCCTGCCACGCGTCGGCGCTCAGCCGCACCCCGTGGCCCTCGGCCTCCAGCCGCCGCGCCAGGGTCGTCTTCCCCGACCCGGGCAGCCCGCAGAACAGCACGAGGGTCGGGGCGGAGGGCGTCAGCGGCGGTTCCACGCCGCTCAGGATGCCCGGTCCGACCGTGAACGGCGCAGCTGAGGCCGGCGCTGACCCGAGGCGGACAGGTGGGCGATCAGTCGTCACCGCTGATCACGTGCCACCGGCCGTAGCGCCGGAACCCGGCGGCACCGGCGAGGGCGATCGAGGCCGTGTTGTCCTGCTGGCAGCGGTACTGGGGCTGGTGGCCGCGGGCCAGGGCCTCGGCGCTCAGGGCCCGGACGGTCCGACGTCCCAGGCCGCGGCCGCGGTCTCCGGGCAGGGTCAGCACGCCCAGGTCCGCGAGGTGCGTCCCCTGCCACGGGTAGGCGCTGGCCGCGCAGACCAGCCGCTCGTCGTCGAACGACCCGAGGACCGCCCAGTGGTCCAGCTCGACGAAGGCCTCGTCGAGGTCGGCGGCCGGTGCGCTGCGCTCGAACACCGCGAAGGCCGACGCGTCGGCCGGACCGAGCAGCCGGGTCGTCGGCGGCAGGCTCTCCGCCTGGACGACGGCCTGCTCGGCGAGCGGGAGGTAGAAGAGGTGGTCGGGGTCATTCATCGCCACCCCGGCCCGGGACAGCGCGTCGAGGACCGCGGCGGGGCTGGTCCTGGACCCGTCGGCCAGCCCCAGCGTCTCGGCATGGCCGGGCGTCAGGGTGACCAGGCCGCCACCCTCCGCGAGCTCGAGGACCATCACCGCCCGGTTGGCCGGCAGCCCGTCGTCGACGACGACCGCCAGCTCAGGACGGCCGAGGTCCCCGGCGGGCGTCCAGTGGTCGGTCACAGCGGGAGAGAACATGAGGTTCCTCTGAGCAGGGGACAGCGGCGCCCGAGCGTAGAGGCGGGGCGGGTCCGACGCGAGCGGGTTGTGCCGCCGGAGACGCCGCCGACCTGGTGCTTCGATGACGTCGTGACCGTGACGCCCTGGTTCGCCCAGCCCGAGGAGCCGCTCGGCACCGCGCTCCTGCTCCCGGGTCGGCAGGCGGGCATCGCGACACCGCTGCTGCACTGGCCCGCCTCGCTGCTGACCGAGACGGGCTGGTCCGTGCTCGGCGTCTCCTGGGACGAGGCCCGGCTCGAGGAGGCCGGAGCCGCGCGGGAGGTGCGACGGTGCGCGGAGGCGGCCCTCGCCCGCGCCCAGCCGGGGCGGCCCGTGCTGGTCGTGGCCAAGTCGTTGGGCACCCTGGCCCTGCCCTGGGCGGTCGAGCACGGGCTGCCCGGGGTCTGGCTGACGCCGTTGCTCCAGGACGCGGCGGTCGCCACGAGCGCGGCCGAGGCCCGGGTGGACACCCTGCTGGTCGGCGGCACGGCGGACGCGCACTGGCGGCTGCCGGCGGCCGTCGGCCCCGGCGTCGTCGAGGTCCCCGACGCCGGTCACGGGCTGCAGGAGGTCGGCCAGTGGCGTCGCTCGGTCCTGCGTCAGCTGGAGGTCTTCGACCGGATCGGGGAGCTGGCGGATCGCGTGCTGCAGGCCGGCCCCTGACCGCCCGTCCGGGTCGCGTGAGCTGGAGCGACCGGCTGCGAGCCCTGGACCGCTGACGACGACCTGACCGGCCGCGGGGTGCCGGGTCACTCCGGTCCTACGGTGGGCCCATGAGCCGTGTGCGCCAGGTGCAGGTGACCGTCGACTGCCACGACCCCCGAGCCGTCGCCGACTTCTGGAAGGCCGTGCTCGGCTACGTCGACCCGCCCGTCCCGGACGGGTTCGCCTCGTGGGACGCCGTCGAGGCCTCGCTGCCCGTCGAGCGCCAGGGGGCGGCTGCCGTCGCCCAGGACCCGGACGGCGTCGGCCCGCGGCTCTACTTCCAGCGGGTGCCCGAGGGCAAGACGGTGAAGAACCGGGTGCACCTGGACGTCCGGGTCGCGACGGGCCTGACCGGCGAGGAGCGGGTCGCGGCCCTCGAGGCCGAGGCCGCCCGGCTGGAGGCCCTCGGCGGGCACCGCCTCCACCTGCTGCCGGCCGACGGCGAGGACGAGGCGTGCCTGGTCATGCAGGACGTCGAGGGCAACGAGTTCTGCCTCGACTGAGCATCCCCGCCGCGGTAGCGTCCACCCATGATGACCGGATCGGCCCCTGGCCACGCACGGACGGGTGATCCGGCGCTGCTCTGAGCCGCCGACGGGTGCGCGGCCCTCCTGACCGCTCGTGACCTCATCCACCACGACCGTCCAGGAGACCCACCGACCATGCCCGCAGCCTTCAACCACACCATCATCGCCTCGCTCGACGGGGCGGCGTCCGCGCAGTTCTACACCGTCCTGCTCGACGCTGCACCGGCCCCGAGCTGGGGTCCCTTCACCAACATCAGCCTGGCCGCCGGCGTCATGCTGCAGTTCGCCGCGCCGCCGGTCGACATCCAGCCCCAGCACTACGCCTTCCTCGTCGACGACGCGCACTTCGTCCGCGCCCTCGGCTGGCTGGTCGACCACGACGTGCCGTACTGGGCCGACCCCCGGATGACCCGGCCGGGGGAGACCAAGACCGAGCACGGCGGCCGCGGCGTCTACTTCCGGGACCCCGCCGGGCACTTCCTCGAGCTCACCACGCGCCCGTACTTCTGAGGCGCCGGTGCGGGCGAGGCGGGCGTCGCCGGACCGGGGTCAGCGGGCCAGGTGCTCCCGGACCGGCTCGTCCGACCACAGCTGGATCTCGACGTAGTGGTCGAGGAGCCGCCACTGGTAGCCCTCGTAGTCGTCGCCGCCCTCCGCCCGCCCGGTCCCCGTCGTGGCCGTCGGGTCGAGCTGGTCCAGGCGGTACAGGCCGCGCTCGCGGGGATCGGCGGGCTGGGCGACGCCGAGGTGGGTGCCGAGGCCGAGGGCGGTGATGCTGTCGGTCCAGGTGAAGCTCGTGACCGCGGGCGGCAGCTCGGCCAGCGGGACCGTCACCGCGCGCGGCTCGTCGTGCAGGCCCGCGAACCACGCGCTCTCGCCCAGGACGAAGTAGTGCGGGTGCCGCCGCACGGGCCGACCGCCGGCCCGCACGAAGAGCTCGCGGGCGCGGGCCTCGGTGGCCCGGCGCAGGGGGAGGTAGTGCGGGCCGAACCGTCGTCGCGAGCCCTCGGCCAAGGAGGCCAGCACCGCGTCGAGGTCGCCGTCGTCGACCTCGCAGAGGTTCTGGAAGGGTCGGCGGTCGGCCCGGTGGTCGTGGGTGGCGCACAGCTCGCTCGTCGGCACGGTCCCACCTCAGCACGTCGTCCGCCGCGGGGCCGTCTCGCGGCGCACCGGTCCCGGCTTCGGCACACTGGCGCTGTGGAGCGTCAGGAGTTCGGCGTCGCGGTGCGCCAGCTGCGGGAGGCGACGGACCCGGCTGACGTCGGGCTGCCCGGCGGCCGGCGGCGGGTGCGCGGTCTGCGGCGGGAGGAGCTCGGCGAGCTCGCCGGCCTGTCGGCCGACTACGTCCGCCGGCTGGAGCAGGGCCGCAGCCACCCGTCGGCCGCCGTCGTCCGGGCTCTCGCCCGGGCGCTGCGGGCCGGCCGCGCCGAGTACGAGCAGCTCAGCGCGCTCGCCGGGTACGCCGCTGCGGACGGGCAGGTGCCGCACGAGCTGGGGCCGGGCGCCACGCGGCTGCTGGAGCGCTTCCCCGGCACCCCGATGATCGTGACCGACGCGGGGCTCGACCTCGTCGCGGTGAACAGCGCCTTCACCGCGCTGGAGCACTGGACACTGACTGGTCACCGGTGGGAGTGGAACATCGCGTACCGCACGTTCTGCGACCCGTTCGAGGCGTTCCGCCAGTCCCCGGCGGACGCCGCCGACCACGAGTCGGTGCTGGTGGGCAGCCTGAAGAGCTCGGTGCTGCGCTATCCCGCCGACACGTCCCTCGCCGCCCTGGTCGACGAGCTGCGGACCCGCAGCCGCCGGTTCGACACCTCCTGGCGCTCGCCGCGGGCGGTGGGGGTCTACGAGAGCGCCGCGACCATCAGCCGCCCCGAGGGCGCCGTCACCGTCGTCGGGAACATGATCGCCCTCCCCGGCGACGACCTCGCGGCCGTCATGCTCACCGCCGCCCCGGGCTCGGCCGACGCCGCGCGGCTCGCCGAGCTGGTCGGGGCGGCGGGCGGGCCGGCGGTCGTCAGGGTGGGCCGGTCTGGCCCAGGCTGAGCGGCTCGCGACCTGCCACGGTGGGTGGGACGGCCCGACGACGGTCCGGCGGACCACGACGACACCCCCACGAGAGCGAGTTCCATGAAGGCAGTGCGTTTCCACGCGTTCGGCGGTCCCGAGGTCCTGCGGCAGGAGGACGTCGAGCCGCCCCGGCCGGCCGCCGGCCAGGTGCGGGTCCGGGTGGCGGCCTCGGCGTTCAACGCCGCCGACAACGGCATGCGCGCCGGCTTCCTGCCCATCCCGGTCGTGCTGCCGCACGTGCCCGGTTACGACGTCTCCGGCACGGTCGAGCTGCTCGGCGACGACGTCGGGGAGGAGTCCGGCCTGCACGTCGGCGACGCGGTCATCGGGTTCCTGCCCATGGAGCGCGACGGCGGCGCCGCCGAGCTCGTCGTCGCGCCGGCGGAGGCGCTGGTCGCCGCCCCCACGACCATCCCGCTGGCGGACGCGGCGGCCCTGCCGTCGGTGGCGCTGACCGCGTGGCAGGCGCTCTTCGACGACGGGGCCCTGCAAGCCGGCCAGCGGGTGCTCGTCAACGGCGCCGGCGGCGTGGTCGGCAAGTACGCCGTCGCCCTGGCCCGGCGCGCCGGCGTGCACGTCGTCGCGACTGCCAGCCCCCGCAGCATCGACGCGGTCCGCGCCGCCGGGGCCGACGAGGTCGTCGACCACACCGCCACGAGCCTGTTCGACGCCGTGGACCAGCCGGTCGACGTCCTGCTGAACCTGGCCCCGGTCGAGCCCGAGGAGCTCGCCGCCCTCGTGGCCCTGGTCCGCGACGGCGGCGCCGTCGTCAGCACGACGGCGTTCATGGCCACGCCGTCCGACGAGACGCGCGGCGTCCGCGCGGCCACCGTGTTCGTCCGTCCCCACCGGGACCGGCTCGCCGCGCTGGTGGCCCTCGTCGACGCCGGGTCCCTGACGGTGGAGGTCACCCGCCGCATCCCGCTCGAGGAGCTGCCGGCGCTGCACGCCGAGGCCGCCGCCGGCCGGGTCCCGGGGAAGGTCGTCGTCCTGGCTGGCTGAGCGGACCCGCTGGCCGGGTGGCTCGGGGTGCCGGTAGAACGGACCATGGCACCGACGAGCAGCCGACGACCTGCGGCCGGGCCGCCTCCTGCTCGCGGGGCGGCCCGGCCGGTCGGCCGGTGGGTCCTCGCGGCGGGCACGGTGGCGTGGCTGGTCCAGCCGCTGTACGTGGTCGCCGAGCTGGTCACGGCCGCCGGCTCCACCGCTCCCTACAGCCTGGCCGACCAGACGATCAGCGACCTCGGAGCCACCACCTGCACCAGCGTCGGGTACCCGTACGGGGCCGTCGCCGTGTGCTCGCCCCGGCACCTGCTGCTGAACGGGAGCCTGGTGCTCTTCGGCGCCCTGCTGGCGCTGGGCGCCGTCCTGCTGCACCGGTCCCTCCCGCGACGCCGCTCGGCCCGGGCGGCGACCGTCGCCTGGGTCGTGGTCGGCCTGAGCAGCGCGGCGACCGGTTTGGTGCCCCTGGACCGCGACCTCACCCTGCACGCCCTGGTCGCCCTGCCCGGCCTGCTGGCCTCGCCCGTCGCGCTGCTGCTGCTGGGTGGGGCACTCCGGTCGATCGCGCCGAGGACGGCGGTCCTGACGGCTGCCGCCGGCCTCCTCTCCGCGGTGGGTGCGGTCGCCTTCCTGGCCACCGCCTCCAGCCCCGAGCTGGGCGGTGTGCGGGAGCGGGTCGCGTTCTGGCCCAGCTACCTGTGGGTCCCGGTGGTCGCCGTCGTGCTCCGACGTCACCGGTAGCGGCCCCCGTGGCACCGGCCCTCGGCGCACGGGCGCCGGCGGACCGCCGCCATCATGGGGCGGGTGATCGACCTCAGCAGCGGGTTGGCGGACCGCTACCGCGACTTCGCCGGGTGGGCGGCGGGCAGCTCGCCCTGCTTCCAGCGGTGGGCGGACGGCGTCGCCGGGGACCCGCCGGTGCTGGAGTGGATCGGCACGCTGCCGGTGGCCAAGCAGCAGCCGAACCTCGTCTTCGCGGCCGCGCGCTGGCACGGCGTCCCCGCACCGGGCCCCTACCGGGGTCTCCGCCAGGCGCTCCTCGGGGACGACGGCAGCATCCGTCGCACGGTCCTGCGCCGCGCCACCCAGACCAACGAGGTCGGGCGGCTGGCCACCCTCGTGCCGGCCTTCACCCACCTGGGCGAGGACGGGCCGCTCGCGCTCCTGGAGGTCGGGGCCAGCGCCGGCCTGTGCCTCTACCCCGACCGCTACGACTACGCCTGGGCGCCGGCCGGCGGGTTGGGCGGCAGCGGCGGCCCCACCCTGGCCTGCGCGGTGGCCGGGCCGGTTCCCCTCCCGACGGCGCCGCTGGCGGTGGCCTGGCGGGGCGGGGTCGACCTGAACCCGCTCGACGTGACCGACGACGACGCCATGGCCTGGCTGACCACCCTGGTCTGGCCCGAGCAGGACGAGCGACGACGTCGGCTGGCCGACGCCGTCGCCATCGCCCGGCAGGACCCGCCGCTGATCCGGACCGGTGACCTGCTCGACGAGCTGCCGCCGCTGGTGGCGGAGGCGTCCCGGCACGGCCGTGTGGTGGTGTTCCACAGCGCCGTCATCGCCTACCTGACGACGGAGGACCGCCGGGCCTTCACCGCGATGATGACGGCGCTCGTCGCCGCCGGCCGCTGCCGCTGGGTCAGCAACGAGGGATCGCAGGTGCTGCCCGAGGTCACCGCCACCGCGCCCGCGGGCGACGACGGCGCCACCACGTTCGTGCTCGGCGTCGACGGGCGGGCGGTGGGCCGCACCCACCAGCACGGGGCGACGCTGGACTGGTTCGCCGCCTGACGGGCGCGCTCCCGACTAGGGCAGCCGGAGCCCGGCCAGCGCCCGGTCCCGGCTGGGCGGCTCCTCGTTGCAGAGCACCGCGAGGTCGAGGTCCTGGTCGGGCAGGTGGGCCAGCAGCGTCTCGTACCCCGGCATGTCGCCGGGGTTGACCCGCGCGCGGTGGCCGCGGACGTGGCCGAGGAAGGTGCCGTAGCCGTACCCGGTCAGCGTCATCGGCCCGCCGCCGGGCTCGCCCGCGGGGAGGGCTGCGTGCTGGGTCCAGAGCAGCGCGGCGGACCGGGTGGACACGACCGCGCCGGCCCGCAGCGCCTGGTTGAGGCGGACGAGGTCACCCGCGGTCGTCCAGAGGTCGCCGGAGCCGGTGATGGCGGCGAAGCCGGGGTGCAGGGGTCGGAGCCGGCCGTGGTCGTGGCCGACGGCGAGGTCCGGGCCCGCCGGCGCCGCGCCGGAACGGGTGGCCGTCATCCCCGCCGGCGCGAGGACCAGGATCTCGGCGGTGGTCGCCCACGGCTGGCCCGTCACGGCGTCGACGACCCGCGTCGCGGTGAGGAAACCGGGTCCGCTGTAGCGCCAGGCGGCGCCGGGCGGGGTGACCGGGGGAGCCGCGGCGATGAGGGCCAGGAGCTCGTCGAGGGGCGGCGGCGCCGTCAGAAGCCGCGGCAGGCCGGGCACGTCGCCCCAGTGCCCGAGGCCGGAGGTGCTGCTCAGCAGGTGGTGCAGCGTGATGCCCGACCATCTGGCCGGCAGGTCGTCGAGCCAGGTGGTGACCGGCCGCTCCAGGTCCAGGTCACCGGCCTCGACCAGCGCCAGGACGACGGCCGAGACGACCAGCTTGCTGATCGAGCAGGCTTGGAAGACCGACCCCGGGCCGCACGCTGGGCTGTCCGCCCCGGCGGTCCGCCCGAGGGCGCGCTCCTCGAGCACCTCGGACCCGCGCACCACCAGCGCCGTCCCCGACCACGCCGGCCCCTCGTCCTGTTCCGCCACCTCCGAAACGGTAGCGGCGCTGCCCTGCGGCCAGCCGGTCCGGGGAGGGTGCGGGCGTGCGCGGACGGCGGCCACCGGGGCGGCCGCCGGCTCAGGTCGTCGTCGTCAGCACCCCGCCGTCGGCGCGCAGCGCGGCCCCGTTCGTGGCCGAGGACAGCGGGCTGGCCAGGTACAGCACCAGGCGCGCGATCTCGTCGGGCTCGAGGAACCGCTGGACCAGCGAGGTCCGGTTCTCGGCGACGATCGCGGCCTTCAGGTCGTCGGCTCCCATCCCCTGGGCCGCCGCGATCCGGCGGACGGTGTCCTCGACGCCGTCGGACCAGGTCGGCCCGCCCAGGACCGTGTTCACCGTGACCTCGGTGCCCCGGGTCAGCTTGGCCAGGCCGTTCCCGAGCGCGATCACCGCCGCCTTGGTGACGCCGTAGTGGAGCATCTCGGCCGGGACGTCCACCCCGGACTCGCTGGCGACGAAGACGATCCGGCCCCGCCCGCGGGCCAGCATGCCGGGCAGCGCGTGCCGGGAGACCCGCACGCCGCTCATCACGTTGACGTCGAAGTAGCGCTGCCAGTCGTCGTCGCCGAGGTCGGCGAACGCCGCCCGCTCGAACAGGCCGACGTTGTTCACGACGACGTCGAGCTCGTTGAGGCCGTCGAGGAGGCCCTGCACCTGGGCGGGGTCGCCGAAGTCGGCGACGGCCCCCTCCACGACGGCACCCGGCACCTCGGTGCCCAGCCGGTCCACCGCGTCCTCGACCCGCTCGGCGCTCCGCCCGTTGACGACGACCCGGGCGCCCTCGCCGAGCAGCGCCCGGGCGACCGCGTAGCCGATACCTCCCGTCGAACCGCTCACGAACGCCCGCTGACCGCTCAGCCGCAGATCCATCCCGCACCCGTCCCCTTCTCGTGCCGAGCCGCCGAAGTTGGTTGCTCAGTCAAGTGAAACGGTAACGCTTTCACTTGCTCGGTCACGTGAGCCCGGTCGTCGTCATGGCCGCACGTCGCGTAGCCTGCGGGGATGGCGGACGACGAGGGCGCCCCGGGCCTCAGCGGCGAGGAGCTGCAGACGTGGGCGGCCCTGGCCACCGTGCTGGAGTGGCTGCCGCCCGCCCTCGACGCGCAGCTGGGGCGCGACGCCGACCTGACCCACTTCGAGTACGGCGTCCTCTTCGCCCTGGGCGACGCCCCCGGGCGGACCCTCCGGATGAGCGTGCTCGCCGGCTACGCGAACAGCACGCTGACGCGGCTGTCGCGGGCGGTCGGGCGGCTGGAGAAGCGGGGATGGGTGCAGCGCGCCCCGGACCCCTCCGACGGCCGGTCCACCCTGGCCATGCTCACCGCGGCCGGGGTCGAGAAGCTGGAGCAGGCGACGCCGGGGCACGTCCGGGTGGTCCGTCACGTGCTCGGCTCCCTCACCCGCGCCCAGGTCCGGCAGCTGCGCGAGATCAGCCGTCGCCTCCTGGGCGCCCTCCGCGAGGAGGAGGGCTGGCAGCCGTCCACCCCGCCGACGGAGGCGGCCGCTCCGGTCGGACCGGGCGGACGGGGCGGACGGGGCGGACGGGGGAGCGGCCGTCGACGGGAATAGCGGCCGCGCCGACGGGCTTGGACCGGACATGACCACCATCGGATTCATCGGCAGCGGGAACATCGGCAGCACCGTCGCACGGCTGGCCGTCGCGGCGGGCCACGACGTGGTGCTGAGCAACAGCCGCGGACCGGAGACCCTGGCCGACCTCGTCACCGAGCTGGGGCCCCGCGCCCGCGCCGGCACCGCCGCGGAGGCGGCCGAGGCGGGGGAGATCGTCGTCGTGACCGTGCCCCTCAAGGCCTACCGGCAGGTGCCGGTCGAGCCGCTCGCGGGCAAGGTCGTCCTCGACACCAACAACTACTACCCCGAGCGCGACGAGCGGATCCCCGAGCTGGACGAGGAGTCGACCACCACCAGCGAGCTGCTGCAGCAGCACCTGCCCGACTCGCACGTCGTCAAGGCGTTCAACAACATCTACGTCGTGCAGCTGGGCGGGCTGCCGCGGCCCAGCGGCGACCCGGAGCGCTCGGTGCTCCCGATCGCCGGCGACGACGCGGCGGCCAAGCAGACGGCCACGGCGTTCCTCGACGCCGTCGGCTACGACGCGCTGGACGTCGGCCCGCTGGCCGAGGGCTGGCGCTTCCAGCGCGACACCGTCGCCTACGTCCAGCCCTACGTGGCGGCGAGCGGCGACCTCACCGACCCGCGGGGCCAGCAGGTCACGGCGGCGACGCTCCAGCAGAAGCTGGACGCCGCCGCGCGCTACCGCGACATGTAGGCCGCACCGCCGCACCTGCGGCTGGACGCGTCGACCGGCCCGCCCCACCACGGAGCGGGCCGGTCGTCTGCGTCCAGGGACGGAGCGCGACCTCAGCCCGGCGGGTTGGCCGCGAGCTGGGCGTAGAACGCCGTCGGGTCCGCGGCGAGCGAGGCCTTGACCATGGCGCTCCACTCGTCGACCACGACCTCGATCGCCCCGGCGGCGACGCCGTCGAGCGCGGCCCGCGGGACGTCGCGGGGGTCGATCATCGGGCCCTCGTAGCCGGCCATGATGTCGGTGGCGGCCGCCCCGAGGTGGACGCCCTGCACGAGGGTGCCCTGCGCGGCGAGGTCCTGCCGGACGGCGTTGGTCAGGCCCCACTCCGCCGCCTTCGCCGCGGCGTAGGCCCCGTTGCCCGGGAAGGCGAACCACGACAGCGCCGACAAGATGTTGACGACCGCGCCGCCACCGCCCGCGGCCAGCACCGGCGCGAAGGCCCGGGTGACGGCGAGCGTCCCCCAGAAGTGGGTGTCCATCTCGCGCCGGATGGCGTCGAGGTCGCCCGTGATGAGCGGGGTCGAGGTGGAGATGCCGGCGTTGTTGACGAGCAGCGTCACGTCGGAGGCCTCCGACGCGGCCGCGGTGACCGAGGCCTGGTCGAGCAGGTCCAGCCGCAGCGGCACGACGCGGCCGTCGCCGCCGGTGTCGACCGCCTCGGGCCGGCGGCTGGCCGCGTAGACCTTGGCCGCGCCGCGGTCGAGCAGCTCGAGCACGAACGCGCGCCCGATGCCCCGGTTCGCTCCGGTGACGAGGGCCGTCTGTCCGGTGATGTCCATGGATGTGTCCTCGTGTTCTTGGTGAGCCGGGTACCTGTCGACCCGGCCTCGCCTACGCTAGGAGCTGACGTTGACGTCAGGGGCAAGTCCTGCACCGCCCGCTGGTCCCCACCCGTCCTCCGAGAGGT
Source organism: Microlunatus capsulatus (assembly GCF_017876495.1). Lineage (NCBI taxonomy): Bacteria > Bacillati > Actinomycetota > Actinomycetes > Propionibacteriales > Propionibacteriaceae > Microlunatus > Microlunatus capsulatus. Next base: position 269,736 of record NZ_JAGIOB010000001.1, on the reverse strand, counting down.
CCTTCATGCGCATCGGCGAGGTCGCCCACCGCTCCGGCGTCAGCCCCCGGGCTCTGCGCTACTACGAGGAGCAGGGTCTGCTCACCTCGAGCCGGACCAGCGCGGGCCAGCGCACCTACCCGGAGTCGGCGGTCGAGCGGGTGCAGCTCATCCAGCAGTTCTTCGCCGCCGGCCTGCCGAGCCGCTCGATCGTCCAGCTGCTGCCGTGCGTGGACTCCGGTGCCTCCACGCCGGAGGTGTTCGCGATGCTCGAGGCCGAGCGGGCGCGGATCACCGCGGCGATGGACGCCCTCGCCGCGGCGCGCGACGCCCTCGACCACATGATCGACATCGCGCACCACCCGACGCCCGAGCACTGCCCGGCCCTGCGTGAGCCCGCCGGTGCGGACGAGGGGTTCGCCCGGGCCGGGTAGCCGGCGCGGTCCTGGTGCCGAGCCGGCGTAGAACGAGGAGGTCCGGACGGTTCGGGAGACCCCGGAGGTCGGCATCCGGCCGCCCGAGCGCGAGCACGCCGTGCGCCCCGGGCTCGGCGGGCTGGAGCTGGACTGCCGGTCCCTGCCGGACCCGGACCAGTCCCACCGCCTGCTGGTCTGCACCGCCGTCCCGGGCCGCGAGAGCCACGACGAGCTGCAGCTGCTCACGGTCGTCGGCGCCAGCCGATGACCGCGACCGGGGCGGGCGCGGACCGCACGCCCTGAGACCCCGACGGGCTCCCGGGGGGCTCATCCGGGCGGCCGTGAAAGCCCTGGACTTCGCGCAACCCCTGGTGAAACGCACCATTTCCCGTCCCGTCACGCCGTGGAAACGGCCGGCGGTCAGGGTGGTCAGCAGTCCCGGACGCCGATGGAGCGTTTCACGGACGACCCTTCCCCCGATGCACGAGGAGTCCGACCTTGACCTCCCACCACTGGAGCTCCGTGAGCCGACGCACCCTCCTGGCCGCAGGCCTGGCAGCGCCGGTGACCGCCGCCGTGGCCACGCCCGCCGAGGCCCGAGGAGGTGGTGGCGGCCGGAAGAAGCGTCGCTGGGACCACCACCTGCGGGCCACGCCCGACCACCTGCACTGGGGCGGCTTCCCGGTGGACGCCGAGCCGGCCCTCACCATCCGGTCCGGCAGGACCGTCCGGGTCGACATGCTCTCCCACCAGGGCGCGACCCAGGCCATCCACCCCGTCGAGTACTTCGCCGCCTTCGGGGCGGGGCGCTCGGCCGTCCTCCCCGACGCGATCGCCTTCTGGGAGACCCGGGCCGAGCGCCAGGCCAAGGGCCAGCAGTACGGCGGGCACGTCCTGACCGGGCCCATCTACGTCGACGGCGCCGAGCCCGGCGACACCCTCGCCATCGAGATCATGGACGTCGAGACCCGGGCGCCGTACGGGTTCAACAACACCGCCCCCGAGGGCGGGGTGATGGCGACCTTCTACCCGGGCTGGCGGGAGGGTGACGCCGGCCTCGACATCCCCGCCGAGATCCCGGCGGACATGCCGGCGGGGGTGTGGCCCGACGTCCGGACCCACATGTACCGGGTGGGCAAGCACCGGGGCGAGGACGTCGTCTTCTTCTCCGACCGGCTGAGGGTCCCCGCCCGGCCCTTCCCGGGCATCGTGGCCGTGGCCCCGGCGAGCGGGGTCTTCATCGGCAACACCGAGGACGCCCCGCCGCCCGCCACCGGCGTCCAGAATTCGACACCGCCGTGGACCTTCGGCGGCAACATGGACGTCCGGGACCTCTGCTCGGGGTCGACGCTCTACCTGCCGGTCTTCCAGCCGGGCGGCCAGGTCTTCCTCGGCGACCCGCACAGCGCCCAGGGCGACGGGGAGGTCAGCGGCACCGCCGTCGAGCACTCGTGCGTCGGCAACTTCCGGATCACCGTCATGAAGGACACCGAGACCGAGCTGCCCTGGGCCGAGAACGAGACCCACTGGATCATGATGGGCATCCACTGGGACCTCGACCGCGCGATGCGGATGGCGGTGGAGAAGACCGTCGACTTCCTCGTCACCACCCAGGGGCTCACCGTCCCGAAGGCGTACTCCTTCGCCTCGATCGCGGTGAACTACCACAACGCCGAGGTCGTCGACCGGACCCAGGTCGTCACCGGGTACATCCCGAAGGACGTCTTCGCGCGTCCGCACCGCTGACCGGCGGGGGAGCGCGCACCGCTCCTGGAGCCGGGAGGTCCCGGCGCGGGTCGCCCCGCCGGACGGCTGCCACCGTCCGGCGGGGCGTCGGCCCGGCGTGGCATCCTGCCGGCATGCGCGCCAAGGCCGTGACCGTCGGCATCCCCGTCCGCGACCTGGTCGCGGCGACCGCCTGGTACCGCTCGGCCCTCGACCTCGCCGAGCCGGACTCGGAGCCGGTGGACGGCGTCGTCGAGTTCGACCTCGGCCCCTTCTGGCTGCAGCTGGCCCTCGCTCCCGAGCTCGCCGGCGCCCGTGGCATCTCGGTGAACATCAGCGTCGAGGACGCGGGGTCGGAGCGCGAGCGGCTCGCCGCCCTCGGGCTGGAGGTGGGCCCGCTGGAGCGCTTCGAGAGCTTCGTCGAGCTGTTCGCGCTGACCGACCCCGACGGCAACGAGATCGGCTTCGTCACCGAGCTCGGCTGACCGGGCCCGGGCGCCGGCCGCCGGTGGTCGGCACCGCGCCGGTGCCCGCCGCCGCCGGCCCGGTCCCTACGATGACGCCCATGACCGCCCCCGCACCGCCGCCCCCGCCCGCGCCGGACGGACCGGTCTGGGCCGGGTCGCTGACGACGGTCCGCACGGCCGCCCCGCAGGTGGTGCTGACCTTCGACGACGGACCGCAGCCCGGCGGCACCGACAAGATCCTGGCCGCGCTGGCGGACACCGGGTCGACGGCGACGTTCTTCGTCCTGGTGTCGCGGGCGCGCCGGTTCCCCAGCCTGCTCGACGAGGTCGTGGCGGCCGGGCACGAGATCGGGCTGCACGGCCTCGACCACGTCCGGCTCACCACGTTGCCGCCGGAGGAGGTCCGGCAGCGCACCGCGGATGCGCGGGCGGAGCTGCAGGACCGGATCGGCGGTCCCGTGCCGTGGGTGCGCCCGCCCTACGGCGCGCAGGACCGGGACACCTGGGCGGGCCTCACCCACGGCGGGCTCACGTCGGTGCTGTGGGGGATCGACCAGGAGGACTGGCGGCCCGACGTCGACGACGACCACCGGCTGGCCATGGCCCTGACCGGGCTGGCCCCGGGGATGATCTTCCAGGGTCACGACGGGTTCGCCGGACCGGAGGACGGAGCCTTCGACGGCCCCGCCCCGCAGCTGGACCGCGGCGCGCTGCTGCGACGCGTCCTCGCCGCCTACGCCGAGCAGGGCCTGGTCGGGCGATCCCTCAGCCAGGTGCTGGGCGACGGCGGCGTCCAGCTCCGCGAGGAGCGCTTCCCCGTCTGAGCCGGCGCGCGCCGGCCCGCCGCGGTGGGGTGACCGGCCGGCGAGCTCACCGTCCCTGACCCTCAGAGGCGTCGTCGCGACCGGTCCGGCGTCCTCGGTGCGAGACAGCGGGGGCGGCGTCCCCTAGATTCACCAGGGCGCGGGCGTCGCCGGACGCTCCGGGGAGCAGGGGGCGCAGTGCAGCGAGCCGGGCGTCTGTTCGTGCTGCAGTACGGCGCGGAGCGGGTCTCCAAGGGGCTCTCGCTGCGCGGCGGAGACCACGGACACCTCTACTGGGAGCCGCTCACCGGGGTGCTGGTCGAGACCACGGCCGGCTGGATCATCTTCGACACCGGGATGAGCCGGCGCCACCACGACTCCGCTGCGGTCGAGCAGGTCTACCGCGGGGACCTGCCACCCGGTCCTCTCCCCGGCCCGCCGTGGCACCTGCCGCCCGCCCCGCCCGCCGATCGCAGCACCTGGGGACTCCCGGGCGACCCGCTCGTGTCCGTGCTGCAACCCCTGGGTCTGACGCCGGCCGACCTGTCGTTGGCCGTCATCAGCCACCTGCACTGGGACCACACCGGCGGCATCGAGACCCTCACCGGGGCTGGGGTCGAGGTCCTCCTGCACGCCGACGAGCTGGCCTGGGGCCGCAGCGGTCGCGCCCGCTTCGAGGAGGGGTTCGACGCCGCCGAGTGGTCCCTCCCCGCGACGCGCTGGCGGACGGTCGACGCGGAGACGGAGGTGGCTCCGGGGGTGACCGTGCTCCCGACGCCGGGTCACACCCCGGGGCACGTGTCGCTCCAGGTCGAGCTCGCGGGCACCGGGACCTGGATCTTCGCCGCGGACGCCACCGACCTCGCCCAGAACCTGCTCGACGCCGTGCCGTGCGGCTCCTGCGCCGGCGGCACCGCTGCCGACGAGGAGCAGGCCTCGGCGTCGCTGGACCTCCTGCTCGCGCGGGCGAGGGCGAGCCACGCCCGCCTGGTGCCCGGGCACGACCAGGTCGTCTGGAACGCCATCCGGCACCCACCGGGCGGGCACCGCTGAGCCGCGCCCGGGCGCTGCGGAACGCCCGCGGCCGCCGGTCGCCTCGCCGAGGTCCGTCGGGGCGAGGCGGCCCCCGGTCTCGAGGGCCGGGGCTCCAGCCGGAGCGGTGGCCCGTGTGCGAGCGTGGCTGCACCTACCCGGGAGGTCTGATGAGTGCCATCGCTCCATGGCTGTCCGTCCGTGACGCCGCCGCTGCCGTCGCCTTCTACCGCCGCGCGTTCGGGGCGACGACCGGCGAGCTCGCCGAAGGCGGAGGCGTCCTGCAGGTCGGAGAGCTCTTCGTGGGCGGCGCACGGTTCTGGGTTCAGCACGACCCGGAGCTGCCCGCCGGCCACGATCCGGGCCGCGCGGTCCGGATGATCCTCACGGTGACGGACCCCGATGCTGCGTTCAGCCGCGCCCTCGACGCCGGAGCGGTCGAGATCGCCGGCGTCCACGACGAAGGAGCCTGGCGGACCGGCCGTCTCGTCGACCCCTTCGGGCACCAGTGGGAGCTCGCCCGGCTCACGCCGTAGGGGACCTGCCCCCCACCCGTGCGCGCCAGTCCGCGGTCGCACCGCGGGGGCCGGCTCGACGCACCGGGCCCCTGGTCGTGCCCAGCACCGCGGACGTGTCAGCGCCGGTGGCGGCTGGGGCGACCACCGACGCTGACAACCCGCGTCCCGGCCGACGCGCGGGCTACGGCGATGGAGGGGCGGCGGGCAGGGTCGCCCCTCGCAGCCGGTCGGCGAGCGCGAGAACCGCGTCGTGGAGCGGCGGCGGCCCGTGGACGGTGAAGTCGACGACGAACGCCGCGAAGGCGGCGGCGAGCCCCTCCCACGACCACGACCCCAGGGTCACCCGGACCTCGTCGGGACCGGTCGGCTCGACCACGGCGTCGTCCGGCAGGTACGGCGCGAGCGTCCGCGCCCCGTCGGCGGACACGAGGACCGAGCCGGTGCACGGCCAGACGTCGTCACGGTCGGAGCCCTTGAACCGTGCTGCGACGAACACCGCCGCGTCGTCGCCGGGGACGGGACGCGGCACGAACCGCACGCCGGTCCGGGCCCGGGGGGCGATCCGGTCCACCCGGTAGGTCCGCCAGTCGTCGCGCTCGAGGTCCCAGGCCAGCAGGTACCAGCGGCCGTGCCGGGCCACGACCGCGTGCGGCTCGACCCGCCGGGCCGGCCGGGCGTCACCGTCCGGGGCGTGGTCGAAGCGCAGCAGCTCACGCCGGTGCACGCTCTCGCTCACCGCCACGAGCACGTCCGGGTCGACCCGGACCGCGCCCGTCGTCGTCACCGCGCCCACGGCGTCGACCCGGTGCCGCAGCCGCGCGGGCATGACCTGGCGCACGGTCGCGAGAGCCCGCGCCGCCGACTCGGCGATGTCAGCCCCCGACGCCGGCGCGACCGCGAGCGCCAGCGCGATCGCGACGGCCTGGTCGTCGTCGAAGAGCAGCGGCGGCAGGTCGGAGCCGGCGGCCAGCCGGTAGCCGCCGGCGGGGCCCCGCAGCGCGTCCACCCGGTACCCCAGCTCGCGGAGGCGGTCGACGTCACGCCGGATCGTCCGGGGCGTGACCGCGAGCCGCTCGGCGAGCTGGTCGCCCGGCCAGTCGCGGTGCACCTGCAGCAGGGAGAGCAGCGCGAGCATGCGGGAGGAGGGGCTGGACATGCGAACCATTCTCGACCGAGAAGAGGACACGACCTGTCCTGAACGCCCGGAACACTCGGGGCCGAGGCCGCCGCCGGGGCGGTCCGACCGAGGAGAACCCATGAGCATCGAGACCACCACCCACCTGAACTTCGACGGCCAGGCCCGTGCCGCGCTCGACTTCTACGCCACCGTCTTCGGCGGGACCGCGACGGCGGTGACCTACGGCCAGATGGGCGCGTCCGACGACCCGGCCTGGGCCGACAAGGTCGTCTTCGGCCAGCTGTCGACCGACGCGGGCCTGCGCGTGATGGCGTTCGACGTGTGGCCCGGCCAGCCCTACGACCAGGGCTCGAACGGGTTCTACGTCTACGTGCACGGCACCGACGCCGACGAGCTGACCCGCTACTGGGACGGCCTCGCCGACGGCGCCGAGATCCGCCAGCCCCTCGGTCCCTCCGCCTGGGCGCCGCTCGCCGGCCAGCTGCGCGACCGCTTCGGCGTCATCTGGGCACTCGACGTCGCCCCAGCGGCAGGCTGAGGTGCGGCCGGCGTCCGGGAGGGACCGGACGCCGGCCGTCGTGCGTCAGCTGGTGGTGACGGGCAGCTGCCGGTTCCGGCGTCGGTGGACCACGGCGACGGTCGTCAGGACCGCGAGGTAGTAGAGGGGGTACCAGGCGCGCTCGGCGGCCTGGGTGCTGTTGACCATCTGGCTGGTGGTCGTGCAGAACACGACGACGGGGAAGGCGGCGACGGCGATCGCCACCGACCAGCCCGGGTGCCGGCGGCTGCGCAGCCCGGCGACCAGGAGGGCGAGACCGCCGACGAAGGGCAGGACGGTAGCCAGGACGGAGAAGGCGATGTTGCCCGAGGTCGTCATCGTGCCGATGCTCCAGCCCAGCACCGGCTTGGTGACCAGGACGCCCAGCAGCAGGGCGGTCAGCAGCGCGGCGCCGTAGCCGACCATCCCGCGCGCGGCCCGCCGCGAGGGTCGGAGCGTGGCCAGCGCGGCCAGCAGCGCCAGTCCGGCGAACAGCGCCAGCACCAGCGGCCGCGGCGTGGGGTAGGGGCCGGACCACAGGGAGCTCATCCAGGCCACGTAGGCCAGCGCGGCGACGAGCAGCAGCCGGGCGAGGCCGCCGTGCCCCCTCACCACCAGCAGGGCAGCCGTCATGAACGCCAGGTAGAGGCCGACGCCGATCGTGAGGAACGGACCGGACAGGAAGTAGTGGCCGTAGTTCGCGACCTCCTCCATCGGCGGTCGGGAGCGGGCGCCGATCACCTCGGCGGCCAGCATCAGCAGCCCGAGCGCGGCGCCGACGACCAGGGCGCAGGCGGCGACCTGGTCCCGCAGCCGGGTCGGCACCCACCGGAGCACACCGTCCACGCGATCCTCGGCTCCGTGCCCGACCAGGTCGGCGACGGTGCTCAGGCTGACGGTCGACCGGTCCGCGGGCTCCGCCTGGTCGAGCAGGACCGCCACCACCTCGTCCTCGTGGTGCCGGCGCCACCGCTGCGGGTAGCAGCGCAGCAGCAGCCGGAGACGGCGTTCCAGACGTCGGTCCGCGCTGGTCATGCCGGTCCTCCCGCCCAGCGCACGTCCACGGCGTTGCTCCGGTCCTCACCCGACCGGGTGCGGCGGTGCTCACGGACAGCGGCGGCCGTGGCCGCGGCGAGGGCCTGCAACCGTGCGGTCTGCGCCGAGAGGACCTCGACGCCGGACCCGGTGAGGGCGTAGTAGCGGCGGTGCCGGCCCGCCACGACCTCCGACCCGCTCTCCGCCACCAGCCCCTCGCGGGCCAGCCGGTCCAGCGTCGCGTACAGGCTGCCCGCCTTCAGGCGGACCCGGCCTTCGGACAGCTCGGCCACGGCCTCGATCAGCGCGTAGCCGTGACGGGGCTGGGTCGCCAGGGCTGCCAGGATCAGCAGCGTCGGTTCCCGGAGGTCATCGACGGTCATGTGAGCAGCATAGTCATGTGGAGTGAATATGACCAGGCCGGCCGGGGCAGCGCGCCAGAGCCGCTGCCGCTGGTCCTCGACCGCCTGGACGATGTCCGCTTCCGGGGTTCCGGATCAGTCCGTGCACGCCACGCCGGGAAGCTGGCGCGCCCAGCTCTCGACGGTGCCGTCGGCCCGGGTGACGTAGACCCGCCTGTCCTGGTCGACGACGTGGATCGCGTTGCCCCGGCGCTCGAAGCCGGTGGGTCGCGCCTCCGCGGGCAGCCGGTCGTCGAGGTCCGACGCGCCGTCGGTGCGGAGGAGGGACCCGCGGGTGTCGCGCAGGTAGGTGCGGGCGAGAGCCTCGTCCGGCAGGTCCCGCTCGGACCGGGTCGTCCCGACCGGCCAGACGAGGGTGAGGACGACGGTGTCGTTCTTCTCGCAGTCGTTCGGCAGCAGCACGGTCCGCACCACGAGGGGGCGGTCGGGGGCGCCGGTGCCGTCCGGCAGCTCACGCCCCGTCCGGGCGTCGGTCCACGGCCCGACGAGGTCCTCGTCGCCGGCAGAACAGGCAGCGAGCGGCAGGAGCGCGAGCGCCGCAGCGGCGGCGAGGTGGACGGGCCGGGGCCACATGGGTCGAGCATCACCCCGATGTCCTCGAGCGGCAAGCACCGCTGCGGCTTCAGCTCGGGGCGTTGAGCACGGTCCACCGGCCTTCGGACACCACCTCGACGGTGCCGTCGACGACCGTGATCGCGGTGTCGTCGTCGATGACGTAGGCGGGGTGGGGGAGCGCCGCCGCCCACCGCTCCGCCTCGGCCATGGTGTTCCCCGCCCGGCCCTCGCCGTTGACGTGCGGGCAGAGGCAGAAGTCGACGACGCCGAGCGCCTCGTCCCCGGCGGCTGAGGGCCACGCGACGAACTCGGCGCCGACGCGGGGCGTCAGCGCCATGCTGCCGGCGCTCAGCCCCACCCAGACGGTGCCGTCCAACGACGGCAGGAGCTCGGCCAGCCCGCTCTGCCGCGCCCAGTGGCTCAGGTACGTCGCGTCGCCGCCGGCCACCAGCAGGACGTCGGCCTCGCGGACCCAGGGGACCCACCGATCCCTGTCGATGCTGGGCAGGGCGGTGAGCTCCAGGACGCCGACGGACTTCCAGCCCAGGTCGCACAGGGGCAGCGAGGAGGTCCCGCTGATGAACTGCCAGGTCATCGTCGGGTCGACCATCGGGTGCCCGTACTGCGCGGTCGGGATGCAGAGGGCGGTGGAGTCGGCGATCGGCTGGCCGAGGAGGTCGGTGAGGGCCCGGTGGATGCTCGGGTTCGTGACGCCCGCTGAGGTGAGGAGGAGCTTCATGGTCCAGGTCTCGATCGTGTCGTCGGTCAGGAGCCGCGCGGCGCCCGCGGTCCTGGGCTAGGACCCGCTGCGGTCGGCAGACTCGTCGACCGGCGGCCGCCAGGGCTCGTGGGCGTGGCTGAGCCAGACCGCCCCGGGCTCCAGGGCGAGGATGAGCCGCTGGCCCTCGGTCTCCGGCTCGTCGAGCTCGCCGAACCAGACCGCGGTGTCCCCGGTGATGACGGTCGGCCGCCCGCCGGCGCCCTGCACGACGACGACCTGGCTGCCGCGGGTGTGGCCGGGGGCGGGCAGCAGCCGGACGCCGGGCAGGAGCTCGTGCTCCCCGTCGACGGGGACGTACCGGACGCCGGGCGGGTCGACCCACTCCGGGATGGTGTACCCCTCCTCGGTCCGCGCGTCCTCGAGCTCGCGCCGCTGCACGTAGACGGGCGTGCCGGCGAAGAGGTGGTTGCCCCCGCAGTGGTCGAAGTGCAGGTGGGTGTTGACCACCAGGTCGATGCTGGCCGGGTCGATCTCCCGCTGGCTCAGCACCCGCGGGTCGAGGTCGGCCGCGGCAGGGTGGAGCTCGGTGAAGCCGGTGTCGACCAGGACCCGCCCGTCGGGGTGGTCGATCAGGTGCACGTAGACGGGCATCAGCTCGCCCTCGGCGACGAGGTCGGCGACGTGGATCGGCGTGATGGTGGTGGTCATCGAGGTGGCTGCCTCCGGGGTCCGCGACGGACGCCCGTCGTGCCGCGGGAGTCTCGTCCTGGTCGTCGACCTGCCGGCAGCGCCGAACTCATCGGGGTGCGGGCGGGTGGTCCGCCCACGAGTCACCGGTGCTGGAGAGTCGAGCGAGTGGAGGGACCGGGGCCTACCGGCCCGCCGACCCGTGCTCGAGGCCGTGGACGTCCTGCAGGTCCTCGACCGTCCTGGCGTCCATGACTCCGTCGCGGACCGACGAGGAGTCGCCCGTCACCCGGCCGATCATCACCCGGTCCTGCGGCACCGGCTCGTCAGCGACCGCGAGCCGACCGACGGTCACCGCGGCCACGACCACGAGCGCCGCGGCCGTCCCGACGACCCACCTCGACGTGCTCATGCCACCTCCTGCTGTGCGGCGGCAGGTGCAAGCAGACGAGCGCTCGGCCACGTCTCGACAGCCCTGACGGGCACCGGACACCTCACCGACGTGTGCCGGACGAACCCGGCGCTCGTTCGTCCCCGCCCGAGCGTCCGTTGTCCTCGAGGCGGCGGAGCAGTTCGGCATCTTCCGTGCGGACCCGCTCGATGGCCCCGTGCAGGCGGTCGTGCCGAGCCAGCCGATCCACGTGCTCGAGCTTCCCGACGCGGGCGTGGAGGACGGCACTCAACAGAGCCGCGCCGATCCCGACGTACAGCAGACGTGACCCGATGACCCGAGCCGGCTCGCCCAGATCGAAGGCGGAGAGGATGCAGGTCAGCGACACCAGCAGGACGGCCAGTGCAGCCCCGCGCACGGCGTTGTGCAGCCGCTGGACCTCGTCCCTGTTGCTCCACATGAGGGCAGAGTAGCCGCGCTTGCCGACACCCGTACCTCCGCGATCACCTCTCCGCCGGTCCTTTCAGCCGAGCGGCGCGACCGTCCCGGGAGCGGACGGCTGAGGTGCGTCCGGCTGGAGAGGACCGGGCTGGGTCGTCGGAGAGGACGCCGAGGAACCCGGGTCACCCGGAGCCGGGCCCGCGCCGTCGCCCCTCGGTGCCGGGCTGGGTTCGGCCGAGGGCGTCGGCGTCGGTCCGGGCGAGGTCGGCACGGGTGCCGGGCTCGGTGCCGGCGTCCCCCCGGGCGACGACGACGGGGTCGCGGCAGGGCTCGGGCCGGAGGTGGGGTCGGTGCTCGGCGCGGGCCCCACCGGCGTCTCCCGGGGGACCGGCTTCCCGCTCGGCAGGTCACCGGGCGAAGGCGCGGCCCCCGGGCCGGGCGGTGCCGTCGACGGCGGGTCCACGAGCCCGGGGCTGAGGGCCGGGGTCCCGGCGGGTGAGGGGTCGACGGCGACGCCGCGGTCGGCGGACAGGACGGCTCCCGCGCTCAGCGTCACCAGGACGGCCGCCGTCACCACGAGGGCGGTGATCCGGCGGTGGCGTCGCCGCTGCTCGACCTGGCGCAGCCGGCGTGCGGGAGGCGGTGGCGGCACCCGCTCCTCGGCGTCCGCGGCCAGGGCGCGCAGGCGGCCGTCCAGCGGGTCCTCAGCCACGGGTCAGCTCCTCGGGCAGGCGGTCGGACAGCAGCACGGCCAGCGCCGCCCTGCCCCGTGACAGCCGGGCCTTGACGGTGCCGACGGGAGCGCCGGTCTCGGCCGCGATCTCGGCGACCGGCAGGTCGCAGAGGTGGTGCAGGACGATCGCCCGCCGCTGCTCGAGCGGCAGCTTGGCCAGGGCCTCGAGCAGCGCGAGGTGGGCGATGCCCGGCTCGCGCGCTGAGTTCCGGCCGGTCAGGGCGCGGTCCGGGTCGAGGAGGGCCTTGCGCGCCCGGCGCCAGCGGCTGATCGCCAGGCGGGACGCGGTGACCCGCACCCAGGTCTCGGGCGACCGGTCGAGGTCCAGCCGGCGGCGGTGGCGCCAGGCCCGGATGAAGGCCTCCTGCACGCAGTCCTGGGCCTCGGCCAGGTCGCCGCACATCGCGTACACCTGGCCGACCAGCCGCCGGTAGCAGAGCGCGTACAGCTCCTCGAACGCGTGCTCGTCCAACCCGACCCGGCTGGTGCCCGGTGCGTCCACGGCTGCCCCGCCGTCCCCGTCTGCGACGAGCTCACCGCCGCGCCGCGCCGCGGTCGCAGCGTCCATCGCGTCCAGCCTCCTCCCGAGGTCCTGCCCTGTCCACGTCCGGACCGCGCCGGGTGGCGTCTGCCCGGGAACGGACGTGCACCCCTCCGACGTCACGGGCCCTGCCACGGTCGGTGGTCCGGGCCGGCCGTGCTGGCGGGGGAGCACCTGCTCAGTTCGTGGTCGACCAGCCGAAGCGCTCCGCCCCTGCTGAGGCGACCCACGAGCGGGCCGGCACCCGGCCGCCCTCGGGCAGCTCCGCGTCGGAGAGGACGTAGACGTAGCCCCGGCCGACGTACGGGCTGGAGACGGTGAGGATGTTCTCCGCCCGTCCGGAGAGGCTGCCGAGGGACCGCCCGAACCGGTGCCCCGACCCCACCGAGGAGGCGGTGCCGCGGGCGTCCTCGGTGATGCTCCTCGAGAAGGTCAGCGGTCGGGCCGGCGTCACCCGGACCGGCTGCACAGCACCTGCGTCGACCACCGACCCCACGTCCTCGGTCGGGACGCCCACCAGCAGGGTGGTCGCCGTGAAGCCGAAGGCCAGCGACCCGCCGAAGTGGTCCCCGGCCTCGGGGGTACCGGGGACGCCGGCCGTCGCCTGGGTCAGGGCGCGACCCGGGGCGAACTGCTCGTGGGTGTTGAGGAACAGGGTCACCGAGCCGGCGTCGGCGGTCCTGCCGACGTCCTCCCCGGGAGACCCGACGGCCAACGAGGCCAGCTCCGTCGCGGTGTACCGGCTCAGCGCCAGGCTCGCGCCGAAGTGGTCGCCCTTCTCCGCGGTACCGGGGACCTCCGACGTGTTCTGGGTGAGCAGGGTCGCGGTCTCGAACCTCTCCGAGACGACGGTCACCGAGCCGGCACCGGCCCGCCCCGAGACGGTGTCGCCGGGGGCGCCGATCGCCAGGCCTCCGGCGAGGTCCCGGCCGTTGGTCTCGGGCAGGTCGACCGGTCCCGCGGCCAGCGAGCTGCCGAAGCGGTCGCCGGTCTGCGGCGTGCCCGGCAGCCGCACCGCACCCAGCGGTCCTCGCCGCCCCTGCCGCAGCTCGGCCACCAGGCTGCGGTCGCCGTCGACCTCGCGGATGTTGACCGCACCTGCGTCGACCGCCGAGCCGGCGTCCTCGCCGGGGGCGCCGACGACCAGCCGTGGCCGCTCCGCCGGACCGGCCGTCATGACCTGGACGGCGGAGCCGAACGCGTCGCCCGCCTCCACCTGTCCGCCGAGGTCACCCTGGTCCAGGGTCAGCACGTCGAGGTCGGGCGTCCCCTCCGCCGGGGCGAGGTCCCGGATGACCGAGACGGTGCCGGCATCGGCGGCCCCCCGGACGTCCTCCCCGGGGGCGCCGACCACCAGGTCGCTGCAGCTCGGGGCGGCGCCGGCCGGGGCGAGCGCGAGGTCCCAGCCGAAGTGGTCGCCGGCCTGCGGCGTGCCGCCGAAGCTGGCCTGGGTGATCACCTGACGGTCGCCCTCGCCGATCTGGCCGTACCGGTCGCCGTACAGCACGGTGACGGCACCGGCCTCGGCGCGGCCGGCCACGGTGGCGTACGGGTCACCGACCGCGGCGTCGTCGTAGCCGTCGCCGTCGAAGTCGAGGGCGCTCGGGGTGGTGGCGCAGGCGTCGGGGGCCGCGGCCGAGGCGGGCGGGGTCAGGACGAGGCAGCCGGTGACCGCCAGTCCGGCGAGGGTCGGGATCGCGATCCCGGGTCGACGTGGGTTCACGGAACTCTCCTTCGAGCTCGTAGGTGCTCCGTGTACTCACCGCGTGGTCCGGGGGTTGCCCGGCGGGGGAGCCTGATGCGCGATCGTGACGTCCGGCCGTCGGAGAGCCCTCGGGTGCCCCGCCCGCCTCAGCCGCGGGCGGCGCACTCCCGTCAGGAAGGACGGCGGAGGGGCGCTGCACCGGACCGGCACCGCCTGGCTACCGTGGGCAACATGACACTCGCACAAGGACGTGACAGTGAAAAAGCAACGCTGAACCGCCGTCAGGTGGTCCTCGGCGGGGCCGGGCTGGCCGGCGCGCTGGCCCTGGGGCAGGTCTCCGCGCCGGCGCGGGCGGACGTCGTCGGCTGGCGGGCGGACCCGGCCGTGGTCGCGGAGTACGAGTCGACGCGGCCCGGCTTCGTGTTCGACGAGCGGGAGGTGCCGCCCTACCGGCTGCCCGACCCGCTCCGGTCGCGCAACGGGCGACGGGTCCGCACACCGCACCAGTGGCGGCTCCGGCGCCAGGAGCTGCTGGACGACTTCCGCACCCACGTCTACGGCCGCCGGCCGCGCCCGGCGGAGCGCAGCCGGCCCCGGTTCGAGCTGGTCGAGTCCGACCCGACCGCGCTGGGCGGTGCGGCCACGCTCAAGCGGGTGCTCGTGCACACCCGGCACGGGTCCCGCTCGCACCGCTTCGAGGTGATCCTGTTCGTGCCCAACGCGGTGACCGGTCCGGCACCGGTGTTCCTCCTGCTCAACAACCGCGGTCCCGAGAACACCGACCCGACCCGCGCGACCATCTCCCCGTTCTGGCCCGCCGAGCAGGTCGTCGCCGCCGGGTACGCCATCGCCGCGCTCCAGGTGGGCGACCTGGCTCCCGATGACCCGGCGACGTTCCGCGACGGGATCATCGGCCTCTACGAGGACACCGCCACGACGAGGCCGCGACCGGCTGACGCGTGGGGTGCGCTGTCCGCCTGGGCCTGGGGTGCCAGCCGAGCGCTCGACTACTTCGCGACCGACCGTGACGTCGACGCCGACCGGGCCGTCGTCGTCGGCCACTCCCGCGGCGGCAAGGCCGCGCTGTGGGCCGGTGCCGAGGACGAGCGGTTCGCCATGACGGTGAGCAACGACTCCGGCTGCGGGGGAGCCGCCCTCAGCCGGCGGGTGTTCGGCGAGACCGTCGCCCGGATCACCGACGACTTCCCGCACTGGTTCTGCCGCAGGTTCTTCCGCTACGGGGGAGCCGAGGACAGGCTCCCGGTCGACCAGCACGAGCTGATCGCGCTGCTCGCCCCCCGCGCCGTGTGCGTGGGCAGCGCCGACGAGGACCTGTGGTCGGACCCGCGGGGGGAGTTCCTGTCCCTGGCCCACGCCTCGTCGGTCTACGGGTTGTGGTTCCACCGGGGTGTCCGTCCGTCGGCCATGCCGCCGCTCGACCGGCCGCTCCGGGTGCCGGCCCGGAGCTACCACATCCGCAGCGGGGTCCACGACCTCACCGCCCAGGACTGGGGCTACTACACCGGCGCGGCCGACCGGCTGTGGCGCTGAGCGACGTGCGCGTCGGCCGACGGCCGTCCCGGCTCCTGTGACACTGCCCTTGCGCGACCTCCTCGGTCAGCCCACGGACCAGAGCTTCTTGTACCGGGAGTCGGCCAGGACGAGGCGGCCGTCGTTGTTGAGGACGAGGAAGGTGCCCTTGCCCGCGCCTTTGGGCTTGACGGCCCACACGGTCTTGCCGGTGCGAGTCTGAAGAGCCAAGGCTCCGTCCGCTCGCACGGTGAGACGGTCCGCTCGAGAGCCAGCCGTGGGCGTGGACCAGACGACCTCGTCGGTGTACGGGTGGTTGTAGGAGGTGGGCCACTCGCGGCGGAGGAGCAGAGCCTGCCCGTCGCGGATGAGCAGGCGAGGGGCCTGTTCGCCGCGGTTGGTACCGCCGTCGACGCCTTCGATGTTGGTGAGCATGCGGCGACCACGGAGGGCCTGCCCGCTGCGCAGGGTGGACTCGGTCCGGGGTGGGCTGACGCTCCGGGTGGACTGGTAGGCGATCTGCCCGCGGGAGTACCCGCTGCCGTCGAAGGTGCAGGCCATCTCGAAGGTCAGGTCGAGGCGCTTGATCCGGTCGTCGCGGTCGAACTCGAGCTGGCGGATGTCGAGGGTTCCGTCGCTCGACCCGCAGCCTCTGCCCCAGCCCGCGATGGACAGCGTGTAGGGGCCTTCGGGATAGCCGGCGAACCGGTGGACGCCGGCGCGGATCGGCTTCTTGGTCTGGTCCTCGACGAAGATGTAGGTCACGTGGTCCCCGTCGACGACCGTGATCCACATCGTGTAGTCGCGGCGACCCCCCTGAACGTAGGTCTTCTTCGCCGACGTGAAGGCGATGTTGGTCTGGCCCCCGCCGATGGCGTCGCCCGGGTCGCTGTCCAGGCGCACGAAGGTGGCTGCGGCCGGCTTCTTCGCGGCTTGCGCGCTGTCCGCGACGACGGAGAGCGGCGCGGCGACCACAGCCAGGCCGAGAAGGAGGACCAGTAGTCGTCGCACGTCGCACACCCCTCGAGGCCAGGAGCCGACGGTGGCTGCTGGGCGGCATCAGCCTAGAGCGCACGACGGCGCGGAGGGTGGATCGCGACGAACTCGCTGCCTCGGCCGCGTCCAGCAGGGGACCGCCCGGCTGACCGTGACGTGGTGCCCCGCGCGGGACGTCGGAACACCTCAGATCGTGGTGGCCTCGTACCGCGTCAGCGCGACCCGCCCCCCGGCCAGCTCCCCGAGCTCGTTGGCCCCCTCCGGGGTCGCCCGCCAGGCGCGGTAGGCGTCGTCGGCCTCCAGGGACTCCCAGACCTCGATGACGACGAGGTGCCGCGGGTCGTCGACGTCGCGGACCACGTCGGCGGAGACGAAGCCCGGACGGGCGCGCGTCTGGGCCAGGACCGCGCTGACGCGGGTCTCGGCGTCGGCCGGCGCGTCGGGGCGGAGCCGGATGTCGAGCACGGAGGTGATGGTCATGGCGCGACGGTAGCGGGCGGGCCGGCGACCAGCCGGGTGCGGTGCACCCTCCCGGCTCAGCCGGCGATGGTGTCGTAGAGCTGGTAGACGCCCAGGACGACGAAGAACAGCGTGACCAGCCCGAGCCCCAGGTTGTGCCGCCACCGGTTCCGCCACTCCGCGGGCACCCGGTCGGAGTTCAGCAGCCACAGGAGCGTGATCGCCAGGAAGGGCATGAAGAGGGAGCCCAGCACGCCGTAGGCCAGGATGATCGCGACCGGCTGACCGAGCAGCAGGAGCAGCATCGGCGGCAGCGTCAGCCACAGGATGTAGAGCTTGAAGTAGCGACCGCCGGTGCGGGTGTCCGGGTGGCCGGGCGGCAGGTGGCGGACGTGCCCGACGAAGTCGGCGAACATCAGCGAGACGCCGTTCCAGACGCCGATGAGCGAGGAGAACGACGCGGCCCAGAAGCCGATCAGGAAGAAGGCGCCGAAGACGCGCCCGTACCGCTCGGTCAGCACCGCGGAGAGGTCGAGCAGACCGCGGTCGCCCGTGGAGACGGCGATCTGGGCGGAGTTCAACAGCTCCGCGCCGACGATCAGCATCGAGACCACGAAGATCCCGGTCATGACGTAAGCCATCCGGTTGTCGAGCCGCATCACCTTCATCCAGCGCGGTGAGTGCCAGCCCTTCTCGCGCAGCCAGTAGCCGTAGGCCGCCAAGGTGATCGTGCCGCCGACACCGCCGGCCACGCTGAGGACGTTGATCATGGAACCGTCCGGGATGCGCGGGACCAGACCCCCCAGCACGTCGAGCAGGTTGGGCAGGGTGACCACGGCGGCGCCGACGACCGTCACGAACATCAGCGCGACCAGGACCGCGCACACCTTCTCGAAGAAGGCGTAGCGGCCGAACCAGACCAGGGCCAGCCCGATCAGCCCGGAGGCGATGGCGAACACCGGCAGGGGCACCGCCGGGAACAGCGCCGCCAGCGGGAGGGCCGTCGACGACATGGCGGCCGCGCCGTACACGAAGCCCCAGAGGATGATGTACGGGACGAAGTAGATCGTGGTCCACCGGCCGAGCGAGCGCCAGCCCTCGAAGATGGAGCGCTGCGTGGACAGCGAGTAGCGGCCCGCCCCCTCCACCAGGATGATCTTGAGGATGCAGCCGAGCACGGCCACCCAGAGCAGCGCGTAGCCGTACTTCTGCCCGGCGATCAAGGTCGCGACCAGGTCGGCGGCTCCCACACCGGTCGCCGCCACCAGCAGGCCGGGGCCGATGATCTTCCACTTCGGGGGCGGGGCGGACTCCTCGCCCACCGGGTGCTCCGCTGTGATGGTGCCGTCGCTCATCGTCGGTGGTCCCCTCGTCGCCTCGCTGGTGCCGGACAGCGTAGGTCAGGCGGACCGGCGCGGACCTCGGCGCGGTGACGGGGACGGGGTCAGGCGACGGTGCTGCCGCCGTCGACGAGCAGCTCGCTCCCCGTCATGCCCGAGCTCTGGTCGGAGACCAGGAACAGCACGGCGGCGGCGATCTCCTCGGGACGGAGGAGCCGGCCGAGCGGCATGCCGCCCGCGATCTGGTCCAGCAGCGCGTCGGGGTTGTCCGGGGCGAGCCCCTTCAGCCCGGGCGTCTCGGTCGGGCCGGGCACCACGGTGTTGATCCGGACGCCCCGCGGCGCGAGCTCCACGGCCCACGTGCGGGTCATCGCGGCGATCGCCGCCTTCGACGCGCCGTAGACGCCGAGGCCGCGCTCGATGCCGGACGCGGAGGTCGACCCGGTCACGACGATCGCCGCGCCCTCGTTCAGGAACGCCAGCGAGCCCTGGACGGTCAGCGCCGTCCCGCGCACGTTGGTGCCGAAGGTGGTGTCGACGTCCTGGGCGGTCACCTCCGTCAGCGCGCCGAACGCGCCGACGCCGGCGTTCGCGTGCACCGCGTCCAGCCCGGCGCCGCGGGCGGCGACGGTCTCGAAGAGCGTGGTGACGTCGGCCGGGTCGGAGGCGTCGGCCCGCACCGCCGTCACGCGGTCGCCGAGCTCGGCCGCGACCGCGTCGAGCGCGGACTGCCGGCGCCCGGTGACGACGACGTGCGCGCCCTCGTCGACGAACCGGCGGACGACGGCCAGCCCGATCCCCGACGTCCCGCCGGTGACGAGCGCCGTCTTGCCGGCCAGTACCTGAGCCATGATGATCCTCCGCGGTGTTTTGGACTGCTTCGTCCAGAACGCTACGACATACTGGACTGATCAGTCAACAACCCACCAGGAGGCTCCGGTGCCCCGACCCCGCTCGTTCGACGAGGCCGACGTCGTCGCCCGCGCCCGGGAGGCGTTCACCGAGACCGGCTTCGCCGGGACCTCGCTCGACGCGCTGCTGGAGGCGACCGGCCTCGGCCGGCAGAGCCTCTACAACGCCTTCGGCGGCAAGAAGGAGCTCTTCATGCGGGCGTTCCTCAGCGACACCGCCGAGGCGCTCGAGGCCGTCGAGTCGATCCGGCACGGCTCCGGCAGCCCGATCACGCGGATCCGCGCCCAGCTGGTCAAGGTGGCGGTCGCGCACGGCGCCGCCCAGACCCCGCCGTCGCTGTTCACGCGGGCCGCGGTCGAGCTCTCCGCGCGGGACCCCGACGTCGCCTCGACGGTCAACGCGGCCTTCGAGACGATGCGCGCCCACTACGCCGCGTGCATCGTGGAGGCCCAGGAGGCCGGCGAGATCGACGGCGCCGCCGACGCCGACTCGCTCGGCGCGTTCTTCTGCGCGGTCATCGACGGCATGCGCACCCTCGGCGGTTCGGGGGTGCCCCGGGCGACGCTCCTCGACATCGGCTTCACCAGCCTGACGGCGGTCCCCGTCACCGCGCTGGGCCAGGAGCACCTCAGCACCGACGACGGCGACTGGTCCTGACCGCGACCGGTCGAGCGACCAGCGGGGTCGACGGCAGCAGGGGGAGCAGCCCTTCCGGGTCAGCCCGCGGTCGTCAGCGCCTGGTCCGGTAGCGGGTCATCACGATGCCGCCGTCGAAGGTGCGGGTCTCCACCAGGTCCAGGACCACCCAGCGGTCGAGGGACGCGAAGAACGGCGTGCCCCCGCCCACCAGGACCGGGTGGGTGACGACGACGTACTCGTCGACCAGCCCGGCCCGCTGAGCCGCCGCCGCGAGCGTGGCGCCCCCGACGTCGAGCGGTCCGCCGTCCTCGGCCTTGAGCCGGGTGATCTCGGCGACGGCGTCGCCGGTGACCAGGCGGGCGTTCCCGTCCACCGCGCCGAGCGTCGAGGAGAACACCACCTTGGGCATCGCCCGCCAGCGGTGGGCGTACGCGACGTGCGCCGGGGTGGCTCCGGGCTGCTGGTCGGCGGTCGGCCAGTGCGCGTTCATGGTCTGCCACAGCCGTCGTCCGTACAGCGCGGCGCCCGTGGCGGCGACGCGCTCGGACCACCACGCGAACAGCTCGTCGCTCGGCACGCTCCAGCCGAGGTCGTCGCCCGGCGCGGCCGTGTAGCCGTCCAGGCTGACGTTCATCGCCCACGTCAGCGTCCGCACGCGCCGCCCTCCCTCCGTCGTCGTCGGACCTGCAGACCGCGTCGGAGGGGAGAACTCATCGGCGGAAGGCGGGGGTCCCCGCCGGGGAGGGGTCCCGCCCCGGGGCCGACGAAGGCCTCGCCCGGTGTCCTGGCCGAAGTCTCACCGCTCGCTGCCCGGAGGTCCGGGCGGGTGGGGCTCAGGCCTCGTCCGCCGTGCCGGCCGCTGGCACGGCGGCCCCCTCGGACTCGAGCCGCGCCGTTGCCGCCCAGGTGGCGAGCAGCTGGAGCCCGTCCCGGCTGGCTGAGCCGGGTGCGGCGGTGAAGGCGAGCAGCTGGAGGCCGGGCTCGGAGGTGAGGTCCAGGGCCTCGAAGGTGAGGTCGAGGTCTCCGACGACGGGGTGGTGGACCTGCTTCGTGCCGGTGCGGTGGACGCGGACGTCGTGGGAGGCCCAGAGGGTGCGGAACGCCTCGCTGCGGGTGGCCAGCTCACCGACGAGGTCGCTGAGGACGCGGTCGTGGGGCGCGCGGCCGGCCACGGCGCGGAGCAGGGCGACGATCTGGCGGGCGTTGCCCGGCCAGTCCCGGTAGAAGGTCGGGGCCCGGGGGTCGAGGAAGGTGAACCGGGCGGCGTTCACCGGCCGTTGGGGCAGGACGAACATCTCGGAGAACAGGGCGGCCCCGAGCCGGTTGGTGGCGACGGCGTCGAGGCGGCCGTTCTGCACGTACACCGGCACATCACGCATGGTGTCGATCAGCTGCTGCACGGCCGGGCGCACCTGCTGCGGGCGTGAGGGCCCGCGGCGGCGAGCGGGGTGCGCGCCCGGGTCGGCGGCCTTGACCAGGGCGTAGAGGTGGGCGTGCTCGGCCTCGTCGAGCTGCAGGGCACGGCTGATGCCGTCGAGGACCGCCTCGGAGACCCCTGTCCCGTTGCCGCGCTCCAGGCGCACGTAGTACTCCGTGCTCATGCCGGCCAGGAGGGCGACCTCCTCACGGCGCAGTCCCTTGACCCGACGCCGGCCGCCGAAGTCGGGCAGCCCCGCCTCGGCCGGGGTGAGCCGTGCGCGCCGTGAGGTCAGGAACTCACGGATGTCGTCCCTTCTGTCCACGGGACCGAACCTAGGCGCCGCCGGGTCGTCGAGGGAGTCCCTGGCGTTGACCCCCTCGCTGGTGACTCCCTGGGCTGTCGCTGGACGCCTTGACTGGACACATCACTCCAGGAAGGCGCTCCACTCATGACTGACACCACCCCCACCCAGCCCGTCTGGTTCGTCACCGGCGCTGCCCGCGGCATGGGCATCGAGCTGGCCAGGGCAGCCCTGGACGCGGGCCACCGCGTCGTCGGCACCGCCCGGGACGCCGCCCGGGTGACGGCCGCCCTCGGCGAGCACGACAACCTGCTGGCGGTGTCCCTCGACGTCACCGACCCCACCGCGGCCCGGACGGCGGTCGACGCCGCGGTCGAGCGGTTCGGGCGCGTCGACACCCTCGTCAACAACGCCGGCAACTTCTACGCCGGGTTCTTCGAGGAGATCAGCGACGCCCAGTTCCGGGCCCAGATGGAGACCAACTTCTTCGGCCCCCTCAACGTCACCCGGGCCGTGCTGCCTGTGATGCGCGCCCAGCGCAGCGGCCAGGTCGTCACCATCACCTCCACCGCCGCCATCGTGGGCGGCGCGTTCGTCGCTGCCTACGCCGCCTCGAAGTTCGCCCTCGAGGGGTGGATGGAGTCGCTGCACGTCGACGTGGCCCCGTACGGAATCTCCACCACGGTCGTCGAGCCCGGCTTCTTCCGCACCGAGCTGCTCGTCGAAGGTGCCTCCTCGATCTGGCCCGAGCTCTCGATCGAGGACTACGCCGAGCGCACCGAGCAGACCATCGAGGCCTGGAAGGCCATGAACGGCCAGCAGGGCGGCGACCCCGCCAAGCTCGGCCGCGCCCTGGTGCAGCTGATGGCCCTGCCCGAGCCTCCGCAGCGCTGGATGGCCGGCGCCGACGCCGTGGCCGCCGTCGAGCAGAAGGCCCACGAGCTGCTCGCCCAGGCGGAGGCGCACCGCGAGCTGTCCAGCTCCCTCGACCACGACGACGCCTGACGACCCGGCTGACTCTGCCGCGCTCGGCGGACGAAGGCCACGATGCCGCGGGTGCCTCTAGGCGGCTCGCGAGCGTCGCCGGGTCTTCCACAGAGCTCGTTGGACGAGCAGTGTGGCGACGCCCGCGACGGTGATGCCGAGGAGGTTGATGCCCAGCTGAGCCGCGGCGCCGAGGAGGTGACCGGGTGCACCGAGGGCGAGGGAGAGGGCGATGTCACCGGCGGCGGGGACGGTGGTGACGGAGATGAAGACCCCCACCGGGGCGCTGGAACGGCCGGCGGTCTGGGAGAGGACGCCGGCGCAGCCGGCGAGCACGGCGACGACGGCCGACCACTTGTCCGGCCGCCAGATGAAGCCGGTCAGGGGGCGTGGGCCGGTGACATCGCTCAGGTCGACCCATCCGACGAGCCGGGCGAGCAGCACCAGGACGACCGTGGCGGCGATGGCGAGACCGAAGCCCTTGAGCAGCAGCAGGGCGGCGCCGCGCACGAGTCCGAGGCGACGCCCGGCGAGGCCGACGGCGAGGGCGGCGACCAGCCCGAACTCGGGCCCGACGACCATGGCCCCGACCACGAGGATGGAGGAGTCGGTGACCACAGCGACCGCGGCGATGGCCGTCGCGAGGGTGAGGAAGGCATACAAGGACCAGGATCCGCGGACCTCGCCGTAGGCGCTGTCGAGGACGGAGTCCCAGACGATCGCGTCATCGGGCGCCCCGGGGGCGGCGGCCTCGGTGGCGCGGGCGTTCGCCGACGGCGCTGACACGACCTCGCTCAGGACGACGGACCCGTCCTCGTAGAGGTCCTGGTCCCGGAGCCAGCCCAGCACGTCGGAGACCGCTTCACGGGTCACCTCGCACTGCACGAGGTCACCGCGTGGCCGTACCGCCGCACCGGGGAGGACGACGAGATCGGTGAGGCGCTCGTCGTCGGCCAGCCGCGCGATCACCCGGCCGGTGCGGTCGGGCGGCACGATCAGCCGGAGGGTCATCATCACGGGCTGAT
This sequence comes from Microlunatus capsulatus, assembly GCF_017876495.1. Taxonomy (NCBI): domain Bacteria; kingdom Bacillati; phylum Actinomycetota; class Actinomycetes; order Propionibacteriales; family Propionibacteriaceae; genus Microlunatus; species Microlunatus capsulatus. Next base: position 246,283 of record NZ_JAGIOB010000001.1, on the reverse strand, counting down.
GCTGTCAGGTAGCGCGCTCCAGCTGGGGTCGCCGAGAGCGCGTCGACTCCGGACCCAGGGGTTTCGGCAGGTGGAGAAGGCTCCCGAGGACGACGGCTCCGCCGTGGTGAGCCCGGCGCCACGTGCGCCCCGCGGGTCCTCGCGGCAGGGCCGGTGGACGGATCGAGGAGCCGTCGGAGGCCGACGACAAAGGCTCCGACCAGTGTCCTGGTCGGAGCCTTCACGGTCGGGCTGACAGGATTTGAACCTGCGACCCCTTGACCCCCAGTCAAGTGCGCTACCAAGCTGCGCCACAGCCCGTGGGACGACCGCCGGAGCGGCGCGACCACGAGGGAAGACTCTACTGCACCCGGTGCGGGGAGCCCCAATCGACACGGCGACGCGGACACCGGGCAGCACCGCGGCGTGCTCGGCGGGCATGCTGGGGACCTGACCAGCTCAGCCCGGGGCCCACCCGGCCGCCGCGCGGCGGCTCGTGCCCGGACGACCGGAAGGCAGGATGGCGCAGAAGCAGAAGGCCCCCCGACAGGCGAAGGACCCCTACGCGCAGCGGAGCAAGGAGCTCACCTCCGCGGTGCAGCGGCTCCGCGGCTGGGTCGGCTCGGACCCGACGCGGCTGCCCGAGCTGGGCGACGCCCTCGTCGCCCTCACCGGGCACCGCCTCAGCGGCCACGAGTACGCCGCCGCCGGGCCGGACGCGCAGGACTCGGTCAAGCAGGCCGCGCAGCTGCTGACCGCGCCCGGGGCCGTCGGCGCCTACACCCAGTCCGCCGACGCCGCCCGCTACGTCACCGCGGTCGTCCAGCTCGCCGCCGTCCAGGCGGGCCTGGGCCTGGCCGAGCCCGCCGGCCGCACCGTCGCCTCCCTCGACGACCTCCACGAGCAGTTCCTCGCCCTCCGCCTCGAGCTGCCCCTGGCCCCCGAGGTCGTCGTCCGCGCCCTGTCCTGCACCGCCCGCGGGGCGCTGGCGGGTGACGACGTCGTCACCGCAGCCGCCACCGCCGACGAGGCGCTGCGCCGGCTGGTCGCCGCCGGGCTCCCGGACGACCCGGACGCCACCGCCGTCACCCTGGAGGTGGAGCAGCTGGTCGCCGACACCCGGTGGGCGGCGGACCGGCCCGCTGACGCGCTGGCCACCCTCCACCGGGCGCGCGACCGCTGGTCCGCCGTCGTCGACGGCCGGCTCGACGCCCCGGCCGGCCTCAGCCCCGCCCTCGTCGCCCGGCTCGTCGCCCCGGCCCCGGCTCTGCACCGCGACCTGGCCGACCGGCTGGTCGCGACGGGTGAGGTCGACCTCGGCCTGGTCACCCGCCGCACCCTGGTGGACCTGCTGCGCCGGGTCGGCAGCCGGGGCGGACCGGCCGCCCCCCGCCTGCTCGCGACGGCGCTGGCCGACCTGGCGTCCGACCTCCTGGCGGTCGGCCGGCACGAGGAGGCCGACAGCGCATCGGCCGAGGGCCTCGCCGTCCCGGGCGTCGCGGCCGAGCCCGGCTGGCCCGTGGTCGTGAGGGCCCGCGTCCTGGTGGGGTCCGGGCACCCGGCCGACGCGGTGGCCCTGCTCGGTGCCCGACCGGTGCCGGCCGAGCAGCCGGCGCTCGCGGGCCTGGTCCAGCAGACCCTCGCCGACGCGCACCGGGCCGCAGGGGACAGCAGCGCGGCCGAGCAGGCCGAGCAGGCCGTGGCCTCCGTCGTGCAGCAGCTCGGCCTGGCCGGACCGGACCGGCTGGCCGACCGGGTGCGCGGCGTCGTCAGCCGTGGCCGGCAGGCCGTCACCTGGGAGCCGCTCGGGCCCACCGTCTGGGACCGGCTGGCTCCCGCCGCCGCCGCCGCCGCCCCGGCGCCCGCCCCGGCCGGTGCGTCGGAGGCGCAGGACACGGGCTGGCTGGAGGCCGAGCGGGCCGAGGCCCACCGGCTCGAGGAGGAGCGCTCGGCGCAGGCCCGGGCGGACGCGGTGCGGCGCGAGGAGGAAGAGCGCGCGGAAGCCCGTCGCGCCGCCGAGCAGGCCGAGCAGGAACGCCGTCGCCAGGTCGCCGAGCAGCAGGCCGAGGAGGCCCGGCAGGCGGCCGCCGCGGAAGCCGAGCGCCTGGAGACGAAGCGTCGACGCGAGGAGCGGCTGGAGGCCTACCGGGTCGAGGCCGAGCGCCGCGCCGCCGAGGAGGCCGCGGCCGAGGCTGCCCTCCGCGGAGAACCCGCACCCGCAGCCACGACGGTGCCCGCGCCCGCCGAGCCCGCCGCGCCCGCCACCGACCCTCGACCCGCACCTGAGGCCGAGGTTCGACCTGCACCTGAGCCCGAGCCCGTGCCCGACGCCGAGCCCGGCCCGCTCCCGGCGGTGCCCGCCGAGCCGGTGCCCGCCGAGCCCGCGCCCAGGACCCTCCCCGAGCCGGTGGCCGACCCCGTCGTCGACCCGCTCGACCTGGCTCGGCAGGCCTGGCAGCAGGCCCGCGCCGCGGGCGACCGGCGCACCACACGCGCGGCGGCGGAGCGGCTGGTCGAGGTGCTCCGCCCGCGCGCGGAGGCCGAGCCGGCCGCGCACATCGCCCTGCTGCAGCAGGTGCTGTCCGAGCTCGCCGGCCTGCGGATGCGGGGCGGCGACCTGCGCGGCGCCCGCGCGGCGAGCCGGGAGGCCCGGGAGCTCGGACGCGGCCTCGGCCGCTGACGGCCGGGGTCCTTGCCCCGCCCTGCCCCGGGCCGCATGCTCGGGGGATGGCCAAGAAGAGGACCAAGGTCCGCTCCCACGTCTCCAGCCAGCCCGCGCACACCCGGTCGGTGCCGATCGGGGACTACGGCTTCCTGAGCGACGGCGAGGTGTCGGCCCTCGTGTCGCCCGGCGGCAGCATCGACTGGATGTGCCTGCCGCGCTTCGACGCGCCCAGTGCCTTCGGCCACATCCTCGGCAAGCTCGCCGGCTCGTTCCGCGTCGCACCGGACGAGATCACGGTGCCGGGGGACCGGCGCTACCTGCCCGGCACGATGATCCTCGAGACCAGCTGGGGCACCCCGACAGGCTGGATCATCGTCCGCGACGCCCTCCTGGTGGGCCCGTGGCGGCACGAGGACACCCGGTCGCACACCCACCAGCGCACGCCCGTCGACTACGAGGCCGAGCACGTGCTGCTGCGGACCATCCGCTGCGTCTCCGGTGAGGTCCAGACCATCGTCGACTGCGAGCCCGTGCTGGACTACGGCCGCGCGCCGGTCAGCTGGTCCTACACCGAGCACGGCTACCACCAGGGCGTCGGACGCGCCGAGGGCTCCGACCTCGAGCTGCGGCTCACCTCCGACCTGCGGCTCGGCTTCGAGGGCGGCCGCGCGGGCGCCCGGACGCTGCTGAAGGAGGGCGACGTCCGCTACATCGCCCTCAGCTGGGGCGGGGTGGAGCCGCCGATGGACTACGCGGAGGCCTACCGCCGGCAGGTGTGGACCGCCCACCACTGGCAGCACTGGCTGGCCCGCGGCGACTTCCCCGACCACCCGTGGCGCAGCTACCTGCAGCGCAGCGCCCTCACCCTCAAGGGCCTCACCTACACCCCGACGGGCGCGATCGCCGCCGCCGGCAGCACGTCGCTGCCCGAGACCCCGGGCGGCAACCGCAACTACGACTACCGCTTCACCTGGATCCGCGACGCCACCTTCGCCCTGTGGGGGATGTACTCGCTGGGCTTCGACTGGGAGGCCGTGGACTTCTTCTCCTTCATCGCCGACATCGCCAGCCGCGACGACGAGCTGCAGATCATGTACGGCATCGGCGGTGAGCGCGAGCTGACCGAGCACGAGCTGGACCACCTGCCGGGCTACGCGGGCTCGCGGCCCGTCCGGATCGGCAACGCCGCGTACGCCCAGCAGCAGCACGACGTCTGGGGCGCGCTGCTGGACTCGGTGTACCTGCACTCCAAGGCGGCGGACCACCTCGACGGCCGGATCTGGCCGATCCTCGACAAGCAGGTCACCCAGGCGCTGAAGCACTGGCGCGAGCCCGACGCCGGGATCTGGGAGGTGCGCGGGGAGCTGCAGCACTTCACCTCGTCCAAGATCATGTGCTGGGTGGCCGTCGACCGCGGCGCGAAGCTGGCCCGGGAGACCGGCGAGCTGGGCAAGGCCGCGGAGTGGGAGCTGGCGGCCCAGGAGATCAAGGACGACATCCTCGCCCACGGTGTCGACGAGCGCGGGGTGCTCACCCAGCACTACGGGACGACGGCGCTGGACGCGTCGCTGCTGCTGGCCCCGCTGCTCCGCTTCCTGCCGCCGGACGACCCGCGGATCCGCGCGACGGTGCTGGCGATCGCCGACGAGCTCACGGTGCACGGCCTCGTGCTGCGCTACAAGGTGGAGGAGACCGACGACGGGTTCAGCGGCGAGGAGGGCAGCTTCACGATCTGCTCGTTCTGGCTGGTCTCGGCCCTGTGCGAGATCGGGGAGTACCAGCGCGCCCGGAAGCTCTGCGCCAAGCTGCTGTCGTTCGCGGGCCCGCTGGAGCTGTACGGCGAGGAGATCGACCCGCACACCGGCCAGCACCTCGGCAACTTCCCCCAGGCCTTCACCCACCTGGCGCTCATCAACGCCGTCATGCACGTCATCCGGCTGGAGTCCCAGCAGGACCCGGGCGACACCGGCTCGTGGGCGGGGGCGACCGAGGCCGGTCGGTGAGCCTGGTTACCGTGGCGCCATGAGCGCTGAGACCTGGGTGCCCGCCGGCGCCGGCATCGACGAGCTGCGGGCGGCGGCGGCGGGCTGCCGGGGCTGCGAGCTGTGGGAGCCGGCGACGCAGGTCGTCTTCTCCGCCGGCAACCCGAAGGGCCCGATGATGCTGGTGGGCGAGCAGCCCGGGGACCAGGAGGACCGGCGCGGCATCCCCTTCGTCGGGCCGGCCGGCCAGCTGCTGCAGCGGGCGCTGGCCGAGGCCGGCGTCGCCGTGGCCGACGTCTACGTCACCAACGCCGTCAAGCACTTCCGCTTCACCGAGCGCGGCAAGCGGCGGATCCACGCCACGCCCCAGGTGACCCACATCAAGGCCTGCCGGCCCTGGCTGGAGGCCGAGGTCGCCGACGTCGACCCGCAGCTGGTCGTCGCCCTGGGCGCGACCGCGGCCAAGTCCATGCTGGGCCCGGCCTTCCGGATCACCGCCCAGCGCGGGACCGTCCTCGAGCTGCCCCCGCCGTTCGGGCCCCGTCCGGTGCTGGCCACGATCCACCCCTCGGCCGTGCTGCGGACCCAGGGCGGACCCGAGCACGACGCCGCCTTCGCCGGCCTGGTGGCCGACCTCCGCACCGCGGCCGCGGCCGTCGCCGGCTGACCGGCGGGTCACCGTCCCGGCGCGGCGGCCGGGCCGGCCTTGGCGCGCCGTGCAAAAGTTGACGCGTCAAGCGAACCATCGTGGTCCCGCCCTCGTCCGGAGGGGGAGAGCCCGGGTGAGCGGCTCTGCCTGTCCCTGACGAAGGAGTTCCCGTGTTCAGCTCGATCGGCGACCTGCCCCTGCACCCCCTGGTCCTGCACGCGGCCGTGCTGGGCCTGCCCGTGACCCTGCTGCTCGCGATCCTCTTCGCCGTGCCCCGCACCCGGGGCTGGGCGCGCTGGCCGCTGGCGGTCGCCGGCGTCGGCTCCCTCGTCGCGGTGTTCCTGGCCAAGGAGAGCGGTGAGGCGCTGCAGCGGACGATGCTCGGCAACCAGTCGCTGGGGGGCGAGGCCGCGACGCTCGTCATCCGGCACAGCGAGCTGGCCGACCAGCTCTTCGGCATCACCGTCGCCCTGACCGTGGTGGCGGTGGCCTCGGCCGTGCTCGTCGGCCGGGTCGGCGGGACCGCCGAGCGCCGGGGGAGCCGGGGTCGCGACATCGCCCTGCTGGCCGTCCTGCTGGTGCTCGCCGCGGTCGCCGCGTTCTGGGTCTACCGGGTCGGCGACCTCGGCGCGACGGCCGTCTGGAATCCCTCCGGGACCCAGGACTATTCCTCCGCCGGCCGCTGATCGAATTCGGCGATAAACCTCGCCGGGACGGGACGGGTCAATTTCTGACCCGTCTCCGGAGGCCCGCGGGCGTTCCCGGAACGGCGTGCTCCGACCCCGTCGTCACGTCCTCGTGATAGCGCCAGCCGTGATCACGAGGGCATCACGGCACGATCACGAAACGTGTTCGTAACGTCACGGAGCCCTCGGTGGTGCCCGGAACGGCCCGTCGGACCGCTGGAAACGGGTGATCTGCGTCACAGGGGACACGATCCGATCACGCCCCGGTCACGGTCGCGCACGCCTGCCCGGGACCTTCCTCCCGGGTCGGAGGAGCGGAAGTCCCGGTTCCGGGGACCGAAGGACATTTGTGGCGGCCAATAGCGGAACTCTAGAGTTCTGGTCAGACCTCTCCACCGTCGGGGATCGGCAGGGTCGACCACGAGGAATTCCCCAGCATTTCCTCGTCCTTGTTCACAACACGAGGAGATCCCGTGCTCCGCAAGCTCTCGGCCACCACCGCCGCCCTCGCCCTCGTCGGCGGCCTGCTGGCCACCGCGCCGGCCGAGGCCGCCGCCACCCCCTCCGCCATCACCAGCGTGAAGGCCACCCCCGGCCCGGGCGCCGGCCAGGTGACCTTCCGCTGGTCGACCGCCGGCAAGAACACCGCCGCCTTCAAGCTCGAGACCGGGCTGACCAGCTTCAGCAAGAGCCGGTCCTCGTCCCTGCCGACCAGCGGCCGGAACGCCAAGGTCTTCACGATCAGCGGCAAGAGCCGCTCCTGGACGATGAGCGCGGCCCAGGCCAGCGCCGCCGGCGCCTCCGTCGCCTCGGCGAACCACCTCTACTTCCGGCTCTCCGCGGTCAACGGCTCCGCCACCCGCGCGTACCCCCGCCTCCAGGCCGTGCTGCCGAAGGCGGCCGCCCCCAAGGCCGCCGGCAGCCCGCTGCGGATGGGCTCGTTCAACATCCGCTCCGCCAAGGTCGACGGCGGGCCGCGCTGGCTGAGCCGGGCCACCGACGTCGCCCGCGAGATCCGCGACCAGAACCCCGGCATCGTCGCGATCCAGGAGCTGAGCCCCGGCCGCGCCGACGGCAAGAACAAGAGCACCACCGGCTCGGTGCGGCAGACCACCAGCCTGGTCAACGCCATGCGCAGCGTCGGCGCCCCGAAGTACCGCCTGGTGCGCGAGACCCCCTACGTCAAGCCGGGCGTCAGCCACGGCAGCCAGGGCACCCGGATCCTCTACGACACGAGCCGCTACACGCTGATCAGCCGCTGCGCCGAGAAGACGGGCAACCGGAACTACAGCACCAGCTGCTCGCTCGACCTGCCCAAGCTGGCCGGCGACGGCCGCAACGCCATCCGCAGCGCTGCCTACGCCCGCTTCCAGGACCGCCGCACCGGCGCCAAGCTGTGGGTGGCCTCGGTGCACCTCGACGCCCGGCACAGCGGCAGCCTCGCCAAGGAGCGGGTCTACGAGGACCTCCGCGCCCGGCAGATCAAGACGGTCACCGCCCGTCTGGCCCAGGTCAACACGACCGGTGACCGGGTCGTCCTCGCCGGCGACATCAACTCCTGGCAGAACAACAAGGGCGGCTACCGGGCCCACGACCACCTGGTCGGCGCCGGCTTCTTCGACGGGGCCAACGCCCAGAGCAAGGTGAACCTGCAGTACTCGACCATCAACCACTTCGACACCCGGCTCTCGCCCGGCGCCAACGGCTTCGGCTCGCGGATCGACGTGATCATGGTCAAGGGGAGCCGCGGCTCCAAGCGCTTCGTCAACGTCATGCGGCCCGTGGACTCCTCCCGGCCCTCGGACCACAACATGATCGTGAGCGACCTGGTCCTCTGACCCGGTCCCGACGCACAGGACCCCGGGGCGGCCGCAGCCGCCCCGGGGTCCTGTCACGTCCGGGTGCTGTCCGGGGGTGGTGGACGGCGTCGACCGCCTCAGCCGGCCGCAGGAGCGCCGCCGGCGACGGCGTCCCACCGCTCCTGGTCCAGGACCAGCTCGTCCGACCAGGGCTTCGTGCGGCCTGCCCAGTGCAGCAGTGCGGCGTCCTCGGTGAGGTCGCGCCCCGGCACCCGGTGCCAGCGCGTCGGGAGCACGGCCCGGTCCGGGCCGACGGCGAGGTGCAGCAGCTCGCGGGGGCCGAGCCCGAACTCCTCGACCCAGGCCAGCTGGTCGCCCAGCACCTCGTGCCGGCGCCAGGCGGCGAGGTCGACGACCAGCACCGACACGTCGAACGCCTCGAAGTCGAACGTGTGCCGGCCGTAGGCCCGGCGCCGCAGCTCGGCGGCCGGGCCCGTCCGGTCGCCCAGCCGGTTGGCGGCGCCGTTGAGCACGGCGAAGCCGCTCGCCGAGCCGCTGCCGACCGGCTGCGGGGCCGCCAGCAGCCGTCCGCCCAGGTCCAGCGCGCCCAGCTCGGCCGGGTCGTCCTCGACGACGGCGTCGACGGGCAGCACGACGGCCCGCTCGGCGTCGGGCAGCAGGTGGGGGAGCAGGAGCAGGCCCACCTCCGAGGCCGAGAGCCGACGTCCGGCGGCCCGCAGGTCGTCCCCGACGGTCCTGGTGTCGACGACCTGGACGGTGACGCCGTCGTGCCCTCCGACGGCGGCCACCTCGTCGGGGTGGTGGGTGAGCAGGAGGACGTGCAGGGGCCGCGAGGTGCGGGCGGCGAGGGAGGCGAGCAGCACGCGGACCGCCTCGGCCCGGTCGCGGCCGACGGCGACCACGACGGGCAGGGCGTCCGCGGGCACGGCGGCGGCCCCCTGGAGGACCGGCCCGACCTCGGCCGCGAGGTCGGCGCGCGCCGCGGGCAGCGGGTGGCTCGCCGCGTGCCGCTCCTCGGCCAGCCGGACGTCCGCGGCGTTGACCTCGCGCCACAGGGCGTACACCTCCTCCTCGGACGCGCCGCCCAGGGCCGCCCCGAGGACCGTCTCCAGCCGGCCGTCGATGCGGTCCTGGATGGCGGTGAACTCCTCGTCGGTGATGTCCATCAGCCCGGCGAAGCGCGGGTCGGAGCGGTTCTTCGGCTGGAAGTCCACGGGCACCCCGAGGGCGCGGACCGGCAGGTAGCAGTGCAGCCGGCTGGTGACCATCGCGGGGTGCCGGCGCCGGTAGGTCTCCAGCAGGGTGACCGCGTCGCCGACGTTCCGCGCGAAGCTGCGGAAGCGGATCTTGTCGCTGCTGTGGGCGTAGGTCACCCCGCCGGCCGGCACGGTCGACGCGGGCACGTCGACGTAGCCGACGGGGGCGTCGGCCGGCGGCCGGTCGACCTGGGCCGGGAACACGGTGCGGACCGTCGTCGTCATGCAGCCCGAGAAGAAGGCGGGGACCCCGGCCGAGAGCAGCAGGTCCACCGTCGTCCAGTCGCGGCAGCCGATCGGGGCGTAGCGGCGGAGGTGGTCGATCGCCTCCGGGACCAGCAGGTCGCGCTTGCTGGCGTGGAAGGAGATGAACAGCGGCCGCAGCCCCGGGTGCAGGGGGAAGCCGTAGCGGCTCTGGAACAGCGCGTGCATGAACCAGCCGAACGCCAGCGTCCAGGTGCCCTCCGGGACGGTGGCGTACTCGGAGGCGTCGCGGTCGATCTGCAGCAGCTGCACGCGGCCCTCGACCCCGTGCCGGGCGAGCTCGGGCCGGACCCGGCCGCGGAGCTCGCCGACGAGGTCGACGAGGTCCTGCGGGCCGTCGAAGTCGAGGTCGGCGTGCCGGACGAGGTGCCCGAGCGAGGCGAGGCTCTGCACGTGGTCGCCGATGTTGGCCGAGGCCCGGCTGCGGCCCGGGTGGTCGTAGTCCATGATCGCGAAGGCCACCGAGCCCTCCGGCGGCCGTGGGGCGAGCCGGCCGCCGGGCTCGGCGGCCACCCAGCGGCGCAGCCAGTCGCGCTGCACGACGAGGTCGCGCTCGACGCCGTCGCCGGTGCCGACCCGCTGGTCCAGCCGCTCGTGCAGGGCCCGGGCCAGCGCGTGGTCGCCGTGCCCGAACACCGGGCCCAGCAGGTCGAGCCAGGTGCGGGTGGGCACCCAGGCCGGCGCCTCCGCCACCAGGGCCCCGAGGTGCTCCAGCGTCGACGTCGGGTCCTGGTCGAGCCCGCTCGTCACCCACGCGGTCGCCGCGTGCCGGCCCCAGACCTGCGGGTCGAGCCCGCGGAGCCGCGACCAGGCCAGCGCGTGGTCACCGCGCGAGGCCGCGACCAGCCCGACGGCCAGGTCGCCGGCCGGCGCGGTGGCCGGGGTGCGGCCGAGTCCGGCCCCCAGCGAGAACGCCCGGTCCGGCTCGCCGGCGTCGAGCAGGTGCTCCACCTCGACGCGGACGGCCTCCTCCAGGCTGGCGCCGCGGCGCAGGGTGTCGGCCAACGGCTGGGGCGGCGGTCCGGCGGCCTTGCGGGCCTTCGCCGCCCGGCGCTCGGCGGCGGCGAGCGCCTTGGCCACCTTCGCCGCCGTCGCCTCCGCGGCCTGCTGGGCGGCGGCCTTCTGCTGCGCCTTCGTCGGCCCGGCGGGCGCGCGGCCGGCGAGCGCCAGACCGGCCTGGCGGACGCGGTGCGGGAGGTGACGGCGGGCCAGTCGTCGCGCCAGGGTGGGCATGCAGGGACTCCTCGTCCTCGTGGTGTGCTCGCACTGTAGGGCGGTGGGCGCCGGGCCCGCCCGGGGACACGCAGGACGCCACGTCAGCCGCTCGGGGGCGGGGGCGGCGACCCGCTCAGCCGTTGGCGATGGCGGCGGGCCCGTCCTCGCGGCGGATGTCGATGACGTGGCCGGTCTGGCCGGACAGCAGCACGTCGAGGGACTGGCGCGCGACGGCCTCGGAGGTCAGCAGCGTCCCCGCCGGCTCCTCCCCGAACGCCTTGGTCCGCATCGGCGTCGACGTTCGCTCGGGGTTGATGCAGTTCACCCGGATGCCGCTGCCGGCCCACTCGTCGGCCAGCGCCTGGGTGAGGTTGACCACCGCGGCCTTCGCCGAGGAGTACAGCGAGTAGCCGGAGCGGCCGCGGGTGTAGGAGGACGAGGTGAACAGCAGCAGGGAGCCGCTGCTGGCCGCGAGGTGCGGCTGGAACTCCTGGGCGATGAAGATCGGCGCCAGGTAGTTGACGTCGGTGGAGGCGTAGATCGTCTCCTCGCTGGTCTCGGTCAGCTCCCCGCGCGGCAGCACCCCGGCGGTGTTGACGACGAAGTCGATGCGGCCCGTGTCGGCGAGCACCTCCGCGGCGACGGCGGCCACCTCGGACCGGCGCTCGACGTGGGTGCCGGTGCTGGAGCGGGAGAACGTCCGCACGTCGGCCCCGTAGGAGGCGGCGAGGGCGGCGATGTCGGCGCCGATGCCGTAGGAGCCGCCGAAGACGACGAGCGTGCGGCCCTCCAGGCCGGCGCGGTACTGCTCGTCGGTCAGCGCGGCCGGGATGTCGGCCGAGGTGAGCTGGAACAGCTTGTCGGCGATGTAGACGTCGATCGGCTCGGTCACCTTCATGTTCCGCTCGTGCCCGGGGACGACGGCGATGTCGACGTCGGGCAGGTAGCGCAGCACGACGGTGCAGTCGTCGGTGGCGGTGAAGTCCGGGTCCTGCGCGGCGACCGCGTAGGCCTCGCGGATGGTGGAGAGCCGGAACGACTGCGGGGTCTGGCCGCGGCGCAGCAGGTGGCGGGGGAGCACGTCGGCGATCGTCTCCGAGGCCGCGCCGACCTGGATGACGGTGTCGGCCGAGGGGATGGCGGTGTCGACGGCCCGGTGGTGCTGCAGCGCCTCGACGTTGGCGGCGATGATCGTCTGGGAGACCAGCGGGCGCACGGCGTCGTGCAGGAGCACGTTGCACTCCTGGTCCCCGAGCGCGGCGAGGGCCGTCGCCGTCGTGTCGTTGCGGGTGCCGGCCCCCTCGAGGATCTGGCTGACCTTGTCGTAGCCGCCGCCGCGGACGATGGCCCGCACCTCGTCGAGGTAGCCGGGCGCCATCAGGACGAGGATCTCGTCGACCAGCGGGGACTGCTGCATGGCCGCGATCGTGTGCTCGATGATCGGCTTGCCCGCGATCTTGATGAGCTGCTTGGGGATGCTGAGCCCGACCCGGGTGCCCGTCCCGCCGGCCAGCACGACCGCGACGTTGCGTAGAGGAGTCACCGGACTGACCCTAGCCTGGAGCGCCGTCGGGGAGCCGGTCCGACACCGGCTCCCGGCCGGGGCTCAGCGACGCGCGAGACCGGTGAGACGCCGGTAGGCCGTGCGCAGCGCGGGGACCTGCGCCAGCCGCTCGACCTGCGGCTCCCAGGAGCGCGGCACCGCCCGTCGGACCCGCGCGACCGGACCGCTGGCGGGCACCGGGACCTTCTTCTTCTTCTTCTTCTTCGGGGCAGCGCCGGTCGCCGGCTTCTTCGCGGCAGTCCTGGGGGCGGCGACCGGCTTCGGCACGACGGGCTTCACGACCGGGGCGGGCCGCTCCGGGGCCGTCGTGACGGTGACGCCGCCGTCACCGGCCATCACCACCGCGAGCCCGGTCGGCTGCAGCGGCGCCCGGCCCAGCTGCAGGGAGAGCGGGTAGGTGCCGGCCAGGCCGCTGATGAAGGCGGTCAGCACGGCCTCGCCGTCGCGCGCGACGACGCGGGCGGGCAGGCGGAGGCGGTCGACGGCGATCCGGGCCGGGACGCCCTGGTCGCCGGCCACGTGCCAGCCCGTCAGCCGCAGCTCCAGCCGGCAGCCGGCCGCGGACTCGGTGACGGTGGCCGCCCCGGGCGCGGGGAACGCGGGGCAGCCGCGGGCCGTCGGGCCGATGTCGAGCACCAGACCCGGGCCGGCCGTCACCACGACCCGGTCGTCGACCAGGGCCACGGGGAGCGCCACCTCCGGGAGGGGGAGCGGCTGCGCGGGACCCGACGCCGGGACCGCGACCTCGAGCTGCCACTCCCCGGACGGGAGGGGCGCGCCCGCCGCGGCGGTGCGGAGGTCCAGCGCGCCCTCGGCGGTCCACGCGACCTCGTCCTCGGCGCCCGGCCGGGCGGAGGTGGTGAGGGGAACCGGGAAGGCGAGCCCGGAGGTCAGCTCCCGGACCAGGAGCACGGGCCGGGGCTCGGTCCCCGCGGGCGAACGCCCGGCGAGCCGGAGCCGGACCGAGGCGCCCTCCCAGGCGATCTCCGGGTCGTCGACGGCGGGCGCCGACGGCAGGGCGTCGGCCGGCGCCTCGTCCGCGGTGCGGAGGGTGGCCGGGTAGACCCCCACCACGCCCACGCGGACGGACGTCCCGTCCTGCGTCCCGGGCTCGCGCCGCCGCAGGACGACGGGCCCGGCCAGGAGCTCCTCGGCGTCGCCGGCCGGCTCGGTCGTGTCCACGAGCAGCCGGGGGTCGACAGGTCCGCCGGGCACCACCTCCCGGCCGACGACGGCGTCGAGGGCGGCGACGTCGGCCGTCTCCAGCAGCCGCTCCAGGGCCTCGGGGAACAGCCGCTGCCCGGCCCGCAGGTGGAGCACGAAGGTGCCGCGGGCCTGCTCGGACCAGCTCTGGTCCTCGGCCACGAGGTGGACGTTGGGGCGGCGGCCGGCGAACCGCGGCCAGTCGGTGACCTCGGGCGCGGCGGCCGAGGTGAGCAGCAGCAGCTCGAAGCGGTCGGGGTGCAGGGTCGACTCGTCGACCGAGCGGAGGAGCTCGGGGAGGCCGTCGCCCTCGGCGGTGTCCACGACCACGGTCAGCTCCGGCGACATCGTCCACCCTCCTCCGGACCCGGGGATCGGGCCCTGGCCGTCGCAGGATAGCGGCCCGCCCGGGTGCGGCGGCGGTCCTCGGCCGGCCACGCCGCGGCCGTTACAGTGAGCCATGCTCTACCTCGACTTCCTCGCGACGGTGCACGAGCGGCTCCGCCCGGCCGCCTACCTCGAGATCGGCGTCCGCAACGGCGGGAGCCTGGCGCTGGCCCGTGGCCGCGCGGTGGGCATCGACCCGGCCTTCGCGATCCACGCCGAGCTGGACGGGGACGTCGCGCTGTTCCGGACGACGAGCGACGAGTACTTCAGCCGGCCCGACCCGCTCGCGCCCACCGGCGGCCAGCCGTTCGAGCTGAGCTTCATCGACGGGCTGCACCTGTTCGAGTTCGCGCTGCGCGACTTCATCTTCGCCGAGCGGCACTCCGCGGCCCGCGGGATGATCGTCTTCGACGACGTGCTGCCGCGCGACGTGCCCGAGGCGGCCCGCGAGCGCCACACCCACCAGTGGACCGGCGACGTCTTCGGCGTCCTGCAGGTCCTCGAGCGCTACCGCCCGGACCTGCTCGTCCTGCCGCTGGACACGAAGCCGACCGGGCTGCTGGCCGTCGTCGGGCTCGACCCGCAGAACACGGTCCTGGTCGACCACTTCGAGGAGATCCTCGCCGAGTTCCGCCGGCCCGACCCCCAGCCCGTGCCGCGGGAGATCCTCGACCGGCTGAGCGTCGTCGCCCCGCACCGCTTCCTGGAGGCCGGGGTCGTCGAGCTGCTCGCGGGGCAGCCGGCCGACGTCACCGCGGCGGCGCTCGCCCCGGAGCTGCGCGAGCTGGTGAGCCGCCGGTTCGGGCCCGGTTTCGTCGCGGTCCCCGCCTGAGCGCGCGCCGGGCCTCTCGGGTGAGGACGTGGTGGAAGCGGCGGCCGAAGGCCCCACCGCTGAAGATGAGCGTGATCGTGCCGGTCTACAACACCGGTCCGGTCATCGAGGACCTCGTGCGGTCGCTGGACGCGCAGAGCATGCCGGCCTCGGACTTCGAGGTGCTCCTGGTCGACGACGGCTCGACCGACGGCACGGCGGAGCGGCTGGACGCCCTCGCCGCCGAGCGGTCGAACGTCGTGGTGCGCCACATCCCGAACTCCGGCTGGCCGGGCACCCCGCGCAACGTCGGGCTCGAGCTGGCCCGGGGGGAGTACGTCGCCTTCCTCGACCACGACGACTACCTCGGCGAGCACGGGCTCGCGCTGGTGCACGCCTTCGCCGTGCAGCACGCCAGCGACGTCGTCATCGCGCGCGAGGTGGGGGTCGGCCGCACGATCGGCCGCTTCGTCTTCCGGCGCACGATCCCCGACGCCCGGCTGGACGAGGACCCGGTGGTGCAGCTGCTCACCCCGCACAAGGTCTACCGGCGGGCGCTGCTGGACCGCGAGGGCATCCGGTTCCCCAGCGGCAAGGTGCGGCTGGAGGACCACCAGTTCAACGCGCGGGTGTTCTTCGCCGCCGAGCGGATCTCGATCTACGGCGACTACGCCTACTACCACTGGACCAAGCGCGAGGGGGTCGCGAACGCCTCCTCGGAGCGCTTCGACCCGCACGAGTACTTCACGGTGGCGCTGGGCACCGTCCTGGACGTCGTCGACCAGCACACCGAGCCCGGACCGCGGCGCGACCGCCTCAAGGCCTACTGGCTGGGCAAGAAGGTGCTGGCCCACCTGTCGGGGCGCGCGGTGCTCGGCTACGCACCCGCCCGCCGCGAGCAGATCTTCCAGGAGGTCAAGGCGCTCACGGCGGCCCGGTTCACCCCCGGGGTGACGGCCCACCTGGAGTTCCCGATGCGGGTCCGCCGGCTCCTCGTCGAGCAGGACCGCCTGGACGACCTCGTCGCGCTCGCCCGGGCCGAGAACGGGCTGACGGGGTCGTGGCGCCCGGCGGACGTCGCGCTCGACGGGACGGCCGCCGTCGTCGGCCTCGAGCTCGAGCTCCGCTACCGCGACGGCAGCCCGGTGCGCTTCCGCCGCGACGGCGACGCCGTGCTCTGGGTGCCGCCGGTCGACCTCGGGCCGCTCCCGCGCCCGGTCCTCGACGTGACCGCCGACCTCGCGGAGGCCCGCCTGCACCTCCTGCTGCGCCGGCGCGGGGCCCCGGAGGACCACTCGGTCTGCGTGCCGGCGCGGTACCGGATCGTCCCGCTGGACGGCGAGGACGGCGGCGACGGTAGCGCGCGGCTGGTCCTCACCGGCGACGGGCGGGTGGAGGCGGCCGAGCTGGCCGCGCTGCCCGGCCCCGCCGGCAAGGCGGTGGTGGACCTCAGCGCCGAGCTCGACGGCCTGGGGCGGCGGGTCGCCCGACGGCTGGCCGCGCCGGCCGACGGGCTTCCCCCGCGCCGGCGCGGGGCACCGGCGCTCTACGTGACCCAGCTCGGCAACCTCAGCGCGAGGACGACGGCCGAGGGCGCGGTCACCCGCGCCGCCGCCTGCTCGGCCGCTGAGCACGGCCCGACCCGGCCGACGTCCGGGGCCGGAGCGGGCTGACGTCCTAGAGTGGCTGCGGTGAAGGTCAGCGTCATCGTCCCCGTCTACAACCCGGGCCCCTACGTCCAGGCCTGCATCGACGGGCTGCTCGCGCAGACCCTGCCGGTGGACCAGTTCGAGGCGATCTTCGTCGACGACGGCTCCACCGACGACACCCCGGCCCTGCTCGACCGGGTCGCCGCGGAGCACCCCCACCTGCACGTCATCCACCAGGAGAACTCCGGCTGGCCCGGCAAGCCGCGCAACGTCGGCATCGACGCCGCCCGCGGGGAGTACGTCTTCTTCTGCGACCACGACGACTGGCTGGGCGACGAGGCGCTGGAGCGGATGTACGACTACGCCGTCGCGAACGGGTCCGACGTCCTGATCGGCAAGATGTCCGGCATCAACCGCGCCGTCCCGCACAACCTCTTCGCCCGGACCCGGCCGCACGTCAGCCTGGCCGACTCGACGATCATGGACAGCCTCACCCCGCACAAGCTCTTCCGCCGGGCCTTCCTGGACGAGCACGGGCTGCGCTTCCCCGAGGGCCGGCGCCGACTGGAGGACCACCTCTTCGTCGTCACCGCCTACCTGCTGGCGGACGACATCGCCGTCTACGCCGACTACACCTGCTATTACCACATCCGGCGCGACGACGGCGCGAACGCGGCGTACCACGCGGTGGACTGGGAGGCCTACTTCGGCAACCTGCGCGAGGCCCTGGACGTGGTCGTCGCGCACACCGAGCCGGGCCCGCTGCGCGACCGCATCTTCCGCCGCTGGCTGCAGACGGAGATGGTCAAGCGGCACTCCGGGCGGAGCCTGCTCAAGCGGCCCGACCCCGAGCTGTCGGACCTGTTCACCGCGGCCCACCGCACCGCCGCCGCCTACTTCGGCCCCGGCGTGGCCGAGCTGCTCCCGCTCCGGACCCGCGCCGCCGGACGGGCGCTCGTCGCCGGCGACCTGGACCGGCTGCTCGAGCTGGCCCGGGAGGAGGTCCGGTGGCAGGGACGCGCCGAGCTGCTCGACGCCACCTGGTCGGACGACGACCTGGTCGTGCACGGCCGGGCCGCCCTCGGCGTGCCCGGCGAGGACGGCGAGCTCGACGCCGGGCCGACCGCGACCACCGCGCTGCTGGGGGAGGTCGCTCCCGAGGAGCTCGACCGCGCCCTGGCGGCGGCGAAGCTCGTGCTCTACGCGCTCGAGCGGACCTCGCAGGAGCGCTGGGACCTGCCCGTGACCAGCCGGGCCGACGGCCTGCGCTGGGAGCTGGAGGCCACGCTCGACCTGACGCGGGCCGAGGCCGGCCAGCCGCTCGGCCCCGGCCGCTGGGACCTCTACGTGGAGCTCACCGCCCTGGGCATCCGCCGACGCGTCCGGCTGGAGCTGCCGAGCCGCTGGTCCGGCGACGACGCCGCCGTCGGCCGGCCGGCCCGGCTGGGGGAGCAGCCCGTCGCCCTCTACTACACCCAGGGCCGCCGCGGCCTGACCGTCGCCGTCGGCCGTCAGCACGAGCCTCCGGAGTGGAAGCGGGCCGCGGCCGCCGCCCGCGACGCGGCCGCCGCCGCCAGGACGGCCGCCGCCGCCCCCGCCGAGACCGCCCCCAGCAGCACCTCCGTACCGGCGCCGGCCGCCGGGGAACCCGCGCCCACCGGACCGGGCCTCGGCCGCCGGGTCGCGCGGCGGGCGCGGGCGCTCGTCGCGCGCACCACCGGCCAGGGCCGAGGGCGGTCCTGAACCCCGTGCCGGCCGTGGCGGCGCGGCACGCGCCGGACCCGACGTCCCCGGGGCAGGTGCCGACCCGGCTATATCCTGGGTCGTCGGCCGGGAGCCCGGACGACCGCACGACCGCACCTCTGCGAGACGCTGCGCACCGGTGAGGGGAGACACGGCGTGACCCGCGGACGGCAGGACCTCGGCACCAGGAGCCGGCTGCGCAAGCTGGGCGCCGATCTCGGCACGACCGCCCTGGCCGCCGCCGCGACGGCGCTGGCGCTGGACGACTCCCGCTGGAGCCTGGTGCTGCTGGCCCTCGCCCTGGCCGCCGCCACGGGCCGCGCGGTCACCATGCGCCGGCGCAGCCCCCGCCTCAACCTGCTGACCAGCCAGCTGGGCCAGCGCGCCCTCATCGGCGCGTCGGCCGCGACGGCGCTGGCCCTGCTCCGGCCCGACCACGCCCTCGGCGCGGCCCTCGGCGGCGCGGTGCTCGTGGCCGCGGTCCTCTACGAGCCCTACCTGCGGCCCGGGGCGGACGTGAAGGTCCCGGTGGTGGCGCACCTCCCGGGCGTGCGCACGACCCCGGTGCCCGCCGACCTCAGCCGGCAGGTCCTGCTCGCCGACCTCGGCGCGACCGCCGCCGGCCTCGTGCTGGCGGCGCTCGGGGTGTCGCCGTGGTTCTGGGTGCCGCTCGCGGTCCTCGCGGCCGCCACCCGGGTGCTGGTGTCCCGCGACAGCGCCCGCCGGGCCGCGGCCCTCCGGCGCTACGAGCGCGACCTCCCGGGGGCGGTCGCCGCGCTGGAGCCCGAGCTGGCGCTCTACACCTCCTGGCCGGGGGCCGACGGCGTCCACCAGGTGACGATGTGGCTGCCCTACCTGCAGCGCACCGGCCGGCGCTGCCTCGTGATCACCCGCAGCAGCGCGAGCGCCCGGGCGCTCGCCGACCTCGTCGACGTGCCCGTGGTGGAGGCGCGCGGGCCGGCCGACCTCGACGTCATCGTGACGCCCTCGCTGCGGGCGGCCTTCTACCCGAACGCCTCCTCGGGCAACGGCGTCCTGGTCCGGTACCAGCAGCTCACCCACGTCTTCCTGGGCCACGGCGACTCCGACAAGCCGACGTCCTACAACCCCACGCACGCGATGTACGACCGCATCTTCTGCGCCGGCGAGGCCGCTGTCCGCCGCTACGGCGAGCACGGCATCACGATCCCGGACGAGAAGTTCGTCGTCGTGGGCCGCCCGCAGGTCGAGGCGATCCAGACCGCCGCGCCGCGGACCGACGGCCGCCCGCCGGTCGTGCTCTACGCGCCCACCTGGCGCGGGCACGTCGAGGAGACGTCGCTGTCGTCGCTGGCCGTCGGGGAGGGCGTGGTCCGCGGCCTGCTGGAGGCCGGGGCGACCGTCGTGTTCCGCCCGCACCCCTTCAGCCAGGGCTTCCGCGAGGACGCGGCCCTGGTCGAGCGGATCCAGCAGCTGCTCGCCGAGGACCGGGGCCGCACCGGACGTCCGCACCTCTGGGGCCCCGCGGCCGAGACCGAGCGCGGGGTCGTGGACTGCTTCAACCTCTCCGACGCCCTCGTGTCGGACGTCTCCAGCGTGGTCTCGGACTACCTCTTCTCGGGCAAGCCCTACGCGATGGTCGCGGTGCCGGGCGACCCGGAGCGGTTCCGCGCCTCGTACCCGGTCGCGCGGGCGGCCTACGTCGTCCCCTCCGACCTCGACGGCCTCGCGCCGACGCTGAGGACGATGCTCGGCGACGACCCGCTGGCCCCGGTGCGGCGGGCGCAGCGCGTCGACTACCTCGGCCCGTTCCCCAGCCAGGGCTACGCGTCGGCCTTCGTCGACGCGGTCGAGGCCGTGGCGGGGGCCGAGCGGCTGCGCACCGACAGCGACGAGACCGGCGACGAGACCTTCGACGGGACGTCCGCGGCCGCGGCGGAGGAGGGCCCCGTCGCCGACGGGACCCCGGCGGTCCGCCGGCCCACCCCGGTCCGCCGCTCCCGCTCCCGCTCCCGCAAGCGGCTGAAGAAGCTCCAGCGGCGACTCGCCCAGCCACGGCGCTGGTCGCAGGGCGCCGCCGTGCTCGCGCTGCTCACGCTGGTCGTCGCCCTGGTCGGCGGGCCGGGCCCCGCGGTCGCGCTGTCCGGCCTCGCCACGCTGGCCACCCTGGTGATGACGGTCCGCCCGACCCTGCGCCGGCGCAAGCGCTGGCACCGCCTGCTGGGCGAGGGCCGCGGGGCGCGGGTGGTCCTGGTCGCCGCCGCCGTCGTCGCGGTGCCCGACGCGCGGCTGCCGGCTCCGGCGGCCCTCGTCGTCCTGGTGCTGCTCACCTGCGTGGTCGTGGGGGAGGCCGCGGTGCAGCGGGCCTGGGGCCGGCTGGGCCTGCAGGTCCGCAACTTCCCGGCGATGCGCACCCAGGTCGCGGAGGGCGTGCCGCGCGGTGCGCTCCCGCTGGCCGGCACCGCCGCCCTGCTGCTGGTCCTGGTCGCCGACGTCGTCGCCGTCCCGTGGCCGGTGCTCGTCGTCGCCGCGCTCGCCCTGCTCGCCCTCTTCCTGGTCGTGCTGGTGCGGGCCCTCGACCGGGCGGCCCGCCTGGTGGGGGCCGAGCACCGGCTGCGCGAGGAGCTGACGGCCCTGGCCCCCGAGTTCGCGGTCTACTTCGCCGGCACCGTCGGGGCCGGCTACCAGGTGGGCATGTGGGCGCCCTTCCTGGCCCGGATCGGCCGTCCTTTCGTGGTGGTCACCCGCTCGCCGGACACCCTCGGCGAGATCGGCCGGGCGCTCAACCGGCACGGCGTCGACGCCCCGGTGGTCGTCCGGCCCACGCTCACCAGCCTGCAGGACGTCCTCGTGCCCTCCCTGACGACCGCGTTCTACGTCAACAACGCCGCCCGGAACACCCACTTCATCGAGCGCCGCGAGCTGACCCACGTCTGGCTCAACCACGGCGACTCCGAGAAGCCGGCCTGCTACAACCCGGTGCACGCCATCTACGACCTGATCTTCACCGCGGGCCAGGCCGGCGTCGACCGCTACGCGCGGCACGGCGTGCACATCCCGCAGGAGAAGTTCCGCGTCGTCGGCCGCCCGCAGGTGGAGAGCATCGAGCCGGCGCGGGCGCCGGTCAGCACCGTCGAGCAGCCCACCGTGCTGTACGCGCCCACCTGGCAGGGCCCCTACGCCGACACCCGGCTGTTCTCCCTGCCGGTGGGGGTGCCGCTCGTCCAGCACCTGCTGGCCGCCGGGGTGCGCGTGATCTTCCGCCCGCACCCGACGAACTACCAGTTCCCCGCCTGCGTCGCGATGATCAAGAAGGTCAACCGGGTGCTGGCCCGGCACCGGCGCGAGACCGGGGTGCCGCACCTGTACGGCTCCGCCGCCGAGCGGACGATGTCGGTGGAGGACTGCTTCAACCTCTCCGACGCCATGATCAGCGACGTCTCCGCCGTCGTCACCGACTACCTCCACTCCGGCAAGCCGCTCGCGATCGTCAGCGTCGGCCGCACCCCCGAGCAGCTGGTGGAGGTGGCGCCCGCGGCCCGGGCCGCCTACGTGCTGCTGGAGGACCTCTCCAACCTCGACGCCGTCGTGGGCGACCTGCTGGGGTCCGACCCGCTGGTGGGCGTGCGGGAGCAGACCCGCCGGTACTACCTCGGCGACTTCCCGGTGCAGACCTACGCCGACGGCTTCCTCGACGCCGCCCGCGAGGTCATCGACGCCCGCACACCGTCCGAGCGCTGGCAGGCCGCCGCGCTGAGCACCGGGGAGTGACCGTGGTCCGCGACGACACCCGGCCGGGCCTGCAGAGGGCCCGCGACCTGCTGCTCGACCTGCTCACCGGGCTGCTCGCCGTCGGCGGCCTGCTGCTGGACCGGGCCGGGCAGCCGGCCGGACCGCTCGTGGTGCTGGCCGCCCTGCTGGTCGTGGCGCTCCGGACGGCGCTGCTGGCCCGCGGCCGCACCCCCGGCTGGAGCCCGCTCGGCCAGCTGCTCACGCTCCGGGCGCTGCCGCCGGCCGCCCTGGCCGCGCTGCTCGCCACCGGGGCCGGCACCGCGGACGGCGTCGTGGCGGTGGTGCTGGCGGCGGCCGTGCTGCTCGGCTGCCTCACCGTCGAGCCGGTGCTCGCCCGCGCGGCCCGCTTCACCGTCCCCGTGGCGGCGCGGCTGCCCGGGGTGCCCGACGCGCCGACCTCGCCGCCGCTGGGCCCGCCCGCCGTCGTCGCCTCGTCCGCGGCCGTGGTGGCCGGCGTCCTGGTGGCCCTGCTCGAGCTGTCGCCGTGGTGGTGGCTCGGCGCCGCCGTGCTCGCGGCCGTCCCGTCCGCCGTGCTCGGGCTGACGGGCCGGGCCAAGGTCGTGGCCGCCCGACGGCGCCGCGCGCTCGTGCCGCAGGCCGTCGCCGACTACGCGCCGGAGTTCATCGTCTACACCTCCCGGCCCGACGACGCCTCGTACCAGATCCTCATGTGGCTGCCCTACCTGCAGCGCGCCGGGCTCCGCTTCCTCGTGGTCACCCGCAACGCCGTGCCGGCGGCCGCGCTCGCCGGGCAGACCGACGTCCCCGTGGTCGAGGCCCGCAGCACGGCCGACCTCGAGGGGCTGGTGGTGCCGTCGCTCAAGGCGGTGTTCTACGTCAACGCCTCCTCCGGGAACGGCGCCATGGTCCGCTTCCAGCACCTGACGCACATCTACCTCGGCCACGGCGACTCCGACAAGCCGCCCTCGTACAACCCCACCCACGCGATGTACGACGTCGTGTTCACCGCCGGGCCCGCCGCGGCCCGCCGCTACGCCGCCCACGGCGTCCGGATCCCCGCCGAGAAGTTCCGCGTCGTCGGCCGGCCGCAGGCCGAGGACGTCCACCAGGTCGACCGGCCCATCGGCGACGTCGACGAGCCGGTGGTCCTCTACGCCCCGACCTGGCGGGGCCACGTCGAGGAGACGATGCTCTACTCGCTGCCCGGCGGCGAGCAGGTGGTCCGGACCCTGCTGGCGCGCGGGGCGACGGTGATCTTCCGCCCGCACCCCTTCAGCTACGACTTCCCCGAGGACGCGGCCGTCATCCGCCGCATCCACGACCTGCTGGCGGCGGACGCCCGGCGCAGCGGCCGGGCCCACCTGTGGGGCGCCGCGGCCGAGTCCGAGCGCGGCATCCTCGACTGCATCAACGCCTCGGACGCGATGGTGTCCGACGTCTCCAGCGTCGTCGTGGACTACCTGTTCTCGGGCAAGCCGTTCGCCATGGTGGCCGTGCCCGCGGAACCGGCGGCCTTCGTGGCCGAGTTCCCCGTCGCCGCCGCGTCCTACGTCGTCCGGGGCGACCTCGCCGACCTCGACGAGCAGCTGGCCGCGCTGCTGGGGCCCGACCCGCTGCGCGAGCAGCGGCTGGCCCTGCGCTCGGACTACCTCGGCGACTTCCCGGCCGCCCACTACGCCGACGCCTTCGTCGACGCCGTCCGCCACGTCGCCGCGCAGGCGCGGGAGGACCAGGACACCGAGGACCGCGGCGACGCCGAGGCCGAGGAGGCCCCGGGCGCCGAGGACGCTCGTCCGGGCGGCGAGGACGAGGCCGAGCAGTCCCGGGCCGCCGCCGGTCTGCGCCGCTACACCGGCCTGCTGCTCGGGCTCGGCGTCGGGCTGGTCGCCGTGGGCGTCGCCCTGGTGGCCGTGCTGACGGCGGTGCTCGACACCCCGGCCGGGCTGCCCGCCGCGCTCGCGGTGCTGGCCACCGTCCTCGGGCTGGTCTCGCTCACCCGCGGCCGCCGGGGCCGACGCCCGCGCCTGCTGGACCGGGCCTCCGTCCTGCGGGTCCTGCTGCTGGTCGTGCTGGCCCTGCTGGTCACCCGGTCGGGAGTCGACGGCCCGGTCGTCGCCGCCCTGCTGGTGCTGGTCGCGGCCCTGGTCGCCGAGCGGACCGTCGAGGCCTGCTGGGGCGGCTTCGGGCTGCAGGCCGTCGGGCTGCCCGAGGCGGTCCGGCCGGTCCGCGAGGTCCTGCCGCGGGAGTGGCCGGCCCGGGCCTGGGTGGTCGTCGTGCTGGTCGCGACGGTGCTGCTGGGGCCGCTCGCCGCGGCCCTGCCCGCCCAGCGGCGCACCCTCGAGCTCGTGGTCCTGGCCGCCGCCCTGCTGGTGCTGGTCGCCCTGGTCCCCGTGGTGGTCCAGGCGCTGCGGCGGGCCGTCGCGGTCGTCCGGGGGGAGGCCCGGCTGCGGCCGGCGCTCGAGGCCCGGGCCCCGCAGTTCGCCGTCTACTTCGCCTCCACCGTCGGCGCCGCCTACCAGGTGGGCATGTGGCTGCCCTACTTCGTCCGGACGGGCCGGCCGTTCGTCGTCGTCACCCGCACGCTGCCGATGCTGCGCCAGGTGGCGCAGGTCTGCGCGGAGCAGGGGGTCGACGTCCCGGTCGTGCACCGGCCCACGCTGCGCAGCCTCGAGGACGTCATCGTGCCGTCGATGACGTCGGCGTTCTACGTCAACAACGCGGTCCGCAACACCCACTTCATCGAGCGCCGCGAGCTCACCCACGTCTGGCTCAACCACGGCGACTCCGAGAAGCCGGCCTGCTACAACCCCGTGCACGCCATCTACGACCTGATCTTCGCGGCCGGCCAGGCCGGCATCGACCGCTACGCGCGGCACGGCGTGCACATCCCGGAGGAGAAGTTCCTCGTCGTCGGGCGCCCGCAAGTCGAGCAGATCGAGGCGGCCCGCGGGCCGGTTTCTGCGCAGCAGCCCCCGACGGTGCTCTACGCGCCGACCTGGCAGGGCCCCTACGCCGACAGCCGGGTCTTCTCGCTGCCGCTGGGGGAGCAGATCGTCGGCGCGCTGCTGGAGCGCGGCGTCCGCGTCGTCTTCCGCGTGCACCCGTTCAACTACCGCTACGCCGAGTGCCGGGCCATGGTCGCCGCGGTCGGCGCCCTGCTGGACGCCGACCGGGAGCGGACGGGCCGCCAGCACCTCTGGGGACCGGCCGCGGAGTCCGAGCTCAGCGTCGAGGACTGCTTCAACCTGTCCGACGCCATGGTCGCCGACGTCTCGGCGGTGGTCTCGGACTACCTGCGCTCGGAGAAGCCCTTCGCGATGGTCTCGGTCGGCCGCACGCCCGAGCAGCTGCTGGTCGAGGCCCCCGCGGCCCGCGCGGCCTACGTGCTGCGCGAGGACCTCTCGAACCTGGGCACGGTGCTGGACGAGCTGCTGGTCACCGACCCGAAGGCCGACGTCCGGCGGGAGACGCGCGTCTACTACCTGGGCCAGTTCGCCCCGGGCCAGGACGCGGAGGGGTTCCTCTCGGCAGCGCGGGACGTCGTCGACGGCCGCTACGCCAGCGCGGAGGCAGCCGCCCACCGGGTGGCGGGCGACCCGTCGCTCAGCGCAGCTCCTGCGCCGCGAGCAGAGTGAGCGCCCGCAGCGCCAGCGGGTAGCCGGCCACCCCGAGCCCGACGATGACGCCGGCGGCGACGGGGGACAGGTAGGAGTGCTGCCGGAACGCCTCGCGCCGGTGCACGTTGGAGATGTGCAGCTCCACCACCCGGGTCCCGGAGCCGCTGACCGCGTCGGCCAGCGCGATGCTCGTGTGGGTGTAGGCGCCGGCGTTGAGCACGACGCCGACGAGCTCGCCGTCGGCCTGGCGGCGGCCGGCCTCCTGCACCCACTCCACCAGCTCGCCCTCAAAATTGCTCTGCCGGCACTCCACGTCCAGGCCCAGCTCGCGGCCGGTGGCCAGGCAGTCGGCCTCGACGTCGGCCAGTGTGGCGTGGCCGTAGACCCCGGGTTCGCGGGTGCCGAGCAGGTTGAGGTTCGGTCCGTTGAGGACCAGGGCCGCGGTCATGGCTGCATCGTGCCACGCCGGGCGCCGGGGTCGGCCCGGTCGTCCGGAGCGGGGCCGGCGAGCCCCAGCCGACGGACGAGCTCGGCGACCAGGGGCGGGGGCGGCGGGAGCGGCCGGTCGTCGACGGCGGTGACGGCCACCACCCCGCTGAGGCTGCTGGTCCAGACCAGGGCCCGGGCCGCGGGCAGGTCGGCGGGGTGCAGGCGGGCGACCCGGACGGGCTGGCCCAGGTCGGCCAGCAGGTCCAGCACCTCCCGGCGGGTGACGCCGGCCAGCAGGTGCTCGTCGAGCGGCGGCGTCCGCCACACCCCGTCGGCGCCCCAGCAGAAGAGGTTGCCGCGGGAGGACTCGGTGACCCCGGTGGCCTGGTCCCCGACGAAGTAGGGCAGCGCCGGCGCGACGGCCGCTTCGGCCGCGGTCAGCGCCGCGCGGTCCGACCACTTGTGCCGCCAGGACTCCACCGGCCGCTCGGCCCGCCGCAGCGCGCACGTCTCCGGACGCGGACCCAGCCCCCGCACCGCGACCTCGACGTCAGGTCGAGCCGCAGGGCTGACCGGTCGGACGGCGATCCGCACCGCCGCCCGGGGCTCGACCTCGACCTCAGCCAGAGCCGCCAGGACGCGGCCGGGGAGGTCGTCGGGCAGGCCGTGGCCGTAGAGCTCGCGGCAGGACAGGTCGAGCCGGGCCAGGTGCGCTGCCAGCCGCAGCGGCCGGCCGGCCACCGCCAGCACCGACTCGAAGACCCCGCCCGCGCGCTGGGCGGCCGTCGGCGGCAGCGCCCGGCGGGGCAGCGCCGGGTCGAGCCGTCCGCCGGCGGCCTCGACCAGCGGCGCGGCCTTGTGCCAGCACTCGTACCACTCCAGCACCGGCACGGAGTCGGTGGTGATCCCGCCGCCCACCCCCAGCTCGAGGGTGCCGTCGGCCAGCTCGAAGGTGCGGATGGTGACCGCCAGCTCGGCGCCGCGGGTCGGGGTGACGAGGCCGACGGCCCCGGTGTGCGCCCCGCGCGGCGCCGGCTCCAGAGCGGGCAGCGCGGCCAGGGCGGCCGCCTTGGGCGCCCCGGTCACCGACCCGGGCGGGAAGGTGGCGCGCAGCAGGTCGGCGAGGTCGCGGTCGGGCGCCAGCCGGGAGGTGACGGTGGAGACCAGGTGCCAGACCCCCGGGTGCGGTCGCAGGGCCAGCAGCTCGGGCACCTCGACGCTGCCGGCCGCGCTGACCTGGGCGAGGTCGTGCCGCACGAGGTCGACGATCATCACGTTCTCGGCCGCGTCCTTGGCCGACGCGGCCAGGGCGGGGGAGGTGGTCTCCCCGGGCGCCCGCGGGGCGGTGCCCTTGATCGGCGAGCTCGTCACCCGGCCCTCGTGCAGGCTCCAGAACAGCTCGGGGCTGAACCCGGCCAGGGCCCGGCCGCCGGGGCCGGTGACCAGCGCGGCGCGGTCGGGGTGCAGCCGCTCGACCACCCGGGCGAAGAGCCGGGCCGGCTCCCCGGCGTAGCGGCCGACGGCCCGCGTGCAGAGGTTCACCTGGTAGAAGTCGCCGCGGCGGATCCGGCCGACGGCGTCCTCGACGGCAGCCAGGTGCTGGTCCCGGGCGGCGTCGGGGTCCGCGGGCGTGCGGACGACGTCGAGGCCGGGCGTCCCGACCGGCTCGTCGGGCTCGCCGGCGGCTGCGGCCAGCTCGGCCCGCCAGTGCGCGAGCTCGGCCGCGTCGGCCTCCTCCCGCCCGGCCAGCCCCAACGTCTCGAAGGTCCAGCCCTCCGCGGGCCGCCAGCGCAGCAGCGAGCCGTGGAAGGCGAGCACGGTGCGGCCGGGGCTGAAGCCGAGCGCGGCGACCCAGCCGCCGCCGACGACGTCGGCGGGTGTTCCCGGACGGGGCGGGGTGACCGCGGGCAGCCGGGCCAGGTCGTCGAAGCCGTCGGCCGCGTCGACGGGCTCGCGGACCAGCAGCGGCCGGCGCAGCACGAGGACGCCGCCGCCGAACCACTCCCCGCTGAGCACGGCCGGCCGGTCGGAGACGGGCAGCCGGGCCACCAGCCGCTCGGGCGGGCAGCCGGGACCCAGCGCGACCGCGGACGGGGCGGCGGTCCAGGTGCTCGGGTCGGCGGGGTCAGGCGTCACGGGACAGGCTGGCGAGCACCCGGGCGGCGCTCCCGCTGAGGCCCAGCTCCTCGGTCAGCCGGGCGAAGGTCCGCGGGTGGGCCGGTGCCTCCGGCAGCACCAGGTCGTCCCAGGTGACGCCCAGCTCCAGGTCGCGGGCCACCGCCACCACCGTCGGGGCGACGGCGAGGTAGTCGATCGCCGCCCCGAGCTTGGACCGGACGCCGCCGGAGACGGGGCTGTTCTCCCGGCTGGAGGCCTCGAGGATGCCGTGCAGGTCGCCGTAGCTGGTGAGCAGCGAGGCGGCCGTCTTCTCCCCGATGCCCGAGACCCCGGGCAGGCCGTCGGAGGCGTCGCCGCGCAGCGTGGCGTAGTCGACGTAGGCCGACGCCGGGACGCCGTACCTCCCCTGGATCCAGGCGTCGTCGACCACCTCGTGCTTGCCGACGCCGCGGGCGATGTAGAGGACCCGGACGGGCTTGGCGTCGTCGACCAGCTGGAAGAGGTCGCGGTCGCCGGTGACGACGTCGGTGGCCATCGGCGCCGTGCTGGCCAGGGTGCCGATGACGTCGTCGGCCTCGTAGTGGTCGAGGCCCACCACGGGCAGCCCCAGCGCGGCGAGCACGTCGAGGATCATCGGGACCTGCGCGGCCAGGGCGTCGGGCGCGGACTCGCCGGGGATGGTCGTCGCCATCTCGGGGACGACGGTGTCCCCGCCGCCCGCGACCCGGTGCGCCTTGTAGGAGGGGATCAGCTCGACCCGCCACTCCGGGCGCCAGTCGTTGTCCCAGCAGCAGGCCAGGTGGGTGGGGCGGTAGGTGGTGACGAGGTGGGCGATGAAGTCGAGCAGGCCGCGGACCGCGTTGACCGGCCGGCCGTCCGGCGTCCGCAGGGAGTCCGGCACCCCGTAGAAGGCGCGGAAGTACAGCGAGGCCGTGTCCAGAAGTAGCAGTCGCTGCGCGGTCACGCGGGCAATCCTGGCACGATACGGCCATGGAGAAGCTGGACCGACGCATCCTCGCGCTGCTGGCGCGCGAGGGGCGGATGTCCTACACCGACATCGGCCGCGAGACCGGCCTCTCCACCTCCGCCGCCCAGCAGCGCGTCCGCCGGCTGGAGCAGCGCGGCGTGATCACCGGCTACCGGGCCGTCCTCGACGCCGCCGAGCTGGGCCTGATGGTGACCGCCTTCGTGGCGATCAAGCCGTTCGACCCCAGCCAGCCCGACGACGCCCCCGAGCGGCTGCAGCACATCGAGGAGATCATCTCCTGCTACTCGGTGGCCGGGGAGCCCAGCTACCTGCTCAAGGTGCAGGTCCCGACGATGAGCCACCTGGAGTCGCTGCTGGCCCGGATCCGGGCCGACGGCAAGGTCTCCACCCACACCACCACCGTGCTCTCGGTGCCGTACGAGGACCGACCGCAGATCTGAGCACGCACGCCCGCCCCGGCCCCGCCGACCCGGCACCCCTGGTGCTGACCGGCGGCCGCGTCGTCAGCCCCGCCGCCCCGGGCGCCACGGCGCTGGTGCTGCAGGGCGGCCGGGTCGCGTTCGTCGGGGCCGACGCCGCCGCCCGCGCGGCCGCGTCCGGCGCCCCCGAGGTCGACCTCGGCGGCCGGCTGGTCACCCCCGCCCTCGTCGACGCCCACGTGCACTGCGTCCAGGTCGGCCAGGTGGCCGACGGCCTCGACCTGCACGACGCCGTCAGCCGGACCGACGTGCTGGAGCGGGTGGCCGCCCACGTCGCCGCCCGGCCCGGCACCCGGGTGCTCGTCGGCCAGGGCTGGGACGAGCGGGGCTGGCCCGAGCCGGTGCCGCCGACCCGGGCCGAGCTGGACCGCGCCGCCCCCGGCGTCGCCGTCTACCTGGCCCGGGTGGACGTCCACTCCGCGCTGGTCTCCAGCGCCCTGCTGGAGCGGCTGCCGTCGCTGGACGGGCTGCCCGGGGCCACGGCGGAGGGCTGGCTGACCCAGGACGCCCACCACGCCTGCCGCGGGGCGATGGACCGGCTGTTCACCGACGGCGAGCGGCGGGCCGCCGTCCGGACGGCGCTGACGGCCGCCGCGGCGGAGGGGGTGGCGACGGTGCACGAGCTGGGCGGCGCCCACCTCGGACCGCTCGCCGACCTCGTCCGGGTGGCCGAGGAGGCCGCGGCCCTGGGCCTGCGGGCCGTCACCTACTGGGGCGAGCTGGCGGCGGAGGAGTCGCTGGCCGCCGCCCGCGCCGTCGGGGCCGTCGGGCTGGCCGGCGACCTCTGCGTCGACGGCGCCATCGGCTCCCACACCGCGGCCCTGCGCGCGCCCTACGCCGACGCGGACACCCGTGGTGTCCGCTACCTCGACGACGACCAGGTCACCGCCCACCTGGTCGCCTGCACCCGGGCCGGCGTCCAGGGCGGGTTCCACTGCATCGGCGACGACGCGGTCGCGGCCGCGGTCGAGGGGCTGCGCCGCGCCGCCGCCGTCCTCGGGCCCGAGGCGGTCCGGGCCGCCCGGCACCGGCTGGAGCACGTCGAGATGGTCGCGGCCGACGACCTGGCCGTCCTGGCCGACCTCGGCGTCGTCGCCAGCGTCCAGCCCGCGTTCGACGCCGCCTGGGGCGGGCCGGGGGAGCTGTACGAGCAGCGGCTGGGCCGGCGCGCCGCGACGATGAACCCCTTCGGCGACCTGCACCGGGCCGGCGTCGCGCTCGCCCTGGGCACCGACGCGCCCGTCACGGCGCTGGCCGGCTGGGCGACGGTGCGGGCGGCCGTGCAGCACGTCCGGCCCGAGCAGCGGCTGCCGGTCGCGGTGGCCTTCGACGCCGCCACCCGGGGCGCCCACGCCGCCGCCCGGGACGAGGTCCGCGGCGTGCTCGCGCCGGGCCGGCCGGCCGACGTCGCCGTCTGGGACGTGGACCCCGCGCTGCTCGAGGAGACGACGGGGTTGCCGCGGCTGGACCCGGGCGACCCGCTGCCGGTCTGCGTCGCGACGCTCGGGGCCGGTCGCGTGATCCACTCCGACCCGGGAGCCCTGGGTAAACTCCCTCCGTGTCGACGCCCCTGACCCCTGCCCCCGCCGCAGCGGTCGACCCCGCCCCGGACCCGGTCACCGGGCCGGTCGCGGACACCCGACGGGGGCCTCGGCTCCGCGCGCTGGGGGCGCTCGCGGCCGGGGCGGTGCTGGGCCTGGCCTGGCAGCCCTACGGCCTGTGGCCCCTGCTGCTGGTCGGCGTGCCGGCCCTGACGCTGCTGGTCCGCGGCCGCCCGCCGCGCCGCGCGTTCGGCCTCGGCTACCTGTTCGGCCTCGGCCTGCTGGCGGTGAGCATCAGCTGGCTGCACGTGCTGGGCGTCTGGGTGGCGGCGCTGCTCATCGTCTTCGAGGCGCTGTTCTTCGGCGTCCTCGCCGCCGCCCTGACGCTGGTGCTGCGGCTGCGCGCCTGGCCGCTGGCCGCGGCGTGCTGCTGGGTGGGCGTCGAGTTCGCCTACTCCCGGATCCCCTTCGGCGGCTTCGGCTGGGTCCGGCTCGCCTACGCCGCCGTCGACACCCCGGTCGCCGGCTTCTTCCCACTGGTGGGGGTGGCGGGCGTGTCGTTCGTCGTCGCCCTCGTGGGCCAGCTGGTGGCCTGGCTGGTGCTGAGCCGGTCGGGCCTCGGGCTGCGGCGGCGCACGCCGACGGCCCCGCCCGCCGCCCGGCGCGGCCCGCTGCTGGTCGTCGCCGGCGCCCTCGTGCTGCTGGTGGTGGCCGGGACGGCGCTGCGCGGCTTCCAGGTGGAGCCCGCCGCGGGCCGGCTGGGCAGCGTCGACGTCGGGATCGTCCAGGGCAACGTGCCCGGGCGCGGCATCGAGGCGATGGGCCGGGCGCGCTCGGTCACCAACAACCACCTCGCCGAGACGGTCGACCTGATGACCAAGGCCCGGCTCGGCCAGGTGCCCACCCCGGACTTCCTGCTCTGGCCGGAGAACTCCACCGACATCGACCCGACGAAGGACGGCCTCACCGGGCTGACGGTGCAGTCGGCCGCACAGATCGCCGGCGTGCCCATCCTCGTCGGCGCGGTGATGCAGGGTCCGGGCGAGGACGAGCGGCAGACGACGGCCCTGTGGTGGGACCCCGTCGCGGGGATCCTCGCCCGCTACGACAAGCGCAACCTCGTGCCGTTCGGGGAGTGGATCCCCTTCCGCGACGAGCTGCTGCCGCTGGTGCCCGTGCTGGCCCAGGTGGGCGCCCAGTCGATCCCGGGCACCACGCCCGGCGTCCTCGACGTGCGGGTGGGCGGCCGGCCGGTCAAGGTGGGCGACGTCATCTGCTTCGAGCTGGCCTACGACGCCACCGTCTACGAGACCCTGACCGCCGGCGCCCAGGTGTCGGTGGTGCAGAGCAACAACGCGACCTACGGCGGCACCGGGCAGATCGAGCAGCAGTTCGCCATCACCCGCGCCCGCGCGATGGAGTCCCGCCGCGAGATCGCCGTCGCGACCACCAACAGCGTCTCCGGCTTCATCGACCGCGACGGCCACGTCGTCACCCGCACCACCGAGTTCACCGCCGACGACCGGGTCGTCACCATGCCGCTGCGCAGCACCCTGACGCCGGCCGTGCTGCTCGCCCCGTGGCTCGACCGCGGCCTCACCCTGCTGGCCGCGCTGTGCTGCGCGCTGGCCCTGCTGGGGACGCGCTCGACGCGACCCCGCCCCGACCCCGTCGGCCCCGTCCGGGCGCCGACGCCGACGAACGGAAGAGACTGGACGTGAGCGAGCCGACGCCGACCGGAGGCGCCCCCCGGGGGGACGAGCGGACCCTGGTGATCATCCCCACCTACGACGAGCGCGAGAACCTGCCGCTCATCGTGGGCCGGGTCCGCGCCGCCGTCCCCGACGCCCACGTGCTGGTCGCCGACGACAACTCCCCGGACGGCACCGGCGAGCTCGCCGACCGGCTGGCGGCCGAGGACGACCACGTGCACGTGCTGCACCGGGCCGGCAAGGAGGGCCTGGGCGCCGCGTACCTGGCCGGCTTCGCCTGGGGCCTCGAGGCCGGCTACGACGTCCTCGTCGAGATGGACGCCGACGGCTCCCACCAGCCCGAGCAGCTGCCGCGGCTGCTGACGGCGCTGTCCGGCGCGGACCTCGTGCTGGGCTCGCGCTGGGTGGCCGGCGGCACGGTCGTCAACTGGCCGCTGTCGCGCAAGGTGCTCTCCCGCGGCGGCAACCTGTGGACCCGGCTCGTGCTGGGCATCCCGCTCAAGGACGCCACCGGCGGCTACCGCGCCTTCCGCGCCGCGACGCTGCGCGGGCTGCAGCTCGACGGCGTCGTCTCGGCCGGGTACTGCTTCCAGGTCGACCTGGCCTGGCGCGCGCTCAAGGCGGGCTTCCGGGTGGTCGAGGTGCCGATCACCTTCATCGAGCGGGAGCACGGCGTCAGCAAGATGAGCCAGCGGATCGTCGTCGAGGCGCTGCTGCTGACCACCCTGTGGGGGATCCGGCACCGGGGGCAGCAGCTGCGCTCGCTGGCCCGGCGGGCCCCGGCGGTGTCGCGGTGAGGCTGCGCGGCGGGCTGCCGCTCGTCGTCTTCCTCGTCCTGCTGGTGGCGGTGCCGATCTTCGAGGTCTGGCTGCTGCTGCAGGTCGCCGACCGGATCGGCGCGCTGCTGACGCTGGGCATCCTCGTCGTCGAGGCCGTGCTGGGCGGCTGGCTGATGCGCCGCGAGGGCGGCCGGGCCTGGACGGCCCTGACCGACGCCTTCGCCACCGGCAAGGTGCCCAGCGGGGAGCTGGCCGACGCGGCGCTGGTCCTGGTCGGCGGCCTGCTGCTCATGCTTCCCGGCTTCGCCACCGACATCGTCGGCTTTCTCTTCCTGCTGCCGATGACCCGGCCGGCGGCCCGGAAGCTCGTCGCCTTCTTCATCGCCCGCCGGCTCAACCGGCTGGGTGTGCCCACCCCGGCCGCCGGCCGCGGCGACGTCATCGAGGGCGAGACCGTCCCCGACCCGGCCCCCGGGCCGCAGGGCCCCACCGTCATCCGCGGCGAGGTGTCCGACCGCTGACGCGGCGAGGTATCCGACCGCTGACGCGGAACCGCCCCGCGCGGACCGACCAGGTGGTCGGTCCGCGCGGGGCGGTCCGGTGTCGTGCTGGGCCCGACCCGGAGGTCAGGCGGTCTTCTTCTTCGTCGGCGCGGTGCGCGACCAGGCCGTGGAACCCAGCTCGCCGGCCCGCAGCAGCGTCAGCCGCTCGGCCAGCAGGTCCTCGAGCTCGGCGATCGAGCGGCGCTCCCGCAGCATGTCCCAGTGCGTGCGGACGGCCTTCTCCTCCTTGGCCTCCGGGCGCTGCCCGTCGGACCGCAGGGACTCGGCGCCGCAGCGCGGGCACTCCCACAGCGAGGGGATCTCGGCCTCGGCCGAGAACACCAGCGTGAAGTGGTGCTGGCGGGAGCAGTCGTAACCGACCTCCTGGCGCGCGGCGAACTCGACGCCGGCCTCGTCCTCGAAGCTCTTGGCTCCCAGTCCGGTGCCCCTCAGTGAACGATCAGCCATGACTTACCTCCGTCTAGACGTCTAGCGCTTGTCTCCCCGAGCGGTTACAACTCCCGAGGCAGCCGGAATGTTCCGGCCGCTGCCTGCGCCCCCGTCCCACCCCGACCCTCAGCCGGGTCGGCGCGTCACCTGCGGGGGAGGGGCGACCCTGGAGAGGGCGACCGCCCCGGCCAGCAGGACCAGCGCGATCCCCACGATACCCACCCGGTCGGAGAACAACCCGGAGAACAGGGCGAACAGGCCGGGCGCGAGGAACGAGGCCGCCCGTCCCGTGGTGGCGTAGAGGCCGAACATCTCGCCCTCGCGGCCGGGCGGGGCCACCCGGGCCAGGAACGAGCGCGAGCTGGCCTGGGCCGGACCGACCCACAGGCACAGCAGCAGCCCGAAGACCCAGAACATCGTCGGGCCGGACGCGAACAGCAGCACCGTGCAGGAGACGAGCAGGCCCACCAGGGAGACCATGATGATCTGCTTCGGCCCCACCCGGTCCTCGACGACGCCGAGGACCAGCGCGCCCAGGGCGGCGACCACGTTGGCGGCCACGCCGAAGACGAGCACCGTGGCCTGGTCGAGGCCGTAGACGCTGACGGCCAGGATGGCGCCGAAGGTGAAGACGGCGGCCAGCCCGTCGCGGTACAGCGCGGACGCGAGCAGGAACCAGACGGCGTTCCGGTCGCGGGCGAACAGCCTCTTCACGTCGCCCACCAGCAGCCGGTAGGACTGCGGCACCGACACCCGGCGGCTCGGCGGGCCGGGCGGCAGCTCGGGGACGGCGAACAGCACGGGCAGGGCGAAGAGCGCGAACCAGACCGCCGAGAAGACGGCGACGACGCGGATGTTGAGGCCGCCCTCCGACGTCACCCCGAACCAGCCGACGTCGGGCGCGATGAAGCCGACGTAGCAGATGAGCAGCAGGAAGATGCCGCCGAAGTAGCCCATCGACCAGCCGAAGCCGGACACCCGGCCCACCGTGGCCGGCGTCGACACCTGGGGGAGCATCGCGTTGTAGGAGACGCCGGCGAACTCCTGGAACACCGCGCCCGCGGCGAGCAGCACCAGCGCGGCGTACAGGTAGGCCGGCTCGTCGCGGACGGTGAAGAGCCCGAGCATGGTGGCGACGACGAGGCCGGTCCAGATCGCCAGGTTGCGCCGGCGGTGGCCGCCGGCGTCGGAGCGCTGCCCGGTGATCGGGGCGATCAGGGCGACGAGGAGGCCCGCGACGAACCCCGAGATGCCGAGCCAGGTGTTGGCGCTCAACCCGCCCGGCTCGGCGTCGCCGACGACGCCGCGCACCACGTAGGGGCCGAAGACGAAGGAGGTGATGACGGCGTTGTACGCGGCCGAGCCCCAGTCCCACAGGCCCCAGGCCAGCACGACGCGGCGGCGCACCCCCGGACGGCCCGGGTCGGCCGGCGCGGTGGGCGCCGGTCCGGTCGTCGCGGCGCTCACGTCCACCGCCCGTGCGCGGTCAGCACGTCCTTGAGCGTGTCCACCCGGTCGGTGAAGATGCCGTCCACCCCCTGCTCCAGCAGCCACTCCATCAGCGGCGCGTCGTCGACGGTCCAGACGTGGACCTGCTTGCCGGCCCGGTGCACCGAGCGGACCAGCGCCGGCGTCAGCAGGGTGACGTCGCGGCGGGCCAGCAGGTGCCGGACGGGGATCTGCAGGGCGGGCGCGGAGGTGTTGAGCACCCGCGTCAGCCAGGGCAGGAAGCGGTTGGCCGCCACGCCCGCGGCGCTCGCGGAGGAGGCGACCCGGCGGCCCAGCCGGCGCCGCAGCCGGTGCAGGCGGCGGACGCCGAAGGAGCTGACGCAGACCCGGTCCCAGGCCTCGTGCTCCTCGACGGCGTCGGCCAGCAGGTCCACCGCGCCGGGGGACTTGGCGTCGACGTTGAAGCGGGCGTCGGGGAAGGCCGTCAGCAGCTCGGCCAGCCGGGGGATGGGGTCGCGGCCGTGGATGCGGGCCTCGGCGACCTCGGACCAGGGCAGCGCCGCCACCAGGCCGGTCCGGTCGGTCACCCGGTCGAGCCGGTCGTCGTGGAAGGCCAGCAGGACGCCGTCGGCGGTGGCGTGGACGTCGGTCTCGAAGTACCGGTAGCCGAGCGCCGCCGCCTGCTCGAAGGCGTGCCGGGTGTTCTCCCGGTGCAGGTTCGGGGCGTAGCGGGCTCCGCCGCGGTGGGCGAACGCCAGGAACGGGGCGTCGAAGAACGGGTACTCGTCGGCCCTCATGCGCTCATCGAAGCACGCGGAGCGCGCGCGGGGCCGCTCGACACCAGCTCTGCGGGCGTCCGCGGGCGGAGCGGGGACGGACCGCTCAGAGGCCGGGCAGGCGGGCCAGCAGCCCGTCGACCTGCGACGGCAGCCAGGTGGGCGGCCCCAGCGTCAGCAGGTAGGCGTAGCCGACCAGGCCGCAGCCGGCGATGAAGACGAGGAAGGCCGCCGTCTGGCGCGCGCGGGACCACGAGCGGAACCGGTGGAGCTGCGCCTTGAACACCGCCATCAGCCGCTCGGCCCAGACGAACTCGCTGGCCATCACGGCCAGGCCCAGCAGGACCAGCGGGATGCCCCCGGGACCCGGCAGCGGCCCGGTGACGAAGCCGAGGACGACGAGCAGGGTGCCCACGATCCCGACGCCGAAGCGGTAGACCCGCAGCTGGTGGGGGCTCTGCCGGATGCGGGCCCGCCAGCGCCACCGGTCCTCCGGCGAGTCGCGCAGGATGTGGTGGCTGCCGTGCGGCACCGGTCCGGCGTGGTCGTCGTCGGGCGCCGGCAGGGGCTCCGCCGCGTCGTCCAGGGTGGCGGCGTGCGGGGCCGTCCGCGACCGCGGCGGGTCGAGGTCGGGCACGGGGTGGACGTCGCGCGGCACAGGCTGCTCGACGTCGGGCGACATGCCGCCACCCTAAGGTCCGCGGGCAAACCGGGTCCGCCCGATCCCGGATTCTCAGCGACAGCACAGCCGCTCCGACCGCGACCCGGCGGCACCCGGGTTGGGCCGGTGCATAGCCTGGCGTCGTGCTGGACGACCACGCCGCCGTGAGCCCGGACGAGGACCTGCGACCCGAGCGCGCCACCGCGCCCGAGGAGCCCGTCCCCGACGACGTGCTGGAGCGCCTCTTCCGGCACGGCCGGCTCCAGGTGACCCAGACCCCGCTCGTCGAGATCGGCAGCGGCCGCCCGCTCGCCGTCCGCCTGGTGGCCCACGGCCCGGCCGACGACGACGCGGCGGCCCCCGCCCGGCTGCGGTCCCTCGTCGCCGCCTCCGACCAGGCCGCCTTCCTCGACGAGGCCACCCGTGCCCGTGCGCTGGCCGAGGCCCGGCTGGCGCCGCTGCTGCCGGACGCCCCGCTGGTCCTCGACGCCCACCTGGCCTCGTTCAGCCAGCTGTCCCCGAACGCCGACCCCACGCTCGTCGTGCTCGTGGTCGACAGCGGGGACGCCGTCGAGCGGCCCGCCGAGATGCTGCGGCTGGTGTCCGCCGCGCGCGCCCAGGGCTGGGAGATCGGCCTGCGCGACGTCGGCAGCAGCGCCGCGAGCCTCGCCGCCGTCGCCGTGGTGGAGCCCGCCCTCGTCGTGCTCAGCCGCCGGGTCCTCGACGAGCCCACCAGCCAGCTGAGCGTCGAGACCATCCAGGCCACGACCGCGTTCAGCCACTCCTCCGGCGCGGTGGTGGCGGCCGAGGACGTCTCGGACGCGGCGTCGGAGGCCGCGGCCGTCGCCGCCGGGGCGACCCTGGCCTGCGGTCCGCGCTACCACGGCCGCACCCGGCGCTCGCCGCTGCGACCGGCCGAGGAGGTGCTGCGGCTGTTCACCCCGCCGCTGCCCGTCCCGCACCACAGCCCCTACGAGCTCGCGGCCCGCCGGCACACCCCGCGGCGGGCGACCAAGCCGGTGCTGGTGGCGCTGAGCCACCGGCTGGAGGCGATCGCCGGTCCTGCGGGCCGCTCGAGCCTCATCCTGGCCGCGTTCCAGACCGCGGAGCAGTTCACCCCGGACACCCGGGAGCGCTACCGCGACCTCGCCACCCGCAGCACGCTGGTGATGGCGGCCGCGCACGACCTGCACGCCACCGACACCCCCGGCGTCTCGGTCACCGCCCTGGACGCCTCGGACCCGCTGGTGCACGAGTGGAACGTGCTGGTGCTGGCCCCGACCATGTCGGTGATGCTGGCGGCCACGGACCTGCGGGCGCCGGTGCGCCGGCAGCGCGACCGCGAGTTCGACTACATCCTCACCTACGACCGCGACCTGGTCGCCCACGCCGCCCGCAGCATGCTGAGCCGGCTCACGCACCGCGCGGACCCGCCCGCGGGCTGAGCGGCGGCCCGTCCCGGTGCGCGATGATGACCGCGTGACGACGATCCTGTCCATCCAGTCCTCGGTGGCCTACGGCCACGTCGGCAACAGCGCGGCGACGTTCCCGCTGATGCGGATGGGCGTCGAGGTCTGGCCCGTGCTCACCGTCCACTTCTCCAACCACACGGGCTACCCCGGCTGGCGGGGACCCCTGCTGCGCGCCGAGGACGTCGCCGACGTCATCCGGGGGATCGACGAGCGCGGCGTGCTGGACCGCTGCGACGCCGTGCTGTCCGGCTACCAGGGCGGGGCCGACGTCGGCGCCGTCATCCTCGACGCCGTCGCGCTGGTCCGCTCCCGCAACCCGTCCGCGCTGTACTGCTGCGACCCGGTGCTCGGCGACGTCGGCCGCGGGGTCTACGTCCGACCGGGCATCCCCGAGCTGATGCGCGACCGGGTCGTGCCCGCCGCGCAGGTCATCACCCCGAACCAGTTCGAGCTGGAGCTGCTGACGGGGCTGGGCACCACGACCCTGCCCGAGGTGCTCGCCGCCGCGCAGGCGGCCCGGGCGCTGGGCCCCGAGATCGTCCTGGTCACGAGCGTCGTGCACACCGACGCCGAGCCGGGCACGATCGACATGGTCGCCGTCTCGGGCGAGGGCGCCTGGCGGGTGACGACGCCCCTGCTGCCGCGCACCTTCACCGGCGCCGGCGACCTGACGGCCGCGACCTTCCTGGCCACCTACCTGCGCACCCGCGACGTCGCCGCCTCGGTGGCGCACACCGCCGCCGTCGTCCACGGGGTCCTCGACGTCACCGTCCGCTCGGGCCAGGCCGAGCTGCAGCTCGTCGCCGCCCAGGACGAGATCGCCGCCCCCACCCGGACCTTTCAGGCCGTCCCGGTCTGACGGACCCGGTCACCGAGTGCTGACCGGAGGCAGCAGCAGAGCCCGCGCACCTGTCCCGATCCAGCCCTCAGTGCGGAAACCGCTGAGAGGTGGCGGGCGAGGAGGCTCGCGGCCGCAACCCCTCAGCAGTTCCTGAGCGCCAGGAGCCCTTCGACGAGCTCAGGGAGCGGAGACCCGGCGGACGCCGGAGCGCGCGCCGCCGTCTGGACGACCGGAGCTCGCCGACACGTTCTTCGTCGGCGAGCGCAGGAGGAAGACGGCGGGCCGGAGCGCGCTCCGCGCCCGAGCGGAGCGAGGGCAGACAACGCAGCCATCAATCCCGGAAGACCTCGATGTTCGCGCCCAGGGCGTTGAGCCGGTTGGCGAGGTCCTCGTAGCCGCGGTTGATGACGTAGACGTCGCGCAGCACCGACTCGCCGCGGGCGGCGAGCATGCCGAGCAGGATGCAGACGGCGGGGCGCAGGGCCGGCGGGCAGACCACCTGGGTGCCGCGCCAGCGCGTCGGGCCCTCGACGATCACCCGGTGCGGGTCGAGCAGCTGCACCTGGGCGCCGAGCCGGTTGAGCTCGGTGAGGTAGATCGCCCGGTTCTCGTAGACCCAGTCGTGGATGATCGTCTTGCCCTCGGCCGTGGCCGCGATGACCGCGAAGAAGGGCAGGTTGTCGATGTTCAGCCCCGGGAACGGCATGGGGTGGATCTTGTCGATCGGGGAGCGCAGGGCGCTGGGGCGCACCGTCAGGTCGACGAGCCGGGTGTGGCCGTTGTCGGCGACGTACTCGTCGCTGAGGGTGAAGTCGAGGCCCATCTCCTCCAGGATCGCCAGCTCGATCTCGAGGAACTCGATCGGCGCGCGCTCGATGGTCAGCTCGGACTGGGTGACGATCGCCGCGGTGAGCAGGCTCATCGCCTCGATCGGGTCCTCCGACGGGGCGAACTCGACGTCGGTGTTGATGCTCTCGACGCCGTGCACGCGCAGGGTCGTGGTGCCGATCCCGTCGATCTCGACGCCGAGGTGGGTGAGGAAGACGCAGAGGTCCTGGACCATGTAGTTCGGGCTGGCGTTGCGCAGCACGGTGACGCCGGGGGACAGGGCCGCGGCCAGCAGGGCGTTCTCGGTGACGGTGTCGCCGCGCTCGGTCAGGGTGACCGGGCGGGTCGGCTCGACCGACTCGTCGACGCTGCACTGGTAGAAGCCCTCGGTGGGGACCACGTCGAGGCCGAAGCGGCGGAGCACCTGCAGGTGCGGCTCGATGGTCCGGGCGCCGAGGTCGCAGCCGCCGGCGTAGGGCAGCTGGAAGCTGGGGTAGGAGTGCAGCAGCGGCCCGAGGAACATGATGACGCTGCGGGTGCGGCGGGCGGCCTCGACGTCCATGGCGGCCAGGTCCAGCTCGTCGGGGCGGACCAGCTCGAGGTCGTTGCCGCCGTTGAGCCAGGTGGCGCGGACGCCGATGCTGGTCAGCACCTCGAGGATCCGGTTGACCTCCTCGATCTTCGCGATGCCGCGGATGACGGTGCGGCCGCGGTTGATGAGGCTGGCGCAGAGCAGGGCGACGGCCGCGTTCTTGGAGGAGCGGACGGCGATCGAGCCCGACAGCTTGACCCCGCCCTGCACGCGCAGGTGCAGCGGGCCGTTGGGGCCGACCGAGATCAGCGGCGACTCGAGCGCCTCGGCGATGCGGTTCACCATGTCGAGGCTGAGGTTCTGGTTCCCGGCCTCGATGCGGTGCACCGCGCTCTGACTGGTCCCGAGCACGTCGGCCAGCTGGGTCTGGGTGAGCCCCCGGTGCTTGCGAGCGTCACGGATGAGCCCTCCGATGCGGTCTGCGTAGGTGTCAGTCACGCGGACGAGGTTAACTCACATGTGAGATTTTCTGAGAACTGGCGGCGTGTCGCCTGCTCGGCACGGCGGCCGCTACGCCCTCAGCGATCGCCCGCG
The DNA here is from genome assembly GCF_017876495.1 of Microlunatus capsulatus. Lineage (NCBI taxonomy): Bacteria > Bacillati > Actinomycetota > Actinomycetes > Propionibacteriales > Propionibacteriaceae > Microlunatus > Microlunatus capsulatus. The sequence goes on along the minus strand of NZ_JAGIOB010000001.1, from coordinate 204,870 downwards.
GCCGGTTGGCCGCGCGCGGCGCCGCCCCCCTAGAGTTGAGGCCATGACCGATCACTATGACGTCGTCGTGCTGGGTGCCGGACCGGGTGGCTACGTGGCCGCGGTCCGAGCCGCCCAGCTGGGGCTGTCCACCGCCATCATCGAGCTCAAGTACTGGGGCGGGGTGTGCAACAACGTGGGCTGCATCCCGACGAAGTCGCTGCTGCGCAACGCCGAGATCGCGCACATCTTCAACCACGAGGCGAAGACGTTCGGGATCAGCGGCGACGTCACGTTCGACTTCGGCTCGGCGTTCAAGCGCAGCCGGGGCGTGGCGGACCGGATGGCCAAGGGCGTCCACTTCCTCATGAAGAAGAACAAGGTCACCGAGATCGACGGCTGGGCCACCTTCACCGACGACCACCACGTGAGCGTCGAGGGCCCGAAGGGCACCACGCAGGTGAGCTTCGACAACCTCATCATCGCCGCGGGCGCCACCACCCGTCTGCTGCCGGGCACCGAGGTCACCGAGCGCGTCGTGACGTACGAGGAGCAGATCCTCACCGAGGAGCTGCCGGCGTCGATCATCATCGCGGGCTCGGGCGCCATCGGCACCGAGTTCGCCTACGTGCTGGCCAACTACGGCGTCGACGTCACGATCGTGGAGTTCCTCGACCGGATGCTGCCGCTGGAGGACCCCGAGGTCTCCGCCGAGCTGCAGAAGCACTACAAGAAGCTCGGCGTGAAGCTGATGACCAGCACCAAGGTCGAGAAGATCGACGACTCGGGCGAGAAGGTCAAGGTCACCGTCTCCCCGGCCGCCGGCGGCGAGTCCACCGTGCTGGAGGCCGACAAGGTCATGCAGGCCATCGGCTTCGCCCCGCGGACCGCCGGCTACGGCCTGGACAAGACCGGCGTCGAGCTGACCGAGCGCGGCGCCATCGCCATCGACGACCACATGCGCACCAACGTGCCCCACATCTACGCCATCGGCGACGTGACGGCCAAGCTGCTGCTGGCCCACACCGCCGAGGCGCAGGGCATCGTCGCCGCCGAGACCATCGCCGGGGCCGAGACCATGCCGATCAACTACGACATGATCCCGCGGGCCACGTACTGCCAGCCGCAGGTCGCGTCGTTCGGCTACACCGAGGCGCAGGCCAAGGACAAGGGCTACGACGTCAAGGTCGCCAAGTTCCCCTTCACCGCCAACGGCAAGGCCCACGGGCTGGGCGAGCCCGTCGGCTTCGTCAAGGTGATCGCCGACAGCGAGCACAACGAGATCCTCGGCGCGCACATGATCGGCCCGGACGTCACCGAGCTGCTGCCCGAGCTCACGCTGGCCCAGCTGTGGGACCTGACGGCCGACGAGGTCGCCCGCAACATCCACGCTCACCCGACGCTGTCGGAGGCGCTGCTCGAGGCCGCGCACGGCATCTCGGGCCACATGATCAACCTCTGAGCGACCCGCCGGGCCGCGAGGTCAGGCGGTCGCGCGGAGCACGAGCCGGGTCTGCAGCACGCAGGCCCGGCTCTCCGGTTCCCGGCTGGCGAGCAGGCCCAGCAGCATCTCGGCCATCCGGGCGCCCATGGCGATCGAGGGCTGGCTGACCGTGGTCAGGAGCGGCTCGGCCCACGTCGCGGCCGGGCTGTCGTCGTAGCCGACCAGGGCGACGTCGTCGGGCACCGCCCGCCCCCGCTCGGCCAGTACGGCCAGGGCGCCGCGCGCCATCAGGTCGTTGGCGACGAAGAGCGCGTCGAGGTCGGGGACGCGCTCCAGCAGCGCGTGCGTGGCGGCCGCCCCGCCGGCGGTCGTGAAGTCCCCGACCGCCACGGCGTCGTCGGGCAGCCCGGCAGCCTCGAGCACCTCGCGCCAGCCCTGCAGCCGGTCGACCGACGCCGGCATGTCGGAGGGTCCGGTGACGGTGCCGACGCGCCGCCGGCCCAGCCCGACGAGGTGGCCCGTGGCCAGCCGGGCGCCGCCGACGTTGTCGACGTCGACGCTGTAGCAGGGGTCGAGATCGGGCAGCGCCGGCCGGCCCCCGAAGACGACGGGCAGGCTCGCGTTGATCGCGCGGAGGTCGGTGTCGCGGGGGTGGTGGGAGACGACCAGGGCGCCGTCGACGCTGCCGCCCTGCAGGTAGCGGCGGGCCTTGCCGCCGCCGCCGTCGCGGTCCACCAGCAGGTTGAGGACGTAGTCGCTGCTCTCCAGCGCGCCGGTGATGCCCTGGACGATGGAGGCGAAGTAGGGGTCGCCGAAGAACCGGCTGGACTCCTCGGGCACGAGCAGGGCGACGGCATAGGTGTGCCGGCTCGCGAGCGAGCGGGCGGCGCGGTTGGGCACGTAGTCGAGGGCCTCGATCGCGCGCCGCACGGCGGCGGCCACCTCGGGCCGGACGCTGGGCGAGTGGTTGACCACCCGGGACACCGTCGAGCGGCTGACGCCCGAGACGGCGGCCACCATCTCCAGGGTGGGCTGCGGCCGGGAGGACCGGACGGCGCCGTCCGCGGTGGCGTCGGCGGGGGAGAGCCGGCCCGCGTCGTCGCGGGGGGCGCTGCTGTCGGCCCGCACGGCTCCGTCGCGCTGCTGGGCGGTGTCCGTGGACATGGCGGTCAACCTACACCGCGACCCGCGGCTGGCCAGGGGCTTCACCCGGCCGCGCCCGGGTCGTCACCCGCACCCCGTACCGTGCCGAAGCGGCCCGTCGGCCGTCGTCGACCCGAGGAGGACGTGTGCGCACCCGCACCGCGACCGTGACCGCCGCGCTGGCGGCCGGACTGCTGCTGCTCGGCGGCTGCGGCGCCGACGGCGGGGCCGGCCCGACGCCGGAGCCGAGCGCCAGCACCGCCGGGTCGACGCCGTCACCCGCGAGCACCGCCCTTCCTTCCCCGACGCCGAGCGGGACCCCGTCGCCGTCGGCGACGCCGTCGCCGACCCCGGCCGCCCTGGAGCTGCCGCGCGGTGGCCGCACCGTCTTCCCGCGGTACCGGCTCGTCGGCTACGCCGGCCTGACGGGGGCGCCGACGCTGGGCCGGCTGGGCACCGGGCCGCTGGACCAGCGGGTGGACGAGCTGGAGCGGCGGGCCCGGCCCTACCGGGACGGGCGCGAGGTGCTGCCGGTGCTGGAGGTGATCGCCACGATCGTGCAGGCCGACCCGGGCCGGGACGGCACGTACCGCACCCGGATCGGCGACGACCAGATCGCCCGGTACCTGAGGGCCGCCCGGGCGCACGACGCGCTGCTGCTGCTCAACATCCAGCCGGGCCGGGCCGACTTCCTGGACGAGGCGAAGGCCTACCGGCGCTGGCTCGACGAGCCCGACGTCGGCCTGGCCCTGGACCCCGAGTGGGCGATGGGACCCGGGCAGGTGCCCGGCCGGGTCTTCGGCCACACCACCGGCCGCGAGCTGGACGGCGTCGCCCGCTACCTGTCCGACGTCGTGGCGGCCGGGGACCTGCCGGAGAAGGTCCTCGTCTACCACCAGCTGGCGCCCTCGGTGGTCCGGCGCGAGCAGGGGCTGCGCGACCACCGCGGGGTGGCCGTCGTGAAGTCCGTCGACGGCATCGGCAGCCGCGGGGCGAAGGAGGCGACCTACCGGCTCGTCGACCGCACCACCCCCGAGCACGTGCACGCCGGCTTCAAGCTGTTCTACGACGAGGACGCCGAGGCCGGGCCGCTGATGACGCCCGCGCAGGTGCTGGCCCTGCGGCCGCGGCCGGAGTACGTCCTCTACGAGTAGGCGACACGCTCGGCCCCCGCGCCGAGCGCCGCCGCGGGCCCTCCCGGAGCGCTACGGCCGCCCGGTGGAGCCGGCCAGCTTCGCCGTCGCCCGGCTGATCCACCCCGGGGTGGAGAGGCCGTCCGCCCGGCCGCCGCGCCCCGAGGTGGAGCGCTCGCTCACCGACCGGGTCGACCTGCACGAACCGTTCCGGCGGTCAGTCACGCCGGCTCCCGCGCCGACGGCTCGGGCCGGGGACGGGGTGGTCCGGACGGACCCGCGGGCGGACGAGCCACGGGCGGGCGCGCCGCTCGGGTAGAGGCCGGCGCGAGTCTGGCCCTTCGACGGGCTCAGGGAGCAGGGGCCCTTCGACGGGCTCAGGGGGCGAGGGGCCCTTCGACAGGCTCAGGGAGCGGAGGGCGGGCTCAGGGGGCGGAGGGCCCTTCGACAGGCTCAGGGCGCGGGGTCGGGCTCGGGGACAGCGGTGGACCCGTCCGGGCCGGCGGGCCAGACTGGCGCCATGACCTCCCGCCGCATCTGGCTGACCGGCGACGACGCCGCCGACGACCTGCTGACCACCGACGACAACGCGCTCCTGCTGGGCATGGTCCTGGACCAGCAGGTCGCGATGGAGAAGGCGTTCGCGGGGCCGGCGGTGATCGCGGAGCGGATGGGCGGGCGGCTGGACGTGGCCGCGATCGCCGCGATGGAGGAGGACGCCTTCATCGCCCTCTGCTCCGAGCGGCCGGCCGTCCACCGGTTCCCCGGGGCGATGGCCAAGCGCGTCCGTCAGGTCTGCCAGGTGCTCGTCGAGGAGTTCGACGGCGACGCCGCGAACGTCTGGCGCGACGCGACCACGGGGGCCGGGCTGAAGCGGGCGCTGCTGGCCCTGCCCGGCTTCGGGGAGGAGAAGGCGACGATCTTCGTCGCCGTGCTGGCCAAGCACCGCGGCGTCACCCCGACCGGGTGGGAGGAGGCGGCCGGGCCCTTCGGCCAGGACGGGTTCCGCTCCGTCGCCGACGTCGTCGACGAGGAGTCGCTGGCCAGGGTCCGGGAGAGCAAGCGCGCCGTCAAGGCCACGAAGAAGGCCGCGAAGGCGGAGCAGGCCGCCGCGGGCTGAGCCGGGCCGTCAGGCGCTGAGGTCCAGCGCCGGCGGGACGGCCGCGCCCGTCGTCCCGTCCTCGACCGCGGCCCACGCCCGGACCAGGCGCTGGACGGCGTCGTCGAGCACCTCGGGCGCGGCGGCGAAGGGGATCCGGACCCGCCGCTCGCCCCCGGCACCCGGGAAGAAGCGCGGGCCGGCGCTCAGCAGCAGGCCCTGCCGCTCGGCCGCGGCCGCCAGCCGGCTCGAGGACTCCGTCGGCAGCTCCACCCACAGGCTCAGCCCGCCGCCCGGGGTCGTGCAGCGCCAGGCGGGCAGGTGGGCGGCCAGCTGGCCCACCAGCCGGTCGCGCTGCTCGCGGAGCCGGAGCCGCTGGTCGGCCAGCACCGGCCCGGCGTCGGCCAGCAGCGCGGCCAGGGCCAGCTGCTCCAGCGGCGGGGTGCCCAGGTCGAGCGTCGCCCGGTTCTCCACCAGGGTGCGGACCAGCTCGCGCGGCGCGCGCACCCAGCCGATCCGCAGACCGCCCCAGAACGCCTTGCTGGCCGAGCCGAGGGTGACGGCGTCGGGCAGGAAGGAGGCCAGCGGCGGCCGCGGCGGCTGGCCGTCCAGCCGCGTCTCCACCAGGGTCTCGTCCACCACCGCGACGGTGCGGGTCCGGCGCAGCGACGCGGCCAGCTCGGGGCGCAGCCCGGCCTCCAGCCAGCCGCCCGTCGGGTTCTGGAACTCGGGGATCAGGTAGGCCGCGCGCGGTGCGGTCTGCCGGACCGTCGCGTCGAAACCCGCAGCGTCCCAGCCGTCCGGCCCCAGCGGGTAGGCCATCGGCCGCAGGCCGCGCCGGCGCAGCGCATCGAGGGCGTTGGCGTAGGTCGGGGTCTCCACCAGGACCCGGTCGCCCGGACCCAGCAGCGACGCCGCCACGAGGTTCAGCGCGGCCAGCGCGCCGCCGGTCACGACCACCTGGGACGGGGCTGTCGGCAGCCCGCGGGCCGTGTACCAGTCGGCGATCCGCTGCCGCAGCACCGGCAGCCCGTCGGCGGAGTACCCGTGGCTGCGCAGCAGCGTCGGCAGCTGCCCGACCGCCTCCGCGTACGCCTCCGCCACACCGGCCGGGGCGGCGGGCGCGGCGAAGGCGAAGTTCAGCGCCCCGGCGCCGGCCAGGCCCACGCCGGGCAGGCCGCCGAGCGGTTGGCCGGGCGGCACCTCGACGAACGCGCCCGAGCCCTGCCGGGTGCGCAGGTAGCCGGTGGTGGCGAGGTGGGCGTAGGCGGCCGTCACGGTGGAGCGGCTCAGCCCCAGCACGCGGGCCAGCTCCCGCTCGCTGGGCAGCCGGGTGCCGACGGCCAGCCGGCCGTCGACGACGAGGAAGCGGACGCGCTCGGCCAGGTCGCGGTAGGCGGGGGAGCGGAAAGCGTCCGGTCCCAGCAGGTCGCGCAGCCCGGCCGCGGCCAGCCAGCGGGTGGGGGTCATCGCGCGCTCCTCGGGTGGACTGGTCGTACCGTACCAATCCGGGGTCCTCGCCGTAGGAGCAGGCCAGTGCCGACGGATTGGCCCTGGTGGGCCGGTCCTGGCGTCGTCGACGATGGCACCGTGACGACGTCCGCCCCCTCCGCCCTCGGCCCCCTGCAGCAGCTCCGCGCCGGCCGGCTGGCCCGCCGGCTGCCCCAGCTCTACCTCGGCCTCGCGCTCTACGGCTTCTCGATGGCCATGATGCTGCGCTCCGACCTCGGGCTGGCTCCGTGGGACGTCCTGCACGAGGGCCTGGAGCGGTGGGTGCCGCTCAGCTACGGCACCATCACCATCGTCGTCGGCGCGCTGGTGCTGCTGATGTGGGTGCCGCTGCGGCAGCGCCCGGGCCTGGGCACGATCTCGAACGTCTTCGCCGTCGGGATCGCGGCCGACCTCGGGCTGGCCGTGCTGCGCACGCCGGGGCCGCTGGTCCTGCAGGTGCTGCTGCTGGTCGGCGGGGTCGTCGCCAACGGGCTGGCCGGCGCGGTCTACATCGGCAGCCACTTCGGCCCCGGCCCGCGCGACGGGCTGATGACCGGCCTCGCCCGCCGGACCGGGGCGAGCCTGCGGCTCGTCCGCACGGGGATCGAGGTGGTCGTGCTGGCGGTCGGGTTCGCGCTGGGCGGCACCGTCGGCCTCGGGACCGTCCTCTACGCCGTCGGGATCGGGCCGCTCGTGCAGCTGTTCCTGCCGCACGTCGCCGTCCGGCTGGACCCGCGGCCGGAGGCGACGACGACCGCCCCGGCGTCCCCGGTGGCCGCCGCCGGTCCCGGCGCCTGAGCCGCCCGGGCGCCGTGGCAGGATCACGGGCGTCCGGCACCGGGCAGGGGGAGGGGGTGGGGAGCGTGGCGGAGCTGATGGCCCCCGCGGCAGCGCTCGCGCTGCAGACCGCCGGCCTCACCTACCCCGAGGTCGGGGCGACCCGGAGCACGCTGCCGGCCGGCTACCACCACCAGCACGTCTCGGCCCGGGTGGGCCAGGGCCGGGCGGCGTTCGAGGCCGCCGGCGAGGCGCTGCTCACCTGGCGCGTGCACGAGGGCGCCGGCCTGTCGGCGCGGGTGTCCGACCACCGCGTGCGCGTGGGTACCGTGGCCGAGCTCCGGCTCGGCCCGCGCCGGGTGGGGCTGCGGATCCCGGTCCGCGTGCTGGAGGTCGTCGAGGACGACCACCGCCTCGGCTTCGTCTACGGCACCCTGCCGGGCCACCCCGAGCGCGGCGAGGAGTCCTTCACCGTCGAGCTGGCCGCCGACGGCGCCGTCTTCTTCGACCTCGTCGCCTTCTCCCGCGGCGGCCGCTGGTTCACCGTGCTCGGCGCGCCGCTGGCCCGGGCCGGGCAGTACCTGGTCACCGAGCGCTACGTCAGCGCCGCCCGGACCGCCGCACGGGGCGGCCGACCCCGCCCCTGAGGGCCGCCGGTCGGACCGGTCCCACCCCCCGCGACCGGGGCGGAACGCCTGGTCAGGGCCAGGAGTTCCCGGTGTGACGAGGTCCGCACGCCCTGGGTTCGGGGCCGCGGTGCTCCTACCCTCGGGGGGTGCCTCCCTCCTCGCGACCCCGCCGCCGCTCGACCGCGGCCCTCGTCTTCGTGGTCGTGAGCGCCGTCGCCGGGCTGCTGGCGGCCGGCCTGGTGCTGCCGGCGGTGGCCGCCGCGGCCTGGGCCACCGACGCCGCGTCGGAGGAGCTGACGACGCTGCCGGTGGAGTTCGACGCCCCGGCGCAGTCCCAGCGCACCCGGGTGCTGGACGCCGACGGCGACCTGCTGGCGACGTTCTACGCCGAGAACCGGGTCTACGTCGGGCTGGACGCCATCGCCCCCGTGATGCGCGAGGCGATCATCTCCATCGAGGACCACCGCTTCTACGAGCACGGCCCCATCGACCCGATCGGCACGCTGCGCGCCTTCCTGCGCAACACCGCGTCCGACGACGTCACGCAGGGCGGCTCGAGCATCACCCAGCAGTACGTGAAGATGGTCCAGGTCGAGGAGGCCGCCAAGGCCGGCGACGAAGCGGCCGTCGAGGCCGCCCGCGCGGGCACCTACAGCCGCAAGATCAAGGAGCTGCGCTACGCCGTCTCGGTGGAGCAGAACCTCACCAAGGACGAGATCCTCGAGCGCTACCTCAACATCGCCTACTACGGCGACGGCGCCTACGGCGTCCAGGCCGCGGCGGAGCACTACTTCGGGACGACGGCGGCCGAGCTGACCCTGGCCCAGGCCGCCCTGCTGGCCGGGCTGGTGCAGAACCCGACGGCCTACAACCCGGTCGAGAACGAGCGGGCCGGCCTGCAGCGCCGCGACGTCGTGCTGGCCCGGATGGCCGAGCTGGGCACCATCACCGATGCCCAGGCCACCAAGGCGCAGAAGAAGGGCTTCGACGAGGACGCCGTCGAGACGACCACCAGCGGCTGCACCACCAGCGACTTCCCGTTCCTGTGCGACTACGTCTACAAGACGCTGCTGCAGACGCCCAGCCTGGGCGCCACCCCGGAGGAGCGCGAGCAGGCCGTGCTGCGCGGCGGGCTGACGGTCCGGACCGCGCTCGACCCGTCGACGCAGGAGGCGACCCAGGAGGCCGTCAGCGCCGTCGTCGCCCCGACCGACCCGCTGATCTCGGTGATGGACATGGTCGAGCCCGGCACCGGCCGGGTGCTGGCGATGGCGCAGAGCCGTCCCGTGATGGGCTCCGACGCCGAGGAGGGCGAGACCTACTGGAACTACTCGGTGCCCCCGGCGCTGGGCGGCGCCCAGGGGTTCCAGGCCGGCTCGACGTTCAAGGCCTTCACCGCCGCCGCGGCCCTGCAGGACGGGCTGCCGCTGTCCACCCGCTACGACGCCCGCCGGACCGTCGACTTCTCCGGTGCCAGCTTCGAGAGCTGCGAGGGCACGCGGCAGGTGAACGGGCAGTGGGAGGTCAGCAACTCCACCGGCACCAACGGCGTGATGGACATGAACCTGGCCGCGCAGCGCTCGGTGAACACCTACTTCGTGCAGCTGGCCCTCGACGTCGGCATGTGCGACGTCACCCGGATGGCCGAGAAGGTCGGCGTCCGCAGCAGCACCGCCGACGCGCCCGTCAGCTCCTACGACGACAAGCCGTCCTTCACCTTGGGCACCGTCGAGGTCGACCCGCTCTCGATGGCGAGCGCGTACGCCACCTTCGCCTCCGGCGGCATCCACTGCGACCCGGTGGTGCTCGACTCGGTCACCGACGCCTCCGGCGCCTCGCTGGACGTGCCGGACGGGAGCTGCGAGCGGGTGCTGGACGAGGGCGTCGCCGACGCCGTCAACGCCATGCTGGCCGGGGTGATGACCCAGGGCACCGGGGCCCGGGTCGCCACCGCCGACGGCCGCCCGCAGGCCGGCAAGACCGGCACCATCGACAGCAACGCCGCCACCTGGTTCGTCGGCTACACACCCGACGCCGCCGGCGCGGCGATGATCTCCATCGACAACGCGCGCGCCCCGTTCAAGGCCGGTGAGGGCGGCCGGGGCCGGGCCGGGCTCAAGGGCTACGTCGTGCCCTCGACCGGGCGCGTGCTCGAGGGCTCGGGCAGCGGCGACGCCGGCCAGGAGATCTGGAAGCCGGCCATGGAGTCCTACCTGGACGGCCGTCCGGCGACCACGTTCGACGCCCCGCCCCCGGCGCTGGTCTACGGCGACGGCTCGAGCACCTTCCGGGGCGGTCCGGGCGGCCAGCCCGGTCAGCCGCTCCCCGGTCAGCCCCTGCCCGGCCAGCAGGCCCCCGGCCAGCCGGCCCCCGGTCAGGCGGTCCCCGGCCAGGAGCCGCGCGGCCGCCGCTGAGGTCCGGCACCGGCCCTCGCGGGACGCGCCTGCGACCTCAGGGACCGGCGCGCACCACGCGCCGGACCTCCGCCAGGTCCAGGTGGTACGGACCGACCTGGGTGAGCACCCAGGTGGCGCCCGCGTCCGCCCACGGCGCCGGGTCCTCACCCGGGCCCAGCTGCACGACCAGGTCGAAGCCGTCCATCCCCGCACCCGCCGCCGCCCGGACGTCGGCGAGCACCGCGCGGGCGCCGGCGAGGTCGTCGGGGGTCTCGACGGCGATGACGAAGGCGCCCTGGTGCCGGGCCGCCCGGCGCAGCGGCGGCTTGTTCGGCCACCGGCCGCCGATCCAGAACGGGATGCCGCCGGGCCGGGTGCCGGCGGGGGCGAAGGTGACGCCGCGGGCGGGCGCGTGCGGGCCGTCGTGGTCGACGGGCTCGCCGGACAGCAGCCCGCGCAGCACCCCCAGGCCCTCGTCGAGCATCGCCGCCCGGGCCTTGGCGTCGGTCTCCTCGCCGAACCGGGAGAGCTCGCCCACCCGGCCGTCGTCGCCCAGCCCGAAGCCGAGCACCAGCCGGCCACCGGACAGCCGGTCGAGCGAGGCGGCCTGGCGGGCCAGCACCTGCGGCCGGCGCCGCGACAGCGGCGTGACCATCGGGCCGAGCTGGATGCGCGACGTCGCCGCGGCGATCGCGGCGCAGCAGATCCAGGGGTCGGCGATCTCGCGCACCGGGTCGGCGTAGATCAGGTGGTCCCAGACGAAGACGCCGTCCCAGCCCGCCTCCTCGGCCTCGGCGGCCAGCTCGGCCACCAGGGCCGGGTCGGCGAGCACGTCGAACGGGGGCAGGAAGAGCCCTCGGCGGGTCATGGCGTCGCCTCCGGTCCGGGTTCGGCCAGGCCGGCGGACCGGCGGGCCAGGGCCAGCGCGGCCGCGACCGGGCCGGCCGAGCCGGCGGCCAGCAGCTCCGGCTCCGCCTCCTCGCGCAGCACCGCGTGCACGTGCCGCAGCGCGGCGGTGAACGAGCGGGCGTCCGTCGTCGGGTGCTCGACGACCGGATCGGCCCCGGTCCGGCGCAGCTGCAGCGCGGCCCCGGGCGTCGGGTGCCACGGGTTGTCCAGCCGGATGCTGCCCTCGGTGCCCAGCAGCAGCGTCGTCGTCTCCGGCGCCCGCCGGAACCCGCAGGTCAGCAGCACGCGGCGGCCGTCGGCGTAGGTGAGCCGGCCCGCCGCCTCGACCTCGACGCCGCCCGCACCGCCGGCCGGCTCGGCCACGACGGCCGCGTCGAGCGCGGGGACCCCGTACAGCTCGTGCGCGAGCCGCAGCGGGTAGCAGCCGACGTCGGCCAGCGCCCCGCCGAAGAGGTCGGCCGACAGCCGGATGTTCTCGGGCCGGCTGACGGTGAAGTGGAAGGACGCGACGACCTCGCGCAGCTCGCCGACCGCACCCGAGGCCACCAGCTCGACGACGCGGCGGTGCTGGGCCTGGAACGGGAAGACGAAGGCCTCCCACAGCGGCCGCGGGCTGCGGGCCGCGACGGCCAGCAGCGCCTCCGTGGTGGCCGGTGACGTCGTCAGCGGCTTCTCGCACAGCACCGCCTTGCCCGCCTCCAGGGCGGCGGCGGCCCAGCGGGCGTGCAGCGGGTTGGGCAGCGGCACGTAGACGGCCTCGACGGCCGGGTCGTCCAGCACGGCCTGGTAGCCCTCGACGGCCCGCTCGACCCCCTCGGCGCGAGCGAACGCCTCCGTGCGCGCGACGTCGCGGCCGCCGACGACGACGGCCCGGCCCCCCGCCTCGGCCAGCGCGGGCAGGAACTGGGCGCGGGCGATGCCCGCGGTGCCCAGCACGCCCCAGCGGACGGGCTCGGGGCGGCTCACGCGGGACCGGGGTGCTCGGGCACCAGGTCGCGGTCGGTGACGTAGTGGGCGTAGATCGCCTTCTCGATCTGCCGCGCCGTGCCGCTGGCCAGGGCCTGGCGGACCGGCTCGTGCCGGGCCCGGACCCCGGCCAGCGCCAGGTGCTGGCGGTCGATCGAGGCGCGCATCAGGGCGCCGATCTGGCCGTTGACGGCTCCCCACAGCTCGACGGCCCGGCGCCGCCGGGACGCCTGGACGATCAGCCCGTGGAAGTGGACGTCGGCGGCGACCAGCGCCTGCAGGTCCCCGCCCTGGGCGGCCTCGTCCATCCGGTCGAGGGCCTCGGCGAGCGCCTCGTCGAGGCCCACCTTGTCCTGCGGCGTCAGCGACTTGGCGATGCCGGCCTCCAGCACGTAGCGGGCGAAGCAGACGTCGTCGGCGTCCTCCGCGCTCATCCGGGTGACGACGCTGTGCCGGCGGGGGGCGATCTCCACCAGCCCCTCGGACGCCAGCCCGCGCATCGCCTCCCGGACGGTGGCCCGGCTGACGCCCAGGTCGGCGGCGATCGTGGCCTCCACGAGCCGGGCCCCGGCCGGCAGCTCGTCGTTGAGGATCTGCCGGCGGAGCGCGTCGCGCACCGTCTCCGGCAGTGACTGGTGCTCCAGCACGGCAGCTCCCCTTCCTGTCCCTCGGCCGGCGCGGGCCTCGCGGACGGCCGGTGTCTGGGTGATCATCCTGCCCTGCCCCCGGGGGCCGGTGCGGGAACCTCCGCCGGTCCGCGGCGTCCGCCGGACAGGACGTCGAGGGTGAGCCCGGTGTGGCCGCCCGCGTCGACGAGCGCCTCCAGCCGGGCGGCCGGCCCGGTCAGCAGGGGCGCGAAGCCCGGGCCGTGGCCCGGCATCGGGCTGTCGCCGTGCACCACCAGCCCGACGGTCAGCCAGCCGCGGCGGAAGCCCATGTTGTGCCGGACGTCGAGGTCGGCGACGGCCAGCAGGTCGCCGAGCCGCAGGCCCTCCAGCACCGGGTCGCCGGCCGGGAAGGCCAGGTCGAGGTCCCACAGCTGGGCCGGCCGCCCGACGCCGTTGCCCGCCAGCCGGCTGGGCACGACGGCCCGGACGCCCACGCCGACGCCGTCGCGGCCCACCTGCACGCCGAGGCCGTCGAGCAGCCACGGGTCGAGGTTGAGCAGCGCGACGTCGTCGGGCCCGCCGTCGAGCCGGGCGCCCTGGCCGGAGGCCCGCACGCTCAGCCCGTCGCCGGGCACCATCACCGCCAGCGCCTCCTCGGGCAGCCAGGCCAGCACCCGGCCGTCCTCGCCCCGCTTGCCGATGACGTGCCCGGTGGCTCCGGCGGCCGCGCCGTCGCGGACGACGACGGGGTTGCCGACGCAGGCGTGCGCCGTCAGGGCGAAGCGGGCGGCCGGGTCCGGGTGGCCGACCGAGACGCCGGGGGCGACGTGGTCGCCGGCCGTGGCGGTGACCCGGTCGCCGAGGGAGACCCCGAGCACGATGCCGCCGTCGCCGACGGGGACGTAGGGCCGGCCGTCGACGTCGACCCGGTACGGCGTCGAGCCGATCGCCGGGAACTCCGCGACGCCGGCCAGGTTCATGGCGACGGTCCTCATGCGGGCACCTCCTGGGCGGCGGGCCGCCCGACGTAGTGGCCGAGGTTCGCGTCCGGGTCCTCGACGATCGTGAAGGCCTCGGCCGGTCCGCTCATCAGCGTGCTGGGGCCGGGGCCGTGGCCGAACAGCGCGCACTGCCCGGTCGAGATGGTGCCGATGGTCAGCCAGCCCGGCCGGTAGCCGCGGCCCCAGCTGTGGTCGGTGTCGCGCAGCACGACGAGGTCGCCGATCCGCAGCGACTCCAGGCCCAGCGACAGGTCGTCGGCCAGCCCGGCGTAGGCGCCCATCAGGTCGGTGTTGGCGTACTCCGACGACATCCCGCCGCCGGCCCCGGCCGCGTCGGCGGGCACGTCGCGGGCGACGTGCACCGCCAGCCGGCCGTCGGCCGTCGTGCCGCCCGGCATGGCCGCCAGCACCGCCGGGTCGAGGTTCTTCACCCGGACGTCCGGGTGGTCCAGCAGGAGCAGGCCCTGCCCGCGGGCCACCACCCGGACGCGGTCGCCGACCGTGGTCGCCTCCAGCACGGCGTCGTCGGCGTCGACGAGGACGTAGGCGTGCTGGCCGATGGCCACGCCCGTGCCGCCCGCGGCGGCACCGGAGAGCACGGTGACCTCGTTGCCGACGCAGGTGAGGTACTGCAGGGCGAAGTTCGCCGCCGGGTCGCGGTGCCGGACCGAGAGGCCCGGCTCCAGGTGGTCGGCGGCCCAGCCGGTGGCCGGGTCGCCGAGGTGGCCGGCGAGGGTGACCCCGCCCATGCCCGGCAGCACGAAGGGGTGGCCGTCGCCGTCCACCCGGTAGGCGTGCCGGTCGGCGGTGGCCGGCCAGACCTCGCCGGTGAGGACCTGGGTGACCAGCCGGTCGGCGTTGGTGCGGACGTCCACGTCAGCCTCTCGCGGGGGTGGGGGTGGGGGTCGGGGTGGGGGGAGGCGAGCCGTGGGGGCCGAAGCGGAAGCCCCGGACCCGGACGGCCGGGGCGGTGACCGCCCCGTTCCAGACGTTGGGCAGCGGCTGCGCCAGCACGTCGCGGCCGATCGCGTCGACCCGGCTCAGCGCGCCGAAGACCGACTCGGTGAAGCGGGCGGGCGCGAGCGCGCCGGCCAGCCGGCCGTCCTCGACGAGGAAGCAGGCGTCGCGGCTGCCGCCGGTGAGGGTGGTGGCCACCGGGTCGACGACGCGGAGGTACCAGAGCCGCTGGACGTAGACCCCGCGCTCGACGCCGGCCAGCAGCTCGGCGGTGCTCGCGTCGCCGGCCGCCATCGTCAGGCTCGACGGCGTCGGGTGCGGGGTCTCCTCGCGGGCGATGTGGGCGTGGCCGGTGGCGGCCAGGCCGGCGCGCGCCGCGCTGGCCCGGTCGGTGACCGCGCCGCCGACGACGCCGTGGTCGAGCAGCGGAACCCGTGACGACGGCGTCCCCTCCAGGTCGAAGGGGAAGGGCAGCCCGCGCCGGGCGCGGGGGTCGTCGGCGACGTCGACGGACGCCGGGGCCACCCGCTCGCCCTGCCGGGTGGCGACGGCGCCCACGCCGTCGGCCACCGCGTCGCCGCTGAAGCCGAACGACTCGAAGCCCTCGAGCAGCCCGCCGGTGGCGAGCGGGCCGAAGACGACGTCGTAGCGCCCGGCCGGCAGCTCGCGCCGGCCCTGGCCGCGGACGGCCTCCTCGACCGTGGTGGCCACGGCCGCGTCGACGGCGAGCACGCCGAGCCGGCGGTCGAGGTCGACCCAATGCGAGGTGCCGTCGCCGACCCGGACGGTCAGCGAGCCCAGCGCCTCGGTCCCCGCGGCATAGCGGGTGCTGCCGTCGGCGGTGACCACGGCCACCTCGCCGACGGCCTGGCCCAGCACGCCGAAGGCGCTGCCGCCGGCCGCCCGGGCGGCGGCCATCGCCGTGCGGGCGGTGCCGACGCGGGCGCCGACGTCCCAGCCGGCGGTGTCCTCGGCCCAGAGGACGTCGGCGCCGAGCGGCGGCAGGGCCGGCGCCGCGGCAGGGGCGGGGAGCACCGGCAGCGGGCCGGCGACCTCGGTGAGCACCCGGGCCCGGGTCGCCGCCCGGGCGCCCGCCTCGCGGGCCGCGGCCAGGTCGGTGGTGGCGATCCGGGCGGACCGGCCGCCGACCGAGGCCCGGACCATCAGCTGCCACTCGGTGATGTCCTGCGGCTGGGAGATGCGGTCCTCGGCGAAGCGGGTCCAGCTGCCGGCGCGGCCGGTGAGGAAGGCCTCGGCCTCGTCGGCGCCCGCAGCCCGGGCGCCGTCGACGGCGGCCCGGCAGGCCTCCAGCGCCCGGCTCTCGCCCAGCACGGGCGTCAGGTCGGCGCTCATCCGGCCACCCCCGTCGCGATGCCGCGGAACAGGGTGGGCGCAGCCCCGTGGCCCAGGAAGCCCCACTGCTTGGGCTCGCCCTTGCCGCACGGCATGCCGAAGGCGCGGAACTCCTCCGGTCCGGCGACGGCCTCGACCGAGCCCCAGAACTGCGGGGTCAGCCCGCCGTAGGAGAAGCCCTTGAGCAGCCGGCCGCGCTTGCCGCCGCGCACCTCCCAGGCGGCCTCGGTGCCGAACTGGAAGGCCATCCGCCGGTCGTCGATCGACCAGCTGCGGTTGTCGTCGACGAGGTAGCCGTCGCCCATCCGGTCCAGCAGGGCATCCAGCGAGCCCTCGCCGGGCTCCAGGTAGACGTTGGTGGCGAAGCAGACGGGCAGGTAGCCCCAGCCGTCGGCGCGGGCCGCGCCGGTGGGCTCGCTGCCGTAGCGGGCCGCGGAGTCGCGGCTGGAGAGCACCTGGCGGAGCACGCCCTCCTCGATCAGCGGCTGCCGGCGGGCGGGGGTGCCCTCGTCGTCCCAGGCGAAGCTGCCGCGGGTGCCGGCCACGGTGGGGTCGGCGACGACGGTGACCGCCGGCGAGCCGTAGCGCAGCGTCCCGATGTCCTCGGGCTGCACCCAGGAGCGGCCGGCGAAGTTGGTCTCGTCGCCGAGGATGCGGTCCAGCTCGAGGGCGTGGCCCACCGACTCGTGGATCTGCAGGGCCATCTGAGCCGGGCCGATGACCACGTCGGCGGTACCGCCGGGGGCCTGCGGGGCGCGGAGCAGCGCGACCGCCTCCTCCCCGACGCGGGCCGCCTGGGCCTCCAGGCCCAGGCCCAGCACGTACTCCCAGCCACCCGCCGCGGTGTTGCCGTGGAAGGAGTTGGGGAAGCTGCGCCGCTGGGCGCCGGAGCCGTCGGCCGCGACGGCCAGCAACATGGCGCCGGTCTCCACCAGGTGCTGGTGCTGCCGGGCGCCCTCGGTGTCGGCGTAGTGCTTGTGCTGGCGCTTGGCGTTCAGCCCGGCCGTCACCGAGCGGACCTCGGCCGGGGCCGAGGCCGCGGCGACGACGCGCTGCAGCAGGCCGTGCCGCTCCGCCGCGTCGACGGCGAAGGGGTCGACCTCGACCGGCACCGACCAGGTGCCGCTGGAGGGCTCCCGCGGCGGCAGCACCACCCGGGCCAGCCCGGACGACGACGCGGCCACGGCGACGGCCCGGCGGGCCACCGCCCGGACGGCGTCGGGGCCGTCGAGCGGGCCCGAGGCGAAGCCCCAGGCGCCGTCGAGCAGCACCCGGACGCCCAGCCCGGCGTTGTGCTCGCGGCGCTCGTCCAGCTCGCCGCGGGAGTCGGTGTAGAGCCGCTCCTCCTCGGCCTCGACCAGCCGGACGTCGGCGAAGGAGACCCCGGGCCCGGAGGCGGCGGCCAGCGCCTCCTCCAGGACCTGGCGGGCGGTGCCGTCGTCCAGCCCGCCCCAGCCGTGCGCGTCGGCGCTCATGCCTGCGCCGGCAGCGGGAAGTCGACCCAGGCGCGGCGGCGGTGGGCCGCCTCGAAGGCGTTGATGGTCTGCTGCACCAGCGCGCCCTGGCGGAAGTCGCCCTGGTTCTCGGGGCCACCGGAGAGGATCTCGGTGGCGAAGTCGGCGATGAGGTTGGAGTAGAAGAGGAACGGCCAGGCCTCCAGCGAGGTGCCGCCCTCGGGGAAGAACCGCTGCGGGATCTCCCGCTCGACGAACTCGACGGCGTCCTTGGTGGCGGTGCGGATGGTCTGGCAGATGCCGGCCTCCTCCACCAGCCGGACGATGATCGCGCCCTCGGAGCCGTAGACCCGCACCTCGATGCCGGGGTAGTTGCCGACGGTGACGAAGGAGGACTGCACCGACGCCAGGCCGCCGCCCTCGAACTCGGCCAGCCACATGTCGCCGTCGTCGATGTTCATCCGCGTCATCTTCCCGGTGTCGCGGACGACGCGCTCGGGCACGAAGTTGCGCATGGTGCCGACGACCGACGTCAGGGGCGTGCCCATCCACCAGTGCATGATGTCGATCACCGGGGCGCCGTAGCCCTCGATGGAGGCCACCTGGATCTCGTCGGGGTCGCCCGGGTTGTTCTGCTGGCGCAGCGGGTTCGACGGGTCGAGCCACTGGCTGTTCTGCTCGTAGGCGTTGAGCATGTACGGCGTGCCGACGAAGCCCTCGCGGATCAGCTCGGCGGCGTACATCGTCGCCGGGGCGTAGCGGAAGGTGAAGCCCAGCTTGGTCTTGAGGCCCTTGCTGGCCGCGAGGTCGGCGGCGCGGTCGACCTCGGCGTAGCTGTGGTGCACCGGCTTCTCGCACAGCACGTGCTTGCCGGCCTCGAGCGCGGCCATCGTCACCTCGAAGTGCATGGCGTCGCCGGTGACGACGTCGATGACGTCGATGTCGGGGTCGTTCACCAGGTCGCGGTAGTCGTCGGTGACGTTCGAGACCCCGAACTGCTCGCCGGCGGACTTCACCAGCGCCTGGTCGACGTCCGCCAGGCCGACGACGGTGCAGCGCGAGTCGCGCTGCCAGCCAGGGATGTGGGAGCGGACGGCCCAGCGCCCGGTGCCGACGACGCCGACGTTGAGGGTCTTCTTCTCCGGGGTGGCACCGGACGGGGTGGCGGTCATGACAGGTCTCCTGGGGTGGGGTCGGACGAGAGGTGGGAGTCGGGGTGGAGGGGGACGGGGACGGGGTTGACGGGCAGCGGGGCGGCGGCGACGGGCACGGGCAGGGCGGTGGGGCCCAGCTCGGCGGCCCGGCGGCACCGGCTGAGGTGGCCGGGCCCGGTGCCGACCAGCTCGGTGGGCCAGGTCCTGCAGGCGTCCTGCCGGTGCTCGCACCGGTCGAGGAACCGGCAGGTGGCACCCAGGCCGACCAGCGGGGGCGGGGCGCCCGGGATGACGCGGAGCGGCTGGTCGCGGGGGACCGCGGCCGGCAGCGCCTCGAGCAGCGCCCGGGTGTAGGGGTGCTGCGGGGCGGCCAGCAGCGTGGCGGTGTCGGCCAGCTCGACGACCTGGCCGGCGTACATCACCGCCACCCGGTCGCAGACCTGGGAGACGACCGAGAGGTCGTGGCTGACCAGCACCAGGCTGGTCCCGAGGTCGCGCTGCAGGGAGAGCAGCAGGCCGAGGATCTGGTCCTGGATCAGCACGTCGAGGGCGGTGGTGGGCTCGTCGGCGACCAGCAGGCTGGGGTCCTGAGCGATCGCGATGGCGATCAGGGTGCGCTGCAGCATGCCCCCGCTGAACTGGTGCGGGTAGGCCGAGAGCCGTCGCTCGGGCGCCGGCAGGCCCACCTGGCGGAGCAGGTCGACGACGCGGTCGCGGCGCTCCCGTCCCCGCGGGCCGCCGGAGGCGCCCACCGCCTCCCCCACCTGGTCGCCGATCCGGCGGACCGGGTTGAGCGAGGTCATCGGGTTCTGCGGGATCATCGCCACGTCGCGGCCCCAGAGCCGGCGCAGGCCGGCGGCGGAGAGGTCGGCGACGTTGTCGACGCCCAGGCCCGGGTAGGCGACGGTGCCGCTCACCGTGGTCCCCGGCGTCGGCCGCAGGCCGAGCAGGGCGCGGCAGGTGACGCTCTTGCCGGAGCCGGTCTCCCCGACGACGCCCAGCACCTCGCCCTGGCGCAGGGTGAAGGAGACGCCGTCGGTGGCGTTGACGGGCCCGGCCGGGGTGGGGATGGAGACCCGCAGGTCGCGCACCTCCAGCAGGACGCGGTTCCGGTCGACGCCGCCGGCGGCGGTCCGGGTGCTCGGCTCCGGGCGGGCGGAGGTGGTCACGGTGCTCCTCACTGCTTCTGCCTCAGGACGTCGGCCAGGCCGTCGCCCAGCAGGCTGAAGGCCACGCCGAGCAGCACCAGGGCGATGCCGGGGACCAGGGAGAGCTGCCAGTTCGACAGCAGGTAGTTCTGACCGGCGGCGATCATCGAGCCCCACTCCGGCGTCGGCGGCCGGACCCCGATGCCGAGGAAGCCGAGCGAGGCGCCCAGCAGCACGTTGCCGACCGCGTCGACCATGGCGAAGACCACGACGAGCGGCAGCACGCTGGGCAGCACGTGCCGGGTGAGGACCCGGGCGGGGGAGTAGCCCAGGACGTTGGCCGCGACGACGTAGCCGTACCGGCGCGCCGAGAGCGTCTGCCCGTGGGCGATCCGGGCGTAGGCCACCCAGCTGGCCACCCACAGCGCGATGAACATGTTGCGCAGGCTCGGGCCGAGGCTGGCGACGATGGCGATCACCAGGACGATGAAGGGGAAGGCGAAGAACAGGTCGACGACCCGCATGGTGAGGCCCTCCACCCAGCCGCCGACGTAGGCGGCGACCATCCCGATGGCCGTGCCGACCACGAGGGTGACCGCGGTGGCCCCGAAGGCGATGGCCAGGTCGTAGCGGCCGCCGTAGAGCACCCGGGCCCACAGGTCCCGGCCGAACTCGTCGGTGCCGAGCAGGTGGCCGTCGGTGCCCGGCGCCAGCAGCGGCCGGAGCGGGTCGATGGCCGTCGGGGACCACGAGGTGAACAGCGGTGCGCCCAGGGTGAGCACGGCGATGACGGCCAGCAGGCCGAGGCCGAGCACCAGCGAGACCTTCCCGCGGAGCACCTTCGGCAGCGGCAGCCGGAGCCACCGGACCCGGCGGAAGGCGGTGAGGTCGGGACCGAGCTGGGTGGGGTCGAGGACGGTCACCGGGCCACCGCCACCGCGAGCCGCGGGTCGAGCAGGCTGTGCACGACGTCGGTGAGGACGTTCACGGCCAGCACGAAGACGGCCAGCACCAGGGCCACCGCCTGGACGACGGGGTAGTCCCGCGTCGAGACCGCGCCCACCAGCAGGCTGCCGAACCCCGGGATGGAGAAGACGTTCTCCACCACCACCGAGCCGCCGACGAGGAAGGCCAGGTTGATCCCGAACACCACCGCGACCGGGGCGATGGCGTTGCGCAGGACGTGCCGGAAGATGACCCGGCTGCCCGAGATGCCCTTGAGCCGGGCGATGGTGATGAAGTCGGAGTCCAGCACCCCGATGGTGCTCGAGCGCAGGGAGCGGACGAGCACCGTCGAGAACGGGATGGCCAGGGTGACCGCCGGCAGCACCAGGTGGTGGACGTGCTCGGCGAACCCGGTGCCGTACCCGCCGATCGGGAACCAGCGCAGCTTGAGCCCGAAGACGAGGATCAGCACCACGCCGACGAGGAAGCCCGGCAGCGCGTACCCGATGGTGAAGAACACCCGGGTGCCCTGGTCCAGCAGGCCTCCCCGCCGCAGCGCGGCGAGGAGGCCCAGCGGGACGGCGACGAGCGCGCAGAGCGCGGCCGTCATGCCCACGAGCAGCAGCGAGGGGCCCATCCGGTCGAGGAGCAGCTCCCCGACCGGACGGTGGTACTGGTAGGACTCCCCGAACGAGCCGGTGGCCGCGGACCGCACGAAGATCCCGTACTGGGTGAGGATCGAGCGGTCCAGGCCGAGCGAGGCCCGGATCTCCTGGGCCGCCTCGGGGGTGTAGCGGTTGCCGAGGATCTGCGACGCCGGGTCGCCCGGCACCAGCCGGATGAGCACGAAGCTCACCACGGTGATGCCGAACAGCACCGGGACCAGGTTGCCCAGGCGCGACCAGCGCAGCCCGAAGCGTTCCATCGTCAGTGGCTCCCCACGGTCAGGTTGAGCAGGGAGTCGTTGTAGTTGCCCAGCGGGGAGACCTGGAAGCCGTTGACCCAGGAGCCCGACGCGTAGCGGAAGGGCGCGTAGGCCAGCGGGACGAAGGGGACCTGGTCGTAGACGGCCTGCTGGATCTGGCTGTACATCTCCTGGCGCTTCGCCTCGTCGGTCTCCGAGCGGGCGTCGTTGACCAGCTTGCTGACCGCCGGGTCGCCCCAGTAGGAGCTGAAGGAGTTCGCGCCGCCGTCGATGTCGGCGCCGAAGGTGGCCACCTCGTCGGGGTCGATGATGTCGTTGGTCCAGTACCGCAGGCCGAGGCCGTTGGTGCCCGAGCGCTCGTTGGTGTAGGCCGTCGACTGCTCGAAGGACGTGATCGTCACGTCGATGCCGATCTTGGCCAGGTCGTCCTTGATCACGACGGCCTGGGCCTGGCCCGCGGCGTCCCCGCTGACGGCGATGAGGTTGGTCGTGAAGCCGTCCGCGTAGCCGGCCTCGGTCAGCAGCTGCTTGGCCTTGTCCAGGTCGGGCTTCGGCGCGGTGATCGACTCGTCCCAGTACAGCGACTTGTAGGGGAAGAAGGTGTTCGCCGGGACGGCGTTGCCCTGGTAGGCCAGGGTGTTCAGCGCGTCGAGGTCGATGGCGGCCTTGACGGCCTGGCGGACCTTGACGTCGTCGAAGGGCTTGGTCTTCAGCGGCACCTGCAGGAAGTCCACCCGGGTCGAGGGGAACAGGTTCACCTTGAGGTCGGGGTTCGCGCCGAGCTGCTCCAGCAGGTTGCCCGGCGGGTTCTCGATCACGTCGACCTGCTTGCCCTGCAGCTGCAGGACGCGGGTGTTGTCGTTGGTGACGACGCTGACCTCGACGGTGCTGATCTTGGGCTTCGCGCCGTAGTAGCTGTCGTTGCGGCTCAGCACCAGCTGGGCGTCGGGGTCGAGGCTGGTGACCTTGAACGGGCCGGCGCCATACGGGGTCTTGGCGAAGAAGTCGGGGTCGGCCTCGACGGCCTTCTGCGGCAGGATGCCGAAGGCGTACATGGCCAGGTCGGCCAGCAGCGGGGCGTGCGGGGTCTTGAGGGTGATCGTCACGGTCTTCTCGTCCGTGGCCTCGATCTTCGTCACCGGGGTGATGAGGAAGCCCCAGCCGCCCTCGACGTCCTTGGCCCGGTTGATCGACCACGCGGCGTCGGCCGCGGTGACCGCGCTGCCGTCGGCGAACTTCGCGTCCGGGTTGAGGGTGAACGTCCAGGTGAGGCCGTCCTCGCTGGTGGTCCAGGACTCGGCGAGGTCGGGGACGACCTTCGTCCCGGTCGGGTCGGTCTGGACCAGCCGGGCGTAGATGTTCTGGTCCAGCCAGATGCTCTCGTTGGCCGCGTTCTGCGCGGGGTCGAGGGTGTCGATGGCCACGCCGTTGGCGATCTTGAGGGTGTCCACCTCGCTGGTGGCGGCCGGCGCCGAGCTGGCGGCCGGGTCGGAGTCGGAGCCCCCGCCCCCGCACGCGCTGGCGGTCAGGGCCAGCGTCAGGCCGACGGCGAGGACGGCGCGGCGCAGCCGCCGCCGGGCGAACGGGGACCGGCCGAGGGCCGGCCGGGGACGTGCGGTGGGCTCGGGTGTCATGAGTGCCTCCAGGTGGACGGGGCGGGCGACGGCGAGGACGCCGCGCCCGTGAGCGGGGACGGGACGGCGGCGGCGCCGTCCAGGGGTGCGTCGGAGCCCGGCGTGGAGCCCGGGTAGAGGTGGCAGGCCACGCGCAGGCCGTCGGGCGTGGTCGTGGTCAGCGGGACCACGGACCGGCAGACGTCCGTCGCGGCGGGGCAGCGGGGGTTGAAGGGGCAGCCCGACGGCGGCGCGATGGGGTTCGGCAGCTCGCCTCGGACGGCGCTGGAGGTCGAGCGGCGCTGGCCCAGCTTGGGGGCCGCGGCCAGCAGGGCGCGGGTGTAGGGGTGCTTGGGGTCGGCGAACAGGGCGGCGGCCGGGCCGGACTCGATGACCCGGCCGAGGTAGAGCACGGCCACGTCGTCGGCGATCCGCTCCAGCACGGCGAGGTCGTGGGTGATGAAGAGGTAGGCCAGGCCCAGCTCGGACTGCAGCCGCTGGAACAGGTTGAGCACCTGCGCCTGGACCGAGACGTCGAGCGCGGAGACGGGCTCGTCGGCGACCAGCAGCCGGGGACCCACGGCCAGGGCGCGGGCGATGCTCACCCGCTGGCGGCCGCCGCCCGAGAGCTGGCCGGGGCGCCGGTCGGCCCAGGCGGAGGGGAAGCCGACCTGGTCCAGCAGCTCGGCCACCCGGGCGGGACGCTGCTCGCGCGGCGTCGTGCCGGTCACCTTGAGGGCCTCACCCAGGGCGTCGCCGACGCTCTGGTGCGGGTTGAGGGAGGTGTAGGGGTCCTGCAGCACGACCTGCACCTCGCGGCGCAGCTTGCGGGTGCCCTCCCGGCCGCCCTCGACGATGTCGTGGCCGTCCAGCAGCACCTGCCCCGACGTCGGCCGCTCCAGCCGCAGGATGAGCCGGCCCAGCGTGCTCTTGCCCGAGCCGGTCTCGCCGACGACGCCCAGCGTCCGGCCGGGGTGCACGGCGAGCTCGACGCCCTCGACGGCCTTGAGCACCTCGGCCGGCTCGCGGCGCAGCCAGGCGCCGGTGCTGCGGGTGAGCGGGTAGTGCTTGCTCAGCCCGACGGTCTGCAGTAGCGGGGTCCCCGCCGCCACGGCGGCGGTGCTCACGCGTGGCCGGCGGGGACGGCGGCCGCGGGGGAGGGTGCGGCGGCGGGGGAGGGCATCACGTAGCGGCCGGCGCCCGACCCGCCGTCGACGGCGAGCACGGCGGCGTTCAGGTGCTCGCTCTCGGGCAGGCAGAGGAAGCGGATGGCGTGGGCGATGTCGGCGGGGCGGCCGGCGCGGCCGGTCGGGATGGACGCGGTCAGCGCGGCCCGCAGGTCGTCGCTGGCCCGGTCGGGGTTGGCGTCGCTGAACCCGCGGACGTCGATGTAGCCCGGCGAGACCACGTTGCTGGTGATGCCGAGCGGGCCCAGCTCCATGGCCAGCGTCGCCGAGATCGTCTCCACCGCCGCCTTGGAGGAGGCGTAGGCCGAGCCGCGCGGCCGGGGGCTGCGGACCGAGCCGGTGGAGATGCTGACGATCCGCCCCGAGGTGAGGCCAGCGGCCAGGTAGTGCCGGGCGAAGGCCTGGCAGGCCAGGAACAGGCCGGTGACGTTGACGTCGAACACGTGCCGGAAGGCCTCCGCGCTCATCTCGAGCAGGCCCGCGGTCGGGTAGTCGGCGGCGTCGTTGACGAGGATGTCCACCGGTCCGAAGCGCTGCTCCAGCTCGGTGAGGGCCGCGTCGACGACCCCCTCCTCGGCGACGTCGCCGGTCAGCACCGCGATGTCGGGGCCGAGCGCGTCGGTGGTGCGCAGGTCCAGGACGCCCACCCGGGCGCCGCTCTCGGCGAGGGCGAGGGCCGTGGCGCGGCCCAGCCCGTTCGCGCCTCCGGTGACGAGGGCCACCGATCCGTGCAGCGGGAGCATGATCATCCGTTCTCTTGTCGGTTGTCGACAATCGACGATGGCCTGCGCGACGGAGCGGTGTCAAGGGTTCCGGCGATCTTGCTCGTTACGGTCTCGCGCCGGATGTTTCCGTTGTGTGACAGGCGGGACGCGGGCCTCGGAGGGGTGGACGGCGGACCGCGCGGACGTCTAGCCTTCGGTCGACAGTCGACAATCTGCCCGACGCGGGCAGGAGGAGGACGCGTGGCCGACACCACCCGGGTGCTGATTGCCTCACCGCTGGAGGACGCGCTCGTGGCGCGGATCGCCGCCGAGCCGGACGTGGAGGTGCTGCACGACGCGTCGCTGCTGCCCGTCCCGCGCTACCCGGCCGAGCACGGCGGGGAGCGGCCGCAGCTGAACGCCGAGCAGGACGAGCGCTGGACCGGGCTGCTGGCCCGGGCCGACGTCAGCTTCGACTTCGACTGGCGCGACCCGGCCGCGATGGCCACCAGCGCGCCGTCCCTGCGCTGGGTGCAGGCAACCAGCGCGGGCATCGGCGGGTTCGTGCAGCGCACCGGACTGGACCGCACCGGCATCGCCTTCACCACCGCCGCCGGCACCCACGCGGTCCCGCTGGCCGAGTTCGCCCTCGCCGGGGTCCTGCACGTCGCCAAGGGCGTGCCGCTGCTGCGCCGCCGGCAGGCCGCCCACCACTGGGAGCGCTACGCCACCTCCTCGGTGCGGGGCCGCCGGGCCCTGGTCGTCGGGCTCGGTTCGATCGGCCGCGAGACCTGCCGGCTGCTGGCCGCGGCCGGGCTGGAGGTCTGGGGCGTCGGCCGCCCCGGCGGGACCTACGACGTGCCCGGGGCGACCCGGGTGGTGGGCACCGACGAGCTCGACGCCGTGCTGCCCGGCGCCGACGTCCTGGTGCTGGCCTGCCCGCTGACCCCCGAGACCGACGGCCTCATCAGCCGCGCCCGGGTGGACCTGCTGCCCGCCGGCGCCGTCGTCGTCAACATCGCGCGCGGCCAGGTCATCGACGAGCCCGCGCTGGTCGACGCCCTGGTGGCGGGCCGGCTGGGCGGGGCGGCGCTGGACGTCTTCGCCGTCGAGCCGCTGCCGGCGGACTCCCCGCTGTGGGACCTGGAGAACGTGCTGGTCTCCCCGCACTCGGCGTCGACGCTGGCCACGGAGAACACCACCCTGGTCGACCTGTTCCTCGACAACCTGCGACGCTTCCGCGACGGCGCGCCGCTGCGCAACCTCTACGACCGGACGAAGGGCTACTGATGGCCGGCACGGCACTGCAGGCGGGCACCTGGTGGATCGCCCCCACCCCCTTCGACGACGAGGGCGCGGTGGACGGCCCGGCCCTGGAGGCCGCCGTCCGCACCGCGGTCTCCTGGGGCGTCGACGGCGTGACGGTGCTCGGGGTGATGGGGGAGGTGACCTCCCTCGACGACGCCGAACGGGCGACGGTGCTGGCCGCGACGGCCGCCGGCACCGGGGGAGCGGTGCCCTTCGCCGTCGGCTGCTCCGCGGCCTCGCCGCCGCTGGTCGCCCGCCGGGCGCGGGAGGCCGCCGCGCACGGCGCCGTCGCCGCGATGGTCGCCGCGCCGCCGCTGGTCCGCGACAGCGACGCCGTGCTCGGCTTCTTCGGCGCCGTCGGCGAGGCGGCCCCGCTGCCGGTGCTGCTGCAGGACGAGCCGGTCGCCACCGGCGTCGCCCTGTCGGTGACGACGCTGGTCGAGGCGCTGCGCCGCAGCGGCGCGGCCGCGGTGAAGCTGGAGGACGCCCCGACCCCGCCCAAGATCTCCAAGCTGCTGGCCCGGGTGCCCGGGCTCACCGTCTACGGCGGGCTGGGCGGGGTGTCGGCGCACGCCGAGCTGTCCCGCGGCGCGGCCGGCACCATGACGGGGTTCGCCTACCCGGAGGTGCTGCGCGCGCTGCGGCTGGCCTTCGAGGCGGGCGACCGCGCACGGGCCGGACGGGTCTTCGACCACTTCCTGCCGCTCATCGCCTTCGAGGGCCAGCCCGGCTCGGGCCTGGCCGTCCGCAAGGAGCTGCTGCGCCGGCGCGGGGCGCTCACCTCGGCGCGCACCCGGGGGCCGGTGCCGGCCGCCGGGCTCGACCCGGTGACCACCGCCGAGCTGGACGACGTGCTCGCCCGCGTCGGGCTGGTGCCCGGCCCGGAGCCGCTGGACGTCGACGCCGTGCTGGCCGGGAGCACCCGGTGAGCGCCCGCGTCGCCGTCGTCGGCGGGGCCACCTCCGGGCTCGGCGCCGCCTCGGCCCGGGTGCTGGCCGACAGCGGGCACGACCTGCTGCTGTGGTCGCGGGACGCCGGGCGGCTGGCCGCCGCCGCCGAGCAGTTGGCCGCCCCCGGCCGGACGGTGCGGACCGTCGTCGCCGACGCCGGCGACCCGGACGCGGCCGCCGTGGTGGCGGAGGCCGCGCTGGACGCCTTCGGCCGGGTCGACGTGCTCGTCCTCAACGCCGGCGGGCCGCCGGTGGCCCGGGCCGACGAGGTGACCGCCGACGGGCTGCGGGCCGCCTTCCAGCTGCTGGCCGTCACGCCCGTCGACCTCACCACCCGGCTGCTGCCCGGGATGCGCGAGCGCGGCTTCGGCCGCGTGCTGGCCGTGCTGTCCTCCGGCGTGCGCGAGCCGATCGACACCCTCGCCTACTCCAACACGGGCCGCTCGGCCCTGGTGGCCTGGCTCAAGACGCTGGCGCGCACGGTGGCCGCCGAGGGGGTCACCGTCAACGGCGTCGTCCCCGGCCGGATCGCGACGCCGCGGGTCGCCTCGCTCGACGCGTCGGCCGCCGAGCGACAGGGCACCGACGTCGAGGACGTCCGCCGCCGGAGCGAGGCCGCGATCCCGGCCGGCCGCTACGGGCGGCCCGAGGAGCTGGCCGCGCTGGTCGGGTTCCTGGCCTCCGACGTCGCGGGCTACATCACCGGGACGACGACGGCCGTCGACGGCGGCGCCCTGCGCGGCCTGCCGTGAGCGGCCGCGGACCGGGCTCGGCGACGTCGGCCTCGGTCGCGCCGTCGGGCATCCGGGCCATCGCCGACCTGGCCTGGCGGACGCCGGGCGCGCTGCAGCTGCAGATCGGCGAGCCATCGGCCCCGACGCCGCCGCACGTCGTCGAGGCGATGACGGCCGCGCTGCGGGACGGGGCCACCCGCTACGGGCCGACGGCCGGGCTGCCGCTGTTCCGGGAGGCGGCGGTGGAGAAGCTGCGCCGGGTCAACGGGCTGGACGCCTCGCCCGACGACGTCACCGTCTGCGCCGGCGGGGTGGAGGGCCTCGGCGCGGTGTACCGGGCGCTGCTGGACGCCGGCGACGAGGTGCTGGTGCCCGACCCGGGCTGGCCCAACCTCGTCGGCCTGGCGCTGCTCGTGGACGCGCGACCGGTCCGCTACCCGCTGCTGCGCGACGGCCGGGTGGAGCTCGAGCCGGCCGTGCTGGAGGCGCTCCGCACCCCGCGCACCCGGGTGCTGGTGCTCAACTCCCCGTCCAACCCGACCGGCGGCGGCCTCGACGCCGACCAGCTGGAGCCGGTGCTGGCCTGGGCCGCCGAGCACGGCGTCGTCGTCGTCTCCGACGAGTGCTACGACGAGATGTGGCTGGACGCCCCGCAGCCCTGCACCGCCGCCGTCGCCGCCGCGATGGCCGCCGCCGGCCGCCCGGTGCCCGTCGTGGTCAGCGTCTTCTCGCTCTCGAAGACCCACGCCATGACGGGGTTCCGGCTGGGCTACGTGCTGGCGCCGGCGGAGCTGACGCCGCTGGTCCGCCGGGTGCAGGAGACCCAGCTGTCCTGCGTCGCCACGCCCACCCAGTGGGCCGGCGCGGCCGCCCTGACCGGACCCCAGGACCACGTGGCGGCGATGCGCGCGGAGTACCGCGACCGCCGCGACCGCTGCGTCGCGGTGCTGGCCGGCCGGCCCGAGCTGGTGCTGGCGGCCCCACCGGTGGGCGCCTTCTACCTCTGGCTCCGGTACGCCGCCGACGTCCACAGCGGGACGCTGGCCGTCGACCTGCTCCGCGACCACGGCGTCGCGCTGGCGCCCGGGACGGCGTTCGGGCCCGCGGGGGAGGGGCACCTGCGGATCTCCCTGGCCACCGCCACCGACGTGTTGCTGGAGGGGCTGGACCGGGTGCTCGTCGCGCTGCGCTGAGCGCCCGGGGCGGGCTGCTGCGGAGTCCGCAGTGGTTCGCTCTCGCAGCGACGGGTAGGCCTCCGTGAGGCCCGCGAGCACCTGGCGGGCGCGACGACCCTCCCCAGCGACAGGATCACCATGGCCACCCAGCTCCAGCCCGGCACGACGGCGGGGGAGTCCAAGCTCCGGCAGAGCATCACCGGACCCCTGCTGTTCGTGTTCATCCTCGGCGACGTCCTCGGCGCCGGCATCTACGCCCTGATGGGCGTGCTGTCGCAGGAGGTCGGGGGAGCGCTGTGGGTGCCGCTCGCGGTCGCCCTGCTGCTCGCCCTGCTGACCGCCGGCTCCTACGCCGAGCTGGTCACCAAGTACCCGCGCGCCGGCGGCGCCGCGATCTTCGCCGAGCGGGCGTTCAAGAACCCGCTGGTGGCCTTCCTCGTCGGCTTCAGCATGCTGGCGGCCGGGGTGACCAGCGCTGCCGGCCTGGCCCTGGCCTTCGCCGGCGACTACCTCGGCACCTTCCTCGACGTGCCCGCCGTGCCCGCGGCGATCGTGTTCCTGGCCCTCGTGGCCGCGCTCAACGCGCGGGGGATCAACGAGTCGCTGCGGACCAACCTCGTGATGACCGTCGTCGAGGTCAGCGGGCTCGTCATCGTCGTCGTCACCGTGGCGGTCCTGCTCGGCCGCGGCGGCGGCGACCTCAGCCGGGTCACCCAGTTCCCGGACGGCGTCAGCCCGGCCGCCGCGACCCTGGGCGCCGCCGTCATCGCCTACTACTCCTTCGTCGGCTTCGAGACCTCGGCCAACGTCGCCGAGGAGGTCCGCGACCCCAGCCGGGTGTACCCACGGGCGCTGTTCGGCTCGCTGCTGACCGCCGGCCTCGTCTACGTCCTCGTCGGCCTGGCCAGCTCGGCGGCCCTGTCGTCCGACGAGCTGTCGGCCTCCAGCGGCCCGCTGCTGGCCGTCGTCCAGGCGACCGGCGTCGGCGTCCCGGCCTGGGTGTTCAGCCTGATCGCCCTGGTGGCGGTGGCCAACGGGGCGCTGCTGACGATGATCATGGCCAGCCGGGTGACCTACGGGATGGCCGAGCAGGGCCTGCTGCCGGGCGTGCTGGCCCGGGTGCTGCCGAAGCGGCGGACGCCGTGGGTGGCCATCGCGGCGACGACCGTGCTGGCCATGGCCCTGACGCTGGTCGGCGACCTGTCGGTGCTGGCCAGCACCGTCGTCCTCCTGCTGCTGTTCGTCTTCATCAGCACCAACGTCGCCGTCCTCGTGCTGCGCAAGGACCGCGTCGAGCACGCGCACTTCCGGGTGCCGGCCGCCATCCCGGTGCTGGGCGTCGCGTCCTGCGTCCTGCTGCTGACCCGCCAGGAGGGCGTGGTCTGGCTCTACGGCCTGGGCCTGCTGGCGGTCGGCGTGGTGCTCTACGGCCTGGCCCGGCTGACGGGGCGCCGGTCGACGTCCTGAGCCCGGGCACCCGGGCCGGAGCGGTCCAGGACGGGTTTCAGACCAGGGCGACGGCGCCGGCCAGGGCCGAGAGGCCCAGCAGCGAGCCGCCCATGACGGCGCCGACGACGCTGCTGGTCGGGCCCGGGCGGCGACGGAGCCGCGGGACGAGCAGGCCGAGGACGACGGCCAGCGCGCCGCCGGCCACGGCCAGCGTCGGGTCGTCCAGCAGGAACGCCAGCGGGATGAAGTGCAGGGCGACGACGAGCGCCACCCACCAGGCCATCCAGCGCGTCTCGCGCCGGCGGGCCAGCACCCAGCAGCCGATCCCGGCCGCCAGCACCTCGGTGGCCACCAGGACGCCGAACCACGGGTACCGGCCCTCGAGGGCGCTGGGGTCGGCCCAGCGCTGGACGACCAGCACGGTGGCGCCGGCCGTCAGCAGCAGGCCGAGCACCGACCCGGCGCCGAGCCGGGCGCGCCACCGCGTCGGCGGGTCCTCCTGGGCCCAGCCGAACCAGACGACGGCCATCAGCCCGAACCAGCCGGTGGTGAACAGCGCGTCGCGCGTGAAGTCGGTCAGCATCGCCCAACCGTAGGGTGCCGCCGGGGTCCAGCCCCTTCCCCGGTACCCCTCCTGCGCTGTCCGATAAGCGACATTATGTCAGATTGGGCGTTCGGAGAGCGGGCCAGCCACTCCCCGGCCTCTCCTCGTCGCCGCGGCGCCAGCACGCGCCGCGTCGACGACGACGTGCCGCGGAGCCGGGCTCAGCGACGACGGCCGACGAGCAGGTACAGCAGGTGGTTGCCCGAATTCAGCGCCGTCAGCACCCGCCACAGCGTCGGGCTGCCGCGCAGCTCCGACGGCCGGCGGGCGGCGATGTCGCGCCAGACCAGCGCCGTCAGACCGGCGTGGGCCGCCAGCGCCAGCAGGACCGTCCGGGTGCTCGGACCGTTCGTCGTCATGGTCCACCCTGACCCACCGGGCCCGGTGCCGTCCAGCGGCTGCCGCGCGTCTGATTCGATTCAGCAGCCCCGCGTCCCTAGGCTGTCGACGGTGACCACCGCGCCGCCCGACCGCCGGCTCCGACGGGCCCGGGCCGCCACCGGCGCCCTCTTCTTCACCAACGGCGCGCTGTTCGCCAACCTGGTGCCGCGGTACCCGGAGATCAAGGCCGACCTCGGCCTGAGCAACGCCCAGTTCGGGCTGGCCGTCGCCGGGTTCCCCGTCGGCGCGATGCTGGCCGGGCTGGCCGCCGGGGCGCTCATCCGCCGGGTGGGCTCAGACCGGCTGGCCGTCGGCGCCACCCTCGTCGCCGCCCTGGGCCAGCTGGGAGCGGGCGTCGCACCGGTCGGCGTCCTCCTCGCGGCCGGCCTGCTGCTGGCCGGCGCCATGGACGCGCTGGCCGACGTCGCGCAGAACTCCCAGGGCCTGCGGGTGCAGCGGGGCTACGGCCGCTCGATCCTCAACTCCCTGCACGCCATCTGGAGCGTCGGCGCCGTGGTGGGCGGGGCGCTCGGTGCCCTCGCGGCCGGGGCGGCGCTCCCCCGCGGCCTGCACCTCGGCGCGTCGGCCCTGCTCTTCGGCGGGCTGGCCCTGCTGGCGTTCCGCTGGATGCTGCACGACGACCCGGTCGAGCCCGTGCAGGCAGCGCCCGAGCACCCGGTGTCCCGGGCCGGTCGGCGGCCCGGCCGGGGCCGGCTCCGCCTGTACGCCGCGCTCGGCGCGCTCGTCCTGGTCGGCGCCGGCGGCGGCGTCATCGAGGACTCCGGCAACTCCTGGTCCGCGATCTACCTGACCGACGTCCTGGGCGCCTCGGCCTTCGTCGCCGGCACCGGCTTCATCGCCCTGCAGGGGATGCAGTGCCTCGGCCGCTTCCTGGGCGACCCGCTCGTCGACCGCTTCGGCCAGCGCGCGGTGGCCCGGACGGGCGGGCTGGTCGCGCTGGTGGGGATGGGCTCCGCCCTGCTGGTCCCGACGCTGCCCGGCACCGTCGTGGGCTTCGGCCTGGCCGGGCTCGGCATCGCCACCCTCATCCCCGCGGCCATGCACGGGGCGGACACGCTGCCCGGGCTGGCCCCGGGCACCGGCCTGACGGTCGTCAGCTGGCTGCTCCGGCTCGGCTTCCTGCTCTCCCCGCCTGTCGTGGGGGCCGTCGCCGACACCGTCTCGCTGCGGGTCGGCCTGCTCGTCGTGCCCCTCGCCGGGCTGGTGGTGGTCATCGCCGCTGGCGTGCTGAGCGGGCGCACCGCCCGCCCGGTCCTCGACGCCGAGGTGCCCGAGGCGGTCGCCACCCGCTGACCGCCGGCCGGGCCGGGCTGGTGAGGATGAGGCATGAGCCCCGACGCCCTGAGCCCTGACGCCCTGAGCCCTGAGACCCTGAGCCCTGGAACCGGCGGCACCGACCCCACCGAGACGCTCCCGGAGCGCGCGGAGCCGTTCGACACCCTCGCCCAGCCCTGGCCCGCCCGCGACGACGTCCGGATCACCCGGGTGCGCACCGTCGTCACCGCGCCCGAGGGCATCCCGCTGGTCGTCGTGGTGGTTGACACGGACGTCGACGGGCTCTCCGGCCTGGGCTGCGCCACCTTCACCCAGCGCTGGCACGCCGTCGTGGCCTTCGTCGAGCAGCACCTGGCCCGGCTCGTCGTCGGCCGCTACCCCGGCGACATCGAGGACCTGGTCCGGCTGGCCCGGCTGTCCGGCTACTGGCGCGACGGGCCGGTCGGGAACAACGCGATCTCCGGGCTGGACATGGCGCTGTGGGACATCGCCGGCAAGCGCGCGGGCGCCCCGGTGCACGAGCTGCTGGGCGGGCGGGTCCGCTGGGCCGCCGACACCTACCTGCACGCCGCCGGTCCCTCCGTCGGGGCGACCGTCGACGCGGCCGCGGAGATCGTCGACCGCGGCTGGCGGCACGTCCGGCTGCAGACCTCCCAGCACGGTCTGGGCACCTACGGCTCGCCGCAGATCCCGGGCGTCTCCGCCGGCGACCCCTACCCGCACGGCGTCAGCACCTCCGAGTACCTGACGACGGTCCCCCGGCTGTTCGCCGCCGCCCGCGACCGGCTGGGCCCCGAGGTGGAGCTGTGCCACGACGTGCACTCCCGGCTGACGCCGAGCCAGGCCGTCGGGCTGGCCCGCTCGGTCGAGGCGTACCGGCCCTACTTCCTCGAGGACGTGCTGCCGCCCGAGCACTGGGACCGGCTGCCCGAGGTCCGGCGCGCCTCCCCCGTCCCGCTGGCCGTCGGCGAGCTGGCCACCTCCGTCACCGACGCCGCCCGGCTGGTCACCGGCGGCGGGGTCGACCTGCTGCGCTGCCACCTCTCGGCGATCGGTGGGCTGACCCCGGCCCGCAAGCTGGCGGCGCTGTGCGAGCTCAGCGGCGTGCGCACCGCCTGGCACGCGCCCGGCGACACCTCACCGGTCGGCGCCGCCGCGAACGTCGCCCTCGACGTCTCCTCCCCCGCCTTCGGCGTCCAGGAGGGCCACGAGTACGCCGACGCCGTGCACGAGGTCTTCCCGGGCACGCTGGTCGCCGAGCGCGGCTGGCTGACCCCGAACGACGCCCCCGGCTTCGGCATCGAGCTGGACGAGAGGGCGGCCGCCCGCTACCCCGCCGACCTCTCCCCGCACGACGCCTGGGCCGCCGGGGCGCGCGGCCGCGACGGCGGCCTGGTGTTCCCCTGACCAGCGCGCCCGGACACCACTCGGCACCGGCATCCGCCGGGCCGGGCCGTGATCGTGGTGGGTCGTGCCGCGATGTCGCGGCACGGTCCGCCACGGTCCTGGGTCGGGGTCCGAGCGGGCGGGGGCTGCTAGGTTCGGCGGTACGAGCTGGTCGTGCACCCGGGAGGGTGACAGGGAACCCGGTGGGACTCCGGGGCTGGCGCGCAGCGGTGAGGGTGACGCGGGTGGCGTGAGACCACTGGGACCGGTGAGGTCCTGGGAAGGTGCCACCGGCGGGTGATCCCGAGTCCGAAGACCTGCCGGCTCGCTGTCCGCCGTCAGGACCTCGCGACCTGGGTCCCCCGACCGAAACGAGTCGTCCCGTGCCCGCGCACCCGCCCGTCCCCCTCGCCCCGACGCCCGTCCGGCCGGCCCGGTGACCCACCTGCGCGACGCCCGGCAGCGGCGACCGGGGCCCACCGCCGTCGTGCTCGCCGTCCTGCTGCTCCTCAGCCTGGTCGGCTCGCTGGCGCTCGGCACCGAGACGGTGCCGGTCCGGGCCGTCGTCGACGTCGTCGGCCAGCACCTGACCGGCGGCCGCGGCGCCGACCCGGTGGCCGACGTCATCGTCTGGGAGCTCCGGGCCCCGCGGGCGGTGCTGGCCGCCGTCGTCGGCGCCGGCCTCACCCTGGCCGGCCTGGCCATGCAGACCCTCGTCCGCAACCCGCTGGCCGACCCCTACCTGCTGGGTGTCTCGTCCGGGGCCGGCGTCGGCGCGACCGCCGTCATCACCACCGGCCTGCTGGGCGGGTGGGGCCTGTGGGCCCTCTCGGGCGGCGCGCTGATCGGCGCGCTCGGCGCCTCGGTCATCGTCTACCTCGTGGCCAGCGCCCAGGGCGGGCTGACTCCGCTGCGGCTGGTGCTGTCCGGCGTCGTGCTCTCCTCGGCCTTCAGCGCCGTCGCCTCCTTCCTCGTCTTCGCCGCCCAGGACAGCCGGGCCGCGCAGTCGGTGCTGTTCTGGCTGCTCGGCAACCTCACCGGCGCCACCTGGACCAAGGTCTGGCTGCCCGCCGTCGTCGTCCTGCTGGCCACCGCCCTGCTGCTGGCCTGCAGCGGCTGGATGGACGCCCTGGCCGCCGGTCCGGACACCGCCGCCTCGCTCGGCGTCCCCGTCGTCGGGCTGCGCCGGTCGCTGTTCGGCGGGCTGGCCGTCCTGGTCGGGGTGCTGGTCGCGGTCTCCGGGGGGATCGGCTTCGTCGGCCTCGTCCTCCCCCACCTCGCCCGCCGGTTGGTGGGCGCGCGGCACCGCTCGCTGGCCGTCGTCGCCGCACTGGGCGGCGCGCTGTTCCTGCTCTGGGTCGACGTCTTGGCCCGGATGCTCTTCCGACCGCTGGAGATCCCCATCGGGGTGGTCACCGGCGTCGTCGGCGCGCCCGTCTTCCTGCTGCTGATGGGCCGCGCCGAGTACCGCTTCGGGAGCGCCCGGTGAGCGCCGGGGTCGCCCTCAGCGCCACCGACCTCGACGCCGGCGTCGACGGCCACCTCATCCTCTCCGGCGTGACGCTGGACGTGGCCCCGGGCAGCCTCGTCGCCGTCGTCGGGGAGAACGGCAGCGGCAAGTCGACCCTGCTGCGCGCGCTCGCCGGGCTCACCCGGCCGCTGGCCGGGACCGTGGCCGTCGACGGCACCGACCTGCGGGCGCTGCCCGGGCGGGCCCGGGCCCGGCTGCTCGCCTGGGTCGGCCAGGAGGACGCCCCCGCTGAGGAGCTGCTGGTGTGGCAGGCGGTCGCCCTGGGCCTGGTCCCCTATCAGCGGCCGTGGGCCGGCAGCGGCACCGGCGAGCGGGAGGCGGTCGGCGCGGCGCTGGCCCAGGTGGGGCTGTCCGCACTCGCCGACCGGCGCTGCGACCACCTGTCCGGCGGTGAGCGACGCCGCGTGATGCTGGCCCGCGGGCTGGCCCAGCGGACCGGCCTGATGGTCCTCGACGAGCCCACGAACCACCTCGACGTCGCCCACCAGCAGGAGCTCGTGGCGCTGCTGCGGGCCAGCGGGCGGACGGTCGTGGCCTCGCTGCACGACCTCGACCTGGCCCGCAACGGGTTCGACCAGGCCGTCGTCCTGCACGGCGGTCGGGCGCTGGCGACCGGACCGGCGACCGAGGTCCTGGTGCCCGAGGTGGTCCGACCCGCCTTCGGGGTCGACGCCAGCCTGCTGCCCGACCCCGCGACCGGCCGCCGGCACCTGGTGCTCAGCGCGCCGCGGACCCGGGACGTCCGGGCCGAGCGGCCCCGCTGAGCGCAACTCGTCGGCTCCTCCAGCCCGACCGCCGAGATCCGACACGTCGTGGACGTCCGAGGCGCGGAGGGCCGGCGTGTCGCGGCCCGGGCGACCAGGCCGTGTCGGTTCTCAGCGACCCGTGCTCGTGACGCGTGGTTCCGCACCAGGGCGAGCAGGCCTCAGGTCTGCGGCTGGTGCACGGCCTCACCGGTCTGCACGGCCCAGAGCGCGGCGTAGAGCCCGCCGCCCTCGACCAGCTCGTCGTGGGTGCCCGACTCGGCCACCCGGCCCTCGGCCAGCACCCAGATCCGGTGCGCGTCGCGCACGGTCGAGAGCCGGTGCGCCACGACCAGCGCGGTCCGGTCCGCCGTCACCGTGGCCAGCGAGCGCTGGATGGCCGCCTCCGTCTCGTTGTCGACGGCGGACGTCGCCTCGTCCAGCACCAGCAGCGCCGGGTCCCGCAGGATGGCCCGGGCCAGCGCGATCCGCTGCCGCTGGCCGCCGGAGAGCGTCAGCCCCCGCTCGCCGACGACGGTGTCGTAGCCGTCGGCCAGGGCCTCGATGAAGGTGTGCGCCTCGGCGAGCCGGGCGGCCTCCCGGATCGCGGCCTCGTCGGCGTCGGGACGCCCGTAGGCCAGGTTGTCCCGCACGGTCCCGTGGAAGAGGAAGACGTCCTGGCTGACGTAGCCGATCGCTCCGCGCAGCGAGTCCCAGGACAGGTCGCGGACGTCGGTGCCGTCCAGCAGCACCCGGCCCTCGCGGGGGTCGGAGAACCGCAGCACCAGCCGCAGCAGGCTGGACTTGCCGGCCCCGGTGGCCCCGACGACGGCGTGGGTCTCCCCCGCCGGCACCACGAGGTCGAGGCCGCGCAGCACGTCCGGGCCGTCGGCGTAGCCGAAGCGGACGCCCTGCAGCTCCAGCCGGCCGCGCACCGGTGCGTCGAGCTGCAGCGCGCCGGGCAGCTGGTGGCCGCGCTCCTCCAGCAGGGAGAAGATGCGCCGGGTCGAGGCCATGGCCCTCTGGTAGAGGTCGAGGGTCTGGCCCAGGTCGGTGAGCGGCCACAGCAGCCGCTGGGTCATGAAGACGAGCACGGTGTAGAGCCCGACCTCGAGCCGGCCCTCGATGACGAACCAGCCGCCCAGCAGCAGCGTGGAGGTGAAGCCGGCGAGGATCGCCATCCGGATCAGCGGCACGAAGGCGGCCGAAGAGCGGATGGCCGCGCGGTTGGCGTCCTGGTAGCCCTGCGAGACCGCCCGCACGCGCTCGACCTCGCGGCGCTCGGCGGTGAAGGCCTTGATCGTGGTCAGGCCGCCGAGGTTGGTCGAGATGGTGGCGCTCACGTCGCCGGCCGCCTCCCGGACCTTGGCGTACAGCGGCTCCAGCAGCTTCTGGAACCGGATCGAGCCCCAGACGATGACCGGCACCGGGATGAAAGCCAGCAGCATGAGCTGCCAGGACGAGGCCGCGAACACCGCGCCGACGAAGACGACGGTCCAGAAGGTGTGCAGGATGACGCGGGCGCCGACGTCGAGGAAGCGCTCGAGCTGGTTGACGTCGTCGCTGATGATCGAGAGCACCCGGCCGGGCGCCGAGCCCTCGTGCCAGGAGACGTCGAGGTCCTGGACGTTGGCGTAGGTCTCCACCCGCAGCTCGTGCTCGACGGCCTGGGACAACCCCCGCCACAGCACCGCCGCGACGTAGTCGGTCGCCGACTCCACCACCCAGACCGCGATGTTGAGCAGCGCGATGACCACCAGCTGGCCGAACCGGCCCTCGATGCCGAACAGCGAGGCGGCGAAGGAGTCCGAGCCGCGCACGACCACGTCGACCGCGACGCCGAGCAGCAGCTCGGGCGCCACGTCGGCGGCGGTGTTGAGGGTGGTGAAGGTGGCGGCGGCCACGACGCGGGGGCGGTGCCGGCGGTGGTGCCGCCAGAGCGCCCTCAGGGGCTGGGAGGTTCCGGACACCCGGAGAACCTAGCCCGCCGCGGCCGCCTCGCGCGCCGCGGCCAGCACGACGGGATCGGCGCAGCCCCGGGCGTAGCCGGCGATCCGGCGGTCGATGTCGCGCTGCAGCAGCCAGCGGCCGATCCGGTCGGCCAGCGGCGACAGCCAGCGGGGCCGGGTGGCGAAGTTGTAGCGCCAGGTGACCCGCGTGGTGCCGGGCTCCTCCCCGGCCGCGAAGCGCCAGCCGCCGCCGAAGCGGGCGAAGAACCACGGCCCCCGGACCATGGCCATGCCGACGGCGCCCGGCGGGTCGAACGAGACGTAGCGGCTGACCATCGCGAGCCCGTGCCGGGACGTCGTCGCGGTCCGGACACCTCGGGCGGGCCGCTCCGCCCCGTCCAGGAAGTGCTGGGAGCGGACGAAGGGGTCCCAGCGGTAGCGGACGGGGGCGGTGGTCTGGGAGACCCAGAACGCCAGCTCCGGGTCCAGGGGGACGCTCACCTGCGACGTGACGACGGGCACCGGAACAGTATCGGCGGGCACCGGGCCGGTCCCGCCGAGCACGGGACCGGTCGCGGCGGGGCGGCGTCACGGATCGGGACGACGGGCCACCGGGCGCGCCGCGCACCCCCATGATGAGCCCATGACCAACTCGGGGGTGGCCGACCAGGCCGCAGACGGTGCGCGCGAGGCGAGCCAGCAGCTGCGCGGCACCCGGGGCTACCACGCCCTGGTCGCGGTGGGCCTGGCCTGCTACGGCGTCGTCCACCTGCTGATCGCCTGGATCGCCCTGCGGGTGGCCCGCGGCGGGGGTGGCGACGCGTCCCAGCAGGGCGCCCTGCGCACGCTCGCGGGGACCGGCGCCGGGCCGGTGCTGCTCGGCGTCGTCGCCGTCGGCATGCTCGCCCTCGTCCTCTGGCAGTCGGCCGAGGCCGCCTTCGGGTACGGCCGGGTCGCCCAGGAGCACGACGAGCGCCGCCGCCTGCGCAAGCGGCTCTCCTCGGCCGGCCGCGCCGTGGTGTACCTGCTCATCGGCGTCAGCGCGGCCCGCCTGGTGCTGGGCGGCGGGTCCTCCGGCGGGCAGGAGGACACCCTCACCGGCCGCCTGCTGCAGGCGCCGTTCGGGCGGGTGCTCGTCGTGCTCGTGGCCGCCGCCATCCTGGCCGTCGGCATCAGCCAGGTGGTCCGGGGCGTGCGGCAGAAGTTCACCGAGGACCTCGAGGGCGACCGCACCCGCGCGGTCCGGGTGCTGGGCACCGCGGGCTACGTGACCAAGGGGCTCGCGCTGGGCGTGGTCGCCGGCCTCTTCGGCTGGGCCGCCCTGAGCGGGGACGCCGACCGGGCGGGCGGGCTGGACGCCGCGCTGCACACCGTCGCCTCGCAGCCGCAGGGCTCGGTGCTGCTGACGGTGCTGGCCGTCGGCTTCGCCGCCTTCGGGGTCTTCTGCCTGGTCTGGGCCCGCAACGCCCGCTCCTGAGCGCGACGGGGCTGCCGTCACAGGGAGCCGTGGCACCCTCGGGTGATGACCGCGACGCTGCAGGACCTGGGCCTGGTGGACCTCCTCGTGGCCGGCGCCGTGCTGGTGTCGCTGCTCGGCGCGCTGCGCGCCCGCCGGGGTGTCCTGGGCGCGCTGGCCTCCGCCGTGGGGACGGCGCTGGTCTGCTGGCTCGCCGCCGGCGTCGTGCTGGCCGCGGGCCCCGCCGTCGCGGTGGACGCCGTCGACGCGAGCCGGCTCTTCGCCGTGCTCCCGCCGCCCGCCACGGCCGTCGAGCAGGCCTACCGGGTGGGGGCCGAGCTGCTGGCGGGGCTCACCGACGGCGCCGGCGACCCCGGCCGCTGACCGCGCTCCTCGCGCAGCGCGGGCCGGTAGGCCAGCGCGCCGAGGAGGCTGAAGGCCCCGGCGACGACGATCGCCGTCGCCGTCGAGGTGGTTTCGGCCAGCGGCCCGAGGGCCAGCAGGGCCAGGCTGTAGACGCCGCTCGCGACCATCGAGTTGACCGAGAGCACGGTGACGCGGTGCGACCGCTCGGCCTGGCGGTGCAGCAGGGTGCTGTGCACCGGGTTGGCCGCCCCGTGGGTGAGGTAGGCGAGCCAGTAGGCGCTGACCAGGCCGACCGGCCCGGCGGCCAGCCCCAGGAGCACGACGAAGCCGCCGTTGAGCAGCCGGGCCAGCACCGCCGTCCGGGCCACCCCGATCCGGGTGGCCGCGGTCGCCGCGAGCGCCGAGCCGGCGGCGTACAGCGCCCAGGCCGCGGCCGACGCCGGGCCGTAGAGCGCCCCGGCCCGCTCCTCCCCGCCGACCAGCTCGGCCAGCCGGACGGGGTTGAGGGTCTCGAAGGCGATCATGGCGACGCTCCAGAACACCTCGACCAGCACGAGCCCGCGGAGCACCGGGTTCCGGCCGACGACGACCAGCCCCTCCCGGACGGTGCGCGGGGTGGACCGGACGGCCGCGAGGGCCGACCAGCGGCCGGTGGCCCGGGCGGTCGGCGCCGGCTCCCGGACCAGCAGCAGCACCAGCAGGGCGTGCACGCCGAGCAGCACGGTCGAGACG
Source organism: Microlunatus capsulatus (assembly GCF_017876495.1). Taxonomy (NCBI): domain Bacteria; kingdom Bacillati; phylum Actinomycetota; class Actinomycetes; order Propionibacteriales; family Propionibacteriaceae; genus Microlunatus; species Microlunatus capsulatus. Next base: position 163,795 of record NZ_JAGIOB010000001.1, on the reverse strand, counting down.
AGGTAGGGCAGCACGAGGGCGCTGGTGCCCGGCAGCGGGTGCCAGGCCACCAGGCCGCCCGACACCAGGGCGCCGCCCGCGACGGCGACCCCCAGCACGCCGCCGGCGTGACCCAGCGTCCGCTCGACGGCGACGGCCGGGTCGTCGGCCTGCGCGGTGTCGACGTACCAGGCCTCCAGCGGTCCCGAGTCCAGGGCCCGGAAGACCCCTTGCAGGGCCATGGCGACGACGAAGGCCGCGAGGTCGGTGGCCAGCAGGAAGAGGGTGCCGCTGAGCACGCCGACGAGCGCGGCGACCACCAGCAGCGGGCGCCGGCCGACGGCGTCGGCCAGCCCGCCGGTCGGCAGCTCCAGCGCCAGCACCACGAACCCCTGGGCCGCGAGCACGGCCGACACCTCCGCCAGGCCGAGCCCCCGCTCCAGCGGCAGCAGCGTGGTGAGGCCGAAGACCAGCCCGACGGGCAGCCAGCGGGTCGCGGTCAGCAGCAGCAGCCGGCGCCGGGCCGACGCCGCCGTCAGCGCGGTCACGGCTGGCCGGCCGGCGGGTCGGTGACGTCGCGGGGGTGCGCGACGACCGAGACCAGCACCTGCCGGGCCGCCGGGTCGCCCTCCCCCGCCGTCCGCCAGCGCTCGAGGACCGCCCACAGCTCCTCCTGGACCGCGGCCAGCTGCTCGGCGGTGACGGTGACGGCGGTGTCGCCGTAGCCCGCCGCGTCGACCCAAGCGCCCGGCCAGCCGTCCGACGCGTCGAACCAGCCCTCGGCCCGCCCGGCCATCTGCCCGACGTAGTAGCGCTGCAGCCACGCCACCGCCGCCGACGCGTCGTCGTCTCCGCGGTGGTCGGAGGGGTGGAAGCGGTGCGCGGTGGTCGAGGCCCGCCACAGCCGGCGGCGGCCCTCCCCCTCTCCGGTGTCGGCGACCAGGCCCACGGACTCCAGCTTGCGGAGGTGGTAGCTGGTGGCGCCGGTGTTGGTGCTGAGCACGGCCGCCAGGTCGGTCGCCGTGGCCGGCCCGTCCACCCGCAGCCGGGAGAGCAGGCGGGAGCGCAGGGGGTGCGCGAGGACGCGGACGGCGGCGGCGTCGAGCCGCAGGCTGGTGGGGACGTCGTGGTCGGTCACCCGCTCACCGTAGCGGTGCAGAGGAAGTGTGCACAAGAGTTGTGCACAGTGGGTCGGGCCGCGGCCGGGCGCTCGACGGCGCCACCTATCCTCGGCGCATGGCGACCTCGAAGCGGCTCCCCGACCCGCCGGTTGACGTGCACCCCGGCATCCAGGCCGAGCGGGTGCAGCAGCTGAACGACGCGGACGTCCGCGAGGACGGGCGCTACGTCCTCTACTGGATGCAGCAGGCGCAGCGGACGGTGCTGAACCACGCGCTGGAGCTCGCCGTCCACCGGGCCAACGCGCTGGGCCTGCCGCTGCTCGTCGCGTTCGGGCTGATGGACGACTACCCCGAGGCCAACCTGCGGCACTACCACTTCCTGGTGCACGGCCTGGCCGACGTGGCGGCGGCGCTGCGCCGGCGCGAGATCCCCTTCGTCGTGCAGCGGGGGGCTCCCGACGAGGTGGCGCTCCGGCTCGCCGCCGACGCGGCCCTGGTCGTCTGCGACCGCGGCTACCTCCGCCCGCAGCGCGCCTGGCGCGAGCGCCTCGCCGCCGGGGCCGGCTGCGCCGTCGTCCAGGTCGAGAGCGACGTCGTCGTCCCCGTCGAGCTGGCCTCGGACAAGAAGGAGTCGGCGGCCCGGACGATCCGGCCCAAGATCACCCGGCACCTCGAGCGCTTCCTCGTCGACCTGCCGCAGGCCCGGCTGGAGAACACCGACGTCCCCGACGTCGCGGGCGAGGACCTCGACGACCCCGACGCCCTGCTGGACGCCCTGACCCTGGACCGCGAGGTCCCCCCGGTGCTGCTGTTCCGGGGCGGGACCAGCGCCGGTGAGGAGGTGCTGGCCGAGTTCCTGGAGCACCGCTTCGCCGAGTACGCCGACCACCGCAACCAGCCGCAGACCGACCACGTCTCGCACATGAGCAAGTACCTGCACTTCGGCCAGCTCTCGCCGGTGTTCATCGCCCTGCAGGTGCGCGAGCACGCGGGCCGGGCCGACGAGAACGTCGACACGTTTCTGGAGGAGCTGATCATCCGCCGGGAGCTGCCGATGAACTTCGTCTTCTACGAGCCCGAGTACGACCGCTACGAGCAGCTGCCGGCCTGGGCGCGGCAGACGCTGGCCGACCACGCGTCCGACCGCCGCGAGCCGCAGTACACCGCCCAGCAGCTCGAGGACGGCGCGACCGAGGACCCGTACTGGAACGCCGCGATGGACGAGATGCGGCACGCGGGCTACATGCACAACTACATGCGGATGTACTGGGGCAAGAAGATCCTCGAGTGGTCGGCCACCCCCGAGGAGGCCTACGCGACGACGCTGCGGCTCAACAACACCTACTTCGTCGACGGCCGGGACGCGAACTCCTACGCCAACGTCGCCTGGGTCTTCGGCCAGCACGACCGGGGCTGGACCGAGCGCGACGTGTTCGGCAAGACCCGCTACATGAACGCCGCCGGGCTCGAGCGCAAGGCCGACCCGAACGCCTACGTCGAGAAGGTGGCGCAGCTGGTCGAAGCCGCCCGGGAGGCCGCCGAGGAGGCCTGAGGCCGCCGTCCGCGGGGCTCGCCCCCGCGCCGGCAGGGCTGCCGACGGCGTAGTATCACCCGCCTTGCCCTGACGCGGTCCGTCCGCACCTCACCCCAGGAGGCCTGACGATGCCGCTGCCCGATCTCGACCTGACCGCCGTCCGCACCCTGCTCTGCGACGCCGACGGCACCCTGTTCGCCTCCGAGGAGCCGGCCTTCGAGGCCTCGGTCGGGGTCACCAACGCCTACCTGGAGCAGATCGGCGCCCCCGAGCGCTACACCGCCGAGCAGCTGCGGCTGGCGGCGAACGGCAAGAGCTTCCGTCTGACGCTGACCGAGCTGGCCCGGGCGCACGGCGTGGCCACCGGCTCGACCGGCTTCGCCCGCGACCTCGAGGCGTGGGTGGCGCAGGAGAACGAGGTCGTCACCCGGCACCTGGCCGCGGTGCTGGCGCCCGACGAGGACGTGAGCGCCCCGCTGCGGGCGCTGGACGCGGAGTTCGGGCTGGCCCTGGTCAGCTCCAGCTCCCTGACCCGGATCGACGCCAGCCTGCGCAGCGCCGCGCTGGACGGGCTGTTCCCCGTCGCCCGCCGCTTCAGCGCCCAGGACTCGCTGCCGGTCCCGACCAGCAAGCCCGACCCCGCCGTCTACCGGCTGGCCCTGCAGCAGCTGGGACTCGCCCCCGGCGCCGCCCTGGCCGTCGAGGACGCGGTGCCCGGCGCCCAGTCGGCCGTCGCGGCCGGGCTCTACACCGTCGGCATGCTCTGCTTCGTCCCGCCCGCCGAGCGCGCCGAGCGCGTCGTCGACCTGCAGCGGGCGGGCGTGCACGCCCTCGTCGACACCTGGGCGGAGCTGGCCGCGCTGCTGCGGCGCAGCCGCCCGACCCCCACCCCCGACCGGAAGGACGGTGCCCTCAGGTGAACGTGGTCTACGACGCCTTCGAAGGACGCTACAGCGACAACCCCCGGGCCCTCTACGAGCGGGTCCGCGACGCCCGGCCCGGCCTGCGCCACACCTGGCTCTGCGACCCGCGCTTCGCCGACGGGTTCCCCGCCGACGTCGAGACGGTCCCGTTCGGCAGCGCCGAGGCCCGCGCCGCGCTCGAGGCGGCCGACCTCGTCGTCGCCAACACCCACCTGGACCTCGCCTGGGACAAGAAGCCCGGCGCGGTCTACCTGCAGACCTGGCACGGCACGCCCCTCAAGCGGATCCACCACGACGTGCTCTGGGCACCCGAGGGCGTGCTGCCGCGGCTGGACCTCGACGTCGCCCGCTGGGACTACCTGCTCTCCCCCAACACCATCTCGACTCCGCGGCTGCGCGACGCGTTCGGCTTCCGGGGCGAGGTCCTCGAGGTGGGCTACCCGCGCAACGACGTCCTCGTCGGACCCGGCTCCGACGCCGTCCGCGCCCGCGTCCGGGCCGCCCTGGGCATCCCCGACCACGTGACGGCGGTGCTCTACACCCCGACCTGGCGCGACGACGAGTTCTACGCCGAGGGCGACGTCGAGCTGGCCCTCGACGTGCCCTCCTTCGTCCGCGACCTGCCCGAGGACGTCTGGCTGCTGCCCCGGCTGCACTACAAGATGACCGGCCGGGGAGCCGCCGCCGCGCACGACCGGGTGGTCGACGTGTCCCGCTACCCCGACGTCCACGAGCTCTACCTGGCCGCGGACGCCATGGTCACCGACTACTCCTCGACGATGTTCGACTTCGCCGTCACCGGCAAGCCGCTGCTGTTCTTCGCCTACGACCTCGAGAGCTACCGCGACACGCTGCGGGGCTTCTACTTCGACCTGGAGCCGCTGGCCCCCGGGCCGGTGCTCTCGACCTCGGACGCGGTCGTCGCCGCGCTCGCCGACCTGGACGAGCTCCGGGCGGCGTTCGCCGAGCGCTACGCGGAGTTCCAGCGGCTGTTCGCCCACCTCGAGGACGGGCACGCCGGCGAGCGGCTGGACTGGCTCTTCCGCCAGCCCGACCGCGCCCCGCAGCTGGCCGCCACCGACTGAGCCGGTCGCGGGCCGCGGTGGCGGTCGCCGTACGCTCGGGCCATGGACGACGCCGAGATCCTGGACCGCATCCACCAGATCGTGGACACCGAGCGGGGGCTCCGGGCGCACCTCGCCGAGGACCCCGACGACGCCGCCGACACCCGGGCGCGGATGCGCGCCCTGGAGGAGTCGCTGGACCAGTGCTGGGACCTGCTGCGCCAGCGCCGGGCCCGCGAGGAGTTCGGCGAGGACCCGGCCGCTGCGCAGGCCCGGCCGGTGCCCGAGGTGGAGAGCTACCTGCAGTAGCGGCTCCGGTCCCGCGACCCGGCGGCAGCCGCCCGGTGGGGTTTCCTAGGATCGGGCCCATGGCGATCAGCAAGGGCGACAAGGTCCACTGGAACACCTCCCAGGGCAAGACGACGGGCAAGGCCGTGGAGAAGAAGACGAAGGAGTTCACCCTCGACGGCCAGACGTTCAAGGCATCGGAGGACGAGCCGTTCTGGGTGGTGGAGTCGGAGAAGTCCGGCACGAAGGCCGCCCACAAGGAGTCCTCCCTGGACCAGGCCTGACCCTCAGCGGCTCCGCCCGTCCGGCTCCGGGTCGGCGGGCGGGGCCAGCAGGGCCGCCGTGCCGGGCCGGTCGAGGTGGTGGGCCCAGTCCCGCGGGGTGGCCCCGAAGCGTCGGTCCCGGACGCCCGGGTCGGCGCCCAGGGACAGCAGCAGCCGGACCAGGTCCTCCTTGCCCTCCCCCGCAGCGTGGTGCAGAGCCGTCTCCCACGGCTCCTCCCGCGGCAGGTCCTGGCGGCCGAGCGCGTCGGGGTCGAACCCGAGCCGCACGAGCAGGCGCACCCCGTCGGCCCGGTCGGCGACGGCGGCCCGCAGCACCAGCGACGGGGTGCTCCGCCACAGCGCCGGCAGGGCGGCCGGGTCGGCGTCCACCCGGGACCGGACCACGGCCTCGTCCCCGGTGAGCAGGGCCAGCACGAGCTCCCCCTCGGGGTCGTCGTCGACGTGCGCGCCCAGGGCCGTGAGCAGGTCCACCACCGCGGGTCTGCCGACCCGTCGGGCCAGCTGCAGCGCCGTCCGGCCCGGCGCGACCGGTAGCCGACCGGTGAGCGGCCGGTCGAGGTCGGCCCCGTGCGCGGCCAGCAGCCGGAGCCGGTGCTCGCGGCCGTGCACGACCGCCCACCCCAGCTGGGTGGCGAGCAGGTCGGCGGGGGCGTCGACCAGGTCGGGGAGCCGACGGCGCCACCGCCCGCCGTCCCCGCGGCCCAGCCCGTGCTCCAGCAGCAGCTCCAGGTGGTCGTCGGCGGCACCGAACATCCGGTTGTAGAGGGCCTGGCCGTCGTTGGCGTCGGCGCCGGCCCGCAGCAGGCGTGCGGCCAGGACCGGCGCGTCCGGGTGCGCCGGCTGCCCGCCCTCGCCGCCCCCGAGCACCCCCGTGAGCGCGGTGAACGGCGGCGTCAGCCCCTGCCAGCAGTAGCCGGCCGCCGGGTCGGCCCCCGCCGCCAGCAGCAGGTCCAGCGAGCCGACGGGGTCGCCGCCGGCCCCGACCAGCCCGAGCCGGCTGAAGGCCAGGTCCAGCAGCGGCGGCCAGCGGAACGGCCCGCCCTCGACGACGGCCAACCGGCGGTCCCGGACCAGGTGGGCCCGCAGGGCGTCGACGTCGGCGGCCACCGCCGCCGCGTGCACGTCGGCCGCGGGCAGGTCGGGGTGGGCCGCGAGCACCGCGGCGGCGTGGGCCCAGGAGGTCGGCCCGTCGTCAGCGCCGAACCGCAGCACGGCGGAGCGGACGAGGTCGGCGAGCGGGTCGCCGGCGGTCGCGGGCGTGCCGGAGGGGTCACGGGTGGTCGCCTGGACGGTCCGCACCTGGGCGACCAGGCGGGGCCAGCCCGTGAAGCCCATCGACCGGGCCAGCGCCAGCTGGGCCAGGTGCAGGGGGACGGGGCTCTCCGGCGCGGCGCCGAGCTGGTGGGTCAGCAGCTCGAGGGCCTCGGGCTGACGAGCGGTGGCCGCCCGCTGGAGCTCGCGGGCCCGCCGGCGCAGCTGGTCGAGGTCGGGGCGGTCGGGCAGGGTCGGGGTCGGCACGGCGACCTCCTTCCGCGGTCCCCGCGGTCCGCGACGCCGGGGCCGGAAGGAGGTGGACGACGGGCACGCACCTCACCGCAGGTGGGCTCTGCCCTGCCCGCGGACCGGGGGCGTCCTGCACGCCGCCGTCAGCCTAGGAGCCCGGCTCGGTCGGCGGCAAGGCCCTCGCGCCCCTCCGCCGTCCCCGCGCTCTGAGTCTGCTCCTCGGCCTGCTCCTCCGCGCCCTGAGCCTGCTCCTCCGCGCCCAGAGCCTGTCGAAGGGCCTTCGACGAGCTCAGGCAGCGGTGGACAGCCCCCAGCCGCACCTCGGGCCCTGAGCCCGCATCTCCGCGCCCTGAGCCTGTCGAAGGGTCAGGCCGCCAGCGCCTCGAACCGCTCCGGGTCGCCGGCCCCCACCCGGGTGATGACGGCGGTGCCGTCGGAGAAGTCGACGACCGTCGTCGGGGTCTCGCCGCAGTCGCCGGAGTCGACCACCGCGTCGACGACGTGGTCGAGGGTGTCCTTGATCTCCCAGCCCTGCGTCATCGGCGCCTCCTGGCCGGGCAGCAGCAGCGTGCTGGAGACCAGCGGCTCGCCGAGCGCGTGCACGAGGGCCAGCGCGGTCGTGTGCTCGGGGATGCGCACGCCGACGGTGCGCTTCTTCGGGTGCAGCATCCGCCGCGGGACCTCCTTGGTCGCCGGCAGGATGAACGTGTACTGGCCCGGCGTCGCGGCCTTGACGGCCCGGAAGACGGCGTTGTCGAGGTGGACGAACTGGCCCAGCTGGGCGAAGTCGGCGCAGACCAGGGTGAAGTGGTGGGAGTCGTCGAGGCTGCGGATGGTGCGGATCCGGTCCAGCCCGTCCTTGTTGCCCAGCTGGCAGCCCAGGGCGAAGCACGAGTCGGTCGGGTAGGCGATGAGGCCGCCGTCGTGCAGCAGGTCGACGACCTTGCCGATCGTCCGCGCCTGCGGGTTGACCGGGTGGACGTCGAAGTAGCGGGCCATGCGCCGAGCCTAGGACGGCGGCGCGACCGCCCCGCCGCTGCCCTCCCACCGGCTGACCGGGGCGCGAGCCGACCCCGTCGGCTCCCCTAGGATCGCGGCATGGTCACCAAGGTCGCCCTGCTCACCGCCGGCGGATTCGCCCCCTGCCTCTCCTCCGCCATCGGCGGGCTGATCGAGCGCTACAGCGCCGTCGCCCCCGACGTCGAGATCATCGCCTACCGCTACGGCTACCAGGGCCTGCTGCAGGGCGACTCGATCACGATCACCCCGGAGATCCGCGAGAAGGCCGGCCTGCTGCACCGCTTCGGCGGCTCCCCGGTCGGCAACTCGCGCGTCAAGCTCACGAACGCCGCGGACCTGGTGAAGCGCGGCCTGGTGGCCGAGGGCGTCGACCCCCTGCAGGCCGCCGCCGACCGGCTGACCGCCGACGGCGTCGACGTGCTGCACACCATCGGCGGTGACGACACCAACACCACCGCCGCCGACCTGGCCGCCTTCCTGGCCAGCAACGACTACGCGCTGACCGTCGTCGGCCTGCCCAAGACGATCGACAACGACGTCATCCCGATCCGCCAGTCCCTCGGCGCCTGGACGGCCGCCGAGCAGGGCGCCCGCTTCGCGCAGAACGTCGTCGCCGAGCACAACTCGGGCTCGCGGATGCTCATCGTCCACGAGGTCATGGGCCGGCACTGCGGCTGGCTGACGGCGGCGACGGCGCAGGCCTACCGCGACTGGCTGGACACGCAGGAGTGGCTGCCCGAGATCGGCCTGAGCCGCGAGGCGTGGGACGTGCACGGCGTCTACGTGCCGGAGGCCGTCTTCGACCTCGAGGCCGAGGCGGCCCGGCTGAAGGAGGTCATGGACACCGTCGGCTCGGTGACGCTGTTCGTCTCCGAGGGCGCCGGCCTGAACACCATCGTCGCCGAGCTGGAGCGCTCGGGCGAGGAGGTCGCCCGCGACCCCTTCGGCCACGTGAAGATCGACAAGATCAACCCCGGCGCCTGGTTCGCCTCCAAGTTCGCCGAGAAGCTGGGCGCCGAGAAGGTGCTGGTGCAGAAGTCGGGCTACTTCTCCCGCTCCGCCGCCCCGAACGAGGCCGACCTGGCCCTCATCCGCTCGATGACCGACCTCGCCGTCGACTCCGCCCTCCGCGGGGAGCCGGGCGTCATCGGTCACGACGAGGAGCAGGGCGACGAGCTCCGCGCCATCGAGTTCGAGCGGATCAAGGGCGGCAAGCCCTTCGACATCACCCAGGACTGGTACGTCGAGCTCCTCGCCGGCATCGGCCAGCCCGCCGCGCAGCCCGCCGCCGGGCACTGAGCCCCGCCATCCCGCGCCCTGAGCCTGTCGAAGGGCACGCGCCCACCGCGCCCTGAGCCTGTCGAAGGGCACACGCGCCCACCGCGCCCTGAGCCTGTCGAAGGGCCTTCGACAGGCTCAGGCAGCGGGGGTCGGCTCAGGCAGCGTGGGTCGCCTCAGGCAGCGGTGGGTCGGCTCAGGCAGCGGGGGTCAGCTCGGGCGAGCATGACCCTCGGCGCAGCTCAGCGGCGCCGGGCCAGCCACCAGGTGACGGCGGCCCCGAGCCCGGCCCCGGCCGCGGCCCCGAGCAGCCAGCCCGATCGACGGCTCGCGACCACCGCGGCGGGCTCGACGTCGGCCGCCGCCCCCTCGGGCTCCACCAGCGGGAACCGCACCACCTCCGTCTCCGCCTTGAGCGGTGCGGCCGGGTGGTGCGCCGTCGCGATCCAGGCGGCCATGAAGAGGATCAGCTGCGCGAAGAGGTTGAGGAACAACATCAGCGCGATCACCGAGCCGAAGACGGCGAACGCCCGGTTCCCCGAGAACAGGCCGACGAGGAAGGTGCTGAGGTACTGCAGCACCGCCAGGCCGACGGCTCCCACCAGCGCCCCCCGGCGGACCGTGCGGCGCGGCTCCTTCGTCTCGGGCAGCACGGTGTAGAGGAACAGGAACAGCACGTACCCGGCACCGATCGAGAAGACCACCGGCACCAGCCGCAGCACCGGCTCCAGCCAGCCGACGTCGTCGAGCCGCAGGTAGCGGACCAGGGTGCCGGCGAAGGTGGTCGAGAGGGCCGCGAGGGAGAACGTCACGGCCATGGCGAGCAGCAGCAGGAGCAGCTGCAGCAGGTTGACCGCGTAGATCTTCAGCGTCAGCAGCAGGACGTTCCCGCCCTCGCCCTGCACGTCGAACTCGGGCCGCCACTGGGCGCGGACGGCGTTCTTGAGGTTGCCCATCCAGCCCGCGCCGGAGTAGACGGCCGAGACGAGGCCGAGGACGCCGATGCTGCGCCAGTTGCTCAGCGCGCTGCGGACGATGTCGAGGATCTGCTGACGGGTGGCCGGGTCGGCGGTGCCCAGGGTGTCGGCGATCGCGTCGGCGAGCGGCAGCAGCAGCTCGGGCCGCGTCACCGTCAGCACCAGCCCGGCGACGGAGAACGCGAACATGAGGATCGGGATGACCGCCAGCACCGAGAAGTAGGTGATGGCGCCGGCGAACTGGGCGCCCAGCCGGGTGATGTAGCGCTCGACGGCCCGCAGCAGGTGCGGGACGCCGGACGGCAGGGCCGGGACGCCGGGAGGCGCCGGCGTGGTCGTTTCGGGCACGGGCCGACGCTACCCAGCCACCCGCCCAGCACCCCCGGGGCACGCCGCCGTCCGGGTCGGCGGCCGGACGCCCTGGGGATCCAGCGCTCGACCGCCCGGGAGCCTCCCCAGAGGGGTCCCGGGGGTCACGAGCGCTGACTTCCCAGGGCTCGCGACGGGGGCCGGGCAGACTGGGCCCGTGACCGACCGCCCGGCCCTGGTGCAGCGCGTCCTCGGCGGCGCGGCCGTCGCCGTCCTGGACCGGCTGCCCGTCCCGCTGGCCCTCGCCCGACCCCTCATGCTGGTGGAGAACGCCGTCGAGAACGTCCGCGGCGGCTGGGGCCGGCTCCGCGACGACGCCGAGGGCGCGCGCTACCGGGCCGTCCGGGCCGCCGTCGAGCGGCACGCGCCGGACAGCTTCGTCCTGGACGCCGGCTGCTCGCAGGGCATCCTGCAGGAGGGTCTGGCCTACCGCCGCTACGTCGGCGTCGACCGCTACGCGCCGGCCCTGCGGCGGGCCCGGGGGGCCGGTGATCCGGGCACCACCTTCGTCGCCGCCGACGCCGCCCGCTACGTGCCCGACGAGGCCCCGGACGCCGTCGTGCTCAACGAGGTCCTCTACTACCTGCCCCGGCCGGTGCGGGTGGTCGAGCGGTACGCGGCGCTGCTCGCCCCGGGCGGGGTGCTGGTCGTCTGCTGCTACGCGCGGACCTGGCCGACCCGCCGGTTGCTGCGCCGGCTCCGCCGCCGGCTGGACCTGGTGGCCTCCGAGCGGGTGGTCGCCGGCCCGCACGCCTGGGAGGTCGCGGTGCTGCGGCCCCGCCCGCCGATCGCCGACGGCACTCGTGGGAGCGTGGCGCCGTGACCCGACCCCAGGCCCTCGTCGTCTCGGGGGGCGGCCGGCACGGCGACCCCTGGCACCCGTTCCCCGACACGTCTGCCGCCCTCGCCGCCGCGCTGCAGGAGCGCGGCCTCGACGCCGCCGTCGAGGACGACGCCGACGCCGCCCTGGCCGCGCTGGACACCGCCGCCCTGCCGGACCTGCTGGTCCTCAACCTCGGCTGGTACGGCACCGAGCGGTTCACCGCGGCCGCCGCCGACGCGTGGGTGGCCGCGCTCCGGGCGGGCCTGCCGACGCTGGTCGCGCACTCGTCGCTGACCGCCTTCCCGGACTGGCCGCTGTGGCGCGACGTCGTCGGCGGCGGCTGGGTGTACGACACCACCTACCACCCCGACTACGCCGAGGGCGTCGCCCTCGCCCGGGCCGGGCACCCGCTGGTCGCCGGCCTGGACCGGCTGGCGATCCGCGACGAGCGCTACACCCGGCTGCACGTCGACCCGGCGTCGGCGGTCTTCCTCGAGCACGAGGAGGAGGGCGAGCGGCACGCGCTGGCCTGGACCCGTACCTGGGGCGCGTCCCGGCTGGTCGCCGACGCCCTCGGGCACGACGCGGCCTCCTACGGGGCGTCCGGCCGCCGGACGCTGCTGGACCGCGAGCTCGCCTGGCTGCTGGCGCCCGCCACCAGCTGAGCGTGCAGGGCCAGCGCGACCCGGCTCACCGCGTCGGCGTCGTCGCTGGTGGTCAGCAGGGCGAGCGCCGTCCGCGTCGCCGGGTGGCGGACGGTCTTCGCCGTCCAGCCGGGCCAGCTGCCGCCGTGGGTGAGGGTGCCGTCGGCGTGCACGGTGACCCCCCAGCCGTAGGTCAGCGGGCGGCCGTCGTCCAGCCGGCCGGGCGTCCGCACCCGGGCGCTGACGTCGGCACCGAGGCGTCCGGCGTCCAGCGCCTCGAGCCAGCGGAGCAGGTCGGCGGCACCGGTCCACCAGCCGCCGTCGCCGAGCGTCCGGGGTGGCCGCCGCCCGGAGGGGGTGCCGGCCGGCCCGGGACCGAGGCCGCCGGCCAGGCCGAGCGGCGCCAGCACCTGCCGCCGCGCCAGCACCGGCAGCTCCGTGGCCGTCAGGGCCACGAGAGCCTCGGCCAGGACGACGTAGCCGACGTTGCTGTAGGCGAAGGCGCGGCCGGGCGGGGCCTCGGGCCCGTCCAGCGCCGCCAGCGCGTCGAGGACGTCGGCGTTGGTCAGCTCCGCCTCCCCCACCCCGGCCGCCATCAGCACCCGGTCGGTGCCCGGCAGGCCGGACGTGTGGTGGAGCAGGTGCCGCACCCCGACGTCGGCCGCCCAGGCGGGCAGCCGCGGGAGGAGGGACCGCACGGGCACGTCGGGGTCCAGCCGGCCGGCGCCCACCTGCTGCGCCGCGAGCACGCCGACCAGCTGCTTGGTCACCGACGCGACGTAGAACGGCGTCGCGGGGTCGACGGGGCGTCCGGCCAGCCGGCCGGAGCACCAGGTCCGCGGACCGGTCGCCGGCGTGCTCCAGGCGAGCGCCACGGCGGTGCCGGCGCTGAGCAGCCCGGCCGCGCGCAGCGCCTCCTCCGGTCCGGTCACCCCGCGGTGCTCGCGGTCAGGCCTGGGCCAGCCAGAGCGCGGTGACCGCGGCCAGCAGCAGCAGCGGGACGAGCACGAGCCCGCGCAGGGCGAAGCGGCCCCAGGAGACCGCGACGCCCGCGGCCCGGCAGCGGGCGGCCCAGAGCAGCGTGGCCAGGCTGGCCCACGGGGTGACCAGCGGCCCGGCGTTGACCCCGACCAGCAGCGCGAGCAGCCGCAGCGGCGACCCGTCGGCGGCCGGCTCGAGGGCCAGGTAGCTGGGCAGGTTGTCGAGGAGGTTGGCGCCCAGGGCACCCAGGGCGGCCACCCGGAGCAGCGCCGTCCAGCCCTCCCCCTCCCCCGCCGCCCGGGTCAGCAGCTCGGCCAGGCCGTGGTCGTGGGCGTACTGGACGACGACGAAGAGCACGGCGACGCCCAGCACCAGCGGCCACGGCAGCAGCCGCCAGCGCAGCAGCGAGGGCCGCGACACCGCGCACGCCACGACCAGCACGCCCGCGGCCACCGCCGAGGCGACGACGACGTCCACCCCCAGCAGGAAGGCGGGCCCCAGCAGCGCGCAGACGACGGTGGCCAGCACCAGCAGCCGGCGGTCGGCCACGGGCGGCGCGGGGACCGGCGTGTACCGCCCGCGCAGCGAGCGGCGGAACAGCAGCGCCAGCGCGGCGACGGTGACGACGACGCAGGCCAGCGCCGCCGGCCAGCTGAGCCCGGCGAAGCGGGTCGCGTCGTAGCCGGGCAGCCGGCTCAGCGCCAGCAGGTTGGTCAGGTTGGAGACGGGCAGCAGCAGCGAGGCCGTGTTGGCCAGCCAGACGGCCGTCAGGGCGAACAGCTCGCGGTCCAGGCCCAGCTGGGCCGCCAGCGCCAGCACCACCGGCGTCAGCAGGACGGCGGTGGTGTCCAGCGAGAGGACCGCCGTCGCGACGACGGCCACGAGGACGACGAGCAGCCACAGCGCCAGCACCGACCCGCGCGCCAGCCGGGCCGCCGCCCGCGCGACCATGGCGAAGACGCCGAGGCTGTTGGACAGCTCCGCGACCACCGTGATGCAGACGACGAAGGCCAGGATGGGCCCCACCCGTCCTGCCAGCGCCGCGAAGTCCACCGGGTCACCCTACGGTCCCGGCGACCCCGCCCCGGACGTCAGCGAGACCGGCGGGACCTCACGCGCACGCCTCCGGCGGTGTCACGCGAACGCCTCCGGCGGTGTCACCCGCACGCCTCCGGCGGCGTCACTCGAACGCCTCCGGCGGGGGGCAGGTGCAGACGAGGTTCCGGTCGCCGAAGCTGCCGTCGATCCGGCCGACCGGCGGCCAGTACTTGTCGCTGCCGGTGGCGTAGAGCGGGCCCTGGTGCAGGCCGGCCGGGAAGGCGGCCACCCGGCGGCTGTAGGGGTGCGTCCACTCGTCGGCGGTGACCCGGGCCTGGGTGTGCGGGGCGTGCACCAGCGGGTTGTCTTCGGCCGGCCACTCCCCGTTCTGCACCTGCTCGATCTCGGCGCGGATGGCGATCATCGCGTCGCAGAAGCGGTCGAGCTCGGCGAGGTCCTCCGACTCCGTCGGCTCGACCATCAGCGTGCCCGGCACCGGGAAGCTCATGGTCGGGGCGTGGAAGCCGTAGTCGACCAGCCGCTTGGCCACGTCGTCGACGGTCACGCCGCTGGCCTTGGTGATGGGCCGCAGGTCGAGGATGCACTCGTGCGCGACGCGGGCGTTGCGGCCGGTGTAGAGCACCGGGTAGTGCGCGCGCAGCCGCTCGGCGACGTAGTTGGCCGCGAGCAGCGCGTGCTCGGTGGCCGCCGTCAGGCCGTCGGCGCCCATCATCGCGATGTAGGCGTAGCTGATTGGCAGGATGCCGGCCGAGCCGAACGGCGCCGCGGAGACCGGGCCGACGTCCTCGGAGCCCGGCAGGAACGGGTGGCCGGGCACGAACGGGGCGAGGTGCTCCCCCACGCCGACCGGGCCGACGCCGGGGCCGCCGCCGCCGTGCGGGATGCAGAACGTCTTGTGGAGGTTGAGGTGGCTGACGTCGGCGCCGAACTTCCCGGGCTGGGCCAGGCCCAGCAGCGCGTTGAGGTTCGCCCCGTCGACGTAGACCTGGCCGCCGGCCTCGTGCACCAGGGCGCAGAGCTCGGTGATGCCCTCCTCGAACACCCCGTGGGTGGACGGGTAGGTGACCATGATCGCGGCCAGGGCGTCGCGGTGGGTCTGGATCTTCGCCCGCAGGTCGTCGAGGTCGACGGAGCCGTCGTCGGTCGCCTTGACCACGACGACCTTCATGCCGGCCATCACCGCGGAGGCGGCGTTCGTGCCGTGCGCCGAGGACGGGATGAGGCAGACCGTCCGGCCCTCGTCGCCGCGGGAGCGGTGGTAGCCGCGGATCGCGAGCAGCCCGGCCAGCTCGCCCTGGCTGCCGGCGTTCGGCTGGATCGAGACCCGGGCGTAGCCGGTCACCTCGGCCAGCCAGCCCTCCAGGGTCGAGATCAGGGTCGCGTAGCCCTGGGCGTCCTCGACCGGCGCGAAGGGGTGCAGGCCCGCGAACCCGTGGAACGAGATCGGCTCCATCTCGGTGGTCGCGTTGAGCTTCATCGTGCACGAGCCCAGCGGGATCATCCCGCGGTCCAGCGCGAAGTCGCGGTTCGAGAGCGCCGCGAGGTAGCGCAGCATCGCCGTCTCGCTGTGGTGGGTGTTGAACACCGGGTGGGTCAGGTACGGGGTCTCCCGCTCGCTGCCGGCCAGGTCGCCGTGGTGGCGGCCCGCGTCCCGCACGCCGAACGCGTGGCGGACCGCGGCCAGGTCGGACTCGTGGGCGTCCTCGCCGACCGCGATCCCGACGTGGTCGGCGTCGGCCAGCCGCAGGTGCACCCCGCCCTCGCGGGCGGCCGCGACGACGTCGGCCGCCCGGCCCGGGACCCGCGCCAGCACGGTGTCGAAGAACGAGCCGTGGACGACCTCGACGCCGCCGTCGGCCAGGTCGGCGGCCAGCCCGGTCGCCCGGGCGTGCACGGCCTCGGCGATCCGGCGCAGGCCCTCGGGGCCGTGGTAGACGGCGTACATGCTGGCGACGACGGCCAGCAGCACCTGGGCGGTGCAGATGTTCGACGTCGCCTTCTCGCGGCGGATGTGCTGCTCGCGGGTCTGCAGCGCCAGCCGGAACGCGGGCGTGCCGTCGACGTCCTTGCTGACGCCGACCAGGCGGCCCGGAAGGGTCCGCTCCAGCCCGGCGCGGACGGAGATGAAGCCGGCGTGCGGGCCGCCGTAGAACAGCGGGACGCCGAAGCGCTGGCTGGAGCCGACGGCCACGTCGGCGCCCCACTCCCCCGGCGCGGCGGTCAGGGTGAGCGCGAGCAGGTCGCAGGCGGCGATGACGAGCCCGCCGCGGGCGTGCACGGCCTCGGCCAGCGCCCGCAGCTCGTCGGTGCCGGTCAGCCGGCCGCTGGCGCCCGGGGTCTGGACGACGACGGCGAACACGTCGTGGGCCTCCAGCGCGGCCAGCAGCGGGCCGTCGGCGACGGCGACGTCGAGGCCCAGGGCCTCGGCGCGGGTCGTCACGACTCCGACGGTCTGGGGCAGCGTGTCCGCGTCGAGCAGCAGGGTGCTGCCTGTCTTGGTGGCCCGCCGGGCCAGGGTCATGGCCTCGGCGACGGCGGTGGCCTCGTCCAGCAGGCTCGCGCCCGACGTCGGCAGGCCGGTGAGGTCGGAGACCATCGTCTGGAAGTTCAGCAGCGCCTCCAGCCGGCCCTGGCTGATCTCGGGCTGGTAGGGCGTGTAGGCGGTGTACCAGGCCGGGTCCTCGAGGACGTTGCGGCGGATCACCGACGGCGTGGTGGTGCCGGCGTAGCCCAGCCCGATCATCGGCGTCAGCGCCCGGTTCTGGTCGGCGAGGCCGCGCAGCACGTCGAGGGTCTCGGTCTCGGACAGGGCGGGCGGCAGGTCCAGCGGCGCCGTCATCCGGATCGCGTCGGGCATCGCCTGCTGGACCAGGTCCTCCAGGCTGCCGAGGCCCAGTGCGGCGAGCATCTTGTCGCGCTCGTCGGCCTGCGGGCCGATGTGGCGGCTCACGAAGGGGGCCGAGCTGGACGGCTCGGGTGCGCTGGTGGGGGTCGGGGCGGCGGGAACGGGCATCGGCGGGAGCTTCTTCCAGGCGGTCCGGCGGTGCGACCCCGAGCCGCGCAGCGGTCCGGCGTGCACTCCCCGCCCTGTCACCCGGTGGGCTCCAGAGTTGCCAGACGGACGCGGTCTGGGTGCCTGAGAGGTTCCGGGGATGTTGCCCCTTCGGCGCCACCGTGCTCGTCCTCGAGCCGGTGAGCTCTCCCGCGTCGTCGTTCAGCAGTCGAAACCCTACCCGGCGCGGGCGGTGGGGTCACGTGGGTGGCCCCCGACAGGCTCGGGGACCGGAGGGGGCTCAGGAAGCCGGAAGGTTCAGCGATACGTCGGCCAGATCGCCCGAGCTGCCCTTCGGCAGGCTCAGGGAGCGGAGGAGGCTCAGGGAGCGGAGGAGGCTCAGGGAGCCTGCCCGCTCCTCAGCTGACGGCGCGGGCGCGCCGGCGACGGGAGAGCTCGTCGGAGGCCGAGGGGACCACGGGCTCCTCGACGGCGGCGGCCCGCTCGGCCGGCAGCTGGGCGAGGGTGCCCTCGATGTCGCGCCAGACGCCGCCGAGGGCGATGCCGAAGACGCCCTGGCCGCCGCGCAGCAGGTCGATGACCTCGTCGTCGGAGGTGCACTCGAAGACGGAGACGCCGTCGCTCATCAGCGTCACCTGGGTGATGTCGTCGACGCCGCGGGCGCGGAGGTGGTCGATGGCCGTGCGGATCTGCTGCAGCGAGATGCCGGCGTCGATCAGCCGCTTGATGACCTTGAGGATGAGGATGTCGCGGAAGCTGTAGAGCCGCTGCGTGCCGGAGCCGGTGGCGCCGCGGACCTCGGGCACGACCAGTCCGGTGCGGGCCCAGTAGTCCAGCTGGCGGTAGGTGATGCCGGCCGCGCTGCAGGCGACGGGGCCCCGGAAGCCGAGGTCGCTGGGGACCGGGGAGAAGTCGCCGTCGAAGAGCAGGCCCTGCGCGTCGCCCTCGGGCGCGGCGTCCGACACCTCGACGGGTCTTTCGGTGCTGCTCACGTGGGCCTCCGGTCGGTACGACTGCGGGCGGAAGGGAACGACTCACCCGAGTTCCCCGCGCGTAATTCCAGCATCGGGATTACGCGGGGAACGCTACGGCCCGCCCCTCGGGGCGGTCAACGACACGCCGCCGAGGTCCCGGACGGATTCCCAACTCTCGACCCTGGCGTGAGGGTGTCCGGTGTGGTACTGCGCCTCGAGGCGCAGGACACCCTGGACGGTGGGTCGAGGGTGGCGGGCGCGCCCGCAGGTCAGGAGGTGGGCTCCTCGCCGGTGACGAAGTCGTCGGGGTTCACCTGGTCGAGGAACTCGCGGAACTTCTCCACCTCGTCCTCCTCGGCCTCGGGGATCTCGATCCCGGCCTCGTCGAGGACGTCCTCGGCGCAGTAGATGTCGGAGCCGACGCGCAGCGCCAGGGCGATGGCGTCGGAGGGCCGGGCGCTGACCTCGACGCCGTCGACGAGCAGCACCGCGTAGAAGGTGCCGCCCTCCAGCTCGGTGATGTGCACCTCGGTCAGCCGGTGGCCCAGCGTCGACAGCGTGTCGACCATCAGGTCGTGGGTCAGGGGGCGCGGGGGGACGACGCCCTCCTGCGCGTTGGCGATGGCCGAGGCCTCGCTGGCACCGATCCAGATCGGGAGGTACCGGCTGCCGCCGACCTCGCGCAGCAGCACCATGGGCGCGTTCGACGGCATCTCGACCCGGACACCCACCACATCGAGCTCACGCATGGCCCAACCCTACGTCGCGGCGAGCCGGCGCGGACCAGGGGCCGGGCTGGGCCTCAGCGCTCCATGGCGGTGCGGACCAGCGCGGCGTGGAAGCTGATCACCAGCTGGGTGACCTCCCCCTGCACGTCGCGGTTGCCGCCCGCGCGCCGGATGTGCGGCGCGATGGCCTGCTCCACCAGCCCCACCTCGCGGTCGGCCGACATCTTGAAGGCGCGCAGGTGGCGGCCGTCGATGCCGTACTCGGCCATCCGGCGGGCGGCGATGGCCAGGGTCAGCGCGTCCCGGCCGTAGTAGGTGCCGCGCCGCGCCTGGACGATCTGGGTGCGCTCCAGCTCGGTGAGCGCGGCGTCGGTGAGTCCGCTGGCCTCCAGCAGGTCGGCGCGGGTCATCCGCACCGGCGGCTTGGGCGGGGGCGGCGGGGCCGCGGGCGCGGGCCGTGGCTCGGCGGCGGCGCTGCCGTCGGCGGCCCCGGCGGCCCGGCTCTCCAGCGACGGCACCGGCGGCGGCGCCTCGCCCCGGTCCATCAGGGCCAGGTGCTCCTTGATGACCTTGAGCGGCAGGTAGTGGTCGCGCTGCACGGCCAGCACGTAGCGGAGCCGCTCGAGGTCGTGCTCGGCGTAGCGGCGGTACCCCGACGGGGCGCGCTCGGGCGCGATCAGGCCCTCGGACTCGAGGAACCGGATCTTGGAGATCGAGACCTCCGGGAAGTCGGCCTTCAGGGCGGCCAGGACCTGGCCGATGCTGCGGGAGACCCCGGGACTGCTGCTGGGCTGGGACGACATCGACGCGCTCAGCCCTGCGCGCTCCCGTAGAAGACCAGCCGGAACTTCCCGATCTGGACCTCGTCCCCGTGCTGCAGCAGCACCTCGTCGACCAGGTCGCGGTTGACGTAGGTGCCGTTGAGGCTGCCGGCGTCGCGGACCACGGTCCCCTGCGCGGTCCGCTCGAACACCGCGTGCCGCCGGGAGACGGAGATGTCGTCGAGGAAGATGTCGGAGTCCGGGTGCCGGCCCACCGTCGAGGTCTCGGTGTTGAGCAGGAACCGGCTGCCCGCGTTCGCCCCGCGCTGCACGATGAGCAGCGCCGAGCCCGAGGGCAGCGCGCCCACGGCGGCCTCCTCGTCGGGCGAGAGGGCCTCGGCGTCGCGGTCCTCGACCACGGCGGGCATGGTCCGCGTGGTCTCGCCGCTGGGCACCCGCTCCGCCTCGGGACGCGCGGCCGGCGCCGCCGGCGTCGTGTGCGCCGGGGGCACGTTGAGCGCGGCCCCGCACTGGCCGCAGAAGTTGCTGCCATCCGGGTTGTCGTGACCACAGTTCGTGCAGAACGGCATGAGGGTCGGCTTTCGGTCGAGACTTGAGGGTCCGGGGGCGGACGTGGCCCGAGTCTAAGGGGGAGGTCGAGGTCCGGGCGGGACCTGCGCTGCTAGCCGGCGGCCTGCTCGGCGTAGGCGTCGGCGTCCATCAGGTCGTCGAGGTCGACGTCGGCGCCCAGGTCGACCTCGAAGAGCCAGCCGTCGCCGTAGGGGTCGCCGTTCACGGTCTCCGGGCTGCCGCCGAGCACCTCGTTGACGGCGGTCACCGTGCCGGAGACCGGGGAGAAGACGTCGGAGACGCTCTTGGTGGACTCGAGCTCGCCGCACGAGTCGCCGGCGGCGACGGCGTCGCCGACGGTCGGCAGCGAGACGAAGACGATGTCGCCGAGCTGGTCGGCCGCGTACTCGGTGATGCCCACGCGGACGGTCGACCCGTTGCCGCTGCGCACCCACTCGTGGTCGGCGGAGTACTTCAGGTCCTCGGGGTAATCGGGCACGACGTCGGAGCTCCTGGGGTCGGGGGGTCTGGGGGTCTGGGTTCGGGAGGTGTCGGGGTGCCGGCCGCGGGGCCGGGAGGCCGGCTCAGCGCGGGGTCGGCGGTGGCGATGCGGGCTGAGCGTACTGATTCTCGCGCGCGGCGTGCAAGGACTCGACGACGACCCGGTCCTCCTGGTCGATCTGCACCTGCCCGCCGATCCCGGGCCCGGTGATCTCGCTGACCAGGCCGCCGCGGAAGCGCGCCGCCTCCTCGAGGCTGTGCGGGTCGCCGATCACCTCGAAGGTGAGGGGCCGGCTCACCGGCACCCCGTCGACCAGCAGGCCCTCGGGCCCGGTGCCGAACCAGGTGGAGGCGACCACCCGGACGGAGTCGTTGACCTCGATCACCTCGGCGCCGGCGTCGCGCATCTCCTCGACGGCGTCCAGCAGGACGTCGGCGTCGACCTTGCCGGCCGGGTCGGCGATCCGCATCCGGATCCCGGGGCCCTCGGCGGGCGCGGTGCCGGCCAGGATGGCCAGCTCCTCGGTCCGCTGCTGGGCCTCGGTGCGGGCCACCGCCTGGGTGTCGGCGCCCGACTGCAGCTCGGCGCGGGTGCGCTCGAGGTCGGCGATCTCGCTCTCCAGCCGGCGCGACTCCGAGCCCAGGCCGTCGAGCAGCTGGATGAGGTCCTCGCGGCGGGCGTTGGTGTAGGCGTCGTCAGCGGTGTTGATGCGGATCTGCATCACCCCGCCCATCCCGACGACGAAGAGGATGACGGCGGCGATGATCTGGCCGCGCCCGGGCTGCACCAGCGAGCGCCAGATCCGACGGGCACCGCTCGGCCGCTCCCCCGTCGACCGCGCCCCAGAGGCACCGCCTCCGGACCCGGTCGTCCCGGGGCCGGGGACCGGCGGCTCGCCGCTCAGCCGGCGCTGGCTCCGGCGCAGGGCCTGCAGCCGACGGCCCGCCGCGGGCGCGGTGCTGCCGCTCGGACGGCGGCGGCTAGGCACGGAACAGCGCCCGTCGGATGGCCGCGACGTTGGTGAAGATGCGGATGCCCAGCACGACGACGACGCCGGTGGACAGCTGCGACCCGACGCCGATCTGGTCGCCCACGTAGACGATGGCGGCGGCGATGAGGACGTTGGAGATGAAGGAGACGACGAAGACCCGGTCGCTGAAGCTGCCCTCGAGGTAGGCGCGGAAGGCGCCGAAGAGGGCGTCCATCGCGGCCACGATGGCGATCGGGAGGTACGGCTGCAGGGCTAGCGGGACGTTGGGCTCGAGGACGAGGCCGACGACGATGCCCGCCAGCAGGCCGAGGAGGGGGATCACCGGCGCACCCGCGCCCAGCGCAGCGTCAGGCCCGGGTCGGCGGCCAGCTCCAGCGAGCGCGACTCCCCGACCTCGTAGCGCATCCCGCGGTTCTGCTCGAGGTCGTGCCACCAGGCCCCGGCGGGCGACTCCGCGAAGCCGGCCGGCAGCGTCCGCGGGTCGCCGATCGCCTCGACCCGGTAGGGCCGGTTGAGCGAGCGGTAGTCGACGGTGATGGCGTCGCCGGCGCTGCGGATCGCGGTGAGCGCGGACAGCCGGTGCCCGTTGACCGCCACGGCCTCCGCCCCGGCCTGCCACAGCCCGTTGGCCAGGATCTGCAGGTCGAGGTCGAGCACCCGGTCCCCCGGCTCGGCGGCGTCGGCGGCCTCCGGGGCGTCGTCCACCACGACGACGACGCCCGGCCCGGTCACCGCGACCGTGCCGGCCACCGGTCCCAGCGTCGCGATCTGGCCCTCGAGCTGCTGGGCCGTGCCGTCGCTGCCCAGGGCGGCGGCCCGCAGGGTGGCGATCTCGCCCGACAGCGCGGTGGCCCGGTCGCGCAGCGCGTCCTGCTGCGCCTCGGCCGCCTGGACCCGGTCGATGAGCCCGGTGCGCTCGGACTGCAGGGCCGGCGCCGCCCGCGTGTTCTGCACCGCGGCGACGGCGAACATCACCCCGATGAGGACGGCGACGACGCCCAGCAGCCAGTGCCGCCGCGACGAGGTGGCACCCCGGGCCGCCGACGCGGCGTAGTCGGGGTCGACGGGCTGCCGGATGATCTGCAGCAGCAGGTCCATGCTGGCGTCGACGGGGCGGGTGGCCGGGTCACGGCGGCCCTGCGGCGGGCGGGGGGCCTGCGGAGGTGCGGCCGGGGACGGCGGGGCGGGGGCGGCGGGGGACGCGGGCACCGGCGGTCAGCCCGTCCGGGTCCGGCGCGGCACGTCGCGCAGCAGCCGCAGGGTCTGGGCCAGGTAGAGCAGGCCGGCCCACCAGTACAGGCCGACGCCCCACAGCGCGAAGGCCCAGCCCAGGACGCCGGCCGCTGTCCAGCCGAGGCCGTCGTCGGCGCCCAGCAGGATCAGCGGGAAGGCGTAGAGCAGGTTGAAGGTGGCGGCCTTGCCGAGGAAGTGGACGGGCAGGGAGGAGAAGCCGCGGGTGCGCAGCAGCGGCACCAGGGCGGTGATCATCGCGTCGCGCGCCACCAGCAGCACCACCAGCCACCACGGGATGACGTCCCGGACGGCCAAGCAGAGGACGACGGCGAGGATGTAGAGCCGGTCGGCGACGGGGTCGAGCATCTGGCCGACACGGGAGGTCTGGTGCCAGCGGCGGGCCAGGAAGCCGTCGAGCCAGTCGGTGAACCCGGCCAGCGCGAGGACCGCGACGGCCAGCAGGTCGTGGTGCGGGCCCAGGATCAGCCACACCATGAGCGGCACGCCGGCCAGCCGCAGCAGGCTCAGCACGTTCGGCAGGGTCCACACCCGGTCGGTGTCCCAGGTGGGCGTCTCCGCGTCCGCGGGCCCGACGAGCCCGACGGACCCGGCCGCGGGCAGCGGCGGTCCCTCGTCGGCGGCGGGACTCCGCGTCCCGCCCGGCTGGTCCCCGGTCACGGGCCCCAGGTTAGTGGCCCGAGGCCGCCGCGGCCGACCCCGCGGGCGTGTCCCGCCGCTCAGGAGGCGCTGCGCCGCGCTGTCGCCAGCCCGGCGTCGCGCGCGCCGTCGGCCGGGTCCGCGACGCGCGGGGCCGCTGGTTCCAGGACCCGCCGGTAGACGTCCTCGACGGCCGGGCCCACCACCGACCAGTCGAACGCCCGCGCGTGCCGGCGGCCGCGCTCGGCGCCGACGACGTCGCGCGCGGCGAGCACCTCCAGGACGGCGGCGGACAGCGCGCCGGCGTCCCCGGTCGGGAACAGCCGGCCCACCCCGACCTCCGCGTCGCGGTCGTGCGCCAGCAGCGAGGTGAAGGCGGGCAGGTCGGACGCGACGACCGGCGCGCCGCTGGCCATCGCCTCCAGCAGCACGATGCCGAAGCTCTCGCGGGCCGTGTGCGGCGCGACGAACACGTCGGCCCCGGCCAGCAGGGCGGCCTTCCCGGCGTCGGTGACCGAGGTCTCGCGGCGGACCCAGGACGGCAGGGCGCGCTGGCCGGTCCCGGCGACGACGACCTCGAGGTCGGGGTGCACGGCGCGGACGGCGGGCAGCGCCTCCAGCAGCACCCCCAGGCCCTTGCGCGGCTCCTCCACGCGGCCGAGGAACACCAGCCGGGGGTGGTCCCCGCCGCGCCAGCCGCCGGTGGACCGGCCGCCTCCGGCGAACTCGGCCCAGCGGAACCCGTTGGGGATCACCTGCGGGTCGCGGCCGAGGTAGCGGCGCACGACGCGCGCTGCGGGCTCGGAGACGGCGATGCCGGCGTCGATCTTGTCGACGGTGCCGCGCAGCGTGCTGCCGGCCAGCTGCATCGAGCGGGAGCGCGGGGTGGCGGTGTGGAACGTCGCGACCACGGGCACCTCGGCGGCCCACAGCGCGAGGATCGAGATGCTCGGGGTGAGGGGCTCGTGCACGTGCAGCACGTCGAGGTCGGCGGCGGCCAGCCAGCGGCGGGCGCGCGCGGCGCTGCCGGGGCCGAAGCGCACCCGGGCGACCGAGCCGTTGTAGCGCACGGGGACCGCGGACCCGGCGGAGGTGAAGCGGCCGGCCAGCGCGCCGGGCAGCTCAGCATGGCCCAGCCCCAGCACGAACGGCTCGTGGCCCTGCGCGCGGAGGTGCTGCGCGAGCCCCAGCACGTGGTTCTGCACGCCGCCGGGGTGGTCGAAGGAGTAGGGGCAGACGAGCCCGACCCGCAGCGGGCGCGCCGTCACGCGGCCGCCCCCGGCCCGGTGTCCGGGAAGAACGGCTGCAGCACGTGCCAGTCCTGGGGGGCGGTCGCGACCTGCGCGGCGAAGAAGTCGGCCACGTCCTGGGTCATGGCCACCAGGCCCGCACGACCGGGGCGGGGCGGCACGGGCTCGCCGAACCGGATGACCATCTGCTCGCCGTCGTAGCGGCAGACCGCGGGCAGCAGCACGGCTCCCGTCCGCCGGGCGACGACGGCGGGCCCGGCCGGCATCGTCACCGGCTGGCCGCGCCAGCGCACGGGCACGCCGGAGCCGTCGAGGTCGCGGTCGGCCACGAGGCAGACCAGCCGGCCGCGGCGCAGGGCCGCGGCCAGGGTGGGGATGGCGGTGCGGTCGCGGTGCGAGAGCACCTCCATGCCGAGCCCGCGGCGGAAGGCGAGGAAGGCCTCGAACTCGGCCTCGGACAGCTGCTCGGCGACGGTGCTGACGGGCATCCCGGTGCTGCACGCCCAGGCGCCGGCGAGGTCCCAGTTGCCGCTGTGCGGCAGGGCGACGACGCAGCCGGGCCCGGCGTGGGCGGCGCGCAGCCGCTCCTCCCCCTCGGTCCGCACCCGGGCGACCGTGGCCTCCCGGCCCCAGCCCGGCAGCGCCAGCACCTCGGCGTAGGTCCGCAGGTAGGACCGGACGCCGGCCCGGACGAGCGCGTCGGGCGCCGGGGCCCCGGTGGCGAGGGTGAGGTTGCGCCGCAACGTGGCGACGTGCCGACCCCCGCGGGCGACGGCCACCCGGGCGGCGACGGCGGCGACGGCCCGGATGACCGGGACGGGCACCCGCGCGGCCACCCGCCAGCCGCTCCGGTGCAGGGTGCGCAGCGCGGCGTCGCGGACGCGGTCGGGCAGCCGGGCGGGGGTGCGCTCAGGCTGCGGCGACATCGGCCGCGACCGCCTGGCGGCGCACCTGCAGGATGCGCTGGACGACTGTGACCATGCTGGTCACGGCCAGCACGGCGACGGCGACCTCGAGCACGTAGGGCACGCCGAACCCGGCCACCAGGGTGCCGACGAGGATGATCACCAGCCGGTCCGCCCGGGCGGCCAGGCCGCCGGAGCAGGTGAAGCCCAGGCTCTCCGCGCGCGCCTTGACGTAGGACGTCCACTGCCCGAAGACCAGCCCGGCCAGGGCGACGGCCGCCCACAGCGTCGAGCCCTCCTGGTAGGTGAAGTACAGCAGGATGCCGCCGAAGACGGCGGCGTCGCCGAGCCGGTCGGAGGTGGAGTCCAGGAACGCGCCCCAGCTGGTGGCCCGGCCGCTCACCTTGGCCATCTGGCCGTCGAGCATGTCGGAGAGGACGAACACCGTGACGACGAGGGCGCCCTGCCACAGCCAGCCCTGCGGGAAGCAGACCAGCGAGGCCAGCACGACCCCGGCGGTGCCGGCGATGGTGACGACGTCGGGCGAGACGCCCAGCCGCAGCAGCAGCCGGACGAGCGGCCCGAGCACCGCCGCGGAGATGCCGCGGAACCGTTCGAGCATCAGCCGAGCCGTTCCCAGGCGGCCGTGACGACCTGCCAGGTGTCGTCGAGCAGCTGCGGCAGGGCCTTGGTCTGGCCGATGACCGGCAGGAAGTTGGCGTCGCCGGCCCAGCGGGGGACGACGTGCTGGTGCAGGTGGGCGGCGATCCCGGCGCCGGCGACCGCGCCCTGGTTGAGCCCCAGGTTGAAGCCGTGCGGGGCGCTGGCGGCCCGCACCACCCGCATCGCCTGCTGGCTGAGCGCAGCCACCTCGACGGCCTCGGCGTCGGTCAGGTCGGTGTAGTCGGCGACGTGGCGGTAGGGGCACACCAGCAGGTGCCCGGGCGAGTACGGGTACAGGTTGAGCACGACGAAGGCCGTGGCCCCGCGGTGCACGACGAGGCCGTCGCGGTCCTCCCGCGCCGGGATCCGGCAGAAGGGGCACTCCTCCGGCGCCGCCGTCGCGGGCTTGTCCTGCCCGCCGATGTAGACCATCCGGTGCGGGGTCCACAACCGCTCGAAGCCGTCGGGATCACCCGGCCGGCCGGCGGCGTCCTCGACCTCAGCCACCCTGCCACTCTCCTCGGACCGACCAGCGCACGAGGACGACCCTAAGCGGTCACCGCCGGGCAGCCGTAATCCCCCGGGCCGCCGCCCGTGCTCAGACCTGCGCGCGGGCGGCGATCGCGGCGGTGATCTCGGCCACGGCCTCGGCCACCGGGACGCCGTTCTTCTGCGTCCCGTCGCGGTAGCGGAAGGAGACCGCACCGGCGTCGCGGTCGTCGCCGCCGGCGATCAGCATGAAGGGCACCTTGGACTTCTGCGCGGTGCGGATCTTCTTCTGCATCCGGTCGTCGGCGTGGTCGACCTCGACCCGGACGCCGGCGGCCCGCAGCTGCGCGGCGACCTCCTCGAGGTAGTCCCCGAACTCGTCGGCGACCGGGATGCCGACCACCTGGACGGGCGCCAGCCAGGGCGGGAAGGCGCCGGCGTAGTGCTCGACCAGCACGCCGATGAACCGCTCGATGGAGCCGAACTTCGCCGAGTGGATCATCACCGGCTGCTGCCGGGTGCCGTCGGGCGCCTGGTACTCCAGGCCAAACCGGGCGGGCTGGTTGAAGTCGTACTGGATGGTCGACATCTGCCAGCTGCGGCCGATGGCGTCGCGGATCTGCACCGAGATCTTCGGCCCGTAGTAGGCGGCGCCGCCCGGGTCGGGCACCAGCTCGATGCCAGAGCGGGTGGCGACGTCCTCGAGGACCTGGGTGGCGACGGCCCACTCCTCGTCGGAGCCGATGAACTTGTCCGAGCCGTCACGGGTGGACAGCTCGAGGTAGTAGTCGGTCAGGCCGAAGTCGCGCAGCAGCCCCAGCACGAAGTCCAGCAGGTGCTGGATCTCCCCCGGCGCCTGCTCGGGGGTGACGTAGGAGTGCGAGTCGTCCTGCGTCATGCCCCGGACGCGGGTGAGGCCGTGCACGACGCCCGACTTCTCGTAGCGGTAGACGCTGCCGAACTCGAACAGCCGCAGCGGCAGCTCGCGGTAGGACCGCCCGCGCGAGCGGAAGATCAGGTTGTGCATGGGGCAGTTCATGGCCTTGAGGTAGTAGTTCCCGCCCTCGACGTTCATCGGCGGGAACATGCCCTCGGCGTAGTACGGCAGGTGCCCCGAGGTGTGGAAGAGCCCCTCCTTGGAGATGTGCGGCGTGCCGACGTAGGAGAAGCCCTCCTCGATGTGCCGGCGCCGGACGTAGTCCTCCATCTCGCGCTTCAGCACCCCGCCCTTCGGGTGGAACACCGGCAGACCGGAGCCCAGCTCGTCGGGGAAGGAGAACAGGTCCAGCTCCAGGCCGAGCTTGCGGTGGTCGCGCTTGGCGGCCTCCTCCAGCCGGGTCTGGTACGCCTTGAGCGCCTCCCGGCTCGGCCACGCCGTGCCGTAGAGCCGCTGCAGCTGCGGGTTGGCCTGGTCGCCTCGCCAGTAGGCGGCGGAGTTCCGGGTCAGCGCGAACGCCGGGATGTAGCCCGTGTGCGGGACGTGCGGGCCCCGGCACAGGTCTTTCCAGGCGACCGAGCCGTCGCGCCGCAGGTTGTCGTAGATGGTCAGCTGGCCGGCGCCCACCTCGACGCTGGCCGCGTCCCCGCCGCCCTCGAGGCCGTCGGGCCCGGTGGCCTCGGGCGCCGCGGAGCCCTTGTCGGCGATCAGCTCGAGCTTGTACGGCTCGGCGCCCAGCTCGGCCCGCGCCTCGTCGTCGCTGACCTCGCGGCGGCGGAAGCGCTGGCGCTCCTTGATGATCCGCTGCATCGCCTTCTCGAGCTCGCGCAGGTCCTCCGGGGTGAAGGGCTGGGCGACGTCGAAGTCGTAGTAGAAGCCGTCGACGATGGGCGGGCCGATGCCCAGCTTGGCCTCCGGGTCGCGGGCCTGCACGGCCTGCGCCGCGACGTGGGCGGCCGAGTGCCGGAGCACGGCGAGCCCGTCGGGGCTGTCGACCGCCACCGGCTCGACGACGTCGCCGTCGGCGAAGGGCCGGTCGAGGTCGCGGAGCTCGCCGCCGATGCGGACGGCGACGACGGTGCGGTCGTCGCCGAACAGGTCGAGGCCGGTCGTCGTGGTCTCGACGTCACGCTGCTCACGGGCGTCGTCGCGGACCAGGGTGATCGACAGGCTCGACACGTTGCGCACTGACCTCTCAGCAGGGGATGGAGCGGGCCGGCGGCCCGCCCCAACCCTAGACCGCCGGGGCGCTCCCGCTCGACCTCGTTCCGGCGTGCCGACGACCGCTCAGACGCCCGCGGCCGTGCGGTTGGTGCTGCCCTGCATGTCCTCGAGCTCCATGCCCTTCGTCTCGGGCACGAGGGTGCGCACGAAGACGAAGGAGACCAGCGCGAAGAAGGCGAAGGCGCCGTAGATCCAGCCCAGGCCGACCGACTGGGTGAGCTCGGGGAACAGCAGCGAGACCGCGAAGTTCGCGATCCAGTTGACCGCCGTGCACAGGCCCAGGGCGACGGCGCGCATCCGGTTGGGGAACATCTCGCCGAGCATCACCCACATGATCGGGCCCCAGGTGGCGGCGAAGCAGACGACGAAGAGGTTGGCGCCGATCAGCGCGATGACGCCCCAGCTGCCGGGCAGGGTGACGTCGTCGCCGCTGCCCTGCTGCTGGGTGAACGCGAGGCAGGCCATCAGCAGCCCGACGAACATGCCTGCCGAGCCGCTCATCAGGAGCTTGCGGCGGCCCAGCCGGTCGACGAAGAGGATGGCCACGAAGGTCATCACGACGTTGATGACGGCGGTGATCACCGAGGTGGTGAACGACTGCGACTCCGAGAAGCCCACGGAGCGCCACAGCGTCGTGGAGTAGTAGAAGATCGCGTTGATGCCGACCAGCTGCTGCAGGGTGGCCAGCCCGATGCCCACCCAGACCAGGGGGTGCAGGCCGCCGCCGTCCTTCATGATGTCGCGGAACGAGGACTTGGACTCCCGGCGCAGGGTGACCCGGATCTCCTTGATCCGCTCGGCCGGGTGCCGCTCGCCGGTGACCCGGCTGAGCACGTCGGCCGCCTCCTCGTCGAGGTCCTTCGCCACCAGGTAGCGGGGCGACTCGGGGATCGTGAGCGACAGCAGGCCGTAGACCACGGCGGGGATGGCGCCGACCAGGAACATCCAGCGCCAGGCCGCCAGGCCCGCCCACAGCTGCTCGGCCGCACCGCCCGCGGAGTTCGCCAGCAGGGCGTCGGAGAGCAGGGCGGCGAAGATGCCGAGGGTGATGGCCAGCTGCTGGGTCGAGGCCAGCGCCCCGCGGTAGCGCGCGGGCGCGATCTCGGCGATGTAGGCCGGGGCGATGACCGAGGCGATGCCGATGCCGAGACCGCCGACGATGCGCCAGATGATCAGCGACGTCACCCCGGTGGCCAGCCCGGCGCCGAAGGCGGAGGCCAGGAACAGGACGGCGCCGATGAGCATGACCTTCTTGCGGCCGATCTGGTCGGCCAGCTGGCCGGCGAACCAGGCGCCGACGGCGCAGCCCAGCAGGGCGACGGCCACCGAGAAGCCGATCAGCACGTCGCTGAGGGCGAAGTCCCCCTGGATGGCGTCGACGGCCCCGTTCACCACCGAGCTGTCGAAGCCGAAGAGGAAACCGCCGACGGCGGCGGCGACGGTGACGCCCACCACCTTGGCGGTGTGCTTGTCGTTCTGCTGCGTCGTCGCGGACACCTGTGACCCTCCGTACCCGGGCCCGGACGGCCCGGTCCGACCGTAGCTCCGCCCCTCCGCCGCCGGGACGGGGGGTCCGTCCGGTGCCCGTGAGCGACGCGGCTCAGGCCTCGGCGAGCCGACGCAGCGGGGCGCTCGTCGGGCTGGGCAGACCCACCCGCTCGAGGAACCCCTCCAGCACGAAGGCCGCCATCCCGGTCGAGACCGGGTTGGTCGGCACCGCCGAGGTGACGATGTCCACCACGGCCGCCGAGCCGTTGATGGCCTCCCGCCGCATCCGCGCCTCGGCCACCGGCAGCAGCCACCGGCCGAGGTCGCGGGCCGCCCAGGACGTCAGCACGACGAGGTTCGGGTTCACCATGTTGATCAGGTTCGCCAGCCCGACGCCCAGCTGCTCGCCGAACAGCTCGACCAGCTCGTGCGCCTCGGGCTCGTCGGCCTCCAGCCCCTCGCGGACGGCGGCGAGGAAGTGGGTCTGCGAGCCGCCCTCGAGGTAGCGGTGCCCCGGGTGCCGCTCGCCGAACTGGGCCATCAGGCCCGGCACCCCGATGTAGGCCTCCAGGCAGCCGTCCCGGCCGCAGCGGCAGGGCCGGCCGTCCATCACCAGGGTGGTGTGGCCCCACTCCCCCGCGTTGTTGGTGGCGCCCCGGACCAGCTGGCCGTCCAGGGCGATGCCGGCGCCGATCCCGGTGCCGAGGTTGACGGTGACCAGGTGCGCCACCCGGCGGCCGTGCCCGAACCAGAGCTCGGCCACCGTCGTCGCCTTGAGGGGGTTGTCGACGTGCACCGGCAGGTCGAGCCGCTCCTCCAGCAGGGCCTGGGCGGCGACGTCCTTCCAGCCCCAGCCCGGCGCGAAGAGCGAGACGCCGGAGTCCGGCTCGACCTGGCCGGGCAGGCTCACCCCCACCCCGAGCACGTCGCCGTCCGGGGCGGCCGCGAGGGCGCTGCGCACGCCCTCGGCGATCTCGCCGACCATCCGGTCGGGGTCGGAGGTGCCCTCCCCGACGGCGTGGTCGTGGTGCACCAGCCGCGTCATGGCCAGGTCGAAGACGTCGACGTGCACGTAGGTCTCGGTGGCGTCGACGCCGACCAGCAGCCCCCGACCCGCGGCCACCTTGAGCCGGGACCGCGGCCGGCCGCCGCCGGAGTCCTCACGGCTGGCCTCGGTCACCACGCCCACCGCCAGCAGCTCGGTCACCATCGTGGCGATGGTGGCGAAGCTGAGGCCGGTGGCCCCCGCCAGCTCCTGCCGCGTCGGGGTGCCCAGGGCGTACATGGCGCGCAGGACCGCGAACCGGTTGCCGGTCCGCACCTCCCGCGAGGTCCGTCTCTTCGCTGCGCGCACGGCAGTCATCCCTGCAGCACTCATCCCTTCAGTCCGGTCTGCGCCACCCCCTGCACGAGGAATCGTTGCAGGAACACGAACACGAAGACCAGCGGGAGGATCGAGACGGTCGCCGCGACGAAGAGCTGGGGGATGTTGATGGTCTGCGCGGTGACGAAGGTGGACAGCGTCACCTGCACCGTCCACGACTCCTGGTCCTGGGCCACCACGAGCGGCCAGAGGAACGCGTTCCAGCTGGCGATGAAGGTGATGACGGCGATCGCGGCGATGAAGTTGCCCGAGTTGGGCACGACGATCCGCCAGAACGTCCGCCAGTGGCCGAGCCCGTCGACGCGGGCCGCCTCCTCCAGCTCCTTGGGGAAGGCGAGGAAGTACTGCCGGAAGAGGAACACGGTGAACCCGCTGAACAGCCCCGGGATGATGAGGCCGCGGTAGTCCGAGACCCAGCCCAGCCAGGACACGATGACGAAGCTGGGCACGAAGGTCACCGCCGCCGGGATCATCAGGGTGGCCAGCACCGCGTAGAAGATGGCGTTGGAGAACCGGTTGGGGATCCGGGCCAGCGCGTAGGCCGCCAGCGAGCAGACCAGCAGCGTGCCGAGCGTGGTGAGCACGGCGACGACCGCCGAGTTCTTCAGCGACGACAGCATCGGGATGTCGGAGTCGGTGAACAGCGCCGTCACGTTGGACCACTGCAGGTCCTTCGGGAAGACGGTCCAGGCGGGTGAGGTGACCTCCCGGGTGGTGGCGAGCCCGTTGCGGATGAGCAGGTAGAACGGCAGCAGGAACGCCACCGTCACCAGGATGAGCACCACCCACCCGGCGACGTCGGCCACCCGGCCGCCGAGGGTCGTGCGGTGCCCCACGACGGTGGGCGTGCTGCGGTCCAGGGGTGCGGGCCGGCGGGCCGGTCCCGTGAGCGTCGGCGTGGCCATGTCAGTCCTCCGGTCGGCCGAAGCCCAGGATCTTGCCCTGGAGCACGGTGATGACGGCGATCATGGCCGCCAGGATGAGGGCGCCCGCGCTGCCCAGCCCGAAGTTCTGCTGGGTGCCGAGGGCGAGGTAGTAGAGGTAGACCAGCGGTGGCCGGGCGTACTCCACGTTGCCGACGAGGTTGTAGAACTCGTCGAAGCCCTGGTAGGCGGCGATCAGGCAGAGCAGCAGCACCGAGATCGAGGTGGGCTTGAGCAGCGGCAGGGTGATGTGCCGGAAGATCTTCCAGCCCGGCTTGGTGCCGTCGACGTAGGCCGCCTCGTAGAGCTCGGGGTTGATGTTCTGCAGGGCGGCGAGGAACAAGATCATGTAGAAGCCGCACTGCAGCCACAGCCGGACCGAGACGATCACCAGCCAGTACCAGGGCGGGTCGATCGTCGAGAGCCAGGCGACCGGCTCCTGCCCGAACGCCTTGAGGATCTGGTTCGCCAGCCCGAAGCGCACGCCGTTGAAGATCGACAGCTTCCAGACCAGCGACGCCACCACGTAGGAGCAGGCCGTCGGCAGGAAGAAGACCGAGCGGAAGAAGGCCTTGGCCACTGTCACCCGGTTGACCAGCACCGCCAGCGCCAGCGAGGCGGCGAAGGTGGTGGGCACGATCAGCACCGCGAAGACGGTGAAGGTCAGCAGCGAGGACGTGAAGGCCTGGTCCGACAGCATCGTCACGTAGTTGTCGATGCCGACGAACCGGGTGGGGAGCACGGTGCCCTGCGCGTCGAAGAAGCTGAGCACCGCGCTCCAGAGGATCGGGAAGTAGACGAACGCCACCAGCCCGACGAGGAACGGGGTGACGAACAGCCAGAAGGCCGCGCGCTGGCCGCGGATGGGCCGACCCCGCCGGGTGGCGGTGACGGGCTCCCGGTCGGCGGCCGCGCCGGCTCCCGTGGGAGTCGGCGCCACCGTCGTGGCCATCAGCCGAACGTCTTGTCGAGCTCGGCGTTGATCTTCTTGACCGCGCCCTCGAGCTCGGACTGCGCGTCCGCGCCCTTGCCGACGATGCGGGTGATCGCGTCGGTCATCGCGGTGTTCATCGAGGGCGTCCAGTTGGGGTTGCCCTGGACGCCGTGGTCGGCGTTCAGCTTGACGCTCTCGGCGGCGACACCGGCCTGCAGCTTCTCCGCCTTGGCGGCCAGGCTGATCCGCGGCGGGATGTGGAAGCCGTAGTTGAGGCACCAGTCCTCCTGGTCCTCCAGGTTGTCCACCCACAGCCACTTCGTGAAGGCCTTGGCCGCCTCGACGTCCTTCGCCTTGGCGCTGACCATGGCCGACCAGCCGCCGGAGACGACGGCGGCCTGGCCCCCGCTGACCGCGGCTGGCAGCGCGAACACGCCCAGGTCGTCCTCGCCCAGCTCGGCCGACATGCCGGGCACGGCCCACATCCCCTGCCACTGCATGGCGCACAGCCCCTGGTTGATGGCCGAGGGGTCCCACCAGTCGGTGGGCGCGCCGAGCAGCAGGCTCTTGTCCGAGGCCAGCGTGCGCAGCTTGCTCACGGCCTCGGCCACCTGGGCGACGTCGAAGCCGATCTTGTTCTCGGCGTCCAGCAGCCGTCCGCCGGTGGCGTAGACGATGCCCGGGAAGAGGGCGCCGCCGGTGGTGTTCGCGCCGTTGCCGGCGAAGAAGCCTTTGACGTCGGGCGTCGTCAGCTCCTTCGCGGCCATGATCAGCTCGTCGAGGGTGGTGGGCGGCTGGATGCCCTTCTCCGCCAGCAGGCTCTTGCGGTAGTAGATCATCTGCGGGTCGATGATCATGGGGATCGAGTACAGCTGGCCGTCGACCGAGTTGGCCTCGAGGTCGGAGGCGTTGTAGTCGTCCTTGACGTCGGCGACGAGGTCGTCGAGCGGGACGATCTGCTTCGAGCTGACCAGCGAGCGGCTCAGGTGGTACTCGAAGGCGTCCGGGCCCGAGCCCGACGACAGGCCGCTGGTGAGCTTGGAGTCGTAGTCGCCCGGGATCCACTGGATCGAGACGGTGGCGTCGGGGTACGCGGCGGCGTACTTCTTGGCCGCCTGCTGCGTGCCCTGCTCGCCGTACTGGTGGTACCACTGCTGGAGCGCCGGCTTCGCGCCGCTGGCGCCGCCGCCGGTCGAGCCGGCTCCGCTGTTGGAGCCGCAGGCGCCGAGGCCGAAGGCGGCCGCGGTGGCCAGGCCACCGCCGAGGAGGGCGCGGCGGGAGAGGGGTGAGGACATCGTCGTCTCCGAGCTGTAGAGGGCCGGCTGCTTCGTCCAGCCCTTATTTGACGGCAAAGAATAAGCGCTGCTGAAATTAGGGCTCTGCTCTCGTACTGTCAAGAGCCCCACCCGACAGGAGCCCCCATGTCCTCGCTGACGTCCCCCGCACCGGTGGTCGCCGACGCCTCCGGCGCCCCGTCCCGCTTCGTCGTCGGCGAGGAGCACTTCCTGCTGGACGGCCGTCCGCACCAGGTGCTCTCGGGCGCGATCCACTACTTCCGGGTGCACCCCGACCAGTGGGCCGACCGGATCCGCAAGGCCCGCCTGATGGGTCTCAACACCGTCGAGACCTACGTGCCGTGGAACGCGCACCAGCCCTCCCCCGACGTCGGGCCCCGGTTCGACGGCGATCTCGACCTGGCCCGCTTCCTCGACCTCGTCGCCGCCGAGGGGATGCACGCCGTGGTCCGGCCGGGCCCCTTCGTGTGCGCCGAGTGGGACAACGGCGGGCTGCCCGCCTGGCTGTTCACCGACCCGGAGCTGGGAGTCCGCCGGCACGAGCCGCGGTTCCTGGCCGCGGTGCAGGGCTTCTTCGACCGGCTGCTCCCGGTGCTGGCCGCGGCCCAGGTGGACCGCGGCGGGCCCGTGGTGCTGGTGCAGGTCGAGAACGAGTACGGCGCCTACGGGTCCGACCAGGCCTACCTGGCCGCGCTCGCCGCCATGGTTCGCGCGGGCGGCATCACGGTCCCGCTGTTCACCTGCGACCAGGCCGACGCGACGATGCTCGCCGACGGCGGGCTGCCCGGGGTGCTGCGGACGGCCACCTTCGGCTCCCGGACGGCCGAGCGGCTGGCGGTGCTGCGGGCGGCGCAGCCCACCGGCCCGCTGATGTGCGCGGAGTTCTGGAACGGCTGGTTCGACCACTGGGGCACCCACCACCACCGCACCGACGCCGCCGCCCAGGCGGCCGAGCTCGACGCCCTGCTGAGCGCCGGCGCCTCGGTCAACCTCTACATGTTCTGCGGCGGCACGAACTTCGGCTTCACCAGCGGGGCCAACGACAAGGGCATCTACGCCCCGACCACGACCTCCTACGACTACGACGCCCCGCTGTCGGAGGACGGCTGGCCGACGGCGAAGTACCACGCCTTCCGCGCCGTCCTGGCCCGGCACGGCCGGGTGCCCGACGAGGAGCCGCCGCGGCGGGCACCCGCCCCGGAGCTGGCGGTGGAGCTCGACGAGCAGGTCGCCCTCGACGCGGTGGTCGACCGGCTGGGGCCGGTGCTCTGCTTCGACGCGCCGCCGCCGGTCGAGGCCGTCGGCCAGCACGCGGGGTTCACCGAGTACACGACGACGCTGCCCGCCCGGCCGGCCGGCGACGCCCTCGTGCTGCCCGACGTCCGGGACCGGGCCGTCGTCACCCTCGACGGGCTGGTGCTGGGCACCGTCGACCGCGAGACCAGGACGGCGGTGCTGGCCGTGCCGCCCACCGCGGGCGGCACCCTGCGGGTGCTGCTGGAGGACCAGGGCCGGGTGAACTACGGGCCGCGGATCGGGGAGCCCAAGGGCCTGCTCGGCGGTGTCCGCCTGGGCGCCGAGGAGCTCCGCGGCTGGCGGGTGCGCCCGGTCGCGCTGAACCTCGACGTGGTCCGCGGGGCGCTCCGGCCCGCGCCGGGCGGGCCGCGGGCCGGCACCGCCTTCCACCGCGGCACCTTCGACCTCGCCACCTCGGCCGACCTGCACCTGCGGCTGGACGGCTGGACCAAGGGCGTCGCCTTCGTCAACGGGTTCGCGCTGGGCCGCTACTGGAGCCGGGGGCCGCAGCGGACGCTGTACGTGCCCGGCCCGGTCACCCGGGCGGGCGCGAACGAGCTGGTGGTGCTGGAGCTGCACGGCACCGCCGACGCCCGCGCCCGCTTCGTCGCCGAGCCGGACCTCGGTCCCGACGAGGCCTGAGCGGGACCGGCCGCCGGGCCGCGGACGGGGGCGCACTAGCGTCGGTGCTCCCACCCCGCAGAAGGAGACCAGCGTTGGTCCAGGCACGTGTCACCGTCGACCGCGACTTCACCCTCGGCCCCGTGCCGCGCCGGCTCTTCGGCTCCTTCGTGGAGCACATGGGCCGCTGCGTCTACACCGGCGTCGTCGAGCCCGGGCACCCCGAGGCCGACGCCGCGGGGCTCCGCCGCGACGTGCTGGAGCTGACCCGCGAGCTCGGGGTGAGCGTGGTGCGCTACCCCGGCGGCAACTTCGTCTCGGGCTACGACTGGGAGGACGGCGTCGGCCCCGTCGAGGAGCGGCCCCGGCGGCTGGACGGCGCCTGGCACACCGTCGAGCCCAACACCTTCGGCCTGCACGAGTTCGTCGACTGGGCCAGGCTGGCCGGCGTCGAGGTGATGGAGGCCGTCAACCTGGGCACCCGGGGCGTCTCCGAGGCGCGGGCGCTGCTCGAGTACGCCAACCACCCGGGCGGCACCGAGCTCTCCGACCGGCGCCGCCGCAACGGCGCCGAGGAGCCCTTCGGCATCAAGCTGTGGTGCCTCGGCAACGAGATGGACGGCCCCTGGCAGATCGGCTTCAAGACCGCCGACGAGTACGGCCGGCTCGCCGCCGAGGCGGCCCGGGCCATGCGGATGGTCGACGACGACCTCGAGCTCGTCGCCTGCGGCAGCTCCAACCTCTCCATGCCCACCTTCGGGGCGTGGGAGGAGACGGTGCTGACCCACACCTACGACCTGGTCGACTACATCTCGCTGCACGTCTACTACAGCGACCGCGACGGCGACGCGGAGAGCTTCCTGGCCAGCGCCGTCGACATGGACCGCTTCATCGAGGCCGTCGTCGCCACCGCCGACTTCGTCCGCGCCCGCGACCGGCACACCAAGACGATGTACCTCTCCTTCGACGAGTGGAACGTCACCTACCGCCACGACCCGGCCCGGCCCGCGGTGCCCGAGGCCGAGATCACCCGGGGCTGGGACGAGCACCCGCCGATCGGCGAGGGCGACTTCGACGTCACCGAGGGCGTGGTCGTGGGCACGCTGCTCAGCTCGCTGCTGCGGCACG
Source organism: Microlunatus capsulatus (assembly GCF_017876495.1). Lineage (NCBI taxonomy): Bacteria > Bacillati > Actinomycetota > Actinomycetes > Propionibacteriales > Propionibacteriaceae > Microlunatus > Microlunatus capsulatus. Next base: position 125,982 of record NZ_JAGIOB010000001.1, on the reverse strand, counting down.
GCGACCGGGTGAAGATCGCCAACCAGGCGCAGCTGGTCAACCTGCTGGGGATGATCCGCACCCAGGAGGGCGGGCCCGCCTGGCGCCAGACGGTCTTCTTCCCCTTCGCGGCCATGGCCGCCGCCGCCGCCGGGGAGATCCTGCGGCTCGCCGTCACCTCCGACCGCGCCACCACGGCGCGCTACGGCGAGGCCGACCTGGTCGACGTCAGCGGCACCTGGGACGCCGGCAGCGGACGGCTGGCCCTGTTCCTGGCCAACCGCAGCCTGGCCGAGGACGCCGAGGTCGACGTGGCGCTGCGCGGCCTGGTGCCCGGTGAGGTGCTGTCGGCCCGGGTGCTGGCCGCGCCCGAGGGCGGGGACCGCTTCAGCGTCAACAGCGCCGAGGCCCAGCCCGTCGGCCTGGTCGACTGGGACGGCGCCAGCGTGGTCGACGGCGGCCTCGCCGTCCGGCTCCCGGCCCTCTCCTGGGCCGTCGTCGAGATCGCGGTCACCGCAGCCTGAGGCCGTCGGAGGGCCTTCGACAGGGTCAGGCCGCGGGGCGGCCCCGCTCCCTGAGCCTGTCGAAGGGCCGGACTCAGTCCCCGCTGACCGGGCGCCCGGAGAGCCGCTCGACCCCGCGGAGCAGGGCCGAGTGGTCGAGGCCGCCGTCGCCCTGGGCGCGGAGGGCGCCCATCAGCTGGGCGGTCAGGGCGCCGAGGGGCAGGGCGACGCCCTGCTCGCGGGCGGCGGCGGTGACGATGCCGAGGTCCTTGTGGTGCAGGTCGACGCGGAACCCGGGCTCGAAGGTGCCGGCCAGCATGCTGGCGCCCTTGCGGTCCAGCACGGTGCTGCCGGCCAGTCCCCCGGCCAGCACCCGCAGGGCGGCCTCGTCGTCGACGCCGTGGGCGCGGAGGAAGACGATCGCCTCGGCCAGCAGCTGGTAGGTGCCGCCGACGACCAGCTGGTTGGCGGCCTTCACCGTCTGGCCCGCACCGGCCGGGCCGACGTGCACCACGGTGCGGCCCACCACCTCGAACAGCGGCCGCGCGGCCTCGAACGCCTCCGCGTCGCCGCCGACCATGATCGAGAGCGTGGCCTCCTGCGCCCCGGCCTGCCCGCCGCTGACCGGGGCGTCGAGCACCCGGACCCCGGCCTCGGCGCCCGCCGCGGCGAGCGCGACGGCCACGTCGGGCCGGATCGTGGACATGTCGAGGTGCAGGGTGCCGGGACGGGCGTGGGCGTAGATCCCGTCCGGGCCCAGCGCGAGCGACTCGACGTCCGGGGAGTCCGGGACCATCGTCACCACGACGTCGGCCTCGCGGACCGCCGCGGAGAGACCGCCGCCGTCCCGGCCGCCCGCCTCGACGAGGCGCTGCACGGCCGCGGGGCTGCGGTTGACGCCCAGCACGGTGTGGCCGGCGCGGACGAGGTGGGCGGCCATCGGGCCGCCCATGATGCCGAGCCCGATGAAGGCGATGGTGCTCATGGGATGGGGTTCCTCTCGGCTGCGGGCGCGCAGCGGTGGGTGAGCGGTGGGGTGACGGGCCGCGGGTCAGCGCTCGTGGGCGACGGGCCGGTCGCGGCCGCCGACCCGGGCGGTGGGCCAGCGCGGGTCGAGGGTCAGCACCGAGGTCCCCGCGGCGGTCAGGAGGACGGTGTCCTCGATCTTGCCGCCGGGCACCCACGGGTTCCACGCGAAGGCCTGGCCGGCGGCGACGCGGAAGGCCGAGCCCGGGGTGGCCCGGGGGTCGCGGCCCGCGTAGCCGGCGACGCCCCCCTGGTGGTGCCCGCGCCAGTGGTCGGCGCCGAAGCCGTGGTCGGCGTAGCCGCGCCCGACCACGTCCAGCACCTCGCCGAGCGTCGCGCCGGGCACCAGCGCGTCGAGGACGGCCTGCTCCACCGCCAGCACCCGGTCCTGCACGTCGCGCTCGGCGCCGCTGAGGGCGCCGAAGGCCAGGGCCCGGCTGAGGTTCGCGACGAGCCCGTGCCGGCGGGCGCAGAGGACGACGAGCACCCGGGCGCCGAGCGGGCCGTCGGTGGGCAACGGGTGCGGGAGGGCGGCGCGGGCCTCGCCGCCGACGAGGACGACCAGCGGGTCCGCCCCCCGGTCGACGACGGCCCGGGCCACCTCGGCGGCCAGCCGGCGCTCGGTCCACGTCGGCTCGGCGGCGTCGAGGACGTCGGTGAGGGCGGCCGCGGCGTCGGCCCCGAGCGCGGCGAACCGGGCGGTCTCGACGGGCAGCAGCGGCGAGCGGGCGGCCAGCAGCGCGTCGGCGACGGCCGCCTCGGGCAGCGCCGCCAGGTCGGGCGGCGGGGCGAACCAGGGCCGCTCGCCCACGGCGAGCCAGCCGGGCAGCTCCTCGGCCACCAGCCGGGCGGTCTCGTTGCTGGTGAGCAGCACCTCGTCGCCCGCCCGGTCGACGCGGACCGCGAGCACCGGGTCGGCGGCGAGGCTGACGTGGCTGCGGGCGCCGTCCAGGTACCAGGCCAGGGTGGTGGCCCCGGTGAGAGCCAGGGCCTCGGCGCCGGCGTCGTCCAGCACGGCCAGCAGCCGTCGGCGCTTCTCCGCGTGGTCGGCGGACGGCTCGAGCGTGCCGGTCAGGGCGCCGTCGACGGCGCTCACGCGCGCACCCCGACCAGGTCGGCGGCGACCTCGGCCGCCGCGTCGGGGCTCAGCCGGCCGTCCACCACCGCGACGTCGAACCGCCGGGCCAGCTCGCCGCCGGGCGGCAGCACCACGGGGTCCTGCCAGGCGAGCGCGGACCCCAGGCCCGGGTAGTCGCGGACGCGGACGAACCACGGGTCGCCGGCGTCGGCCGCCGAGGGCGAGGCCACGACGACGGTGGCCGGGCCGCTCACCCCCGGGCCGGCGGTGAAGTCGGCGCTGAACGCGACCCACGGGCAGACGCGGCCCTGCACGGCGTCCTCGCCGCGGGCGTCGCCGGTGAGGACGTCGACGTCGGCGCAGGCCGGGAACCGCCAGAAGAAGCCGCCGTAACCGCCGTCGGGGCGGCCCTTGCTGCCCGGCGAGCCGAGCGTCGCGCCGGTGCCGGCGCGCAGGACGCTGCCCCAGTGCAGCTGCCAGGCCCCGCGGCCGAGCGGCCCCCAGCGCACCGTGCGCTGCTCGTCCAGCAGGGCGGTGCCGTCGTGGCCGCGCCAGGTCAGCCGCTGCCGGAAGCCGTCGCCGGCCAGCAGCGGCGGCTCGCCGTCGACGCGGCCGTGGTCCTCGAGCAGCTGGTAGCCCTCGCCGTGCACGTAGGTGCCGCCGCCCCAGAGGTTGCTGCCGTCGACGTCGGGGACGGCCATCCCCACGCCGCAGTGCCAGTCGTGGTCGGCGGGGTGCTGCGCCGAGACGACGACGCCCGCGAGGGTGCGGACCGGGTGCAGCACCGGTCGCGGCGTCGACGTGGGCAGGGTGCCGCCGCCGTCGTGGTACGCCGCGACCTCGGCGTCGCCGACGCGGACCCGGACCAGCACCCGGTCCCGGCCGCGGTGCGCCCACGGCACGCCCAGCTCGCGGAAGGTCCGGCCCGTCGCGGCCGCCTGCTCCAGCCAGTGCTCGACGTCGGCGACGACGGGCCGCCGCTCGTCGCCCTCGCCCCGCCAGGTCACGGCGCGCGGGTCGACCCGGACCGGGTCGTCAGCGTCGGCCACGGCGGCCAGCACGCGCATGAAGGCGCCCGTGGAGGCCAGCGGGACCCGGAGCGGCGTCCCCGTCCGCCGGTGCTCGAGCAGGTCCTCGAGCAGGTCGGCGCGGCCCAGCACCGTGGTGCGGGGTCCGTTCGGGGTCGGCACCTCGACCTCGTCGGTGGTGTAGCGGTAGTCGGCACTGCCCCGGGTGCCGTGCACGTGCAGGACGGGCTCGGACTGCTCGGGGGCGCAGAGCGTCAGCGCGCAGGTCACCTCGCGGCCGGCGGCGGTCCGCACCCGGACCACGGAGGTGTCGTCGCTCTCGATGGCGTTGGCGCGGTACAGGTCGACGTCGACGGCGGCGACGTCGTCGGCGGTCCGGGCGCCGACCAGGGCGAGCCCCGTGGCGACGGCGTGCGCGAGCGGGTTGGTGGCCACCCCGTCCACGACGGCCCGGCCGTCCAGGCTGCGGTGCCCGGCCCAGGGCGAGCGCCGCCAGTAGGCCAGCGGCCGCGACCAGGCGCCGACGGCGCCCACCCGGGTCACCGGGCCGATCCCGAGGCCGTCGGACGCGAACAGCGCGAGCGCGTCCGAGCCGAGGCTCTGGAACCCGACCTGGACCACCCGTCCGCTCGCGGCCTCCGCCGCGAGCAGCCGGTCGAAGTCCTCCAGCGACGCCACCGGGGGCTTCTCCAGGTAGACGTCGGCCCCGGCCCGCAGGGCGGCCCCGGCCAGCGCGAAGTGCTCGCCCAGCGGGGCGGCCACGACGACGACGTCCACCGGGCCGGTCGCCGCGAGCGCCGTGGCGAGGTCGGGGTGCAGCGGGACTCCGTGGGCGAGCGGCGGGTCGGCGCTGACCACGGGGTCGACGCAGGCGACGAGCTCGACGCGGCCCTCCTCCTGCAGCCGCGCGATCCGGGCCGCGTGCACGGCGCCGAAGCCGCGGACGCCGACCAGCACCAGCCGGGCGGGGGTGCTCATCCGCGCGCTCCCGCGGCACCGGCCAGGGCGCCGGTGAAGTCGAGGCCGAGCCCCGGCGTGCCGCTGGCCCGCAGCTCGCCGTCCTGGACGACGACCGGGGGCGGGTCGGCCAGCAGGCCGAGCGCGGTCAGCGAGGCGTCCTCCACCTCCTCGACCAGGCAGGGGCGCGCCAGGGTGAGGGCCAGCTGGCCCGAGATCTCCGGCAGCAGGTGCGGGTGCAGCGCGACGCCGCGCTCGTCGGCCAGCGCGGCGACGGCCCGGAACGGGGTGATGCCGCCCACCCGGACGACGTTGGGCTCGACGACGTCGCAGGCGCCGAGGTCCAGCGCGTCGCGGAAGCGGTAGACGGTGTGCAGGTTCTCCCCCATCGCCACGGGGGTGGCGATCCGGCGGCGCAGCTCGGCGTGCCCGGCCAGGTCGTCGGCGCGCAGCGGCTCCTCGATCCAGGCGGGCGCGAACTCCTCCAGCACGGCCATCGCGGTCGTCGCCCGCTCCAGGTCCCAGCGCTGGTTGGCGTCGATCATCAGCCCGCGGTCGGGCCCCAGCACCTCCCGGACCGCGGCCACCCGCTCCCGGTCGACGCCGAGGTCGGGGCCGCCGACCTTGATCTTCACGCTGGCGAACCCGGCCTCGACCCAGCGCTCGACCTGGGCCACCAGCTCCTCCAGCGGGTAGTGCAGGTTGACCCCGCTGCCGTAGACCGCGACGCTCTCGCGCCGCGGACCCAGCAGCTCGACCAGCGAGCGGCCCGAGCGACGGCCGGCCAGGTCCCACAGCGCCAGGTCGAGGCCGGCCATGGCGATGGTGGTGAGACCGCCGGAGCCCGCCTCGTGCAGGTGCGCCCAGAGCGCCGGCCAGACGACCTCCGGGTCCACCGGGCCGCCGACCACGGCCGTGGCGACGTCGTGGTCGAGGAGCGACTGCACCGCGCCCGCACCGATGGTCGGGGTCCAGCTGAAGCCCGTGCCCGTGGCGCCGGTGCTGTCGACGACGGTGACCTCGACGACGTGCAGGACGGGGACGTCCGGCCCCCAGGGCCGCGGCAGCGGGGCCACGTGCAACCGGGTGCGGAGCTCCGCGAGCCGGGGGCCCGCGCCGCCCGTCGCCGGACCGTCGGTGACCATCCCGCTCACCGGGTGGCCCCGGCGCCGGCCTGCGCGTCGGCCGCCGGCGCGTCGACCAGCGCGGTGCGCCAGCTGTGCTGCGGGGCCCAGCCCAGCAGCCGGCGGGCCTTGGCGTTCGCGAAGGCGGGCGTGGTGCCGGTCAGGGCGCCGGCCGCCGCGGCCGTGCCGGGGTGGAACCGCGGCAGCAGCTCGGCGAGCGGGGCGGTGGCCAGCGCGTCGTCGGCCCCGACGAGGAAGGTCTCGCCGTTGTCGATGCCGGGCAGGCCGACCAGCAGCGCGTCGACGAAGGACGCCGCGTCGCGGGCGTCGAGGTAGTTGAACAGGGCCGGTGCGGACAGGGCGGGGTCGGCGAGCCGCTCGGCGACGGTGTGGCCCTGCTGGGTCGGGGCGCCCTCCCACTCCTCCGGCGCGATGACGTAGCAGGGCCGGAAGGCGGCGAACCGGACCCGGTCCCCCACCTGCGCCACCAGGGTGCGCATCACGTGCTCGGCGGTCAGCTTGGAGAGGCTGTAGGCGTTCCAGGGCCGGGCCGGGGACTCCTCGTCCAGCGGCAGGGCGGCCGGCACCCAGCCGGTGGGGGCGCCGTAGCCGTGCACGGTGGGGCTGCTGGCCACGACGACCGCCGTGGCGCCCGCCTCGACGGCCGCCGTCAGCACCGTCCAGGCCAGCATCGTGTTGGTCGCCAGGATGACCGGCTCCGGGGCGCTGAAGGGCACGGCGATCGCGGCGAGGTGGACGACGGCGTCGGGCCGGAAGTCCGCCATCACCGCGGCGGTCGCGCCGGCGTCGGTCAGGTCGACCAGCGCGCTCGCGGGGTCGTCGTGGTCGGCGCGGTCGACCGAGAGCACGGTGCGGCCGCGCGCGCGGAGCCCCGCGACGACGGTGCGGCCCAGCCGCCCCGCCCCGCCGGTGACCAGCACCCGCTGGGGCGGGCGGGAGGGGGTGTCGACGTCGCGGTGGTCCACGGGCTGGCTCCTGTCTGAGCTCGGCTCTGATCTCGAACGGTGGGGTCGCCTAGGCTGTGAAAGCGTTTTCACGCTACAGGATAGGGTGACGCGACGGCTAGCGGGTGGCACGGCTCCCACCCGGTCGGGGACCGCCGCTCGTGACCGGGGCCGACGGAGGGAGACCAGGTGGCCGGCCGACCGCAGGAGCGCTCGCGGACGATCGCGGACGTCGCCGCCCGCGCGGGCGTGTCCCTCTCCACGGTGTCGCGGGTGATCAACGGGACCGCGAAGGTGGACGAGGCGCTGGCGGCGAAGGTCCGCGCCGCCGCCGACGAGCTCGAGTACACCGCGAGCCCGCTGGCCCGCAGCCTGGTGCTGGGCCGGACGAACACCGTCGCCGTCGTCGTCCCCGACCTGGAGAACCCGACGTTCCACGGCGTGCTCCGCGGGCTCAGCCGGGCCGCCGCCCGGGACGGCTACCACGTGCTGGTCGCCGACTCCGCCGAGTCGGTCGAGGAGGAGCGCATCCTGGCCGTGGAGACCCGGCGCCGGTGCGACGGGATCGTGCTCTGCGCCCCCCGGATGCCCGAGGAGGACCTCCGCCGGCTGCTCCGCCAGCTCGACCCGGTGGTGCTGGTCAACCGGGAGGCCCGCGGCAGCAGCGCCCCGGCCGTGACCGCGGACTACCGCAGCGGGCTGACCGACCTGCTGGAGCTGCTCCGCGCCGACGGCCACCGCCGGCTGCTCTACCTGGCCGGGGCGCCTCAGAGCTCCTCGAACTTCCAGCGGCTGGCCGCCCTGCGCGACTTCGGCGTCCTGCACCCGGAGGTGGCCGTCGAGGTGACCCCGTGCGGGGTGAACTTCGCCGACGGCCACGACGCCGTCGACCGCGTCCTCGCCTCGGGGGCGACGGGCGTGCTGGGCTTCAACGACCTCGTCGCCATGGGGCTGATGAGCGGCCTCGGCGAGCGGGGGCTCCGCGTCCCCGACGACCTCTCGGTCACCGGCTTCGACGACATCCCCTTCGCCCGCTACCTGACCCCGCCGCTGACCACGGCGTCGGTCCCGGTGGCCGAGCTGGGCGAGCAGGCGTGGCACCGGATGGCCGAGCTGCTCGGCTCCCGGACGCCCGGGCACACCATCCTGTTCCGGCCGCGCCTGGAGCAGCGCGGCACGACCGGGCCCGCCCCGGCCTCGCCCGGGGCCCGTCCCTGAGCGCGCCGCCGGACCCGCTGGCGGGGTACGAGGACTGGCCGGCCGCCGCGCGGTCCGCGCTCCCCTTCACCGGGCCGGACCCCGACGCCACCACCCTGGGCCGGATCCTCGGCGTCCCCGCCCGGCGGCCCGCGCCGGCCGTGCACGAGGACGGCGCCCGGACCGTGGACGGGGTGACGGTGCGCCGGCTGCGCTGGTCGGTGGGCTACGGCCCGCCCACCACGGGCTGGCTGCTGCGCCCGGCCGGGGTCGACGGCCCGCTGCCCGGGGTCCTCGGCCTGCACTGCCACGGCGGGGTGCGGACGGTCGGCGGGGAGCAGCTGGTGGACAGCGGGGACGCGACGACCCCGCGCGCCGCCCGGCTGCGGGAGGGCTGGTACGCCGGCCGGGCCCCGGCCAACGACCTCGCCCGCCGCGGCGCGGCCGTCCTGGTGCACGACGCCTTCTCCTGGGGCAGCCGCCGCTTCGACCTCCGGCGGCCGACGGCCCGGCTGGCCGCCGCCCTCGCGGCCCACGAGGCCCGCTGGGCCGCCCTGGCGGTCCCGCCCGACGCGGACGAGCGCGCCGACGTGGCGGCCGACCTGCACGAGGACACCCTCGCCAAGGCGGCCGGCGTGCTCGGCCAGACCTTCGCCGGCCTGGTGCTCGCCGACGACCTGGTCGCCCTCGAGGTGCTGGCCGCCGACCCCGGCACCGACCCGGCCCGGCTGGGCGCCTTCGGGTTCTCCGGCGGCGGCGGGCGCGCCCTGCTGCTCGCCGCGCTCGACCACCGGGTCCGCGCCGCCGTCGTCACCTGCATGATGGCGACGACCGGCTCGCTGGTCCCCCGCTACCTGGACGCCCACTCCTGGCTGCTGCACGTCCCCGGCCTGTGGTCCTGGCGCGACTGGCCCGAGCTCACCGCGGTGGCCCGCGCCCGCTTCCTGGTCCAGTACCGCGAGCAGGACGCTCTGTTCCCCGCGGACGGCATGCGGGCCGCGCACGCCCGGCTGGTGGAGCTGCACGCGGGCGGGGACCGCTACCGCGGGACCTCCCGGCCGGGCGAGCACGCCTTCGACGGGCCGATGCAGGACGAGGCCTGGGCGTTCCTGCGGGCCGCGCTGTGACCCGGGTGCCGTCCGCACGGGCGTCGGCGGCGGAGCGGTACGATCACCGCACCCAGGGTGAGGAAACGTTTTCTCACCGCCGATGACGGCCGAGGGAGCACCATGACCAGCACGCCCAGCACCGACCGCCGCGCGTCCGCGCTGCCGCCCGGAGCGGTCGTCGCCGTGATGCGGGCCCCCGACGCCCGGCACTTCGTCCGGTCCTCGGAGGTCCTGCACGCCGCGGGGCTGCGGGTGTTCGAGTACACGCTCACCACCGACGGGGCCCTCGAGGCGCTCACCGCCGCCCGCGAGGCCCTGCCGGACGCCGTGCTCGGCGTCGGCACCGTCCGCACCCCCGACGACCTGCGCCGGGCCGCCGACGCGGGCGCGCACTTCGCCGTCAGCCAGGTGTTCCTTCCCCGGCTGGTCGAGGCCGCCGTGGCGCTGGGGCTCAGCTACGTGCCCGGTGCCCTCACCCCCACCGAGATCGTGTCGGCGTGGGAGACGGGCGTGCCGGCGGTCAAGGTCTCCCCCATCGGCCCGCTCGGCGGCCTGCACTACCTGCGCGAGCTGCGCGGGCCGCTGCCCGACGTCGCCCTGATGCCGACGGGCGGGGTCACCCTGGAGGCCGCCGCGGAGTACCTGCGGCTGGGTGCCGTCGCCGTCGGCGTCAGCGGCGCCCTGTTCGGCGACGCCCTGACCAGCGGTGACCTGGGCGCGCTGCGCGGCCGCGCCGAGCAGCTGGTGGCCGCCGCCGGCTGAGGTCGGCTCAGGCCCCGCTGGTGCGCAGCACGGGCACGGCGAGCAGACCCGAGCGGACCGTGGCCGTGGCCAGCTCCAGCTGCTGCATCCGGAACCGGCGGCCGTGCCGCTCCTCGCTCGCGGCCGCCCGCGCGGCGACGTGCTCGTCGGCGGCCAGCGCGGCGACGGCGGTGCCCGCGACCTCGATCTCCACCCGGTTGGTCCCGGGCCGCACGGCGGCGCTGACGTCCACCCGGTAGGGCGGCGCCCAGACGACGCCGCAGTCCAGGCCGTTGACGCGCACCCGGGCGGTCTCGCCGACCGGCGGCCGGGCGGCCGCCCGGTAGGAGGGCCCGACCATCCCCACGTGCACGGGCTGGGCGTCGTCGCGGACCTCGGCGCTGCCCAGGTCGAGGACGACGGCCTGACCCGGGGTCGGCGCCGTGAGCTCGACGTCGGCGCGGTAGCGCGCCGTGGCGGCGCCCGGGGGCCGGTCGGGGTCGTCCTCCCAGACGTGCGGGAGGTCGACCGCTCGCTCGACGCCCTCGGCCCAGGACACGTGCCAGCCGCCCTCCAGCAGCCGCGCCCCGACCCACGGGGGCGGGGGCGGGTCGTCGGCCGGCTCCGGCGGCTCGTCGGTCAGCACCAGCACGACGGCCTCGTACGGCTCGAGCGTGAGCGCGACGGGCTCGCCGACCCGGCCGGTCCGGCGGACGCCGCCGGTGCGGGCGTCCCACAGCGACCACCAGGCGCGGTGCGCGCGGGGGCTGACCCGCAGCGTGCGGTCGGCGGCCCCGGTGTTGACGAGCAGGTGGACGTCGGCGCCCGCCGTCCGGCGGTGCACGGAGCCGACCTCCGGGCTGGGCGGGTCCAGGGCCAGGTCGGGCTCGACGGCCGCGAGCAGGGCCTCGCCGAGGTCCTCCGGCGCCACGTCGACCGCGCCCCCGACGGCCACCGTCGAGCCGACACGCAGGACGGTGCCGCCCGCGGCCAGCACGTGCCCCAGCCAGGTGGTGGTGGCCGCCGGCACGGTCGTGGTGGCCGGCAGCACGACGACGCGGTAGCGGTCGGGCGGCACCGTGGCCAGGGCGTCGTCGTCGACGAGGTCGTAGTCGAGCCCGGAGCGGCGGACGGCGGCCGGGACGCCGTCGCCGATCCGGCGGCGCGCCTCCTGCCACAGGTCGAGCGAGCCGCCGGTCGCGGTGCCGAGGGCGGCGAACAGGTCCTCGTCGGGCACGTAGACCGCGACGTCGGCGACGGGGTCGCCCTGGCGCAGCAGCCAGCAGAGCCGCGTCAGCTGCGCGTTCAGCCCGGGCATCGCGTCCCACCACGGGTTGCGATCGTCCAGCGCGCCGGCGGCGTAGAAGAACCAGCCCAGGCCGGGCGCGTCGGGCGGTGAGTAGGGCCAGCCGTGCCCCACCAGCTGGTTGACGCCGTTGAGCAGGTGGTCGTGGGCCTCGCCCTGCAGGTCCAGCGGGGTGGCCCGGAAGGACGGCGAGTGCACCCAGGTCCACACCTCGGAGGAGATGACCGGGCGGCCGTAGAGGTGGCCGGCCGAGGAGGCCCAGCGGGTCTGGGTGAGCGAGGTCCACCCCCAGCCCTCCCCCTCGGGCAGGTCGGCGAAGCGGTAGCTGCTCACCGTCGCCGGCGGCGTGCCGTAGCCCTGCAGGCGGAACGGCACCCCGCGGGCCGCGGCCCAGCGCTGGACGACCTGGACGAAGTTCTCCTCGTAGAGGTGCACCAGCGTGCGGTGGTAGTCCGCTCGCACCCGGGCGCTCTCGGGCCCGTCGGCGGCGAGCGCGTGCAACACCGGCAGCAGCGGGTAGCCGCAGCGGCGGGCGAACTCCTCGGGCAGCCCGGGCGTCCAGTCCGCGCCGTAGACCTCGAGGCTGTCGCAGAACACCGAGCCCAGCAGCGACGCCGGCACCGCGTCCAGCAGCGGATCGCCGACGGCGCGCAGGTGGGCCGCCGTGGCCGCGGCGCTGTAGTGGTCGAGGACCGGCCCCTCGGCGCCGACCGCGGCGCGCTTGACGTTCTGGCCGGTGTGCTGGGTCGTGGCCAGCAGCACGACCCGGGTCCCGGTGCCGTCGGGCACCCGGAGGACGCCGTCGACGACCGAGAGCGGGGTCCAGGTGTCCGGCTCCTCCTGCAGCGAGCCGGCGCCGAGGTAGGCGGCCACCAGCTCGTCGCCGGGCCAGGCCGCGACGACGGGGACCGCCAGCGGGCCGGGGCCGATCTCGCGGCGGTCCCAGCGCAGTCGGCGGGCGGCCAGCGCGGGCGTCACGTGCGGCCCCCCGAACGACCAGCCGCTGCCCAGCGTCAGGTCGAACCGCAGGCCGAGCGCGGCGGCCCGGTCCGCGGCGTGGCGCAGGTCGGCGAGGAACCCGGGCGAGAGCAGCGGGTCCGCCACCGGGCCCAGCGGGTAGACGTAGGACACCTCGGCCCCGCCGAAGCCGGCCCGGGCCATCGCGGTGAGCTCGCGGTCCAGCTCGTCCCGGCTCACGTCGGGGCCGAACCACCACCAGCGCACCATCGGCGCCGCCTCCCGCGGCGGGCGGGCGAACCCCGCCCGCAGCGCGGCCGGCGACGGCCAGGGTGCCGGGGTCAGCGGGCCACCTCCACGCCCAGCTCCAGGTCGGCCACCCGCACGGGCAGCCCGGTCCGCAGGGACTCGTTGCCGGCCAGCCCCACGGCGATGGACCGCACGCCGTCCACCCAGGTGGAGGGCCGCTCCAGCCAGTCGTCGCCCGGTCCGCGGAAGACGTCGGCCAGCAGCAGGGCGTCACCGCCGCCGTGGCCGCCGTCGCCGGAGAGGATCTCCACCTCCTGCGCCACCTCCCAGTGCCGCTGCAGGGTCAGCCGCTCGCCGCCCTCGCGGGTCGTGGAGGCCGGCAGCGCGCTGGGGTCGACGACGACGCGGCCCTCGGCGTCGGTGAGCACGGCCGCCCGCTCGACGACCTCCAGCTCGGCCCGGCCCTCGGTGCCGTTGACGGCGATCCGGTAGCCCTCCCAGGGGGCGTGCGCGTTCAGCGCGTAGCTGAGCGTCGCGCCGTGGCCGTAGTCGACGACGAGGGCGAGGTTGTCCTCGGTCGTGATGCCCTCGCCGAAGACGTCCTGGTCGCGGAGGTAGCCGTCGTGGCCCTCGTTGTCGAGGTAGAGGGTCTTCAGCCACGGGTCGCTGCGGAGGTCGAGCTCCCACGGGGTGTGCGCGCCGTCGTGGGTGCCGCGCGGCGGCCGGTCGGGGAGGCCGCGCTCGGCGGCCGCCTCCGCGCCGTAGAACCGGACCCCGCCGCGGGCGTAGACCGACACGGGCGCGTCGGCCAGCAGCCAGTTGATCAGGTCGAAGTGGTGGGAGGCCTTGTGGATGAGCAGGCCGCCCGAGTTCGCCTTGTCCCGGTGCCAGCGGCGGAAGTAGTCGGCCCCGTGCGCGGTGTCGAGGACCCACTCGAAGGTCACCGACAGCGGCCGGCCGACGGCCCCGTCCTTGATCAGCTGCTTGAGCCCGGAGTTGCGCGGGGAGTAGCGGTAGTTGTGGGTGACCACCACCTGGCGCCCCGACCGCTCGACGGCGGCGGCGATCGCCCGGACGCCGTCCGGGTCGATCGTCAGCGGCTTCTCCACGACGACGTCCGCTCCGGCGTCGAGGGCCCGGACGACCATCGTCGCGTGGGTGAAGTCGGGCGAGGTGACGACGACCCGGTCGGCGCGGGTGCGGGCGACGACCGCCTCGAGCTCGTCGGGGTGCGCCCGCTCGACCGCCGTCACGTCGAACCCGGTGGCCGCGAGCCGGTCGAGGTGGGCGGCGAGCCGGCCCGGGTTGGGCTCGACCAGCGCGACCAGCTCGGCGTCGTCGCGGTGCTCGCCGGCGATCGCGTTCAGGTACATCTGCGCGCGGTGGCCGGTGCCCACCACGATGTAGCGGCGTCTGCCCGTCATGTGTGCTCTCCCTGGGGGGTGGTCGGAGCGGGACCGGCGGTGCTCACTTGCCGCCGGTGGTCGCGATCCCCTTGACCAGGAACCGCTGGCCGAAGAGGAAGGCGAGGAAGATCGGCACGAGCGACACGATCGACATCGCGAACATGGCGCCCCAGTTGCTGCCGCTGGTGGAGTCGAGGAAGGACCGCAGGGCGACCGGGACCGTGTACTTGTCGGGGTCGGTCAGGTAGATCAGCGAGGTGAAGAAGTCGCTCCAGGTCCAGATGAAGGTGAAGATCGCCGTCGTGGCCAGGGCCGGACCCATCAGCGGGACCATCACCCGCAGGAAGATCTTCCCGTGCCCGCAGCCGTCGATCCGGGCCGCCTCGTCCAGCTCGCGCGGGATGCCGCGGATGAACTGGACCATGAGGAAGACGAAGAACGCGTCCGTGGCGAGGAACTTCGGCAGCACCAGCGGGATGAAGGTGTTGATCCACCCCAGCTGGTTGAACAGGATGTACTGCGGCACGACGATGACGTGGATCGGCAGCATGATCGTCACGAGCATGATCGAGAACCAGAGGGTCTTGCCCCGGAACTTGAGCCGGGCGAACGCGTAGGCCGCGAGCGAGCAGGACAGCAGGTTCCCGACGACGGCCCCCACCACCACGACCGCCGAGTTCAGCAGGTAGTGGCCGAACGGGTTGCTGAGGGCGTTCCAGCCGCCCGTGTAGTTGGTCGTGACCAGGTCGTTGACCCACAGGCCGGGGCTGCGGAAGATCACCTCGGTGGGCCGGAACGAGCTCACCAGCATCCACAGCAGCGGGTAGACCATCACCAGGCTGACGGCGACGAGCGCGACGTGCTTGAGCACGGAGCGTCCGCGGCCGAGCAGGAGGTGGCGCCGGTGGTCGGCCGTGGTGGGGGCCGGTCCGCCGGCCTGCACGGGCGAGGCCGCGCGCGTCTGGAGATCAGTCATCGTAGAACACCCAGTACTTGGAGGCGAAGAAGTTGATCGCGGTGAGGACCCCGACGATGACCACCAGCAGCCAGGCCATCGCGGACGCGTAGCCCATCTGGAACTGCCCGAAGCCCCGTTGGTACAGGTACAGCGAGTAGAACATCGTCGAGTCCGACGGCCCGCCGGTCCCGTTCGAGACGACGAAGGCCTGGGTGAAGGACTGGAACGCGTTGATCACCTGCAGCACCAGGTTGAAGAAGATGATCGGCGACAGCAGCGGCAGCGTGATCTTGGTGAACCGCGTCCACCGGCTCGCCCCGTCGACGGCGGCGGCCTCGTAGTACATGCCGGGGATCTGCCGCAGACCGGCCAGGAAGATCACCATGGGCGAGCCGAACGTCCACACGTGCAGCAGGATGATCGTGCCGAGCGCGTAGGACGGGTCGGAGATCCAGCCCGTCGTCGAGTTGATCCCGACGGCCTGGAGCAGCTGGTTGACCAGGCCCTCGCCGCCGAACATCTGGCGCCACAGCACCGCGATGGCCACGGAGGCGCCCAGCATCGAGGGCAGGTAGAACAGGGACCGGTACAGCGCGAGGCCGCGCATGCCCTTGTCCAGCAGCACCGCGATGCCCAGAGCCAGGCCCAGCTGCAGCGGGACCGAGACCACCACGTAGGTGAAGGTGACCTTGATCGAGTTGTGCAGGCGCGCGTCGTTCAGCATCCGCACGTAGTTGTCCAGCCCGCTCCACCGCGGCGGCTGGATGAGGCTGTAGTCGGTGAACGAGAGGTACAGCGAGGCGACCATCGGCCCGATGGTGATGACCACCAGGCCGACGAGCCACGGCGCGAGGAAGAGGTAGCCGGCCTTGTTGTCGCGGCCGGCCTCCTTCGCCTGCCGCGCCTTCTCCTCCGGTGTCCTGGCCTTGCTGCGGCTGATGCTCGAGAGCTCGGAGATGACGCTCACGGCGTCAGGCCGTCAGGTTCGACTTGACTTCGTCCACGAACTTCTGCGCCGCCTCGGCGGTGCTCGACTTCCCGAACAGCACGTCGGTCTCGTAGCGCAGCATCACCCCGCCCAGGGTGCCGCCGCCGGCCGGCGGGTTGGGCAGCGTGCCGGCCAGCTCGGGCTCGATGTCGGCGATGAACTTCGCCACCGACTGCTGGACCTTGGAGATCTTGGGCTGGATCGCGGCGGCCATCTCGGTGTTGGCGGGGATGCCCCGCTCGGCGAGGTTGGCGTTCGCCGCCTCGGGGGAGTTCACCAGCCAGTTGATGAAGGCCACGGCGGCCTCCGGGTCCTTGCTGCGGGCCGACGCCGAGTAGAGCATCGACGCCTTGTACCAGGCCTTGCGCTCGGTCGCCTTGCCCGCGAGGCTCGGGAAGCGGAGCAGCACCAGCTCGGTGCCGGCGGCGGCGCTGAGCGCCTCCAGCTGGTTGGAGTTCGAGGTCTGCATGGCGGCCGAGCCGACCGCGATGGCCGCCTGGTCCACGGGCTTGGTCGACTCCTCGGTCATCGCTGCCGGGGTGCCCATCGCCTTGGCGTCCTGGTAGCGCATCATCAGGTCGAACCATGCCTGCGCGTCGGCCGGCTCGAAGCCCAGCTGGTTGTCCCGCCACAGCTCCTTGCCGTTCTGGCGCAGGTAGGCCGCGAACATGACGTCGGTGGGGAACAGGGCTGCGACGCCGGTCGGCACGTCGGCCTTGGAGGCGACCTCCGCCGCCGTGCTCATCAGGGAGTCCCAGGTCCAGGTGGTGTCGTCCGGGAGGTCCATCCCGGCCTTCTCGAACACCTTCGGGTTGGCCAGGATCACCGCGGCGTTGACGCCGGCGTTGATGCCCACGAGCTGGCCGTCCACCTTGCCCGAGTCGACGGTGCCGGGCGCGAACTTGGAGACGTCCGCGCCGTTCTGCTCCAGGTCCAGCAGGGCGCCGCGGCTGCCGTACTCGCTGATGTAGGCGACGTCCATCTGGATGACGTCGGGGGCCGTGCCGCCGGCGGTCTGGGTGGCCAGCTTGTCCCAGTAGCTCGCCCACTCCCCCGGCTGCTGGGAGATCTTCACCGTCGGGTTGGCGCTGGTGTACGCCGAGATCGCGTCCGCGGTGTTCTTGTTGCGCACGTCGTTGCCCCACCAGGTGAAGGCCAGGTCGGCCGTGCCGTCCGCGCTGCCCCCGCTCCCGGAGTCGCTGCTGCAGGCCGCCAGACCTGCGGAGGCTGCGGCGGCGGCCAGGCTGCCCGCCAGGAACTGCCTACGGTTCAGGCTCATGAAACTTCCCCTCGACGTTGATGTGAAAGCGCTTTCTGGACCCTAGACGGACGCCAGGGCAGTGTCAACGCCCTCCTCCAGAGGTCCCGGCGGTGCCGTCGACGCCCCGCCGACGTCGGCAACACCGCCTGTCAGAGGGCGGATCGACTAGCCCGGCGGTCGACGGACCCGTGCCGGGCGACCAGGTCGGTCCGCCGCACAGCTCCCGGCTGCGGCCGGGATCGTTGCGGAAACGCTTTCTTGCGCTGCGCAGGGAAGCGGTCGGGCTCCGTGCGGGCTCCTGGCGCGTCTGCCGGGTCAGGACGAGGGGTACGCGCGCGATTGAGGAACGGCCGAGCGGGTAGCAGACCTGACGCCTGACGTTCCTGGGGAGGGACGACCGACGGCCCCCGTCCGACAGGGCGGGGGCCGTTTCTCCTCCCGGGGGCGGCCCGGCCGACCAGACCCTCCAGGACCGGTCGACCGGGCTCCCGGCTAGCGGACGGTCACGACCAGCACGGAGCGGCCGGAGCCGGCCCCGAGCGTCACGGTCGCCTCCAGCCCGCGGGCCGTCCTGGTGAGCGTCGGGCGGACCCGGCGGCCGTCCAGCGTCGCCGACGCCACCTCGGCCCCGCGCGGCAGCACGACGCCGAGCGTGAGCCGGGTGCGCCCGTGCCGGGTGACCTCGGTCCGGTGCACCGCACCCCGTCGCTGGACCGCGACGTCGAGGCTCCCCCGCCCGACGC
Organism: Microlunatus capsulatus; assembly: GCF_017876495.1. NCBI lineage: Bacteria > Bacillati > Actinomycetota > Actinomycetes > Propionibacteriales > Propionibacteriaceae > Microlunatus > Microlunatus capsulatus. Next base: position 108,407 of record NZ_JAGIOB010000001.1, on the reverse strand, counting down.
GGATGTCGCGGCCCGACGCCGAGGGCTGACCCGGCGGGAGCTGCGGCACGACGGCCACGCGCCCCCGACCGGCGTCCGGGGAGACGCCCAGCCACTGGTGGACCACCGGCCACAGCGTGCCGTAGGCGCCCCACGCCTGCATGACCATCGAGCGCTCGGTCAGCAGCTTGTCGATGTTCGCCCCGAAGGTGCCGCCGGGCACGATCTCGGGCATCATCCCCGGCATCTCCCACAGGTCGGGGTCCAGCTGGCTGCGGGCGTTCCCGGCGGTGTAGACGCCCTGCTGGTCGGCGGCGAGCCGGCCGTAGTTGCCCTCGCTCACCGCGGCGATCGCCGAGTTCAGGGTGAAGACGCTGCCCTCGCTCACCACGGCCGACACGCTGTCGTCACAGCTCGGGCCGGTGTTCCCCGCGGCGGCCGAGGTCGGCCCGGTGCCGGTGTGGAAGAGCCCCAGCGGCGAGCTGTAGCAGGGTCGTTCGTGCTGGTCGAGCGTCTGCTGCGCGTGCCGGCGGCTGGCCAGGGGCCCGGCGGGACGGCCCGGGACCCGCGGCAGCACCGCGTCGGTGGGCGTCAGCCCGATCCAGTGCCGCTGGAACACCTGCTCGTTCCCGGGGTCGTCGAGGGAGTCGGCGTAGGAGCGGGTGCCGGCGCCGTACCACCAGGTGCGCTCGAACCGGTCGAGGAGCCGGTCGGCCTGCCGGAGGGCCCAGCGCCGCGTCGGGGCGTCGCCCCGGGCCTGCGCCAGGTCGGCGAGGTCGGCGTAGCCGCGGATCGTGTAGACGGCGTTGTCCAGCTTCTCCTCCCCCATCCCGGCCCGCTCGACGTTGCCGAGGCCCTCGGGCCAGCCGTCGCCGTCGGCGTCGAGGGAGGCCACGTGGCGCATCGCCCGGACGCTGGCCGGGTAGAGGTCGCGCAGGAAGGCCCGGTCGCCCGACCACTTCCAGACGAGGTTCACCGCCGAGGGGTACTTCGACGACTCGTCGGTGTTGCCCTCGTCGGCGTTCGCCCCGAAGTAGACGGCGCCGTCGGGGGTGACCTCGTGGACGATCTTGCCGCTGCCCCCGTTGACCGCCTCGGAGACGTCGCGGAGCGCACGCAGGTGGGCCTTGATCGGCCCGAACTGGCCGGCCGCCACCGCGGCGTAGGCGGTGTACTCCCCGTCGGTGCCGAACAGCCAGGTGTAGTCCGGCCAGCCGGCCCCGAGCCAGGTCATCGAGTCCAGCGTCGCGACGGGCGCCGGGTAGGCCGTGCCTGCGCGGACCACCCGCAGCTGCGGGTCGTCGACGGTCTGCTCCGAGGCGGCGAGCATCTGCTTGGACCAGCGGACGCTGGCGGCGAGCCGGGGGTCACCGGGCAGGTCGACCGTGGTCCGGGCGTCGAGCCGGCGGCGCTCGGCCACCTTCTCCTCCAGCGCGCCGACCGGGTCCTGCAGGGCGGCCCGCAGCTCGGCGCGCGCGTCGGCCGGGCCACGGGTGGACCCGCCGACGCCGAACCAGATGGTGCGGACCTCGCCGGCCCGCAGCCTCAGCCGGTAGCTCAGCTGGCCGCCGGCGCCGCGGCCGTAGGCGGTGTCGTCGCAGCGCGCGGGCTGCGGCGGCGCGTCCGGGCCCGAGGCGGGGCAGACGACGGCGGGGTCCTGCGGTCCGCGGTGGTCGGCTCCCGTCGCCGTGGCGCTCGGCCGCAGCGAGGACCCGACGGCCGCCGCCCAGTCGTGGGCCGGCGTGGTCGCCCCCGGCGGGTTGCCCCGGTCGCGGAACTCCAGGGCCCGACCGCGGACCGACGCCGTGTCCGGCAGGTTCACCGTGGCCTGCCCGGGCGTCGACTCGCCCCAGGGGTAGGAGCCGAGCAGCTCGGAGTGGGCGTCGACGCGGAGGGTGACGGTCCGGGTCCGGTCGGCCCGCAGGCTCAGGCCCACCAGGGCGCCGGAGACGCCGTCGGGCACCACGTCGGTGCGGCTGGCGGCGATGCCGCGGGTGGTGGGCAGGTCGGTGCGGACGTAGCCCCAGCCGGTCGTCGTCCGCGTGCCCTCGCCGATCCAGCGCCCGTCGAGGCCGAACCACAGCCCGTCGAGCAGCTTGAGGTCGGGCAGCCAGAAGCCGCCCATCTCGCCTCGGGTGTGGAAGCCTGCCGCCGGGAAGCGGCCGTCGGCGGTGCCCAGCACCCACGCGCGGTCGCCCGTCACCACGGTGCGCCGGTCGGCCAGCCGGGTGGTCTCGGAGAGCTCGGGCGAGCGGGCCAGCGCCGGGTCGACGACGGGAGTGGCCGCCGTCGCGGGCGCCGTCAGGGTGACCAGGGGCAGGACCAGGGCGCCGGCCGCGACGAGCGCCGCCGACCTCCCTCGTCGGGTGCGGGTGCGCGGCACGTCGGGCCTCTCCGTCGGGGCGTGGTGGTGCGGGGTGCCGGGGCGGGGCCGCGGCGAGCGGTCCCGGTCGGGGTGCCGGGGGACGTGCTCCGGTATAGCGGCTCGCCTCGCGGCGGCGCAAGGGGCGACCGCCGGGGCCGGGGCGGTCCCGTCCGCTGCTGTTCTGAACGGACGAGACCTCGACCGCCGGCCGGCCCGGGCGGGCTCACGGTCTGCCCCGACGGTAGACCCCGGTCCCGCACCGGGGACCGGGGGCGACCCGCGGCTCGGCGGCGGTCGGGCACGGGAGGGCTGGGGGCGAGCCGCCGCAACCCGCTCCCCACGGGTCGCAGCGGCTCTGAGCCGGACCGGGGACCGACGTCAGGGACGGTCCAGGTGCTCGGCCTGAGAGGTTTCGGGCCCGGCCGGGCGTCCGGATTGGTCCCCCTCACCAGGGGATGGCGCCGGCGTCCTCGAAGTAGCCGCCGCTGGGGCCGTCGTCGGGCAGGGTGGCGAGCCGGATCGCGACCGCCGCGCCCTGCTCGGGCGTCCGGACGCCGCGGAAGCCGTTGAGGTCGGTGGCGACGAAGCCCGGGCAGGCCAGGTTGACCAGGATGCCGCTGCCGGCGAGCTCCTTCGCGTACTGCACCACCACCGCGTTGAGGAAGGTCTTGGACGGGCTGTAGGCACCGGAGATCGGACCCGTCGAGAGCTCGTCGGTGGTCGCCGACTGCCGGGCGAGCGAGCCGACCCCGCTGGACATCGTGACGACCCGCGGGGACGGCGAGCGCCGCAGCAGCGGCAGCACGGCGTTCGTGACCCGCACCACGCCGATGACGTTGGTCTCGACGACGGCGCGGAGCTGCTCCGGGCTCACCCGGGTGGGCTCCTGCGGCAGGCCGCCCGTGATGCCGGCGTTGTTGACCAGCACGTCGAGGCCGCCCTCCTGCTCCTCGAGGAGCCGGGCGGCCGCGGCGACGCTGGCGTCGTCGGTGACGTCCAGCGGGACCCCGAAGGCGTCGACGCCCTCGGCCCGGAGCGCCGTCACGGCGGCCTCGCGCCGGCCGTCGTCGCGGGCGCCCACCCCCACGCGCCAGCCCAGGGCGCCGAGGCCGGCGGCGATCGCGTAGCCGATCCCCTTGTTGCCCCCGGTCACGAGGGCGGTGGTCCTGCGGCGGGCGTCCGGTGCGGTCGTGGTCGGCGTGGTCGTGGTCGGCGTGGTCGTGGTCGGGGTGGTCGTGGTCTCGGTGGGTCCGGTCATGCCCCGATCCTGCGGCGGGACCCGGCGGGCGACCAGGTCCGATCCGGTGGCCCCCGATACCTCCGGGGCATGACCGCTGGTGGGCGGGCCGCACTACCGTGGAGCGCGTGGAGACCCGGGAGCTGGAGTACTTCGTCGCGGTCGCCGAAGAGCTCCACGTCGGCCGGGCGGCCGCCCGGCTGGGGATGACGCAGCCGCCGCTGTCCCGGGCGCTGCAGCAGCTGGAGCGCCGGCTGGGCGTCCCGCTGCTGGAGCGCTCCAGCCGCGGCGTCGCGCTGACCGACGCCGGCGTGGTGCTGCTCCGCGAGGGCCGGGCCGCGCTCGACGCGGTCGCCGCCGCCGAGCGCCGGACGCGGCGGGCCGGCGTCGTCGAGGGACCGCCGCGGCTGGTGCTGGTGACGAAGGCCGGGGCGTCGGTCGAGCTGCTCGCCAAGCTGCTGGACGCCTTCGCCGCCGAGCCCGAGGCCGTCGCGGTCGAGGTGCTGCTCTGCGGGCCCGGTGAGCAGGAGCAGCTGCTGCGCGACGGCCGGGCGGACGTGGCGCTGCTGCACCGGCCCTTCGACTCCACCTCCGGCCTCGACAGCGAGGACCTGGGCACCGAGACGCAGGTGGCCGTGCTGCCCGCCGGGCACGAGCTCAGCACGCGGACGACGCTGCGGCTGGCCGACCTCGACGGGCTCCCCGACCTGCCCCCGCCGCGCTGGCCGCACCGGGACGGCAGCTACCCCGACGGCCCCGGCCCGCAGGTGCTCAACCACGAGCAGCTCTACCAGCTGGTCGCGCTGGGCCGCACCCGCGCGGTGCTGCCCGCCTCGGTCCAGGTCCAGCTGCGCAGCGGTCACGCCGTCGTCCCGCTGGTCGACGCCCCCGCCGTCACCACGGTCATCGCCTGGCCGCCGCAGAGCACCTCGCGGGCGCTCGCGGCGCTGGTGCGGACGGCGACGCGCCTCTGACGGCGGCGCCGATTTTGCTGTTCCGGCGAAAGCTCTTGCTCGAACGGTGAGCAGAACCGGACGCTGGTCGCATGACCCCCACGACCAGCACGCCGCTGCCCGCCCCCGTCCCCGACCGCTGGTCCACCGCCCGGCAGGAGGCCGAGAACGCCGCCCGCCGGCCGGGACCGGACCCGCACGGCCTGGCCTCCCTGCTGCCCTGGCCTGCCCTCAGCCGGGCGGCTGAGCCCCGTCCAGCCAGCTGACGGGCAGGTCGACGGGCACGAGGTGGCCCTCCCAGGTGCGCCACCAGCGGTCCGCGCCGGCCGGCAGCCGGCCCGCGGGCACCCGGGTGACGAGGTCGGACAGCCGCGCCTTGAGCGCGGCGAGCTCCGTCAGCCCGGCGCTCGTCCCGACGCCGGGCGGCTCCGCCGCCACGACGACCTCGAGCTTCCAGATCGTCCGCCGGAGCTCGACCAGCTCGCGGGTGACCTCCTGCTCCGCGTCGCTGGCGCCCTCGCAGGCCTCGGCCGCCCGCAGGTACCCGTAGTCCTGCGCGAGGGCGAGCAGGCCCGGGTCGACCTCGAGGACGCCGAGCACGTCGACCTCGGGGGTGATGACGACCGCCCCGGCGGCCTCGGCCCGGTGCAGGTCGTCCAGCTGCACCTCGTCGGACATGATCCCGGCCGCCGCCCGCAGCACGATCGCGAGCATGTCCTTCTCGGCGTAGCTGGTGTCGACCGGGACCCCGGTGGGGATCGCGTTCACGGCGTAGCAGCGGGTGACGCCGAGGTGGTGCACGGCGATGTCGACGGGCAGGTTCTCCCGCGTGCCGCCGTCGACGTAGTGCTCGGCGCCCAGCCGCACGGGCGGGTAGATGGCCGGGATGGCGCAGGAGGCGTGCAGGGCGTCCACCAGGGGCACCGGGCCCTCCCCGGGGACGGGCTGGTCGCCCCGGTCGACCAGCGTCCCGCGCCCGGTCACGTAGCGCAGCGCCCCGGACTCGAGGGCGACGGTGGCCACCCGCAGCTCGGTCGCCGAGCGGGCGAGCCGCTCGGGGTCGAACATCTCCGGGCCGAGGAGCGCGTCGAAGATCGGCCCGCGGCGGTAGAGGGACTGCTCGTGCCGCCCGCCGCGCAGCAGCGCCTCGAAGTCCGGGCGGGCCCGGCTGACGCTCCACACCGCGGAGAGCGTCTCGCGGACCGGCGTGGCGTCCCAGCGCGGCAGCCGGATGACGGGTCCGGCGGGCAGTGCGCCGTCCTCGCCCGTCCGGCGCCGGCCACGGCCGAGGGCGGGCAGGGTGATGGTCTGCGGCTCCAGGTGGGACGCGCGCGCCTGCCCGACACGCTGCAGCGCGGGCACCAGCTTCTGCAGCTCGGTGAACCACTCGAGCTCCACCATCAGGTCCGAGGGCTGCCGCAGGTCGCCGTAGCGGGCCTCGATCCGGTCGAGCACCTCCCGCTGGCCGGCTGCGTCCTCGGCCTGGGCCAGCAGCGCGGCCAGCACCGAGCCCGCCGAGGTGCCGGTGACGACGCTCGGGGCGATGCCCTCGACGTCGTACAGGTAGCGCAGCGCTCCCACCTGGAAGCTGGCGCTGGCCCCGCCGCCGCTCAGCACCAGGCCGACGACCGGGTCGGGCACCGGTCGCCGCCGGGCCCGCCACCAGCGGCCCAGGGCACCGCGGGCCGTGGTCGCGCGGCGCCGGGTCGGAGCGGGGAGGTCGGGGGATCCGCCGGAGTGGGACACGGTCCACCCTAGGCCGGGCCACCGGCCGGCCGGCCGACGAGGCGCCGTCCGGTGCTCAGCCGGGTGGTTCCGGCACCTCCCCCGCCCCGGCGACGGCCCGGTCGAGGATGGCGGTCACCAGCGCGAGGGTCCGCGGGTCCCCCAGCGGGCGGAAGTGGCCGACGGTGGGCAGCACGACGTTCTCCGCGCCCTCCAGCCGGCTGGTCTCGGGGATGTGCGGGTCGAAGACGCTGTACAGCGAGCTGATCCGCCGGTTGACCGCCGTCTCCAGGGCCAGCGCCCGGATGACCGGCCCGCGGGGTGCGAACATCCGCACGCTGGGCAGCAGGAACAGCGCGGCGTAGCGCGACCCCGAGAACGGCGTGCCGATGGCGATGACGTGCCGCACCCGGTCCAGCGTTCCGGGCTGCCCGAACGCCTGCTTGGCGATCAGGCCGCCCTTGCTGTGCGCGACGACCACGACGTCGTGCAGGTCCTCGCGCTCGAGGTGGGCCGCCACGAGGGCGGCCAGCTCGGGGATGGCCCGGGTGTTCCACCCGAGCTCGGCCAGCACGTGCACGGGGTGGCCGCGACGGTGCAGGTGCTCCGCGACGGGCTGCAGGAAGCGCCAGGTCTCGAACACGCCCGGTATCAGCAGCACCGGGGTGCGCCGCGGCGCCACGGGGTGCAGCCACCGGTCGGGGTGGCTCCGGCCGACGACGGCGCGCAGCGTCCAGCGCGTCACGTAGGCGTAGTCGAGCAGCCAGCCGAGCAGCTGGGCGCGCCGCGTCAGCGGCGGCGGTGACCCGTCCACGCACGTCCTCCCGTCCGGCCGGCCCCCGGGCGGGGCCGCGCGCCCGGCGCCGGACCTCAGGAGGCCAGCAGCAGCGCGTCGGCGGGCCGCGGCGCGGACGTCGCGGGGCGGCCCAGCAGCCGGGCGTAGCAGGCCTCGAAGGCGTCGAGGGTGCCCGCCAGCGCGTGCCGCCGGGCGCGCACCAGGCTCGCAGCCCCCATCCGGGCCCGGAGGGCGGGGTCGTCGAGGAGCGTGGTCAGGGCGGCGGTCAGTTCCGGCCGGTCCCCGGGCCGGACGAGGAACCCGTTGTCGCCGTGGCCCACGAGGTGCGGCAGGGCCATCGCGTCGGCCGCCACCACGGGCCGGCCGGCGGCCATCGCCTCCAGGGTGGCCAGGCTCTGCAGCTCGGCGGTGCCCGGCATGACGAAGACGGTGGCCCGCTGGTAGGCCCGGAGCAGCGCGTCGTCGTCGACGGCACCGCGGAAGCGCACCCGCTCGCCCAGCCCGAGCTCGACGGCCAGCGCCTCCAGCTCACCGCGGAGGCTGCCCATCCCGACCACCTCGAGGCGGGCGCCGCGGTCCGCGGGCACCCGGGCGAAGGCGCGCAGCAGCTCGTCGACGTGCTTCTCCTGCTCGAGACGGCCGACGAACAGCACGGTCGCCGGGTCCACGTCGCCGGGGGCGGCCGGGTGGAAGCGCTCCAGGTCGATGCCGCAGGAGATCGCGGTGGCCGGCGGCAGGTCGGTCGCCGCGGCCAGCAGCGCGACGGCCCGCTGCGTGGGAGCGGTGATGGCGTCGACCGCGCGGTAGACGCGGGCCAGGTCGGCCCACGCCGCGCGGGCGGCGGCGGCGGAGGCGTGCCGGAGCAGGGGGACGTGGTGGGTGAGGTTCTCGGGCATGAAGTGGTTGGTGGCCAGCACGGGGAGGCAGGCGGTGCGCGCCTCGCGGACCAGCGCGCGGCCGAGGGCGAAGTGCGACTGCACGTGCACCACGTCGGGCCGGGCCCGGCCCAGCACGGTGCGGACCTCCCGGCTGACCGCCCACGGGGTGCAGGTGCGGATCTCCGCGCTGGTGGGCAGCCGCAGCGAGCTCACCCGGTGCACCCGCACCCCGGCGTCGATCCCGTAGTGCGGCCGGCCGTCGACCGAGGGCCAGACGAGGTCGACGGTGTGGCCGCGGGCGGCGAGACCGGTGGCCAGCCGGGAGGTGAAGGTGGCGGCCCCGTTGATGTACTCGGGGTACTGGTCGGCGGCGAGCAGGACTCTCATGACGGGCTCCTGGTGAGGGCGGGTGCGGGTGGTCGGCGGCCGGGGGCCGTGGGAGCCCTCCCGGCGTGGGGGCTGGACGACGGTCGCCGGGCGTCCGGGTGCTCGCGGGCGAGCAGCCCGACCCCGGCGGCGGCCAGCAGGCAGGCGAGCAGGGCGGCCGCCGCCGGTCCGGCGGCGAGCACGGGTGCCTCGTGCAGCAGCACGCCCGCCCCGGCCGTGGCGACGAGCGGGTCGGCGAGGGTGAGGCAGCAGACGACCAGCGCGGGCGTCCCCGTGCGGTGCGCCCTCTGGACGGCGACGAGACCGGCGGCGGCGAGGACGCCGGCGACGACGGCCGAGGCCGCGACGAGGTCGGCGCGACCGGCGGCCCAGCCGGTGGCGCCGGTGCGGACCAGGACCGACGTCAGGCCGAACAGCGCGGCCCCGGTGAGGGCGGAGGCCACCGCCCGGGACGCCGGTGGCAGCCACCGGCCGAGGCCGACCAGCGCCGGCACCGCCAGCGCCGCGGCGGCGATCCCCAGCACGGCACCGGGGCCGGGCAGCGTCCCCGCGGTCGCGGTCCGCCCGGCCAGCAGCAGGGTGAGGGTGAGGCCGCCCGCGCCGAGGACGCTCAGCGCGGCCCCGGCCAGCGGTCGGGCCCCGGGCAGTCGCCCGGTCCCGCGGGCGTGGGCGAGGACGGCGACCGGCACGGCGAGCACGCCCAGGGGCTGGACGAGCGCGACGGGTGCGAGGGCGAGGGCGGCGAGGTGCAGGCCGCCCGCGAGCCCGGTCTGGGCGGCGCCGACCAGCCACCGGGGCGAGCGGAGCAGGGCCCGCAGACCGCTCCGCGCCGGCAGCCGGCGGACGGCGCCGTGCTGGGCGACCGCGGCGAGGCCGAACAGCACGGCCGCGGCGAGCGCCAGCAGCACGGCCACGACGGGCGCGGCGGCCGCACCGCCGGGGAGCAGGAGCGTGACGGCGGTCACGACGTCCTCCTCACCCTCGGCCCGGTCCGCGGAGCCGGCGCCGGTGCCCCGGCTCCTCCCGCGGCGCGGGGTGCGGCGGGCTCAGCCTCGCCGCCGCAGGTTCGGCCGCCCCAACTCCTGGTGAACGTCGTCCGAGGACTCAGGGTCATCCCCGCGTCGACCGCCGGGGCGGGCGGTGCGGCGGCGAGCGGTCCGGGGGCCATGCCAGCCAGCCTCGTGCCGTCGTGGACGGCCCGGCCAGCAGGGATCGCCCTCCGGCCACCCCCGGAAGACCCCGACGCGAGCCGGGCTGACCCCTGGCCCGGCCGTCGTCCGGGTGCCGCGCGCCAGCCCGCGCCCAGGAGGGCGCACCCGGTGGCGAGGGCTAGACGGGTGACCGCCGACCGGCCCCGCACGCGCTCCGCCCTGAGCAGAACGCGGCCCCGGCCGCCCGGGTCCGGGCCTAGGGTCGGGGCATGGGTGACCTGCTGCCGTTCCGCCGGCCCGACGACGTCGCGGGTGACGCGGCCGAGCCGCGCCCGGCTGCCGCCCCGCCGCGACCGCGCGTCCGCCCGCCGGCCGAGCCCGAGCCGCTGTGGCGGGAGGTGGCCGGGGAGGTCCTCCGGGAGCAGCGCCACCACCGGGCCCAGACCCTCGCCGCCGTGGCCGCCCGCGCCGGCATCTCCGTGCAGTACCTCTCCGAGGTGGAGCGGGGCCGCAAGGAGCCGTCGTCGGAGGTGCTGGCGGCGGTGACCGGAGCGCTGGGCCTGGGGCTCGCGGACCTCGCCGGGCTGGTGCTGCGCCGGCTCGTGCCGCTGGACCTCAGCAGCCGCCCGTCCGGGCCCCTCGGCCGGCCCGGCGGACCGGTCGCGCTGGCGGCGTGACCGGCCCCGGCGGCCTCACCCCCGGCGTCTGACCACCTCGTCGACGAGCCCGTAGGCCAGGGCCTCCTGGGCGGGCAGGACCAGGTCGCGCTCGGTGTCGGCGCGCACCCGTGCGAGCGGCTGCCCGGTGTGCCGGGCCAGCACCTCTTCGAGCTGTGCCCGCACCCGGACGACCTCCCGGGCCTGCAGCACCAGGTCGGGCAGGCTGCCCTGGGCCTGCGTCGAGGGCTGGTGCAGCAGCACCCGCGCGTGCGGCAGGATCGAGCGCCGGCCCGGCGCCCCGGCGGCCAGCAGCACCGCTGCCGCCGAGGCGGCCTGGCCGACGCAGGTCGTCGCCACCGGTGCGGCGATGAACTGGCAGGTGTCGTAGATCGAGAACATCGCCGTCACCGAGCCGCCCGGGGAGTTGAGGTAGAGGTCGATGGGGCGCTGGCTGTCCTCGGACTCCAGGTGCAGCAGCTGGGCGACGACGACGTTGGCGACGCCGTCGTCGATCTCGGTGCCGAGGTAGACGATGCGGTCGCTGAGCAGCCGGCTGTAGATGTCCAGCGAGCGCTCCCCCGTCGGCCGCTTCTCGACGACGCTCGGGATCGTGTAGCTGCTCATCCCAGGGCCCCCAGCCCGATGGCGCTGCGCCCGCCGGGGCGGACGTCGTCGAGGGTGGTGACGACGTGGTCGAGCAGCCCGTAGGCGCGGGCCTCCTCGGCGGTGAACCAGCGGTCGCGGCGCGAGTCGGCCTCCACCCGGGCCAGCGGCTGCCCGGTGTGCTCGGCGATGAGCCCGAGCACGGTGTCGCGGACGTGCTCGAGGTTGCGGGCCTGGATCTCGACGTCCACCGCGGTCCCGCCGATCCCGGCGGACCCCTGGTGCATCAGCACCCGGGCGTGCGGCAGCGCGTACCGCTTGCCGCGGGTGCCGGCCGAGAGCAGGAACTGCCCCATGCTGGCGGCCAGCCCCATCGCCAGGGTGCTGACGTCGTTGGGGATCAGCCGCATCGTGTCCATGATCGCCAGGCCGGCGCTGACCGAGCCGCCCGGGGAGTTGACGTACAGGCTGATGTCGCGGCGCGGGTCCTCGGCGGCGAGCAGCAGCAGCTGGGCGCAGATCCGGTTCGCGACGGCGTCGTCCACCTCCTGGCCCAGGACGACGATCCGCTGGTGCAGCAGGCGGGCGGACAGGTGGTCGTCGAACGCGGCCGCCGGGGGCGCGTCGGACGCCATCCGGAGCACGTCGGGGTCGTTGGTGATCATGGTCAGGCCCTCTCGATCGCTGTGCCCACGAGGATCTGGACCTCGTGAGGTGTCCCCCCACGATCACCCCGACGACGGCCGGGCACCACGGTGATCAGCCCGCAGCAGACCTGCTGCGGGCTGATCAGCCCGGGACGGAGCTCCTCGCGGTCAGCGGACCGAGCGGCGCTCGTACAGCGCCGTCGACCACAGCCAGCCGGCCACCGCGAGGCCGACGCACCAGGCGACCGCCGGCCACGCGCTCACGGGGTCGGGACCGCCGAGCAGCAGCCCGCGCAGCGTCTCGATGACCGGGGTGAAGGGCTGGTGGGCGGCGAACCACTGCAGCCAGCCGGGCATCGAGCCCGTCGGCACGAACCCGCTGCCCAGGAAGGGCAGGAAGGTCAGCAGCAGGGGCAGGTTGCTGGCCGTCTCGACCGAGCGGGCCTGCATGCCCATGGCCACCCCCAGCCAGCTGACGGCCACGGCGACCAGGGCCAGCAGGCCGGCCGCGGCCAGCCACCCGAGCGGCCCGGCCGTCGGGCGGAACCCGATCAGCAGCCCGACGCCCAGGACGAGGGCGACGGCGACCAGGGCCTGCAGCGCGTTGCCGAGCACGTGCCCGGCGAGCACCGCGGCCCGCGCGATCGCCATGGTCCGGAACCGGGCCGTGATCCCCTCGGTCATGTCCATGGCGACGGTGGTGGCGGTGCCGCCGGCGCTGCCGGCGATCGTCAGGGCCAGGATGCCGGGCATCACGTAGGCGACGTAGGCCGCCCGGCCGCCGGCCGGGTCGACCTCGGGCAGCCCGGCGCCGAGGGTGCCGCCCAGCACGAAGACGAACAGCAGCAGGAGGACCACGGGACCGCCGATCGTGAAGATCGACAGGCCGGGGTAGCGGACCAGGTGCAGCAGGTTGCGGCGCAGCATCGTGACCGCGTCGACGACGGCGGTGGCCGGCCGGGCGGACGTGGGGCGGGCCGGGCTCGGGTGGGTGAGGGACGTGTGAGCGAGGGACGTGGTCATGACGGGGCTCCTGCGGTCTCGGGGCGGCCCGTCAGCGCGAGGAACACGTCGTCCAGGTCGGGGGTGTGGATGCTGAGGTCGTCGACCTCGAGGTCGGCCGCGTCGAGCCGGGCGAGCAGGGCGCGCAGGGCGGCGACCCCGCCCGCGGACGGCACGGTGAGGGTGAGGGCCGTGTCGTCGCGACCGCCCTCCCCCAGCAGCCGCGCGGCCGCGTCGAGGGACGCGACGTCGGCGAAGCGCAGCCGGAGGTGCCCGCCCGGCACGAGGCGCTTGAGCTCCTCGGGCGTGCCCTCGGCCACGACGCGGCCGCGGTCGAGCACCGTCACGCGGTCGGCGAGCGCGTCGGCCTCCTCGAGGTACTGCGTGGTGAGCAGGACGGTCGCGCCCTGGGCCACCAGGGCGCGGACGACGTCCCACATCGCGCGCCGGCTCCGCGGGTCGAGCCCGGTGGTCGGCTCGTCGAGGAAGATCACGGCCGGGGTGGACACCAGGGTCATGGCCAGGTCGAGCCGGCGCCGCAGGCCGCCCGACCACGTCGCGAGGGGCGTGCGCGCGGTCTCGCCGAGGTCGAACTGCTCCAGCAGCTCGCGCACCCGGGCCTTCGCCCGGCCGCGGGGCAGGTGGCGCAGGCGCGCCATCAGCAGGAGGTTCTCCTCGCCGGTGAGGAGCGTGTCGACGGCCGAGAACTGCCCCGTGAGCCCGATGCCGGCGCGGACGCCGTCGGGCTCGCGGACCACGTCGAACCCGTCGACCCGGGCCGTGCCGCCGTCGGGCCGGACCAGGGTGCTGAGCACGTGCACCGTCGTGGTCTTGCCGGCGCCGTTGGGGCCCAGCAGGGCGGTGACGGTGCCGGGCTGCACCGTGAGGTCGACGCCGTCGAGGACCACCGTCGCCCCGTAGGACTTCCGCAGGCCGCGGACCTCGATCGCCGGCCCGGTCACCGGGCACGCTCGACGGTGATGTCGCCGTGCTGGGCCCGGGCGCGGACGGCGACGCTCGGCTCGGCGGGATCCGGGGCGGCGTCGCCCTGCAGCTCGTTCCGCACCCGGCCGTCCTTGGAGGCCAGGTCGAGCCAAGCGGGGACGCCGGCCCGGACGCCGACGACCAGCTGGCCGTAGCCGCTCTCGAGCTCCACCGACCCGTGGGACACCTCGCGCAGGACGACGCTGCCGTAGGCGGTGCGGGCCCGGACCGACCCCAGCGCCCGGCCGATCTCCAGGTCGCCGTAGGAGAGCTTCGCCTCCAGGTCCCCGCCGGCCTCGCCCACGGTGAGGGAGCCGTGCGACGTCTTGACCAGCGCGTCACCGCTGACCCGGCCGACCCGGACCTGCCCGTGGTCAGCGGTGATCTCGGCCCCGCCCTCCACGGTTCCCGCGGTGGCGTTGCCGTGCCCGGCCCGCACCCAGAGGTCACCGGTGGCGTCGGTCTCCACGGTGCCGGTCGAGGCCTTGACCCGGGTGGCGCCCAGCCGGCCGGAGGTCCGGACGTTGCCGACCGCCAGCTCGGCCGTCAGCCGGGAGCCGGCGGGCAGCTCGACGCGCAGGTCGACCGACTCGGTCGGGCCCATCCAGGCGAGCCGGGGCCGGGGGCCGGTGACGGTGAGCCGACGGCCGTCGAAGGCGACGACGGTCTCCTCGGCGCCACGGCGGTCGACGGCCTTGGCCGGGTTGGTCGGCGACACCGTGACGACCGTGTCGGACCGGTCGCCGGCGACGACCTCGAGGGCGCCGACCTGGAGGTCGACGGCCAGGTCGACCGGGCCGGGGGTGGGGTACGTGGGCATGGTGCTCCCTCTCTGCGGGCGTGCGGGTCCCACCCCGCGGGTCCGCGGGGCTGGTGTGGTGCTGGGGCTGAGGCAGCGGCGCTGCGGGGCTAGCGCGCCCAGCCGGTGAAGCTGTCGCCGGTGCGCAGCGTGCGCTGCGCCGCCCGGCGCTGGCGGGGCTGGAGCGCGGCGGCGACCGCCCGGACCAGCCAGGAGTTGACGGAGAGGCCGTCCGCCGCGGCGGCCTCGTCCACCCGGGCCTTGAGGGCGTCGGGCAGGCGGAGCGTGGTGCGGGAGGTGCTGACGTCGTCGAGCTCGGGCGCGGGGCCCGACGGCTCGTCGGCGGCGACGTCGGCGCCGGGGGCGGCGACGACGAACTCGACCTCACGACCGCGCAGCCGGAGGTCGACCGAGCCGGGGGCGAGGTCGCGGGTGATCTCCCCGACCGCCGCCGACAGCGCGTCGAGCAGGACGAGGCGGGTCGCCGCGTCAAGCCCGGCGGCGAGGCGCTCGGCGACGGCGCGGGTGTCGTCCGTGCCGTTCTCCGCGGCGTCCACGAGCTGGCGCTGGAGGTCGTTGACGTACGGTCCGAGTTCCACGACACCAGGATGACACCATCGTGGTGTCATGTCCAGAGTTTGTGGTGTCACGGTGATTCGGGCGGTGCAGGGGAGTAGGAAGGTGAGCACTTGACTGACCGGTAAAGTCAGCCCCATGAGCACCGACGCCCGCGAGGCCCTCCTCCGCTCCGCCGGCCGGCTGTTCTACGCCGAGGGCATCACCGCGACCGGGGTGGACGCCGTCGTCCGCTCGGCGGGAGTCACCAAGCCGACGCTCTACGCCCACTTCGGCTCCAAGGCCGGGCTGGTCGCCGCCGTGCTGCACCGCCGGCACGAGGACCGGCGGGCCGAGCTGGAGGCCTGGCTGGCCCCGCGGCCCGCCGCCGAGCACCCGCTGGCGGTCTTCGACTGGCTGCAGCACTTCTACGCCGAGCGCGGTGAGCGCGGCTGCGGGTTCCTCAACGCGGCCGCCGAGCTGGCCGGCCCGGACGGCGTCGCCCCCGGACCCGACGACGCGGCCCGGGCCGAGGTGCGCGCCGAGAAGGCCTGGCTGCGCGGGCTCCTCACCGCCGGCTGCGCCGCGTCCGGCTGCCGGGAGCCGGAGCGGCTCGGCTCCCAGCTGCTGCTGCTGCTCGACGGCGTGGCGGGCCGGGCCGTCGTCGAGGGCCGGGAGGCCGCCGCCGAGGCCGCGGTGCAGGCCCGGCAGGCCGCCGACGTGCTGCTCTCCGCATGCCGCTGAGCCGGAGCCGGTGGTCCGACCGGCCCCTGACCCGTGCGACCCGCCTGCTCGGCGGGCTGGTGGTCTTCGGGCTGGCCCTGGCCCTGCTGGTCCGCGCCGACCTGGGCCTGGACCCCTGGACGGTGTTCAGCGCCGGCGTGGCCCGCCACGTCGACCTGAGCCTGGGCGCGGTGACGGTGCTGAGCTCGGTCGTCGTCCTGCTGCTGTGGGTGCCGCTGCGCCAGCGCCCCGGGCTGGGCACGGTGGCCAACGCCCTCGTCGTCGGGCCGGTCCTCGACCTGGGCGTGGCCCTGCTGCCCGCGCCCCAGCACCTCCTCGTCCGCGCGCTGTTCCTGGCCCTCGCCCTGGTGCTGGTGGCCGTGGGCACCGGGCTCTACGTCGGCGTCGGCTGGGGCCCCGGTCCCCGGGATGGGCTGATGACCGGTCTCGTCGAGCTGGGCCTGCCGCTCTTCCTGGCCCGCACGCTCATCGAGGGCACCGTGCTGGTCGTCGGGTGGCTGCTCGGCGGCACCGTCGGGGTGGCCACCGTCGTCTTCGCCCTCGCCGTCGGCCCGCTGGTGGGGAGGGCGCTCCCCCGGCTGACGCTGCCTCCGACGCCGCCCGCCGGGCCGGCCCCCCGCCCCGACCCCGACCTCTGACCCCTGACCGGGCCGGTCCCAGCCGTTCGTCACGGCCCGCACACCCGCCGGTCCCCGGGTGTAGAACGAGGGTCGAGGGCCCCCGGTCTCCCGAGACCGGCCGTGACGCCCTCGTGGTCACGGACGAGGGAGTTCGCATGACACGGTCCACGTCGAGACGTCTGCGCTGGGCGGGGGCCGTGGTCGCCCTGGGGCTGGCCGCACCGGCCCTGGCCCCGCCGTCACCGGCTGCGGCGGCCGAGCCGGCCTGCCGGCTGCCCGGTGAGCGGGTGGCCGTCGGCCTGCCGGTCCCGGAGGGTCGTCGCACACCGGGCGCCGTCGACGTCCGCAGCGTGAGCCCGGCCACCCCGTCGCTGCTCGTGCTCCCGCCCGAGCGCGCGGGCGGCGACCCCGACCCGCAGGAGTTCGGCGCGGCGGTGGTCCTGTCCGACCTCGACGCCGACGGATGCGTCGACCTGGTGGTCGGCGCGCCCGGCGCCGACCGGGTCTACCTCGTCAACGGCCGGCGGGCCGACCAGCGCGTCGCCGACCTGACCTGGACGGCGGAGGACCTGCTGCCCGGCGCGACCGGCCGGGAGCGCTTCGGGGCCGCCCTCGCCGTCGAGCGGGTGAACGCCGAGCCCGGCCAGCCGGGCCACGGCCAGCACCGGATCTGGATCGGCGCGCCCGGCGCCGTCGTCGGCGGGCGGGAGGCGGCCGGCGCGGTGGTCCACCTCCTGGTCGACGCCGACCTCCGGGTGACGAGCCCCGCCGTGCTCAGCCAGGACAGCCCCGGGGTCCCCGGCGGCGCGGAGGCCGGCGACCGGTTCGGGGAGGTGCTCGAGCCCGTCGGGGACGTCGCGCTGCCGTCCACCGACGAGCAGCTCCCGCCCGCCGGCTTCCCCTCCGGCGTCGCCGTGGGGGTGCCGCACGAGGACCTCGGCCGGGCGGTCGACGCCGGCATGGTCGTCCTGCTGCCGGCCCCGGGCGGGCCGGCGCTGCCGACCCCGCGCTCGCTCACCCAGGACACGCCCGGGGTGCCGGGGGCTGTCGAGGGCGGCGACCGCTTCGGCGCCGCGCTCGAGCTCGACGCCACGCCGCGGGAGCCCGTCCCCGTGCTGTGGGTGGGCTCCCCCGGGGAGGACCTCGGCCGGTCCGCCGACGCCGGGGTCGTCGACCGGTTCGCGCTGACCCGGACCACCGTCCGGCCCACCCTGCACCTGTCCCAGGACAGCCCCGGGATCCGCGGGGCGGCCGAGGCGGGCGACCAGTTCGGGTCCGCCCTGGCCAGCGTCATCTCCTCCGGCTGCACGATCCCCACGGGACGGTTCGGCCGGGCCGTGCTCGCCGTCGGGTCCCCGACCGAGGACGTCGCCGGACGGCAGGACGCGGGCATGCTGACGCTGTACAGCGGACCGGTGGAGGGCTGCGGTCCCCTGCTGGGCGGCGCGGCCGGTGACCGGGCCGGCGCGACGGCCGTGCACGGGGCGCGCGGGCGCTCCGGCGTCGACGACGAGTACGCCGACGTGCTCGCCTGGGGCGCGCCGGGCGAGGACGTCGGGACGGTCCGCGACGCCGGCGTCGTGCAGGTCACCCGGCCCGCCGAGCCCGTCCTCGTCGTCTCCGCGGGCACCGCCTCCGCCGGGGGCCGGGCCGGCCAGCGCTACGGCGCGGCGCTCGGCGGCTACGCCCTCAACGGACCCTGACCGTGGCCCCGGCGCCGTCCGGCGCGGGCGAGCGGCTGCTCGACCTCGGCGACGGGGTCGAGCTCTGCGTGGAGACGTTCGGACAGCCCGACGACCCCACCGTCCTGCTGGTCGGCGGCGCGGCGCAGTCGATGGTCTGGTGGGAGACGGCCTTCTGCCGGCGGCTCGCCGCGGGCGGACGGCACGTGGTCCGCTACGACCACCGCGAGACGGGCCGCTCGACGACCTCGCCCGCGGGCCGTCCGCGCGGCACCGCCGCCGACCTGGCCGAGGACCCGGCCACGATCCTGCGGGCCCTCGACGCGGGCGCCGCCCACGTCGTCGGCCTCTCCCTGGGCGGTGGGCTGGCGCAGGTCCTGGCCGTCCGGCACCCGTCCCTGGTCGCCACGCTGACCCTGGTCGCCACCACCGCCGCCGGGCCCGGGGACGGCACACCGCTGCCCGGGCCGTCCGCCGCGGTCGTCGAGGCGGCGGAGCACCCGCCGCCGGACCCCGACTGGTCCGACCGCGACGCCGTGCTGGCCCACCGCGTCGACGTCGAGCGCCCCTGCGCCGGCGCCCTCGGCTTCGACGAGGCCCGGGTCCGGCGGCTGGCCGGCCTGGAGCTGGACCGCACCGCCGACCCGGCGGCCTCGCTCGCGAACCACTTCCTGCTGGCCGACGACCCGTGGCCGGACGGGGCCACCCTCGCCGACGTCGGTGCGCGGACCCTGGTGCTGCACGGCACGACCGACCCGGTCTTCCCGCTGGAGCACGGACGGGCCCTGGCCCGCCGGCTGCCGCGGGCCGCTCTCGTCGAGCTCCCCGGAGCCGGCCACGAGCAGCCGCCGCCCCCGCTCTGGGACCTCGCCGTGACGGCGCTGCTGCGGCACACCGGGGGCTGACGCGGACGCCGGCGGGCGGCTAGCGTGAGCCGCGACCAGCCATCGCCGCACCGCTCGAGGAGGAGGGGTTCGTGACCAGGTTCACCCGCTCGGACACGCTGCAGGGGGCGACCTTCGTCGGCGCCGACCTGCGCGGGGCGCGCTTCGTCGAGAGCGACCTGTCCGGCGTCGTCATGCGCGGCGTCGAGCTGGCG
The DNA here is from genome assembly GCF_017876495.1 of Microlunatus capsulatus. Lineage (NCBI taxonomy): Bacteria > Bacillati > Actinomycetota > Actinomycetes > Propionibacteriales > Propionibacteriaceae > Microlunatus > Microlunatus capsulatus. Next base: position 89,542 of record NZ_JAGIOB010000001.1, on the reverse strand, counting down.
GGCGCCGACCTCGACGCGCCCTGGCTGCCGCACGCCGGCTCCTTCCGCGTCAACGGCGTCGACGTCATCGCCTTCGTCGAGGCCGAGCTGGACCGCCGCTTCCCCGGCCGCGCGCTGCGGCGGGCGGCCGACCCGGACGGCCTGCGGGAGGCCTGGGCGGCGCTGGAGCAGGGCTGGGCGGCCGTCGTCGCCCGCGTGGAGGCGATGCCGCCGGGCACCGCCGACGTCCGGGTGGACGACGAGTGGTCGTTCGCGGAGACGCTCCGGCACCTGGTGCTGGCCACCGACGCCTGGCTGGGGCGCGGCGTGCTGGAGCGGGAGCAGCCGCTGCACCCCCTCGGCCTGGCCTTCGCCGACGCCGGGTCCGGCGGTCCCCTCGACCTGTCCGTGCTCACCCCCGGCACCCCGCCATGGGCCGAGGTGCTGGCCGCGCGCGCGGACCGGGTCGGCCAGGTCCGCGCGTTCCTCGCCACCGTCACCGCCGAGGAGCTGGACACGCCGCGGCGCAACCCGTGGGACCCCGCGGGCGCCGAGACGACCCGCTCCTGCCTGCACGTCGTGCTGGAGGAGGAGTGGGAGCACCACCGCTTCGCCGTCCGCGACCTCGACGCCCTGGCCGGTGCCGTCGGCTGACCCCGGCCGACGAGGCGGCCCCGCCGCGGCTGGCTAGGCTGCGGCCATGTCGACACCGCGCCCCGAGCTCCGCATCGGCGACCGCGAGCGCGACCTCGTCGCGTCGGTCCTGCAGGACGCGCTGGCCGAGGGCCGGATCACCCTGGAGGAGCTCGACGCGCGGCTGGACGGGACCCTGGCCGCCCGGACCTACGCCGACCTCGACGCGCTGGTGGCCGACCTGCCGGTGGAGCCGCCGTCCTCCGCCCTCACCTCCCCGCGGGCCGGCGTGGACGCGCGGCTCTCGACCGCTCCCGGCACCTCCCCCGACGACCCGCTGGTGCTCGACGCCGGCTGGTCCAGCGCGACCCGCAGCGGCCGCTGGGACGTGCCGCCGTTCCTGCTGCTCAACGGCGCGCTGGGCACCGTCAAGCTCGACTGCCTGGAGGCCACCCCGCTGGCGCCCGTCGTCGACGTCGAGATCAGCGGCGGGATGGGCCACATCACGATCGTGCTGCCCGACGACTGGGCCGCGAACGCCGACCGGGTGACCAACGCCTGGGGCATGTCGAGCGTCAAGGTGGGCAGCCGTCCCGGGGCCGGCGCGCCGCTGCTGCTGCTGCACGGCTCCGTGGGCTGGGGCTGGCTGACGGTCCGGCACGCCAACCGGTTCGACCGGCGCCGCGTCGAGAAGCGGGCCCTCGGCCGCGACGAGCGGCCCGGCCTCACCCGCTAGGCCCCGGCCTCCGGAGTCCGGCGGTCCTGGGGGGACGTCCGGGCCGAGCTCGACCCCGACGTCACCACCCCGCACGGTCCCGACGGCCTCCTCCTGGATGAGGGCTTCCTCGTCGACGGCTCATCCGCCACTCACCCGGGGTGACGACGGCGGGGTCCTGGGCGTCCGCGGTGCTGCTGGAGGCCTCCCGGCCCGACGCCGCCGTCCGGGCCGCGCTGCCCTTGCCCCTCGCGCTGGCCCGGCACCGGCTGCGCTGCGTCTACGCCTTCCGGGCCGCCGACCGCGTCAGCTGAGCCGGTCCGGGTCGCGCAGCGCCTGGAAATCCTGGAGCAGCCCCCAGGTCCGCTCCCCCAGCTCGACCTGGGTGAGGAGGATGCCGGTGGTGCCGTCGGGGTCGACGAAGAAGTCCGTGCCCTGGCCGCCGGACCAGCCGTAGCGCCCCGCCGCCGGCCCCGCGGTGACGACGGCGACGCCGAAGCCCCAACCCGTGCCGTCCCAGAAGCCGGGGAAGAAGCTCTCCGGCGTCTTCAGCGCGGGGGCGACCTGGTCGCTCGTGAGCAGCGCGAGGTGCTCGGCCGACAGCAGCGGGGCGCCGTCGACGGGGGTCCGGGCGGCCAGCGCCCGCAGGAAGCGGTGGTAGTCGGCGGCGGTGGAGACCAGCTCGCCGTGGCTGACGTCGACGTCCGGCGGACCGGCGTAGGGCCCGCCGCCCGCGGGCTCGGTCTCGACCAGCGCGCCGTCCTCGGCGCGGTAGGCCGCGGGCAGCCGGTCGAGCCGGTCGGTCGGCACCCAGAACCCGGTGTCGCGCAGGCCCAGCGGGCCGAGGAGGTCGGCGGCGAGGTGGTCGGCCAGGGGCCGGCCGGCGACCCGGGCGAGCAGGACCCCGAGGACGGAGAAGGAGTGGTGGTAGCGCCAGCCGGTGCCCGGCGCGAACGCGAGCGGCAGCGCCGCCAGCCGGGCCAGCCATGCGTCGGCCCCGCCCGCCCAGGGCAGCGGACCGGCCTGGGTGCCGTTCGCGGCCATCGCCGCGCCCAGCGGCGAGCCGTCGACGACCATCCCGTACCCGGAGGTGCAGGTGAGCAGGTGCCGCAGGGTGATCGGCCCGGGCGCGGGGACGGTGTCGTCGACCTCGGCGGCCGGGTGCCGCAGCACCCGGCGGTCGGCCAGCTCGGGCAGCCAGCGCTCGACGGCGTCGTCCAGGCCGAGGTGGCCCGCCTCCACCGCCCGCAGCGCCGCCACGGCGGTGACCACCTTGGTCATCGACTGGAGGCGGACGACGGCGTCGACCGGCATCGCCGGCCCGTCCACCGCCAGCCGGCCGACGGCCACCGGCTCGGCGTCCTCGCCGCCGAGCAGGGCCACGGCCCCGGGCACGGTGCCTTCCTCGACGTGGCGCCGGAGCAGGGCCTCCAGCGCCGTCCGCTGGTCCGCCCCGGGCCCGGCGGCGGTGCTCACGCCCGCAGCACCTTGGCCATCGGGCGGCCCCCGGCCAGCTCGTCGACGAGCTTGTCGAGGTAGCGGATCCGCCGCATGAGCGGGTCCTCCACCTCCTCGACCCGGATGCCGCAGATCGAGCCGGTGATGGCGGTCGCGTTCGGGTGCAGCCGGGCCGCGGCGAAGAAGTCCTGGAAGGTGGTGCGCGCGGCGAGGTGGGCCTCGAGCTCGGGCTGCGCGAAGCCGGTCAGCCAGCCGATCACCTCGTCCAGCTCGGGCCGGCTGCGGCCCTTCCGCTCCACCTTGGCCAGGTAGTGCGGGTACACGTCGGCGACGCTGGTGGTGAAGATCCGGTGCACGAGCGCCAGCGTAACGGCGTCGCGCCCGGCTGGGGAGGGCTCCGCGGCGGTCGCTCAGGCTCGGTCGCGGTGATGACGCAGTGCGCCGAGCGCGCGACCCTCCGCGCCCTGAGCTCGTCGAAGGGCCTTCGACAGGCTCAGGCAGCGGTGGAGCAGGACCCGGGACGACGAGCGCCCAGCCCGTGTGAGCGGGCTGGGCGTCCGTGCGCCGGGCGAGGGTCAGCTCTCGGGGCCGCCCTGCCGGGCCGGGCCGCGGCCCTGGCCCTGGGTGAGGACGTCGGAGCCCGGACCGCCTGTCAGCGCGTCGTCGCCGCGCCCGCCGTCGAGCTGGTCGTCGCCGAACCCGCCGAGGAGGGAGTCGTCGCCGTTGCCGCCCCGCAGGATGTCGTCGCCGGCGCCGCCGCAGAGCACGTCGTCGCCGTTGAGGCCCTCGAGGACGTCGTCCCCGCCCAGGCCCAGGATCACGTCGGGCCGGTTGGTGCCGCGCAGCACGTCGGCGCCGGCGGTGCCGGTGAGGGTCGGGACCAGGCCCTCGCAGCGCTCGGCCAGGTCGATCCCCAGCACGACGGGGTCGTGGTCGCTGGAGCGGTACGGGTCGGCGGCGTAGAGCGCCGGGTCGCCCGTGTACTGGTAGGCGGAGGACTCGACGCTGTTGATGTTCCAGTGCGTCAGGTCGGTCACCTTCGACCGCAGCGCCGCGCTGGCCAGCGCGTGGTCGAGCGAGCCGGAGCCCGCGTCGAAGACGTAGCTGTAGCGGCCCGGGTCGAGGGTCTCGCCGAGGTCGGTGAACCCGGCCTCCCGCAGGACGTCGATCGGGTCCTCCTGCGTGTAGGCGTTCAGGTCGCCCAGCAGCAGCACGTCCTCGTCGCCGCTGCGGGCGGCGAGCCGGTCGGTGAACGCCGCCAGCGAGGCGGCCTGGCGGACGCGGTCGCCGTTCCACTCGCCCTGGCCGTCGCCCGTGTCGACGTTGTCCCCGGTCGGGCTGCCCGGGCTCTTGGACTTGAAGTGGTTGGCCACCACGGTGAAGCGGTCCCCGTCCTTGCTGAACGTCTGGGCGATCGGCTCGCGGGCGTTGTCCCAGACCTCCTCGTCGACGAGCCCGACCGGGTCGCCCACGGGCTGGACCTCGTCGGTGACGTAGAGGATGCCGTTGCGGATGACGTCGCGGTCGACGGCCAGCAGCTCCTGCGGCAGCGGGACGTAGCTCCACTTCGCGTACCCGGCGTCGGCGTCCAGCCGCGCGACGAGGTCGGCCAGGGCCGCGTCGGCGTTCCCCGGGCTGTAGCCGGTGGAGTCGGTGTCCTCGATCTCCAGCAGGGTGACGACGTCAGCACCGAGGGCGTTGATGGCCGGCACGATCTTGCCGGCCTGCCGCTCCAGCTGCTCGGGCGTCCGGGCGCCGCGCGCGTCGGGACCGGTCAGGGTGAGGAAGTAGTTGAGGACGTTGAACGAGCCCACCTGGACGTCGCCGCCGACCGCGGTGGGAGCCGCGGGCCGGGTGTTGGTCGGGGCGAAGGTGCCCTCCGCCGTGCCGTCGGCGGGCTGCAGGCGCCAGGCGTCGAAGCCGTAGCCGAGGACGGTCGGGGCCGTGAAGCTGAGCGTGTCCCCCACCCGCACCGGGGTGCTCGCCGACAGGTAGGGCCGGGTGGTGGTGGTCACCCGGGCCGAGAGCCCGTCGTCGAGCACGAGGCTCCGGAGGCGGTTCTGCTCGGCGACGGCCGCGGCCGCCGGCCCGGGCTCGGCGGCCTCGGTCGGGGTGACGAGCACGCCGCCCTCGCTGAGGGTGAGCTCGCCGAAGCTGGTCAGGTCGAAGACCTCGCTGACGCTCAGCCGGTCGGCCACCTGCACCCGCATGCCCTCGAGCGGCTCGCGCCGGGCGTCGGTGGCGGGCAGGTCCAGGGTCGCGGGGGCGGGCAGGTCGGCCGGCGTGCCGGTCGCGCACACCGCCACCGACGCGCCGGTGCCGATCTGGGTCTGGCCGCCGAACTCGGCCACGGTGCCGGTGACGGCGACCGTGTCGCCCAGGGCGACGGGGGTGCGGTCGAAGACGAAGAGGCCGTCGGAGGTGGCCGCGTCGCCGTCGCCGGCGTCCTGCAGGTAGAAGCCGCTGAGCCCGGGCAGGTCGCCGACGACCGTCCCGCGCACGGTCACCCGCGTGCCGGCCACCGGGCTGGTCGCCCCGGCGCCCTGGACGGCGCCGACCGGGGTGGGTGTGGCCGCGCAGACGGCCGGGTCGCCGGGCGGGGTGCTCGGCGCCGTGCCGGCCCCCGGGTTGACGGCACCCGGGCTGGCGGCGGCGGGACCGCTCCAGACCAGGGCGTCGCGAGCGGCGTCGTAGGTGCGGGCGAGCGACTGGCCCACCGGCTCGGTGCCGGCCTCGGACACGCCGATGTCGGTCGAGGTGGTGCCGGCCGCCGGGCCGTCCACCGCGGTCATGGTGCCCTCGTAGGAGAGGAGCTCGAGCACCGTGCTGCCCCGGACCAGGGCGACGGCGTCGGGCGCGCCGTTCTGGACCCCGTTGGCCGGGTAGCTCACGGTGGCCACCGCAGCGGCGCCGGCCGGCGCGGTCACGACGGGCAGGGCGTCGGTGTCGTAGACCGTCCCGTTCCCGCCGTTGTAGAGGACGACGGAGAGGCCGGCGCTGCTGGTGCCGGCGGGCAGCTGGACCTCGACGAGCTCGCCGCTGTCGGTGCCGGCGTTGTCGTAGTGGATCTCGGAGATGAACGGCGTGGACGGCGCGGCCGCGGCGGCCGGCAGGGTGACGAGGGCGCCGGCGGAGACGACGGCAGCCGCGAGGGAGCCGGCGAGCAGCCGGCGGGGTCGGGCGAGGGGCATGGCTCTCCTGGGTGGGGGAGGCTCACTTGTACCACCCGCGGGTGATCGGAGGTCAACGCTTGACCTGCGCCCCGGCGACGGGCTCGGGGCGCGGTCCGGGGGCCGCGCGCGGACGTCTACGCTGACCGGGTGTCCGAGACGGCCGTCGAGGCGAAGCCCGCCTCCGCCGTCGGGCTCGTGCTCGGCTCCCGGCTCTACCGCCGGGCGGTGCTGAGCCTCTTCCTCGGCGGCCTGGGCATCTCGGTGGCCATGCCCCAGCTCTCGCTGTTCCTGGTGGAGGACCTGGGCGCCTCGCTGCCCGTCGCCGGGCTCTTCTTCCTCACCAACCTGGCCGCCCCCGTCCTCGGGTTCTTCGTGGGCCGCTGGTCGGACCGGATGGCCGACCGGCTGACGCTGTTCCGGGTCGGCGCGGTCGTGGGCCTGGTGGGCTGGCTGGCGATGGCCTCCACGACGCAGGTCTGGATGGCGTTCCTGGTCAACCTGACGGTGCTGGGCTTCGCCGGCGCGACCAGCGCCCTGATCTTCGCCGCCGTCCGGGACCAGCTGACCCACGAGCCGTCCGGCGCGGACAACCGGGTGGTCTCGACGGTGCGGCTGGGCTTCAGCGCCGGCTTCATGACCGGCCCCCTGGTGGGCAGCGTCCTCGGCGGAGTGGCCGGCCTGCGCTGGACGCTGGTCGCCGCCGGCGTCTGCACGCTCCTGCAGGCCCTGCCGGTGCTGGGTCAGCGGGTCCCGCGGGCCGCGGCCGGGACCGCGGTGGCGCCGGGGGCGACCGGGCCCGCCCGGCCGGCCAGCCTGCTGCCCCTGCTGGCGTTCCTCGGCCTGGGGGTGCTGGCGATGTGCGGCGACACCATCAAGTTCGCCTACCTCCCGCTGTACATGGAGCTCCAGCTGGGCACGCCGGACTGGCTCCGCGGCGTGGTGATCTCGGCGCAGTCGGTGGGCATGCTGCTCTTCATCCCGCTGATGGGAGCGCTCGCCGACCGGTTCGGCGCGCACCGGCTGGTGGTGGTCAACGTCCTGCTGGGCGTGGTCGCGAACCTCGGCTTCATGCTGGCCGGCAGCGAGCTCGTCCTGATCGGGGCCACCCTGCTGAACGCGGCGATGTGGGCCACGCTCGGCGGGATCGGCATCACCGTCGCCCAGGACCTCTACCCGACCGGCATCGGGATGGCGTCCTCGCTGTACTTCTCGGCCATCCGCTTCTCGGCCGCCATCGGCGGCGTCGCCGGCGGCCTGGGCGTCGGCTGGTTCGGCGTCCCCGGCGTCTTCGGGGTGCCCGCCGCCCTCTGCCTGGTCGCCGCCGCGGGTCTGGCCGTCCAGGCCGTCGTCCGGCAGCGGGCGGTCCGCGCCGCGGCGGCCCCGGCCCCGCCGGCCGACGCCCGATGAGTTCGTCCGAGCGCCGCGGTCGGTACGGCTGCTGAGACCACCACCACCGCCACGACCACCACCGAGGGAGCGCCCGTGACCCAGCTGCTGCGCCTGCAGAACTTCACCGTGTCCGCCGACGGCTACGGCGCGGGCACCGGCCAGTCGCTGGAACGGCCCTTCGGGCACGCCGACCCGCGCGAGCTGATGGCCTGGGCCCTGGCCACGGCGAGCTTCCCCGGCCCGACCGGGCCCGGCGCGACCCGCGGCCTCGACGACCGCCTCGCCGGCGACTTCCACCACGGCATCGGCGCCGAGATCATGGGCCGGCACAAGTTCGGGCCGCAGCGCGGGCCGTGGGCCGACCACGACTGGCAGGGGTGGTGGGGCGACGAGCCGCCCTTCCGCACGCCGGTGTTCGTCCTCACCCACCACCCACGGCCCTCGTTCACCCTGGGCGCCACCACGTTCCACTTCGTCGGGGGCGACCCGCCCGAGGTGCTCGCGCAGGCCCGCGCGGCCGCCGGCGGCCTGGACGTCCGCCTCGGCGGCGGCGCGGAGACCGTCCGGGCGTTCCTCGACGCCGACCTCGTCGACACCCTGCACGTCGTCGTGTCCCCGGTGGTGCTGGGCGCCGGCAGCCGGCTGTGGGAGAGCCCCGACGTGCTGGACGACCGCTTCCACCACGACGTGGTGCCCAGCCCGAGCGGCGTGGTGCACCACCTGCTCTGGCGGCGCTGAGCCGGCCTCAGGTCCGGCGGCGGGCGACCAGCGCGCCGTGCGGGCGCTGGCCGGGGTCCCGGCGCTGCTCGTGCTCGACGACGGCCAGGCCGGCCCCGTCCAGCAGCGGGGCCAGGGCCTCCGTCGTCCACGACCAGGCGGTGAGCACCGCGTGGTCGAACGGCTCGCCGGCGGGGCCGTCCACGAAGCCCAGCAGCAGCGAGCCGCCGGGCCGGAGCACCCGCCCCAGCTCGCCGAGGAGCTGCGGCAGCTCCGCGGGCGGGGTGTGCAGGGCCGAGTACCAGGCCAGCACCCCGCCGACGGCGGCGTCGCGCAGCGGCAGCGCCGCCAGCGAGCCGCGGAGCAGCGGCAGCCGCGGGCACCGGCGACGGGCGCTCGTCAGGAACCGGCCGGAGAGGTCGACCCCGACGACGACCCGCGCGTCCGCGCCCTGCAGCACCTCCGCCCACGCGGCCGGGCCGCAGCCCGCGTCCAGCAGCGGGCCGGCCGTCGCGTCCCGCCAGCGCCGCACCCGCGCCACGTCGACGGCGGCGAGCCGGTCCGGTGTGCCCAGCAGCGCGGTGTACTCCTCCGCCCGGGCGTCGTAGGCCGCGCCGACGTCGACCCGCGGGCCACCCGCCCCGCGGCCGGGTGCGACCCTCACCACGTCGCCCCGGTCACGGCGCCATCCTCGACCGCACAGGCCGACGGCGCCAGCACCGGCGGCCACGGGTCGTCGCGGCGGGGCCGATGAGCCGGGGCCCCCGGGCCGGTCTAGGTTCCGAGCACCACCCAGGGCCCACCACCCAGGAACCACCCACCCACGACCCACCAGGAGGCACCCCGTGGGACTTGTCCACGTCGAGCTGTTCGCCACCCTCGACCTCGTCGGCCAGTCGCCCGGCAGCCCGACCGAGGACCCGGAGGACTTCCCCTTCGGCGGCTGGCAGGCGCCGCTGCTCGACGAATTGGCCGGGGCGCAGGTGGCCGCCGCCTACGCCGGCACGGACGCGCTGCTGCTCGGCCGCCGGACCTACGACATCTTCGCCGCCTACTGGCCCCACCAGCAGGGCGGGCCGGACGACGGCATCGCCGCGCTGTTCAACCGGGTGCCGAAGTACGTCGCCTCCCGCGGCACCCCCGCGCTGGGCTGGGCGGGCTCGGAGCAGCTGGGGCCCGACCTGGCGGCGGCGGTGCGCCGGGTCCGCGAGGAGCACGAGCACGTCGCCGTCGTCGGCAGCCTCGACCTGGTGCAGACGCTGCTGCGCGAGCGGCTGGTCGACCGGCTGGACCTGTGGCTGCACCCGGTCGTCCTGGGCGTCGGCAAGAGGGTCTTCGCCGGCGGCGCCGTGCCCACCAACCTCACGCTGCTGGAGCCACCCGTCGCCGGCCCCAGCGGCACCGTCCACCTCCGCTACGGGCTCGCGGAGGGCACACCGGGCACCGGCGACATGGGAGCCCCCGACCGCGGCCTGGAGCGCTGAGCCGCCGGGCAGCGGCAGACCGGGGCGGCCGAGGGCCGGGTGCGCGCCGCCGCACCCGGCCTGGCAGCCTGGACCCCTCAGCACGCTCCCGGCCCCCGGCGGCGACCCCGCGGTCGCGCCCGCGACGGGCCGGTGAGCACGTCGCAGGAACAGGAAGAGGGAGCTCGGCATGCGGTTCGTCCAGGTGGGTCTCGGCGGCTTCGGCCGGGACTGGGCCAAGAACGTCATCCCCCAGGTGCCGGAGGTCGAGGTGGTGGGGACCGCCGACGTCTACGCCGGCTCGCGCGAGCTCGCCGTCGCCGCCGGCCTGACGACCCCGGAGCGCTGCTTCACCACGGTGGAGGAGGCCCTGGAGGCGACCGACCCCGAGGCCGTGCTGGTCACCGCGAGCCTGTTGGGCCACGTGCCCGCCGCCCGGGCCGCGCTGGAGTCGGGCCGGCACGTGCTCATCGAGAAGCCGTTCGCCCCCAGCGTCGCCGAGGCCGAGGAGCTCGTCGCCCTGGCCGACGCCCGTGGCCTGACGGTGGCCGTCAGCCAGAACTACCGGTTCTTCCCCGCCGTCCAGGCCGTGCAGCGGATCGTCGCCGAGCAGACCTACGGCGACCTGCACGCGGTGGCGCTCGACTTCCGCCAGATGTCCGGGGGCGACGGCGTCCCGGGGCCGCACCACGCCCTCGACGAGCCGCTGCTGGTGGACATGTCCATCCACCACTTCGACCTCATCCGCACGGTGCTGGGCCGCGAGGTCACCGCCGTCGACCTGCGCACCTGGGACCCCGCCTGGTCGCTGTTCTCCGGGCCGTCCGAGGGCGCCGGCATCGTCGAGTCCGGCGACCTGGTCACCAGCTACCGGGCCAGCTGGGTGAGCAGCGGGCTGCGCACCACCTGGGCCGGGGAGTGGCGGATGGACTTCGCCGACGCCGAGGTCTGGTGGACCAGCCGCGGCGACGGCCCCGAGGGCTGGCGCTCCGACGAGGTCCGCGTCCGCCGGGGCGGCGCCGTGGAGACGCTGACGCTGCCCACCGTGGCGCGGGTCGACCGGGCCGGCAGCCTCACCGAGTTCGTGACCGCGATCGGCGAGGGCCGCGAGCCGGGCATCTCCGGACGGGACAACCTCGGCAGCCTCGCCACCACGTACGCGGCGGTGGAGTCGGCGCGCACCCGGCAGCCGGTCACGCTGCCCGCCCTCGGCTGAGAGGTCGGAGCCAGGCCCTGGTCACGGCGGGCCGGCGGCCCCAGGATGGCGTCATGGGCCACATCCGCCGCTTCGACCACGTCGGGATCACCGTCGCCGACCTCGAGACCGTCACCGCCTTCTTCGTCAGCCTGGGCCTGGAGGCCGAGGGGCCGCCGATGCCGGTCGAGGGGACGTTCCTCGACACCGTCATCGGCATCCCGGGCTCGGCGACTGAGATCGTCATGCTGACGACCCCGGACGGCGGCACCCGGCTGGAGCTGTCCCGCTTCGTCCGCCCCGACCACGTCCCGGGCTCACCGGGAGCGATGGCGAACGAGCTGGGGCTGCGCAACGTCGCCTTCGAGGTCGACGACCTGCAGGCGGCGGTCGAGAGGGCGGCGGCGCAGGGCTACGGGCTCGTCGGGGCGGTCGGCCGCCACGAGGACCTGTGGCTGATGGCCTACGTGCGCGGCCCGGAGGGCCTCATCGTCTCCCTCGCCGAGCGGATCGGCGGAGCGTGAGCAGCCCGCAGGCGTGGGTCGCGCCCACGTGCACCGGTCTCGCCGACCTGCTGGCCGCCGGGCCGCCGACCCTCTGGGACGCCCCGACGCTGTGCGCGGGCTGGCAGGTCCGGCACCTCGTCGCCCACCTGACCATGGCCGCGCGGCTGACCCCGGAGCAGTTCGGCGCCGAGATGGCGGCCGCCCGCGGCGACTTCGGGGTGCTCTCCGACACCGTCGCGCAGCGCGACGGCGGCCTGCCCGCCGACGACCTGCTGGCCGCCCTGCGCTCGCCGCGGCTGCACGGCTGGGAGCCTCCCGGCGGCGGTGCGCTGGGCGCGCTCAGCCACGCCGTCATCCACTCCCTCGACGTGACCCTCGCCCTGGGTCGCCCGTCGGTGGCCCCCGACGGGGCGCTGGTCGCCGTGCTCGACGGGCAGATTGCGGCCGACGGCGCGTGGTTCGGGACCGACCTCACCGGGCTGCGCCTGGAGGCGGCCGACGCCGGGTGGAGCTGGGGCGAGGGCCGGACGGTCCGGGCCGACGCCGGGGCCCTGGTCTCCCTGCTCGCCGGCCGCACCCTGCCCGACGGCACCGTCCTCCCCCGCACCTGAGCCCGCGACGGCGGCGGCCGGCGCCGGTCGGCGCCGGCGGCCCGTCGTCCTCCCCCGGTCACCGGGCGGAGGGCTCAGAAGGCCGCCGCGACCGCTGTCGCCCGCTCGGCCCGGGCCAGGGCCCGCAGGGCGGCGTCCTGCCCGTGCCGTCGCCCGCCCAGCACGGCCAGCAGGGCGAGGACCGGGTGCAGGACGTCCTCGTCGAAGGCCGGCGTCGGGAGGCCGGCGCTGACGGCCAGGTCGTCGGCGTGCACCACGGTCTCCAGCGTGCGGACGACGAGGAAGTCGTCGGTGGCCAGCCGGCAGCCCAGCCAGGGGACGTAGGTGGTCGGTCCGGCGCCCTGGACCGCGGCCGGCAGCTGCGCCCGGCTCTGCTGCAGCCACTGCGCGGCCCGCTCCGGCCCGACCGCGGCCATCGCGTTGAACTCGTCGCGGATCGAGGTGTTCTCGGGGGCGTCGACCGGGGCGGTGAACCAGTCGGCGCGCGCGAAGGAGTCGGCCAGCGCGACCAGCGGGGCGTCGGCCGGCACGGGCTCGAGGCCGAGGAACTCCACGGCCGCGTCCGCCTGGCTGGCCAGGTGGACGGCCAGCCCGCCCACCGTCAGGCCGGGCAGCGCCGACTCCTGCTCCCAGGCCCCGGCCACCGCCGGGTGCCCGACCAGGCCGGCGGCGGCGTCGGTGGCCCGGAGGAGGGCGTCGCGGTCGAGGACGTCGCGGAAGGTGAGGGGCACGACCCGACCCTAGGACGGGCCGTGGGCCACGGGAAGGGCCGGTCCGGCCCTCCCCGCGGCCGAGGTCAGCCCTGGGCGGCCTTCACCGAGAGCACCGGCACGGGTGCCTCGAGGATCAGCCGCTGCGCGATGCTGCCCAGCACGGCCTTCCCGACCGGGGACCGGCGGCGGACGCCGACGACCAGCCGGGTGATCTCCGGGCGCTCCTCGAGCACCTGCAGCACCTGCTCGATCTCGTCGAGGGCCGACGGCCGGGCCGGGACGACCTCCTCGGCCGAGAGCCCGTCCCCGAGGTCGGGCAGCTCCAGCCCGGTCCCGGTGAGGTTGACCGCGACGAGCAGGACGCCCATCCGGACGGCCTCCTCGGCGGCGGCCACGAGGGCCGCTCGGCCCTCCGTGCTGTCGGTGACGGCGACGCAGATGCTCATGCGGTGGTGCTCCCGGTCCGGTCGGAGGTGTCCGTGCTCGCGTCCCGCCACTCCTGGGCGATCCGGTCGAGCGCGTCGTGGTCGAGGCTCATCCCGAAGCTGGCGAGGGTGCTCATCGGCATGTTGCCGATGACCTGCAGCAGCTCGGCGTCGAGGACGGCGCCGGCCTGGCCCTCGCCGACCTCGCGCTGGACCAGCGCCCGGCCCCGCGGGTCGCCCATCCACTCCTCGAGGGTGGAGTCCCGGCCGAGCGGTGCGGCGATCCGGGGCGCGTCGACGGCGAGCACCGCGGTCAGCGGCAGGTCGCGCGAGCTGGTGCCGACGGCGACGACGAAGTCGCCCGCCTCCACCGCCCAGCGGCCCAGGGTGGTGGACCAGAAGGAGAAGGCCCGCTGGTCGAGGGCGACCGTCACCGTCTCGGAGGCGCCGGCCGCGAGCTCGACCCGGGCGAAGCCCTTGAGCTCGCGGACCGGCCGGGCCACGCTGGCATCGACGTCCTCGACGTAGACCTGGACGACCTCCGCCCCGTCGCGGTCGCCGGTGTTGGTGACGGTGAGCGTGACCTCGGCCGCGAGGTCACCGGCCGCCACCGAGCCGGTGGTGGTGACGGCGAGGTCGGACAGGGCGAAGCTGGTGTAGGACAGCCCGAAGCCGAAGGGGAAGGCGACGTCGGTGCGCGCCTTGTCGTAGCCCCGGTAGCCGATGAACAGCCCCTCGCCGTAGCGGACCACCTGGGAGTCGCCCGGGAAGTTCAGGTAGGAGGAGTTGTCCTCCAGCCGGTGCGGGATGCTCTCGGCGAGCCGGCCGGACGGGTTGACGACCCCGGTCAGCACGTCGGCGATGCCGCCGGCGGCCGCCTGGCCGCCCAGCCAGGCCTCGACGAGGGCCCCGGCGTGCGGCAGGACGTCGCCGAGCACCACGGTCGAGCCGTTGACGAGCACCACCACCACCCGCGGGTTCTCCGCGGCCACCGCGGCGAGCGTGGCGAGCTGGTTGGCGGGCAGCTCCAGGTGGGTGCGGTCGAAGCCCTCGGACTCGTCCGCGCCGGGCAGGCCGAGGACGACGACGACGGTCTCGGCGGCCGCGGCGACCGCGACGGCCTCGGCGCGCAGGGCCTCGTCGTCGGCGGTGCCGCCCACGCCGTAGCCGGCGGCGAAGGGCACCTCGCCGAGCGCGGCGCGGAGCTCGTCGACCAGGGTGTCGACGCGCGTCGGGTTCACCTGCGAGGAGCCGGCGCCCTGGAACCGCGGCGTCCGGGCGAACTCGCCGACGAGGGCGACCCGACCACCGGCGGCCAGCGGCAGCAGGCCGTCGTTGTGCAGCAGCACCACGGACGCGGCCGCGGCCTCCCGGGCCAGCGCGTGGTGGGCGTCGGCGTCGAAGGTCTCGTCGAGGTCCAGCACGGCCATGCCCTTGGAGACGAGCTCCAGCACGGTGCGGACGCGCCGGTCGAGCAGCTCGGCCGGCACCTCCCCGGACTCGACCGCCGCGACGACCTGCTCGGGGCTGCGGCCCAGCGCGGGCGGCATCTCGAGGTCCAGGCCGGCCAGCAGGGCCGGGACGCGGTGGTAGACCGCGCCCCAGTCGGAGACGACCAGGCCCTCGAAGCCGAGCTCGTCGCGCAGCACCGTCTGCAGCAGCCAGGGGTTCTCCGAGGCCGACTGCCCGTTGACCTTGTTGTAGGAGCACATGACGGTCCACGGCTGCTCGGCGGTGACCACCCGCTCGAAGGCCGGCAGGTAGATCTCGCGCAGCGTGCGCTCGTCGACCTGGGCGTCGACCCGCAGCCGGTCGGTCTCCTGGTTGTTGGCCGCGTAGTGCTTGACCGAGGTGCCGACGCCGCGGGACTGGATGCCGCCGACGATGCCGACGGCCAGCTCACCGGCCAGGAAGGGGTCCTCGGAGAAGTACTCGAAGTTGCGGCCGCACAGCGGCGACCGCTTCATGTTGATGCCCGGCCCCAGGATCACCGAGAGGTTGCAGGCGCGGGCCTCCTGGGCCAGCGCCTCGCCGATCCGGCGCAGCAGCTGCGGGTCCCACGTCGACGCGACGGCCGACGCCGTCGGGAAGCAGGTGGCCGGCAGGGAGCCGCCGAGGCCGACGTGGTCACTCTCGCCCGGCTGGGCGCGGAGGCCGTGCGGTCCGTCGGAGACCATGATCCGCGGGATGCCCAGGCGCTCCACCGGGGCGGTGTACCAGAAGTGCGACCCGCTGGTCAGCGAGGCCTTCTCGGCCAGGGTGAGCTCGCCCAGCAGGCGGTCGACGTCGAGAGTCATCAGGTCACTTCACCTTCTTGATCGGGAGGACGACGACGGCGCCGATCAGCCCCGCGACGCCCGCAGCGTAGAGCAGCAGGTCGTAGTTCTGGTTGGTGGCGCTGCCGACGGCGAGCAGCGCGGCGCCGACCAGCGGGGCCACGGTCTGCGGCAGGGCGTTGGCCATGTTGAAGACGCCGAGGTCCTTGCCGGAGTCGTCGGGGTTGGGCAGGACGTCGACGACCAGCGCCAGGTCGACGCCGACGTAGATGCCGTAGGCGATGCCCAGCAGGGCCTCGACGACGTAGAAGCCGGCCACCGAGTCGACGTGGGCGAGCAGCACGATGCCGACGGCGAAGAGCAGCGTCGAGCCGGCGACGAGGAACTTCCGGCGCCCGGTCCGGTCGGAGATCTTGCCGGCGACCCAGCCCGACGCCACCAGGGCGATCGTGTAGATGAGCACGCCGAGGGTGACGGCGGCCGGCGCGTCGGCCTCGGCCAGGCCCAGCTCGTCGCGCAGGTAGAACAGCCGGAAGGTGGTGAACATGAAGGTGGCCAGGGTGATGAGGAACCGGGACCACCAGGCCAGCGCGAAGTCGGGGTGCTTGAGCGGGTTGAGCCAGAAGGTCGTGACCCACTCCCCCGCCGTCATCTTCGGGGGCCGGGTGGTGAGGCGCTGGTCGGGCAGGATGACCGCGAACAGCACCATCGCGCCGATGGCGAACAGCGAGGGCACCACGAACAGGATGACCAGGCGGTCCTGGAACAGCTGGGCGAGGTAGGTGCCGCCGAGGATGCCGATGTTCTGGGCGATGCCGATGAGGGCGGCGACGCTGCCCCGCTGGAACTTGGGCACCTGGTCGGCGATGGTGGCGATGAACGGGGCCAGCGTGGCGTTGGCGCCCAGCTGGGCGAGGCACCAGCCGGCGGTGACGACCGGGACGGTCTGGCCGAGGGCCATCACCACGAAGGCGACCGTCATCACGACGGTGCCGCCCACGATCCAGGGCCGCCGACGGCCGAAGCGCGAGCGGGTGCGGTCGGAAAGCCGGCCGAACAGGACGTTGCCGATCACCGCGAACGCGGCGCCGAAGCCGGCGATGATGCCGATCGCGGAGGTCTGCTCCGCCAGCGGGACGACCGACTGGACCTTGAGCCCGATGCCGATCGTGGCCGGGCCCAGCAGGGCGATGAAGAAGACGAGCTGGGCGAGGACCAGGCCGCCGACGAACTTGGGCCCGACCTCCTTGGTCGGCTCGGCGAACCAGTGGTGCTCGCGCTGGTCCTCCACGGCCAGGGCCGTCTCGGCCTCGCCGGTGGGCGGCACGTCGTCGTACGGACTCCCGAAGGGGTTGCTCACAGCTGCTCCTCTGCTTCGCCGGCGTCGCTGCTGAATCGCGCCAGTTACACGCGCAAGTTGCGCGTGTCAGTACCGTAGGGCATCGTGTCGGCCATGGCAACGGACGCCCCGCAGGCCCCCTCGGCCGGACCGCGCGCAGCACGCCCGCGCCGTCCCACCGGGGCCGACGTCGCCCGCCTGGCCGGGCTCTCCCGGGCCACGGTCAGCTACGTGCTGAACAACACACCGCACCAGGCCATCCCCGAGCCGACGCGGCAGCGCGTCCTGGCCGCCGCGGCCGAGCTGGGCTACACACCGTCCGCCGCCGGCCGCGCCCTGCGCAGCGGGCACTCCGAGGTGGTCCTGCTGCTGCTGCCGGACTGGCCGATCGGCCCCAGCGTCGGGCACCTCATCGAGGACCTGTCGACGGCCCTGGCCGCCGAGGGCCTCACCTTCGTCACGCACCCGCTCTCGGCCGGCCGGCCGGTGTCGGAGGTCTGGAAGGCGCTCACCCCGGCCGCCGTCGTCAGCTTCGGCGAGCTCGACGAGGCCGAGGCCCGCCGGCTGGAGGGCGCCGGCATCGAGCTGGCCGTCGCGCTGTTCGGCGACCGCGGCGAGGACCGGGCGATGAACCTCCCCGAGCAGCGCGCCGGTCGCCTGCAGGCCGAGCACCTGGCGGTCGCCGGCCACCGGCGGCTCGGCTACGCCTGGCCCGACGACCCCCGCCTGGTCGGCTTCGCCACCCCGCGCCTGGAGGGCGTCCGGCACACCTGCGCCGACCTCGGCCTCGACCAGCCTGTCGTCCGCACCGTGCCCGTCGAGCCGGAGGGCGCCGCCGCCGCGGTCCGCCTCTGGGCCGACGCCGGCGTCACCGGGATCTGCGCCTACAACGACGAGGTGGCCCTCGCCCTCCTCGCCGGGGCCCGCCGGGCGGGGCTCGAGGTCCCGGCCGACCTCGCCGTCGTGGGCGTCGACAACATCCCCGCCGCCGCGGTCGCCGTCCCGGCGCTCACCACCGTCGAGCGCGACACCGGCGCCGTAGCCGGCTACATCGCCGAGACGATCACCCGCCGGCTCGACGGGCGGCCCGCCCCCGTGCGCCCCGGCTCGGACATCCACACCGTCGTGCGGCGCGAGAGCGCCTGAGCACGAGAGCACCGCAGCTCCTTCGCTCCCGAGCCCGCGGTCGAGGAGGAGGCTGTCCCGGCCGGGGGCCGCGAGAAGGGCTCCGGACCTCCTTCTCGACGGGTCCCCGACGAGCGTGCGGTTGGATGGGCGGGTGGGTGCAGCGCTGGTGACCGGGGTCGGACGTCGTCGCGGGATCGGGGCGGGCCTCGTCCGCGGCCTGGCCGAGGACGGCTGGGACCTCGCCCTGACCTGGTGGTCGGCCTACGACCGCCGGCTGGGGCTGGCGGGTGCGCCCGAGGACCCGGAGCTGCTCGCCGAGGAGCTCCGCGCCGGCGGCACCCGCGTCGTCCTGCTGGAGGCCGACCTGGAGGACCCCGACGCCGCCGCCGGTCTCGTGGGCACGGCCGCCGCGCTCGTGGGCCCCCTCGACGCCCTGGTCATGTCGCACTGCGAGAGCGTCGCGTCCGGGGTCCTCGACACCACCGTCGAGAGCTTCGACCGGCACTACGCCGTCAACGTCCGCGCGCCCTGGCTGCTGCTGGCCGCCTTCGCCCGCCAGCTCGGCCCCGACGGCGGCACGGCGATCGCCCTCACCGGCGACCACACCGTCGGCAACCTGCCCTACGGCGCGACGAAGGGCGCCCTCGACCGCCTGGTGCTGGCCGCGGCCCACGAGCTGGGCGACCGCGGCCTGCGGACCAACGTCGTCAACCCCGGTCCGGTCGACACCGGCTGGATGGACGACGCCGTCCGCGCCTCCGGCCTGGCCGAGCAGCCGACCGGCCGGCTCGGCACCCCCGCCGACACCGCCGACCTCGTCCGGTTCCTGCTCTCCCCGCGCGGGGCGTGGGTCAACGGCCAGCGGCTCTTCAGCAACGGCGGCTACCCGCGGGGTCGGCTCCCGGTCTGAGGGGCTCGCGTCTGCTACCCATGGGGCATGGACGCGCCCGCAGCACCGGCTCGGACGACCCGCGTCGCCGACCTCGTGTTCCCGCTGACCATCTCCCACCGCGGCGGCCCGGACATCTACCCCGAGAACAGCTGGGAGGCCAAGGAGGGCTCGGTCGCGTCCGGCTTCGTGCCCGAGTTCGACCTGCAGCTGCTGGCCGACGGCCGGACCCTGGTCTCGTGCCACGACGCCACCGTCGACCGCACGATGACGGGGATCGGCAGCGGTCACGTCAGCACGAAGTCGGTCGCGGAGTGGACGACGGCCCGCATCCGGCCGGCGATCCCCGGGGGTCGCGAGGGCCGGCCGATCCTGTGGGACGAGGTCCTGGACCGGTGGGGCGGGCGGGTCGTGCTGGTGCCCGAGCTCAAGGACCCGGCGGGCGCCACCGCCTTCGTCGACGGCATCGTCCGCCGCGGGCTCGAGGCGTCCGTGCTGGCGCAGACCTTCGACTGGACGATCGCGCAGCAGGTCGCGGCCGCCGGGATCGCGACGATGTTCCTCTCCCACCGGTCTCCCGCGCAGCCGGCCGAGGCGCTGACGGGCGCCGGGATCGGGTTCGTCGGCGCCGACCTGGCCGGCTGGACGACGGCGGAGGTGCGCGCGCTGCAGGCCGCCGGGCTGCGGGTCGTCGGCTTCACCGTGGGCACGACGGCCGAGGCGACGACGCCGCTTGCCCTGGCCTGCGACGGGCTGTTCTCCGACGACGCCTGGCTCACCACCCACGCCGTCCCCGTCCAGTCCGGCGACCCCTTCGGCGACGGTGTCCGGCCCTTCGGGATGGGCGCGCCCTACCGCTCCCCCGGCGTCGAGGTGCTGGACCCGCCCATCCGGCTGGCCGGCCGCGGGCTGGGCTGGAGCCAGCCGACCGGCGTCCCGACCTACGCCCGCGCGCCGTGGGCGGGCGTCGTCGAGCGTCCCGTGCGGGTCGCGCTGCGGGTGCACTTCGGGCCGTCGGAAGACCAGGCCGACGACGCGGGCTTCGTGCTGCTGCGCGACGCGATGGAGCGCCGCTTCGTCGAGGGCCCGGCGGAGGGTCAGGACGCGCTGCTGGTCGTCGTCGCCCGCGACGGGCGGCTGGAGGCCCGCCGTTACGTCGACGGGGCCACCGGCGTCGTGCTGGGGGTCCCGGTGACGTCGCCGGTGCCGCTGGTCGCGCCGGGGGCCGAGGGCGTCGTCGAGCTCTCGGCGGTGCTGACGACGACCACGGTCCGCCTGCACGCCCAGGGCGCCGGCGCGGCCGTCGACGCCGTCCTGGACGACGCCTGGTCCCCCGGTCCCGCCGGGCTGGTGCTGCGCTGGCCGGGGACGCGCGCGCCCGGGTTCCCGGGGTTCCTGTCCGACGTCAGCGTGGTGCGGCTCGCCTGAGACTACGGGCCGTCGGCGCAAACTACATGTGTTAGTTTTGGCGGGTGCCCCGCGCCCACCTCTCCCGGGCCGCCGTCGTCGCGGCGGCCGCCGACCTCGCCGACGAGTCGGGCTTCGAGCAGGTGACGCTGTCGGCGGTCGCCCGCCGGCTGCACGTCCAGGCCGCGAGCCTCTACAACCACGTCCGGGACCGCGCCGAGCTGCTGGCCGACGTGCACGCCCTGGCCCTCGACGAGCTGGCCGACCGGATCGCGGCCGCGGTGGCCGGGCGCTCGGAGCGGGACGCGCTCGTCGGGCTGGCCGAGGCCCAGCGCGACTTCGCCCGCACTTGCCCCGGCCGCTGGGCCGCGCTGCAGCAGCCGGCCGCACCCTCGACGGCCGGCTCGCCCGGCGCGGTCCGCGTCGCGACCCTCACCACCGCCGTGCTGCGCGGCTACGGGCTCCCCGACGACGAGCTCGTGCACGTCACCCGGTTCCTCGGGGCGACCGTCAACGGCTTCCTCGCCCTCGAGCGGTCGGGCGCCTTCGCCCACCGCCCGCCCGCGACCGACGTCTCCTGGGCGCGGGCCCTCACCGCGCTCGACACCCTGGTCCGCCACTGGCCCACCACCCCCGACGCAGGAGCACCCCGATGAGCGCCCTCCCTTCTCCGACCGCCGCCTCGACCCCCGACCGGATGGCCCCGGTGCCGCTGACCCCCGCGCTGGTCCGTGGCGTCGCCGAGCTGCAGCCGACGCAGCGGGGCCTGCGGCCGCACCGGCTGCCCCGCTGGGTCCGCGACCGCTACCCCGACGGCCAGCTGCTGGCGGTGGAGGGGCAGCCGGCCGGCGCCCGGATCGCCTTCCGCACCACCGCCACCGCCGTCGACCTCGTCACCCACCCCACCCGGGTCGCCTACCGCGGTGCGGAGCGCCCCCGCGGCGCCCTCGACGTCCTCGTCGACGACGTCCTGGTCACCCGCGACGTGCTGGGCCAGGGCGACGTCGTCGAGGTCGACCTCGCGACGGGGGCGACGACCGCCCACGCCGGGCCGCCGCACACCACGCGGCTGCGGGGGCTGGCCGAGGGGCTCAAGCGGGTCGAGATCTGGCTCCCGCACAACGAGGCGCTGGACCTCGTCGAGCTCCGCGCCGACGCCCCCGTCGCGGAGGAGCGGGCGCGCGGCCCGCGCTGGGTGCACCACGGGTCCTCGATCAGCCACGGGTCGAACGCCGCGACGCCGACCGGCACCTGGCCCGTCGTCGCCGCCCGGACCGCGGGCGCCGACCTGGTCAACCTCGGCCTGGGCGGCAGCGCGCTGGTCGACCCGTTCCTGGCCCAGGTCATCCGCGACACCGAGGCCGACGTCATCAGCGTCAAGCTGGGCATCAACGTCGTCAACCTCGACGCGATGGTCCTGCGGGCGTTCGTGCCCGCCGTCCACGGCTTCCTCGACACCATCCGCGACGGCCACCCCGACACGCCGCTGCTGCTCGTCTCCCCGCTGTTCTGCGGCATCCACGAGACGACGCCCGGACCCTGCGCGGTCGACCCGGCGACGCTGGGGACCGACCAGGTGCGCTTCACCGCGACCGGCGACCCCGCCGCCGTCGCCCGCGGCGCCCTCACCCTCGAGGTGGTCCGCCGGGAGCTGCGCTCGCTCGTCGAGCGCCGGTCCGACGACCCGCACCTGCACCACCTCGACGGCACGGCCCTCTACGGGCCCGACGACGCCGTCGAGCTGCCGCTGCCCGACGGCCTGCACCCCGGCCCCGACGCCCACCGCCGGATCGGCGAGCGCTTCGCCGCCCAGGTCTTCGGCCACGGCGGCCCCTTCGCCGGCCGGGCGCGCGGCGAGGTCTGACCCGGCGGCGGGAACTGCGGGGAGACGGCAGCCCGGACGGACCCGGAGGTGCCGTCTGCCCGCAGTTGCGCTCCCGGGGCCGGGCCGGCAGCGAGTGCTGAAAAGGGGCGGGAACCCGGCCTCGGGCGGTGCACCCGTTCAGCACTCGTCCGGGCTGAAGCCCTCCGCGCGCAACTGCGGGGAGACAGCAGGTGCACTCTCTCAGCTCTCGCCCGGGCTGAAACTCTCCGCCCGCAACTGCGGGGAGACAGCAGGCCGGGCGTGCGCGCAGGTGCCGTCCGCCCGCAGTTGCGCTCCAGGACCCGCGCCGGCAGCGAGTGCTGAGAAGGCGCAGGGGTCGGGCTCCTGGCGGTGAACCCCTTCAGCACTCGCCCGGACCGAAGCTCTCCGGCCGCAACTGCGGGGAGACGGCAGCCCGGACCGCCCCGGAGGTGCCGTCCGCCCGCAGTTGCGCTTCCGGGGCCCGCGCCGGCAGCGAGTGCTGAGAAGGGGCAGGGATCGGGCCCCGGGCGGTGCACCCTTTCAGCACTCGCCCGGGCTGAAGCTCTCCGCCCTAACAGCGGGGAGACGGCAGCCCGGACCTGGTCCGGACCCGTCGTCTCCCCGCTGTTCCGCTCCGCGGCGGCTCAGCCCGCGTCGCCCCCGCTCCGCCGACGGCGCCAGCCCAGCAGGAGGGCGCCGGCGGCGGTGAGCAGCAGGCCGCCGAGGGCGATGCCGTTGCCCTCGAAGCCGGTCCGGCCCAGCCCGCCGGGACGGTCGTCGTCACCGCCGGCGGAGACGCCGGACCCGGTCGAGGGGTCCGACCCGCCCGGCTGCGGCACCGGCACCGGCTCGGGCTCCGGCGGCACCACGACGAAGTCGACGTCGTCACGGACCTGGCCGGCGGTGAGCTCCACCGCGGTGACCAGCGGGTCGCCGCCGTCGAGGTCCGCGGAGGCGCTCAACGGCCGGGGGATCCCGGCGCCGTCGAGCACCACCTGGTAGCGCCCGCCCGGCAGCCCCGCGACCCGGTAGCGGCCGTCGTCGTCGGTGGTGGTCGGGAAGACGAGGTCGTCGTCCCCGCCGAGGACGCCGTCCGCGCCGAGCCAGGTCACCGTCACGGCCAGGCCGGGCAGGCCCGGCTCACCGGCGTCGCGGCGGCCGTCGCGGTCCTGGTCGACCCAGACCTCGTCGCCGAGCGTCGCCGAGCCGCGCAGTCCGTCGTCGAGGTCGAGCCGCTCCTGCGTCGGGCCGAGGTCGCCGGTCCAGACGCCGTCGGGGTCCTCGGTGCCGTCGTCGCGGTCGAAGACCACCGCCACCCCCGGCGGCAGCGCCGCCGGCGGGACGAGCACCTGGTAGCGGCCGGGCGGCAGCCCGTCGAGCCGCCAGCGGCCGTCGGTGCCGGTCCGGGTGGCCAGGGCCACGTCGTCACCGGTGCCGAGGACGCCGTCGGGACCGGCCCAGACCACCTCGACCGGGACCCCGGGCGTCACCGGCTCGGCCGGCTCGTCGCGGGTGCCGTCGGCGTCCAGGTCGAACCAGAGCAGGCCGCCCAGGGCGCCCGAGCCGCCGTAGCCGAAGTCGGCGCTCAGGTGCGGCTCGTCGTCGAGGGTGACGAAGGTGCGGCCGTCGGCCTCGGCGTCCTCGTCCGCGGTCGGGGCGTAGCCGTCCGGCACGCCGCCGGCCACCTCCACCCGGTGCTCGCCGAGCGGCAGCCCGCCGACCGCGTAGCGGCCGTCTCCGTCGGTGACGGTCTCGACCACGACGTCGTCCCCGCCGTCCGGGGCGCCGTCGGCCCCGAGCGAGGTCACCCGGACGAGGACGCCGGGCAGGCCGGGCTCGCCGTCGTCCTGCACCCCGTCGCGGTCGACGTCCACCCAGACCCGGTCGCCGAGCCGGCCCGGCCCGACGTAGCCGAAGTCCTGGGCGTCGTCCACCTCGCCGCGGACCAGCCGGACCACGCTGACGCCGGGCGTGTCCAGCCCGTCGGCGTCGGCGGTGGGCGTGACGCCCGCGGGCAGCCCGTCGCCGAGCGCCACCCGGGTCGGTCCGCCGGGCAGGCCGGTGACCCGCCAGGCGCCGGTCGGACCGGTGGTGGTCGTGCGCTCCACGTCGTCCTCGGTGCCCAGCTCGCCGTCGGCCCCCGCCGCGGTCACGGTGACCCGCACCCCGGGCAGGCCGGGCTCGCCCGCATCCTGCTCGCCGTCGGCGTCCAGGTCCAGCCAGACGCGGTCGCCGACGCCGGTGGCCGCCAGCACGCCGAAGTCGGCGGTCAGGTGCTCCTCGCCGGGCGCCAGCACCACCACGGTGACGCCGTCCGGCTCGTCGGTGCCGCTGTCCTCGTCCGACGTCGGCGTCAGCGCCTCCGGGACGGCCAGCAGCCGGACGTCCAGCCGTCCGGCGGGCAGCCCCGCCACGGCCCAGGCGCCGTCCCGACCGGTCCGCACCGTGACGACCAGGTCGTCGCCGGTGCCCAGCACGTCGTCCTGGCCGGACCAGGTGACCTGCACGGTGACCCCGGGGACGCCGGGCTCGTCGACGGGGGCGCGGACGCCGTCGTCGTCGGTGTCCAGCCAGACCAGGTCGCCGACCCGGCCGGTGCCGCGGAGCCCGAAGTCGAGGTCGAGAGCGTCACCGGTCAGGACGAGGGCGACCTCGCCGTCGACGGCGCCCGGCCGCGGGTCGGCCACCGGCACGGTGCCGGCCGGGTAGGTCGCCGGGTCCAGGGCGACCCGGTAGGACCCCGCCGGCAGGCCGTCGACCCGCCAGGAGCCGTCGGCGTCGGTCACCGCGCGGCGCACGACGTCGTCGTCCCCGCCCGGCTCGCCGTCCGGTCCCCGCCAGACCACGTCCACCGCGATCCCGCCCAGCGGGGGCTCGTCGGCGTCCTGGGTGCCGTCGCCGTCGTGGTCCAGCCACACCCGGTCGCCGACCGACGCGGTGCCGCGCAGCCCGAAGTCCTGGGCGAGGTCGACGGCGCCGGGGGCCAGCGTGACGCGGGCCCGGCCGTCGGCCTCGTCCCCGCGGTCCCCGTCGGGATCGGCGACCGGCCGGGTGCGCGACGGCAGGGTGTCGGGGTCGAGGACCAGCCGGTGCTCCCCGGCCGGCAGGCCGGTCAGCCGCCAGCGGCCGTCCGGCCCGGTGACCGCGCTCAGCACGAGGTCGTCCGCGGTGCCCGGCTCGCCGTCCGTGCCCGGCCAGCGGAGCTCGACGGTCACGCCGGGCAGCCCGGGCTCGCCGGGTCCGGCGACGCCGTCCGCGTCATCGTCCAGCCAGACGAGGTCGCCCAGCGTCCCCGTGCCGGCCAGGCCGAAGTCCACGCCGAGGTCCGTGCCGCCGGCGGCCAGCAGGGTCACGAGCACGCCGTCGGCGGCGCCGTCCCGCTCGGCGGCGGGCACGGTGCCGGCCGGCAGCGTGCCGAAGTCCAGGGCCACCCGGACCGGCCCGGCCGGCAGGCCGGTGACCGACCAGCGGCCGTCGGCCCCGGTGGTGGTGCGGTAGGCCACGTCGTCGGCGGTGCCGAGCTCGCCGTCCGGGCCGGCCCAGGTGACGTCGACGGCCACCCCGCCCAGCGGCGGCTCGCCGTCGTCCCGGGTGCCGTCGACGTCGCGGTCCAGCCAGACGAGGTCGCCGACCGTGCCGGTGCCCCGCAGCCCGAAGTCCAGCGAGCGGTCGTCCTGGCCCGCGGTCAGCGAGCCGGCGGCCGCGCCGTCGGCGTCCTCGCCGCGCTGGCCGTCCGGGTCCGAGGCGGGGGCGGTGCCGGCGGGCCGGCCGGCCGGGTCCAGCACGACCCGGAACGGCCCGGCGGGCAGCCCGGTGACGCGCCAGCGGCCGTCGGGGGCGGTGAGGACGCGCTGGGCGACGTCGTCGCCCCCGCCGGGCTCCCCGTCCTGGCCGAGCCAGCTCACGACGACGGCGACGCCGGGCAGCGGCGGCTCGTCGTCGTCCACGGCGCCGTCGGCGTCGCGGTCCAGCCAGACCAGGTCGCCGACGCTGCCCGTGCCGGCCAGGCCGAGGTCGACGTCGTCGCGCTGCTGCCCGGGCGCGAGGGCCACGACGGCGGCGCCGTCGGCGTCGGGCCCCCGCTGGCCGTCGGGGTCGGAGGCGGGCACGACGCCCGCCGGCAGCGTCTCCGGGTCCAGCCGGACGCGGTGGTCGCCGGCCGGCAGACCCGCCACCCGCCAAGCCCCGGTGGCCGAGGTGGTGGTGGAGACGCGGAGGTCGTCGTCGGTGTCGAGGACGCCGTCGCGCCCGGGCCAGGTGACCTCGACCGCGACCCCGGACAGGCCCGGCTCCGCCTCGCCCCGGGTGCCGTCGGCGTCCCGGTCCAGCCACACGAGGTCGCCCAGCGACCCCGTGCCGCGCAGGCCGAAGTCGAGGGAGAGGTCCGAGGCGCCGGCGGCCAGCTGACCGGTCGCGGTGCCGTCGACGTCGCCCTCGGGGTCGGCGACGACCGCCGTCCCCGGCGGGAAGGTCGACGCGTCGAGCCGGACGACGAAGGGCCCGGCGACCAGGCCGGTCACCCGCCAGCGGCCCGAGGCGTCGGTGGTGGCGCGGTAGCGGACGTCGTCGGGGGTGCCGAGGACGCCGTCGGGACCCGACCAGTCGACGTCGACGCCCACGCCGGCCAGCGCCGGCTCGTCGCCGTCCACGGTCCCGTCGCCGTCGTGGTCGAGCCAGACCAGGTCGCCGAGGGTGCCGGTGCCGTTCAGCCCGAAGTCCAGCGTCCGGTCGTCCTCGCCCGGGTCGAGCGCGGTCGAGGCACGGCCGTCGGCCTCGTCCGCCGGGTCCTGCCCCGGGTCGGTGACGGGACGGGTGCCCGCGGGAAGGGTTCGCGGGTCCAGGACCAGCGCGAGCTGCCCGGCGGGCAGCCCCGGGACGGTCCAGGCGCCGTCGGCTCCCGTGGTCACGGTGACGACGAGGTCGTCGTCGGTGCCGGCCCGGGCGTCGCTGCCCGGCCAGCGGACGGTGACGGCGACGCCGGGCAGGCCCGGCTCGTCGGCGTCTTGCACGCCGTCGGCGTCGCGGTCCAGCCAGACGCGGTCGCCGACCGTGCCGGTGCCCCGCAGCCCGAAGTCCAGCGAGCGGTCGCTCGCCCCGGCGGCGAGGGTCGTGAGCAGCACGCCGTCGGCCGCGACGCCGTCGACGGCGTCGGGCTCGGAGCCGAGGGCGGTGCCCAGCGGCAGGGTCTGCAGGTCCAGGGCCACCCGCAGCGGCCCGGCCGGCAGCCCGGCCACCGACCAGCGGCCGTCAGCCCCGGTGGTGGTGCGGAAGGGCACGTCGTCGGCGGTGCCGAGGGCGCCGTCGGGACCGGCCCAGACGACGTCGACGGCCACCGCGGCCAGCGGCGGCTCGTCGGCGTCCCGGGTGCCGTCGAGGTCGCGGTCCAGCCAGATGAGGTCCCCCACGTCGCCGGTGCCTCGGAGGCCGAAGTCGACGCCGAGGTCGGACTGCCCGGCGCCCAGCCGGCCGGTGGCCACGCCGTCGGCGTCGGACCCGCGGGCGCCGTCGGGGTCGGAGGCGGCGACCAGGCCGGCCGGCACGGTCGCCGGGTCCAGCGCGGCCCGGTGGGCCCCGGCCGGCAGCCCGGTCACCGACCAGGTGCCGTCGGCGGCGGTGACCGCCCGGTAGCCGACGTCGTCGCCCCCACCGCGGACGCCGTCCTGGCCCAGCCAGAGGACGTCGACGGCCACCCCGGCCAGCGGGGTCTCACCGGCGTCGAGGGTGCCGTCGGCGTCGCGGTCCAGCCAGACGAGGTCGCCGAGCGCGCCGGTGCCGTCGAGGCCGAAGTCGAGCCCGTCCTGCACCTGGCCGGCGGCCAGGGTCGTGGTGGCCGCTCCGTCGGCGGCGGCGCCGCGCTGCCCGTCGGGGTCGCTGACCGGGGCGGTGCCCGGCGGCAGGGTGCTGCGGTCCAGCCGGACCCGGTGCTCACCGGCCGGCAGCGCGCCGATCCGCCAGCGGCCCGACGCGTCGGTCGTGCTGTCCACCAGCAGGTCGTCGGCGGTCCCGTAGCGCCCGTCGGTCCCGGGCCAGGTCAGCTCGACGCGGACCCCGGCCAGCGGCGGCTCCCCCGCTCCGGGGACGCCGTCGCCGTCGCGGTCCAGCCAGACGAGGTCGCCGACGGACCCGGTGCCGCGCAGGCCGAAGTCGAGGCCGAGGTCGGACGCGCCCGCGGCGAGGGTGCCGGCGGCCGTGCCGTCGGCGGCGGTGCCGCGCTGGCCGTCGGGGTCGGAGGCCGGCTCGGTGCCGGTGGGCAGGCTCGCCCGGTCCAGCGCGACGACGAGGCCGCCGGCGGGCAGCGCCCGCACCTCCCAGCGGCCGGCCGCGTCGGTGACGGCGAGGTGGACGACGTCGTCGGCCGTGCCCGCGGTGCGGTCGGGGCCGGCCCAGGTGACGGCCACCCGGACGCCGGCCAGCGGGGGCTCCTCGGCGTCGCGGACGCCGTCGGCGTCGCGGTCCAGCCAGACGAGGTCGCCCACCCGGCCGGTGCCGGTGACGCCGAAGTCGACGTCGGTGCGGACCTGGTTCTCGGCCAGGGTGAGCAGGGTGCTGAACGGGGTGGTGGTGCCGTCGAGGTCGTAGCTGGCCGCCGAGCCCGCGGGCAGGTCGGCGGCGGCGACGCGGACGCGGTAGCGGCCGCCCGGCAGCTGGTCGAGGGACCAGGCGCCGTCGTCACCGGTGGTGGCGGTGCGGGTCTCGTCGTCCCCGCCGCCCACGACGCCGTCCGGGCCCAGGTAGGTGACCTCGACCGGCACGCCGGTCAGGCCGCGCTCGCCGGCGTCCTGCCGGCCGTTGCCGTCGGTGTCGAACCAGACGCGGTTCCCCAGGCCGGCGAGGTCGACCTCGACGTCGACCCGGTCGGCGGTCACGTCGTCGTAGGCCCGCCGCGGCCCGACGGCCGCGGTCGAGGCGGACGCGTAGGTGGCGTCGGCGGTGTTGGGCAGCTCGGGCCCGGCGACGACCTCGTCAGCGGCGGTCAGCGGCGGCACCACGAGGGTGTAGGTGAGGGTCAGCGACGCCCCGGCGACCAGGGTGGGCACGGCGAAGGCGAGGGTGCCGTCGGAGGGGTCGGCGTCGGTGACGGTCCAGCCGGCGCCGTCGGCGACGGTCCCGGCCCGCAGCCGCCGGTCGACGGCGTCGGCGACCACGACGTCGTGCGCGGTGGAGGTCCCGGTGTTCTGGACCCGCACGCTGTAGCCGAGGGTCTGCCCGGGCCGGGCGCGGCGGACGTCGTCCACCCCGCCGGCGACGGTCTTGTCCAGCACCAGCCGCGGCTCCGTGACAGTCATGTTCACGGCGGTGCTGGGCGTCCGGCCGTCGAACGCGGCGTCGGCCGGCAGGGTGGTCGGGGTGCCGGCGATCTTGTCGGTGCCGTTGTTGTCGACCTGGGCCGCGTTGGTCAGCACGGCGCCGTCCCGGGCGGCGGCGACGTCGGCCACCACCGCGCGGTAGACGACGGTGAGCTGGCGGGGCACGGTGCCGGGGGCGAGGTCGCCGACGAACCAGCCGAGCCGCTGCCCGGCCGGGGGCAGGGTGGTGACGGTGGCGGTGCAGTCGACGGGTGCGGTGCAGCTGGCCGCCACGGTGTCGAGGTAGCGCAGCCCGGCGGGCAGGGTGTCGAGGACCGTGGCGTCGAAGGTCTGCACGTCGGGGGCGACGGTGGCCACCACCGTGTAGGTGACGACCTCCCCGACGGCCGCGCGCGGCCGGTCGACGGCCTTGGTCAGCCCCAGCCGCGGCCCCTGCAGCCCGACGGACGCGTCCGCCCGGTAGCGGGCGGCGTTGGTCGGCGCCGGTGCGACGCGCTCACCCGGCACGTCCCCGGCGAGCGAGGTGGTGGTGGCGGAGGCGGTGTTGGTGAAGCTGGTGGGGGCGACGACGGGGCTGTCCACCCGCACGTCGAAGTCGAGCGACGTGGTGGCGCCGGCCACCAGGGTCGGCACCGTCCAGGTCAGGGTGCGGGCGGTGGCGTCCCAGCGGCCCTGGTCGGGGCCGACGAGGGCGCCGTCGGGCACCCGGGCGCCGGCGTCGTCGACCGGCTCGACCGAGGTGGGCAGCGTGTCGACGACCTCGGTGTCGTGGGCCACCGAGGTGCCCCCGGCGTTCGAGACGCGGACGTGGTAGGTGATCCGCTCACCGGGGTTGGCGAAGTTGTCGACGTCGTCCTCGACCTTGGCCAGGTTGACGTCGGGCTCGACCACGACGACGCCCTCGGCGTCGCCCACGGTGCGGGCGGTCCCGCCGGGCGGGGTGAAGCCGAGCGTGGCGGTGTTGGTCAGGGTGCTCCCGGCCCGGACCGCGGCGGTCCCGCGGACCTGCGCGCTGTAGGTGAGCCGGAGCACCCGGTCGGCCTCGCCGGAGGCGAAGGGCGTCGGGTAGCGGACGGTGAGCCGGTTGGCCGCGTCGTCGGCGAGGACGGCGAAGCCCGGGGCCTCGGCGCCGTCGAGGGTCAGCACCGGGGCCGGGCCGGTCGTCAGCAGGTCCAGCCCGGCGGGCAGCGTGTCGACCAGCGCGGCGCCCTCGAGGGTGGTGCCGCGCGGGACCGTCGTCGTCACCGTGTACCGCACCTCCTCCCCGATGGTGGCCTGGGCCGCGCTGTTGCCGGCCTCGGCGACGGCGGTGCTGTGGTCCTTGACCACGGCGACGTCGCGGGAGGTGACGGTGGTCGCGTCGACCGCCGGGGTGGTGTTCGGGGTGAGCGTCGGGTCGACGTTGTCGGCGGGCACGTAGGTGAAGGTGCCGTCACCGCTGTTGGCCTCGACGTCGAACTGCCGCACCCCCGCCCGGTTCCGGAACGCCTCGGCCGGGCCGGTGTCGGCGGGCAGCGTGACGGTGTAGGTGAGGGTGACGCTGTCCCCGGCCGCGATCGCCGGGACGGTGCCCTGCAGCTGGTTGCCGGCGGTGCAGGTGAAGCCGGCGGGCAGGTCGCTGACGCCCGCGCAGCCGATGCGCGGCGGCAGCAGGTCGCGGACCGAGACGTCGACGACGTCCTGGTTGCCGCCGTTGGCCACGACGAGGGTGTAGGTGACCCGGTCACCGGCCTGGGCGCTGGTGCGCGAGGCGGTCTTGTCCAGGGTGAGCAGCGGGGCCGCCCAGCGGGCGGCGGCGTCGTCGCGCAGCTGGAAGACGGTGCCGTCGGTGTTGCGGAAGACGAGCTTGCCGAGATTGCCCTGGAGCTCGTCGGGGTCGGCGTCCAGGACGCTCTCGATCCGGCTGGTGAGGACGATCTCGACCCGCTGGGTCTGGTCCAGGTCCCCGGCCCCGGTCAGCGCCCAGGCCACCCGGCGGCCGTCGACGGCCGGGTCGGGCACCGGCACGTCGGAGCGGGCGCCGGCCGCCGAGGACACGTACCCGAAGCCAGCAGGCAGGAAGTCGCTGACCACCAGGCCGGTGGTGTCCAGGCCCTCGGGCGCGGCGGCGACCAGCCGCCAGCAGACGGTGTCGCCCACCCCGAAGCTGCCGGGGGCCTCGTCGTCGGCCCAGGCCAGGCCCGAGCCGTCGCCGCAGCCGGCGGCGGTCGGCGCGGCCACCTGCTTCGCGAAGCTGATCGGCCCCGCCTGCTGGCCGGCCTCGGAGGCGTCGCCGACCTCGCGGGTCGGCCCGTCGAGGTCGGTGAGGGTGGCGGCGACCTCGACGGTGTTGGCCCAGGCGTCCTGGGCGCGCACCGGGGCCGCGTCGGTGCCGTCCTCCTGGTAGGCCGAGCGGGCCCGGGTGGAGTACGTGATCGTGCGGACGTCGTCGGCCTCGGCGTCGGGCAGCTCCCAGGTCAGCGTCCAGGTGCCGTCGGCGTTCTCGACGGCATTGCTGTAGGCCGGGGACGGCGCGGGGCCGCCGGCGCACTCGGTGTCCGGGTTGGGCGCGCCGAGCGGGCACAGGCCGTCGGGCAGGGTGTCGGTGACGAGGATCCCGGTGCCCGTGCTCGTGTACTCGCTGACCTGCAGGTCGAGGGTCCAGGTGCTGACGCGGCCCTGGGCGATGGCGTCGGTGCTGACCGACTTCTGCAGGGCGAGGTCCTCCAGCGTCACCTCCTCGGCGCTGGCGGAGGTGTAGCTCTCCCCCTCGTACTCCCCGGTGACGACGGCCCGGTTGACCACCGAGCGCTCGGCGCCCTCCCGGGTCGAGGGGCCGCTGTTGTTGTCGAGGTTGCTCGCCTGGCCGCCGCCGGCCGCTCCGGGGCCACCGGCGCCGAAGAGCACGTTGGCCCGCTCCGGCACGCCCATCACGTAGGCGATCGTCCGCGCGGCCGAGGGGGCCAGGGAGGCCGAGCCGAGGGCCGCGGCCAGGCTGGCGCTGTCCCAGCGGACGACGGTGTAGATCCCGAGCGGCTGGGGCCCGGGCGGGTCGACCCGCTGGGTGTCGACCGAGGAGGGCCGCGGGCACGGGTGGCCCGGCGCCGGCGGCGCGACGTCGTCGAGGCGGCCCGAGCCCGGGTGCTCCTCGGTGCCGGCGGCCGAGTTGTCGTCGGTGCCGCAGCCGAGGAACTCCAGCTCGGCGGGCAGGTAGTCGACCAGGCTCAGCCCGCCGGAGGGGCCGACGGCGTTGTTCTGCACCCGCAGCGTCACGACCGTCTTCTGCGTGTGCACCCCGCGCGGCACCTCGTTCTCGGGGCGGCGGACGTCCTTCGTGAGCTTGAACGGGACCAGCGCCGAGGTCGCCTCCTCGGTGTCGGAGCCCGTCGAGGACGAGGCGACGGGCAGCCCGGCCGCGTCGAAGCGGGCCAGCTGGCGCGGGTTGGTGCTGGCGTAGGCGCCCGCGCTGACCGCCGTCGGCCCGATCGGCAGCACGTCGCTGTAGGCCACCTGGGCGACGACCTGGCTGGTGGTCCCGGTCACGAGGTCGGACACGTTGTCCCAGAGGACGGTGCGGACGCCGTCGGCGTCGGTCACCGTGCGGCTCGCGGCGGGCTCGGCGGAGGCCAGCGCCACCCCGGCCGGCAGGACGAGCCGGAAGGCGACGTTGTAGGCGTCGGGGCCCTGGGGGTTGCGGGCCGTGAGCACGACCGGCACCGTCGTGCCCAGCAGGATGCCGTCCGGCAGCTCCGCCGTGAGGGCGACGTCCGGGGTCCCCGCAGCCTGGGCGGTGCGCGCGGAGCCGTCGACCCAGGCGAGGACGAGCGCCAGGCTCAGGACCAGGGCGACGAGCGCGCGGGGGCGGGAGGCGGGGGCAGAGTGCACGAGGGACCCTTGGCGTTGTGACGTCGGCGCGGGACGCCCGCAGCCGACCGACCCCCGTCCGGCAGGCAGGACAGTAACGATCCGGCCACGCCCGCGCCAGCCGGCCCCCGTGCGGCTGAGACGAGAAGGTGCAGACGGCATCACGCATGAGGTAACTTCCTCCGCATCCAGTCCTCGGGGGACTTCCTGCTCCGGACGTCGGTGTCCGGTCCCGTCACGGTCCAGATCGGTCGCCCGCAGATGCCCCGTCGCCCCCGTCCTCCGCTCCCCGTCGGCACCGCCACGAGCAGGTCGGCGGACACCGGCCGCCTGCGCGGGGACGCGGTCCGCGCCGCGGGGACGCCGTGAACGGAGCGCGGCGGTGAGGAGCCTCTGGTCCCGCTCGGGCCGCGAGCTGACGCTGCGGCAGGCGATCCTCTCGAGCATGGCGCTGCTGGTGGCCATGACCGTCCTCAGCGCAGGCGTCACCACCTGGGAGCGGCTGCAGGTCGGCGACGTCCGCGCCGAGCTGCGCGAGCGGCTGCGACCGGCCCAGACGGCCGTGGCCGACCTGACCCGGGCCTACGTCGACCAGGAGTCGGGCCAGCGCGGCTACGCGCTCACCCGGCTGGACACCTTCCTGCAGCCCTACGAGCGGGGACGCGAGGAGAGCGACCGGCTGCAGCAGCAGCTGACCGGGCTGCTGGACACCGACCCGACGGCCACCGCGCTGCTGGCCTCGGCCGCCGAGGCCGGTCGCACCTGGCAGCAGGAGGTCGCCGAGCCCGAGCTGGCCGCTCGCCGGCAGGGTCCGGTGTCCACGGCCGACACCGAGGCGTTCGCGCTCCGGGGCAAGGAGCTGTTCGACGGACTGCGGCAGCGGCTGGGCGACGTCGCGTCCCGGGTGAGCCAGCTCACCCAGGACCGGCTGGCCCAGGTGGCCGCGGCGCAGCAGCGCGCCAACGTCGCCACGACCCTGGCCGCGCTGCTCGCCGTCACCGTCGGGGTGGGGACGGCGTTCGCCCTGGCGCGCCGGACCACCCGACCGCTGAGCCGGCTCGTCGACGAGCTGGCCGCGGTGGCCGCCGGGGACCGCAGCCGGCCGATCACCGTCGCCGGGCCGTCCGAGGTGCGCACGATCGCCGCCGCGGCCGAGACGATGCGCAGCGCGCTGGTGGAGAGCTCCGCGGCCCTGGCGGTGGCCGAGCGCCGGGTCGGCACCGCCGACGAGCGCGAGCGGATGGCGCGCCAGGTCGGCGACCTCACCCTGCACCGGCTCTACGGCCTGACGCTGGGGATGAGCCAGCTGAGCAGCAGCCACCCGCAGCTGGCCGCCGAGGTCCGGCCGCTGGTGGAGCAGACCGACACCATCGCCCAGGAGCTGCGCGGCATCATCTACCCGCTGCCCGAGGACGTCGAGCCCGCGGGGGGCAGCGCGTCCTGAGCCGGGCTCAGCGCAGCCGGCGCACCCGCAGCACGTGGTCGTGGGTGTGGTGGGCGCCGGCGCCGCCGGGCGGCGCCACCCGCGGGCGGTCCTCGTCGACCTCGACGGCCCAGCCGTCGTCGAGCAGGCGGCGCACCGAGCCCGGGCCGACGTAGTCGTCGGGGTCGAAGCCGTGCGCGCGGGCCGTCGCCTCGTCGACACCGGCGTGGTGCACCAGGAGCAGCAGGCCGCCCGGGGCGACGGCGCCGAGCAGCGCCCGCTCCCCCGCGGCGTCGGGCGTCGCCGGCAGGGCGGGGTACTGGGCCGAGACGAGGTCGAAGCCGGTCAGCCCCGCTGCCGCCTCCACCAGCCCGGCGTGCACCCAGCGGGCGTCGACGCCGGCGTCGCGGGCGTGCGCCGCCGCCCGGGCGAGGGCCACGCCCGAGACCTCCAGGGCGGTGACGTCCCAGCCGCGGCCGGCGAGCCAGACCACGTCCGCCCCCTCCCCGCAGCCCACGTCGAGCACCCGGCCGGGCGGGAGCGCGGCCACCTCGGCCACCAGCGCGCCGTTCGGCGCCCCGCTCCACAGCCGGGTCTCCCCCGCGTAGCGCTCGTCCCAGGCGTCCCGGGCCCCGGGGTCTCCGCGGTACGGGTCACGGGCAGGCCCGGACGGCTCGGGGGTGGGTCCGGAGGTGTCGGGGTCGCGCACGCCTCCAGGGTGTCCCCCGCTCCAGCGGACGGCCAGCCCCGTTGCCGGTCCGGCAACGACCGCGGGCTCAGCCCCCGTCGGCCGGCGGGCGCCGCGGGTCGGGGCGCCCGGGCTCGGGGACCACCGGGTCGGCGAGCGCGGTGGTGTCGTCGACGGCCTGGTCGAGGTCGCGCTCGAGCTGCCGGATCCGGCGCTGCAGCGCCTCCCGCTGCTGCTCGAGCCGCTCCTCGCTCGTCGGCCGGGTCACCAGCTGGTGGACCCCGTCGACGGCCCAGGTGCCGCCGGCGATCGCCAGCACCAGCGGCCAGCCGAGCAGGACCGCCGCCGTGTCGCGGGGACCGGCGACCGTCTCGTGCCGGAGGTGCCACAGCACGCGCGCCGTCACCGCGCCGGCCAGCAGGTAGCCGAGCACGCCCAGGATCACCAGCAGCATCGGGTCCACCCGCCGATCCTCGCAGCCGGGGCGGCCACCCGGGCGGACCGCCCCCGGCCGGCCGCATCCGCAGGCCGGTCGGGCGGCGAACCCGGACGCCGGGCCGGAGGCACCCGCCGACAGGGGCTGACCGGGCTGCGGCATCATCGCCCTTCCCGACGCCTGCGGGCGCCCGACCGGTCAGGACCGACGTGCAGACACTCGTGGCCTTCGCCTCCGACGCAGCCGTGCCCGCCGAGCGGGTGGAGGCGGGCCGCCGGCTGCTCGGGGCCTGACCGCCCCCGGCCCGTCGTCGTCCGGAGCCCTCACAGCGGGCGCACAGCCCGACCCGGGTCGGTGGACAACCGCGCTCCCTACGGTCAGGGCACACCCGACCGACGACCCAGGAGCGACCGTGCCCAGCCAGCCCCACCCCAGCCCGACCTACGAGGGTCGCCCCCTCGACCGCACCGAGGAGGAGCTGACCGACCAGGGGCTCCCCTTCGACGTCGTCACCCTGCTCAGCCGGCGGCGGCTGCTGCGGGCGGCCGGCCTCGGCGCCACCGCCGTCACCCTGACCGCCTGCGGCGCCACCGCCGCGACCTCCGGGTCGCCGTCGGCGGCGGCGGGCGCGCTGGCCGAGATCCCCGACGAGACGGCCGGGCCCTACCCCGGGGACGGGTCCAACGGGCCGGACGTGCTGGAGCAGTCGGGCATCGTCCGCCGCGACATCCGCTCGAGCTTCGGCGACGCCGACGGGACCGCCGAGGGGGTGGCGATGACGCTCCAGCTGGACCTGGTGGACCTCGCCGACGGGTCGCCGTTCACCGGCGCCGCGGTCTACGTCTGGCACTGCACGCGGGAGGGCGGCTACTCGCTGTACTCCGACGGGATCACCGGGGAGAACTACCTGCGCGGGGTCCAGGTCGCCGACGACGACGGCGCCGTGACCTTCACCAGCGTCTTCCCCGGCTGCTACAGCGGCCGCTGGCCGCACGTCCACTTCGAGGTCTACCCCGACGTCGCCAGCACCGCCGACGCCACCGCGGCGATCGCCACCTCCCAGGTCGCGCTGCCCGAGGACGTCTGCCGGCAGGTCTACGGCACGGACGGCTACGCGGCCTCGGTGGCGAACCTCGACGGCGTCAGCCTGGCCGACGACAACGTCTTCGGCGACGACGACGGGGCGAACCAGCTGGGCACGGTGACCGGCGACGTCGCGGGCGGGCTGACGGTGCGGCTCGCCGTCGGGATCGACACCAGTACGCAGCCGGTCGCCGGCCAGGCTCCCGGTGGCGGCGCCGGCGGGCCCGGTGGCGCCCCGCCCTCCGGCGCGCCGTCGGGCGGACCGGGCGGCTCGCCGCCCAGCGGGGCCCCGACCGCGGGCTCCACGCCCGGCTGAGCGGCGACCCGCCGGCGCGACCGGTCCGGGCTCAGCCCAGGTCGAGCGCGGGGCGGACGGCGCTGGGCGGCACCAGCCCGGCCTGCTCGAGGCCGTGGCGCAGGTGCTCCGCGGCGTCGATGTTGAGCGGTCCGCTGGTCCACAGCGCGTAGGGCAGCGAGAGGTACCGCTTCTCCCGGACCGCCGGCAGGTCCCGGCTCGCCGGGTGGGTGGCCAGCACCCGCTCCTTCTCGGCGACGGTCTGGCCCGGGTAGTCGACGAAGACGATGTAGTCCGGGCGGGCGGTCGCCAGCCGCTCCCAGGGCACCTCGGTCCAGGTGTCCTCGACGTCGGCGAGCGCGTTGGTCCCCCCCGCCGCCTCGATGACGGCCTGCGGGCCGCCGAAGGCACCCGAGGAGAAGATCGCGTCGGTGCCGCTGTCGAAGACGAAGACCACCGGCTTCTCCGCCGGCTGCGGCGCCGCCCGGAGCGCGTCCAGGCGGCGGTCGGTGTCGGCGACGACGTCGGCGGCCGTGCCCGGGTGCCCGGTGATCGCGCCGATATTGCGCAGGTCGGCGCGGACCGCCTCCCAGGGGTCCATCGTGCCGCGGGTGCCGTCGGGCCGCCGGCAGCTCTCGCTCAGCACGTAGCCCGCCACCCCCCGCTCGGCGAGGGTCTGCGGCGTCAGGTTGGTGGAGTCGCTGTAGCCGTAGTTCCAGCCGGCGACGACGACGTCGGCCCGCGCGGCGACGACGTTCTCCATCGTCGGGTACTCGGCAGAGACCAGCGGGAGCCGGGAGACGACGTCGCCGTACTTGCGGGTCAGCACGTCGACGTCGTCCTCGAGGCTGGTGACGGCGGCGATCTGGTCGGCGGCCCCGACGGCCAGGCTCAGGGCCGTCAGGTTGCTGTCGTTGACGAACATCCGCCGGGCCGGCGACGGGAACGTCGCCGGCGCGCCGCAGTTGTCGACCGTCACCGTCCCGGCGGGGCCGGTGGCGCTGCCGGCGGGCTCGGGCGGCGACCCGGCGGGGGCGCAGGCGACGAGGACCAGCGCCAGCAGCCCGACGGCGGCCGGGGCGGGCCGGCGCCGGGCCCGGCGGGCGGCGAGGGGTCGGGGGGCCGGGGGTCGGGACGTCACGGTGTGCTCCTGGGGCTGGGTCGGTGCGGGCTCGGCGGGGAGGGGGACGGCGGTGCAGCCGGGGTCGGCGGGGTCACGGCCGGCGGCCGGACACGGGTCCGGCGGCGGTCAGGCCGGGCCACAGCGGGGTCTCGGGACCGGGGTCGAGGCGCCGGACGGCGGCGGTGGTGCGGCGGTCGCGCTCGTCGGCGGGCAGGTCGCGGCACGAGGCGCAGGCCCGCGAGCCGCCGAGCCGGATCAGGCAGCAGGTGTGCCGGCGGTGGGCCAGCCGCAGGCCGTCGTCGGCCTCCACGAGGACGGGGCTCAGCAGCGGCCGGTGCGGCCAGGCCGGGGCGTCGAGCACCGCCTCCGCGAGGTCGGCGAACGCGGCCCGCCGCGGCGGCGCCAGGCTGCGGTGGACGGTGGCGAGGACGCCGGCGCAGGACGTGGCCACCGAGCCCCAGGCCAGCTTCGGGGTGATCCGGGTGGCGGCGGAGACGGCGTCGACGACCGGCCGGGCGGCCGCCACGACGGCCACGGCGACGTCGGCGGGGGCGGGGGCGACCGCGGCCACGGCCGCGTCGAGGGCGAGGCCGGCGGGCATCCCGCGCGCGTCCCACCACACCCACCAGCGGTCGGCGGAGAGGTCGAGCAGGGCACCGGTCCGCAGCCAGACGGGGAGGACGAGCGCCAGCCAGTCCCCGCTCCAGTGCTGCAGGGCGCAGGCCCCGCCGACCGCTCGGTGCGCGGTGCCGACGGCTCGGGCGTACCGGTCGGCGACGTCGGCCCAGGCCGGGACGTCGGCGAGGTCGGCGAACGTCCGCCAGGGCCGGTCCACCGGGTCGGCGCGCGGGTGCGGCCGGTGCAGGGGGGGCCGGACGGGGTCACGGGCGAGGGCGTCGAGGACGGGGTCGACGGCGGGCAGGGTCGGTGCGGGCACACCAGTCTCGTTTCGGTCGGGGGACCCAGGTCGCGAGGTCCTGACGGCGGACAGCGAGCCGGCAGGTCTTCGGACTCGGGATCACCCGCCGATGGCACCTTCCCAGGACCTCACCGGTCCCAGTGGTCTCACGCCACCCACGTCACCCTCACCGCTGCGCGCCAGCCCCGGAGTCCCACCGGGTTCCCTGTCACCCTCCCGGGTGCACGACCAGCTCGTACCGCCGAACCTAGCAGCCCCCGCCCCGCCGGACCCCGACCCATGACCGTGGCGGACCGTGCCGCGACATCGCGGCACGACCCACCACGATCCGCTCAGCTCTGCTCGAGGACCGCCTCGACCTGGTCCAGCACGGCCTGGCCGTCGAGGTAGTGCGCGGCGTAGTAGCTGGACAGCGGGACCTGGCGGGCCGCGTCGACGGTCCGGGTGAAGGCGGCCTGGCCGAGGGCGTCGGCGGTGCGCGGGTCGGGCCGGCCGGTGGCGTCGGCCAGGGAGAGGACGACGTCGGCGTCGGCGAGGCCGTCGTAGCGCTCGGCCGAGATCGGGGTGGTCGGGACGTCGGCGGGCGCCGCCGCTGTGAGCCGGGCGCCGAGGTCGGCCAGGACCACCCCGCTCCACGAGGTCGCCCCGTCGACGAAGACCGTGCCGTCGGTGCTGGCCCGGACGAGTGCCCAGGTGAGCCGGCCCAGCGGCTCGGCGTGCGTCGAGCGCAGCTCGGCGACCCGCGCGTCGTAGGCCCGGGCCAGCGCCTCGCCCTCGGCACGGCGGCCGACGGCGTCGGCGGCGCGGACGGCCCGCTGCTTCCAGTCCCCGGGGCTGCTCGCGGCGAACAGCGCCGTCGGGGCGATCGCGGCCAGCTTCTCGGGCAGGTCCTCGGCCAGGCCGGGGACCAGGGTGCCGAGGACGAGGTCCGGCGTCAGGGCGGCGATCGCCTCGTAGCGCAGCTCGGTGGTCGTGCCGAC
Organism: Microlunatus capsulatus; assembly: GCF_017876495.1. Taxonomy (NCBI): domain Bacteria; kingdom Bacillati; phylum Actinomycetota; class Actinomycetes; order Propionibacteriales; family Propionibacteriaceae; genus Microlunatus; species Microlunatus capsulatus. Next base: position 49,583 of record NZ_JAGIOB010000001.1, on the reverse strand, counting down.
CTTGGTCAACGCGTCGTAGGCGGCCTGCTGGGCGGGCAGCACGCCCCCGACCGTCGCCTCCGCCGTCCCGACCGGGGTGAAGCCGACGTCGAGCAGCGCGTAGGTGGAGTAGAAGTCGGTGCAGACCACCCGGCGGGGCGCGCGGGGGATCTCCACCGGTCCGCGGGCGGACTCGACGGTCCGGGTGCCGCCGGCGGCCGTCGCGCCCCCGGGCCCCGGCGTCCCGTCCTCGCTGGCCCTCCCGCAGGCCGCGGGCAGCGTCGTGGTGCCGAGCAGCCCGCCCAGCAGGGCCCGGCGGCTGACCTCACTCATCGATCGCCCCGTCGGTGCGCCAGTAGCCCATGAACATCACCTGCTCGGGCGCCAGACCGCGGGCGCCCACGAGGTGCCGGCGGATCTGCGCGACCGTGTCCCGGTCGGCCGCGACCCAGGCGTACCCGAAGCCGATGTCGACGGGCAGCGCCCCGACGGCGGCTGCCAGCGCGGCCCCCGGGCGCCCCGGCACCGCGTCCAGCCAGCGCAGCACCACCCCGGGCGGGGTGCAGAGCTCGAGCCGCTCCTCCGGACCGGCCACCTCCACCAGGACGTCGGCCTGCGCGCCGGCGTCCAGCCGCTCGCAGATGGCCCCGATGGCCGGCAGCGCGGTGTGGTCGCCGGCGACCAGCTGGCGGCCGGCGTCCGGGGCGACCTCGTACTCGGCCCAGGCGGCGTAGAGCGCAACCCGGTCCCCCGGCGCGGCGGCGGCGGCCCAGCTGGAGGCCGGCCCGGACGGCTGGTGCAGGACGACGTCGACGTCCACCTCGCCCTCCTCGGGACGGGCCGTCCGGATCGTGTAGGTCCGCATGACGGGCCGGACGTCGACGGGCATCGCCCGCCACGACTCGTACCAGTCCTCGCGGTCCGGCAGCACCGGCCGCTCCTGTCCCGGGTGCGGCAGCAGCAGCTTGAACCGCTGGTCGGGGCCGTCGTCGCGGAAGCCGCGCAGCTCCTCCGAGGCCAGCGTCACGCGGACCAGGTGCGGGGTCAGCCGGCGGGTGCGCGCCACCACCGCCTCGTACATCCCCATGCCGACGTGCTCGGCCTTCGTGGCCCGGCTCGGCCGCCGGGCCGTCGCCTCCGCCATGGACGCCCTCCCTCGATCGGAACGGACGCCGGTGCGACACCCGTGCAGGTGAGGTTAGCCTGCCCTCACTCGGGCGCGGCCACGCCCGACCGGATCCCGGTCCGAGGGGGGATCCTCGAGGTCGGTCAGGCCGCGCCGGGGTCGAAGCCGGCGGTGCTGATCCGGGCCTTGAGCTCGGGCCAGCGGGCCCGGCCCGGGTCCTCGGCGTTGGCCTGGTAGCGCAGGTCGTCGGTCCGCCCGCGCACCCGCGGGCGCTCGGGCCGGGTCGTCGCGGCGGGGTCGGCCGACGGGCCGTCCGGCGCCGCGGGCCCGCCCCGGCGGGAGCAGGCCGGTGTCGTCACCGGCACACCCTGGACGACGCCGGTGAACGGCCGTGGTCCAGCGGGTCGACCGCGGGGGGCGGGCCGGTGAACGGTCACGACCGGCCGCGACCGGCGGCGCGCGCCCAGATCGGCTACCGCGCCAGCAGGCGCGTCACGACGGCCGCCGTCGCCGGCTCGAAGAGCAGGGTGGCGTGGTTGGCCTGCACCCGCTCCCAGCTGAGGTCGGGCAGGACCACCCGACCGGCGGCGACGGCCGCGTCGGAGAGGAAGGCGGGCCGGCCGTCGTCGGCCCCGCGGGCGGCGGCGAGCAGGTGGACCGGGGCGGCGCTCCCCCGGAGCACGTGCAGGTGCGGGGGCCGGGTGAGGCTGTCGACCGCGTCCGCGACGATCCGGCGGACGTCCAGCCGCGGCCGGAACCCGCCGGCGTGCGGGGCGAGGACCGCCTCGGACCAGGCCCGGAAGCCGGCGTGCAGGTCGGGGCGGTGGTCGGCCGCGCCGCCCTCGGCGGCCCGGGTGTAGCGCTCGACATCGGGCCAGGTCCGCACGAGCCGGCGCAGCTGGACGGTGAACAGCGCACGCACGACGAGGGGGCGCAGCAGGGCCGAGGGCTCGGGCGGCACACCGCCGTCGAGCAGGACGACGGCCTCCGCGCGGGCGCCCAGCTGCTGGACCACCAGCGGGGCCAGGAAGGCGCCCATCGAGTGGCCGACGACGACCAGCCGGCGCAGCCCCAGCGCGTCCACGGCCCGCACGACGGCGGCGGCGAGCCCGGGCAGGCCGGGCGCGACCGCCACGTCGACCGACCCGCCGCGACCGGGCAGGTCGGGGGCCAGCACGGGCACGCCGGGCAGCCGGGCGGCGAGGTCGGCCCACACCGCCGACGTGCTGGTGAGCCCGTGCAGGGCGAGGACGGCGGGCCGGTCGGGCGCGACGTCACCCCACGAGCGGACGGCGAGACCGGCGACCTGGGTGAGCGGCACACCCCGACGGTACGGGGCGGCTCGCGCCCGACCCGTCGCCGACCTCGACCACTCCGCCGCACCACGGGTGCATCCGTCCGCGTCCGCGCACCGGTAGAGGGCGACGACCGGAAGGGCTGTCCTCTCAACCCTCCCAGCCTGGGCCGCACCCGGACACGGGTCGGGTGCGGCTTGCCAGGCCCCGGTACCCACGGGCGCGGGGCTGTCACACCCCGTCAGCCCTCCAGGACCTCGTCCAGCTCCTGGCGGCTCTGCCGGCTGGGCCGGACGCGGGCGATGTCGACGAGGACGGGCGGCTCGGCGACGGCGGGTCCGCCGGCCGCGACCCAGGCGACGAGGTCGTCGGTGACGGCCGGGTCCAGCACGCCGCCGACCCACACGGGCTCCCCGCCCCGCTCGCGGCCCGCGCGGCCGGGCAGCACCACCACGACGTTCGCGTGCTCGCACGCGTCCAGGCAGGGGCTGGTCAGCACCCTCGCCGTCGTCCCCACCACGCCGGCCCGGAGCGCCCGCAGCTGGCCGACGTGGTCCGTGCCGGGGAACAGCGTCCGGTTGCCGCAGTCGCCGCCGCGGCAGACGACCAGGACGGGGCCCTCCGGCTGGGTGACGACGGGTCGCTCGCGCCCCGCCCGTCGGGACCGTGGGGGCATCGCGTCCCTCCGCTGCTGCTCGTCACCGCGGCCCCGGTCGGGGTCGCCGCCGGACCACCCTAGGGGCCCGCGTCCGACACGCGTCAGACCGCCGAGCCGTCGTCCACCCGGTGGTAGGCGCGGTCGTGGTAGACGAGCGGCGCGGACCCGTCGCGCTGCTCGGCCCGGGTGGCCAGGACGGCGACGAGGAAGCTCGACCCCACCGCTGTGCGCTGCAGCACCTCACCGCGCACCCAGGAGGGGACCCCGTCCACCACCGGCTCGCCGCTCGGCAGCCATTGCCAGGCGACACCGGCGAACCGGTCGATGCCGCTGGTGGCGAACCGGGCCGAGACGTCGACCTGCTCGGCGGCGAGGAAGTTGACCACCAGGCTGGTCGCCCGGGAGAGCGCCGGCCAGGAGGACGAGGTGCCGGCGACGGAGAACACCAGCACCGGCGGCTCGGCGGACACCGAGATGACCGAGGTGGCGGTGAAGCCGACGGGGCGGTCGCCGTCGGCCAGGGTGACGACGGCGACCCCGGCCGGGTGGCGGCGGAACACCGACCGGAAGGCCCCGGGGTCGAGCGGCTCGGCGGGGACCGCGCCGGGCGGCCAGGAGCGGGCGGTCACCGGTCGCTCCCCGGCACCGGGGCCGGCACCAGCCGGGCCAGCAGCGGGGCGGCCTCGTCGGCCCAGGAGGCGACCACGGCGTCGAGGTCGCCGAGCTGCGCCTCCGTCAGGGCCAGCGGGCGGGCGGGGACCAGCGCGCCGAGCTCGACGAGCAGCGGCCGCAGCAGGTGCTCGGCCGCGAAGGAGTGGGCGGGGCTGGCCGAGACCACGACGGGCACCGCGAGCACCCCCCGCAGCCCGCCCGTGGGGAGGCCGTCGAGGAACGCCTTGAGCAGGCCGGTGTAGCTGGCCTTGTAGACGGGCGTCGCCACCACCGCGACCGCCGCGCCGGCGAGCGCCGCCCGGTAGCGGTCGGCCGCGGGAGCCTCGGCAGCGAACAGCTCACCGGCGACGTCGGCGAGGTCCAGGGCGGTGGTGCCGCCGAGGTGGAGCCGGTCGGCCAGCTGGTCGGCGACCGTCCGGGCCACCAGCAGGGTGCGGGACCCGGGGCGGGGGTTGCCGGCCAGGGCGAGGACGCCCGGGGGCGGTCCGGAGGGGTCGAGCAGGGAGGTCATGGTCGTCGTCCTTCCGCCGCGGGGCGCGGCGCGCGGGGGGCGTGCGGGTCGGGGATGGCCGCGAGCAGCTCGCGGGTGTAGTCGGTGCGGGGGTCGGTGAAGATCTGCTCGGTGGGGCCGGACTCGACGACGAGCCCCGCCCGCATCACGGCGGTGCGGTGGGCGATCTGGCGCACCACCGCCAGATCGTGGGAGATGAAGAGGTAGCTGAGGCCGAGGTCGGCCTGCAGCCCGACGAGCAGCTCGAGGATCCGGGCCTGGACCGAGACGTCGAGGGCCGAGACGGGCTCGTCGCAGATCACCAGGTCCGGCCGCAGCGCGAGCGCGCGGGCGATGGCGACGCGCTGCCGCTGGCCCCCCGAGAGCTCGGCCGGCCGCCGGTCGGCGGCCGCCCGCGGCAGCGCGACCCGCTCCAGCAGCTCGGCGACGCGCTCGCCGCGCTCGCGCCGGGGGCCGACGCCGAACGCCCGGAGCGGCTCGGCGACGCTGTCCCCCACGCTCAGCCGGGGGTCGAGCGAGGCGTACGGGTTCTGGTAGACGAGCTGGAAGCGGCGGCGCAGCCGGCGCAGCCGCTCGCCGCGCACCCCGTCGACCTCCTCGCCGTCGAAGAGGACGCCGCCGCCGCTCGGCTCCACCAGCCGGGCGGCCAGCCGCGCCGTCGTCGACTTGCCGGAGCCGGACTCGCCCACCAGGCCGACGGTCTCCGCCCGGCCCACGACGAGGTCGACGCCGTCGACGGCGGCTAGCACGGCCTGGGCGCTGCCGCGGGGCAGCGGGTACTCCTTCCGCACCGCGCGGAGCTCCAGCAGCGGCACGACGCCGGGCGCGTCCGCCGGCCGCGGGGCGGCGAGCACCGGCGAGCCGGGGCCGGGCGCGGCGGCCAGCAGCTCCCGCGTGTACGGGTGCCGGGGCGAGGCGACGAGCGAGCGGGACAGGCCCTGCTCGACGACCTCCCCGCCCCGCATCACCACCACCCGGTCCGCCCGCTGAGCGGCGACGCCGAGGTCGTGGGTGATGAGCAGGACGCCGGTCCCGGTGTCGGCGCTGAGCGCGGCGATCCGGTCGAGGATCACCCGCTGGACGGTGACGTCCAGGGCGCTGGTCGGCTCGTCGGCCACCAGCAGGGCGGGTTCGGCGACGAGGGCGATGGCGATCAGCACCCGCTGCCGCATGCCGCCGGAGAGCTCGTGCGGGTACTGCCGGGCGCGCTCGGCCGGGCGGTCCAGGCCGGCGCGGGCGAGGGCGTCGACGGCCCGCTCGGCCGCCCCGGCGCGGTCGGCCAAGCCGTGCACCCGCAGCACCTCCGCCACCTGGTCGCCGACCCGCTGGACCGGGTTGAGGGCGGTCATCGGGTCCTGCGGGACGAAGCCGACCCGGCGGCCGAGCAGCCCGCGCGGCGGCCGGCGGCCCGGGGCCAGCAGGGCCTCGCCGTCGAGCGTCGCGGCGCCGGCGCTCACCCGTGCCGCGGGCGGCAGCAGGCCCAGCAGCGCGTGGGCCGTCGTCGACTTGCCCGAGCCGGACTCCCCGACGAGGGCGACGGTCTCCCCGGCGTCGACCTCGAGGTCGACGCCCCGGACGGCGGCGACGGCGCGGGCCCCGCTCCCGTAGGTCACCCGCAGCCCGGCGAGCCGCAGCAGGCTCGGGCCGCGCTCGGCAGGAGCCGCCGCCCGGCCGGGGACCGGGGCGGGAGCGGCGTCCGCGGCGACGTGCTCCCGCGCGGTCGTGGTGGTGGTCATGCGTCAGCTCCTTCTCGGCCGCGCTCCAGGGCGCGGGCGATGCGGTTGGCGGCGAGCACGGTGGCGACGACGACGAGCCCGGGCAGCGTGGTGAGCCACCAGCCGCTGCCCAGGAAGTCGCGCCCGGCGGCCACCAGGGAGCCCCACTCCGGCGTCGGCGGCTTGGCCCCGTAGCCGAGGAAGCTCAGCGAGGAGACCGCCAGGATGGCCGTGCCGAAGTCGAGCGCGGCGAGCACCAGCACCGGGCCGGCCGCGTTGGGCAGGACGTGCCGGAGCAGCACGGTGCGGCGCCGGACGCCCAGCGAGGTCGCCGCCTCCACGTAGACCGACTGCCGGACCCGGAGCACCTCGGCCCGCATGATCCGGGCGCAGCCCGCCACGCTGCCGAATCCGACGGCGATGGCCACGTTGACCGTGCCGGGGCCGAGCACCGTGATGAGGGCGAGCGAGAGCAGCAGGCTGGGGATGGCCAGCAGGACGTCGACGGCGCGCATCAGCACCGCGTCGAGCCAGCCGCCCGCGGCTCCGGCCAGCAGCCCGACGGCGGCGCCGAGGACCACCCCGACGGCCACCGCGATCAGGGTCGCCTGCAGCGACAGGGCGGAGCCGTGGACGACGCGGCTGAACAGGTCGCGGCCGATCTGGTCGGTGCCGAACCAGTGGGCGGCCGAGGGCGGCTGCAGCAGCGCCGTGGTGTCGGCCGCGTACGGGTCGGTCGCGGTGAGCAGGCCCGGCCCGAACGCCGCGACGACCACCAGGAGCAGCCAGAGCGCCGAGACCAGCAGGCCGGGGGCCAGCAGCAGGCGCCACCGTCCCCGTCGCCGGGACCGGGCGGGCTCCGGCTCGGCCACGGGCGGGACGCCACCGTCGTCCAGCAGGGCGGAGCGGGTGTCGAGGAGGCTCATGACGCCACCGCCGGGACCGGTCCGCGGGCCGGCCGGGTCACCCGTCGCATCCGCGGGTCGAGCAGCGGGTAGGCGAGGTCGACGGCCAGGCTGGCCGCGACCACCACCGCGGCGCCGAAGACGACGACGCCGAGCGCCAGCGGGATGTCCTGGGTGCTGACCGCGGTCGCGGTGAGCTGGCCCAGGCCGGCGCGGGAGAAGACCGTCTCGGTGACCACCGTGCCCGCGAGGAACTGCCCGACCAGCAGGCCGGTGATGGTGAACGTCGGCAGGGAGGCGTTGCGGGCGGTGTGCCGCAGGTGCACCCGCAGCCGGGAGGCGCCCTTGGCCCGGGCGGTGTCGGCGTAGGCCTCGGCGGCCTCGCCCCGCAGGCTGCGGGCGAAGACCTGGGCGACCAGGGCGCTGCCGAGGACGGCCAGGGTGACCGCCGGCAGAACGAGGCTGGCAGGGCCGTCGTTCCCGAAGGCCGGGAACCAGCCCAGCCCGAAGGAGAACCCCTGGAGCAGCAGCAGCCCGATCCAGAAGCTGGGCACCGAGACCCCCAGCGGGGGCAGGGACAGCAGGAGCTGGCGCAGCCAGCGGGTCCGGACGAACGTGGCGGTCAGGGCCAGCCCGCCGCCGACGACCACCGAGAGCAGCAGCCCGAGGGCCGCGATCTGGGCGGTCGGCGGGACGGCCTGCGCGATCGAGGCGGCGACGGGACCCGTCCGCGGCGAGGTGCCGAGGTCCCCGGTGAGGGCGGCGCCGAGGTGGTGCAGGTACTGGACGACCAGCGGCTGGTCGTAGCCGTACTGCGCGCGCAGCGCGGCCACCTGCTCCGGCGTCGCCGCGCTGTTGGCGACGTCCCCGCCGGCGGCGATGAGCGCCGCTGGGTCCCCGGGCAGACCGTACAGGACGAGGAAGGCCACGGTGTAGGCCGCCCACAGCACCAGGACGGCCTGGCCGACCCGGCCCAGCAGGTAGCGGGTCACCGCTCAGTCCCCCGTGGCGGCGGCCGCGACGAGCTGCAGCCGGGAGTAGGAGTCGAACCGGACGCCGGTGACGCCGGGCCGCAGCCCCAGCACCGTCGTCAGCTCGAAGACCGGGACGCCGTAGGCCTTATCGACGATGACCCGCTGGGCGCGGGCGGCGTCGGCGAACCGGACCTCCTGGTCCGTCGTCGTCTGCTGCCCCTTCAGGGCCTTCACCAGGGCGGGGTCGTCGATCCCGTACGGGGCGGCGCCGTCGCGCCAGTAGGTGTTGCGCAGGATGTCCGGGTCGGGCCGGGTGCTGTTGCCCCACGAGAGGTCGAAGTCCCCCGTCGCCAGCTTGGCCTGCAGCTCCCCGACCGGCAGGGAGTTGAGGTCCAGCTCGATGCCCACCTGGCGGGCCTGCTGCTGGATGAGCTCCAGGGCGGTCTGGTTGGGGTTGAAGACGGGCGCCCAGTAGGTCACCAGGCGCAGCTTCTGGCCGTCCTTCTGCCGGATGCCGTCGGCCCCCTCCGTCCAGCCGGCCGCCTCGAGCAGGCGCTCGGCCTCCGCGGGGTCGTGGGTGAGCTGGCTGCTGAGGTCGACCCAGCCGGGCGTGGTGCCGGCGACGGCGCTGGAGGCCACCTCGAAGCTGGGGCTCAGCGCGGCCGCGACGACGGCGGGCCGGTCGACCGCGAGGCTGAGCGCCCGCCGGACCCGGACGTCGGACAGCGCCGGGCGCTTGATGTTCGGGGTGAGGGTGAACACCAGCCCGGGGTTCGGCCGGATCTGCAGGGTGGTCCCGCCGGCCGCGAGCGACGCCTCGTCCTGGGGCGGGACCCCGTTGATCGCGTCCACCTGGCCGGAGCGCAGCGAGCCCGAGCGCACGCCGGACTCCGGGATCACCCTGAAGTCGAGCCGCGCCGAGGCGGCCTCGCCGGTGTGGTCCCAGAGGGAGGACCCCCAGGCGTAGCCCGGCCGCCGGGTCTCCACCACCTCGGTGTTCTTCGTGTAGTGGTCGAGGACGAAGGGGCCGGTGCCCACGATGTTCCCGTCGCAGCGCGTCGCCGGGTCCGCCGCGAGCGACGACGGGGCCAGCAGCCCGAGGAAGTGGCTGGCGGTGGCCTGCAGGAACTGGGCGTTGGGTTGGTCGAACTCGACCCGGGCGGTGCGCTCGTCGACGACGACGGTGCGGGCGTAGCCGGTGAGGAACTGCAGCGACTGCGCCTGCGCGGCGCCGTTCGCGATGATCTCGTCGAAGTTCTGCTGCACGACGGCGGCGGTCAGGGGCGTGCCGTCGCTGAAGGTCACGCCGTCGCGCAGGGTGAAGGTGAACCGGGTGGCGGTCTTGTCGACGGAGAACGTCTCGGCCAGCCAGGGCTTGATCTCCCCGGTCCCGGGGTCCTGGTCGGTGAGTGAGTCCACCAGCTGGCGGGAGGGGTAGGCGGCGTCGTTGTTGCCGGCGACGCGGGGGTTGAGGCAGCCCGGGTCGGAGGCGAGGGCGAAGCGGAAGGTGTCGGCGTCGCCGGTGCCGGCGGTCGTGCTGCTGCCGCCGCAGGCGCTCAGCGCGAGGGCGGCGGCGAGGGCGGGGACCAGCAGGACGGCGCCGGGACGGCGGAGGGGCGTGCTCACGAGGGTTCCTTCAGGAGTGGAGGGACGGGTCGTCGGGTGCGGGTGCGGGTGCGGCGCGCGACGCGCGGCTCAGGGCCGGCGGGCGGCCCGGGCGGCGGTGGACGTCACGAGCCCTTCGACAGGCTCAGGGCGCGGGGCGCCGGGCTGGGGGCGGGCGGCGGGTTCGGGGGTGTCGAGCCCGAGGTGGTCGCGCAGGGTCGTGCCCTCGTACTCGGTGCGGAAGGAGCCGCGCTCCTGCAGCAGCGGCACCACCTCGTCGGCGAACCGGTCGAGGCCGCCCGGGGTGATGTGGGGGACGAGGATGAAGCCGTCGCTGACGTCGCCCTGCACGAAGGCGTCGATCGTCGTCGCCACCGTCTCGGCCGAGCCGATGAAGGACTGCCGCCCGGTCATCTCGATGACCAGCTCGCGCAGCGACAGGTGCTCGGCCTCGGCCCGCTCCCGCCACTCCCGCGCGGTGGCGACCGGGTCGCGGAAGCGGCGGACGCTGGCGCGGCCGCGGGCGATCGTGTTCTCCCCCACCACCGGGTCGAACGAGGGCAGCGGGCCGTCCGGGTCGTGGTCGGACAGGTCGGTGTTCCAGAGCTGCTCGGCGAACTTGATGGCCGTCTGCCCGCTGACCTGCAGCCGGCGCACGTCGTGCGCCAGGTCGGCGGCCTCGGAGTCGGTGTCCCCCAGCACGAAGGTGGCGGCCGGCAGCACGACGAGCTGCTCGGGCCGGCGGCCGTGCCGGGCCAGCCGGCCCTTGAGGTCGGCGTAGAACGCGCGGCCGGCGTCCCAGGTGGAGTGCCCGGTGAAGATCGCGTCGGCGGAGGCCGCGGCGAACTCCCGGCCCTCCTCGGAGTCCCCGGCCTGGAAGATCACCGGCCGGCCCTGCGGGCTGCGCGGGGTGGTGAAGGCCCCGGCGATGTCGACGTGCTGGTCGGCGTGGGCGAACCGTCCGACGTCGGGCCGGGACAGGAAGGCGCCCGACCGCTGGTCGGCCAGCACCTCGTCGCCGCGCCAGGAGTCGAACAGGGTGGAGGTGGCGTCGAGGAAGTGCTGGGCGCGGGCGTAGCGCTCGTCCTGGGGCAGGTACCCGCCCCGGCGGAAGTTCTCGCCGGTGAACGCGTCCCAGGAGGTGACGACGTTCCAGGCCGCGCGCCCGGCCGAGAGGTGGTCCAGGCTGGCGAACTGCCGGGCCACCTCGTAGGGCTCGTTGAAGGTGGAGTTGATGGTGCCGGCCAGGCCCAGCCGGTCGGTGACCGCGGCCAGCGCGGCCAGGACGGTGAAGGTGTCCGGCCGGCCGACGACGTCGAGGTCGTAGATCTGCCCGTTCTGCTCGCGCAGGCGCAGGCCCTCGGCCAGGAAGAAGAAGTCGAACTTGGCGCGCTCGGCGGTCTGCGCGAGGTGCACGAACGAGCTGAACGCGATGTGGCTGCCGGCGGCCGGGTCGCTCCACACGGTGGTGTTGTTGACGCCCGGGAAGTGGGCGGCGAGGTGGATCTGCTTGCGGGGTGCGGTCATCGGAGGTCCTCCACGGACGCGTAGCGGTTGAGCGGGCGGGCCAGGCCGAGCAGGCCGCGCAGGGTGTCGGCCTCGTAGGCCGTGCGGAACGCCCCGCGGCGCTGCAGCTCCGGCACCAGCGCGTCGACGACCACGTCCAGGTCCTCGGGCAGGGCGGCCGGCCGCAGCCGGAAGCCGGTGAGGCCGGCCTCGGCCCGCGCCAGCAGCAGGTCGGCCAGCCCCTGCGGGGTGCCGACGAACACCTCGGCGTCGCTGCTGAAGGTGCGCCCCGACCAGGTCTCGAGCTGCTGCCAGCGGCGGTGCGCCCGGTCGGCGTCGGGGTCCAGCAGGACGACGAGGTCCGCCCACACGTGGGTGGTCCCCGCACGCCCGGCGGCCTCGCGGTGCCGGGTGATGTCGGCGACGTCGGACGCCGCGCCCGCGTTGTCGGACGGGGTGACGAAGACGACGTCGGCCGAGCGGGCGGCGAAGGCCCGCGGGACCGCGGCGTGGGCGAGGGCGGCGACGAGCGGCTGCCCCTGCGGCGGCCGCGGGGTGATCGAGGGCCCGCGGACGCTGAACCAGCGGCCCTCGAAGTCGACGGCGTGGAGCTTGTCGCGGTCGACGAACCGGCCGGTGGCGACGTCGCGGATCTCGGCGTCGTCCTCCCAGCTGTCCCAGAGGCGGCGGACCACCTCGACGGCGTCGCCCGCCTCGGCGAAGAGGTCCTCGACGAGCTGGCGGGTGGCCGGGTCGTCGGGTCGCAGCAGGTCCACCCGCGGGACCTCGCGGCGGCCGACGTGGGCCGCCTCCTCCGGCCGCACGGAGACCTGGGCCCGCCAGCCGGCGCGCCCGTCGGAGACGTGGTCCAGGGTGGCGATGGCCTTGGAGACGTGGAACGGCTCGGTGTGGGTGACCGTCGCCGTCGGCACCAGGCCGATCCGCGACGTCAGCGGGGCCACCCGGGCGGCGACGAGCACCGCGTCGAGACGCCCGCGGACCTCGTCGGTGCGGTCGTCCGGGCCGGAGCCGCGGGGGTCGGAGCGCTGCAGGGCGAGGGCGTCCTCGAAGGTGACGAGGTCCAGCAGGCCCTCCTCCGCGCGCCGGGTGAGATCGGTCCAGTAGCCCGCGGTCAGCAGCTCGGCGGGGCGGGCCGACGGCAGCCGCCAGGCGGCGGGGTGCCACCCGGCGCCGTCGAGTGCGACGGCGAGGTGCAGCGGGCCCGTCATGCGGAGGTCCTCTCGGTGGCGGCGGCGGCCGGGGGCAGGAAGGAGGGCGCGGTGCCGGGGGCGGTGAAGCTCGCCCACCGCGTGGTGGCCCGGAACGCGGGCAGGTCGGCGAGCCAGCCGGCGTAGCGGGCCAGCTCGGGCCAGGCGCTGAGCGGCGGCCCGACCTCCCCGGTGGCGTTGGTCTGCACGTCGTAGCGGGCCAGGCTCACCCAGAGCCGGAAGTCGGCCTCGGTCAGCCCGTGGCCGACCAGGAAGCTGCGGTCCACCAGCAGGGCGTCCAGGCGGTCGAAGGCGCCCCGCAGCTCGACCCGGGCCTGCTCGGCGGCGGGCCCCTGGCCGCGGGCGCGGCCGGCACCCTGGTTGACGGCGGGGCCGACCCAGGCGTCCAGGGCCTCGATCTCCTCGCGCAGGTGCACCGGGTAGGTGTCCACGCCGGGCCACCGGGAGCCGCCGAACTGGGTGGCGATGTCGATCCCGAGGGTCGTGTAGTCGTTGCTGACCACGCGCCCGGTCGTGGTGTCCCACAGCGTCGGCACGCTGACGTGGCCGTCGAAGCCGGGCTCGGTGGCCTCGTAGGCGTCCCGCAGCAGCGTGAACCCGTTCACGGGGTCGGGGCCGTGGGTCTCGCGGAAGGCCCAGCCCCGGGCGTCGCGGGCGTCGTCGACGTAGGACACCGAGAGGGCGCCCTCGCCGCCGGGCGCGGCCAGCAGGCCGTTGGCCGCGACCTGCAGCACCACCCGCTGGGCCCAGGGGCAGAACCAGCCGGCGTAGAGGTGGTACCGGCCGGGCTCGGCGTGGAACGGGGTCGAGCCGTCGGAGCTGAGCCGGCCGGTGAAGCGGTAGAGCGGCCGCGGGTCGTCGGGGCGCCGGGTGACCCGGTACTCGCCGTAGCGCTCGGTGTCGACGGGGCCGGCGAAGCGGGTGCCGGGGGTGGTGAGGGTCATCGGTGGTCTCCAGGAGGTGCGGGGGTGGGGGTGCACGGCGAGGGCGGGGCGGCGGACGGGCCGTCGAGGCCGTCGTCACCGGTCCACCACGCGGGCAGGGGGCGGGGGTCGGGCGACGGTCGACAGCTGCCGCCGGAGCTGGTGTAGGTCCAGCGCGGGCCGTCGGCGCGCAGCCGGTCGAGGGCGTCGAGGAGGCGGTCGACGTCGGCCGCGCTGCTGCCGACGCCGAGGCTGGCGCGCACGGCGCCGTCGGACGCCCCGAGCCGGGCCAGCAGCGGGTGGGCGCAGAAGCGTCCGTCGCGGACCCCGACGCCGTGCTCGGCGGAGAGGAACGCGGCGACCTGCGAGGCCGTGGAGCCGGGGACGGTGAAGCTGACGACGCCGACGACGTCGGGCGCGTCGGTCCAGATCCGCAGCGGCTCGATCCCGCGGTCGCGCAGCCCCTGCACCAGCCGGTCGTGCAGGACGGCCTCGTGCTCGCGCACCCGGTCGAACCCGACGGCCGCCAGCACGCGGCAGGCCTCGGCGAGCGCCGCGACGCCGAGCACGTTGGGTGTGCCGCCCTCGTGCCGCTCCGGGCTGCGCGCCCAGACGGTGGCGGTCGTGCCCACCTCGCGGACGGCGCCGCCGCCGGGCTGGTGCGGCGGCGCCGCGTCCAGCCAGTCGGGACGGCCGACCAGCGCACCGGCGCCGAACGGCGCGTACAGCTTGTGCCCGGAGAACGCGACGTAGTCGACGTCGAGACCCGCCAGGTCGAACCCCCGGTGGGGCACGAGCTGCGCGGCGTCGACGACGATCCGGGCGCCGTGGGCGTGGGCCAGGGCGGCCAGCCGGGCCAGCGGCGGCACCTCGCCGGTGACGTTCGACGCCCCCGTGACGGCGAGCAGCGCGGCGGGCCGCCGTCCCAGCTCGGCGGCCAGCGCCGCCTCGGTCGCGGCGAGCGTGCCGGCCGCGGGGACGACGCGGGCGGTGCCCCGCTGCCACGGCAGCAGGTTGGCGTGGTGCTCGACGTCCAGCACGACGACCTCGCCCGGCACGGCGGTGCTGAGCAGGGTGAGCGCGTCGGTGGTGTTGCGGGTGAGGACCACGACGTCGTCGTCCCGGGCGCCGACCGAGCGGGCGATCTCGCCGCGCGCCTGCTCCAGCAGCCGGGTGGACACCTGGGACAGGTAGCCGGCCCCGCGGTGGACGCTGGCGTAGGCGGGCAGGACGGCGGTGACGTGGTCGGCCACCGCCTGCAGGGCCGGCGCACTGGCGGCGTAGTCAAGGTGGACGTAGCGGGCGCTGCGGCCGTCCACGAGGGGCACGGACTGCCCGGCCCCGACGACGGGCAGCAGCGCGGCCGGCGCGGGCGGCCGGCGGGACGTGGTGGTGCTGGGGTGGGTGAGCAGGCTCATCGCCGACGACCTCCGGGAACAGGACCCCGGGCCGGGGTCCGCGCTTGCCGGCGTCCGGACGGACGCCAGCCGTGTCCTCACCCGGGGCACCCCACCGCGGAGGAGGGTTGCCGGCCAGCAAGCCGGGGCTTGACGCTGGCACTCGTGACAGGAAGAACTGTACCCCTGCGCACTACTAGGGATACAAGGCAATCTCGGCAGGTGGACAGGTGTCCCGAGCAGCGGGACGACGGGGAGTTGCTAGCGGAGCAGGGTCGACAGCCGGGCGGCCAGCACGGTCGGGCTGGGGCCGGCGGCAGAGCCGGCCGGCGACCCGACCGGAGCCGCCCCGGCCTGCCCGCCGGACGCCGCCGCCGCCAGCCCCACCATGGCGGCGAGGTCGTGCGGGCCCAGCCAGGCGGCGCAGTCCCCCGCGGCACCGCGCGAGCGGCGGCGCCCCTCCCGCGGGCCGGGTGCTGAGGCGCTCATGCGGCGACGGCTTCCCGGCGGGCCACCTCGGCGCGGACGAGGGGGATCACCTGGTCGCCGAAGTCGACGGCGTCCTGCAGGGTGTCGTAGCCGCGCGCGGAGATGATGTCCACGCCGAGGTCGACGTACTCCAGGAGCGCCTCGGCGACCTGCTCCGGGGTGCCGACCAGCGCGTTGGAGTTCCCGGCGCCGCCGGTGGCCTTCGCCGTCCCGGAGTAGAGGATGCGGTCGTGCCGGTCCCCGCGGTCGGCGATGGCGAGCAGCCGCTGCGAGCCGGTGTTCTCCGGCGACGCGGGGGCGAGCCGGAACTGCTGGCCGCCGGCCTTGCGCGCCTCGATCCGGCGCACGACGTCCTCGGCCTTGGCCCACGCCTGCGCCTCGGTGGGCGCGAGGATCGGCCGGAACGCCACCTGGATGCGGGGCGGCGTCGCGCGGCCGGCGGCCGCCGCCTCGCGCCGGACCCGCTCGATCTGCTCGCGGGTGTCGGCCAGCGGCTCGCCCCACAGGCAGAAGATGTCGGCCTCGGCCGTGCCGACGGCGTAGGCCGCGTCCGAGGACCCGCCGAAGCTGACCTGCGGCCGGGGCTGCTGGACCGGGAAGACGTCGGCCACGAAGTCGGCGAAGCGGTAGTGCTCGCCCGAGAAGTCGAAGGCCTCGTGCCGGGTCCACACCTGCTTGAGGATCTGGATGTACTCCCGGGTCCGGTCGTAGCGGGCGTCCTTGGGGAGGAAGTCGCCCTCCCGCTGCTGCTCGTGGTCGCTGCCGCCGGTGATCATGTGCACCGTCGTCCGGCCCCCGGAGATGTGGTCGAGGGTGGCCAGGGTCTTGGCCGCGAAGGTGGGGATCGACAGGTTGGGCCGGTGCGCCACGAGGACCTGCAGGGTGTCGGTGCGGGCGGCGATCAGGGCCGCGGCCTGCGCCGGGTCCGGCGAGCCCGAGCCGTAGGTTGTCAGCACGCGGTCCCAGCCGTGGTCCTGGTGGGCACGGGCCAGCCGGACGGTGTACTCGGGGTCGAAGCTGCCGCCGGAGCGGGGCGTGGTCTCGGAGCCGTCGTGGGTGGCTCCGATGCCGAGGAACTCGATGGGCATGTCACTGTCCTCCTGGACGTGGGGGCTGGTCGGTGTCGGGCGGTCGGTGGACGGGGGTGCCGCTGGTGGCGGCGGTGAGCGGCTCGAGCGCGAGGAGCGCCCGGGCCACCTGGTCGTTGTGGCGGTGCACCGGCCCGTTGCTGCCGGGCCGGGCGAAGGCCGCCGACTTCACGGTGGTGTGCATCCCGAGCGCGAAGCGGCGCGGGGAGGTCGTGCCGTCGGCCCGGCGGAGGCGGTGGCCGGCGTCGACGGCCAGCTGCCCGGTGTCGAGCCGTACCCCGTCCGGGCCGGTGAGGACCTGGCTGGCGACCTCGCCGCGGGCGGCCAGGGCCGCCAGCAGCGGGTCGTCGGCCCGGGCCAGGTCGAAGGCCGGCAGGGTCGCCTCGAGGAGGGCGCGAGCCGTCACCTCGCCGGGCACCGCGCTCGAGCGGCCGACGAACACGCGGCGCGCGGGGTCCGCCGCGACCTCCAGGCCGGGGCCGACGAGCTGCACGACGCCGGCCTCCTCGAGGGCGAGGAACTGCTCGAGCCGGTCCGGCGGCGGACCGCTGGCGTAGCTGCTGAAGAAGCCCATGAACCAGCCGGTGAACTCCTCGACGAGCGAGCGCGGGTCCATCAGCGGGGACCCGAGGGCCGGCCCGATCACGGGGAGCACGGCGAGCAGCCCGTGGAAGGCCCCGAGGTCGGCGCTGAACCGCACGTCCTGGCGCCGGTCGAGGTCGTCGCGGACGTGACGGCGGACGACCCGGCGCAGCTCCTCGCGGTCCACGACCCGGAGCCCGTCCAACGGCCGGTCGAGGGCGGCGAGGTCGAGGCGGTCGCGGGCGTCGGGCACGACGGCGGTGAGCCAGCCGTGCAGCGCCGTCGCGTCGGGCGCGAGCCGCGCGAAGGTGGCCGCGAACTCCGGCCAGGGCACGGCCACCCGCTCGGGGTGGCCCTGCGCCAGCTCGACGTGGTAGGCCCAGGTGACCTCCAGGGCGACCAGCGGCCAGAGGTCGCGGAGGAAGGTGATCGGCTGCCCGCGCTCCAGCAGGGCGGCGACGGCCTCCGGGGTGCAGAAGGTGGTCCGCTCCGGCTTGGCCGCGCGCAACCGGTACATCGGCTTGGCGTGGTACGGCACACCGCGCCGTGAACCGACGAGCAGCCGCGGCTCGGCCCCCGACGGCTCGTAGCGCAGCCGGCCCGGCGCGTCGTCGTCCGGGTCCTCCACGAACTTGCCGCCCCGGCCCTCGGTCAGCAGGACCATGAGGTCGACGAACCCCAGCCCGAACCCGCGGGCCAGGACGTCCTGGCCGGGCCGCAGCAGCTCGAGGTCCAGGTCACCGCCGTAACCCGGCGGGACGTAGGTCAGCCCGTGCGCGTCGGCGAACGCCGCCAGCGCCGCGAACGGCGGGGCGGGCCGGACGTCGACGTGGCTGGTCAGCAGCACCACGGCGTCGGCGGCCAGCCGGGTGCCGTCGTCGAGGACGACGAGGTCGCGCTCCCCCGTCCCGGTCGTGAGGAGGTCGACGGCCCGGCGGGCATGGGTGACGACGGTCACCGAGGGGGGCAGCCGGGCCAGCGTCCGCTCCAGGGCCGCAGCCAGGTAGGCGCTGGCGAGCCGGCGCGTCGGGAAGTCGAGCGGGCCCAGGGCGGCCGCCTCTGACACCAGCGCGGGGTCGGCGAGCCCCGCGCCCGCCGTCCGGCACCAGTCCGCCAGGGAGGGGCCGGGCGTCACCGGTCCCTCCATCGTCACGCTGGCGTCGACGAAGGCCGTCAGGTCCTCCGCGGTGGTGTTGAGCCGGAGCAGCTCGGACTGGGCGTCGCGCCACACCCGGCCGCCTCCCGGTGGGAACGGGTCGACGAGGTGGACCTCCACCGGCCGACGGCTCTCCACCGCGGCGTTGCTGACCACCCGCTCCAGGAGCCCGGCGCCGCGCGGGCCCAGGCCCACGAGCACCAGCACCACGGGCTCCCCGCCCGGCCCACCGCTTCCGCTCATCACATCCCCTGAACTCTGCAGACTTAGTAGGGAATACTAGAGCGGTGTCCACCGACCGAACAGGCTTCTCAGGCGCTGGACGCCCCTCGGCCACCCCTCCTGTCCGGACGAGCCGGCTCCGGGAGGGCCGGAACAGACGCGACGACGTCCACGTTGCCGACCGGGTGAGCGCCCCCACCCCGGTCTCGACCGCTGCCGCGTCGGCACCGCCCCACCCGCTCGACAGCGCGGCCTGGGCCTCGCTCACCGGACCGCACGCCCGGTTCGCCGAGGGGCAGGGGCGGGCGCGGCGCTACCGGACCGACCTCTCCCCCTTCGGCGCGCTCGCCGACCCCGGCGACCCGCGGTCGTGGGCGGACCTCCACCGGCTCCAGGGCGCCGGGCAGACCGTGCTGCTGACGGGCCCGCCCGGTCTGGTCGACGGCCTCCCAGCGGGCTGGGCGGTCGAGGCGCTCATCCCCGGCGTCCAGCTGGTGGCCACGCCGGACCACCGCACCGGCCCCGACCCCGAGGCGTCCCCCGTCGGCGCGGCCGAGGCGTTCGAGGCCGCCGACCTGGTGGCCCGCACCGAGCCGGGACCCTTCCGCCCCCGCACCCACGAGCTGGGGGGCTACCTCGGCCTGTGGCGCGACGGCCGGCTGGTCGCCCTGGCCGGCGAGCGGCTGCACCCGCCGGGCTGGACCGAGATCAGCGCCGTCTGCACCCACCCCGACCACCGACGCCAGGGGCTGGCCACCCGGCTGGTGCGCGCGGTGGGGCACGAGATCCGCCAGCGGGGGGAGACGCCCTTCCTGCACACCGGGGCCGCCAACACGAGCGCGGTCGAGCTCTACCTGCAGCTGGGCTACGCGCTGCGGCGCACGGTGGAGTTCGCCGTGCTGCGCACCCCGGACGTGGAGCCGGCGGCGGACTCCTCGAGCACCTGAGCGGTCGGCTCCTGGGCCTGGCCCGTCAGCCGCGCAGGACGGCCGAGAGCTCGTGCAGCCCGCTGCGCAGCTCGCGGAAGGCGTCGGGGGCCAGCCGGGTCCGACTGGCCACCACCCGCTGCGCTGCCGCGGCCGAGCCCTCGAGCGCGGCACCGGCTGGCGTGAGCGTCACCCGGGTCACCCGTCGGTCGACGGGATCGGGGCGCCGGGAGACGAGCCCGGCCTCCGCGAGGCGGGTGAGGACCGGCAGCACCCCGTGGGCGGGCAGGTGCAGCGTCCGGGCGAGCGCGGTGACCGGCTGGTCGTCCTGCTCCCACAGCGCCATCATCAGCAGGTACTGCGGGTAGGTGAGGCCCAGCTCGGCGAGCAGCGGGCGGTAGACCCGGACGATCTCGTTGGTCGCCGCGTAGAGGGCGAAGCAGAGCTGGTCGTCCAGCCGCAGCCGGCCGGCCGGGGCGTCCTGCGTCGCGGTGTCGGCGAGGACGTCGTCCGACGGGTCGGCCACGACGGGCGGGGTCTGCACCCCCGCATCCCCTCACGTCGCCGGGAGCCCGTCAAGCGTTCGCGGCCGTGCCGGGACCTTCGTCCCGGATGTTCGGGACCACCGTCGCGACTTGGGCTGACACCGTTGTCCACCTCACGCGTGATCCATATCGTTCCTGCTGTCGCGGGGGCGGCGACCCGGTCCACCACCTCTCCCGTCTGGAGCCCGCTCGTGTCCCTCTCCCCCGTCCCCGCCGCCCGCGCCCCCCGCCGACGCCTCACCCTGGTCGCCCTGCTGACCGGCGTGCTCGGTGTGGTCGTGCTGGCGCTCTCGATGAACTCCAGCCTTGCGGCGTTCACCGCCTCGATCACCAACTCGGTCAACACGGCGGCGGCCGGCACGGTGATCATGGAGGAGAAGAACGCGGCCGGCACCACCACCTGCCTGTCCACCGACGGCTCCGGCAACAACGTGACCAACAACGCGGCGACGTGCGCCACGATCAACAAGTACGGCGGGTCGACGACGATGGTCCCCGGCCAGACCGTGTCGACGACCGTGACGATCAAGAACGTCGGGACCGCGCCGGCAGCCTCCTTCACCCTGGCCCCGGGCACCTGCACCCAGTCGGGTGCGGTCACCGGCAGCGCGACCGACCTCTGCGCCAAGCTCGGCGTGGTCATCACCCAGACCGTCGGCGCGACCACGACGACGATCAGCCCGGCGAGCTCGACGCTGACCACCCTCGCCGCGGGCGGCGCCCTGACCCTGACGTCGCCCGTGGCGGCCGGGGCGTCGGCCACCTTCACCTTCGCGGTGACGCTCGCCTCCGCCGCGGGCAACACCTACCAGGGTCTCGCCGCCTCCCAGCCGCTGGTCTGGACCTTCACCTCCTGACCCGCCCTCCCGGTCCCGACCAGCGGTCGGGGCCGGGAGCCCCACGTCCACCCCCCGGCCGAGGAGGTACCGATGGCTCTCGCCGCACCCGCGGTACCGCTCCGCCGCCCCGGCGGGCTGCTCTCCGCCGCCGTCGTCGCCGCCCTGCTGGCCTGCCTGCTGCTGGTCGTCTCCGGGGCTGCCTGGCGGGTGAGCGGCGGTCGATGGGCCGTCATCGAGACGCCGTCGATGGGCACCGCCGCCCCGGTCGGCACGCTGATCCTGACCCGGCCCGCCCCGCTGGCGCTGCTCGAGGTCGGGGACGTCGTCACCTACCGGCCCCCGAACCTGCCCGGCAGCCTCGTCACCCACCGCGTCGTCGCCGTGCTGGCCGACGGCAACCTCCAGGTGCAGGGCGACGTCAACGGCGCCGTCGACCCGTTCCCGGTCACCCAGGACTCCCTGGTCGGCGAGGTGGTGGGCCACTACCGCGGGCTCGGCTGGCTGGTCCGCGCCCTGCCCACGCTGCTGCTGGGCGTCGTCGTCCTGGTGGTCGGCTCCGGCTGGTACGTGCCGCTGCGCTGGCGCTCCAGCGTCCGCGTCCTCGGCAGCTGCGTGCTCGTCGCCGTGACCTCGCTCATCATCCGGCCCTTCGTGCACCCGGTGCTGGTCGCGGTGGTCACCACGCCGGACGGCCCGCGCGCCACCGTCGCCTCGGGCGGCCTGCTGCCCACCCGCATCACCGGGACGGCGGGCGACTACGTCGACCTGCACGCCGGCGAGGTGGGCAGCGTCCTCGTCGCCTCCGACCGCCCCGGCGGGGCGCTGCTGGTCAGCGGCAGCCCCGAGCTGCACGGCTGGTGGCTGGTCGGGATGGTCGTCGTCTGCCTGCTCCCCCTGCTGTGGACCCTCGCGGTCGGGCTCTCCCCCGACCCCGGGCGGCCGGCGGGTCGCACCACCCGATGACCCCGGCCCCGCCCGTGCCCGCGCCCCAGCGCCGACGCGCCCTCCAGCTCTGCACCCTGCTGCTGACGCTGCTGGTCAGCGCGCTGGCCGTGGCCACCCCGGGCTCGACGGCCGCGCTGACCGCCCGGCTGACCAACACGAACGCCACTGCCGCGACCGCGCCGTACTTCACCTGCGCCGCCGCCTACACCGCGAGCACGCCCGGCTTCTACTACAAGCTCGACGAGACCTCCGGCACCGTGGCCACCGACTCCAGCGCCAACGGCCGCAACGGCACCTACACCGGCACCGTCACCCGCGGCGTGTCCGGCGCCTGCGTGCGGGACACCGGGACCGCCGTCACCTTCGACGGCTCCACCGGCTACGTCTCCTACGCCACCTCGCTCAGCTCGAGCACCACCTACAGCACCGAGGCCTGGCTGCGCACCACGACCGACCGGGGCGGCCTGGTCAGCGCGCTGGGCGCCTCCAGCCTCGGCCCCTCGACCTCGGTGGACCGGGTGCTGTACCTGACGGGCACCGGGCGGGTCGTCTTCGGCGTCAACAACGCGGCCAAGACGACGGTGACCTCCCCCGCCGCGGTGAACGACGGAGCCTGGCACCACGTGATGGCCACCGCCGGACCCTCAGGCCTCCAGCTCTACGTCGACGGCGTGTCCGTGGCCAGCTCGACCGCCGTCATCTCGACGTCCTTCCCCGGCTACCTCCGCGTCGGCTACGACAACCTGTCCGGCTGGCCCAGCGCCCCCACGAGCAACTTCCTCGCCGCCTCCGTCGACGAGGTCGCCGTCTACGGCCGCACGCTCACCGCCGCGGACGCCCTGGCGCACTACACCTCCGGCCGGCGCTGAGCCCGGACGGCGGGAACCGCTGACGGATCGCACGCTCGCCCGCTCGACGGCTGCGATCTCCCAGCGGTTTCCCGGCGCCGAGTGCTGGACGGGGGCTGGCGTCCGGACCGGTTCCGGTCAGGGGGCGATGACCAGCTCGGTGATGAGGTCGTCGGCCAGGGTGAAGCGGTAGCCGAGCTCGGCGACGCCGCCGGGGAAGTCCCCCTCCAGGCGGTTGACGGCCACCCACTGCGCGTCGTCGAGGCGCGAGGCGCCGACCAGCGCGGTCGTGTAGTGGTACTGGGCGCCGGCGTGGCGGAGGAACTCCAGCACCTCGGCAGTCCCGCGGAAGGTCCTCCCCTCGTCGACGACGACGGCATCGGGGGCGAAGGCGCGGACGGCGGCGTCGGCCTCCCCGGCCGCGTGCGCGGTGAGGTAGGTGCGGATGGTGGCGGGGAGCTGCGTGGGCTCGATCGTCTGTGCGGTCATGGGACCACCGTGGGACGTCCCGCGGAGGGAGGGTCCAGCACACGACTCTCCCCCCGGGAGAGGGTGCAGACTGCCGGCATGCTGGCGATCGGCGAGTTCTCCCGGCTGACCCACCTGAGCGTGCGGACGCTGCGCCGCTACCACGACGCCGACCTGCTGGTCCCCGCCGTCGTCGACCCGTTCACCGGCTACCGCTCCTACAGCCCGGAGCAGATCCCGACGGCCCAGGTCATCCACCGGCTGCGCGAGCTCGACGTCCCGCTGGCCGACGTCCGCCGGATCGTGCGCTCCCCCGACCCGGGTGCCCGGGCCGACCTCGTCGCCGACCACCTGCAGCGGCTGGAGGCCGAGCTGGACCGCACGCGGGCGGCGGTGGTGTCGCTGCGCCGGCTGCTGCGCCCCGAGCTCGCGCCCCTCCCCGTCGAGCTGCGGACGGTCGCGGCGACCACCGTCGCCGCCGTCCAGGGCGACGTGGACCTCGACGACGTCCTCTCCTGGTACAGCGGCGCGATGGCTGAGCTGGACGCGGCGGTGACCGAGCCGTCGGGCGCCCCCGGCGGCCTGTACGACAACGCCCTGTTCGAGACCGGCCGGGGGCACGTCCTCGTGCACCGGGCGACGCCCCGGCCCCCGCAGCGCGGCCGGGTGCACCCCGTCGAGCTGCCCGCCGTCGAGCTCGCGGTGGCGACCCACGAGGGCGCGCACGACGACATCGACGTCACCTACGGCGAGCTCGGCGCCTGGGTCGTGGCCAACGCGCTCGCGGTGGCGGGACCCGTCCGCGAGAGCTACCTGGTCGGTCCGCGGGACACCCCGGAAGCCTCGGTCTGGCGCACCGAGATCGGCTGGCCGGTCTTCCGGGTGGCCGCCGGACGACCCGGAGCAGCGGCCACCTGACCAAAATCAGTTGAATCTCGTAATATTCGGCCCGCGGCGGCCCGTCCCGCCCTACTGTGCCGAGGTGGTTTTCACTCTGGTGTACCTCAGCACCATGCGTTGGGGTCTGTCGGACCCGGAGCTCGCCGCCCTCCTCGACCAGTGCCGGCGCCGGAACGCCGAGCTGGACGTCACCGGGGTCCTCGTCGTCCGCGACGGCGACGTCATGCAGCTGCTGGAGGGCGAGGAGTCCGTCGTGCGCCGGCTCTACGGCCGCATCCTCCGCGACCCCCGTCACCACGGCCTGCTGACCATCTGGACCGACACCACCGAGCACCGGCGGTTCCCCGGCTGGTCGATGGGCCTGGAGGACGTCAGCACGACGCCGGTCCTCCCCGCTGACCGGGCGGACGGACCCGTGCACTCCCAGCTCCAGCTGGTCGAGAGCGTCGGCACCGCCGAGCAGCGGGACTACGTCCGCCGCCGCAACGCGGCGCTGCGCGGGGCCCTGGTCGCGGGCGAGCACCTCATCCGGGCTCTCAGCGTCATCCTGCACGGGCACGACCCCGCGACCAGCGCGCCGCCCGACGGCAGCACCCGGCTGCACTGCCGGGCGTGCCGGCGCACCGGCGAGGACGCCCGCTTCCCCTGCGACGTGGCGGTGTCGGTGCTGGAGGACCTCGAGCAGGCGCTGCCCTGAGCGCTCAGCCGAGCGGCTCGACCGGGGCCGGACGCGGCCGCACGGCCCCCGCCGCGAATGTGGTCGCGAGCACGGCGACGAGCACGACGACCATCGCGTCGCGGAGACCGACGTGCTCGCCGAGCAGGCCGAGGACCGGCGGGCCGACCAGGAAGGCGGCGTACCCGGCGGTCGCGACGGCGGTGGCCCGCCGGGCGGCGTGTCGCGGGTCGTCACCGGCGGCCGAGAGCGCGACGGGGAAGCCGAGCGAGGCACCGAGCCCCCAGAGCAGGACGCCGGCCGCGGCGACCACCAGGTCCGGTGCCACCACCACGACGCCGATGCCGGCCGCGGCGACCAGCGAGCTGGTCCGCATCACCGGCGCCCGGCCGAACCGGTCGATGAGCCGGCCGCCGGAGAGCCGGCCCAGCGCCATGGCCGCCCCGAAGAACGCGTAGATCACCGAGCCGAGCACCGCGGTCGAGCCGTACCCGTCGACGACGATCAACGGCAGCCAGTCGCTCGCCGAGCCCTCGGCGAGGGCCATCCCGAGGATGATGACGCCGAGCCCCACCAACCGCGCATCCAGCCAGGCGAACCGCGGCTCCGGCTCCCCCGCGGGCTGGTCGTCGGCGCCCGGCGCTCCGCGCTCGACGCGTCCCGTCCCGGCCGGGACCTGCCGGCTCAGCCAGACGGTGCCCGCGCCGACGAGGGCGGCGGCCAGCCCCAGGTGGGCGGCGACGGGGAGGGCCACGTGGTTCGCGACGAGCCCGGCGAGGGCGCCGACCACCGTCCCCAGGCTGAAGCAGCCGTGCAGGGTCGGCACGACGCTGCGACCGACGGACACCTCGAGCTCGACGCCGGAGACGTTGTTGCCGATCTCCCCCGAGCCCATGCCGTAGCCGAAGAAGGCCAGACCGGTGGCGACGACGAGGCTCTGCCCGGTGGCGGCGCCGACGGCGATGACCACCATGCCGGCCACGATCGCGGTCATCCCGCCGACGACGACGAACCGGGCCCCGCGGCGGGCGACGAGCAGGCCGCCCAGGCTGATGCCGAGGATGGAGCCGACGGAGAGCCCGGCGATGACCAGGCCCATCTCGGCGGTGGTCGCGCCCAGCGCGTCGCGGATGGCCGGCGTCCGGGTCACCCAGGTCGCCACCCCGACGCCGGTGCCGGCGAAGGCGGTCATCAGGCCCGCCTGCCACCGCCCTAGGCCGCCGACCGCGGAGGACGTCGGGAGGGTGCGAGGCGTCGCCATCAGGGCCGTCCTGTCGAGGGTTCGGTGCGGGTGCTCGGGAGGCCGGTGCCCCGGTCAGCACCGCGCGCCGACGGCCTCCGTCCCGGCCCCAGCCTCGCCGAGGAGGCGCTCGCCGACCAAACCGGGCGTTCACGCCGAGCGCCCGCCCCGGGTCAGGTGGGCCGGCACCGACGGGTGCCGGCCACCGACGTCAGGGGACGTCCTGTCCCCGCGCGGTCGCGAAGAGGCGGTACCAGTCGACCTGGGTCAGCCGATCGCCCACGGCGAGGGCGTCGGCGCAGGCGCGGATGCGGGCGGGGTCCGTCGTCCCGACGACAGGGCTGACCGCCGCCGGGTGCTTGGTGAGCCAGCCGAGGACCACCGCCTCGGCCGTGGTGCCGTACGTGCCCGCGAGGGCGGTGACGAGCTCGGCGGTGGCCCGGTCCGCCGGGCTCGCCGCGCTGAGGTCCGCGCCGGAGTAGGCGCCTCGCGCGAGGGCACCCCAGGACTGCACGGACACCCCCTCCTGCGCGCAGTGCTCGAGGGTCCCCGCTGGGAAGTCGTGGGCGATGGCCTGGTCGCCGTTCACCAGCACCTCGGACTCCACCCAGTCCCGCTTGGCCAGGCTCAGCTCGAGCTGGTTGACCACCAGCGGCAGGTCGAGGTGGCGTTGCAGGGCCGCCATCTGCGCCGCGGACATGTTGGACACGCCGACGCTGCGGACCAGGCCCTCGGCGTGCAGCGACGTCAGGGCCTCGGCGACCTGCTCCGGCCGGGCCAGCGGGTCGGGCCGGTGCAGCAGCAGGGTGTCGACGTGGTCGACCTGCAGCCGCCCGACGCTCGCCCGGACCCGCTCCACGATGGAGGCCGGGCGCAGGTCGTAGTGCACGCCCAGCCCGGACTCGCCCACCCGGATCCCGCACTTGGTCTGCACCGTGATCGTGTCCCGCAGGCCGGGGTCGCCGTGCAGGATCTCCCCGAACACGCTCTCGGCCTTGCCGGAGCGGTAGATGTCGGCGTGGTCGAAGGTGCGGATGCCGATCTCCAGCGCCGCACCGACCGCCGCCTCGGCCACGGCCACGTCGTGCCGGTCGTACGGGGTGGGGTCCCAGCTGCCGCCGAGACCCATGCAGCCGTAGACCAGCTGCTGCCGAGGCTGCTCGTGGACGCGGGTCACCGGACCAGCTCCGTGAGCTTGCCCTGCAGGGTCGTGAGGGCGGCGTCGGCCTGCGTCTGCCCGTTGAGGGTGCCGTAGACGGCGTCCTGGACGGCGATGGTCACGTCGCCGTACTGCACGGCCTGGGGGAGGGGCTCGGCCTGGGCGATCGAGTCCTTCAGCGTCGGCAGGTAGGGGAACTTCGCCACCATGTCGGGATCCGCGTACAGCGACTCCAGCACCGGCGGGTTGGCCGAGGCCAGCGCCCTCTGCTTCTGCTCCTCGGCCGAGGAGAGGAACGTGATGAAGTCGACGGCGGTCGCCTTGTTCTTGCCGTACTTGGTGATCGCGAAGTTCAGGCCGCCGAGGCTGGAGGTGCCGGGTCCGTCCAGGCCGGGCAGCGGGGCGACGTCGAACTTGCCGGCCACCTCCGACGAGCCGTCGGTCTTCCCGGCGAGGCCGTAGACGTAGGGCCAGTTCCGCAGGAAGACGAGCTTGCCGGACTGGAACGCCTGCCGGCTCTCCTCCTCCTTCCAGGTGATCGCCCCCTTGGGGATCGTCCCGTCGGCGAAGGAGTCGGCCAGGAACCCGAGCCCGGCCGCCGCCTCGGGGGTGTCGACCGTCGGCTGCCCGTCGGCACCGATGATGCTGCCGCCCGAGGAGTCGACGGCCTCGGCGAACGCGACCGTCAGGCCCTCGTACTTGTCGAACTGGCCGCCGTAGCAGTCGACGCCGTCAGCCTCGGGCAGCTTCGCGACGGCGGCGCAGGCCGCCTTCATCTCGGCCCACGTGGTCGGCGGCTCGACGCCGGCCTTCTCGAGCAGGTCGCTGCGGTAGTAGAGCAGCCCGCCGTTGGAGTCGCCGGGGACCCCGTAGAGCTTGTCGAAGTAGGTGGCCGACTTCACCGTCGCGGGCAGGTAGCCGCTCAGGTCGAACGCGTCGGCGGGCAGCTCGTCGACGTAGCCCTTGGCCGCGAACTCCGCGGTCCAGACCACGTCGGTGGTGACGACCGTCATGGTGTCGGCCTTCACCTGCTGGCCCTGGATGATCTGCTGGCGCTGCTGGTCGGCGCTGTCCGGGAGGTCGAGGAGGGTGACCTGCTCGTCCGGGTGCTCCTTGTTCCAGGCCGCCACCTCCTTCGGCGCGTAGCCGGAGTTGTCCTTCGCCCGCGCGAAGGTGATCGGGCCGCGATCGCTGTAGGCGGCGTCAGCGCCGGCGGAGGAGCCGGCGGCGCTCGGGGCCGTGCTGGAGCCGCTGCAGGCGGTGGCCAGGGCCACCGCACCGAGGGTCACGACGGCGAGACCGAGGCGAACAGGACGAACCCGGGACATGACGTGCCTTTCGTCGGAGGAGCCGCTCGCGGGGACGGGGGCGCGAGGAGCGCGCTCCGGTGCGACGGCCTGGCCATCCTGTCCGTCGCAGCTCCACCTGTCAACAAACGTTTGCGTAGCAGCAGAGCGAAAAGATCTGGTCGGATTCGCTTCGAGCCCTGGGCTTGATCGCAAACGTTTGCCCGAGGTCCGATCAGACGAGGGCGTCCCGGGGGCGCGCGGTGGTGGCCCGCGGCACCAGGCGCGTGGGCACCTTGACCTGCGTCCGCGCGGCGACCCCGCCGAGCAGGTCGAGCAGCAGCTCGGCGGCCTGGGTGGCGATGAGCGCCACCGGCTGCTCGATCGTCGTCAGGTCGGTCAGGGCGGCGAAGGGGTGGTCGTCGATGCCGATGACCGACAGGTCCTCGGGCACGCGGAGCCCGGCGCGCCGGATCGTGCGGACCGCGCCCAGCGCCACCTCGTCGGAGTGCGCGAAGACCGCCGTCGGAGGCTCGGGCAGGCTGAGCAGGGCGGCCATCGCCGCGGCGGCCGCCTCGCCGCCCCAGCCGCTGCGCACGGTGAGCTGGTCGTCGACCTCGATCGACCGGGCGGCCAGAGCCTGCCGGTACCCGTCGTGCCGGATGGACTCGCGCGGCCAGTCCACGATCTCCTCGTCGTAGGCGTCGATCATCGCGATCCGGCGGTGCCCGAGCAGCACGAGGTGGTCGACGGCCTGCCGGGCGGCCTCGAAGTCGTCGATGCAGACGAACGGGTAGTCGACCATCTGACCCCCGGCGGCGAGCACCTGCACCCCCATCAGGTCGAGCCGGGCCCGCTCGGCGTCGCTCACCGGCAGGCACACCACGACGACCGCGTCGACCTTGCGCCGCGCCGGCAGCTGGGCGAAGAACCGGTGCCGGGCGTCGGCGTCCTCGACCTGGTAGATCAGGATCTCGAAGCCCGCCGCCCGCAGCCGCACCTCCAGGGACTCGACCATGGCGGCGCAGATCCACCGGGCGAGGTGCGGCACGACGATGGCCACCCGCTTCGTCGCCCCGCCGGCCAGGTTCGAGGCCGCCGGCGAGATGACGTAGCCGAGCTCGGCGGCCGCGGCCTCGATCCGGGTCCGGGTGGCGGTCGAGACCCCGGGAGCGCCGCTGAGCGCCCGGGAGACGGTGGAGATCGCGACGCCGGCCCGGCCGGCCACGTCCTTCATGTTGATCTCGGGACCGGGCGACGACATGGCCACATCCTAGGGAGACCACCGTGGCCGCTCCGCACCCTCGCGGGCAGGTGAGCACCGCACCCGTGGAGGAGCAGAGCCCGCCGTCCCCGGACGGACGAGCGCGGGGACTGTGCCGAGCGGCGGGCGAGGTCAGCAAGCTCCGAACGCCCACGCCACCATCCGCGGGAACTCGGCCGCCCAGAAGGGTCCGCCGTGCTCGCCGGACCGCTCGGCCAGCACAACCTCGGCGCCCGCGCCGCGCAGGGCGTCCGCCCACCGGGTGGCGTTCTCGAGGAACCACGGCTCCTCGGTCCCGGCGACGAGGTAGGTGCGCGGGAGCGGCCGCGGCAGCACCGCCGGCGGGAGGTAGCCGCCGCCCGGCGAGGCGCAGAGGACCGTGCCGTAGACGTCCGGGTGCCGCAGCCCCAGGGCCAGGGCGAGCTCGCCGCCCGCCGACACCCCGCAGACGGCGGTGCGCGCCGGCGGCAGGTCGACGCCGAAGCGGGACCGGACCCAGCGGCGCACGTCGCCGACCAGGAACTCCTCGTGCGCGGCGAAGCGCTCCGGGTCGATCACGGGGCAGTACTCGCGGAGGCGCGCCCGCTCGTCCGGGTCGGCGGTGCGGTGCGCGCCGACGACCAACGTGGGCGGCAGCCCGGCCGCCTCGAGCAGGCCGCCCCAGCGGGCGACCAGCTCGCCGTCGCCCGCGTGCACGACAAGTTCCGGGCGACCGGAGGGGACGTGCACCGTGACCTCACGCCCGCCGTCGTAGGGGAACCGCTCGGTGACCAGCTCGCCCGCCCCGGGGTGTGCGGCGGAGGCCGGCAGCCGGTCCGGGTCCGGTCGGTCGTCGTGCTCGCGGTCCACGGCCGCACCTCCCCCACCCGTTCGTCTCATCATGGCCGACGCGGTGGCCGCCGCCCAGGTCCTGCGCTGCCGGAGACCGCTCCCCAGGGCTAGCCCGCGACCTGACCCCACCAGAACTCGCCGAGCTCCGGGCCGGGCCGGGTCGACGTCGAGTGCGCGCGTCCGCAGGTCTAGTGGGCTGCGAGACCTGTTGACGTGCGCACTCGCGCGGGGCGAGGTGTTGCTCCGCCGGCGACTCCGAGCGCACAGTCGGGCCGTCGCCCCGCTGCGCGCTGCCCCAGGACACGGACACCGCGCGGCGCCCGCCCCCGACAAGTCCGCGGACCCGTCCGTATCGTCTCTCCGCATGAGCGCGACGGAGGTCACCGCGGACCTCGTCCGCGCCCTGCTGCGAGACCAGCACCCCGATCTGGCCGGGCTGCCCCTCCGGCCGGTCGACGGCGGCTGGGGCAACCAGATGTGGCGGCTCGGGGACGACCTGGCCGTACGCATCCAGCGCATGGACACCGACCCAGGCCCGCAGCTGGCGGAGCGGCGGTGGCTGCCCCTGCTGGCGCCCCGCCTGCCGCTGCCGGTCCCCGTCCCGGTGCGCGACGGCGCCCCGTCGGCGCGCTCCGCGAAGCTGTGGACCGTCATGACCTGGGTGCCGGGCACCCCGCTGGACCGCGGCTCGATCACCCGCGGTGAGGACGCGGCCGACGCCCTCGCCGCCTTCCTCCGGGCCCTCCACGTCCCGGCTCCCGCCGACGCGCCCGCCGACCGGAGCGGCCGCGGCCTGCTCCCCCGCGACGGCGCCACCGGCGTCGAGCACGCTCTCCGTGCCCTCGACGCCGCCGTGGTCGCCCCCCTCGCCGACGCCCTCCGGGCGCTGTGGGACGATGCCGCCGCGGCGCCCGGGTGGGCGGGTCCGCCGGTGTGGGTGCACGGGGACCTGCACCCGGCGAACGTCGTCGTCGCCGACGGCACGCTGTCCGGGGTCCTCGACTTCGGCGACCTGTTAGCCGGCGACCCGGCCGTCGACCTGGCCGCCGCCTGGGTGCTGCTCCCGGCGGGGGCGGCCTCGCGCTTCTTCGCCGCCTACGGTGCCGCCGACGCGGCGACCGTCCGGCGGGCCCGCGGGATGGCCGCGCTCAAGAGCCTCTTCCTCCTGCACATGGGGCAGAACGGGGACCGCGGCCTGCCCGGCGGGAAGCCCGCCTGGGGCCCGGCCGGCCGGGCGGCGCTGGACCGCGTGCTCGGCGACGACATGCTCCCCTGACGGGACGCTCCCGGGAAGAGGACCCGGCACGAGGCCGGGTTGCGACGATCAACGCGTCACCGTCGACGCCGACGGAGAGAGGTGGTGGCATGGCTCCCCCGCACGGCCCGACCAGGACCCCGCGACGCCAGCGCGCCCGGACCGCGGCGCTCCTCGCCGCCGCCCTGCTCGCCGCCGTCCTGCTGGGCCTCGTCGTCCCCGTGCTGCACCAGGGCCGGCTGGCGCACGCGTGCGAACAGCGCGGCGGCCGGCTCGCGACCTCGACCGAGGCGGTCGAGCCGCTGGTCAGCGCCCGGACCGTGCACCGCTGCCTGGCGCCCGACGGGCAGTTGCTCGATGGCTGAGGGCGGCGACGCCCCGGCCGCTGAGGCCCCCGCACCCGTCGACGAACCCACCCGCGACCTCGACCTGCAGACGCTGGACCAGCTGGTCGGGGCGCTGGCGTCCTACCGCGGCGGCCTGCTCGTCGTCAGCCACGACGACGCGTTCCTCCGCCGCCTCGACGTCACGACCTAGCTGACCCTGGAGCCCGACGGGTCGCTGCCGGACGGCACGCCGGACGACCTGCTGCCCGCACCCTGAGGCGGGGGCGTCGTCAACCCGCGGACAGGGAGCGGGCCATCCCGCGGAGCAGCCGCGCGGCGTCGGCCTGCTCCTCCTCGGTCAGCCCGTCGAGCATCCGCACCTCGACCTCGCGGACCGCGACGGTCGCCCGGGCCAGCAGCCGCCGGCCGCGCAGGGTGAGCCGCGTCGGGAGCACCTTGCCCACCGGCGCCTCCGCCGGCCGGGTCACGTGCCCCTCCTCCTCCAGAGTGCGCAGCAGCACGTTCATCGACTGCCGGGTCACGAACGCCCCCCGCGCCAGCTCCGAGCTCGACAGCCCCGGTCGCTGACCCAGCAGCTCCAGGCAGGAGTAGTGCGTGATCGTCATGCCGAGCGGCCGCAGCGCCTCCTCCATCGCGAGCCGCAGCGCGCTCGAGGCCTCCTTGAGCAGGTAGCCGACCGACGTCTCCAGGTGGATGCCGGCACCACGTCGACTCATGTCAGCATCCTGACATACAGTGGTGCGTGTCAGACAACTGACACAACCAGAGGAGCAACCCGTGCCCGTCACCGGACCCGACTTCATCTCCCTGCAGGCGCGCGACCTCGCCGCCTCGCAGGCCTTCTACGAGCGCCACCTCGGCCTCGTCCGCTCCCCGGCCGGGCCGCCGCACGCGGTCGCCTTCCAGACCCGGCCCGTCGCCTTCGCCCTGCGCGAGGTCGTCCCCGGCACCGACCTCGACGCCGCCCGGCCCGGCACCGGCGTCGCGCTCTGGCTGCACGCCACCGACGTCCAGTCGGTCCACGACGGCCTGGTCGCCGCCGGCCACACCGTCGTCTCTGCCCCCGTCGACGGGCCCTTCGGCCGGACCTTCACCTTCGCCGACCCCGACGGCTACCACGTAGCGCTGCACGACCGCGCCTGAGGACGACAGGGAGGGGAACGCCTGACCGGGTGCGCTCCGACGGCGGCCCTCGACGAGGCCCTTGACAGGTTCGGCTACTGCCCCTAGGTTCCGGGCTAACGTTATTAGCCAACCGGAGGACACCATGACCGAGAACCTGACCCTCGACGGCGGCACCCTCGCCTACGACCTGAGCGGCGAGGGCCCCCTGGTCGTCCTCGCGCACGGGATGGGCGACAGCCGCCACGCCTACCGCTTCATGGTCCCCGCCCTGGTGGCGGCCGGGTACCGGGTCGCGAACGTCGACCTCCGGGGCTGCGGCGACTCCAGCCTCGGCTGGGACGACTACAGCCGCACCGCCATCGCCGGTGACCTGGTCGCCCTCGTCCGCCACCTGGGCGGCCCGGCCGTCCTCGTCGGCCAGTCGATCAGCGGGGGCGCGGCCACCATCGCGGCCGCCACCGCCCCCGAGCTGGTCGCGGGCGTCGTCGAGCTGGCGCCCTTCACCCGCAAGCAGTCGGTCTCGGTCGGCGGCCTGCTGCGGGTCCGTCGGCACCGCGCCGGCACGGTGCAGCTGGGCCTCACCCTCGCGCTGGGCAGCCTGTCCGCCTGGACGCGCTACCTCGACCTGGCCTACCCCGACAAGCCGTCCGACTGGACCGCCGCCCTGGGCCGGATCGAGGAGAAGCTGCGCGAGCCCGGGCGGATGGCGGTCCTCAAGGCCATGGCCGGGAGCCCCCCGACCGACGCCGGTGCCCAGCTAGCCCACGTCACCTGCCCCGTGCTGGTGGTCGAGGGCAGCCTCGACCCCGACTGGGCCGACCCGCGGGCCGAGGGCGACAAGATCGTCGCCGACCTGCCCACCGGGCTCGGCGAGGTCGTCGTGATCGACGGCGCCGGCCACTACCCCCACGCCCAGACCCCCGACCAGGTCGTCGCGCTGACCCTGCCCTTCCTCACCCGGACGCTCACCCGTGCCTAGGGCCGGGCTCGCGCCCGCCTCGGTCACAGCGGCCGCCGCCGACCTGGTCGACGAGGTCGGGTTCGACCAGCTGAGCATGGCCCTGCTGGCCGGGCGCCTCGGCGTGAAGACCCCCTCGCTCTACAAGCACGTCTCCGGACAGGCCGACCTGGCCCACCGGATCGCCGTGCTGGGCATGCACGAGCTGGCCGACGCGATCCGCGACGCGACCCAGGGCCGCTCGGGCAGCGAGGCGCTGCTCGCCGGCGCGCACGCCATGCGGCGCTACGTGCTCGCCCACCCCGGGCGCTACGCCGCGGGCAACGCCGCCGAGGTCAGCGGCGACGACGACCCGCTCGTGCCGGCCGTCGGCCGGGTGCTCGCGTCCTGGACGGCGATGCTGCACGGCTACCACCTCGACCCCGGTGAGCAGGTGCACGCGCTGCGGATGCTCCGCAGCGTCCTGCACGGCTTCGCGACCCTGGAGGCGCTCGGCAGCTTCCAGATCGACACCGACGTCGACGACAGCTTCACCTGGCTCGTCGACTTCCTCGACCAGGGACTCCGGGCGCGGGCGTCCGCGCCGGCCCCCGCACGCTGAGCCGGCGCCCGCGCACCGGGGCGGGCGCGACCCCGGCCGCGGCGTAGGTTCGCGTGGTGAGCACCCACCCCGGGCCGACGCTGGTCGAGCTGCTCGACGCCGCTCCCCCCGACCCGCCCGCCCGGTGGCCCGACGTCCCCCCGGCCCCCGCGGGTGCCCAGGCCCCGTTCCGGGCGCGACGGACCCCGGGGACCGGGCACCTCGTCTGGTCGCGGCCCCTCGACCCGGGCGAGCACCCCGGCGAGCTCTGGGTCGACCACCGGGCCCGGTTCGGCCGGACCGGCCTGTGGCCGGTGCTGGTCGACGAGGCGTTCTGGGAGGCGGTCGAGCTGGAGCCCTACGAGGCGCCGCTCACCGTCCACGACACCCGTGCCCTGCTGCGCCGGCTCGCGGCCGCCGACCTCGAGGATGCGGCCGGGGACGCCGGCGCGACCGGTG
Source organism: Microlunatus capsulatus (assembly GCF_017876495.1). Classification (NCBI taxonomy): domain Bacteria; kingdom Bacillati; phylum Actinomycetota; class Actinomycetes; order Propionibacteriales; family Propionibacteriaceae; genus Microlunatus; species Microlunatus capsulatus. The sequence goes on along the minus strand of NZ_JAGIOB010000001.1, from coordinate 14,900 downwards.
AGCTGGTGGGGCGCGGCCCGGTGCCCGAGGTCGTCGCCGACGTCCGCACCCCGGCCCAGGTGGTCGCCAGCTCGGAGCAGCCGACGACCCTGGTCCTGGTGCCCGCCCGGGCGGGCTGGGTGGTCCCGGAGCTGCTCGGCTGGGACGGCGCCGTCAACCACGAGGTGCACGGCGCGGAGCACACCGCGGTCCTCGGCCGCTGGGCCGGGCTGTTCGGCGTCGAGCTGTTCGGGCTCACCCGCGACGTGGCCCAGCTGCTGGTCACCCGTCCGCCGGCCGACGCGCCGAGCCGGCTGCGGGCCGCCGCCGAGCTGTACGCCTACTGCCCCGACGTCGTCGACCAGGGCGTGGAGACCCTCGAGGCGTTGACGCAGATGACCGGGAGCCGGGAGTGGTGGTTGTGGTGGGACTGACCCGTGCCGAGGACGCCGCCGCCGACCTCCGCTGCGCCGTGGTTCTCCGCGTCGCCGAGGACGCGTGCGAGCTGCACACCGGGCACGAGGCGGTGACGACGCGGTTCGCGGCCACCGTCCCCGCCCCGAGGACGGAGCGGGTGCGGCCGGGGCACCTGGTCGCCGTGGCCACCCGGGCGGGCGACAGCGCCGTCGTCTGGCGGTGGTTCGACGCCGTGGTCCTGGGCCCGGAGGAGGCCGGGGCCGTCCGGCTGTGGGAGCCGGCGCACGGGGAGGTCGTCGCCCGGCTGCGGGACCCGGCCCAGCCCGTGCCGCCCGGGTCGCGGCTCTACGCGTCGTCCGGCCTGCCCGGCGCCGACTGGTGGGCCGCCGGACCGGTCGTCACCGACCCGGCCGACGCGGTCGTCGAGCTGGACGCCCTGCGCGCCTTCTACGACCGGCACGACCTGTGGGAGCGGGCGTTCGGCGGCTGAACCGGCCCGCGCCGTCCCGGGCAGACCCGGCCGCGCGCCCCGGCTCAGGCCACCGCAGCCCGGTAGCCGAAGAAGGCGCGCTTCTTGATCAGCTCGGCCACGGCCGGCGGCACCATGTCCTCCCAGGCCTGGTCCCCGGAGGCGATCCGCCGCAGGACGTCGCGGGACATGATCGGCAGGTACTGCGGCTCGAACTGGTCGAGGTGCACGAAGCTGCCGCGCCGGGCCAGGTAGTCGAACAGCAGCTGCGTACCGGGCCCGACGTCGAGGTCCTCGACGGTCACGACCGTCCCGTCCTCGGTCCGCACCATCGGGTAGACGAACAGCTTGAGGTCGTTCTTGAACAACCGGCCGAGGCTCTCCAGCAGCCCGCCCTGCATCTGGGTGTGGTTCGCCTCGTCGAACAGGTCGGCCAGGCTCGGCACGCCCATGACGATGCCGATCCGCTCCGTCGTGCGGGCGGCCAGGTACTGGGCCAGCCGGTTGTACTCGAAGTAGTCCGAGATCAGCACCGTCATCCCGCAGGCGGCCAGCAGGTCGGCCCGGGCGAGGAAGTCCCGCCGGTCGACCGTCCCCCCGGCCAGCAGGTTCCGCATCGAGAGCTCGGCCAGGGCCAGCACGGGCTTGCCGGCGACGGCGGGGTCCTGCTCGAACTTCTCCCGCGCGCAGTCGAGCATGTCGATGTTCACCACGGTGGGCGGCCGGAAGCTGCCGCGCTCGACGAGGACGGCGTGCTTGCGCAGCACCTCGCTGGGCTGCAGGACCTCGCGGTCGGGACCGAACATCGCGACGCCGGACAGCCCGAGGCGCACCAGCTCCAGCGCCATCAGCCGGTTGTCGACGTGGCGGAACTCGATGCCGGTGAACTGGATCATGTCGATCTCGATGCGACCGGTGGAGAGCTTGTCCAGCAGGCTCTGGACGATGTCCTCGGGTTCCTGGCGCTCGAAGAACGCGGCGTGCAGGAGGTTCACCCCGACGATGCCGAGGGCCTCCTGCTGGAGGCTGGCGTCGTCGTCGAGCATCCGCACGTGCACGACGATCTGGTTGGGCTCGTCCATCGGGTGCGCCTGGAAGCGCACGCCCATCCAGCCGTGGCACTCGTTCCCGCCGGCGTAGCTGCGGGCCACCACCGTGTCGGCGAAGGCGAAGAAGCAGGTGTCGTCGCCGCGGCTCGGGGAGAGCCGGTCCACGTTGAGCTCGAGCTCGTGGTCGAGCATCGCCTGCAGCCGGCCCAGCGAGACGTAGCGCTGGGACTTGCCGTAGACGGCGTCGGAGACCGCCATGTCGTACGCCGACATCGACTTGGCGATCGTCCCGGCCGCCCCGCCGGCGCGGAAGAACCAGCGCGCGACCTCCTGGCCCGCCCCGATCTCGGCCACCGTGCCGTACCAGCGCGGGTCGAGGTTGATCCTCAGGGCCTTCTGCAGGGTGTCGCCAGCCATCTCCATGCGGTCATCCTCGCCGGTCCGGCCACCCCCGTGGACCGGCCCCCGCGGGGAGAGCCCGCCCGGTCAGCGCTGAGCGGTCAAGGACGGCGGCTCGACGCCGTCCGCTCCCCCGCCGGGATCAGGCGGGTCAGCGTCGTGACGAGGTCGTCCTCGAGGCCGCGCGGCCAGGGGAACAGCGGGGTGGTCTGCCGCAGCCCGGCCAGCCCGTGCAGGCCGACCCACAGCGCGGACGCGTCGGCGAAGGCGTCGTCGCCGGCCGAGGCGCCCGCCTCGACGCAGCCCGCGACCACGTCGACGAGCACCTGGAACGCGTCCATCCCGATGCTCGCCCGGTCGGCCCGCTGCACGTCGTCGGCGCCGGCCGACGCGTCCCACGCCCCGCCGAACATCAGCCGGTAGTGCTCGGGCTGCTGGCGGGCGAAGTCGAGGTAGCCGCGGCTCACGGCGCGCAGCCTCCCGACCGGGTCCTCCCTGCTCTCCTGGGCCGCGCGCAGCCGCCGCTCGAGGTCGGCGAAGGCCGTGTCCACGACCGCGCGCAGGATGGCGTCGACGTCGGGGAAGTGCCGGTAGATGGCGGGTGCGGTGATGCCGGCCCCACGGGCCACGGCGCGCAGCGTGACGGCGGCCGCGGACCCCTCCTGCAGCAGGACGGTGGCCGCCGCGACGATCTCGCTCCGCAGCCGGTCGCCCTCCCCGCGGGGGTTGCGGGTCCGCCGGGCCGGTGTCTCCAGGTCGCTCACACCGAAGACTTTACATCCGTTTACCCCTGGCGTACGGTCCTTGGGTAATCGCCTGTAAACCTAGGAGCCCCGATGACCACCGCACCCCGCTCGTCCGCCCCGTCCGGGTCGACGTCCCCCCGCACGCGCACGGAGGTCGTGCTGCCCGGCCTGGTCGCGCCCGACGGGCTCGTCGTCCGGTCCGTCCCGCTCGCGGCGCCGGCCGCCGGCCGGGTGGTCGTCGAGGTCGGGGCCACCGGCGTCTCCTTCGCCGAGCAGCAGATGCGGCGCGGGAAGTACTACGACCAGCCGGCCTTCCCCTTCGTCCCGGGCTACGACCTCGTCGGCACCGTGGTCGCCACCGGACCAGGGGTGGCGGACGACCTCCGGGGCCGTCGGGTGGCCGCGGTGACCGGGACCGGCGGTTGGGCCAGCCACGTCGAGGTCGACGCCGCGGACGCCCTGCCCGTCCCCGACGGCCTGGACCCGGCCGCCGTCGAGACGGTGCTCGTCAACGGGGTCACGGCGTGGCAGATGCTGCACGACGTCGCGCGGGTGCCGGCCAGCGGCACCGTCCTCGTGCTGGGCGCCAACGGCGGGGTCGGCTCGACGCTCGTCCAGCTGGCCCGGCACGCCGGCCTCCGGGTGCTGGGCACGGCCGCCCCCCGCCACCACGCGCTGCTCCGCCGGCTCGGCGCCGAGCCGCTCGACGCCGCCGACCCGGCCCTGCACGAGCAGGTCGACACCCTCGCCCCCGACGGCGTCGACGCCGTCTTCGACCACGTCGGGGGCGCGGGGATCCGCAGGTCCTGGCGCCACGTCGGCCGCCGAGGCGTCCTCGTGTCCTACGGGACGGCGGCGACGAAGGACGCCTCCGGCCCGGCGCAGCTGCCCGTGCTCCTGCTGTTCGCCCGCCTCGCGGTCTGGAACGCGGTGCCCGACGGCCGGCGCGCGACCTTCTACAACTTCTGGGCGGGCCGCCGCCGCGCGGAGCGGTTCCGGGCCCGCCAGCACACGGCCTTCGCGGCCGTCGCCGCGCTGCTCGCGTCCGGCGACCTCGTGCCGCAGATCGCCGCACGGTTCCCGCTGGAGGAAGCGGCCCGGGCGCTCGCGCTGGCCGAGAGCCGCACCGTCGCCGGCAAGGTCGTGCTCACCCCGACCTCGACCGCCCGCTGACCGGCGCGGCCACCCCGCTCGGCCCCGTCTGTTAGGCGTTAGCCGCCTCTGCACCTACCGTGGGCCGGGTAGGTGGGGTGCGGCCAGCACCCTTCTCCTGCGTCACCGAAAGCAGAACCGCTATGCGCAGCCGCACCATGAACGCCACCGGCCTGGGGTCGAAGAGCCACGAGAACGACCGGGACGTCACCCTGTCCCCACGCCTGGAGCTCGACTTCGACTGCCCGGCGCAGCACCACTTCACGGTCACCTTCTCGACCGAGGCCGCGCTGCCCCTGGACTGGGACTGCCCCCGGTGCTGGGCGCCGGCCCTCCGCTCCGACGGGGAGCGAGCCGTCGAGGAGCCCGCCAAGGTGGTCCGGTCCCACTGGGACATGCTGCGGGAGCGGCGCTCCGTGGCCGAGCTCGAGGAGCTCCTGACCGAGCGGCTCAGCCTCCTCCGGAGCGGCGCCATCGGGCCGGGCGTGCCCGAGCGGTTCGCCCCCACGAAGAAGAAGGTCGCGTAGTCCGTCCGCGCACAGGTCGTCCCGACTCCGACCCGGGCTGACCCGTCCCGGCCGGCGCAGGCCGGTCCACCCACCCCGTGACCCGGCGCAGGCCGGCCCACCGGCTCCGTGACCAGGTCGGGACCTTGGACTCGAGCACGGCGGACCGAGGTCACGATCACGCGTGATGCACCACCGGGCGAGCGGGCGGCCTCTACCGTCTGCTCCAGGCCCCGCAGTCTTGGGGGAGCTCGGCTGCGGAGCTCAGGCCGGTGACACCTGACGGTCGCCGGCCGCCTCCGCGCCCACCCCGCCCGGGGCTAGGGCGACGTCCGGGTCTGCGGCCGGACGCCGCGCCCCAGCTCCTGCTCGACCCAGCGCCCGAGGTCCTCGAGCACGTCCCGGTCGGCTCGGCTGAAGCTGCGGGGGCGCGGGCCCATGACGCAGAACGACCCCACGGCCTCACCGGTCGGCGCGTGCAGCGGCGCGCCCGCGTAGAACCGGATGACGGGGCCGACGGCGTCCGCGGCCGGCGCGAACCGGGGGTCCCGGGCGGTGTCGTCCACGACGAACACGTCCTCGGCGTGCATGGCGACCGGGCAGATCGCGCCCTCCAGGCCGGTCTGGCGGGCCAGGGGCCCGTAGGAGGCCACCCGCCACTGCCGGTCGGCGTCCACCAGGGTGATGCTGACCATCGGCAGGTCGAACCAGTGCTGGGCGATGAGCACCATCGACGAGAAGCGTGCGTCCGGCTCCTCGACGTCGAGGGCGTCGAGGGCCCTCAGGGCCTCGAGACGACGGCCCTCTTCGTCCACCTGCACCGGGCACCGGCCTTTCCTGTTCTCGTGGTCGACCCCCGTCGGAGAGATGAAGATACACGACCGCAGCCGTTCTCCCTCATGCGCAGAAGGTGGCAGAAAAGCGCGGAGAAGACGTCGGAAAGGGGGAGAGCGAGCACCAGGAATGTCGGAAACCCCGCCCTTCCCCGTCCTCCGCTCGTCGCTGCGCCGCCGTCGCCGGCAACGCGGCGGGCCCGAGCGGACCGCTCGGCCGGGGCACTCTGGTAGACATCTCCGCACCTGAGCCGCTGCTCCCCCCGCACCCGAGAGGTCGTCCCGCGATGTCGTCGAACGAGCCCGGAGCGGCACCGCAGCCGCCCACCCCGCCCGCGACCAGCACCGACGCCGTGCCCGAGCCGCGGCCGCTCGCGGACGCGGTGCGCGACCTGACGGCCGTGCTGCCCGCGGAGGTCGTCGAGATCTTCCGGCACGCCATGGCGACCAACTTGCGCGAGGTCGCCCAGGTGCGCGAGGACGGCACGGTCTTCGTGCTCACCGGGGACATCCCCGCCATGTGGCTGCGGGACTCGGCCGCCCAGCTCCGTCCGTACGTGCTGCTCTGCGCCGAGGACCCCGCGCTGCAGGACCTGCTGCTCGGGGTGCTGCGCCGCCAGCTGCTGTTCCTGCTGACCGACCCCTACGCCAACTCCTTCACCGACGTCCGCACCAGCCGGCACGCCGACGACCTCACCGACGCCGGCCCGGTCACCTGGGAGCGCAAGTTCGAGCTCGACTCGCTCTGCTTCCCCGTCGACCTGGCCCACCAGCTGTGGCGGACCACCGGACGGACCGACCACCTCGACGCGGTGGCGCGCGACGCGTTCCGCGCCGTCCTGGACACCCTCGAGACGGAGCAGGACCACGAGGCCCGGTCCTCCTACCGCTTCCAGCGCCTCGACGGCCCGCCGACCGACACGCTGGTGCGGGAGGGCCGGGGCCGCGAGACGGCCCCGTGCGGCCTGGTCTGGAGCGGGTTCCGTCCCAGCGACGACGCGTGCGAGCTCGGCTACAACATCCCCGGCAACATGTTCGTCGCCGTGGCCGCCGGCCAGATCGCCGAGATCGCCGACCAGTTCCTCGACGACCCGGCGCTGGCGGAGCGGGCGCTCCGCCTCAGCCGCACCGTCCGGGAGGCGGTCGAGACCTACGGCGTCGCGACCCTGCCCGACGGCAGCCGCGTCTACGCCTACGAGGTGGACGGCCGCGGCGACCAGCTGCTGATGGACGACGCGAACATGCCGAGCCTGCTCTCCGCCCCGCTGACGGGCTACCTGGCGGCGGACGACCCCCGCTACCTCGCCACCCGCGCCTTTGTCCTCTCCCCCGCCAACCCGTACTTCTACCGCGGCGCCCGCGCGGCCGGCGTCGGCAGCCCGCACACCCCGCCCGGCTACGTCTGGCCGATCGCCCTCTCGGTGCAGGGGCTGACCACCCTCGACCCGGCCGAGAGCCGCGCCTGCCTGGACACCCTCGCCGCCACCACCGCGGGCACGGGCCGGATGCACGAGTCCTTCGACCCCGACGCCCCGGAGGACTTCACGCGCCCGTGGTTCTCCTGGTCCGACGCCATGTTCTGCGAGCTCGTGCTGCGCCAGCGGGGACAGGCGGGCTGAGGCCGGCGGGCCGAAGGACCGTGGGCAGCCAGCCGGAGGACCTCAGCCCGGCCCCGCTGCCGTCGCCGCGGCCGGGTCCGCTGCCCTTCGGCCTGACCTGGTCCGACCTCGTGGACGTCCTGCCCGCCGGGGCGGTCCGCCGCCGGGCGGCCGAGTCGCACGTGAAGCGCGGCGAGCACCAGGGAGGGCACCCGTCGGTGATCACCACCCTGTCCTACGAGGCGCCGGCCGGTCACCCCCGGCGGACCACCCTCTTCTTCAAGCGGAACCCGCACGAGGCCCGTGAGGGCGAGCGCCACCGGTTCCTCGCCCGCCGGGGCGTCCCCGTGCCGCGGCTGGCGGTGTGCGTCGAACGGGAGCACGAGGAGGTGCTCGGCCTGGAGCTCCTCCCGACGATCGGGGTCGCCCGGGCCGACGTGGACGACCTGCTGCGGCTGACGGCCGCCCTGAACGCGGTGACCGACGTCCCGCCCGCGATCGCCCGGACCCGACCGGGCCAGCCCCAGGACACGTTCGAGCGGCTGCTCGCCAGGGCCCTCGACCGGGTCGGCGCGCTGCACGCGGAGCACGCCGGCGCCCCGTGGCTCGACACCTACCGGCGTGCGCTCCCCGTGCACCGGGGGCTGCCGAGGGCGCTGACCCACGGTGAGCTCGCGGTGCAGCAGGTCGGCCGGACCGAGGACGGGATGCTGGTCGTCCTCGACCTGGCGACCCTGGCCGAGCGGGCCCGGTTCGCCGACATCGCCAACCTGCTGGCCGCCCCGGGGCTCACCGCCGCCCCGACCGACCGCGCCCTGTTCGTCGCCTATCTCGGCCACCTGGCCGGCCCGGGCCGGGTCCCGTCCCCGGTCGAGGATGCGTGGACCGAGCTGCAGCTCACCCGTTTCGTGCAGGGCGTGGAGGCGCTCCCGTGGCACGTCGGCCCCGGCCGGGACGCGGAGCTCCGGGAGCGGCTGCGGACGCTGGCCGCCGACCACCGCGCGGTGCTCGGCCTGCTGGGCGCCTGATGCCGACCCCTCAGCGCTGCTGGTACTCCTCGTCGGTGACGTGGTCGGCCCACTCGGTCTCGACGCCCTCCTGACCCTCGGCGATCCCGTCCCAGATCGCCAGGTGGGTCATGTGGTGGTCGGGGGCGGCGCCGTGCCAGTGCCACTCACCGGGCGGGCACCAGACCGTGTCGCCGGGGCGGATCACCATGATCTCGCCACCGCGGGACTGCGTCAGCCCGATCCCCTGGGTGACGTGCAGGGTCTGGCCGTTGAGGTGGCGGTGCCAGGCGGTCCGGGCGCCGGGGGTGAAGTGCACGGCGTTGACCTTGCCGCGCGCCTGGTCCCCGGGCGCGATGACGTCGAAGTGCACGACGCCGGTGAACCACGCTGCCGGGCCCTGGGTCGACGGCTGGGGGGTGAGGATCTTCATGCGGGGGCTCCCGGGCGGGGTCGGATCGAGGACGGCGTCGTCGCGGGACGCCCGGTCAGCGCGCTCACGGCCGGATCAGCACCTTGAGGGCCTCGCGGGAGTCCATCAGCCGGTAGGCCTCCGCGATGTCCTCGAGGGGCAGCTCGCGGTCGAAGACCCGGCCGGGGTCGATGGTGCCGTCGAGGACCTGCGGGATCGCGGCCTCCAGGTAGGCGCGGACGGTGGCCGGGCCGCCGGTGAGGGTGGCGTTCTTGCCGAACAGGGAGGCGAAGCCGACGGCGGCGTCCTCGTACTGCGGGACGCCGACGCGGGAGATGACGCCGCCGGGCCGGACGATGCCGTAGGCCTGCTCGTAGGCGGGCATGTGGCCGACGGCCTCCAGGACCACGTGCGAGCCCTCGCCGCCGGTGATCTCCAGGACCTTCGCGACGCCCTCCTCACCGCGCTCGGCGACGACGTGGGTGGCGCCGAACTCCCGGCCGAGGTCGGTGCGGGCGGTGTGCCGGCCCATCAGGATGATCGTCTCCGCGCCCAGCTGCTTGGAGGCGAGCACGGCGGAGAGGCCGACGGCGCCGTCGCCGATCACGGTCACGGTCGTCCCGGGGCCGACCTGGCCCTGGCGGGCGGCGTGGTAGCCGGTCAGGTAGACGTCGGACAGGGTCAGCAGCGAGGGCATCAGCGACTCGTCGGTCCCGGCCGGGATGACGACGGCGGTGCCGTCGGCGTAGGGGACGAGCAGGAGCTCGGCCTGGGTGGCCGAGGCGGCGCCGTCGAAGAAGCCGCCGTGGACGCAGGAGGTGGTGATGCCGTCGCGGCAGAAGGCGCAGGTGCCGTCGGACCAGGCGAAGGGGACGATGACGGTGTCACCCACGGACAGCGTGGTGACCTGCTCGCCGACCTCCTCGACGACGCCGATGGCCTCGTGGCCCATCCGCCGTCCGCCGGGGGTCTCCTCGAGGTCGTGGTAGGGGTGCAGGTCGGAGCCGCACACGCAGGCGTGGGTGACCCGGACCAGGGCGTCGGTCGGGGCGGTGATGGTGGGGTCGGGGACGTCCTCGACGCGGACGTCGCCGGAGGAGTACATCAGGGTGGCTCTCACAGGGTTCCTCTCGGAGGGGCGGTGCGGTGGGCGGAGCGGGCGGTCAGCCGCCGAAGACCTGCCGGGCGACGCCGACCGCGGTCATGGCCTTGGGCCAGCCGACGTAGAAGGCGAGGTGGGTGATGGCCTCGACGAGCTCGGTCTCGGTCACGCCGTTCTTGCGGGCGTGGTCGAGGTGGAACGTCAGCTGGGCGGCGTCGCCGCCGGCCACCAGCGCGGCGACCGTGACGAGGCTGCGGTCGCGGGCGGCCAGCCCGGGCCGGTTCCAGACGTCGTCGAAGAGGACGTCGTCGGTGAGCTCGGCCAGCTTGGGCGCGAGGTCGCCGATCGCGCGGCGGCCGCCGCCGACCTGGCGGCGCTGCGGGGCGGGTTCGGTCATCGGGTTCCTCCTGGGGCTTCGGGGACCGGCGGTCCGGACCGACCTCCGGGAGGCCGTCCGTCGTCGACCGTAGGACGGCCGCGGCCCCGGGAGGAGACCTGAGGGGTGCACTGTCATGGCACCCCGGGCCCGGACCTCCCTCCCCGCCCGGCCACCGGGACTAGCGTCGGCACGGTGACCCTCTACCTGGTCGTCGGGCTGCCCGGAGCCGGCAAGACCACCCGCGCCCGGGAGCTGGAGGTCGCCGTCGGCGCCCTGCGGCTGACGCCGGACGACTGGCTCAGGGCGGTCTTCGCCGACGACGACCCCGAGGGTTGGCGCGCGGCCGAGCGGGTCGCGCACCGCGACCGGATCGAGGGGAAGCTCGTCGAGGTCGGGCTGCGCGCGGCCGAGCGGGGGCTCGACGTCGTCCTGGACTTCGGCCTGTGGGGCCGCGACGAGCGGTCGGCGCTGCGCTGGATCGCGGCGGCGCGCGGGATCCACCCCGAGGTGGTCTACCTCCCGGTGGAGCCGGCGGAGCAGCGCCGGCGGGTCGCGGCGCGCTACGACGCCGGGCCGGGCGAGTTCCTGATGACCGACGCCGAGCTGGTGCAGTGGCAGGAGCAGTTCGAGGTGCCCGACGCGGTCGAGCTGGCCGGCGGCGCGGTCCCGCCGGTGCCTCCACCGCACGCGACGTGGTCGGACTGGGCGTCCGCGCGCTGGCCCTCCCTGCCGCCGCAGGTGGGCTGAGCCGACAGCGCCGAGCCCGACCTCAGCGGGCGGTGCGCGCCTCGAGCAGGGCCTGCTCGGCCACCCGGAGCAGCTGCGCCATCTCGGCCGCCACCACCCGGACGTCGCCGAGGGCCTGCCGGGCCGCCCCCAGCCCCGGACGCGGGTGGTCGCGGCCGGAGGAGCTCTCGTCGAGGTAGTCGCCGAGGTGCGTCATCGTCCGCTGCAGCTCCTCGGCGAGCCGGCTCAGCTGGGTGACGACGTCCTCGGCGTCGCCGAGGCCCTCCAGGCCCGGGTGACCGACCCCGTCGTCGGTCGAGGCCTCCAGCAGGGTGGTGGCGTCGGCGGCCACGGCCGCCAGCGCGGGGGCGTCCTCGTCCAGCGGCTCGCTCATGGCCCCATCCTGCCCGACCTCGCGGCCGGGACGGGCCGCCACGAGCGTGTGCGGTACCGCTCAGCTGCCGTAGGGGTCCAGCAGCTGGTCGACCGGGGCGTAGTCGTCGGTGAGGCTGACCGCGTCACCCCACCAGGCCGCCGCGGGCTCGTCCGCGACCACCGACCAGTCCGTCCCCAGCGCCCGGAGCCGCGCCTCGACGTCGGCGGCGTCCAACGGGCGGTCGGAGGCGGCGAGCACGACGTTCGCCCCGCTCTCGCCGTTCGTCCGGTCGACGACCGCGGGCTCCGAGGCCACGGCCACGTGGTCGAAGACGCCGGCCAGGGTCGCCGCCTCGGCCCGGGCGAAGGCCATCGAGCCCGAGTCGATGACGTTGAGCACGTACACCCCGTCGTCGTCGAGCACGCGGTGGATCTCCCCCACCGTCTCCCGGGTCGTCAGGTGCCAGGGGACGCTCACCCCGCCGAACGCGTCGCCGACGACGACGTCGACGCTCGCGTCACCCATCCGCCCCAGGCCCAGCCGGGCGTCCTCGACGGTGAGCTCGATGCCGTCGTCGGGGCCCAGACCCAGCTGCTCGCGGTCGAGCCGGAGCACGCCCGGGTCGATCTCGCTGACCGTGCTGCGGGTGCCCGGACGGGTGGCCGCCAGGTGGTGCGGCACCGTCAGCCCGCCGCCGCCCAGGTGGTGCGCCCGCAGCGGGGCCCCCGCCGGGAAGGCGCTGTCGATGGTCGCGACCACCCCGCGCACGTAGTCGAACTCGAGGTGGGTCGGGTCGTCGAGGTCGACGTAGGAGTGCGAGGCGCCGTCCAGCACCAGCGTCCGCCCGCTGGGCCGCTCGGGGTCGGCGCAGACCGCGGCGCAGTGGTAGGCGGTCTCCAGGTCGCAGCCGCTCGGCACGGTCGCGACGCCGAGGCCGCCGAGGACGAGGGCCGCGACGGGCAGCACCACCAGCCGCCGGCGGCGGAACCCCATGAGGACGACGGCGACCACGACCAGCGCCACCCCGAGCCCGATCATGATGCCGCTCACCGGGACCCGGGTGATCAGCACGAACCCGGTGAGCACCGTGCCGACGATGGAGCCCGCCGTCGAGATCCCCGACAGCCGGCCGACGACGGTGCCGGTGAGCTCGAGGCTGTGCAGGGAGAGCTTCGTGATCAAGGGCGTCACCGCGGCCAGCAACGTGCCGGGGACGAAGATCACCAGCGTGGCGACGGCCGTGAGCAGGAAGTCCGACCCGGTGGCCGCCGTCGTCCGGACCAGCGCCGGCGTCAGCGCGACCACCGCTCCCGAGACCGCCATCAGGGGTCCGACGAGGCCCAGCGGCGGCACCCGGTCGGCCAGCCGCCCGCCGGTCCACGAGCCGGACGCGATGGCCGCCAGGGCGACGGCGATCACCATCGTGCTGGTCTCCAGCGTGAGCCCGAAGTGCGGCGCGAGCAGCCGCAGGGCGACGATCTCGACGACGAGCACCCCGGCGGAGGCGAAGAAGACGAGGCCGGCGGCCGCGAGGGGCCCCAGGGCCACCGCGGGAGCAGGCCGGGCAGGGCTCTGGGTCACCACGTGATCCTGCCACGCCGCGCCGGGGGTACCCGGTTCTCGGCAGCAGCCTGCCGCGGTCACCGGCGTGGAGCTGAGCCTCGCGCCAGCACCCGCGGCACCCCTTGTCGCGCCAGATGGTCGTGCGCGGCTCAATGGGGTGCTAGGTTGCCGGTGCTGGTCATGGCTCGGGGATTCGAGCGCTGCGGTGTTGCTGCCGTCAGCCAGTTCGGCGGTCCATCCGCCGTGAGAGCCGCGTGCACGTGAGCTTCCCCCGACGACGGTTGACGCCGCCCCTGCGACGTCGTGTCTCGACCTACCTGCTGGCCCTGCTGGTCCCCGTCTGCGCCGTGGCGCCGTGGGTGGTCTCGTGGCAGGCCCCCGTGGCCGACCCGTCCGCCGACCCCTCGGCCGTCATCTCGCAGGCGGTCGCCGCACAGGGCCCCCGGAAGCGCGTGCGCGCCGCCCCATCCGCGGCGGTGGTGGCGGCGCTGGGCAAGGAGCTCGCGGACCCGGCCGGGCAGGGATACGACAAGCCGGTGTCGGCCAAGCAGGCCGCGTCGGTGTCCACCAAGCCGGGGAAGTACCGGAAGGTCGGGCGGATCACGATCCCGCGGATCGGGCTGGACGTCGCCTACGGCGAGGGTGTGTACGAGTCGGTGCTGGAGCGCGGGCCGGGGCACTGGCCGGGGACCGCGCTGCCCGGCGACGCCGGGACGGCCGTGCTGTCGGGGCACCGCAACACCCACACCGCCCCGTTCAAGTACCTGAACCTGCTGCGCGCCGGGGACAAGATCACGGTCTCCGTCGGCAAGGGCAAGGCGACGACGTTCAAGGTGCTGGACACCACGATCGTGCCGGAGGCCGAGTACCCGGCGTTCGTGCTGAAGCCGGCGAAGGACCCGGCCAGCCACAACCTGACCCTCTTCGCCTGCCACCCCGAGGGTCACCCCGTCTTCCGGATCGTGGTGCGCGCGAGCACCACGGGTCCGGTGAAGAAGTCCGACAGCAAGGGCGGGAGGTAGCACTCGGACGCCCGTTCACGCAGCGCCAGCTCTCGGGGAGCCGGCCGATGGCACGCACGCTCATCAGCACGTCCCCTCACAGAGAGACACCTCTGCATGAACCACGAGAACGTTCCCCCGACCCCGGTCGACCAGCTCGACCCGGCCGCCCAGGTCTTCGGCGGCCGCCCGGTGATGACCTTCGGCGACGAGGGCCAGCGCCGCCGGTTCCTCCGCGCCGCCGCCGTCGTCGGCTTCGGCTCGACCCTGGTGGCCCTGTCCCAGCGCGACAAGCTGGCGCTGGCCGACGCCTCCGCCAACGACCTGGAGATCCTCAACTACGCGCTGACGCTGGAGTACCTGGAGGCGGACTTCTACGCCCAGGGCATCGAGGGCGGGGCCCTGAAGGGTCGCGACCTGGATCTGGTCACCCCGATCGGGGACCACGAGAAGGAGCACGTCGCGGTGCTGACCGACACGGTCAAGTCCCTCGGCGGCAAGCCGGCCGCGAAGCCGAAGTTCACCTACCCCGACGGCACCTTCGACGACAAGAAGACCTTCCTCACGACGGCGTCGACGTTCGAGGAGCTGGGCGTCACGGCCTACCACGGCCAGGTCGCCCGGATCGAGGACGGCGACATCCTCGCCGCGGCCGCGTCGATCGCCGGGGTCGAGTCCCGGCACGCCGCGGTGGTGGCCGACCTGCTGGGCGGCAACCCCTTCCCGGCGTCGTTCGAGAAGAACAAGTCCATGAAGGCCGTGCTCAAGGCCGCCGGCCCGTTCATCAAGTCCTGAGAGAAGGCAGACACATCATGATCAACCGCAGAGACCTGATCAAGGGCACCGCCGCCGTCATCCCCGCCGCCGTCGGGCTGCAGATGCTGGGCACCAAGTGGGCCTTCGCCGCCGACGACTTCAGCGGTCCCGTCGACGTCCTCAACTACGCCCTGACGCTGGAGTACCTGGAGGCCGAGTTCTACCGCCAGGGCAACCAGGCCGACCTCCTCACCGGCAAGGCGAAGTCGTACCTGGAGGACATCCAGGCCGACGAGGAGGCGCACGTCGTCGCGCTGAAGGACACCATCGCCAGCCTCGGCGCGACCGCGGTCGCCGCTCCGGAGGTCGACTTCGGCTCGGCGTTCAAGTCGAAGGCCAGCTACCTCGAGACCGCCTACACCTTCGAGAA